>NZ_OPYN01000201.1 GCF_900277125.1 Pseudomonas inefficax
TGCGGCGGACAGCATGGTTACACCGCAACAGGTGGAGGCGTTTAAGGCCGAGATGGATGCAGCCAAGGTCAACTATCAGTTCGTCAGTATCGACGGGGCCAAGCACGGGTTTACCAACCCGGATGCAGACCGTTTGAGCCATGGCGAGCATGGCGGGCCGGATATCGGCTACAACAAGGCGGCGGACGAAAGCTCCTGGGCGGACATGCAGGCGTTCTTCAAGAAGGTGTTCAAGTAGGGATTGCCGGGGCCGCTTTGCGGCCCATCGCGACACAAGGCCGCTCCTACAGGTACTGCGTCGCTTTGTGTAGGAGCGGCCTTGTGTCGCGATGGGCTGCAAAGCAGCCCCAGCTATTCCACCTCCCACACCACCGCTGCGGCTGGCACAATAGCCCCATGAACACACTCCCTGCCTGCTGCGCCCCCCTCCAGTACCATTGGCCCCTGCCCCGCCCACTACCTGGCGCGGTGCTGGTCAGTTGCGCCTTCGACCCGACGCGCCTGGCGCCCGAGGACTTCCAGCGCGCCAGCGTGGTGCCCACGGCCAGCCTGCAACGCTCGGTGGCCAAGCGCCAGGCCGAATACCTGGCCGGCCGGGTTTGCGCCCGCGCCGCGCTGCATCGCCTGGACGGCCGTGACTACGTACCCGGTACCCACGAGGACCGCTCGCCCATCTGGCCCGCCGGCATTCACGGCTCGATCACCCACGGCAAAGGCTGGGCGGCCGCCGTAGTCGCTGCCGAGGGCAGTTGCCAGGGCCTGGGCCTGGATCAGGAAGCACTGCTGGATGACCAGCGTGCCGAGCGGCTTATGGGTGAAATCCTCACCCCGCCCGAGCTCGAGCGCCTGGACCCCCGCCAGCTCGGCCTTGCCGTCACCCTGACCTTCTCGCTGAAGGAAAGCCTGTTCAAGACGCTCTACCCGCTGACCCGCCAGCGCTTCTACTTCGAACACGCCGAAGTGCTCGACTGGTCTGCCGAAGGCCTGGCCCGCCTGCGCCTGCTCACCGACCTGTCGCCGCAGTGGCGGCATGGCGCCGAGCTGCAGGGCCAGTTCTGCCTGCAGGACGGCCATCTGCTCAGCCTGGTCAGCGCCTGAGCGTCACAACGGTGCCTGCTGTCGTGGCCAGTTCAGGCTGAAGCAGGCACCGCCCAGCGCGGCGCTGCGCCCCACCGTGGCCCGGCCCGCGTGCCAGTAGATGATCCGCCGCACGATCGACAGGCCCAGGCCATGCCCGCCCGAGGCGCGTGTACGGCTGTCGTCGAGGCGAGTGAACGGTGTGAAAATACGGTCCCAGACACCCTCGGGTATCCCCGGGCCGTCATCCTCCACATCGATGCGGCAGCGTTGCTGCCCCAACTGGTAGCTCAGGCGCACCTCGGTCTCGGCATGGCGCATGGCGTTGCCCACCAGGTTCTGCAGGGCCCGGTGCAGGTAGCGCGGTTCGGCCTCGACCCAGGCGCCTTCGCCATCGGCGCCCTGGCACTCACCGCGCACCACCCGTACCTCGGCACGCAGCGGCGCAGGCTCTTCGATCGCGCGGTCGGGCAAGGCATCCAGATCAACCCGCTCGAACTTCGGCGCCGGTGCGCCCTGCTGCAGGCGGGCGTAAGTGAGCATCTCGTCGACNAACTTGTCGAGGTCCTGGATATCGCCGTCCA
>NZ_OPYN01000202.1 GCF_900277125.1 Pseudomonas inefficax
GGGGCCGCTGCGCGCCCCTTTCGCGACGCAAGGCCGCTCCCACAAGGATGCATTGCACGCTGGCTCCCTTAGTGCCCGTACAGCTGGCACAATAGCCCCATGAATACGCTCCCTGCCTGCTGCGCCCCCCTCCAGTACCACTGGCCCCTGCCCCGCCCACTACCTGGCGCGGTGCTGGTCAGTTGCGCCTTCGACCCGACGCGCCTGGCGCCCGAGGACTTCCAGCGCGCCAGCGTGGTGCCCACTGTCAGCCTGCAGCGCTCGGTGGCCAAGCGCCAGGCCGAGTACCTGGCCGGCCGGGTTTGCGCCCGCGCCGCACTGCAGCGCCTGGACGGCCGTGACTACGTACCCGGCACCCACGAGGACCGCTCGCCCATCTGGCCCGCCGGCATCCACGGCTCGATCACCCACGGCAAAGGCTGGGCGGCCGCCGTAGTCGCTGCCGAGGGCAGTTGCCAGGGCCTGGGCCTGGATCAGGAAGCACTGCTGGATGACCAGCGCGCCGAGCGGCTGATGGGTGAGATTCTCACCCCGCTCGAGCTCGAGCGCCTGGACCGCCGCCAGCTCGGCCTTGCAGTCACCCTGACCTTCTCGCTGAAGGAAAGCCTGTTCAAGACGCTCTACCCGCTGACCCGCCAGCGCTTCTACTTCGAGCACGCCGAAGTGCTGGACTGGTCTGCCGAAGGCCTGGCCCGCCTGCGCCTGCTCACCGACCTGTCGCCGCAGTGGCGGCATGGCGCCGAGCTGCAGGGCCAGTTCTGCCTGCAGGACGGCCATCTGCTCAGCCTGGTCAGCGCCTGACCGTCACAACGGTGCCTGCTGCCGTGGCCAGTTCAGGCTGAAGCAGGCACCGCCCAGCGCGGCGCTGCGCCCCACCGTTGCTCGGCCGGCGTGCCAGTAGATGATCCGCCGCACGATCGACAGGCCCAGGCCATGCCCGCCCGAGGCGCGTGTACGGCTGTCGTCGAGGCGAGTGAACGGTGTGAAAATTCGGTCCCAGACACCCTCGGGTATCCCCGGGCCGTCATCCTCCACATCAATGCGGCAGCGTTGCTGCCCCAACTGGTAGCTCAGGCGCACCTCGGTCTCGGCATGGCGCATGGCGTTGCCCACCAGGTTCTGCAGGGCCCGGTGCAGGTAGCGCGGTTCGGCCTCGACCCAGGCGCCTTCACCATCGGCGCCCTGGCACTCACCGCGCACAACCCGTACCTCGCCACGCAGCGGCGCGAGCTCTTCGATCACGCGGTCGAGCAAGGCATCCAGGTCAACCCGCTCGAACTTCAGCGCCGGTGCGCCCTGCTCCAGGCGGGCGTAAGTGAGCATCTCGTCGACCAACTTGTCGAGGTCCTGGATATCGCCGTCCATGCCCGCCAGGTGCTTGGCCCGAGCCTGCTCGGTGGTGGCACTTTCGATCATCTCCAGGCCAAAGCGCAGGCGTGCCACCGGCGTGCGCAGCTCGTGGGAAACCGCCCGCACCAGCTCGCGCTGCATGGTCAGCGAGCGTTGCAGGTGCTCGGCCATGCCGTTGAATGCCGCGGCCAGGCGCCCCACCGAGTCGGCGTCGCCGGCCGGCACACGGGTATCCAGGCTGCCTTGGGCGATGCGCGTGGCGGCAATCTCCAGGCCCGACACGCGCCGCTCCAGTTGGCGTACCAGCAGGTAGACCACCAGGCCGATCAGGCACAGGCCAAGAAAAGTGATCAGGATCAGCAACTGCGGCGGATAGGGGTTGAGCTGGTGCAGCGGGCCGATTTCCAGCACCCACGGCGAACCAGCCAGCCCGGCGAACACGCGGATCGAGTCACCATCCTTGCCCAGGGCCATGACCGTGTCGCCCTCCTCGACCCGGCGCCGCTGGTCATCGTCCAGGCTCACCCGCTCGATGCGCTGCAGGGCCGCGCCAAAGCCGAAGCCCTTTTCTTTCTTGATCTGTGCCAGGCGCTGTTGCTGTTCGGTCACCGGATAGCGCACCAGTTCGTCGGCCAGCAGATAGAGGGTGGCCCGCGCCAGTTGCTCGCTGATCTGTTTGATCTGCGCTACCAGCATCAGGTCTTCCTGGCCGACCTTGCGCAACACCTGGGCTGCATGCGGGCCGGTCTTCTCGACCACCACCAGGCCGCGGTACAGGCGCGCCCGCTGGCCGCCATCGAGTGTGCGCGCAGTCATCGGTTGCAGCGCCAGCGGCACACCGAGCAGGCGCTCCCAGATCAGCAGCGAGCGCTTGCGCTCGGTGTCGTTCTGCAGCGCCAGGTTGTCGGCCATCAGGCTGAACGTACCTTGGGCCAGGCCCTCGCGGTGCTGCGCGGCACGCACTTCGTTGACCAGGTGCAGGCTGAGCACCCCGAGCAGGGCCACCAGCACCAGCACGGCCAGCATGCCGCCATAGATGCGCAGGAAGATGGAGTTGTTCATGGGGCTTCGCCGACGAACAGGTAGCCCTTGCTGCGCAGGGTCTTGATCAGCCTTGGCTGGAGCGGGTCGTCGCCGATCTTTGGGCGGATCCTGGAGATGCGTATGTCGATGGAGCGGTCCTGGCCGTCGTAGCCGACGCCACGCAGCGCGGTAAAGATCTGCTCGCGCGTCAGCACCCGCCCGGCGTTGCTGGCCAGCAGCCAGAGCAGGTCGAATTCGGCGCCGGTCAGCTCGATCAGCTGTTCGCCCAGGCGCGCCTCGCGCAGGCGATTGTCGATGCGCAGCGCGCCGAAGGCCAGGTCCTGGCGCTTGCTGTCCGGTGCTTCGCTGCGGCGCAACAGGGCCTGAATGCGTGCCAGCAGCAGGCGTGGGCGTACGGGTTTGCAGACATAGTCATCGGCCCCCAGGTCCAGGCCCTGGACCTGGTCCAGTTCATCGCTGCGGGCGGTCAGCATGAGGATCGGGCCTGGGTACTGGCTGCGCACCCGGCGGCAGATGCTCAGGCCGTCCTCGCCGGGCAGCATCAGGTCGAGAATGACCAGGTCGGGCTGGCTGTCGACGATGCGCCGCGCGGCGCGAGCGCCATCGCCTTCGACGCTGACTTCGTAGCCGTTGGCCTGCAGGTACTCGGCGGTGAGCTCGGCCAGGCGCTGGTCGTCTTCGACTATGAGGATGCGAGGTGCGGGGTGGTCCATGGCTTGTGCCTTTGTTTGTTGTTGTTCTGTGGCCTGTGCCGGCCCCTTCGCGGGTGAACCCGCTCCCACAGGGACCGAGCCGCTTTCGAAGCCTGTGCAATACCTGTGGGAGCGGGTTCACCCGCGAAAGGGCCGGTGCAGGAAACATGACCCTTTAACCAAAAGGCAACATCTGCTTCGGATACTACGTCCCGCCCCCGGCACTGCCAAGCCGCCCGGCAGCCCCTCGACTGAACCGATTTTTGTGATAGGGTTCGCGCCCGAAAAATTCTGCCCAGGGGCAGCAAGGCGCAGAAAAATACTGCAAACCACTTGGCACAAGGCCTACAGCGAATACCCACCATTCACTCACAAAGTACGCACAAGTTATCCACAGGGGCTCCGCCTTGCAAAGCCCCCGATACCGCATTATCTTGTATCCCGATCGCAGCGAACCACTAGATATAGGGGTTCGTGCAAAATCACACACAAAAGTCAACCCGCAAAATCAAGCGATTTTCCGGGTGAACTTCAAGTGATTCCAGCAGCCAAACCGCTCCTGCGGAGGCGACCGAGGCAAGCCCTTTCAGGGCCTTGTTCGGGTATGGGTGCTACAGGCCGGGCCTGGCATCCATCAGCAACAGTTTTTGGGCCCAGCCCAGAACCTTTGACTTCGGCCAGGGAGCGGCGAGCCATTGCCCCTTATTCCTGAGTCTGTCCCGAAGTTGGTACGCCCGCGCGGGCGGATGCGCATGCATTGCCCATCCCCGCCAGGCCATCGAGCAAGTGGACGGAACGGTGGGCGCCCAAAAGGCGCCTGAACAATATAGAAACTGTGGAGACACCCACCCATGCAAACCGACACAACTCGCGAGAACCCGCAGGCCAAGGTGCCGCAGGCCGCCGATTCCAACCAGGATCTGGCCGCCACCGCTCCCGGCCAACTGCGCGTGATCAAGCGTAACGGCACTGTCGTCCCGTACACCGACGACAAGATCACCGTTGCCATCACCAAGGCGTTCCTCGCAGTTGAAGGCGGCACCGCCGCTGCTTCGTCGCGCATCCACGACACCGTCGCGCGCCTGACCGAGCAGGTCACCGCCACGTTCAAGCGTCGCATGCCATCGGGTGGCACCATCCACATCGAAGAAATCCAGGACCAGGTCGAACTGGCCCTGATGCGCGCCGGCGAGCAGAAAGTCGCCCGTGACTACGTGATCTACCGCGAGCAGCGCGCCAAGGAGCGCGCCACCCGCGTCAACACCGAGTCCGTGGTCGAGCCGCACCCGAGCATCCGCATCACCCTGGCCGACGGCAGCCTGGCGCCGCTCGACATGGCCCGCCTGAACACCATCATCAGCGAAGCCTGCGAAGGCCTGGCCGAAGTCGACGGCGAGCTGATCCAGCGCGAAACCCTGAAAAACCTGTACGACGGCGTGGCCATCAAGGACGTCAACACCGCCCTGGTGATGACCGCCCGTACCCTGGTCGAGCGCGAGCCGAACTACTCGTTCGTCACCGCCCGCCTGCTGATGGACACCCTGCGCGCCGAAGGCCTGGGCTTCCTGAACGTGGCCGAGAGCGCCACCCACCACGAAATGGCCGACCTGTACGCCAAGGCCCTGCCGGCCTACGTCGACAAAGGCGTCGAGTTCGAGCTGCTGGACCCGGCCCTGAAAGGCTACGACCTGGAGCGTCTGGGCAAGGCCATCGACCACGAGCGTGACCAGCAATTCACCTACCTGGGCCTGCAGACCCTGTACGACCGCTACTTCATCCACAAGGATGGCGTGCGCTTCGAGCTGCCACAGGTATTCTTCATGCGTGTGGCCATGGGCCTGGCGCTGGAAGAGAAAGACAAGGAAGCCCGTGCGATCGAGTTCTACAACCTGTTGTCGTCCTTCGACTACATGGCCTCGACCCCGACCCTGTTCAACGCCGGCACCCTGCGCCCGCAGCTGTCCAGCTGCTACCTGACCACAGTGCCGGACGACCTGTCGGGCATCTACCACGCGATCCACGACAACGCCATGCTGTCGAAATTCGCCGGTGGCCTGGGCAACGACTGGACCCCTGTGCGTGCACTGGGCTCCTACATCAAGGGCACCAACGGCAAATCCCAGGGCGTGGTTCCGTTCCTGAAAGTGGTCAACGACACCGCCGTTGCCGTCAACCAGGGTGGCAAGCGCAAGGGCGCCGTGTGTGCCTACCTGGAAACCTGGCACCTGGACATCGAAGAATTCATCGAGCTGCGCAAGAACACCGGTGATGACCGTCGTCGTACCCACGACATGAACACCGCCAACTGGATCCCTGACCTGTTCATGAAGCGTGTCTTCGATGACGGCAAGTGGACCCTGTTCTCGCCTTCGGAAGTGCCAGACCTGCACGACCTGACCGGCAAGGCCTTCGAAGAGCGCTACGAGTACTACGAAGCCCTGACCGAGTACAACAAGATCAAGGTGTTCAAGACCATCCAGGCCAAAGACCTGTGGCGCAAGATGCTGTCGATGCTGTTCGAGACCGGCCACCCGTGGCTGACCTTCAAGGACCCGTGCAACCTGCGTTCGCCGCAGCAGCACGTGGGCGTGGTCCACAGCTCGAACCTGTGCACCGAGATCACCCTGAACACCAACAAGGACGAGATCGCGGTCTGCAACCTGGGCTCGATCAACCTGCCGAACCACATCGTCGACGGCAAGCTGGACACCGCCAAGCTGCAACGCACCGTGAACACCGCCGTGCGCATGCTCGACAACGTGATCGACATCAACTACTACTCGGTGCCGCAAGCGCGTAACTCGAACTTCAAGCACCGCCCGGTCGGCCTGGGCATCATGGGCTTCCAGGATGCGCTGTACCTGCAGCACATTCCGTACGGCTCCGATGCTGCCGTCGAGTTCGCCGACAAGTCGATGGAAGCGGTCAGCTTCTACGCCATCCAGGCGTCCTGCGACCTGGCCGACGAGCGCGGTGCGTACGAGACCTTCCAGGGTTCGCTGTGGTCCAAGGGCATCCTGCCGCTGGATTCGCAACAGATCCTGATCGAGGCCCGTGGCGCCAAGTACATCGACGTCAACCTGGAAGAGTCCCTGGACTGGGCCCCGGTGCGCGAGCGCGTCAAGAAAGGTATTCGCAACTCGAACATCATGGCCATCGCGCCGACCGCGACCATCGCCAACATCACCGGCGTTTCGCAGTCCATCGAGCCGACCTACCAGAACCTGTACGTGAAATCGAACCTGTCGGGCGAGTTCACCGTGATCAACCCGTACCTGGTCCGCGACCTGAAGGCCCGTGGCCTGTGGGACTCGGTCATGATCAACGACCTGAAGTACTACGACGGTTCGGTGCAGCAGATCGAGCGTATCCCGCAAGAGCTGAAGGACCTGTACGCCACCGCGTTCGAAGTCGAGACCAAGTGGATCGTCGATGCCGCCTCGCGTCGCCAGAAGTGGATCGACCAGGCCCAGTCGCTGAACCTGTACATCGCCGGCGCTTCGGGCAAGAAGCTGGACGTGACCTACCGCATGGCCTGGTACCGTGGCCTGAAGACCACCTACTACCTCCGTGCCCTGGCTGCGACCAGCACCGAGAAGTCGACCATCAACACCGGCAAGCTCAACGCCGTTTCCAGCGGTGGCGACAGCGCCCCGGTCCAGGCAGCCGGCCCTGCGCCAGTGCCGAAGGCCTGCGCGATCGACGAGCCTGACTGCGAAGCCTGCCAGTAAGGCCTGAGTGCCGCGCAGGGTGCCCATGGGTGCCCTGCGCGGCATTTTTGTATCTGCGCCACGGAGAAGCCTTGCCCTTTGCCCACTGCTCGCGCAGCTCGGTAAAAGGACAGGACCTCTCCACAAAAGGACGTAACCATGGCGCGGAAAAAACTGGGAACTCGCAAGATTGGTCGCAATGCGGAAACCGGCCGCTTCACTTCGGTGGAACAGGCCCGCAAGCACCCCAAGACTCACATTGTCGAAACGCTGCACCCGACTCGCTAGCTGCGAGTTGACTCGTTCCCTGTAGGAGCGGCCTTGTGTCGCGGTGGGGTGCGAAGCGCCCCCTACGATTTCAGCTTCGCAGCATGAATCGGCGGGGCCGCTACGCGGCCCTATCGCGACACAAGGCCGCTCCTACAAGGATCGCGCCAACCCAACATGATGTGTTCTAAAAATAAAAATCTACAACATGTAGTGCCTCCTGCTTTTTACCGCTACACTCCATCCCCGTAGCAAACAACACAAACCCGGTGAACGGACGCACGCAATTCCGGTCGAAAAACTTACCCTCGCCCGCAAGAGACGCGCCCCGAACCAAGGCGAAACCCTATATACTTCGCCCCCTCTGAAAAGAGCACCATTCAATTGTCCTGGCCCCTCCCCGAGGCCTGGCCAGGTACAAGCCAGACCACACCAGATGTAAACGAGAGTCAGCCTCTCGAGCTGTCCATTCGCCGTTACGGCCTTGCGTCAGGCATCACATTCTTAAAATCCAACCGGTTGCCCCAGGGCGACCCTCAAGCAGGAGCCAAACCATGCTGAGCTGGGACGAATTCGACAAGGAAGACGGCGAAGTAGCCGCCAAAGGCAACACCCCTGCGCAGGCCACTGCCGCGGCCACCCTCGACAAGCTCGACAGCGCCGGTGGTGCCGCCGCCCTGGAAGCCCGTGCCGCCACCGCCGACGACTCCGACGCCGTCAAGCGCGCCAAGGCTGCCCTGAACGACCTCGACATCGCCGAAGGCCTGGCCGAGCTGGAAGGCTCCGGCGCCCGCGTGCGTGTCGACGAAAAGCGCATGATCAACTGCCGCGCCGACCTCAACCAGCTGGTACCGTTCAAGTACGACTGGGCCTGGCAGAAGTACCTGGACGGCTGCGCCAACCACTGGATGCCGCAAGAGGTCAACATGACCGCCGACATCGCCCTGTGGAAGAGCATGGACGGCCTGACCGAGGACGAGCGCCGCATCGTCATGCGCAACCTCGGCTTCTTCTCCACCGCCGACTCGCTGGTAGCCAACAACCTGGCCCTGGCCGTGTACCGCCTGATCACCAACCCGGAGTGCCGCCAGTACATCCTGCGCCAGGCCTTCGAAGAGGCGATCCACACCCACGCCTACCAGTACTGCATCGAGTCGCTGGGCATGGATGAAGGCGAAATCTTCAACATGTACCACGAGATCCCGTCGGTCGCGAAGAAAGCCGCCTGGGGCCTGAAGTACACCCGCGCCATCTCCGATCCGGAATTCAACACCGGCACCGTCGAAACCGACAAAGAGCTGCTGCGCAACCTGATCGCCTACTACTGCGTACTGGAAGGCATCTTCTTCTACTGCGGCTTCACCCAGATCCTGTCGATGGGCCGCCGCAACAAGATGACCGGCGTCGCCGAGCAGTTCCAGTACATCCTGCGTGACGAGTCGATGCACCTGAACTTCGGTATCGACGTGATCAACCAGATCAAGATCGAGAACCCGCACCTGTGGGACGCGGCGATGAAGGAAGAAGCGACCCAGATGATCCTGCAAGGGACCCAGCTGGAAATCGAATACGCCCGTGACACCATGCCACGCGGGGTACTGGGCATGAACGCAGCGATGATGGAGGACTACCTCAAGTTCATCGCCAACCGTCGCCTGACCCAGATTGGCCTGAAGGAAGAGTACCCGGGGACCACCAACCCGTTCCCGTGGATGAGCGAGATCATGGACTTGAAGAAAGAGAAGAACTTCTTCGAGACTCGCGTGATCGAGTATCAGACTGGTGGGGCGTTGAGCTGGGATTGATCGTCCGGGCTGAGCATCGAGAAGGCTGCCGATTGGCAGCCTTTTTTATTGGCTGGGGAATGGCAGAACAGGAAGCGTCCTACGACTTGGGACTCGAGCCAAAGGGTGTGAAGAGGACGATTACGAACTCGGCCGGCTGAGCGGGCACTTCTTCGATGAACACTGCATGCGCAAGCTCGACCCGGACCAGTACCGCACGGTGCAACTGCTGCGCTATGGCAAGTACCAGGAGACCACCATGGTCAGCGAATCCGGGGCCTATACCTTGTTGGCACATCACCATGTACCGGAGAACCGGCATTTGCGCTGGTGGCTGACACATGAGGTGGTGGCGGTGCTGCGTGATCGGCAGGAGGACGGGGCGGAGGATGTCCCGCGACTGGGGCAGATGTGCTGGCCTGGGGGACGGAGCGCGACGTTGTTGTATTGGCAGAGTGAGCCTTGGGTGAGGATGCGGGATATGCCGGTGGTGCTGGCTGGGGAGGTGGAACAGCTGCCGCCGGTAGAGAAGCCAAAGTTGAGCTGGCGGGAATGTGCGCAGCGGGCGCTGCGGTTGCATGGGGTTTAAGCGGCGGGTTTGCCTGGGCGGGCCTCTTCGCGGGTGAACCCGCTCCCACAGGTACTCCGCTGGCTTCGAGATCACGCTGTACCTGTGGGAGCGGCCGTGGCCGCGAACACCGGCGCAGCCGGTGCCATACACCGCGTCGCCTGCTTCGCGGGCGCGCCCGCTCCCACAGGGACTGCGCTGGCTTCGGGATCACGCTGTACCTGTGGGAGCGGCCGTGGCCGCGAACACCGGCGCAGCCGGTGCCATACACCGCGTCGCCTGCTTCGCGGGCGCGCCCGCTCCCGCAGAGTCTGCGTCTCGCTTGGGAATTGAGTGCCTTGCTCGCAAGCGCAGTCCAAATACCTAGGCGATTTCCTTAAAGGCAGTCTGGTAGCGAGTGAAGGCGATTGGCTTCAACCCGAGGATTCAGCAGAACCTCCGCCAGTTTCTTTTTGAACTGCTGACGCACGGTATCGCCCAGCTTCTTCCACTCCTTCAATGCACGGGAATCGAAGTCGAGGCTATAGGTCATCCAGCTGCACCCTCACGCGCTGCGGAGAAGCAAGCCGCTCTTGTACGGTGGCGATGAGGTCTTCATCTTCCTCGGTCATCAGG
>NZ_OPYN01000203.1 GCF_900277125.1 Pseudomonas inefficax
AACGCAGCGATGATGGAGGACTACCTCAAGTTCATCGCCAACCGTCGCCTGACCCAGATTGGGTTGAAGGAAGAGTACCCGGGGACTACCAACCCGTTCCCGTGGATGAGCGAGATCATGGACTTGAAGAAAGAGAAGAACTTCTTCGAGACCCGTGTGATCGAGTATCAGACTGGTGGGGCGTTGAGCTGGGATTGATCGTCCGGGCTGAGCATCGAGAAGGCTGCCGATTGGCAGCCTTTTTTATTGGCTGGGGAATGGCAGAACAGGAAGCATCCTACAACTTTTACCGTTGTCACTTTGAACGCATAGCGATAACGTTTCATGGCGCTTAAGAACGCTCACGCAGCGGAACACCGTTCCCGTTAGCAACGGCTCTCCAATATCAGGATGGCCAAACATGGACAGTCTCAATACCCCTACCCTCTTCTTTCGCCACAACCGTCCTCTTCACACCCTCTGGCTCGAATCCCAAGCCTGGTTTTGCGCCCACGAACTCGGCCGGCTGAGCGGGCACTTCTTCGATGAGCACTGCATGCGCAAGCTCGACCCGGACCAGTACCGCACGGTGCAGTTGCTGCGCTATGGCAAGTACCAGGAGACCACCATGGTCAGCGAGTCCGGGGCCTATACCTTGTTGGCACATCATCATGTGCCGGAGAACCGCCATTTGCGCTGGTGGCTGACGCATGAGGTGGTGGCGGTGCTGCGTGATCGGCAGGCGGACGGGGTTGAGGATGCGCCGCGGCTGGGGCAGATGTGCTGGCCTGGTGGGCGGTCGGCGACGTTGTTGTATTGGCAGAGTGAGCCTTGGGTGAGGATGCGGGAGATGCCGGTGGTGCTGGCTGGGGAGGTGGAACAGCTACCGCAGGTGGAGAAGCGGAAGTTGAGTTGGCGGGAGTGTGCGCAGCGGGCGCTGCGGATGCATGGAGTTTAGGGGGCTGTTTTTGTCTGTGCTGGCCTCTTCGCGGGTGAACCCGCTCCCACAGGGGGACTTAGTCTGCTGGAATGACTTAGTTAGCCGGTCAAGAGCAGGTCGCTACTTGCCTTGGTAATGCGCTATTTGAGTTGGCGCCAGACCTGTGGGAGCGGGTTTACCCGCGAACACCGGCGAAGCCGGTGCCATGCACCGAGCTGGATTCTTCGCGGGCGCGCCCGCTCCCACAGGTACAGTGCAAGCATTTGAACTGAGCTGTATTTTGAGAGCAAAGGCTTGCAAATCTACGAAGTCTATTCAAGCCGGTCGGCAGCCTTCTTGTATGCCTGATCTTTTTCACGACGATCAACAGCTACTACAAAGACCACGATCTCTTGATCAATGACCTGATAGACCAGCCTATACCCGCTGCTGCGCAGCTTTATCTTGTAGCAGTCTGGTAGCGAGTGAAGGCGATTGGCTTCAACCCGAGGATTCAGCAGAACCTCCGCCAGTTTCTTTTTGAACTGCTGACGCACGGTATCGCCCAGCTTCTTCCACTCCTTCAATGCACGGGAATCGAAGTCGAGGCTATAGGTCATCCAGCTGCACCCTCACGCGCTGCGGAGAAGCAAGCCGCTCTTGTACGGTGGCGATGAGGTCTTCATCTTCCTCGGTCATCAGGACCGGCCGGAAGGGTAGCTTTCCCCGCTCGGCTACATATTGAAGCGCCTGCCGCATGAGCTCGGAGGGCGTTACGCCCAAGCGCTCAAGCTCCTTGTAGGCGCGGGCTTTGAGATCGTCGTCGACGCGGATGTTGATGGAAGCCATGGCTTCGCCCTCAGGTAAAGACGTTTGTCATTACAATGCACTGGTATTGGTGGCTCTGCAATAGCGATATTTGCGCCAGCAGTGGCAATAGCTGCGCAAAAACCCATAGCCTGTGCCATCGCCGGGGCCGCTTTGCGGCCCTTTCGCGACGCAAGGCCGCTCCTACACGGGATCGCGTATCACTGGGAATTTGTGTGGCAGTTGCCGGTCAGAATCCGCCAGGGCCTTAAACGAAAAAAGCGCAATGGGCGCTTTTTTCGAGGGTTGGTAAACAGCGGGGGGCCAAGCGCTCGATCTCAGCCGGTCAAGCGCGCCGTAAAAAGGGGCCCCGCCCACGCCGACAAGGGGGTACGGCATCAACGAGGATGCCGGGACTGGACATGCCAGTCTACGTGGTCGAGGGCGAGGCCTGATTTGAAGATAGCGCAGGGGAGCAGCGCGGTCCACTGCCAGGTCGGGTTGATTTGTTTGCCTGCAAAGCTGTTGTCATCGTATCTCTTTACAGAGTGCACGATAGAGCCTCTACGCGTTAATTTACGGGGATCTTGCCTTTAATCACCAGGCCATTATGCGTTGACAGTCCCTCTCACCCTTGCTAATAATCGCCCACAGTTGTACGACAACACATAACAAAAACAACAATCCGTGGACGAACCCATGTCGACACTCATCCCGCTGCACCCACGTCTGTCTCTTCCCACGGTCTGCTGGCGTACCCCCTCGAGTACCTAGCGCCCGGTTACTGCATTCACCCCTGGCCCTGACCGGCCCGTTACTTACCCGCCCCTGCCGCAGGCCGCTTGCGCGTGCCCGGTGGACGGGCTGCCATACCCTTCGGGAGCATAACAATAATGAAGATCTGCCATACCCTGCCCTTCGCGCTGCTTGGCGCCGGGGTTATCGCCGGCTTGCCAGGTACCAGCCTGGCGGCGGGTTTTGTCGAGGACAGCAAGGCCACCCTCGGCCTGCGCAACTTCTACATCAACCGCAACTTCACCAACCCGAGCAACCCGCAAAGCAAGGCCGAGGAATGGACGCAAAGCTTCATCCTCGACGCCCGTTCGGGGTTCACCGAGGGGCCGATCGGCTTCGGCGTGGATGTACTGGGGCTGTGGTCGGTCAAGCTGGATGGCGGTGGTGGTACCTATGGCACGGCGTTGTTGCCGCGCCATGACGATGGCAAGCCGGCCGATGACTACGGGCGCCTGGCAGTGGCGGGCAAGGCACGCATCTCCAGAACAGAACTGAAGATCGGTGAGTGGATGCCGGTGCTTCCGATTCTGCGCTCGGACGACGGGCGTTCGTTGCCACAGACGTTCCGTGGCGGGCAGGTCACGTCCAACGAGATTGCCGGGCTGACCTTGTATGGCGGGCAGTTCCGCGGCAACAGCCCGCGCAACGACGCCAGCATGGGCGACATGAGCTACGGCGGTGGCGTGTCGGACCGCTTCAACTTTGTTGGTGGCGAGTACAAGTTCAATCAGGACCGCACCCTGGTCGGGCTGTGGAATGCGGCGCTGAAGGATGTGTACCAGCAGCAGTACCTGCAACTGAGCCACAGTCAGCCGGTGGGTGGCTGGACCCTGGGCGCCAACCTGGGCTACTTCAATGGCGATGACGATGGCGCCAAACGCGCTGGCGAGCTGGACAACAAGACTTACTCGGGAATGTTCTCGGCCAAGTACGGTGGCAACACCTTCTGGGTCGGGCTGCAGAAAGTCGATGGCGATACCTGGATGCGGGTCAACGGCACCAGTGGCGGCACCCTGGCCAACGACAGTTACAACTCCAGCTTCGACAACGCCAACGAGCGCTCGTGGCAGGTGCGCCATGACTTCAACTTCGTCACCGTCGGGGTGCCGGGGCTGACCTTGATGAACCGCTATATCAGCGGGCGCGATGTGCACAGCGGGGTGGTGACCGATGGCAAGGAGTGGGTGCGTGAGACGGAACTGGCGTATGTGATCCAGAGCGGGGCGTTCAAGGATTTGAGTGTGAAATGGCGCAATTCGTCGATTCGTCGGGATTACAGCAATAACGAGTTTGATGAGAACCGGTTGATCTTTAACTATCCGTTGTCGTTGCTGTAACCAAGGGCGAGGCGAACGCGATCCCTGTGGGAGCGGGCATGCCCGCGAAGCCGGCAACTCGGTGCATGGCACCGGCTTCGCCGGTGTTCGCGGGCGCGCCCGCTCCCACAAGAGACCGCGTAACCCGTCGAGGGCTGTGCATGCCTCATTGACAACCACCAGAACGACCGCCAATATTCACCGCAGTCATACGACAACCTACAACAACTAACAACAAGAGCCGGCCATGACCACTACTCCCCTCAATCGCCTGCTGCTCACTGGAGCCGCAGGCGGCCTGGGCAAGGTCCTTCGCGAACGCCTGCAGGGCTACGCCGAAGTCCTGCGCCTTTCTGACATCAGCCCCATGGCACCTGCCGCAGGTCCGCATGAAGAGGTCATCACCTGCGACCTGGCCGACAAGGCTGCAGTACATGCCTTGGTCGAAGGCGTGGACGCCATCATCCACTTCGGTGGCGTGTCTACCGAGCACTCCTTCGAAGAGATCCTCGGCCCTAACATCTGCGGCGTGTTCCACATCTACGAGGCAGCACGCAAGCATGGCGTGAAACGCATCATCTTCGCCAGTTCCAACCACACCATCGGTTTCTACCGCCAGGATGAGCGCATCGACGCCCATTCACCACGCCGCCCGGACAGCTATTACGGGCTGTCCAAGTGCTACGGCGAGGATGTTGCCAGCTTCTACTTCGACCGCTACGGCATCGAGACCGTCAGCATCCGCATTGGCTCGTCGTTCCCGCAACCACAGAACCGGCGGATGCTTTGCACCTGGCTGAGCTATGACGACCTGGTGCAACTGATCGAGCGCGGGCTGTTCACGCCAGACGTTGGCCACACCATCGTCTACGGCGCCTCCGACAACCGCACCGTGTGGTGGGACAACCGCCATGCCGAGCACCTGGGCTACGTGCCAAAGGACAGCTCCGAACCCTTCCGCGCCGCCGTGGAAGCCCAGCCGGCGCTCGCTGCCGACGACCCGAGCATGGTCTATCAGGGCGGTGCCTTCGCCGTGGCCGGCCCGTTCAACTGACCTGAGGGGGAGGCACGGCCATGAACTGCGAACTGATTGTCGACGCCCGCAACAGCACCGGCGAAAGCCCCGTTTGGCACCCAGGCGAACAGGCCCTGTACTGGGTCGACATTCCCGCTCGCCAGCTACACCGCTGGCAGGCGGCCGATGGCACCCACCGGGTCTGGCAAGGCGACGAGATGCTAGCCTGCATCGCCCGCTACGGTGACGGCTGGGTGGCGGGAATGGAAAGTGGCATCTTCCAGCTGCAGGCCAAAGCAGATGGCAGCCTGGATAGCCGTTTACTCAGCAGCGTGGAACATGCCCAGGCTGGCATGCGCTTCAACGATGGCCGCTGCGACCGCCAGGGCCGCTTCTGGGCCGGCACCATGTTGCTGGACATGCAGCAAGGCGCGCATGTCGGCGCGCTGTACCGGCATGACGGCGAAGGTCGGCTGCACCTGCAGCAGGGCGGCATGATCGTGCCCAACGGCCTGGCCTTCAGCCCCGACGGCAAGCGCATGTATCTGTCCGATTCACACCCCGATGTGCAAAAGGTCTGGACGTTCGACTACGACATCGACAGCGGCACCCCGCACGACCAGCGGCTGTTCGTCGACATGCGCAGCCACCCCGGCCGCCCCGACGGCGCCGCCATGGACCAGGATGGCTGCTACTGGGTCTGCGGCAACGACGCCGGGCAGATCCACCGTTTCACCCCCGATGGCCGCCTCGACCGCTCGCTCAGCGTGCCGGTGAAAAAGCCGGCGATGTGTGCCTTCGGCGGCGCCTGCCTCGACACCCTGTACGTCACCTCGATCCGCCCCTCGGGCATCGACCTCGGCGACCAGCCGCTGGCTGGCGGGGTATTTGCCCTCAAACCTGGCACCAAGGGCCTGGAGGAACCTGTCTACCGGGGCTAAGCCCCCATCCACCACCACACTTGCACGCTCGAAACCGGATAATAAAAACCACGGAGTTTCATCATGACCTTCAAACGCAAGCTGCTTCTTGCCGTTCTCCCGTTCGCCTTCAGCGTGGCCATGCCCGCCTCGGCCCTGGACATCAAGTTCGCCGAAATCCACCCCGCCGGCTACCCGACCGTGGTCGCCGAGCAGAACATGGGTAAAAAGCTCGAAGAAGCCAGTAATGGCGATATCACCTTCAAGATGTTCGCGGGCGGCGTGCTGGGCTCGGAAAAGGAAGTGATCGAACAGGCACAGATCGGCGCCGTGCAGATGACCCGCGTCAGCCTGGGTATCGTCGGCCCGGTGGTACCGGATGTGAACGTGTTCAACATGCCGTTCGTGTTCCGCGACCATGACCACATGCGCAAGATCATCGACGGCGAGATAGGCCAGGAGATCCTCGACAAGATCACCAACTCCGACTTCAACCTGGTGGCCCTGGCCTGGATGGATGGTGGCTCACGCAGCATCTACACCAAGAAGCCGGTGCGCAGCCTGGAAGACCTCAAGGGCATGAAGATTCGCGTGCAGGGCAACCCGCTGTTCATCGACATGATGAACGCCATGGGCGGCAATGGCATCGCCATGGACACCGGGGAAATCTTCAGCGCCCTGCAGACCGGGGTGATCGACGGCGCCGAAAACAACCCGCCAACCCTGCTCGAGCATAACCACTTCCAGAGCGCCAAGTACTACACCCTGACCGGCCACCTGATCCTGCCGGAGCCGGTAGTGATGTCCAAGACCACCTGGAACAAGCTCACCCCCGAGCAGCAGGTGCTGGTGAAGAAGGTCGCGCGTGAGGCGCAGATGGAGGAGCGCGCGCTGTGGGACGCCAAGTCCGCCGCCAGCGAAGAGAAGCTCAAGGCCGCCGGTGTCGAGTTCATCACCGTCGACAAGAAGCCGTTCTACGAAGCTACCGCTTCGGTCCGCGAAAAATACGGTGCGCAGTACGCCGACCTGATGAAACGTATCGACGCCGTCCAGTAATCGCGGCCCCTTCCTGAACGACCCCGGCAGTGCGGCGCCCGCCGCCCTGCCGCTTTGGTGATGCCGATGAAAAACCTCTTTCTACGTGCCAACGACACGCTGTACCGCGCCTGTATCTGGGTCGCCGGCCTGTCGATCCTGACCATGTCGCTGATCATTCCCTGGGGCATCTTCGCCCGCTACGTGCTCGGTACTGGCGCCAGTTGGCCGGAACCCGTGGCGATCTTGCTGATGGTGGTGTTCACCTTCGTCGGCGCAGCGGCCAGTTACCGTGCCGGGGCGCATATGGCGGTGGCGATGATCACCGACCGCCTGCCCGCGCTGCAGCGCCAGCTGGTGGCGCTGCTGGTGCAACTGCTGATGATTCTGGTGTGCGTGTTCATGACCTATTACGGCAGCAAGCTGTGCATCACCACCTGGAACCAGTTTCTGGCGTCGTTGCCCGGGGTGCGGGTGGGCATGACCTACGCGCCGATCCCGGTCGGCGGCGTGCTGACGTTGGTGTTCGTGCTGGAGAAACTGCTGCTGGGCGACCAGAGCCACCGCAAGGTGGTGCGCTTCGACCAGCTGGAAGAAAACGAGGGGGCGGCATAAATGGATGCGTTCATTCTGTTGGGCAGTTTCATCGCTCTCATCCTGCTGGGCATGCCGGTGGCCTACGCCTTGGGCCTGTCGGCGCTGATCGGAGCCTGGTGGATCGACATCCCACTGCAGGCGATGATGATCCAGGTGGCCAGTGGGGTTAACAAGTTCTCGCTGCTGGCGATTCCGTTCTTTGTCCTGGCCGGCGCGATCATGGCCGAAGGCGGCATGTCACGCCGGTTGGTGGCGTTTGCCGGTGTGCTGGTGGGCTTCGTGCGCGGCGGGCTGTCGCTGGTCAACATCATGGCCTCGACCTTCTTCGGGGCGATTTCCGGCTCGTCGGTGGCCGACACCGCGTCGGTGGGTTCCGTACTGATCCCGGAGATGGAGCGCAGGGGATACCCGCGCGAGTTCTCCACCGCAGTGACCGTCAGCGGCTCGGTACAGGCGCTGCTGACCCCGCCCAGCCACAACTCGGTGCTGTACTCGCTGGCGGCAGGCGGCACGGTATCGATTGCCTCGCTGTTCATGGCCGGGGTGATGCCCGGTTTGCTGCTAAGCGCAGTGATGATGGGCCTGTGCCTGCTGTTCGCCAAGAAGCGCAATTACCCCAAGGGCGAAGTGATCCCGATGCGCCAGGCGCTGAAGATTGCCGGTGAAGCACTGTGGGGGCTGATGGCCATGGTCATCATTCTCGGTGGCATCCTCAGCGGGGTGTTCACCGCGACCGAATCGGCAGCCGTGGCGGTGGTGTGGTCGTTCTTCGTGACCATGTTCGTCTACCGCGACTACAAGTGGCGCGACCTGCCCAAGCTGATGCACCGCACGGTACGCACCATCTCGATCGTGATGATCCTGATCGGCTTCGCTGCAAGCTTTGGCTACGTGATGACGCTGATGCAGATTCCGTCGAAGATCACCACGGCGTTTCTGACCCTGTCGGACAACCGCTATGTGATCCTGATGTGCATCAACTTCATGCTATTGCTGCTGGGCACGGTCATGGACATGGCACCGCTGATCCTGATTCTTACGCCGATCCTGCTGCCGGTGATAACCGGTATCGGCGTGGACCCGGTGCACTTTGGCATGATCATGCTGGTGAACCTGGGGATCGGGCTGGTCACGCCGCCGGTGGGGGCTGTGTTGTTCGTCGGCTCGGCAGTTGGCAAGGTGAGCATCGAATCGACGGTGAAGGCGATGCTGCCGTTCTACCTGGCGCTGTTCCTGGTGTTGATGGCGGTGACCTACATTCCGGCCATCTCGTTGTGGCTGCCTAGCGTGGTGCTGTAACGGCTACCGGCATGGACTGCCCCTGTGGGAGCGGCCTTGCGTCGCGAAAGGGCTGCAGAGCAGCCCCCGAATTTCGGCGTTGCTGCTGATATTGCCGGGGCCGCTTTGCGGCCCATTCGCGACGCAAGGCCGCTCCCACAGGGGCCCGATTTTTCTGCAAACGGATCCTGCACATGGCTGTCCCCTCCTCTGCTATCCCTCTATTCCCACGCAAATTGGCCATCGCCCTGCTGGCTTTGCTGGCCTGCTCATTCGCCGGCAACCACATCGCCGCACGCATCGCCTTCGATGACGGCACCGGCGTGCTGCTGGCCATCCTCTGCCGCTCGGGCATCACGTTCCTGGTCCTGGCCAGCCTGCTGCTATGGCAACGCCAGGCTCTGGCCCTGCCCGCCGGCACTCGCCGCTGGCAGTTGTTGCTCGGCCTGCTGATCGCCACCCAGAGCCTATGCCTGTACTCGGCGGTGGCGCGCATTCCGGTGGCCCTGGCGCTGCTGGTGGGCAACACCTTCCCGATGCTGCTCGCACTGCTCACCTGGGCGCTGGGTGGTGCTCGCCCCACTGGCCGCACCGTGCTGTTCATGGGCCTGATCCTGTGCGGCCTGGTACTGGCGCTGGATGTGCCGGCACGCCTGGCCGACAGCAGCGATGCCAACCCGCACTGGGCGCTGGGTGTCGGCCTGGCCTTCGGCGCCGCCTGTGCCTTTGCCTGCGCCTTGTGGATCACCGACCACAAGCTGGCCGCCGTACGCGGCCCGGTGCGCAGCCTGCTGACGCTGCTGATCGTGTTTTCCAGCATGCTGGTCGCAGGTGCAAGCGGCGTAATGCCGTCCGGCTTGTCGCTGCCGGGCAGCAGCAGCGGCTGGGCGGCGCTGGCGAGCCTGGTGGTGCTGTATGGCCTGGCCTTCACCTTGCTGTTTGTCTGCGTGCCGCGGCTGAACATGGCACAGAACGCACCAGTCATGAACGTCGAACCTATCGCGACCTTACTGCTTGGCTGGGCCTTGCTCGGCCAACAGCTGGGTACCCTGCAACTGCTCGGCGGTGCCGTGGTGGTGTGCGGCATCGTGCTGCTCACTTACCGGCGCCCCGCCTGACGCTTTTTCAAAGGAGCCTTGAATGGCTGTGACCGAACTGCACCTGCAGGACCGCCTGACCCGCCTGAGCCTGGCCCCGGAACTGGGCGCCAGCCTGGTCAACTGGCAGGTCAAGGCGACCGGGCAGGCGCTGCTGCGTCATTCCGACCACGACGCGCTGGCCAGCGGTACGCCGCGACGGCTAGCTTGCTACCCGCTGGCGCCGTGGTCCAACCGTATCGCCGAAGGAGGCTTTGCCCGGCCCGAAGGTTGGCAGGCTCTGGCGCCGAATACCGCGCATGACCCTTACCCGATTCATGGCAGCGCCTGGCAGCAGGCCTGGCAGGTGGAGCACTACAGTGAACGGCGGGCGCGACTGGCGCTGGACAGTTCCGTACCG
This sequence comes from Pseudomonas inefficax, assembly GCF_900277125.1. Classification (GTDB taxonomy): domain Bacteria; phylum Pseudomonadota; class Gammaproteobacteria; order Pseudomonadales; family Pseudomonadaceae; genus Aquipseudomonas; species Aquipseudomonas inefficax. The sequence goes on from NZ_OPYN01000203.1 coordinate 10,159, forward strand.
TTTGCCTACCACGCCACCCTGGATGTGCATTTGCAAGAGGGTTGCCTGAACCTGGGCCTGCATGTAACGCACCTGGAGGAATCGGCTAACTGGTATGGGCTGGGGCTGCACCCTTACTTTCCACGCTATCCCGATACCAGGCTGCATGCAGCGGCACGCAAGGTGTGGCTGGCCGAGGATGGGCGCTTGCCGTCGTACCAGGCCGAAGTACCTGAACAGTGGAGTTTTGCAACGCTGGCCAGCCTGCCCGAAACGGTGGTTGATCACGCCTTCAGTGGCTGGCCGGGGACATGTGTGATCGAACAGCCAGGGGCCGGGTATCGGTTGGAATGCAGCGCCAGCGGGGCTGAGCACTTCTTGCTGTTCTGCCCTCAGGGGCAAGGTTTTTTCTGCTTTGAGCCGGTTAGCCACCCGGTCAATGCGCATCACCTGCCGGGGCGGCCGGGGTTGCGGTTGTTGCAGCGTGGGCAAATGATGAGCCTGGCGTTCAGGATTCAATATCGGGCGTTGTAACCGGGGTGCCCTCTGGGAGCGGTTTGAGCCGGTGCCATGCGCAGCTAATTACTGTTCAGGCAGCCCAACAGCTACTTCCCCTCATCAACCGGCTCCACCCGCTGCACCACGATTTGCATATGGTTCGCCATGTCCGTCAGTATCACCTCCCCTTCCTTGTACTCCGGGGTGATCATCAGCGTGCGGACAAAATGCTCGTTGCCGCCTTCGCGCTTTTGCACGTTCTCGAACGCCACGATGATCGTGTCATTGCGCCAGTTGCTGATGTCGAAACCGCCCGCAGCAACGAACTCACGAATGTCGCGCTCGTCATTGAAAACACTGGCAGGCAGGATCAGCAAGCGGTCCTTGAGAAACACCTCGTAGTACTGACGAGGCCCCACCGGCCAGTTCTGCTCCACCACATGCTCGATGCGCCAGTGATGGACGTTGTTCTCATAAACCACGACGCGTTCGACCTTGTGCCCGTTGCAGGCAACGAGCAAGGGCAACAGCAAAGCAGCGAACCCGCTACGCATTCGGCGCAAATTCATCCAGAAGCCTCGTTACATCAGCCATGCCATCATTTGCCAGCTTTCGCCGCCTGGCGGTTGGCCCTGCGCGTTTCTCGGTAGCCCACCAGGCGCACGCGCATTTCCCGGTAGCGCTGGCTATTGATCACCAACAAGGCCAGCAGCCCGAACAGAATTACCGAGACGTAGCCGCCCATGTGCGGCCGGTAAGCGTAGCTGGGCAACGCGGCCAGCACGGCCAGCCCGTTCAGGCCGACCAGCCCGCGCACGCCCCAGGCATAACCCCGCACCATGGCGATATGCGAGGCGACGCTCAGCGCCCCTGCCAGCGCCAGGACCAGCACCGACAGCGACCGGTCCGGGCTGCGCAGCCAGGTGGAGAACACCAGTGAAACACAGCCGCCAATGGCAAAGCAGGACAGCATGAACTCGGCGATGAACACGCCGAAGTAGCGGGAAAGAAATGCTTTCAGTTCCTGGCCCTGGGTCATTCGTCAACTTCCTCGTAAAGCCCCACGGCAACCGACTGCACAAAGCTACTGCTGGCAAAACCCGACAAGCCGCCTATCGAGTCCTTGATCAGGGTACGCGTGGCGTGCTGAATTTCGGTAGGGGTGAAACGCTTGATCGCGGTACCCGCCGCCTGCTTCAGCTTGAGCTGCTTGGCAGTGAGCGACGGATGCTTGATGAGCAACAGTTCCTCGGCCAAAGCTTTGCGTTGCTGCCGGGACAGACTATGGAACAGCTCTCTCCAGCCCTTGCCGGTCGCCGCTTTGCGAGCCTGCAGGAAACGCACGGTGTTCAGGCTCGATGCACCCACACCTGCCAGCGCTACGCCGTCGAGTATGCTCATTACCGTCTGGACCGTGTCATTACTGTCGAGCCAGTCGTTCTGCCCTGGGTCGAACACTTCGTTGAACACCCGGTACCCGCCCATCATGCACTGCCCGGTACCCGCAGCCGCGGCAGCATAACCGACCGCCGTCAACACCATGCTGGCGCCGCCAGTGAAAGGTACAGCAATGGTGCCGCTGAACATGACGACCCATCCAAGATAGGCGGACAGGCAACCCAAACTGGCGTTCACGGCCTCTGCCATCACCTTGCGCTCACGCGCGCCGGTTTGCAGCTGGGTCATGAACTGTTCAGGCGACTTGTATGGTGGTGCCTCCTGCAGAATCACACGCTTGGGCGCAATGCTGCAGATAGGCTTGAATTCGCGCAGGACGATCACGTTGTACTGGGCATCGATATAGACAACACCAGCACCAACGATACCCGGGTCGGCATCGATAGCCCTGAACAGCTTCTGTTGGTCGACAGTCAACAGCAGCCGTTGACGGGCCATTTGCTGCTGGTAGCCGCCCAGGACGCCGGTCATCAGATCGGTCACGACAACTCTCCTTTGTTTCGAAAAGCCGCTGCGCCGGCCCACGCATGCCCCGTGCAGGTCAGGCGACCTGCCGAGAGCAGCACGTGCACCGGCGCAAGCGCAACGGAGCGTGGGTTACACGTTCGGGCAAGGCACCGGCGCCCAGTCACCCATGTCGGGGCTGCGGCACATCTTGTTGACCTGGTCGACGCCAGCATTGGCCACCTGCTGGGCCTCGGCTTTCTTGGTGGTTGCCTTCTGCAGGGTCTTCTCGGTGGCGACCGCCTCTTGCGGTACGTTCTTGTTCACCTTGACGGCCTGGGTCTTCTTCTTGCCGGTGGTGGTCTTCGGCGGTTCAGCCACGGTCGCTACGTCGGTACGGGCCACGCCAACCTGCTTGAGGTCCTGCTCGTAGGCCTGGGTGTAGTTGTCGAGGTTTTCCGCAACGCGGCCGTTGACGGTAGCCAGCAGTTTGTTCGACTCCTGCAGGCCCGAGACGATCTCGGCCAGGCGCTTGCGCCCTTCGGTGTCGTTGATGCGGTTGGCCTTGCGGCCTTCAATCAGGCTGGTGAACTCACGCTGGTAGCAGCTTTGCGAAGCCTTGGCGTAGGCCGTGGTGCGGTCCAGGTCGGCGGCGCTCTTGTCGATGTCGGTGGCGTAAGAGGCAATGCGCTGCTTGTCGTCGCTGATCTGCTTCTGACGCTCGGTGTAGTAACCGGCCGCACCGCCCACCAGGGCACCACCCGCCGCACCGATGGCAGCGTTGCGGCCACGGTTGTCGCCATCGACCAGGGCGCCGGTCAAGGCACCGCCGAGGGCCCCGATGACGGCGCCTGTAGCAACCGAGCGGGTCATGTCACCGTCGGTGGAGCGCAGGTGCTGTACGGGCTGGTAGCAGCTCGGGTAGTACTCGACCTTGGTCGTGGCACCAACCTTGGACACCGGAGAGCTGGAGCAGCCCGCCAGCAGGACAGTGCTGAAACCGGCGGCAAGCAGCAGGGCGGAACGGGCATGGGTAGCCGTGAAGATGGTCTTGAACATGTCACTTTCTCACGTGGGTGGTTAAAACGGGGGGCTTCATGCCACCCCGCGGTTGCGTCAGGCAGAAGCCACTACGAGGGCCGCGCGGCGGCCGATGCCAGGAGCTCCTTGAGGATCGTCGCCGGGTCGGCCCGCCGGTTCTGGCGGTACTCCCCAACGTGGCGAACGAACAGGGTCGCGCGGCTCACCAGGCTCTTGCCCAGGACCGGCTTGCGGTTGAGTTCTTCCTTGACCCGCTGGAACTGCGCCTGGATCACCGCATCGGTGTAGCGCGTACCACTGGCCAGGTTGTCGATGTAGATCGCCACGGCGCCATCGAGGGCGGCGCGGCCGTTGGTGATGGCTGCGGCGTACATGCGCACGGTGGTCTGGTCACCACGCGCCTTGGCCTCGGCCTGGGTGTTGCGCAGGTTGGTCAGGCGGATGTTGTAGTTATTGATGGTTTCGGCCACCAGCGCGGCGGACTGGATCAGGTTGCCGGCAGCCTCTTCGCGCTGGCGGCCGATCAGCGAAACGCTGCGCTTGAGCTCTTCGTTGACCAGCCCCAGCTCGGCCTGCTGGCGCGGGTCGGCGGTGGCGGCGATGATGCTGTCCAGGCGCTTGGTCGGATCCTGTGCGGCATCGATGTCGTCGGTCAGGCTGGCCAGGCGCCCTACCTTCTGCCACTGCTCGAACAGCTCCTGGTAACGCGAACGGGGCGCCGACAGGGCGCCGATGGCCACCCGGAAGCCGGTGGTCTCGTTGCGCTGCTCGGTGCCGTCAGCGCCGAACAGCGGGTACTCGCGGCGCATGCCGGTGAACAGCGTGCCCTCGCCTTCCAGGTAGTTGCCGCCCTTGACCACGAAGCCGCCATAGGCGCCTTGCAAGCGGCCGGCATGTACCAGCTGGAACGACTCCTGAACCATTTCGGCGGCATTGCCGATCACATCGAACAGCCCCAGCGGGTTCGGCAGCCGGGTACCGATCGGCATCAGGCGTGCGGCCTGCCCGGTGCCGCCAGCCACCTGGTTGAATACCGCCCAGTCGCCGAGCGGCCCGTCGCTGTCACTACCCTGGACCTTGCGCGGGAACAGGCGCCCTTCCAGTTCCTGGCGGCTCACCGCAGAACCGCCACGAGCAGCGAACTCCCACTCCACTTCGGTGGGCAGGCGCACAAAACCGACCCCGCCGTCCTCGGCCTTGCTGCCCCGGCCACTGACCGGCAGCAGGTCGCGGTGATACTTGAGCAACCAGGCGCTATAGACCGCGGCAAAGCGCTCGGCTTCGAAGCGCGACAGCTTGACTTTGGGCAGGCGCCCCGCCGCCGTGGTATCGGGCTGGCAGGCCGGCGCCGCCTCGCCGCTGGCCAGCGATTGCGCCTGGGCCATCACCTGAGCGTACTGGCGGGCGGTGACCTCGTACTTGCCGATGAAATACATCATCGGCTTGAGCGGGCCTGCCTGGTCGAGCTTGGGCAAGCTGGGGGCCACGGCCTTCTGCCAATCGGCAGAAAGGTCCTGAAGGCTGAACTGGCCATTGATGAAGTCACGCCGATAACCGGAAATGAACGACTGCTGGTAGCCGGCCTCACCCTCGCTGAACGGGTAGCCGAGGTTGACCTCGCGGTCGTCCAGGCTGCCCTGGGCCAGCACGTAGACGCTGCGCAGCACCAGCTCGCCGCCGCACGGTAGCGGCAGGCTGACGTCGCCCGGCAAGGGCTTGGGGTTGTCCAGCTTGCTGGTGTCGACCGCCTGTGCCGGGGCGCTGGCGGCAGCGGCGTTGACCGGCTTGGCAGGCGGCTCGTCGGCGCCCGGCGAACAGGCCGCCAGGCCCAGCGTTGTCAGAAGCAGGGCCGTAGCCCCGAGGCGAAATTCAGACATCACGGATTCCTTGACTGGCGTCGATGCGCGTCACCCGCCAGCCACCCAGGGCAGCAGCGGCTGTGCTGGCCAGCAGCACCGCGGACAACGCAACGAAGTAATGCATTGGCAACAGATGGCTGGCGTATTCGCCAGGCACCTGCGTGAAGATCCGGTTAAGGCCCTGCTCGGCCAACAGGTAAAGGCCGCCGGCAACTGCGGCTGCCAGTACGCCGCTGTACAGCGCCTGCAGCACCACGAACAGCAGCAGCGCCGCCGTGCCGAACCCCAGCAGGCGCAGCACCGCCAGCTCACGCTGCTTGCGCTGTACCGCCGCCACCGCGCCAGCGGCGACGGCAGCCACGGCACCGGCCACGGCCAGGCTGGTGATGATCCAGAACACCAGGTCGAGGTTGCGGCTGAGCGCCTGCACCTGGGCGATCTGCGCCGCCTGGGTCGACACCAGCCACTTGCGTTCGGCGAAATAGGCGCGCAGCGGCTCGACGTCGGCCAGCTCCTTGGCATACAGGCGAAACGCCGGGTACACCCGTTGGGCATCGCTGCCTGCGGCATCGCCCGGCCAGCCCAGTGCTGGCACGCCGCGCCCGTCGCGGTAGTCTTCGACCGCCTCGAGCAGGGCCAGTGAGGCGAACAGGCCATCGCGCTCGAACGCCGCCAGCGGCAGCACCGCAGCCACCTGCAGGCGGGTCTGGCGCCATTGCAGGTGCCCGGCCTGCTGCCGGCTGAAGCTGGCCTGCAGTTCATCACCGGCCGCGGCACCGAGCTTTTCGGCGGCGGTAAAGCTCAATACCACCTGCTGCAGCCCCTGCGGCGGCGCCACCTGTTGCAACAACGGGTCGCCGGCAGCAGTCGGCAGCATCTCGACGGTCACCGCACGCCCGCGTGCCGGCAGCAACAGCTCGGCGGTGGCGGCGATCTGCCGGGTACGGGCGATGGCGAAGGCAACGTCCGGTCGCTGCGCCAGCTCATGGATGAAATCGGCGCGGAAACGACCACCGCCCAGCGGCACGATCTCGCGCACCGCCGGGTCGCGTTGCAGGCGCTCGGTCAGGCTGCCGACCAGGCCGAACTTGAGCCCGAACAGCACCAGCAAGGGCGCGATCACCGCGACCAGCGCCAGCACGCTGCACGCCGAAAGCCGCGCATCGTTGCGGTAGTCCTGCCAGGCCAGGCCGGCGATCAGCCACGGGCGCATCAGACCGCCTGCGCCAATGTGGCGGTGACGCCGCCGTCGGCATCGCGCCGGCAGGCCATGTGCAGCACGCTCAACCCGGCCCGGCGCGCCAGCGCTTCGTCATGGGTGGCGAGCACGCAGGTCACCTGGCGCGCCTGTGCCTCGCGCAGCAGCAACTGCATGACCCGCTCGGCGTTCACCGGGTCCAGCGCCGCAGTAGGCTCATCGGCCAGCAACAAGGCCGGCGCATGCGCCAGGGCCCGGGCGCAGCTGACCCGCTGACGTTGCCCCAGCGACAACGCGGCAGGCTTCTTGGCCAGCTGGTCATGCACGTCCAGCGCCTCGGCCAGGCGCTCGACGCTGCCGTCCTCGCCCAGCCCCAACAGCTGCCGTGGCAGGCGGATATTGCCACGCACATCGAGGAAACCGAGCAATCCGCCAGCCTGCAGCACGTAGCCCAGCTGCCGGCTGCGCAGCGCCGCCAACTGGTCGAGGCTGCGCTGGCGCCACAGGCCAGCCACATCGGTGCCGGCGAAGACGAAGCCCTCGGCGGCATCCGGCGCCAGCACCAGCGCCAGCAGGTCGAGCAAGGTACTCTTGCCGCAACCGCTGGGGCCGACCAGCGCCACCCGCGCGCCCGCCGCCAGCTGCAGCCGGTCGATCTGCAGGCTGTAGCGCTGGGCGCCCTGCCCGCGCGTCTTGCGCACCCCGTGCAGGCTGATCATCACGGCAGCGTCGACAACGGGACACGGTACAGCGCATCGCCCGGCTCGGCCTTGCCGAAGCGCACCCAGTTGGCCATGTCGTTGTGGAAGGTTTCGTACAGGCGGATCTTCGAGTCCAGCTCGTCGATGAAATCCTCCTGTTCGGCCACCGACAGCGACAGCCACAGGTCCTCGGTCATGCTCAGGGACTTGCTGCGGTACGGCAGGCCTTCGAGGTACTCGCCCAGCACCCCGCCCTGGGCCAGGTTGGCGCCCTTGCGCAGGGCACCCGGATCGCGGCTCATGTAGGCGCTGGCGCTGGCGATCTCGTTGAAGAAATCACCCGGCGAACTGCGGGTCTTGCGCGCGGCGTCGACAATCAGCTTCAGCGACTGCTGCAGGTCATTGAGCTGCAGCTTGGTCAGCATCACGCACACCTGCAGGCTCGGCAACGCCGGGTTGGCCAGGTCATGGTCGGCAGCCCAGGCGCTGACCAGTTGCGGCGCCTGGCTGGCGCCGTTACGGCCGAGGAAGTCCATGTGCATGGCATAACCGATCGCCTGGGACTTCGCCGCCAGGCTCGCGCCCGAGCCCAACTGGGGCAACGGCTGTGGCTGCTGTTCACGCACCTGGTGCACCAGTTGGGCGAACGTCGAGCCGATCTCGCGCACGCGCTCGCCAAAGGCGCCCACATCGCCGCCCGGCACACCCACGTACAGGTCACCGATCTGCGGGTTGCTGTCGGCGGTAAGCACGCGGTACTGGCTTTCGGCAGCGCCATGGTTTTTCACACCGGCCGGGGTGCGCAGGTGCAGGGCGTAGATCCTGATCTGCTTGCTCAACGCAGCCTGGCGAACCTCGGCCTCGTTCATCTGCGTGCTGCTGTAAGGGTCGTTCTTGCGCAGGGCACCGGCATCGCTGACCAGCAGCACGATACGCCCGCCATAGCCCGACCAGTCCATGCCTTCCACGGCTTGCATCACGCCGGCAAAGGCATCTTCGTTGAACGAATGGCTGGAGACACTGGTGGCCTTGACCTGCGCGGCAGCCTTGAGGAAGCGCGCCGGGTCGCGGCCCTCCTCCAGGCTGACCAGGGTCTTGCTCAGGTAGTCCAGGCCCGGGGTGCGCTTGACGCTGTTGCGAAAGCCCACCAGGCCGAAGCTGACGTTGTCCAGCTCGCCCTGAGCGGCCAGTTGCGCCTGCAGTTCGCTGACCACCTGGCGCACGCGGTCGATGTAGGGTTGCATCGACACCGACGTGTCGACCACCAGGACGATACCGGTACGGAAGCGGTTGTCCGCCGCCACGGCCGCACCGGCAGCCGTGGGCGCCTGGCTGCGAACGCTGCTGCCGGGGTCGATGGAGGCGACGTTGAGCAACTGCACCGGCTGGCCGTCGGCGCCGAAGCTCTCGCGGTAGTCGAAGATCGGCATCAGGTAGAACTGGTTCTGCGGCACCGCGCTGGCGGCCGGCTCCAGGGCCAGCACCTGGGGCACCTGGTCGGGCTCGTTCTGCGCCTTGAGCAAGTCGGCGCGGGCCTTGCTGGTGTCGTCGAGCAACTGCTGCAGGTCATCGGCCTGGCGCATGAACATCACCGGCGAACGGCCGGAGCGCTCGGTGAACTTCAGCACCAGGCTTTGCTTCCAGTCGCTGGTTTGTGCCGCCGGCAACCAGCCATCGCGCTGGCCGCTGCTGGAGGCGCCAACCTCCAGCCATGGCTGGCCGTCGATGTCCTTGCGCTGGTACACATACAACACCGAGAACGCCGGCAGGGGCTCACCCGCGTTGTCGCCGGGCCTGGCCAGCAGTTGCGCTTCGGGCTTGCTCAGCACCCGCTGGAACAGGGTTTTCTTGCCCGGCATCAGCAATGGCCGGCCGTCCTCGCTGGCGGCGAGCGGCGGCGTGGCCGGCGTCTGCGGCTCGCTCGCGGCTTGCGCCACGGGTGGCAGCGAAGCCGGTTGGTCGTTGTCAGCGGGCCACCACAACCAGGTCGCCCCCAGGCCCAGCGCCGCAGCGATGGCAACGGCCAGCAGGGCTTTGGCCGGTTTGCCGGTGCTGGCTTTCGCTGGCACGCTCGGTTGCGGCCGGGTCGGCTCGGGCGCAGGCGCGGGGCTGGCGACTGGCGCAGCCACGGCCTGCGGGATATCGATGGATACCGGCGTCAGTCCGCCCAGCTCAGCCTTGCCCGGCATCGCCACCGGCAATGGCCGGATCACTGTGCTGTCCTGGTCATCGACAGGCAAGCGGTCGAGCGCCGCCAGCAACGCGGCGGCATCGGCAAAGCGCTGCTCGGGGTCCTTGGCCAGCAGCCCGCGCAGGATGCTCTGGTAGCGCCCATGCTCGATCGGCAGTTCCGGCAGCGGCTCGGTCAGGTGCGCCAGCGCGGTCGACAAGGCATCGGTGCCACGGTACGGCAGCTCGCCGACAAGGATCTCGTACAGCACCACGCCAAGCGCATAAAGGTCGGCGCGGCCGTCGATGTCCATGCCACGTGCCTGCTCCGGGCTCATGTAGCTCGGGGTGCCGACGGCGAAACCGGCCTGGGTGAACTGGGTGCGGTCGTCCAGCGACTTGGCGATGCCGAAGTCCGAGAGCACCGCCGTGCCGTCGGCGCGGAACAGGATGTTGGCCGGTTTCACGTCGCGGTGCACCAACCCCTGGTCGTGGGCATACCCCAGCGCCTGGGCGATCTGCCGCACGTACAGCAAGCCCTGCTCGGGTGTAAGCCCGGCGGCGATGCGCTCCTTGAGGGTACCGCTGGGCAGGTACTCCATGGCCATGTAGTACAGCTCGCCGACGTTGCCGATGTCATGGATGGTGGCGATGTGCGGGTGCGACAGCCGCGCCAGGGTGCGCCCTTCGCGCAGGAAGCGCTCGCAGAAGGTAGGGTCGGCGGCAAGGCTCGCGGCCATCACCTTCAACGCCACCTTGCGCTGCAGCGAGCGCTGGGTGGCCAGGTAGACACTGGCCATGGCGCCCTGGCCAATCTCGCTGTCGATGTCGAATCCGGGGATCTGCATGTTCGGGGTGCTCTTCAATTCGCCTTCACCACCACGGCGGTGATGTTGTCAGGGGCGCCACGGGTCAGCCCCAGGTGTACCAGGCTGCGGACCACCTGGTAGGGGTCGGCATGGCCGAGCACGTCGGCGATCTCGTGGTCTTCGGCGGTCTTGTTCAAGCCGTCGCTGCACAGCAGGTAGGTGTCGCCGGGCTGCACCTGCACGCTCACCGCCTGCAGTTCAAGCTGGTCCTCGACGCCGATGGCGCGGGTGACGATGTTGCCGCGCGGGTGCACGCGGGCTTCGGCCTCGTTGAGCAGGCCGCTGTCCTGCAGTTCCTGGACGTAGCTGTGGTCATGCGACAGGCGCTCGATGCGGCCATCGCGCAGCCGATACAGCCGGCTGTCCCCGGCCCACAGGCCTATGGCGCGGTCGCCGCGCGCGGCCAGCACTACCACCGTGCTGCCCATCATCGCCACGCCCCGGCGCAAGGTTTCCTCGCGCACGACGCGGTTGACCCGCGCCAGGGTGTCGCGCAAGACCTGGGTGAAATCCTCCAGCCCATCGACGAGCGGCAACTGGCGCAGGCTGTCCACGGCCAGGCTGCTCACATAGTCGCCGGCGGCATGCCCACCCATGCCATCGGCAACGGCCCACAGGCCATCCCAGGTCAGCTCCAGGCAGGCGTCTTCATTGATCTTGCGGACCATGCCTACATGGCTGTAGCTGGCCGCGCTGTAGTGCACGCTGCTCATGCCGGCCTCGCCTCGCTGCCCAGCAAAAACGCGGCGAACTGCTCGCTGCGCGGCAGGCCCTGGCTACGCAGCAGGCCTGGCGCGATCCGCTCGCTGCCCTGCCCCCACCACAGGCTCATGCCTTCGCATGCGCATTCGGCCAGAGCCAGGGCCCGGCCCTGCGGGGTAGTGCCGTCCAGCCGTTGCAAGCCGCCCACGGTCACACGTGGCCCTGGCAACAATGGCCGGTCGTGGCGAAAAGGCTGCAGGGCCGCCTCGAAATGCTCGAAGGTTGCCTCTGCTTCAAGTGTGCCCAGCAACGCCGCCTCAACCCCCTCGAACCACTCATCCGCGCCGCCAACGACGCCTGCGATCGCCACCCCGGGCTCCAGCACCTGCGCCACGCTCAGCGGAAAATACCGCCCCACCCGGTCGATGCTCGGCATCAGCACGCCGACCACCGCATCCGGGCCACACACCCCAGGCGCCAGGGCAAAGCGCCACAACGGGCTGACTAGGTAGGCTTGCAGCCAGGCCTCGCCAAGCGCCTGCTGGCTGGCCTGGATACCGGCGGCCAACCACTGGTCCCAGGGCTGGATGAAGGTCTGCGGCAAGCCACGGCTGACAAAGTCGCCGCGGCAGGCCAGTTTTCCGTAGAAACCCACGTCGTTCACAGGTGCTCCGGCAGGCTGAAACCGCTGACCACTCGGCTGCGGAACGGGTTGAAGGCGCTGCTGGCACGCAGCTCGTATGACACGCTGGCGCCGTCCACGCGCAAGCGCAGGTTGAAGCGCTCCGGCGAGCTGCCGGCCACCAGGTCGGACTGGTCGAGCAGGCGGAACCACGCCCATGGGCCCTCCACGGTCAGCCCCGACCGGCCGCTGGCCGCTGGCGGCGCGATCGACAGGCGCACCACGCCGATGCTGTTGGGGTTGGGCCACTGCAACGCCACCGGGCGGCTCGGCCCGTGATCGTAGCTGACCTGCTGGCCGTCGAGGTCGAGCAGGAACTGGGTGATGCTGGCGTCCATCGCCACTGGCTTGAGCTCGAAGCGCACGCCTGGCTGCAGCCCGTTGCCGCTGCGGAAGAAGGCATCGCGAATGGTCGCCGCGCGCTGGAAGGTGTACAGCACGCTGCTGTTGATCCCAAGCTTCTGCGCCGCACCCGGCTGCCAGCTCCAGGGTGTGCTGGAGGTGTTGACGTAGGGCTGCAGGTACTTGCGGAAGTAGCTGTCCATCACCCCGCCAACCCCGAAGAACTGGCCGAAGTCTTCCAGGGTGGCATCGCGCGAGCTGCCGGCCGCCATCGGGTAGCGGCCGCTGAGCGACTGGCGGTAGACATTGAGCACTTCGCTGGCCCAGGCGGCGTTGAGCTGGTTGCGCACCCCACCCATGACCACGCCGTGGGTCGAGCCGAGTACCGAGCTGACCAGGTTCTGCACCACCTTGGGCTGGCGCGCCGCGCCCAGGGCAACCCGTTGCGCCGCCGCCTGGGCCTGGTTCTTGGCCTCACCGAGCAGGGCGTCACCGCTTGCGCCGACCATGGCGCTGACCTGCACGTAGAGCGCATTGAGATCGGTGAGCAGGCCGTCGATCGCAGCTGGCTGGCCTTCGCCGCTGTCAACCAGCGCAGCCAGTTCGGCAAAGTGCGCGGTCACCGGGTCCTGCGTGCGGGCCGCGGGGCTGTCGGCCGGCAGTGGTGCGTCGCCGAGCAGCCCGCCAAGGCGCTGGCGCAACTGGTCGACACCGGCCTGTTCGGCCTTGTCCTGGACCTTGTCGAGCGTGGTCGGCTGCGCCAGGTTGGTTTCCCGGGCTACCGCCTGCAGCAGCTGCTTCATTGGCGAAGTGGGCCTGGACAGCACCCGCAGCACATCGGCAGCCTGGCCGACGCTGGTGATCGGCACGAAGTCCAGGTCGTCGAGCAGGGCATCCCAGTGGCGGATGTAGTCCTGGTAATAGAGCTGTTGCACATCATCGGCCAGGCGCCTGGCATCACCTGCCTCGCCCGGCGCGCGGCCCAATACCCAGCGCTCTTCGGCCAGCGTGGTGCTCTGCGCCAGGCTGGCGGCAAGAAACGCCAGGCGGTAGCCCTGCACGGTGAACAGCCCCGGCAGCGGCTCGCTCAGCGGCTTGCCGCTCTTGAAGCGAAACACCAGGGCTGCATCGCGCCCGGCCGCGTCGCTGACGCGGAAGTCCTCGACCCCGCCTGGCAGCTTCTGGCGCTTGACCCGGTCGTACACGCGCTGGGCCACCGGCAGTTGCTGCAGCTGGCGACGGGTGTCGTCGATCAGGCGCTGGTCCAGGCGTGCGTTTGGCGGGCGTTTCTCGAACAGCGCCGCCAAGTGCTGCTCCAGGGCCTGACGCAGATCCGGCGCCAGGTCGCGAGGCAACTGGCGCTCCCAGTCGAGGGTGATCCAGGCCTTGATGAAGTCCGGGTCGTAGTGCTCGGCATCGGCCAGCATCAGGTAGGCCTTGAGGCCTTCGTAGAGGTAGTCCGACGGGCCGCCGGCGTATAGCTGTTCCTCGATGCGGGTGACCAAGCGCGGGGCGAAAATGGCGATCAGCAGCTTGCGGTACAGGCTCTGCGATTCGCTTTCGAGCATGTCGCCCTGGTACAGGCCCAGGCCCTCGGCCCAGCCGGGAGGGTCGTCGGCCAGATGGCGCACAGCGTTGAGCAGCGGCAGCACGTCGACCACGTTGCGCTGCGCAGGGCTGAGGCCTTGCACGCTTTTGCCCAGCGGCTGGAGGCGGCTGTCGACCTCGGCGATGTATTGCTGGTTGGCCCGGTAACTGACGGCCCACAAGGTCCCGACCAGCAGCACCAGGGCCACGCTCAGGGCCAGCGCGCCACGGGCGATCCATCGGCGCCGCCGCTCCACCTTGGGGTTGCTGCCGACCAGGCCACGCTCGGCGAAGGCAACGGCAGTGAACAGCCGCTCGATGAAATAGCTACGCCCGCTACCGCTTTGGCGGGCCAGGTGCGCACGGTCCAGGCCCATGCTCTGGGCCATGCTGCCGATCAGCCGATCGATGGGGCTGCCTTCCTGGGTGCCGCTGGTGAAATACACACCGCGCAGCAACGCCCGCGCCTCGAAGGCGTTGGGCTTGAAGATGCCATTGAGGAACCCCTTGAGGTTGCCGTGCAGGGCGGCGAACTGTTGCACGAAGCCGTAGATCAGGTCGCGCCGGGCCGGGTCGCGCTCCTGCTGCAGGCGCTCGACCAGGCGCTCTCCGAGGCGCTGCTCGAGTAGCCCGAACTCGTTGTCGAACTGCGCCAACGGGCCATCACCGCCCTGCTCGAGGGTATCCAGCGGGAAGGTCATGCCCCACACCTGGGCGCGTTCGTCCTTGCCCAGGTTGTCGAAAAACTCCATGAAGCCCGGTACCAGGTCGAGCTTGGTCAGCATCAGGTACACGGGGAAGCGCACGCCCAGCTGGCTGTACAGCTCCTGGATGCGCGCACGGATCGCCGCAGCGTGTGCGGCGCGCTCGGCGTCGCTGCCCAGCAACAGGTCGGACAGGCTGATGGCGATGAACGCACCGTCGATCGGGCGGCGCGAGCGCTGGGTCTTGAGCAGGTCGAGGAAGCCCAGCCAGGCCGCCTTGTCGACCTGGGCGTGGCTGTCCTGGGTGGTGTAGCGGCCGGCAGTGTCGAGCAGCACCGCCTGGTCGGTGAACCACCAGTCGCAGTTGCGCGTGCCGCCAACACCGCGGATGGCGCCCTCGCCCAGTTGCGCGGCCAGCGGGAAGTGCAGGCCGGAATTGACCAGCGCGGTGGTCTTGCCCGAACCGGGCGGGCCGATGATCACGTACCACGGCAACTCGTAGAGGTTGCGCCGTTCGTCACCGCCCAGGCGGGCCTTCTTCAGCAGGGCCAGTGCTTCGTCCATGCGCTGGCGCAGGGCTGACAGTTCTTCGGCGGTGGCCACGCTGGCAGGGTCCGGGGCGGTCTCGGCCGCCAGGCTTTGCATGACCTTGGCCGCCTGCCGGCGCGCCTGCACGATGCGCCAGGCGCGGTAAGCGCCCCACAGGGCGAACAGCAGGACAATCAGCAGCCAGCGTGGCGTGGGCGACGCCAGCATTTCCAGCAACGGCCCGACGAACCAGATGATCAGGCTCAGGGCGATCAGGCCCAGCAGCGGGATTACCCAGCGAATGACAAAACTGAAAAACGCCTTCACTCGACGCCCTCCGCCAGAACGGTAATTTCAACCCGGCGATTCTTCGCCCGGCCCTGCGCGGTGTCGTTCGACGCCCGTGGTTCGGTGTCGCTCAACCCTTGGGCGCTGAAGCGCTCGGGTTGCCCGGTGCGCGCGGCGAGGATGCTCCTGACCTCTTCGGCGCGCGCCTGCGACAACGCCCAGTTGGACGGGAAGCGCAGCGTCGCGATGCGCTGGTTGTCGCTGTGCCCGGTGACCCGGACATTGCCCTTGACCTTGGCCACTGCCTCGGCGATGCGCAGCATCAACGGCTGGAAATCGCCCTTGATGCTGGCGCTGGCACTGGCAAACAGCTCGTCGCCGCGAATGGTCACCACCGAGCGGTCGACCGCGTCTTCTACAGCGACCCGGCCAGCCTTGATGTCATCGGCGAGGAACCCGGCCAGGCGCGGGCGCTCCACTGGCTTGGGCTGCAACACCGGGCGGTCCATGGCTTGTACCGGGATTTCGCCCAGCGCGTGAATACCTCGGAACACCGGCTCGGCATCGGCCGCCAGCTTCAGGCGCAGGCCGAACAACAACAGCAACAGCAACGCCACGGCCACCGCCAGGCCCACCCATGGCGGCACGAACTGGGCCAGGCGGTCACGGCTGACGGCCACCCCACGCCAGTGTGGCGAGAGTTCACGCTCACGCTCGCCACGGGCGCTGCGAATCGCCGCAGCGGCGCGCTCACGCAGCGCTTCGAGCTGGCTGCGGCCATCGTTCATGACCCGATAGCGGCCTTCGAAGCCGAGGCTGGTGCACAGGTACAACAGTTCCAGCAGGTTGAGCCGTTCGCGAGGGCTCTGTAGGCAATGCTCCATCAGCTGGAACACCTTCTCACCGCCCCAGGCCTCGTTGTGCACCGTGATCAGCAAGCTCTGCCGGCTCCAGTCGCTGGCACTGCCCCACGGCGTGCTGAGCACCGCTTCGTCCAGCGCGGTGCACAGCGCATAGCGCGCCAGCAGCACCTCGTTGCGCACCACCCCGGCGGCTTCGGCACGGGTCTCGAACTGGCGCAGATAGGCCAGCAACTGCGCTCGCAGGCTGGCCGGTGCCGAGTGGGCGATGGTGTTGCGCAGCCGGGTAAGCAAGGCCAGCAACGGCCCGGCAGCCTGCTCGAGCGGGTTGAGCCCCTTGCCCTGGCCAGGCGCCAGGGGCTCGGCCGGTACCTGCAACGGCGGCGGCTGCGGTGCTGGCGCAGCGGGTTGCGGCGCAGCACGGCCACCGGGGCGCGGCATGAACTGGGTACGGTCGTTGGCCTGCGGATCGTCCGGGTGCATCACGGGTTATCCTCGAATGGCCCAGAAGGCCAGGCTCAGGCCGGGGAACTCGCCGGCGACGTAGAAGGCAAAGCCACCGGAGTGTTGCAACTGCTTCCAGTGCTCGCTGCCCCGGTCGAGTTCGAAATAGGTGGCGCCGGCATGGAACGGGATCTGCCGGGGCGCCACCGGCAACGGCAGCAGGCCGATGCCCGGCAGCTGCAGGTTGACCAGATCGCGGATGTGTTCCACCGAGCCGATCTTGCTCTGCTGACCAAAGCGGCTACGCAGGGTCTCGCTGGGCACGTCGGCACGCACCACCAGGACGAAACTGGCGCTGTCGAGCAGGCTGCGGTCGGCAAGCATGCCAACGTGGATGCCGTAGGCCTTTTCGACGATGGGAATGGCCACCGCCTTGCTGTCGATCAACGTCGACAAGGCCTCGCGCAAGGCTGCCATCACGGGGGCGAAGGTCGCCGCCAGGTCGTCGTGCTGATAGACCGGGAAGCTGTGCGGGCGGCGGCCATCGCGGGTAAAGGTGGCGAACTCGCCAGCCAGGGCCACCAGCTCGCTGTACAGTCGCTCGGGGTGCAGCGGGCTCAGCTGGTTGAGGTGTTCGACCAGCGGCTGGGCGCGGTTGACCAGTTGCAGCAGCATGAAGTCGGCAATCTCCGACGCCCCGCCATTGGCCGAGGCGACCACCCTGCCTGCCAGCGCTTCGCCACGCTGGTGCAGCAGGCCCAGCAACTCGCCGCAGAAGCCAGACAGTTGTTGGCTGGCTGCCACATCGAGTACCGGCGGGATGTAGCTGTCATCCACTACCAGCGCGCGATCGGCGCGCTTTTCGCGGATGCGCAGCATGCCAAGGGCGGCGTAGTCGCTCAGGCCATCCTCGCTGCGCAGCAGGCGCAGGGCGCGACTGCCAAGGGCCAGCGGGGCACGGTTTTCGAACGGCGCGTTGTCGTCACGCACTTCGCTGACTCGGCTGATGTAACGGGCGCCAGCGACGGCTTCGCCCTCGTCGACGGTGTCGCGAGCCCCCGCCCGCTTGAGTGGCAGCCCCAGGTGGATAACGCCATCGCGCAGATCGTCGGGCACTTCCAGCGGCGCAGGCGGCAGGTCGTCACGGGGGATGTCGAACGGCGTGCCGTCGGGCAGCAGGCCGCGGGCGCTGAGGATCGCCACCTTGCCCTGGGCCAGCAGGCCCTGGTCGAGCAGCAGCTCGGAGAACCCCCAAGCGGCCACGCCAAGCGGGCGGCTGCGGGCATCGACCAAGTGTTCGAGGTAGCGATCATGCTGTTGGAAATGCTGGGTCGTGATGAACATGCCTTCCGACCACACCACGCGATTGTTCCAGGACATGGGGACTCCGATTGCCTAGCGGGCAGGTTCAGGTTGTGGGGTGGCCACGGCGCTGCGCACGGCACGCACATCGAGGCTGATCTGGTAGTCCCGCGGCGGCACCGGCAGCACGCTGCGCCACTGGGCCTGGTCGATTTCGCGGTAACCGACCACCAGGCCGATGTGGCGAGTGGCAGGATCGAGCGGGCGTTCCAGGCGCAATTGCCCGCCGGGCTGCAGCAGCACTTCGTCCTGGTCGATCAGGTCGGCGCCGAGGGTGGCCTGGGCGCGCTCGGCCAGGGCGAAGTAGTCGGCGCGGGCGAAAGCCGCGCTGTTCTTCAACTCGTACAGGCGCACGCGTACCGGCGCAGGCGTGCCGCCAGGGCCGGGGTTCAGCCCCTCGGCAGCACTGAAATACAGGGTCACGGCTGCGCTGTCCGGGGCACTGTCGGCAGCGGGGGCAACCGGCGTGTCCTTGCTGCAGGCAGCCAGCAGCACCAGGCTCAGGGCTGCGACCAGTCGTATTGCTTTCATCCTTGTCCTCTTGACGTACCGTGGTCTTCCTGGGGGCGCTCAGCTACGTTGCAAACGGCTGCTGTGGGCCTCGTAGGCGCGGCTGAATTCGCGGCCGAACAGTTCCTGGAAATCGTCTTCGGCCTCACGGGAGATCTGCCCGTAAAGCTCGGTGAACTGTTGCCAGCAGTGGGCCTGGCGCGAACCACCGAACAACTTGGCCAGCCCGGCCGCAGGTGCCAGGCGCTGCTCCAGGCGCGCCGGCTGGAAACACGCGAGCAAGTGCTTGATTGCGGCCTGCACACCCGCCATCACCGCCAACTGGTGAGCGCGTAAATCATCGAAACTTTCGCGCACGGCCTGGTCCGGCGCCATGAACGCCTGGTTGCCGTGGCGCAGCAACAGCAGCAACGCCTCGTCGGCATTGGGGGCGAACTTCAGCGGGTTGTTCTGCACCGGGGCAATGGTGGTCTGCTGCATGCGGAACTCGCCCTTCAGGCTGCTGCGTGCACGCAACACATCGATCAGGCCCTCTACCATCAGACGGTAGCTATGGCCGATGGCCTCCATCTGCGCGGCGGCGTCGGCGGCATCGATGCGCAGGTGCTCGATACCGGCGCCGCGCAGGAACGCCTGCAGCAATGCGTCGCTGCTTGCAGCCGGCGCAGGCGCAGCGGCCGGTGCTGCGACCGGTGCACTCGCCGCCGGCTGTGCGGATACTGCCGGAACGGCTGGCGCAGGGGGCGCTGTCGGGGTCGGGGTCGGGGTCGGCGTCGGGGTATGTACCGATGCCGGCGCCGAGCCGAAAAGGTTCCAGTCTTCCGGGATCATCCCCGGTGCAGCCGGTTCGACGGCTGGGGCAGGCGCCACCAGCGGGGTTGGCGGGCGGAAGTCGTGCTGCTGAGCCGGCACATGGTCGGGCTGGCTGACCGGCGGCACGCTCGAGGGGCCGAGGAAGTCGAACAGGTCAGGCAGCGTGTCGTGGTTCGACGCACCTTGCAGGAACGCAGCCGGCGCACCGGAAATCGCCGGGGCTGGGGCGGCTGGGGTCGCCACCTGGTTGGCCATCAGCGCCTCGAAACTGTGCGCCTGGGGTTCGCCATCCAGGGCGCCGGGCAGGTTCGCGTCGATGCGCGCCTGTATCTCGTATTCCCCAATGCGGATAACTTCGCCATCCAGCAACTGCTCACTGTTACCGCGACGCAAGCGAATACCGGCGCGAACTAATTCCACACCGTTCGTACTGTCATCGGTCAAATAATATCGTCCATCCTTGAACTGGATCACACAATGCCTGGCCGATACCAACCGCTCGGGATCAGGTAGTACCCAATCATTGTCCGCCGCGCGGCCAAGCGTGATGGCACCGGTTTCCAACCGCATCTCCGGGCATTGGCCGGGAGTAATCTTGTGGTAACTAGTGATAGTTAGGCAAAGTGCCATCACGCCTCCATGCATCCATTTAAAACGTCGATCCATCCATTTGAGTTATTTTTTCGCAGCCACTCAAAAATGGCTGAACCCCTTGATTTACGGGGCCTTGCACAAAAAACCGAACATACCGAGGCTATTCAAAGCCAACGCCGAGGCTAACCGAGTAGAACCGGACGAGCGGTGCCTGGTAACTGCCAACGAATTCACAGGTGGCACTCGGGGGCGCGTAGCTTACCTTGACACTCGCGAATAAATAAACCATAAATGCGCAACTTCGAAGTGCCAAAATAATATCACCATGATATCACCTCGGCACTCTTTGGAAAGTTTGTGCGCCAGTTCACACTTGCAACTACGCACACACAACACGCCCTCACCAAGGGCCGATATGGAGATCGAATTCTGGTGAACGCATCGCCGTTGCTCGCCGCTGTTTCCGCTGACTTCCCCTGCGGCGATGACCTCGAATATGACGCCGAGTTTCTGCAACTGGAACGTGACGCCCAGGGCCGCCCCGAGCGCGTCATGGGCGACGCTGTGCAGCCTGCCGAACCACCGCAGTGGCGCGATATCGAGCAGGCAAGCACGACCTTGCTGCAACGCAGCAAGGACCTGCGCATCACCCATTTCCTGCTTCAGGCCAACCTGGCCCTGCACGGCCTGCCAGGGCTTGCCGCCAGCCTGGAGCTGATCCGCGACCTGCTTGGCGAGTATTGGCTGCACCTGCACCCACAACTGGACGCCGCCGACGACAACGACCCAACGGTACGGGTCAACGCCCTGGCCGGCCTGACCTGCGACACCAACATCGCGCTGCTGCGTGACGCCGTGCTGGTGCGCTCACGTGCCTTTGGCCCGGTCACCCTGCGCGCGGCGCTGCACGCCGCCGGCGTGCAGCATTTCGCCAGCGAACAGCTCAGCGCCGAGGAACTGGCCGCCGCCCTGCGTGACGCCGACGCCGACCAGTTGCTGCAATGCCAAGAGGCGTTGCGGCTGGCCCGCGAGGCCGTGGACGCCATCGAGAACCGGGTAAACGACCAGGTCGGATCGGCCAGTGGTATCGATTTGTCAGCCTTGCGCCAGCCGCTGCGCCAGGTGCAGCAGGTACTGGCCGACTACTGCCCCGACGGGGTGGGCCCAGCCCCGGAAGCCGGTAACGCGCCGGCTGCCGAAAGCCATGACGACCGGCTGACGATCGCCGGTGCTGCACCCGACACACGGCCGGCTGCCCGCCCCGGCGAAGTCAACAGCCGCGAAGATGTGCAGCTGAGCCTCGACCGCCTGTTGCAGTACTACGCCCGCCACGAACCATCCAGCCCGCTGCCGGTACTGCTGCACCGGGCGAAGAAGCTGGTCAATGCCGATTTCGCAACCATTGTGCGCGACCTGATCCCCGATGGCTGGTCGCAATTCGAGAACCTGCGCGGCCCCGAGGACAACTGACGTCCTCGGCCCGCATCAACACCGACGCCCGCAACAAACAGCCCCGCCGCACCGGCGACCAGGAGGAACAACGTGGCGAAAGACAGCTCCCAGAAATTCATCGCGCGCAACCGTGCGCCGCGGGTGCAGATCGAATATGACGTCGAGCTCTACGGCGCCGAGAAGAAAGTCCAGTTGCCGTTCGTCATGGGCGTGCTGTCGGACCTTGCCGGCAAGCCGGCCGAGCCGCTGCCAGCGGTGGCCGAGCGCAAGTTCCTGGAAATCGACGTCGACAACTTCGACTCGCGCCTGAAGGCGATGAAGCCACGCGTGGCCTTCAACGTGCCCAACGAACTGACCGGCGAAGGCAACCTGAGCCTGGACATCACCTTCGAGAGCATGGACGACTTCAGCCCGGCCGCCGTGGCACGCAAGGTCGATGCCCTCAACCAGTTGCTCGAGGCCCGCACCCAATTGGCCAACCTGCTGACTTACATGGACGGCAAGACCGGTGCCGAGGACATCATCCTCAAGGCCATCAAGGACCCGGCCCTGCTGCAGGCCCTGGCCAGCGCACCGAAACCCGTCGACAACGAGCCCAAGGCCTGAGGAGACAGCTCATGAACGATCCATTGCGCGACGCCCAGGGCCAGCCGGCAGCTGCCACCCAGGACCCGAGCGAGTTCGCCAACCTGCTGCTGCAGGAATTCAAGCCCAAGACCGAACGTGCCAAGGAAGCGGTTGAAAGCGCCGTGCGTACCTTGGCCGAGCAGGCCCTGGCGCAGACCAGCCTGGTATCCGACGATGCCATCGGCTCGATCGAGCAGATCATTGCCGCCATCGACGCCAAGCTGACCGCGCAGGTCAACCAGATCATCCACCACGACGACTTCCAGCAGCTGGAAAGCGCCTGGCGTGGCCTGCACTACCTGGTGAACAACACCGAGAGCGACGAGCAGCTGAAGATTCGCGTGCTCAACGTCTCGAAGACCGAGCTGCACAAGACCCTGAAGAAATTCAAGGGCACCGCCTGGGACCAGAGCCCGGTGTTCAAGAAGCTGTACGAGGAAGAATACGGCCAGTTCGGCGGCGAACCCTATGGCTGCCTGGTTGGCGACTACTACTTCGACCAGTCGCCGCCCGACGTCGAGCTGCTGGGCGAGATGTCGAAGATCTGCGCCTCGATGCACGCGCCGTTCATTGCCGCCGCCTCGCCGACTGTTATGGGCATGGGCTCCTGGCAGGAACTGAGCAACCCGCGCGACCTGACCAAGATCTTCACCACACCGGAATATGCCGGCTGGCGCTCGCTGCGTGAGTCCGAAGACTCGCGCTACATCGGCCTGACCATGCCGCGCTTCCTGGCGCGCCTGCCTTATGGCGCCAAGACCGACCCGGTCGAGGCGTTTGCCTTTGAAGAAGACACCGACGGCGCCGACAGCAGCAAGTACACCTGGGCCAATGCCGCCTATGCCATGGCCGTGAACATCAACCGCTCGTTCAAGTACTACGGCTGGTGCTCGCGCATTCGTGGCGTGGAGTCGGGTGGCGAAGTGCAGGGCCTGCCGGCGCACACCTTCCCCACCGACGACGGTGGCGTGGACATGAAGTGCCCGACCGAAATCGCCATTTCCGACCGCCGCGAAGCGGAGCTGGCCAAGAACGGTTTCATGCCGCTGCTGCACAAGAAGAACACCGACTTCGCTGCCTTCATCGGTGCCCAGTCGCTGCAGAAGCCGGCCGAATACGACGACCCGGACGCCACCGCCAACGCCAACCTGGCTGCGCGCCTGCCGTACCTGTTCGCTACCTGCCGCTTCGCTCACTACCTCAAGTGCATCGTTCGCGACAAGATCGGCTCGTTCAAGGAGAAGGACGAGATGCAGCGCTGGTTGCAGGACTGGATCCTCAACTACGTCGACGGCGACCCGGCGCACTCCACCGAGACCACCAAGGCGCAGCACCCGCTGGCAGCGGCCGAGGTTGTGGTCGAGGACGTCGAAGGTAACCCGGGTTACTACAACTCGCGCTTCTACCTGCGCCCGCACTATCAGCTCGAAGGGCTGACCGTGTCGCTGCGCCTGGTATCGAAGCTGCCTTCGGCCAAAGGGGCCTGACAGACTTCGGGGCCGCTTCGCGGCCCTTTCGCGACGCAAGGCCGCTCCTACACAGAGGGCCGACGTCGTGTGTTGAGTGAGAGACCGACGCAGCTTCTGTAGGAGCGGCCTTGCGTCGCGAAAGGGCTGCGCAGCAGCCCCAACTGCACCAAACCGCCAACCTGACGCGTAATACCGAGGACATCATGGCTGTAGATATTTTCATCAAGATCGGCGACATCAAGGGCGAGTCCCACGACAAGGGCCACAAGGACGAAATCGACGTGCTCAACTGGAGCTGGGGCATGTCCCAGTCCGGCAACATGCACATGGGCAGCGGCGGCGGCTCGGGCAAGGTCAACATCCAGGACCTGTCGATCACCAAGTACATCGACAAGTCCAGCCCCAACCTGATGGCCCACTGCTCCAGCGGCAAGCACATCGACAAGGTCAAGCTGACCGTGCGCAAGGCCGGTGGCGAGAGCCAGGTCGAGTACCTGATCATCAACCTTGAAGAAGTCATCATCAGCTCGCTGAGCACCGGTGGCTCGGGCAGCGACGACCGCCTGACCGAGCACGTGACCCTGAACTTCGCCAAGGTCACCGTCGACTATCAGCCGCAGAAAGCCGACGGCACCAAGGAAGGCGGCCCGATCAAGTACGGCTGGAACATCCGCTCCAACGTCAAGATCTGACCGACCGCGCCCGCGCCGCCTGGCTGGCGCGGGCGCCTTCCCCACCTCACCCGCTCACGGTGAACCCCAATGGCCAAGCCTTCTTTCATCAACCTCTGGAATGCCTACCCGACCGACTCCTCGCCTTGCGACGGCGGCTGGGACAACCAGTGCGCCATTCGCATGAGTATCGCGCTCAACGGCGAGCACACCATCAAGGTGAACGCCGGTACCTACAGCGACCCACGTTGTGCCCATGGCCATGCCCGGGGTGCCGAGTCGCTGGCCAACTGGCTGTGGAAGCACCATCTCGGCGCCCCGCTGCAACTGAGCGGCAGTGCAGGCGACCGCCTCAAGCTCGGCCAGAAGCGCGGCATCATTTTCTTCAAGGACTGCTTCGCCCGTGCCGGGCAGGCGTTCGACGACCGTACCGGCGACCACATCGACCTGTGGGACAGAGGCCGGGTCACGGGCTATTTCGCCGACCAGGCCCATCGTTCCAAGGCCGTCTGGTTCTGGGAGCTGAAATGAAACCTGCACCCAAAGCCATCCCGGCCCTGCTGGTCGCGTTCGCCCTGAATGCATGTGCCCAGCCCCCCGCTCCCTCGTCGAGCGCGGCGCCTGAGGTTACCCTTGCCGGGAAAACGCTTGCGCTGGTGAACCACGAAGGCCGCTGCGCGCTGCGCAAGGCCGATGCCTCGCTGCTACAGCTGGACATGCCCTGGCCCTGCCAGCTCAGCCCGGAGCGAGATGGCGGCAAGCCTCGCGTGGAGCAGTTCAATGGCGCGCAGATCATTATTGTCAGCCATGTGCAGCCAGACCCGTCACAGCCCGGCCGTTGCGACAGCCAGTACCAGGCTGTTCGCCAGCTGGGCGAGCACCTGGAGCCCTCCATCCTGGCGCGTGGCGCCAGCTGCTGGAACGGCCCTGTAGACCAGAAGAACTTCGTGGGGTTGTTCGAGTGGTAGCCGAAATCGCCGCCCGCGACCGCCTGCAGCCCTCGCTGCTGGACCGCCTGACCGACGACGACCCGGGCAACCCGCAGGAAGCCCCCGACAAGCGCGTGCTCAGCCTGCACCAGCTCAAGGTCTCGGTACTGCGCGACCTCGCCTGGCTGCTCAATACCACTTCGCTGCTCGACAGCGCCACTACCTTGGGCACCCAGGCCGGGGCTTCGGTGATCAACTACGGCCTGCCGGCCCTGGCCGGCAACAGCGCCTCGAACATCGACCTGGCCGCCCTGGAGCGCATCATCCACCAGGCCATCACCACCTATGAGCCACGCATCCTCGCTCATAC
This sequence comes from Pseudomonas inefficax, assembly GCF_900277125.1. Taxonomy (GTDB): domain Bacteria; phylum Pseudomonadota; class Gammaproteobacteria; order Pseudomonadales; family Pseudomonadaceae; genus Aquipseudomonas; species Aquipseudomonas inefficax. The sequence goes on from NZ_OPYN01000203.1 coordinate 35,309, forward strand.
CCTCAAGGTGCGTGCCCAGGCCGCACCCGGCGAGATGAATGCCAACGCCCTGAGTTTCGAAATCGAAGGCGACCTGTGGGCCCAGCCGGCGGCCTTGCCGTTGCTGCTGCAGACCGAGGTGGACCTTGAATCCGGCCATGTGCGCGTGGCCCCTGCCGAACGCCGGAGGCGTGCATGAACCCGCGCCTGCTCGAGCTGTACAACCAGGAGCTGCAGCACATCCGCGAGAGTGCGGCGGAGTTCGCCCGGGAATACCCGAAAATCGCCGGGCGCCTGACGCTGTCCGGGGTCGAGTGTGCCGACCCCTATGTCGAGCGCCTGCTCGAAGGCTTCGCCTACCTCACCGCACGGGTGCAGCTCAAGCTGGACGCCGAGTACCCGACCTTCACCCACAACCTGCTGGAGATCGCCTACCCGCACTACCTGGCGCCGACCCCGTCGATGACCGTGGTGCAACTGCAGACCGACCCCGACGAGGGGTCCCTGGCCGCCGGTTTCCGCCTGCCGCGTGACAGCGTGCTGCGCGCCAACCTGGGGCGCAACTCGCAGACCCCGTGCGAGTTCCGCAGCACCCAGGACGTCACCCTCTGGCCCTTGCAGGTAGCCCGCGCCGAGTACTTCGGCAACCCCGGCGCGGTGCTCGGGCGCCTGGCCAGCAGCGTGCCGCAGGCCCGCGCCGGCCTGCGCCTGACCCTGCGCAGTGGCGCTGAGGTGCCATTCGCCAGCTTGCCGCTCAGCCATCTGCCGCTGTACCTCAACGGCGCCGACGAAACCCCGTTCCGCCTCTACGAGCAACTGCTGGGCAGCGCCTGTGCGGTGTTCGTGCGCCAACCCGGCGCCGACTGGGTGGAACGTATTCCGGTCGAACAGGCCCTGCGCCCGTGTGGCTTCGATGACCGCGAAGCGGCGTTGCCGGTGGTGCCCCAGGCCTTCCAGGGCTACCGCCTGCTGCAGGAGTACTTCGCCCTGCCGCAGCGCTTCCTGTTCGTCGATTTTGCCGGGCTGGAGCCGGCCGTACAGCGCTGCACCGGCCAGACGCTGGAAGTGCTGGTATTGTTCGAGCGCTTCGACCAGAGCCTGGAGGGCAGCGTCGGCGCGGGCCAGTTCGTGCCGTTCTGCACCCCGGCGATCAACCTGTTCCCGCGCCGTGTCGACCGCCTGCACCTTTCCGATCGGGTGCATGAACACCACGTGATCGCCGACCGCACCCGGCCCACCGATTTCGAGATCCATTCCCTGCAGCGGGTCACCGGCCACGGCACCGGCCCGGATCAGGAATTCCTGCCGTTCTACGCGGTGCGCGACCCGTCGCGCTACGGCCGCGACCAGGCCTACTACATCGTGCGCCGCGAGCCGCGGGTGTTGTCCAGCGACCAGCGACGCAATGGCACCCGCTCCAGCTACATGGGCAGCGAAACGTTCATCAGCCTGGTCGATGGCCAGCAGGCGCCCTACCGCCACGACTTGCGCCAGCTGGGTATCAGCGCCCTGTGCAGCAACCGCGACCTGCCATTGTTCATGAGTGTTGGCGACGGGCGCAGCGACTTCAGCCTGGCCGACAGCGCGCCGGTCGCCGGCGTGCGATGCCTGGCCGGCCCGAGCCGGCCCAAGGCCAGCCATGCCCATGACAACCGCGCCTGGCGCCTGATCAGCCAGCTGTCGCTGAACTACCTGTCGCTGGCCGAGCATGGCCAGGGCGCCGCCGCCCTGCGCGAATTGCTGCGCCTGTATGGCGACCCGCAGGACAGCGCCTTGAACCTGCAGATCGACGGCCTGCGCGACGTCAGCAGCAAGCCCTGCACCCGACGCCTGCCGATGCCGGGGCCGATCGTTTTCGGGCGTGGCCTGGAGATCACCCTGACCTTCGACGAAAACGCCTTCCGCGGGACCGGCGTGTTCCTGCTCGGCGCGGTGTTCGAGCGCTTCCTGACCCGCTACGTGTCGATCAACAGCTTCACCGAAACGGTACTGCGCACCAGCGAACGCGGCGAGATCATGCGCTGGGCGGCCAAACCGGGGCGCAGGCCGACCTTATGAACACCTTGCAGGCCATGCAGGACGAGCCTTGGGCGTACGACTTCTTCCAGGCGCTGCGCCGCCTCGAGGCGCAATACCCCGAGCTGCCACGCTTCGGCCATTCCCTGCGCCTGGCCGACGAGCCAGTGCGCCTGGGCCAGCGCCTGGACTGCGGTTTCGCCCCGGCGACCCTGGCCTCGGTCAGCGCCGACGGCAACCAGCCGGCGCGCCTGGAGCAGTTCTTCTTCGGCCTCGGTGGCCCCAACGGGCCGTTGCCACTGCACCTGACCGAATACATGCGCGAGCGCCAGCGCAACCATGCCGATTCGACCAGCAAGGCCTTCCTCGACGTCTTCCACCACCGCCTGCTGAGCCTGTTCTACCGTGCCTGGGCCGAAGCCCGACCGACCGTCAGCCACGATCGCCCGGGTGATGACTACTGGGCCGCGCGCCTGGCGGCGCTCAGTGGCCGTGGCCAACCAGAACTGCAAGGCCAGGGCGCGTTGGCAGACACTGCCAAACTGCACTGGTCCGGCCACCTGAGCGCGCAAACCCGTTACCCGGACGGCCTGTGCAGCATCCTCAGCGGGTATTTCGGCGTACCTGTGGCGCTGGAAGAATACGTCGGCCAATGGCTTGAACTGCCCGAACGCAGCCAGCTCGGCGTGCGCGCCAACCGCCTGGGCGTGGACCTGTGCCTGGGCCGCTACGTCTGGGACCGCCAGCACAAGTTCCGGCTGTGCCTCGGCCCGCTCAGCCTCGACCAGTACCACGCCCTGCTGCCCGGCGGACAGGCCTTCGTCGAACTGGCGGCATGGGTCGCCGAATACCTGGGCCAGGAACTGGACTGGGACCTTAACCTGATTCTCGCGCAGGACCAGGTGCCTGCCTTGCAACTCAATGCCGGCCAGCGCCTCGGTTTCGATACCTGGCTCGGCCGCCCTCCGCACGATGCACGCGACCTGAAGCTGGCCCGGTACTACGCCGACCAGCCGGCCGCCGCCCACCATACAAGGAACCAGGACCATGGGTGAAATCAGCCGCGCCGCGCTGTTCGGCAAACTCAACAGCATCGCCTACAAGGCCATCGAGGCCGCAACGGTGTTCTGCAAGCTGCGGGGCAACCCCTATGTCGAACTGGTGCACTGGCTGCACCAGTTACTGCAACTGCAGGACAGCGACTTGCACCGTATCGTGCGCCAGTGCGATATCGAGCCGGCGCGCCTGGCCCGCGACCTGACCGATGCGCTGGACCGGCTGCCGCGCGGTTCGACGTCGATCACCGACCTGTCCTCGCAGGTGGAAGAAGCCGTCGAACGCGGCTGGGTTTACGGCAGCCTGATGTTCGGCGAAAGCCAGGTGCGCACCGGTTACCTGCTGGTTGGCATTCTCAAGACCCCGAGCCTGCGCCATGCCTTGCTGGGGCTGTCGAGCGAGTTCGCCAAGCTGAAGGTCGAGGCGTTGAGCGAACGCTTCAGCGAATTCGTGGGCGACTCGCCGGAGAACCACCTGGGCGCCACCGACGGTTTCAGTGCTGCGCAGCCTGGCGAAGCCAGCGGAGCCGTGGCGCCCGCGGCGATGGGCAAGCAGGAGGCGCTCAAGCGCTTTACCGTCGACCTGACCGAACAGGCCCGCAACGGCAAGCTCGACCCTATCGTCGGCCGTGACGAAGAGATCCGCCAGCTGGTCGACATCCTCATGCGCCGCCGGCAGAACAACCCGATCCTTACCGGTGAGGCCGGTGTCGGCAAAACCGCCGTGGTCGAAGGCTTCGCCTTGCGCATCGTCGCCGGCGACGTGCCGCCGGCGCTCAAGGACGTCGAACTGCGCAGCCTGGACGTCGGCCTGCTGCAGGCCGGCGCCAGCATGAAAGGCGAGTTCGAACAGCGCCTGCGCCAGGTGATCGAGGATGTGCAGGCCTCGCCCAAGCCGATCATTCTGTTCATCGATGAAGCGCACACCCTGGTCGGTGCCGGTGGCGCTGCCGGCACCGGCGATGCAGCCAACCTGCTCAAGCCGGCCCTGGCCCGTGGCAGCCTGCGCACGGTGGCGGCAACCACCTGGGCCGAGTACAAGAAGCACATCGAGAAGGACCCCGCGCTGACCCGCCGCTTCCAGGTGGTGCAGGTGGACGAGCCGAGCGAAGCCAAGGCGCTGCTGATGATGCGAGGCGTGGCATCGACCATGGAGCAGCACCACCAGGTGCAGATCCTCGACGAAGCACTCGAAGCCGCGGTCAAACTGTCGCACCGCTACATTCCGGCGCGCCAGCTGCCGGACAAGTCGGTGAGCCTGCTCGATACCGCCTGCGCGCGCGTCGCCATCAGCCTGCACGCGGTGCCGGCCGAGGTCGACGACAGCCGCCGGCGTATCGAGGCGCTGGAGGTCGAGCAGGCGATCATCGCCCGTGAAGCCGCCATCGGCGTGCCTACCGCGCAGCGCCAGGCCCAGGCCGAAACCCTGCTGGCCGAAGAGCGCCAACGGCTGGCCACGCTGGAAAGCCGCTGGGCCGAAGAAAAGGCCCTGGTCGACCAGTTGCTGGCCACCCGTGCCCAGCTGCGCGAGCAGGCCGGGGTGGTCGACCAGGACGCGCAGGTGCCTGGCAACCCTGAACTGCGCGAAACGCTGGCCGACCTGCAACGGCGCCTGAGCGCCCTGCAAGGCGAGAGCCCGTTGATCCTGCCGACCGTGGATTACCAGGCAGTCGCCTCGGTGGTGGCCGACTGGACCGGGATCCCGGTGGGGCGCATGGCGCGCAACGAGATCGAGACCGTGCTCAACCTCGACAGCCTGTTGGCCAAGCGCATCATTGGCCAGGACCACGCGTTGAAAATGATCGCCAAGCGCATCCAGACCTCCCGCGCCGGCCTCGACAACCCGAACAAGCCGATTGGCGTGTTCATGCTCGCCGGCACCTCTGGCGTGGGCAAGACCGAAACCGCACTGGCTCTGGCCGAGGCGCTGTACGGCGGTGAACAGAACCTGATCACCATCAACATGAGCGAGTTCCAGGAGGCCCATACCGTCTCGACCCTCAAGGGCGCCCCGCCTGGCTACGTCGGCTACGGCGAAGGCGGCGTACTGACCGAGGCCGTGCGCCGCCGGCCGTACAGCGTGGTGCTGCTGGACGAGGTGGAAAAGGCCCACCCGGATGTGCACGAAATCTTCTTCCAGGTGTTCGACAAGGGCGTGATGGAGGACGGCGAAGGCCGCCAGATCGACTTCCGCAACACGCTGATTCTGCTCACCACCAACGCCGGTACCGAGCTCATCGCGCGCACCTGCAGCGACCCGCAGGCCCTGCCCGACCCGGACACGGTGGCCAGCCAGCTGCGCCAGCCGCTGCTGGAAATCTTCCCGCCGGCGCTGCTCGGCCGCCTGGTGACCATCCCCTACTACCCGCTCAGCGACGCCATGCTCAAGGCCATCACCCGCCTGCAACTGGAGCGCATCCGCAAGCGCGTGGAAGGCACGCACAAGGTCGGCTTCGCCTACGACGAAGGGGTGGTGGAGCTGATCGTCTCGCGCTGCAGCGAGACCGAAAGCGGTGGCCGCATGATCGACGCCATCCTCACCAACGGCCTGCTGCCGGACATGAGCCGCGAGTTCCTCACCCGCATGCTCGAAGGCAAGCCGCTGGCCAGCGTGCGTATCAGCCGCCGCGACAACGACTTGCACTATGACTTCGGCGCAGCCGACTGACAGGACCGACCATGCTGTTCACGCAGTTCACGCGCCTGGCGCAGATTAACAGCCCGTTGGGTCCGGACAAGCTGATCCTGGCCGAAATGGGCGGCAGCGACGAGCTCGGCCGCCTGTTCGACTATGAGCTGCAGCTGACCAGCGACGACCCGGCCATCGACCTCAACGCCCTGCTGGGCAAGCCGATGAGCCTGAGCGTGCAGCAGGGCCTCGGCACGTCACGTTACTTCCATGGCATCGTCGCCCGCTGCAGCCAGTCGGTGGACCAGGGCCAGTTCGCCAGCTACCGGGTCACCCTGCGCCCATGGCTGTGGCTGCTGACCCGCACCAGCGACTGCCGCATCTTCCAGCACCTGAGCGCGCCGCAGATCATCAAGCAGGTGTTTCGCGATCTGGGCTTTTCCGATTTCGAGGATGCCCTGAGCCGCAGCTACCGCGAACGCGAATACTGTGTGCAGTACCGCGAGACCAGCTTCGACTTCGTCAGCCGGCTGATGGAAGAGGAAGGCATCTACTATTTCTTCCGCCATGAAGCACAGCGCCACGTGCTGGTGCTGGCCGACGCCTACGGCGCACACCCGCAGGTGCCGGGCTACGAAAGCGTGCCCTACTACCCGCCGGACGGGCAGCACCGCGAGCGTGACCACATCAACGACTGGCACCTGGCCCAGGAAGTCCAGCCAGGTTCCCTGGAGCTCAACGACTACGACTTCCAGCGCCCAAGCGCGCGCATCGACGTGCGCTCGGCCATGCCGCGCCCGCATCAGGCCGGTGATTACCCACTGTACGACTACCCCGGCGCCTACCAGCAAAGCCAGGATGGCGAGCATTACGCGCGTACGCGCCTGGAATCGCTGCAAAGCCTGCACGAGCGGGTCGAACTGCGCGGTAATGCCCGTGGCCTGGGCAGCGGTCACTTGTTCAGCCTCAGCGGTTTCACCCGCCAGGACCAGAACCGCGAATACCTGATCGTCGGCGCACGCTACTACGTGCATCAGGAGCGCCTGGAAAGCGGCACCGGCAGCGGCGCGGCGCAATTCGAAAGCAACCTCAGCTGCATCGACGCACAGCAGAGCTTCCGCCCGCAGGGCAGCACTGTGCGGCCGATCGTCAAGGGCCCGCAGACCGCCGTGGTAGTCGGCCCCGCCGGCGAGGAGATCTGGACCGACCAATATGGCCGGGTGAAAGTGCACTTCCACTGGGACCGCCACGACCAGTCCAACGAGAACAGCTCCTGCTGGATCCGCGTATCCCAGGCCTGGGCCGGCAAGAACTGGGGCTCGATGCAGATCCCGCGCATCGGCCAGGAGGTGATCGTCAGCTTCCTCGAAGGCGACCCCGACCGGCCCATCATCACTGGCCGCGTCTACAACGCCGAACAGAGCGTGCCCTACGACTTGCCCGCCAATGCTACGCAAAGCGGCATGAAAAGCCGCTCGAGCAAAGGCGGCAGCCCGGCCAATTTCAATGAAATCCGCATGGAAGACAAAAAGGGCGCCGAGCAGATCTACGTGCATGCCGAGCGCAACATGGACACCGTGGTCGAGCAGAGCGAGACGCTTGCCGTCGGCATCAATCGCACCCAGACGGTGGGCATGCTGGAAACCATCACCATCGGCCAGGACCGCATCCGCGCCGTGCGCCGCGACGACATGTTGCTGGTCGGCGCCAGCAAGACCGATAGCGTCAGCACCAGCTACCTGATCGAAGTGGGTGAAAACCTGCGCCTGGTGTGCGGCAAGAGCGTCATCGAGCTCAACGCCAGCGGCCAGATCAACATCAGCTGCGAGCAGTTCAGCTTCCATGCCAAGCAGAACGGCGAGATCAACACCGACGGCACCCTCGACCTGAACGTCGGCAGTGGCGCGCAGACCGCGCCTGACAACCAGGGTGTAAAAAAGACCATCGACGACTCGGTGAAGGCGATCTTCTCCGGCTCCGACCAGTAACGAGACCTGTCATGAGTTATCGCGTCAACGAATTCCGCCTGGCCCTGCCCGATGCCGCCGTGCAGGACAGCAGCATCAACATCCTGCGCTTCGAGGCGCTGGCCACTTCGCTGATCATCAGCCGCAGCCTGCTGGCCGAAGGCGAGACCTTGCAGAGCAATTTCGACGGCCAGTTGCAGCGCCTGCAGCAGCAGGTAAAAGACCTGCGCATGCAGCCTGCACAGGCGGTGCAGGTAGGCACCGAGCAGGCGATCGCCGCCATCGAGCTGAGCAGCCAGTTCAGCAAGGGCCAGGAAAAGGTCTACCAGTACCAGCTGGCCCTGGTGCTGCCGGGCACGCGCAAGATGTTTGCCCTGAGCTACGTCAAGGCCAGCCCGCTGGGCGCGGCCGAAGCGGCGCACTGGGCAACCATCAAGCAGTCGCTCGACTTCGACAACCTGGGCTGATCGCGCACCATGTCCGACGCCCTGTGGGCCGCCCGCGAAGGCGACGCGCTGATGCACACCTCGATGCTGGCGGACATTGTCGGCGGTGTACTGGAAATCGCCGCCACCGTGGCCATCGGCGCCCTGGCCACTGCCGCCGTGGCGGCGGCGTTCGGCCTGACCGTGGCCACCGGTGGCCTGGGCTGCTTCGTGCTGGGCGCGGTGGTCGGCCTGGTGGTCGGTGTGGTCATGGCCAAGACCGGCGCCGATACCGGCCTGAGCCGATTATGCGAGGGTATCGGCAATTTCCTGTTCCCGCCGTCGGTGCAGGCCACCATCATCAGTGGCTCGCCGAACACCCGCACCAACGGCATGCGCGCGGCGCGTGCTGCAGGCGTCGTCACCGGCCCGCCGGCACCGCTGGAGCAGGCCGGTGCCGAAGCTGGCGCGGCGAAGGAAGAAAGCTTCCTGGACATGGCCAAGGGCTTCTTCTCGCAGATGTGGCGGCCGACCGTGGCCACGCCCGCTGCCAATACCTTGCCAGCACCGGACGACAAGGTACTGTGCAGCAAGCACCCGCCGATGCCACCGCAGTACCTGGCCGAGGGGTCGAGCAAGGTGCTGATCAATGGCCACCCGGCCTGCCGCAGCGGTGACCGCAGCACCTGCGAAGCGGTGATCGTCGACGGTGGCCTGGTATCGAGCAACGTGCGCATCGGCGGCGAGCCAATCGTGGTGCGCGAGATCCGCAGCGGCAAGACACCGGGCATCGGCCTGGCAGTGACCGCGCTGATGCTGCTGCGCGGGCGTGGCGGCAAGTTCTACAGCAAGTTCGGCTGCATGCTGGTGGGCGGGGTGAGCAGCGTCGTAACCGGCCAGGTGACCAGCGCCCTCACCCAGGCCATGGCCGGTTCGCCCAACCCGGTACATGCGGCGACCGGCGGCAAGGTCCTGTGTGGCGATGAAGACCTCGACTTCACCGTGCAGGCCACCCTGCCGATCGCCTGGCAACGCTTCTACAACAGCCACGACGAGCGGGTCGATGGCCTGTTCGGCGCGGGCTGGAGCCTGCCTTACGAAGTTTCGGTAGAGGTTGGCGAAGACGATCACCTGGTGCTGGTCGACGAGCAGGCCCGCCGGGTGGACATGGGCATCATCACCTTGGGTGATGCGGTGTTCAGTGTCGGTGAAGGGCTGAGCGTACGCCGGGCGCACAACGGCGAGCTGCTGACCGAAAGCCGCGAAGGCGAGTATCGGCTGTTCCAGCCGACCCCGGGGCGGCCTGACCGACTGCGCCTGAGCCAGATCGGTGATCGCAACGACAACCGGATCTACCTGGACTACGACGACCAGGGCCGTCTTTGCCAGTTGCGCGATACCTTCGATCAGGTGCGTGTCCGGCTCGGCTACAGCGAGCAATGGCCACAGCGGGTGAGCCACGTCGACGTCCACGCGGCGAGCGGCGAATCGCAACGCTTGGCCAGCTATGGCTACGATACCAACGGTGACCTCGCTCAGGTGCTGGATGGCGCAAGCCAGCCGCTGCGCGGCTTTGCCTACGACGCCGCCCGACGCATGATCGAACACCGTACTGGCGGCGGCCTGTGTTGCAACTACGAATGGGCGCAGCATGAGGACGGTTGGCGGGTGGTGCGACACTGGACCAACGGCGGCGACAGCTACGCCTTCGAATACGATGTGGCCGCAGGCACCACCCGGGTGACCGACAGCCTTGGCCGCGTCGCCGTGCGCCACTGGAACCCGCAGTATCAGATCACCGCCTACACCGATGCACTCGAGCGGACCTGGCGCTTCGAATGGAACGACGAGCGCCAGTTGCTCGCGGCGAGCGACCCCATGGATGGACGCTGGCAGTTTTTCTACGATGAGTCGGGCAACCTTGCCGAAACGGTCGACCCGCTGGGGCGTAGCGAGTCGACCGAGTGGCTCGAGCATTGGTCGCTGCCTCGCAGCCAGACCGACCAGGCCGGCCACCGCTGGACATTCGCCTACGACCAACGCGGAAACTGCACGCGCGAAACCGACCCGCTGGGCCAGCACACACGGTATCGCCACGACAGCCAGGGCAACCCTGTCGAAATCATCGATGCCAATGGTTCCAGCCGCCACCTGCGCTGGAACGAGCAAGGGCTGCTGGTCGAACAGCGGGACTGCTCGGGCTACCTGACCCGCTTCGCCTACGACACCTTGGGCCACTTGCGATCGATCACCGACGCCCAGGGCGAGCGCACCGACTACCAGCATGACAGCAAGGGTCGCTTGCGTAGCGTGACCTTTCCCGATGGCCGCAGCGAAGCGTTTGCCCTCGATGCCAGCGGCTTGTTGGTTCAGCACCTCGACCCGGCAGGTCACGTTACCCAATACCGGCGTAACCGCCGCGGGCAACTGGAACTGCGCATCGATGCGCTCGGCCGGCAGGTGCGCTACCAGTACGATAACCATGGGCGCCTGCTCGCTCTGTACAACGAAAATGGCGAAGCCTACGGTTTCGAATGGGATGCAGGCGACCGGCTGATCGCCGAACGCGACCTGGACGGCGGCTTGCGGCGCTACCAGTACGACCCACTGGACAACCTTGTCCAGGTGACCTTCCTGCCTGCACCGGGCAGCGCAGAGGCGCCCATTATTCATCGCATGGCGTACGACGCCGGCGGTCGGCTGCTGACCCGCCATACCGATGAGGGACGCACCGACTACTGCAACGACCCACTGGACAACGTGGTTGCGATCCGCCGTACCGCCGTGGATGGCCAGGTCGAGGAACTGGGCTTCGCCTTCGATGCCCTGAGCCAGTTGCTCGAAGAACACAGCGCGCAGGGCAGCGTGCAGTACCAGTACGACCCGCTCGGCAACGTCACCCGCACGCGAGTACCCGACGGCCGCTGGATCAACCGCCTGTACTACGGCAGCGGGCACCTGCACCAGATCAACCTCGATGGCAAGGTGGTGTGCGATTTCGAGCGTGACCGCGTACACCGGGAGACGCTGCGCCTGCAGGGCAACCTGGCGATTCAACGCAAGTACGACCGTGGCGGGCGCCTGCGCACTCTGCTGCGCCGCCCGGCAGCCCAACCCAGCCAGCTGCCGGCGCCAGACCAGCAGCGGTACCAGTTCGACGCGGCCGACCAACTGGCCGTACGCGAGGTGCAGCACCCGGGCAGCGGCTATTTGCAGGCTTATCAGCATGATGGCTGCGGCCATGTGCTGGGGCGCCAGGACAGCCCTGTCGGCCAGCGCGAAGCATTCCGCTACGACCCGGCCGGCAACCTGCTCGACCCGCTGGCGGCAGGTGCCGGGCTGGTCCGGCACAACCGCGTGCTCACTTTCGAGGACAAGCGCTATCGCTACGATGGCTTCGGTCGCCTGGTGGAAAAGCGCAGCCGCCGCCGCGGTACGCAGCATTTTCGCTACGACGCCGAGCACCGGCTGGTCCAGGTGCGCAACCTGCAACCCGGGCGGGAACGCATCATCGACATGCGCTACGACCCGATGGGCCGGCGCACCGAGAAGATCGAATCAACGCTCGACGGCCAGGTGGTCAGCCGCACCCGCTTCAGCTGGAGTGGCCTGCGCCTGCTCGGCGAGCTGCACAATGGCCGGCAGGCGCTGTACCTGTACGAGGACGATGGCCACGAACCGCTGGCCCGGGTGGACGGCCTGGGTGCTCACCAGCAGGTACTGCATTACCACAATGACATCAACGGCCTGCCGGAGCAGTTGACCGATGGCGCTGGCGAGGAGGTGTGGTCGGCGCGCTACCTGACCTGGGGCGCAAGCTGGCATGAACAGCGGGCTACCCGTCTGCAGGAAGAACAGAACCTGCGCTTCCAGGGCCAGTACCTGGACCGCGAAACCGGCCTGCACTACAACCTGTTCCGCTTCTACGACCCAGAGATAGGCCGCTTTACCCAGCCTGACCCAATTGGTCTGGCCGGTGGTTTGAACCTTTACGAGTATGCGCCCAACCCGTTTACCTGGATCGACCCATGGGGGCTGCTCAAAGAAGGCGAATCCGCAGGCTTCGGCACCGATGCTCATAAAAAAGACGGCCACGATGCCCATGAAATCATGCGTCACAAGTTCATGCAGGACAAAGGTATCGCCACGACTAACCGGGTAAAAGGCAACCCGGCAATGGCGCTCAAGCGTAGCAACCACACCATGGTTCACGACGAGGAGCGCCGCTTGCGAGCACTACGAGGACTGGGGCCAAACCAGATGCTCAAGCGCGGCAAACTGGAAATCCGACTGATGTCCGAAGCTATCTACAACACATTGGTTACCCGTAATATCGTGACCCAGGACCAACTCCGCACCGCCAGGCGGCTAGCCCGGTCATATGCAAAAAGCAAGGGATGTTATTGACGTGCATTCAATGAAGATCGTGTTTACCGAAGAAGACAAAGGCTTCGGTCAGGTGGGTGGCAGCGTCCGCATGGACGACCCAGGCTTGTGGCCTTTGTCGCCCGACACCCAGGAGCCGATGACGCCTCTGTGTACGGTCACGGAAAACTTCCTGCCGGCTAAAATCTTTCCGCCCGGCATGGCTGCCACGGTATTCATCACAGCTCGAAAACAGCGCGCCGGCGGCTTCAAGCAATCCGTCGTCAGCCGCTACTCACTTCATGAGCAAGCGGAGCTACCCGGTATCCACAATGGTTACGCACGGTTCATTCTCCACCGGCTGTGTGAGGAGGAGTTACCAGCCCCGCCTGGAACGCTCTTGCTGGAGCGACGTTTTATCGACTTCGAGCCAATGACCGAAGAGGAATTCGCCGAAGAGCACGATGACGAGGACTCCGGTCTTGGCATCAGCAAGCAACTCGGTCGAGCAGCCTGGATGCAAGATCCTATCTATGTTCCAAGCCGGTACCTGCTTCTTTTACAACTGACCGACTACGAAATCAGCCGCTGGGCCCCCCAGCAGGAAGGGATCTTCCTGGATGGCATCGGTTACATCTATCTGGACAAGCAAGCCCGACGAAAAAACCAAGGCGACGAAGCCGGGTTCTTTTTCGTTCAGTACGCCTGAATGGCCGAAAGAACATGCCTCTGATATGAACATTTACTATTTGGACAACCTGCCATCCCCTTGGGGAGACTGGGGCGCGGCACTGCTTCAGGGGATGATCGCCTGGGATGAAGATACCGACATAGACAGCATCAAGCGCGCCGGCCCCTATACCCCGGCCGCGTATATCCGGTCGGGTTCGCTGGTACTCACCGAGCCGGTCAAACAAGCCTTGGAAAAAAGCGGCTTGAAGGGCATCAGCCGTTATGAGCACCTGGAAAAAACCCACATCGTGCACATCGACTGGTTGCACTGGGATACCAGCAAGCCCATTACCGACTACCTCGATCTGAAAGGGGGGCCGACCTCGATCATCGATACCTTGCCGCATGACCCGGCACTGGCCAAACGCATGCCGGAGTATTGGCAAGCATTCGTCGTGGGCAAGCTCAACCTGTTCAAGGACTCACAGCACGAACCTGCTGACCTCGGCCAGTATCTCAAGGTGCTCAAGGCCGATGAGCAAGCCGATTTCTTCAAAGGCGATGTCTATCGCGGGTACTTCCTGAGCGAACGAGCCAAGGAATGGCTGGAACAGCAGTGCCCAGGTTGCTTTACATTCACCCTGCTCGGTTGAATCAGTCCAGCTGCCGAGCCCTCAGCGCCTGCGCCAGCATATCTATGAAGGCCCGGACCTTGGCTGAACCGTACTTGCTCTCCCGGTGCAGTATATGGATCGGCCAAGGCGCCTCTTCGTAATCGGCCAGGATCACCTGCAGCTGCCCGCTGGCCAATTCATCCGCGACTTGATACGACAACAGGCGGGCAATGCCCAACCCGCCGCTGGCCGCAGCGATCGCCCCGTCATTGCTGGTCACCATCAGGCGGGGTTTCATGCGCACCAGGGTCGGTTCATCGGTTATTCCGAAACGCCAGCCGGCTCGGGGCGACAGGTTGGTGGTACCGATCACCGCATGTTCTGCCAGGTCGGACGGGTGCTTTGGCACGCCATGACGCGCCAGGTATTCGGGAGAGGCGCACAGCATGCGTCGGACCCTGCCCACCCGCAGTGCTTTGAGCCCGGAGTCGGGCAAGGGGCCGATACGAACGGCCACGTCCATGCCCTCCTCTACCATGTTGACGATGCGGTCGAGGAAGTAGGCGGAAACGTCAACCTCGGGGTACTGCTGCAGGTAGCGGACGATGCACGGCATGACGAACTTCTTGCCAAACAGGATGGGCGCAGTGACGGCCAGGTCGCCCTTGGGCGTGGCGTTGATGCCGGCGGCGGCTTCGTTGGCCTCGTGGATGCTGGCGAGGATATGCCGGGTATCTTCCAGGTAGCGGCCACCGGCTTCGGTCAGGCGCACGCTACGGGTGGTGCGCAGCAGCAGCTTGACCCCGAGTTGCTCTTCCAGGGCGCTGACGGCGCGGGTGACCGCGGCTGGGGAGATATCCAGGCGGCGGGCAGCGGCGGCGAAGCTCTCCAGCTCGCCTACGGCGACGAACACCTTCATCAGGTGGATCTGGTCCATGCGGGCTCCTGAGGCCATGAAGTGCCGGGATTATCTTTCATCTGGGCTTCTTGTGCAGCCTGTCCCGTACGCGGTCCCTTGTAGGAGCGGCCTTGTGTCGCGAAAGGGCTGCACAGCAGCCCCAGCAATTGGTGTTTCACTACTTGAATCCTGGGGCCGCGCTGCGGCCCTTCGCGACACAAGGCCGCTCCTACAGGGGATCGTGAACCATCAGATATCCAGCACCAACGGCTGCGCCCCCTCCTCCGACCGGGCAGGCACTGCACAGCAAATCAACACCGAACCCGCCTCCGGCAGCTCGGCCGGCGGATTCGGGTAATGCACCTGGCCACTGACCAACCGAGTCTTGCAGGTACCGCACGATCCACCTCGGCAACTGAACTCCGGCGCCAGCCCACGCGCCTCGGCCAACTCCAGCAGCGTACCGCTACCGGGCGCCCAGCGCGCCTCCTTGGCCGAAGCCGCAAAGTATACCGGCACCGGCTCGCTGGCCGCCGGCGGCTGTTGCAGGGTGGGCTGGTCATCGTCGGTGTGCCGCCGAAGCGTCGACGGGCCAAAGGCTTCGGCATGGATCCGCGCGTCCGGCACATGCACCCCGCGCAGCCCTTCATACAGGTCCTGGGTAAAGCTGCCCGGGCCACACAGGTAGAAATCGTAGTCGTCCAGCGCAAGCGTCGTCTTGACCTGTTCGATACCCAGCCGACCGGCAAACTCGTAATCACGCCCCACCAGCGCATGCTCTTCCGGCTGGCTCAGGGCGCGGTGCACGTGCAGCAGGCCGCCGGCCTGATGCCGCAAGCTTGCCAGCTCCTCACGGAACGGCAGGTCGGCCAGGCTGCGCGCCCCATGGAACAGATGAATGCGCCGTGCCTGCCCTTTGCTCAACTGCTCGCGCAGCATGGCCAGTAACGGCGTGATACCCACACCCGCGCCAATCAGCACCAGCGGCCGTGTGCTCTGCTGGTCCAGCGTGAAGCTGCCCATCGGCGGGCGCACGTTCAGCACATCGCCGGGCACGACACGCTCATGCAGGTGCCGCGAAGCAGGACCCTGGGCTTTGACACTGATGCGCAGGTAGCCGTCCGAAGGCGCGCTGGACAGGCTGTAGGTACGGATCAGTGCTGCCCCGCCCTCGAGCTGGACTTGCACCGGAACATGCTGCCCTGGCGCAAAAGCCATCGCACTGCCAGCAGGAGGCTCAAGGTAGAACGAGCGGATATCGCGGCTTTCCTGCTCCACCCGCAGCACACGCCAAGCCTGCCATTGGCGCTGCTGTTGGCGTTGCTGCAGGCGTATGTCGGCCTCGGCCCAGGTCCCGGTCATCAGGCTGGTCGGCGCGTACTCCTTGAAGGCCCAACGAAGGGAAACGGCAGCCGGGCGCCATACCACCTGCTCGACCTCCAGCGTCCACAAGCGCTCGGCGCCTTCGAACGCCTGGATGGCCGGGCTGTCCAGCAGCAACTCGGCATGCCCGTAAAGCTGCAACACGTTGCCGTTGCTGAAATCGATGAACAGCAACCCTGCTTGCGGGTTCACCAGCAGGTTGCCCAAGGTGTTGAAGTGCAGGTTGCCAGCATAGTCGGGAATGGTCAGGCGGTTGCCTTCGACCTTGACGAACCCGGGCCGCCCGCCACGGTGTGAGACATCCACCGAGCGCTGGCCGTCGTCATGCTCGACATAGCTGGCGACAAAGAAAGTATCGGCTGCCTGGATCATGCTGACAGCCGAGGCATCGAGTGTCGTCGCATCGACACGCCCCTGGGCGGGTTCTGTGACGCGGGTGTAGTCACGCAGCTGGATGTACTGCGGGCAGTTGCCGAACGACTGCTCTACAGTCACCTGCAGTTGCCCGTCGCCGGCCTCGCGAATCTGCCCGTTGAGGCGGTTGCGCCGGCGGGTGTGCAGTTCGATCCCCAACAGGCCGACCGCCTGCCCGGCAGACAGCCCCGGGGTAGCGGGATCGTCTGCCGGCAGTTGAGTGTCGATCGTCAGCTGGCGCGGGTCCGGCGAGCTGACGAAACCTTCCGGCCCTTCCAACAGCGTCGCCCAGGGCCGCCCCAGTGCGTCCACGCTGGCGGCGACCATGAACGGCAACTGGTGATAGAAAATACGATGCTGCTCGGGCATGTAGTCACGAATGACCTTCTGCCCGAACGCCTCCATGCGCTCCGCGACACCGGCTTTTTCCTGCAGGGTTTTCTCTCCCGCATGCCAGGGCGAGGAGTGGTGGTCCGGGTTCTGTTGCATGGCGGCGTTCCTCGCAGTGGCGGGATGTCAGGCGCTGGTCTGCAGGCCGATCACGGTGCGTGGCATGGGTACGAAGCGCGGCAGCGCCTCGATCCGGGCCAGCCAACCGCGTACGTTGGCATAGGGCTCCAGCGACACATTGCCCTCCGGTGCATGGGCGATGTACGAGTAGTTGGCGATATCGGCGATGGTGGGTGTGCTACCGGCCAGGAAGGGCGTTTTGGCCAGCTCGGCGTCGATCACTTTCAGCAGGGTGTGGGCGCGGGTAATCACTTCATCGGTGTTGAACGAGGCACCGAACACCGTGACCAGACGCGCCGCAGCGGGGCCGAAGGCCAACGGGCCGGCAGCGACCGACAGCCAGCGCTGGACGCGGGCGGCGGCAGCGGGTTCCTCGGGGAGCCAGGTACCGTTGTCGTACTTCTTGGCCAGGTACACCAGGATGGCATTGGAGTCGGCGACCACCGTACCGTTGTCATCGATGACCGGGACCTGGCCAAACGGGTTGAGGGCGAGGAAGTCCGGCTGCTTGTGCGCGCCTTTGGCGAGGTCGACGAACACCAGCTCGGTAGGAAGATTCAGCAGCGAGAGCATCAGCTCGATGCGGTGGGCGTGGCCGGACTTGGGGAAGTTGTAAAGCTTGATCGGGTTCGACATGGGCTTGGCTCCTCGTCAGCACCGGGATGGGCTGGTGGAGCACATGCTGCACTGGTTCGGCTGACAGCAGAATCCGCGTGGCGGGGAAACCATAATTTCGCGGGGCGGAATAATGCACTCCGGCTTCTGGCCTCTTCGCGGGCAAGCCCGCTCCAAAAGCACTACACCCTCCCGTGGGAGCGGCTTTAGCCGCGAAGAATCCAACACGGTGCCTGGCACCGGCTGCGCCGGTGTTCGCGGCTAAAGCCGCTCCCACAGGTCCCTGCTACATCAGAGAAATCAGCCCAATCGCTGCTGCCGTTGGTAGAGGTAAAGAACATGCACAGCATCAACCACCAACGGCACAGTGGCCTGGTGTTCTTCGAGGCTCATCTTGTCCAGGACGGAAAAATTTTCCTCCGAACCGTGCAAGGCAATAGCGTCGAGATATTTTTGAAGCTGGGCAGGTAATTCTGTCCATCGTCCCAAACGAACACCCCGCATGTACCCGAAGCACCACTCTTCAAGCACTACAATTTCGCCCTGCGCAGTATCTCTGACCTCAAAGAACAGATTCAGCTCATCCGTGGCTTCGCTGAGCATAATCGCGACGGTGTTGTAAAACTTGATGATCAAATCCGTGTAGCGCTGAGCCTGGGCCTTGCTTTTGAACCGAGGCAGTTTGCCGCCAGAAACCTCCGGCAGCCACTCACTTGGTAGCAGCAGATGCGGCGAGCTGCATAGGGCATTCACAAAGCCATCGAGTTCACTGACATCAAGTATCGCGTCATCATTGCCATACTTGAAAAGCAGCTCTCCCAGCTCGTCCAACTCCTGGTCGGTGATGGGGTTACTCATAGAGTTCAATCCTGCAGCCGGTGGTAACGGTAAAGCCTGCGTGCTGCCTCGGTCACCTGAGGCACGCAGGCCTGGATATCCGCTTCGCTCATCTGGTCCAGCAGCTCGAAGTTGTCCTCCAGCCCATGCAGCGAAATGGCCTTGAGCAGTTGGTCCTGCTCCGGCGGCAGCTCGGCCCAACCAGCGACCTGAGTGCCGCGCATGTAGCCAAAGCACCACTCCTCCATGATGATTACACTGCCCTCTTCGCCTTCGCTTTCTTCGAACAGCGGCTCAAAGTGGTCAACATCGTCGCCCAACTCCTCCGCCACCTGGCTGGCATAGCGCAGCATCAATGCCGTATACGCCTCTTCATGCGCCGGCTTCTTGAATTTCGGCACCTTGCCGCCGGCCACCGCAGGCAGCCACTGTTCAGGCATGACGGTAGTCGGCGAGCTGGCCAGGGCAGTGAAAAAGCCATTGAGCTCGGCCAGGTTGAGTACCGAGTAGTCATTGCCGTAGGTGATCAGCAGGTCTTCAAGGCGGTCGAGTTCTTTTTCGCTGAGAGGGGGGAGCATGGCGTGGACATCCTGGGAAGCAAAAGTGTGTGCACCCTAGCACAGCAACGTCCGAAGGGCTGCCCGCGCTTGCAGCTACGCGGGCAGATTACCTAACGTGACAACCAGCCATGCAGCTGCTGCTGCCTGCCCGTGCCGATCAACAGCCACAGCAGAATGCGGCATTTGCGCGGGCAGAGCTGCCCGCCCATGTGTACCCCCTTGGCCTGCAGGTCGATCTCGGCTCCGGTAAAACCGTAGGAGGCCGAGGCTGTGGGGCCACTGCCTGTGCGGGTGGCAACAATCACAGGCAAGGTGGGCGCGAGATGGCCAAGCACTTCGGACCAGCTAGCGGAAACGTGACCTGCACCAAAACCGGCTATGACCAGTCCCTCGTAGCCCAGTGTCGCTACAGCCTTCAACAACGCCGTATCTGCGTCCAGGCACGCTTCCAGCATTGCAATCCGATGCTCGGTACGATGCGGTAACGGCAGCACCTCTCGTGAGCCTGCCGGTTGACGATATACCACGACACCTTCCACAACATCGCCCAGTGCTCCGCACCCGGGTGATTCGAATGCAGCCATCGCGAGGCTTGCCGTCTTGCGAACCCTTGCAGCGCAGTGGACCTGATCATTCATCAGCACCAAAACACCGCGCCCACGACTGCCAGGCGCCAATGCCACCTGCACCGCAGCCAGCAGATTGGCCGGGCCGTCGTTGCCCGGCTGGCTGGCCGCGCGCATGGCACCGGTCATTACCAATGGCGCATCGAACGGCCAGAGCAAATCGAGGAAATACGCCGTTTCCTCGAGGCTGTCGGTACCTTGGGTCAGTATCACCGCGTGTGCCCCGCGAGCCATCTGGCCCCGGGCCCAGGCCAGCACCTCGAGCATCGCCGCAAAGCCCAGCGAGGCACTGGGGAGCAGGCCCAGAGTGACAGCCTCAAGATGGGCCATCTCACGCAGTTGTGGCAACTCGGCCAGTTGCTCAGCGCAGTCAAGCTTGGGCATCACCCCGCATTCGCTTGCACTTGTCCGCATACTCACCGTCCCTCCCAGGCTGGCGATCGATAACCTGGGCAGGTTTGCATGCGCTTTCATACGCCACCTCCAGCAAGCAGCCCGACCAGTGGAACGATCGCCAGTGTGCTGATGGCCATCGACACTACATTGCCGACGTAACCATGCATGTAGGCTGGCAAGCGCTGGCTGATGGCCACTGCCAACGGTGGCGCTACCAGCGCACCCAGCACTGCACTGGCTACGATCACTTGCCAGCTTCCACCGTGGGTGAGCACAGCGGCAGGGACGATCGAGACGATGGGAATGTAAGTGGGGTACCAGCCTCGCGCCTGCCATTGGCGACGCCAGAACACGACACCTACCAGTGATGCCAGCGCCTGCCCGGCAACCATCGGAATCAGTAGCAGCGAACCGTAGACTGGCGCAGCGGGGGCCAGCATGTAAGCCAGAAACACTCCCAGCAGTAGCCCGAGGCTGGCCAGTTCATTGCCGAAAAATGGCGCTTCGCTGAAATCGGCCAGTACACGCCGCAGGGTCCAGGCCACCCCGTAGTCGGCTTGGGCCGCAACGGGTTCATGTGTGGTGGGCGGATGGCTGGGCCGTACCCATGATGGAAAGTGCCAGCACAGCATGAACGCCACCACGCTTGCCAGCGCCATGCCACTTACGTTGCCGACTACCACCGGCAACTGCAGGGGGTAGCACAGGTAGTTGACCATCAGCAGGCTGGCTGGTGTTACCAACAGCGCTCCCAGCAGTGCGCCGCTGATCGTCACCCGCCAACCCGCACCAAACAACAGCACCATGGCTGCTGGCAACGATACGAAAGCAACGAAGGTCGGTTGCCAGGTGCCACTGGCCAATGTCCATCCCCACAACGCGTGACTGAGCAACAAGCCCAGCAGCGAACTGGTGAACACCCACGGCCATAATCCGCTGCCGTAGCAGATGGCAAAGCCGTGCCAGCGATACCCGCGCACGTGGGCCCAGTGCGCCAGGCAAGCGCCCAATAGCAAGCCCAGAGCGGGCAACTCATGCTTGTAGAAGGCCACTTCGCTGATATCACCAACGATCCAGCGCAGGCGGCTGAGCGGTTGATCGAGCGTCGCGGCCAGTTGCATGTAGTCCGGCCATTGGCCGTGTACGAGGCTGGCAACCAGCAGCACCAGCAGACAGGCAAGGATCAACACCGACGAACGCTGCCGGTTGGGGAAGAGTAGCGTTTTCATGTGCAACTCCTCAGCGAGGCATAGGTGCATGAAGGCGATAGCCAAGCGTGGCATCGTAAAGATCGGTGCGCCTGTCGCGCGGCAGGTCGTTGAGGCTGTTCCAGATCGGCGCCGAGCGGGCGCTGCTGAGGTCGACATCGGCGTAAAGAATGCACTCCTCCTCTGCACTGGCCACCTCGCCAATGGGCCAGCCACTGGTATCGGCAATCAGTGAACAGCCAAGGAAGCGACCGCCCCGCTCGCTACCTATGCGGTTGGCGGCAGCGATGTAGACGTTGTTGGCGTGCGCCGCCGTCATGGTCAGGTAGGACGCCATGCAGCGCCCTGCTTCATCGAACAGCGGTGGTGGCGTCCATACCCAGTTGTTCAGGCTGCAGATGATGTCGGCGCCTTGCGCGGCCATCAGCCGCGGCACTTCCGGGAACCAGATATCCCAGCAGATCAGCAGGCCGATACGGCCGATTGGTGTCTCGAACACTGGGAAGCCCAGGTCGCCAGGGGTGAACCAGAGCTTTTCCTGGTTCCACAGATGGGCCTTGCGGTAGTGCCCGAGCAGACCTTGCGGCCCGAACAGTACGGCACTGTCGTAGAGTTTCAGTCCCTCGCGTTCGGCAAAACCCGCAGCCAGGTAGACCTGGTACTCCCGGGCGAAATCCGCCCAGGCTTTCAGGCTGCGACCCTCCTCCAGCGTTTCGGCATGGGCATAGGCCTCTGCCCGCGTGTGGAAGGTGTAGCCGGTATTGGCCAACTCGGGTAGCACGATCAGGTTGGCGCCTTCACGCGCCGCGCACCGGGCCAATGCCAGGCCCTTGCTCAGGTTGCCATCGCAATTCTCCAGCCCGACCTGAGGGTCGTACTGGATGACGGCGATACGTACAGGGCTGACGGGCGTGCAATGTTCGGACATGACGGCTTCCTTTTATGGTTGTTTTGGAAGGGCGCCAGTAAAGCGGGGTTGGGCTGGGGAGTGACAGTCGGGGAGTTCCTACATGCTTGTAGGAATATGGAATGGTTGTGGCAGGAAGGGCCTTAGACCCAGAACGGTTGGTGGACGCGATCCATGGAGCGGCGCCAGCCTTGAGGTGGCGCCGATCCTGTCAGGCCTTACACCGCCAGCGCGCGCTCACGCAGCTCGCTGTTGAGGATGCGGTCGTTTTCGCTGTAATCGACCGGGCAGTCGATCACGTGCACGCCCGGAGTCTTGATGCAGTGTTCGAGCAACGGCAGCAGGCCTTCGGCGCTTTCCACGCGGTGGCCGTTGGCACCGTAGGCTTCGGCGTACTTGACGAAGTCCGGGTTGCCGTAATCCAGGCCGAAATCGGTGAAGCCCATGTTCGCCTGCTTCCAGCGGATCATGCCGTAGCCGTCGTCACGCAGGATCACCACAGTGATGTGCATCCCTAAGCGTACTGCAGTCTCCAGCTCCTGGCTGTTCATCATGAAACCGCCGTCGCCGCAAACCGAAATCACCGGGCGGTCCGGGTGCACCAGGTGCGCGGCCATGGCCGATGGCAGGCCGGCGCCCATGGTCGCCAGGGCGTTATCCAGCAGTACGGTGTTCGGCTTGTGCGCCTTGTAGTTGCGGGCGAACCAGATCTTGTAGATGCCGTTATCCAGGGCGACGATGCCTTCGGACGGCAGCACGCGACGGATGTCGGCAACCATGCGCTGCGGGTACACCGGGAAACGGTTGTCGTCGGCACCTTCGGCGATCTGCGCTTCGTTGGCTTCACGAATCGCCATCAGGCGGGTGAAGTCCCAGTGGTTGGTGTCGGTCAGCGCTTCGCTGATCTGCCATACGGCGTTGGCGATGTCACCGATCACTTCCACCTGCGGGAAGTACACGGCATCGACTTCGGCAGAGCGGAAGTTGATGTGGATGACTTCGGTACCGCCACGGACCATGAAGAACGGCGGCTTCTCGATCACGTCGTGGCCGATGTTGACGATCAGGTCGGCGGCTTCGACGGCGCGGTGCACGAAATCACCCGACGACAGTGCGGCGTTGCCGAGGAAGCGCGGGTGGCGCTCGTCGACCACGCCTTTGCCCATTTGCGTGGTGATGAACGGGATGCCGGTCTTGTCGATCAGTTGCTTGAGGACCTTGGCGGTCATCTTGCGATTGGCGCCGGCACCGATTACCAGGATAGGGCTGCGGGCTTTCTGCAGTTTTTCCACAGCGGCTTCGATGGCCTTGTGCTCTGCCAGCGGGCGGCGGCTCAGGCTAGGCGGGATCGGCAGGCTTTCGGTCTGCTCGGCGGCGATGTCTTCTGGCAGCTCCAGGTGCACCGCACCCGGCTTCTCTTCTTCAGCCAGGCGGAAGGCTTCGCGCATACGCGCCGGGATGTTGTCGGCCGAGGCGAACTGGTGGGTGTACTTGGTGATGGGGTCCATCATGCCGCACACGTCGATGATCTGGAAGCGGCCCTGCTTGGACTTCTTGATCGGCTTCTGGCCGGTGATCATCATCATCGGCATGCCGCCCAGGTAGGCGTAGGCGCTGGCGGTGACCAGGTTGGTGGCGCCAGGGCCAAGGGTCGACAGGCTGACGCCGGTCTTGCCGGTCAGGCGGCCGTAGGTGGCAGCCATGAAACCTGCGGACTGCTCGTGACGGGTCAGTACCAGCTTGATTTTCGACTTGCGCAGGGATTCGAGCAGGTCGAGGTTTTCCTCACCGGGAATGCCGAACACATACTCGACACCTTCGTTTTCCAGGCATTGCACAACGACATCGGCGGCCTTGGCCATCTTGCTTGCTACCTCAAGTGATGGGACGGTGGAAGTCCGGAAATGCGCAGCACGGTACGCTGGCATTGCTCGGCCCGGAGCTAGGAGTGCTCCGAACCAAAGTCTTGACGTAGGGTGGCCGCGGGAAAGTCACGTGAATGTGACGGGAATATTGTCGCAGCCGGGTCTTTTGCGGTCGTTGGGGAGCGGAGATGTAGAACCGCCCGAAGAAGGCGACGTGGTGGATGGCACCGGCTTTGCCGGTGTTCGCGGGTGAACCCGCTCCCACAGAGGAGGGTTGCGCAGGTCCGGGGCTTTTTCGCCAGAAAGACAAAACCCCTACCTGCATGCGCAGATAGGGGTTTTGCGAAATGAATCTTGACGATGACCTACTCTCACATGGGGAAACCCCACACTACCATCGGCGATGCATCGTTTCACTGCTGAGTTCGGGATGGGATCAGGTGGTTCCAATGCTCTATGGTCGTCAAGAAATTCTGTTGCCAGAATGTCCAGATGGACAGCCCAGCGAATTCGGATATGCGATATTTGTGATGGTGCGAACTTTCGGTTCTTTCGTCTTCACCACCGCAATCTGCGTCAGCAAATTGCTTGGGTGTTATATGGTCAAGCCTCACGGGCAATTAGTATTGGTTAGCTCAACGCCTCACAGCGCTTACACACCCAACCTATCAACGTCGTAGTCTTCGACGGCCCTTTAGGGGATTCAAGATCCCAGTGAGATCTCATCTTGAGGCAAGTTTCCCGCTTAGATGCTTTCAGCGGTTATC
>NZ_OPYN01000204.1 GCF_900277125.1 Pseudomonas inefficax
ACGAACTTCTTGCCAAACAGGATGGGCGCAGTGACGGCCNGGTCGCCCTTGGGCGTGGCGTTGATGCCGGCCGCGGCTTCGTTGTCCTCGTGGATGCTGGTGAGGATATGCCGGGTCTCTTCCAGGTAGCGGCCACCGGCTTCGGTCAGGCGCACGCTACGGGTGGTGCGCAGCAGCAGCTTGACCCCGAGTTGCTCTTCCAGGGCGCTGACGGCGCGGGTGACCGCGGCTGGGGAGATGTCCAGGCGACGGGCAGCGGCGGCGAAGCTCTCCAGCTCGCCTACGGCGACGAACACCTTCATCAGGTGGATCTGGTCCATGCGGGCTCCTGAGGCCATGAAGTGCCGGGATTATCTTTCATCTGGGCGTTTTGTGTTGTCTGCTCTGGCCTCATCGCCGGCAAGCCAGCTCCCACAGGTACTTCACAGGTTTCGGCAGCTGTAGAGTACCTGTGGGAGCTGGCTTGCCGGCGATGAGGCCGGTACAGGCATATCAGATATCCAGTACCAACACCTGCCCTCCCTCTTCCACCCGCGCCGGTATCGCGCAACAGATTAGCGCAGTACCACTTTCCGGCATTTCCGCTGGCGGATTCGGATAATGCACCTGGCCACTGACCAACCGAGTCTTGCAGGTACCGCACGACCCACCTCGGCAACTGAACTCCGGCGCCAGCCCACGCGCCTCGGCCAACTCCAGCAGCGTACCGCTACCGGGCGCCCAGCGCGCCTCCTTGGCCGAAGCCGCAAAGTATACCGGCACCGGCTCGCTGGCCGCCGGCGGCTGTTGCAGGGTGGGCTGGTCATCGTCGGTGTGCCGCCGGAGCGTCGACGGGCCAAAGGCTTCGGCATGGATCCGTGCATCCGGCACATGCACCCCGCGCAGCCCTTCATACAGGTCCTGGGTAAAACTGCCCGGGCCACACAGATAGAAATCGTAGTCGTCCAGCGCAAGCGTCGCTTTGACCTGCTCGATACCCAGCCGACCGGCAAACTCGTAATCACGCCCCACCAGCGCATGCTCTTCCGGCTGGCTCAGGGCACGGTGCACGTGCAGCAGGCCGCCGGCCTGTTGCCGCAAGCTTGCCAGCTCCTCACGGAACGGCAGGTCGGCCAGGCTGCGCGCACCATGGAACAGATGGATGCACCGTGCCCGCCCCTTGTTCAACTGCTCGCGCAGCATGGCCAGTAACGGCGTGACACCCACACCCGCGCCGATCAGCACCAGCGGCCGTGTGCTCTGCTGGTCCAGCGTGAAGCTGCCCATCGGCGGGCGCACGTTCAGCACATCGCCGGGCACGACACGCTCATGCAGGTGCCGCGAAGCCGGACCCTGGGCTTTGACGCTGATGCGCAGGTAGCCGTCCGAAGGCGCGCTGGACAGGCTGTAGGTACGGATCAGTGCTGCCTCGCCGTCGAGCTGGACTTGCACCGGAACATGCTGCCCTGGCACAAAAGCCATCGCACTACCTGCAGGGGGCTCAAGGTAGAACGAGCGGATATCGCGGCTTTCCTGCTCCACCCGCAGCACACGCCAGGCCTGCCATTGGCGCTGCTGTTGGCGTTGCTGCAGACGTTTGTCAGCCTCGGCCCAGGTGCCGGTCATCAGGCTGGTCGGCGCGTACTCCTTGAAGGCCCAACGCAGGGAAACGGCAGCCGGGCGCCATACCACCTGCTCTACCTCCAGCGTCCACAAGCGCTCGGCGCCTTCGAACGCCTGGATGGCGGGGCTGTCCAGCAGCAACTCGGCATGCCCGTAAAGCTGCAACACGTTGCCGTTGCTGAAATCGATGAACAGCAACCCTGCTTGCGGGTTCACCAGCAGGTTGCCCAAGGTGTTGAACTGCAGGTTGCCAGCATAGTCGGGAATGGGGAGGCGGTGGCCTTCGACCTTGACGAACCCGAGCCGCCCGCCACGGTGTGAGACATCCACCGAGCGCTGGCCGTCGTCATGCTCGACATANCTGGCGACAAAGAAAGTATCGGCTGCCTGGATCATGCTGACAGCCGAGACATCGAGTGTCGTCGAATCGACACGCCCTTGGGGGGGATCTGNGACGCGGGTGTAGTCACGCAGCTGGATGTACTGCGGGCAGTTGCCGAACGACTG
>NZ_OPYN01000205.1 GCF_900277125.1 Pseudomonas inefficax
GCCCGCGTGTGGAAGGTGTAGCCGGTATTNGNCAACTCGGGTAGCACGATCAGGTTGGCGCCTTCACGCGCTGCGCACCGGGCCAATGCCAGGCCCTTGCTCAGGTTGCCATCACAATTCTCCAGCCCGACCTGAGGGTCGTATTGGATGACAGCGATACGTACAGGGCTGACGGACGTGCAATGTTCGGACATGACGGCTTCCTTTTATGGTTGTTTTGGAAGGGCGCCAGTAAAACGGGGTTGGGCTGGGGAGTGACAGTCGGGGAGTTCCTATGGGATCGAAGGATAAGCGAAGTGTTCCAGTAGGAAATTCCCCACAAAAACTCCCGGATGCAGCTATTTCCCAGCTTGATAATGTGGGTAGTGGTTCAGGGTAAAGCCACCATTGAACGATGCCGATGTTCTGTTGCACAGGTTGATGACCGCATCGAGCGCCGTGCGTAGACACGGCTCGGTCCAGCCGGCGTCAACAGAGAAAGACTCTCCAGCCAGATACAACCCTGAACTGGCACTCAGATCACGGTTGTACTTCATCAGGCTCACTGCATCGTAATAGGTCCCAGCCCGATACAACTTTGCGCAGCCAAGCGCGTTTCGATCAGTCATCCAACGCTGTATGCGAATGTTGCGGGTATCGATATAAGGCGATATGGGTTCAGCCACGTTGCTGCAGCGAAGGAGGATTCGATCGAGTTCCTTCACGCACTTGTCACCCAGTTCTTCATCAGAGAACGCGGCCAGCTTCGTTGCATCGTCTTCCCAGGTGTAACTGAGCAGTATGCAGTCATCAACGTAATGGTCGTTGTAGCGATAGGCATAGACATCGTGAACGAAACTGTCAGTGACCAGGATTTGCGGAAAATCGGGGTTGCGGTCCAGGAAGCTCTTCTTCAGCGGGGCATAGACCTTGCAGCTCGTCTCCCAATGAGCATGCTTCCAGGCATCCAAGATCGTCTGCGGCAATATCTGACGGCTGAAACCGTCGAGGCGGATGTTGGTTTCGATCAGCCAGGAAGGGATGGTCAAGATCACACTGTCGAAGTCTTCATATTGGACGCTCCCCTGCACCGGATCACTGCAATGCCAACGGTATCCGACCCGTATGCGACCATCCTCCAGCTTTTGTAGGGAACAGACCGAAGTGTCGGTTAGTAACCCATCATCTCGTTGCAGCAGGTGGTCATACAGCGAGGAACCGCCCATCCCGGCGTCCAGAAACATGAGGCTTTCGTCCATCGCCGCAAGCCCGATATAGGCGGGCCCCTGAAACATCAACCCTTTACTGTCAGGGACGCTGCTGGCTTCAAGATGGGGCGCAACGTAAGGCATACCGTCCTGGTCAACACGCCCATGCACCAGCTGTAGGTGACTGCTAAAGCCAAAGATTGCTGTGCGCAGCGGGTACAGGCAGCAGACGTCATAAAACGCTCCCCAGCTACCGTCTCCAATCCCGATTGAATAGAAGATGGCCGACTCGTCGCCACTCATGCCTAGACCACCAAAATCACCAGGGTTTGCAGGGTCCCAAGCCGCAAGAGCTGGCAAATGCACCAGGTCTCTAAACGATAATCGATGGTAGCGCTCGACGATCGCCGACCACATCGATTCCCAGCTATCAGTGCCATAAACCGCTGCAATACGCTCGGCGAACTGCTCTGCAAAATGGCGCCATTTATCGTAGACCTGCTGAAGCATCGCAGTGGGAGGTGGTGTTTTTCCTTCAGGATTGCGCCAGACCAACAGCACAGGGTCTCTATTACCCTCTAATTGCCCGTCACGAAGATATATTCCAGTGGCATTCACCCAAGGTGTCCCGGGATTTGGAAAATCGGAAATTCGTAGCTCGAACAGCTTCGCGTAATAGGCCATAAGCGAACGCCCATCTTTCGGGGGTTCGCCAGCCCTGTTGAAGAACGGCATGCGCATGGCGCCCATCTCAAAAGGGGTTATAGGCTCTTTTTGATTTCCTGCGTTATTTACCAGCGTGAGATGGCGCCCGCCCACACGCCTGGACTGCTCGATCAAAGTGATACGGGTAAAGCCGCAACGTAGCAATTCACGGCCTGCGGTTAGCCCGGTAACACCAGCACCGACAATACAGATCCGATGATCCGGTTGAGTGGCACATGCGACTCCGCCCTCTTGTTCGAGTAGACGCCGATAATCAAAGCAAAGATCAGGAGGATTAGGGTAACGCGCAGCCCACGGCTTTACGGGCAGAGATGGTTCGATAGTCAGATCAGCAGGATGGTTGTGTGTGGAGCCGATGGTCATGGTCTCGTGTTCTCTATGAGTTGAGAACATGAGAATGATCAATCACGAGATGCGTGAAGAGGTTGTTAGTTAGCACCAACCGGCCATCGAAGGATCGTGAGATCGCTGTGATGGCCGGATTGATGTCAATAAAGCCGTTACGCCTTACACCGCCAGTGCGCGCTCACGCAGCTCGCTGTTGAGGATGCGGTCGTTTTCGCTGTAATCGACCGGGCAGTCGATCACGTGCACGCCCGGGGTCTTGATGCAGTGTTCGAGCAACGGCAGCAGGCCTTCGGCGCTTTCCACACGGTGGCCGTTGGCACCGTAGGCTTCGGCATACTTGACGAAGTCCGGGTTGCCGTAATCCAGGCCGAAATCGGTGAAGCCCATGTTCGCCTGCTTCCAGCGGATCATGCCGTAGCCGTCGTCACGCAGGATCACCACGGTGATGTGCATGCCCAAGCGTACCGCAGTCTCCAGCTCCTGGCTGTTCATCATGAAGCCGCCGTCGCCGCACACCGAAATCACCGGGCGGTCAGGGTGCACCAGGTGCGCGGCCATGGCCGATGGCAGGCCGGCGCCCATGGTCGCCAGGGCGTTGTCCAGCAGTACGGTGTTCGGCTTGTGCGCCTTGTAGTTGCGGGCGAACCAGATCTTGTAGATGCCGTTGTCCAGGGCGACGATGCCTTCGGACGGCAGCACGCGACGGATGTCGGCAACCATGCGCTGCGGGTACACCGGGAAGCGGTTGTCGTCGGCACCTTCGGCGATGTGCGCTTCGTTGGCTTCACGAATCGCCAGCAGGCGGGTGAAGTCCCAGTGCGAAGTGTCGTTCAGCGCTTCTCTGATCTGCCATACGGCTTTGGCGATGTCACCGATCACTTCCACCTGTGGGAAGTACACGGC
>NZ_OPYN01000206.1 GCF_900277125.1 Pseudomonas inefficax
ATCAGGCGGGTGAAGTCCCAGNGGGTGGTGTCGGTCAGCGCTTCGCTGATCTGCCATACGGCGTTGGCGATGTCACCGATCACTTCCACCTGCGGGAAGTACACGGCATCGACTTCGGCGGAGCGGAAGTTGATGTGGATGACCTCGGTACCGCCACGGACCATGAAGAACGGCGGCTTCTCGATCACGTCGTGGCCGATGTTGACGATCAGGTCGGCGGCTTCGACGGCACGGTGCACGAAGTCACCGGACGACAGTGCGGCGTTACCCAGGAAGCGCGGATGGCGCTCGTCGACCACGCCTTTGCCCATCTGCGTGGTGATGAACGGGATGCCGGTCTTGTCGATCAGTTGCTTGAGGACCTTGGCAGTCATCTTGCGATTGGCGCCGGCACCGATTACCAGGATAGGGCTGCGGGCTTTCTGCAGTTTTTCCACGGCGGCTTCGATGGCCTTGTGCTCGGCCAGCGGGCGGCGGCTAAGACTAGGCGGGATCGGCAGGCTTTCGGTCTGCTCGGCGGCAATGTCTTCCGGCAGTTCCAGGTGGACCGCGCCCGGCTTCTCTTCTTCGGCCAGACGGAAGGCTTCGCGCATACGCGCCGGGATGTTGTCGGCGGAGGCGAACTGGTGGGTGTACTTGGTGATGGGGTCCATCATGCCGCACACGTCGATGATCTGGAAGCGGCCCTGCTTGGACTTCTTGATCGGCTTCTGGCCGGTGATCATCATCATCGGCATGCCGCCCAGGTAGGCGTAGGCGCTGGCGGTGACCAGGTTGGTGGCGCCAGGGCCAAGGGTCGACAGGCTGACGCCGGTCTTGCCGGTCAGACGGCCGTAAGTGGCAGCCATGAAACCTGCGGACTGCTCGTGACGGGTCAGTACCAGCTTGATCTTCGACTTGCGCAGGGATTCGAGCAGGTCGAGGTTTTCCTCACCGGGAATGCCGAACACATACTCGACACCTTCGTTTTCCAGGCATTGCACAACGACATCGGCGGCCTTGGCCATCTTGCTTGCTACCTCAAGTGATGGGACGGTGGAAGTCCGGAAATGCGCAGCACGGTACGCTGGCATCGCTCAGCCCGGAGCCAGGAGTGCTCCGAACCAAAGTCTTGACGTAGGGTAGGCGCGGGAAAGTCACGTGAATGTGACGGGAATATTGTCGCAGCCGGGGTATTGCGCGCTCAGAGTGGGAGTTGTGGGAGCGGGCGAGTCGAGGCGTTTAACCGCCGCGAACACCGGCGAAGCCGGTGCCATGCACCGCGTCGCCTGCTTCGCGGGCATGCCCGCTCCCACACAGGGGATTGCGTAGGGCTGGAGATTTTTGCGCCAGAAAGACAAAACCCCTACCTGCATGCGCAGATAGGGGTTTTGCGAAATGAATCTTGACGATGACCTACTCTCACATGGGGAAACCCCACACTACCATCGGCGATGCATCGTTTCACTGCTGAGTTCGGGATGGGATCAGGTGGTTCCAATGCTCTATGGTCGTCAAGAAATTCTGTTGCCAGAATGTCCGGATGGACAGCCCAGCGAATTCGGATATGCGATATTTGTGATGTTGCGAACTTTCGGTTCTTTCGT
>NZ_OPYN01000207.1 GCF_900277125.1 Pseudomonas inefficax
TGCGGGCCCCCGTCAATTCATTTGAGTTTTAACCTTGCGGCCGTACTCCCCAGGCGGTCAACTTAATGCGTTAGCTGCGCCACTAAAATCTCAAGGATTCCAACGGCTAGTTGACATCGTTTACGGCGTGGACTACCAGGGTATCTAATCCTGTTTGCTCCCCACGCTTTCGCACCTCAGTGTCAGTATCAGTCCAGGTGGTCGCCTTCGCCACTGGTGTTCCTTCCTATATCTACGCATTTCACCGCTACACAGGAAATTCCACCACCCTCTACCGTACTCTAGCTCGCCAGTTTTGGATGCAGTTCCCAGGTTGAGCCCGGGGCTTTCACATCCAACTTAACGAACCACCTACGCGCGCTTTACGCCCAGTAATTCCGATTAACGCTTGCACCCTCTGTATTACCGCGGCTGCTGGCACAGAGTTAGCCGGTGCTTATTCTGTCGGTAACGTCAAAACAGCAAGGTATTAACTTACTGCCCTTCCTCCCAACTTAAAGTGCTTTACAATCCGAAGACCTTCTTCACACACGCGGCATGGCTGGATCAGGCTTTCGCCCATTGTCCAATATTCCCCACTGCTGCCTCCCGTAGGAGTCTGGACCGTGTCTCAGTTCCAGTGTGACTGATCATCCTCTCAGACCAGTTACGGATCGTCGCCTTGGTGAGCCATTACCCCACCAACTAGCTAATCCGACCTAGGCTCATCTGATAGCGCAAGGCCCGAAGGTCCCCTGCTTTCTCCCGTAGGACGTATGCGGTATTAGCGTTCCTTTCGAAACGTTGTCCCCCACTACCAGGCAGATTCCTAGGCATTACTCACCCGTCCGCCGCTGAATCAAGGAGCAAGCTCCCGTCATCCGCTCGACTTGCATGTGTTAGGCCTGCCGCCAGCGTTCAATCTGAGCCATGATCAAACTCTTCAGTTCAATACTGCTTGGGTTTTTAAGAAACCCTAAACTTGGCTCAGCAATCTCAAATGACTATGTGATTTCTCGCATGGCCACTTGTGATGCTGATAATCTTTGTGACTATCAGTCCGTACTCACAAGCACCCACACGAATTGCTTGATTCGATTTGTTAAAGAGCGTTTGGTTAAGAGCTTTTCGTCTCAACCGAGGCGCGCATTCTACGCTTTCCTCATTTGCTGTCAAGCGTTTATTTGAAGTTTTTTACAACCAGTTTCTTTCGAAACCCTTCAACCTCAATAACTTACCGCTTGCCTCGAAGCGTTCATCGCTGCGAGGAGGCGAATAATACGCGCTTTGAAATCAGAGTCAACACCTTGATCTGAAAAAACTTTCTGCCGGCGTTTTACCTTCGTCGGCAACTAATGAAAGCGCCGCGAATCTGTAGAAATACCCCCCAACGGAGCGTAGCGGCCATGAGCGATGCGCAAAGCGAGAAAACCCCAGGCCTGTCGGCGGACGAGGAGCAGGAAGTCAGCCTCAACCAACCGCCCCGCGCGGCAGTACTGCACGAGATCATTCGTTACCAGGGCGACCAGGAACTGGAACGCACACTCGCCGCACTATGGTGGTCGGCACTGGCCGCAGGCTTGTCCATGGGGCTGTCGCTCATGGCCATGGGCCTGTTCTACGCTCGCCTGCCGGAGGGCGACAGTGCCCAGGTAATCGCCAGCATCGGCTACAGCGCAGGCTTCCTTGCAGTAATACTGGCGCGCCAGCAGCTGTTCACCGAAAACACCCTGACCGCCGTGTTGCCAGTAATGACCGCCCCTACCCTGGCCAACTTCGGGCGCCTGCTGCGCCTTTGGAGCGTGGTACTGCTTGGCAACCTCGCCGGGACCTTGCTGGTGGCCTGGGTAATGCTTGAGTTGCCGATCTTCGACAGCAAGACCGATGTGGCCTTCCTGGAGGTGGGCCGCAAGGTAATGATGAACGATGTCAGCCAGATGTTCGCCAAAGGCATCGTATCGGGGTGGATGATCGCCACCATGGTCTGGATGATTCCGTCGATGGAACACGCCAAGATCTGGATCATCCTGATGATCACCTACCTGATGGCCCTGGGCGACTTTACCCATATCGTGGTCGGCTCGGTCGAGGTGTCCTATCTGGTCTGGGCCGGCGATGAAACCTGGAGCAGCTTCTGGCTGGAGTTCGCCTTGCCGACCCTGGCGGGCAACATCATCGGCGGCAGCTTCATCTTCGGCTTGATCAGCCATGCTCAGGTGCGCAGCGACAGCGGCAAACCGCCCTCGCGGCTACTGAAAGAGGATCAGCCCCCCTCCCCGCGCCGCGACAACGGCAACAAATGAACTTCAGCGTGCCGCTACCACGCGCTCGTTCGCCTGGCCGCGCTGACGCACAGGTAGCGGCTGCCACCAGTTCTGCCCGGCATGTGGCGAGTCAAGGCTGACCCGCTCCCCCATCTGCGGCGTGCTCAGGCGCACCTGTGCCTGGTTGGCCAACGCCAGGATACGCTCGAACGGCTCCTGCCAGCCGTGAATGGACAGATCGAAGGTACCGTTGTGAATCGGCAACAACCAGCGCCCGCGTAAATCCAGATGGGCCTGCAGGCTCTGCTCCGGCTGCATGTGCACATCGGGCCAGGCGACGTTGTAGGCCCCGGTCTCGATCAGGGTCAGGTCGAACGGCCCGAAGCGCTCGCCAATCTGCTTGAACCCATCGAAGTAGCCGGTATCACCACTGAAGAATACCCGCACATCTTCGTCGACGATCACCCACGACGCCCACAAGGTCCGGTTGCTGTCCAGCAGCCCACGCCCGGAAAAGTGCTGAGCCGGGGTGGCGACAAAACGCACGCCCTCGACCTCGCTTTCCTGCCACCAGTCCAGCTGCCGCACCTTCGCCGGTGCTACGCCCCAGGTCATCAGCAGGTTACCTACGCCCAGCGGGGCCAGGAACACACTCGTGCGCGGGGCCAGTTGGCGAATTGCCTGCTCATCCAGATGATCGAAGTGATCGTGGGACAGTACCACCGCAGCCAACGGTGGCAATTGGTCCAGCGCCAGGGGTGGCGCATGGAAACGCAGCGGGCCGGCCCACTGCACCGGCGAGGCGCGCTCGGCGAATACCGGGTCGGTAATAAAGAAGCGCCCGCGCAACTTGAGCAATACCGTGGAATGGCCAAGGCGCCACAGGCTGCGGTCAGGTGCGTCGAGCACCTGCTGGCGAGTCATGGGCTGCAGGCTCACCGGTGTGGCCGGCCGGGTTTCCGGCGCTTTGCGCAGGAACAGGTACTTGAGCCCGATGCGCAGCTTCTTCAATACGCCATCCTGCGGCAACGACGCCTGGTTGTGAAAGCGCCCTTCCCGCTGGGGCGCCGGCTCGCCGGCAGGGCTGGTCAAAGGGACCATCAGCAACACTCCGAGCAACAGGAAAGCCTTCATGTTACCCCACAGTGATCGGACCAACCGTGAATTGGCTTGTAAGGTCATTTTTCATAGATGAAACACTGTTCAACAATATTCATGAGAGTTATGCGATAAACGGTGCTCCAGCAGAAGAACGATACCAAGATGGATAAACGCAGCGGCAAAGGACTTTCATTCGTCAAACGCATCTACCTGCCGCGTGTCATCGGCCTGGGGATCGGCCTGTTCAGCGTCATGGCCGCCATGGCGCCGCTGTCCCCGCCCACCTGGGCATGGCTGCTGTTACTGTTCAATGGCCTGCTGTGGCCGCATGTGGCCTACCTGTGGGCAGCCCGTTCGGCCACGCCTTACCAGGCAGAACAGCGCAACCTGGTGCTGGACTCCCTGATGGGTGGGTTCTGGACCGCTGCCATGCATTTCAATCCATTGCCCAGCGTGACCGTGCTGTCGATGATGACCATGAACAACGTCGCCGCCGGCGGCAAGCGCATGGTCGTTCGCGGAGTCCTGGCCCAGCTGGCGGGCATGCTCGTCGCCATCCTGCTGCTGGGCCCCGGCCTGCAATTGAACGCTACGCCCCTGCAGGTCTATGCCTGCCTGCCGATGCTGACGCTCTATCCGCTGGCGCTTGGCTGGGTCTGCTACCAACTGGCGATCAAGCTGGCCGACCACAAGCGCCGCCTGAGCACCCTGAGCCTCACGGACAGCCTGACTGGCCTGCTCAACCACGGCGCCTGGAAAGACCTGCTGCTGTTGAAGTTCCAGGCCTGCCAGCAGCAGGGCCACGCGGTGATTGCCCTGATCGACATCGACCACTTCAAGACCATCAACGACACCTTCGGCCATGTGGTTGGCGACTGTGTGCTGCGCCAGCTTGGTGCCGAGCTGCGGCAAAACCTGCGCGAAGGTGACCAGGCCGGGCGCTACGGCGGTGACGAATTCTGCGTGATCTTGCCCGATACCAGTGAAGCCCAAGCCTGCCAGGCCATGGAGCGCCTGCGCGAGCGGGTCGCCAGCTACCGCAACCCGCAGCTGCCGCACCTGCGCATCAGCCTGAGCATCGGCCTTTCGGCATTCGAAGCCAACCTGGAGTCGCCCGAGCACTGGCTCGAACAGGCGGACAAGGCGCTGTACACCGCCAAGCATGCCGGACGCGACCAGGTCAATTTTGCCCGCAGCGACGCTGCGGCGCCCAGGCTGGCCTATCCTGATTGAACCTCCTTCCTGACTGCCTGGCGGGAGGCTGCCTGAAGGAGCCGCTCGCTCATGGCCAGGACCGCCAACCCTCCACCCGCCAGCCCCACCCCGCGCTTCCAGGTGCGTCGCCTGATAGCCGGCTTCAGCGCAGTTTTCGGCCTGGCCTGCCTGGTCATCGTCGGCGCCCTGTTCAACATCGCAGGTACTCTTGACCATCAGGAGCGCCAGCGCAGTGCCTCCCAGGCCAGCAAAGCGCTGGAACAACGGTTGCTTGCCTCGCGCCAGTTCCTTTCCAGTTACGCCGTATGGGATGCTGCTTTCGAACACCTGGCGGGCCAGGTCGACTGGAAATGGGCCTACGAAGAAAAGAACGTGGGCGAGTCCCTGTACAGCGCCAGCGGCTATGAAGGGGTGTTCGTGGTGGAGGACGCACGCACCACCTACGGCTTGTTCA
This sequence comes from Pseudomonas inefficax, assembly GCF_900277125.1. Classification (GTDB taxonomy): domain Bacteria; phylum Pseudomonadota; class Gammaproteobacteria; order Pseudomonadales; family Pseudomonadaceae; genus Aquipseudomonas; species Aquipseudomonas inefficax. The sequence goes on from NZ_OPYN01000207.1 coordinate 5,014, forward strand.
AAGGCCAGCCTACCCAGGCAGCGGCCAATACTTACATTGATGCAGCGTTGCAGCCAATCATCGACCAGGCTCGGGCGGCGGCTATCCCACGTGAACAGATCACCCGGTTCGTCCTGTTCAACGGTTGGCCGGCCGTGCTCAGTGCTGCGGCAGTGCGCCCGGACCGGGATGTCACCGATAGCGAGGTGCGCCAGGCGCCGGTGATGCTGTTCGTCGACCAGCTCACCGAGGAAAAGCTGGCGCAGCTGAGCAGCAGTGCCGGCCTGAGCGGCATGCACGTGGAAAACAATGATGTGGGTGAGCACGACCACCTGCGCATCGACCTCGGCGATACCGGCTACCACCTGTCCTGGAGCAGCCCGCTGCCAGGGCACCAGTTGCTGCGGGCGGTGTTGCCGCCGCTGGCGGGTGCCTTGCTGATACTCGGCCTGATCATGCTGTACCTGTTCCGCCATGCCTTGCGCAGCTCGCGGGCGATCGACCTCACGCTCGCCGATCTGCAGCAGAGCAACCAGGCGCTGGAGGCCAGCGAGCAACGTTTTCGCGCGGTAGCGGAGTCGGCCTCTGACTGGATCTGGGAAACCGATCGGCAACAGCGCCTGACCTACCTTTCGCAACGCTTTGTCAACGTCACCGGCTACCCGGTGGACGACTGGCTCGGCCACCCGCTCAATCAGTTGCTGGCCTGCGATACCACGCCGCTCTCGCCATGGCTGGATGCCTTGGCCGCGGCCGACCCACAACAACTGGCCAACCTGCGCTGTACCTACCGCGACCAGAACGGCCAGAACCGCTACTGCCGGATTTCGGCCCGAGCCATCTGGTACGACGGCAGGCCCGTCGGTTTTCGCGGCACCGCCAGCGACATCACTGACGAAGTCGACGCTCATGCGCGCATCCAGCATCTGTCGCTGCACGACCCGCTGACCGGGCTGGCCAACCGCAACAAGCTGGCCCGGCACCTCGAGCAGGCATTGTTGCGCGGCAGTGATTCGCCGCCACTGACCTTGCTGCTGCTCGACCTGGACAACTTCAAGCCGATCAACGATTCCCTTGGGCATGCCGCTGGTGACGCCGTGCTGCAGGAGGTAGCAACACGCCTGCGCGACAGCACCCGCGATGGCGACCTGGTAGCGCGACTGGGCGGCGACGAGTTCCTCCTGGTGCTCGGCGGCATGGACAACCGCAACGAGATCGACCGCTTCTGTGCGCGCCTGATCAGCCTGCTGCAGCAACCGATCGTGTTCGATAGCCAGCTCCTGCACGTTGGCGCCAGCATCGGTGTCGCCCAGACCCGCACCCAAGGCTTCGATGCCGGCGAGCTGATCCGCTGCGCCGATATCGCCCTGTACCAGGCCAAGGCCGACGGCAAGGGCATATGGCGCTATTTCGCTGCCGAAATGAGCCAGCAGATTCAGTACCGCCGCCAACTGGAGAACGACCTGCGGCGGGCCCTGCGCAACCAGGAGTTCGAGCTGCACTACCAGCCGCGCTACCGCCTCAGCGACCTGCGCATCGTCGCGGTCGAGGCCTTGCTGCGCTGGCAGCATCCGCAGGAGGGGTTGCTGGGGCCGGACACCTTCATCCCGCTGGCCGAACAGAGTGACATCATTGTCGCGCTGGGCCGCTGGGTGCTGCGCGAAGCCTGCCGCACAGCCCATGACTGGCCCGCCGATGTGCTGGTTTCGGTGAACCTGTCACCGGCACAGTTCCTGCGCAGCGACGTGGTGGCTGATGTACGCGAGATCCTGCTGGAAACCGCTTTCCCCGCACAGCGCCTGGAGCTGGAAATTACCGAGAACGTGATGCTCAATGACATCGAAGGCGCGCTGGGCACCATGCTGTCGCTAAAGGAGTTGGGCGTGCGCCTGAACATGGACGACTTCGGCACCGGCTACTCGTCGCTGGGCTACCTGCGCACTTACCCGTTCGACAGCATCAAGATCGACAAACGCTTCATCGGCGGACTGAACAACACCAGTGGCAGCGACCGCGCCGTGGTCCAGGCCATCATCAACCTTGGCGAAGCGATGGGGCTGACGGTGACGGCCGAAGGGGTGGAGAGCGAGCAGCAGCTCAAGGCACTGCAGAAGGACCGTTGCCATGAAGTGCAAGGCTACTACCTGAGCAAGCCGCTGGACAGTGCGGGGCTTGAGGCGTTGTTACGGCAGGCAGCCCAGCGTTCGGCACCTTACCTGTAGCGCGTCGATGTAACTGGTCTTGCTCAGTTTGGAATGCTTATCCCTGTGGGAGCGGGTTCACCCGCGAAGAATGCGACGCGGTATATGGCACCGGCTTCGCCGGTGTTCGCGGGTGAACCCGCTCCCACAGGGATAGTGCAGTTTTTCGAGATTTCTCCGTTATTACAGAGCAGAATCCCGCTGCAAGCTGCGCTCAGCCACGATTTCCGGCAGGTCGCGCCGACGCAGGTAGGTGCGCAGCGGTTCACCGATGTTCAAACGGTCATCCACATGCTGCTCCAGCAACAGCGCCAGCCGTTCGCGGCACAGGGCCATGCGCTGCCCTTGCTCGGGCCGCCAGACAAACTCGCTGCAGGGCGTGATACTGGCGTCGGCCACGTCCATGCCGAACGAATCTTCGGAAAAACGCACGATGTGCACACCGCGCTTGCCATGAAAACCGACAAAGCCCTTGAGCTGGTCGGCAGCGTTGCAAATGTCCTGGGAAGTGATGGCCATGACGTAACCTCGCAATAAAATCGGAAGATACGCACGCCAGGCGGGGAAAGGTTGCCTCTGCCGGGCAACTCGTGGCAGGCAGCCTAACGCAAGCCGTCGCACAGGCGCCACGGTTTTCATCGATCAGCGCCCACCGTCTACCTGGGAATGCAGCAGCTCGCCCAGCCACTGCATGAAGGCCTGCACCCGGCGTGGCACGTGCCGTTGCCGTGCATACAGCAGTGACACTGGCATGGCCGGGGCCTGCCAGCCTTCCAGTACCGAAACCAGCTCACCGCGCTGCAGGTGCTCGGCAACGCCCACCGCAGGCACCTGGATCAGCCCCAGCCCGGCCAGGCAGGCCGCCGAGTACGCCTCGGCATTGTTGACCGTCACCACGCCGGCCATTGCCTGGAAGTGCAGTTCACCGCCCTGCAGGTATTCGAAACCGGCGCTGCGCGCGCCCAGGGTGCGAACATAATGCACCAGGTGGTGCCGGGCCAGGTCCTGCAGCGTGTGCGGCACGCCATGGCGGGCCAGGTAGGCAGGGCTTGCACAGTTGCGCATGCTCAGTTGCCCGACCGGGCGCGCCACCACATCCAGGTCATGCAGGGCACCAATGCGCATCACGCAATCGAAGCCTTCACGCAGCAGGTCGACCTGGCGGTCGGTGCAACTGAGCTCCACCTCCAGGCGCGGAAAGCGCTGTAGAAACTGCGGCAACGCCGGGATGATGACCCGGCGGGCCATCATGGTCGGCAGGTCGACCCGCAGGCGCCCGGCCAGCTCGGCATCGTCGGCGCGGAACAGGCTCTCGATTTCGTCCATGCCCGACAGCAGGTCCTTGCTGCGTTCGTACAGCAACGCGCCATCCTGGGTCGCCTGCACCCGGCGGGTGGTGCGGTTGAACAGCTGCGTACCCAGCAAACGCTCCAGCGCCCTGACCTGCTCCGACACGGTCGAACGGGGCAGCCCCAGGCTTTCGGCAGCCAGGGTGAAACTGCTGACCTCGCTGACCCGCACAAAGGTGCGCAACAACTCCAGCTTGTTCACTTGAAACCTCGTCTATCCGGTTTTACCGAACAGTATTTCCATATTTGCTGGATTTAACAGCAGAACAGCGACCAATAACCTGTGCTCATCAGCCCACCATGAGGTTTTCACCATGACCCGCAAGATTGCCCTGATCACTGGCGCCAGCCGCGGCCTGGGCCGCAACACTGCCGAACACCTGGCCGCACGCGGCATCGATGTCATCGGCACCTACCACAGCAAGGCGGAGGAAGCCCAGGCCGTGGCCACCCGGCTGGAGCAGGCCGGGGTCAAGGCCACCATGCTGCAACTGGACGTCAGCGACAGCGCCAGCTTTGCCGGTTTCGCCGAACGCCTGAAGGCGACCTTGCAGCAACACTTCGGCCGCGAACGTTTCGACTTTCTGGTGAACAATGCCGGGATCGGCTTGAACGTGCCCTACACCGAAACCAGCGAGGCGCAGTTCGACCAGTTGCTGAACATCCAGTTGAAAGGGCCGTTCTTTCTCACCCAGCGCCTGCTGCCGCTGCTGGTCGACAATGGTCGCATCGTCAACATTTCCACTGGCCTGGCGCGCTTTGCGCTGCCGGGGTATGCCGCCTATGCCGCGATGAAGGGGGCGATGGAAGTGCTTACCCGCTACCAGGCCAAGGAACTCGGGGCGCGCGGGATTCGTGTGAACATTCTGGCGCCGGGGGCGATCGAGACGGATTTCGGCGGCGGCGTGGTGCGGGATAACCGCCAGGTGAATGAGTACATTGCCGGTAACACGGCGCTGGGGCGGGTGGGTTTGCCGGATGATATCGGGGCAGCGATCGCGCTGTTGCTGGAAGATGGCAATGGCTGGATCAACGGGCAACGGCTGGAGGTGTCGGGCGGGATGTTCCTCTGAAATCGAGAATCTGGGGCCGCTTTGCGGCCCATCGCGACACAAGGCCGCTCCTACAGGCGATCGCGTATTCCCCGTGCGATTGCATATTCCTGTAGGAGCGGCCTTGTGTCGCGATGGGCTGCAAAGCAGCCCCCCTTCGCCCTCACGGCCGATTCTGCTCCTCATGCACCTGCACACTGGCCGTCATTCCCGCACTCAGGGTCACCCCCTCCGGCACCTGGTCCAGGCGAATCCTCACCGGTATCCGCTGCGCCAGACGCACCCAGTTGAAGGTCGGCTCGACCTCCGGCAGCAACTGGCTGTCGGGGTTGCTGTTGCGGTCAGTGATACCACGGCTGATGCTTTCCACATGCCCTTGCATCGGCTCGCCCGCGCCCATCAGCCAGACCTTTACCGCATCCCCCACACGAATGCGCGGCAGCTTGGTTTCCTCGAAATAGGCCTGGATATAGAAGGTTGAATCGTCCACCAGGGCCATCACCGATTCCCCGGTGTTCACATAGTTGCCCTCGGCCAGGCGCAGGTTGGTGATATGCCCGCTGCGCGGTGCCCGCACTTCACTGCGCGCCAGGTTGATTCTGGCAACTTGCAACTGTGCCTCAGCCTCATGCAGTTCACCGCGGGCAATGGCCGCATTGATCTGGGCATTCTCCCGCAGTTCGGCACTGATCGCCTCCGGCCCCAGGGCCGTACGCCGGGCGGCTTCCCGCTCGCGCAGGCGCAGTTGCTGGCTGCGGGTCTCTGTCACCGCGCTGGCCTGGTCGAATGCAGCCTGGAAGCGTTCGCGGTCAATGCTCATCAGCAGGTCGCCGGCCTTGACCTGCTGGTTGTCACGAACCTTCAGCTCGCGCACCCAGCCGGACACATCGGGGGCGATCACCACCACATCGGCACGCACACGGGCATCGCGAGTCCAGGGGGTGAGCATGTAGTACTGCCACAACTGATAGCCGGCGAACACGGCAAGGGCCACCACACACAAGGTGACCAGGGTACGTACGGCCGCACGCATCGAAACACTCCTTCACAAGGTTCCCAGCAGTCGCACCACCAGGAACAACACACAAACGAACAGCGCCGCGTCGAACAGCGCTTCATGCCAGATCCAGCGCCCCAACGGCGTGGCCTGCACCACCAGACGCAGCAACCCGGTAAGCACCAGCGCCAGCAACACATAAACAAGGAAGGGACTGAACAGCACGCCGCCCACTTCCCACTCACGCAACCCCATGGGCTTCCTCCTGCCAGCGGCACCACTTGCCCCAGCTTTTCTGCAGTTGCAGCACCGCCCCTTCGGCCAACCGCAGTGGATCGCTGGAGGGTAGACGGCGCAAGGCGCCAATGAACTGTTCGCTGGCGGCATCCAGGCGCTGCCCGCGCCCGGGCGCCGGCCCTTTGGCCAGCACGGCCTCTACCTGCTGCAAGTATTCACGCTCGGCACGCCCCAACGGGGCTTGGGCAACCGCCAGGCACATGCGCAGATGCACCAGTTCATCGCCGATATCCAGGCCGTGCAGGCCGTCGTCCCAGCGCTTGCGTTCGCTCTCGGGCAGTTCACCGGCATGCCGCGCCAGTTGCATCAGGCGGTCGGCCATGCGCCCGCCAAACCAGCTGTCGGCCCCGCGCAGGTCGCGCCGGGTCAGGCGCACCAGGTCGTTCTGGGTCGCCGCACGCAAGCGCCGGCCCAGCCAGGCCGGGTGACGGAACACCAACAAACGGAAGGCCATCACTGCTGCCGACACACCCACCAGCATGGCCAAGGCACTGTTGAGCATGGTGGCCACGCCGAACTGCATGGCGTTGAGCGGCGACACCAGCACGATGAAGTGCAGGCAATAGGAGGTGGCCGTGGCCCCTGTCCGCGGGTGAGCCATGCCCAGCGCGCCAAGAAACAGCGGCACGCCCATGCCCAGGCAGAGCATGGCGAAGCTGCTCCATTGCGGCAGCAGAATCTGCCCGACCAGAAACGCCGCGGGGATCGCCAGGAAGATCCCGCGTAAAAAGCTCAAGCCGATCTGCGCACCGTTCTCGCGGCTGGCGAACAGGCTGCAGACCACGCAGGTCAGCACCAGGCCACCCGGCGCCGAAGGCCAGGCGGTGGCCAGCCAGAAGCCGCTCATTACCAGAAAGGCCAGCGCACTGCGTGAGCCGAACAGCAAGGCCAGCGACCAGTCTCGGTGCGCAGCCAGGCCTTGGGACACATCCTTGGGCGCCCTGCCCGCCTCGACATCTTCCAGCGCCTGGCTGGCAGCCATGGCGTAGTCCAGCAGCAGCGCCATGCGCGCCAGGCAGAAGTGCTCCGCCGGGCTGATCTGCTCATCGTGGGCGGCATCCCAGATGCGCTGGCGCAGCACCAACAGGCCCGGCTGGTCGGGCTTGCCCAGCAGTGCGCGCACCTCCTCCAGCCAGGGCGCCAGGCGTTGGGCCTCGCGCTCATCCAGTTGCCGCCACTGTCGGCGCACCGACCGGGAAATGCGCAGCAGCACCATCAGTTTCTGGCTCAGGCCGCGAATGGCACGAGCACGCTGGCGCCCGCGGTTGCCTTCGAACCAGGCGTGTTCGCGCTGGCTGTCGATGGCAACGATACGCCCCAGGCTCTCCAGCAAGCCTTTGCGCGCCTCGTCTTCACCGCCCAGCATGGCACTGGCGGCCTGCAGGCCGTTCTGCCAGGCCTGGCGGGCCTGCCCGCCCAGTTGCTGCTCTACCCGCATGGGCCAGAGCAAGGCACTGCTGACGGTGGCACAGAAGATACCCAGGCAGATCTCGGTGCAGCGCGCCACGGCCTGGTCGAACACCTGCAATGGGTGGTCGATGGCCGGCAGGGCGATGATCGCCGCGGTGTAGCCTGCCAGCACGAAGGCGTAGGCCCAGGCGCTGCGTAGTTGGGTGGAGGCGGCGGTGCACAGGGCCAGCCACAGGGCCAAGGTGAGCAGGAACAGGCCGGGGGTCTGGGCGAACAGGCCGATGAACAGCACCGACACAATCGTGCCGACAAGAGTGCCCGCCAGCCGCGCCAAGCCCTTTTGCACCACCATGCCCGATAAAGGCTGGGCGACGATGAAAGCGGTCATCAATGCCCAGGACGGTTGCTCCAGGCCCCAGCGCATCGCCAGCCACAGCGCCAGGCCGCCACCGAGCAGGGTCTTGATGGCGAACTTGAGTGCGAGGCTGCTGGGGGCGAACAGGGCCTGGAGAGTGATGGGCACGAGGCGGACCTTGCGGGGATGGTCTTGTAGAAAGATAGACAATGATGGGAAGGATAAGGCGGAAAGGATTAATTAGCTAGCTAATCATCTTTAAGGCAGTGCAGACTATCCTGTGCCGGCCCTTTCGCAGCACAAGGCTGCTCCTACAGATTCCGCGCCAAACATGCCTCAGTGGAACTCTTGTAGGAGCAGCCTTGTGCTGCGAAAAGGGCCGGCACAGGCAACACAAAAATTGCAGGCAAAAAAATGGGCGACCGAAGTCGCCCTAAATGCCTTGCGTGCTCGTGTATCCGGAAGGTCAGCGCGGCTTGCGCTTGTTCGAATCCTTCCAGATGAAAATGCCCAGACCGGCAAAGAAGACGACCATCAACCCGACCGTTACCACTCCGGCGATAACCACGTTGTCGAAGAACATGCTGGCCTCCCCATTCGTTTGCCGTTGTCCGATGGGTGCAAGTTAACCAAAGTGGGGGTGGGGAAAATTGATCGGTGTCAATGGTGCCCGGGGCCGGGCACGCGAGGCGGGTGCAGGGTTGACCTGCGTCAAGTTTCAGCGTTTCTTCGGCTTGTTCTTGGGTTTCTTTTTCTTGGCGGTGTTCAACGGCAGGGCCTGCTCGAAAGCATTGCGCATTTCGTTCAGGCGCTTTTCCTTGAGGTCGTGGACGCGCTTGGCGCGTTCGGCATCGAAATCGATGAGGTTGTCTTGGCTCATGGGTGGGCTCGACGATCAACTGAGACTTGCATGATGAAGCCAGGCGCTGGCGCTGACCAGCCCCGCGTCAGACTTCGATGTCCACCAGCAGCCCCTGGCGCCCGTGCTCGCCCATCAACGGCGCCACCGGCACGGTGTTGTCGGCGTTGACCTCGTCACCCGGCATCGCACTGTAGCGTTCGTCGTCGCCCTTCTGCCGGCGTTGCTGCTGGCGGCGCTGCTCGTCGCGCAGCAATAGTGCCTGCTCCTGCGGGTCACGCTGGTGCTTGAGGTCGATGGTGCTTTCGCCGGAGGCAGGCTGCGTCGGCACCACCGGCTTGATGTCGGGTGTCGGTTTGACCGGGTCCTGTTGCGAGGTCACCGGGGCGGCGCTGAGCGGAATGATCGGTGGCAGCATGGACGTTCTCCTATGCCCCCTGTATCGGCAGGCGCGGGCTTATCTTGATGACATGCGCAACACTTATTCGGCTTCTTCGTCAGGCTCGTCGTGAGTTGGCGGGCTGGCCTCGCTCCAGGGACGCTTGTAAACCTGCTGCCAGACCGCGTCCATGTGTTCGCGCAGCACCTGTGGCGCAGCTTTGAGCGAGGCGCTGTCCTCGCGTTCACCGCCGATCGGCTCCTCACCCGCCGGGGTGATCAGCGACTGGCCGGTGATGCTGTAGCTGGCCTGCCCTTCACGCATCTCGATGGCGATGTCGTGCGGGTCGATGCCACCGCCGCAGAAGGCGTGGCTGGCAACCGTCACCTCGGCGACGCCGTCCTTGTTAAGGTCGCCGACATCGCTGACATCATTATAGAAGTCCACATCCAGGTCCAGGCCCGGGCAGGTGGTTTCCTGTTCGATCTGCCAGCGCGCCTTGAACGCGTCGCTTTCGGCGGTGCGCCCGTACAACGTGGCCTTGAGTACCACCTTGTCCACTTCCTGCTCGCTTTCCGGGTCGCTGGCCTGGCCATCGCTGCGGCTCAATACCAGCAGGCCTTCACCATCGCGGTCACGAAAGTGCACGCTCTTGATCGGCGTTTGCACGCCCAGTACCTCGAGCTGCTCGATCGGGATGGCGGGCAAGGTCTCGAAGTTTTTCTGCTCGCAGGCGGCCAGCAGCAACAGGCTGCCCACGGCCATTGAAGTGCTGATCCAGCGGTGCTTGGCAGACATGTTGATCCGGGGCCCTCGTCGGCAGCACGGTGGGGGACGATGAAGCGACTAGACTGTTGCTACCTATCGCACTTGCTATCGCAATTCGGCACCTTTCGATGCGCTCGGCACTTTGGTCTGTCCGGCCGATCCGTTAACATAATCGGCTTTTTCATCGCGGGAGTTCAGGCAGTATGGCGCAGCAGTATCAACCGGGGCAACGCTGGATCAGCGACAGCGAAGCCGAGCTCGGCCTGGGTACCATCCTGGCGCAGGATGGCCGCCTGTTGACCGTGCTCTACCCGGCCACTGGCGACACCCGCCAGTATTCCCTGCGCAATGCGCCGCTGACCCGCGTGCGCTTCTCGCCAGGTGACCAGATCACCCACTTCGAAGGCTGGAAGCTGACCGTGCGCGAGGTCGAGGATATCGACGGGCTGATGGTCTACCACGGTCTGGACGGGCAAAACCAGCCGCGCACCCTGCCAGAAACCCAGCTGTCGAACTTCATCCAGTTCCGCCTGGCCAGCGACCGCCTGTTCGCCGGGCAGATCGACCCGCTGTCGTGGTTCAGCCTGCGCTACAACACCCTGCAGCACACCAGCAAGCAGATGCAGTCGGCGCTGTGGGGCCTGGGCGGCTGCCGCGCCCAACCCATCGCCCACCAGTTGCACATCGCCCGCGAAGTCGCCGACCGCAGCGCGCCGCGCGTCTTGCTGGCCGACGAAGTGGGCCTGGGCAAAACCATCGAGGCCGGCCTGGTGATCCACCGCCAGCTGCTGTCCGGCCGTGCCAGCCGCGTGCTGATCCTGGTGCCGGAAAACCTCCAGCACCAGTGGCTGGTGGAAATGCGCCGCCGCTTCAACCTGCAGGTGGCCCTGTTCGACGCCGAACGCTTCATCGAAAGCGACGCCAGCAACCCGTTCGAGGATGCCCAGCTGGCGCTGGTGGCCCTGGAGTGGCTGGTCGAAGACGAAAAGGCCCAGGACGCGCTGTTCGCCGCCGGCTGGGACCTGATGGTGGTGGACGAAGCCCACCACCTGGTCTGGCACGAAGACCAGGTCAGCGCCGAATACGGCCTGGTCGAACAGCTGGCCCAGGTGATCCCAGGCGTGCTGCTGCTCACGGCCACCCCCGAGCAGCTCGGCCAGGACAGCCACTTCGCCCGCCTGCGCCTGCTCGATCCCAACCGTTTCCATGACCTGGCCGCCTTCCGCGCCGAGAGCGAGCACTATCGCCCGGTGGCCGAAGCCGTACAGGAACTGCTCGACGAAGGCCGCCTGTCAGCCAAGGCCCACGCCACCATCCAGGGCTTCCTGGGTGCCGAAGGCGAAGCCCTGCTGGCAGCGGTCAGCGACGGCGATACCCAGGCCAGCGCGCGCCTGATCCGTGAGCTGCTCGACCGCCACGGCACCGGCCGCGTGCTGTTCCGTAACACCCGCGCGGCGGTCCAGGGCTTCCCTGAGCGCCAGCTGCACCCTTACCCACTGGCAACGCCCGAGCAGTACCGCGACCTGCCAGCCGGCGAACATGCCGAGCTGTACCCGGAAGTTGCCTTCCAGGCCCAGGGCGAGGTGGCCGACGACGAGCGCTGGTGGCGTTTCGACCCGCGTGTCGACTGGCTGATCGACACCCTGAAGATGCTCAAGCGCACCAAGGTGCTGGTGATCTGCGCCCATGCCGAAACCGCGATGGACCTGGAAGACGCCCTGCGCGTGCGCTCGGGCATCCCGGCCTCGGTGTTCCATGAAGGCATGAGCATCCTCGAACGCGACCGCGCCGCCGCCTACTTCGCCGACGAAGAGTTCGGCGCGCAGGTGCTGATCTGCTCCGAGATCGGCAGCGAAGGCCGCAACTTCCAGTTTGCCCACCATCTGGTGATGTTCGACCTGCCAGCGCACCCGGACCTGCTCGAACAGCGTATCGGCCGCCTCGACCGCATCGGCCAGAAGCACACCATCCAGCTGCATATCCCGTACCTGCAGGACAGCCCGCAAGAGCGCCTGTTCCAGTGGTACCACGAAGGGCTCAACGCCTTCCTCAACACCTGCCCTACTGGCAATGCACTGCAGCATCAGTTCGGCCCACGCCTGCTGCCACTGCTCGAAAGCGGCGAAAGCAAGGCCTGGAAAGCACTGGTGGCCGACGCCCGCAGCGAGCGCGAACGCCTGGAAGCCGAACTGCATACCGGCCGTGACCGCCTGCTGGAACTCAACTCCGGCGGTGCCGGCGAAGGCCAGGCGCTGGTCGAGGACATTCTCGAACAGGACGACCAGTTCGCCCTGCCGATCTACATGGAAACCCTGTTCGACGCCTTCGGTATCGACAGCGAAGACCATTCCGAGAACGCGCTGATCCTCAAGCCGAGCGAGAAGATGCTCGACGCCAGCTTCCCGCTGGGCGACGACGAAGGCGTGACCATCACCTACGACCGTGGCCAGGCGCTGTCGCGCGAGGACATGCAGTTCCTCACCTGGGAACACCCGATGGTGCAAGGCGGCATGGACCTGGTGCTGTCCGGCTCGATGGGCAACACCGCCGTGGCGCTGATCAAGAACAAAGCGCTCAAACCCGGCACCGTGCTGCTTGAACTACTGTTCGTCAGCGAGGTGGTGGCACCGCGCAGCCTGCAACTGGGCCGTTACCTGCCACCGGCAGCATTGCGCTGCCTGCTTGATGCCAATGGCAACGATCTGGCGTCGCGCGTGGCCTTCGAAACCCTCAACGACCAGCTGGAAAGCGTGCCGCGCGCCAGCGCCAACAAGTTCGTCCAGGCCCAGCGTGACATGCTGGCTCAGCGCATCGGCAGTGGCGAGGCCAAGGTCCTGCCGGCCCATGTCGAGCGCGTGGCCGAGGCCCAGCGTCGCCTGAAAGCGGAGGCCGACGAAGAGCTGGCCCGTCTGGTCGCGCTGCAAGCAGTCAACCCGAGTGTGCGCGACAGCGAGATCGAAGCGCTGCGCAAGCAGCGCGAAGAGGGCCTGGCGATGCTGGAAAAGGCCGCCCTGCGCCTGGAGGCCATTCGCGTGCTGGTGGCTGGCTGATACAGGTCAGACACCGCCGCCTTTGTGGGAGCGGCCTTGTGTCGCGAAAGGGCCGCAACGCGGCCCCAGAATTGGCGCAATAATTGAAATTGCTGGGGCTGCTTTGCAGCCCTTTCGCGACACAAGGCCGCTCCCACAGGGGGCCAATTTTCAGAACCATATTCCCGGCTGCGATCAGGTTCATAACCAAATCGTGGGAATCAATGTGCCATTAGTCAGGAAGGCTTAACCACCTCTTCCTATACTGCCTCTGGACAGTCTGCACAGGGTTGTAGCGCAGACGAGTGAAAACTCGATCATGAGGCATTCCATGGAGTGGCTGGGGCTGCAACTGTTCGCCGACCTGCCGGCAACCGGGCGCATCGTCATTGATTGCCGGCATGAACCGTTCCTGGTTCTGCTCGCCTACCTCGTCGCCTGTGCGGCCTGCTTCGCCACCCTGGACATGGCCGAGCGCCAATCCCACAGCGAAGACCCCACCGCCCACCGACAATGGAACATGCTCGGTGCCTGCTGCCTGGCAGGTGGCATCTGGGCCATGCATTTCATCAGCATGCTGGCCTTCCAGGCGCCAGTTGAAGTGCACTATGACGCGTCCCTGACCATCCTTTCGCTGCTCATCGCCCTGGCCGTCGCCTGGCTGGCCATGCACAGCCTCGACCGCAGCCAGATGCGCACCCACCACTACCTGCAAAGTGCAGTGCTGATTGGCCTGGGCATCATCCTCATGCACTTCGTCGGCATGGCTGCCCTGGAAACCGGCGCCCGCCAGTACTACCAGACCGGCCTGCTGCTGGCATCTGCCACCATTGCCCTCCTGACCAGCCTTACGGCGCTGTGCCTGGCACGCTACTTCCGTCATGGCAGCGGCACCCTGCACCATGCCATGAAGTACGGCGCCAGCCTGCTGATGGCCGGCGGCATAGTCGCCACCCACTTCACCGCGATGTCGGCCTTGACCCTGGTCATCCCGGCAGACACTGCCCTGCGCCTGCCCTCTGGCGACAACAGCCTGCAACTGGCGCTCGGCATCGGCTTCATCACCCTGCTGATCAGTGCTGCCAGCATCAGCACCGCGCTGGCCGACAAGAAGCTGCAAAGCAAGGAACACGACCTGCGGCGGGTCAGCGTGCTGCTCAGCCAGCTGGACCAAGCCCGCGCGTCGCTGCAACAGGCCGCGCACTACGATGCCCTGACCAACCTGGTCAACCGCCGAGGTTTCAACCAAGTGTTCGCCGAACGCCTGGCCGAACACCAGGCCACGCAAAGCCACCTGGCGGTGATGTTCCTCGACATCGACCATTTCAAGCGCATCAACGACAGCCTTGGCCACGACGCCGGCGACGAACTGCTCAAAGTGATTGCCAGCCACATCAAGGCCGCCACCCGCAACCACGACCTGGTCGCGCGCTTTGGCGGCGATGAGTTCTGCGTGGTCACCAGCCTCAACAACCGCGACGAAGCCCGCCACCTGGCCCAGCGCATCATGCAGCGGATGAAGGAGCCCATCGACCTGGGCGGTCGGCGCATGGTCATGACCACCAGCATCGGCATCAGCATCTTCCCCGACGACGGCACCACCGCCGAAGAGCTGCTCAAGCATGCAGACCTCGCGCTGTACCAGTCCAAGGGCAACGGGCGCAACAGCCTGAACTTCTTCAACGACAGCCTGAAGACCCAGGCCTCGATTGCCCTGCAACTGGAAGAGGAACTGCGAGTGGCCCTGCTCGAGGAGCATGGGCTGTGCGTGCATTACCAGCCGATCTTCGACCTGCGCAGCAGGCAAGTGGCCAAACTGGAAGCCCTGGTGCGCTGGCGACACCCGCAACACGGCCTGCTCGGGCCCGATCGTTTCATTGCCATCGCCGAAGCCAACGGCCTGATCATCGACCTTGACCTGTGGGTGCTGCGCCACGCCTGCGCCGACCTGGCCTACCTGCAGCGCCACGGCCATGGCAACCTCAAGGTCACGGTCAATTGCTCGGCCGTCACCCTCAGCCACGACGAACTGCCCAACGAGGTGGAGAAGGCGCTGTTCCACGCCGGGCTCGCGCCCTGGCAGCTGGAGCTGGAAGTGACCGAGAACGCCCTGATGGGTGACATCCAGCGTACGGTCAACCTGCTCAAGCGCGTGCGCGCCCAGGGCGTGGCGCTGTCGATCGATGACTTCGGCACCGGCTACTCGTCACTGGCCTACCTCAAGCGCCTGCCGCTGGATGTGCTGAAGATCGACCGCAGCTTCCTGCAGGATGTGCCGGGCAGCCAGAAGGACCGCGAGATCGTCCAGGCGATCATCGTCATGGCACATACCCTTCATCTGCAGGTGGTCAGCGAGGGCGTGGAAAACGCCGAACAGCTGGCGTTTCTCGAAGCCCACGGCTGCGACTACCTGCAGGGCTATCTGCTGGGCCGCCCGGAGCCGCTGGCCGAACTGCGCTCGTTGCTGGAGCGGCTAGAGCACCAGGGCGGCCTATTCAGCCCTTGCTGCGATACAGCTCAACCAGTGTCGCCGGATCTTTTTGCAGATACCCCTGGCTTGCGTGCAGGCGCATCAACTGTGCGGCAAGGCCACTGAGCGGCGTCGCCGAGCCTTGCTCGCGGGAGAACTTGACCGCGCCATCGAGGTCCTTGAGCAGCGTGCGCACGTGCCACTTTATTGGCTCGAAGCGGCTCTCGGCCATTTGCGGAGCGAGAATCTGCAACGGTCTGGAATCGGCAAAACCGCCCGCCAGCGCTTCGGCGATCAGCGTCGCGTCGACCCCGGACTGTTCGGCCAGGGCCACCACTTCGGCGATCACCAGGGCATTGCAGGCCACGATCATCTGGTTGCAGGCCTTGGTCACCTGGCCTGCGCCCACCGCCCCCATGTGCGTCACACGCTGGCCAAGTACCTGCAGTACCGGGCGCGCACGCTCCAGGTCGGCCGATTCACCACCGACCATGATCGCCAGGGTGCCGGCTTCGGCCCCGGGCGTGCCGCCGGAAACTGGCGCGTCCAGCCAGGCCATGCCGCACAGCGCTGCCAGTTCGGCAGCCATTTCACGGGTGGCGGTTGGCTCAAGGCTGGAGAAATCGATCAGTAACTGGCCACTACGCCCGCCCTGGGCAATGCCTTGCTCGCCGAACACCACTTCGCGGACCACGGCCGTGTCGGCCAGGCACAGCAGCAGCATGTCGCTGTCGCGGCACAGTTCGGCAGGGCTGCTGGCCAGGCGCGCGCCGGCGGTGACCAGTGCAGCGCACTTGTCCGGGCTGCGGTTCCACACCGTCAGCGGGTAGCCCGCTGCCAACAGGCGCCGGCACATGGGCAGGCCCATCAGGCCGATGCCGGCGAATCCAAGCGAAGGTAGTGTAGTGCTCATCGATGACTCCTGACTGGTTCGAACATTTCCCATGCGGGCCAGGAACCTGTAGGAGCGGCCTTGTGTCGCGATGGGCTGCACAGCAGCCCCAGATTTCCGCATCGATGCAAAAAATGCCGGGGCTGCTGCGCAGCCCATCGCGACACAAGGCCGCTCCTACAGGTTTCGCGTTGCCTGGCAAAACGGCGGGGCATTACGCATCCCGTAAACTGTTACCGCCACGCCGAATTGTTACTTACCTCTACCCGCCTTGAACGCTTGCAAGCACCAAAACGAGGCGGCTGCGCATTTTCGCGCACCAAAAGCGATCATGCATCGAGAGGGCGCTTCGCCTGGATCACGATGAACGGCGAAACTACCACCGCCCAGATCTCTGGATCGCGGCTTTGCAGGTCCTGGGCCTGCTCGGCAGTCACCGGCCCAACAGTGCCATCACTACGCCACTTGGCGAAGATCTCGCTGCGATTCTCGGCCATTGCCTCGGCAACGGCGATCAGGTCCAGGCTAGGGTCGACCCAAATCAGGTCACCCTTGGCCCAGAAACGCTCCAGCGCTTTCCACTCGATGATTGCCGTCTCGCCAAGCAATTTGGCATAGAGGGTGCTTGTGTGATCAGTCATGGGTGGTATCCGCAAAAATCGGCCAATAAAAAAGGTCGGCATTTTTGCAGAAAAACCCGGTTTCAAATATGTAATTTGGTCGATTGATCCCGAAACTTGTGGGGCGGGGTCGCAGATGCAGGCAGTTTGATGGCGCCTTTCTGTATCTTTGTGTCGACCAAGCGACAACCCAGGAAGCAGGCACTTTTCGACCGCTTTTCAAGCGCTCGGGCAGCGCTCTACACTGTACCGGTACAGTTCCGGGACATGTTCCGGGGGAAGGTGGGCTTGCGCGTTGGCATGGCCACGCCGCAAATCCCGCCCGGTCTGTAGCCCTGGCCGCCAGGACTATAAGAATTACAACAGAATGAGTGGAGCACTATGATCAAGATTTCCAAGCTGTTCGCCGCAATGGTTCTGGCAGGGGTAGCCAGCCATTCGTTTGCCGCCGATACCATCAAGATCGGGATTGCAGGCCCCAAGACCGGCCCTGTGACCCAGTACGGCGACATGCAGTTCATCGGCGCCAAGCAAGCCATCAAGGATATCAACGCCGCGGGCGGCGTGGATGGCAAGATGCTCGAAGCCAAGGAATACGACGACGCCTGCGATCCTAAACAGGCCGTTGCAGTCGCCAACAAAGTGGTCAACGACGGCGTCAAGTTCGTCATCGGCCACCTGTGCTCCAGCTCCACCCAGCCTGCGTCCGACATCTACGAAGACGAAGGCGTGATCATGATCACCCCAGCCGCCACCTCCCCGGAAATCACCGCCCGTGGCTACAAGCTGATCTTCCGTACCATCGGCCTGGACAGCGCCCAGGGCCCGGCTGCCGGCAACTACATCGCCGACCACGTCAAGCCGAAGGTGGTCGCTGTCCTGCACGACAAGCAGCAGTACGGTGAAGGCATCGCTACCGCGGTCAAGCAGACCCTGGAAGGCAAAGGCACCAAGGTTGCCGTGTTCGAAGGCCTGAACGCCGGTGACAAGGACTTCTCCTCGATCATCCAGAAGCTCAAGCAGAACAACGTCGACTTCGTCTACTACGGCGGCTACCACCCAGAGCTGGGCCTGATCCTGCGCCAAGCTCAGGAAAAGGGCCTGAAAGCCAAGTTCATGGGCCCGGAAGGCGTGGGTAACGACTCCATCTCGCAGATCGCCCAGAACGCCTCCGAAGGCCTGCTGGTGACCCTGCCGAAGTCGTTCGACGCGGACCCTGCGAACAAGAAGATCGTCGACGCCATCAAGGCTGACGGCAAGGACCCAAGCGGCCCGTTCGTGTTCCCGGCCTACTCGGCTGTCGAGCTGATCGCCCAGGGCATCAAGGCCGCCAAGTCCGAAGACGCCGAGAAGGTGGCCGAAGCCATCCACGCCGGCACCTTCAAGACCCCGACCGGTGACCTGTCCTACGACGCCAAAGGCGACCTGAAAGACTTCAAGTTCGTGGTCTACGAATGGCACTTCGGCAAGCCGAAGACCGAAGTCTCCCCTCAGTAACTGCGTGACTAATAGCTGACCGTAGAAGCCCACTGTGCGAGCAGTGGGCTTTGTTTTACGAGGTTCATGGGCCTGATCCCCGCGATCCGGGGGCGGGTTCACCTGAAAATCTTAAAACCGTCACCCGCGGTTTCCTGGCCGTACCCCCGCCAGCGAAATGCAAATCAGGTTTTTAGGAGCGCTGTAATGCCTGAGATCTACCATTTCTTCCAACAACTGGTTAATGGATTGACCATCGGCAGCACCTATGCCTTGATCGCCATCGGCTACACGATGGTGTACGGCATCATTGGCATGATCAACTTCGCCCACGGCGAGGTATACATGATCGGTTCCTACGTGGCCTTCATCGCCCTGGCGGGCCTGGCCATGATGGGTATCCATTCGCTGCCGATCCTGATGACCGTCGCCTTCGTCGCGACGATCTTCGTCACCAGTGCCTATGGCTACAGCATCGAACGGGTTGCCTACCGCCCCCTGCGCAACAGCAACCGTCTGATCCCGCTGATTTCCGCCATCGGCATGTCGATCTTCCTGCAGAACACCGTCTTGCTGTCGCAAGACTCCAAGGACAAGTCCATCCCCAACCTGATCCCCGGAAGCTTCTCTTTCGGGCCGGGCGGCGCGGAGGAAGTACTGATCAGCTACATGCAGATCCTGGTGTTCGTGGTCACCCTGGTGGCCATGACCTGCCTCACCCTGTTCATCTCCCGTTCCCGCCTGGGTCGCGCCTGCCGCGCCTGTGCCGAGGACATCAAGATGGCCAACCTGCTGGGCATCAACACCAACAACATCATCGCCCTCACCTTCGTCATCGGTGCCGCCCTGGCGGCGGTGGCGGCCGTGCTGCTGAGCATGCAGTACGGGGTGATCAACCCCAACGCCGGTTTCCTGGTGGGCCTGAAGGCCTTCACCGCGGCGGTGCTGGGTGGCATCGGCAGCATTCCGGGCGCCATGCTCGGCGGGCTGGTGCTGGGCGTGGCCGAAGCGTTCGGTGCCGACATCTTCGGCGACCAGTACAAGGACGTGGTGGCATTCGGCTTGTTGGTTCTTGTCCTGCTATTCCGGCCGACCGGCATCCTGGGCCGCCCGGAGGTTGAAAAAGTATGAACAGAAATCTCAAACAGGCGTTCTTCAGCGCCTTGCTGGTATGGGCCGTGGCCTTCCCGGTACTGGGCCTGAAACTGAGCATCGACGGCATCAGCCTGGTGGTGCACAGCCAGGGCTCGTTCACCATCAGCATCATTGCCGTATGTTCGGTGCTGATGTTCCTGCGTGTGCTGTTCGACAAGCAGTGGAGTTCGGTGATGGGCCGCCGTTCGGATCGCAAGCTGATCCCGCCGGCCGTCAGCAACTACCTGACCCTGCCGAAGACCCAGCGCTACGTGATCCTGGGCCTGATCGTCGCGGCACTGGTGTGGCCGTTCTTCGGTTCGCGCGGTGCGGTCGACATTGCCACGCTGATCCTGATCTACGTGTTGCTGGGCCTGGGCCTGAACATCGTGGTCGGTCTGGCAGGCCTGCTCGACCTCGGTTACGTCGGCTTCTACGCCGTCGGCGCCTACAGCTATGCCATGCTCTCGCACTACCTGGGCTGGAGCTTCTGGGTATGCCTGCCGATCGCCGGCCTGATGGCCGCTACCTTCGGCTTCCTGCTCGGCTTCCCGGTGCTGCGCCTGCGCGGTGACTACCTGGCGATCGTGACCCTCGGCTTCGGCGAGATCATCCGCCTGTTCCTGCGTAACCTCACCGACTGGACCGGCGGCCCCAACGGCATCAGCAACATCCCCAAGCCGGAGCTCTTCGGCCTTACCTTCGAACGCCGTGCCGCCGAGGGCATGCAGACCTTCCACGAGTTCTTCGGGCTGGAATACAACTCGATCAATAAGGTCATCTTCCTCTACCTGGTGGCCCTGCTGCTGGCCCTGCTGGCGCTGTTCGTGATCAACCGCCTGCTGCGCATGCCGATCGGCCGCGCCTGGGAAGCCCTGCGCGAAGACGAGATCGCCTGCCGTGCACTGGGCCTGAACCCGACCGTGATCAAGCTGTCGGCATTCACCCTGGGCGCCTGCTTCGCCGGTTTCGCCGGCAGCTTCTTCGCTGCGCGCCAGGGCCTGGTGACGCCGGAGTCGTTCACCTTCATCGAGTCGGCGATCATCCTCGCCATCGTCGTGCTTGGCGGCATGGGTTCACAACTGGGCGTGATTCTCGCGGCCATCGTGATGATCCTGCTGCCCGAGCTGATGCGTGAGTTCAGCGAATACCGGATGCTGATGTTCGGTGCGCTGATGGTGTTGATGATGATCTGGCGTCCGCAAGGCCTGCTGCCTATGCAACGTCCACACATGGAGCTGCGTCGATGAGCCGCGAAATTCTGCAAGTCAGCGGCCTGAGCATGCGCTTCGGCGGCTTGTTGGCGGTCAACGGCGTGGGCCTGACCGTCAAGGAAAAACAGGTGGTGGCACTGATCGGCCCGAACGGCGCCGGCAAGACCACGGTGTTCAACTGCCTGACCGGCTTCTACAAGCCCAGCGGCGGCACCATCCTGCTCGATGGCCAGCCGATCCAGGGCCTGGCCGGGCACCAGATCGCCCGCAAGGGCGTGGTGCGGACCTTCCAGAACGTGCGCCTGTTCAAGGAAATGACCGCGCTGGAAAACCTGCTGATCGCCCAGCATCGCCACCTCAACACCAACTTCTTCGCCGGCCTGTTCAAGACCCCGAACTTCCGCCGCAGCGAGAAGGAGGCCATGGAGCGCGCGCAGTACTGGCTGGAGAAGGTCAACCTGACCGAGTTCGCCAACCGTACCGCCGGCACCCTCGCCTACGGCCAGCAGCGCCGCCTGGAAATCGCCCGCTGCATGATGACCCAGCCGCGCATCATCATGCTCGACGAACCGGCGGCCGGCCTGAACCCGAAGGAGACCGAAGACCTCAAGGCGCTGATCGCCTACCTGCGCGAATCGCACAACGTCACCGTGCTGCTGATCGAGCACGACATGAAGCTGGTGATGAGCATTTCCGACCATATCGTGGTGATCAACCAGGGCACCCCCCTGGCCCACGGCACGCCGGAAGAGATCCGCGACAACCCTGACGTGATCAAAGCCTACCTGGGGGAAGCGTAAATGCTGAAGTTCGAAAACGTTTCCACCTTCTACGGCAAGATCCAGGCGCTGCACAGCGTCAACGTGGAGATCAACCAGGGCGAGATCGTTACCCTGATCGGCGCCAACGGTGCCGGCAAGTCGACCTTGCTGATGACCCTGTGCGGCTCGCCGCAGGCGCACAGCGGCAGCATCAAGTACCTGGGTGAAGAGCTGGTCGGCCAGCCGTCCTCGCACATCATGCGCAAGAGCATCGCAGTGGTGCCGGAAGGCCGCCGTGTGTTCTCCCGCCTGACCGTCGAGGAAAACCTGGCGATGGGTGGTTTCTTCACCGACAAGGGCGATTACCAGGAGCAACTGGACAAGGTGCTGCAGCTGTTCCCGCGCCTGAAGGAGCGTTATATCCAGCGTGGCGGCACCATGTCCGGTGGCGAGCAGCAGATGCTCGCCATTGGCCGGGCGCTGATGAGCAAGCCCAAGCTGCTGTTGCTCGACGAGCCGTCGCTGGGCCTGGCGCCGATCATCATCCAGCAGATCTTCGACATCATCGAACAACTGCGCCGTGATGGCGTGACGGTGTTCCTGGTGGAGCAGAACGCCAACCAGGCGCTGAAGATTGCTGATCGGGCGTACGTGCTGGAGAACGGCCGGGTGGTGATGCAGGGGACAGGTGAAGCACTGCTGACCGACCCGAAAGTGCGCGACGCGTACCTGGGGGGGTGATCGGAAAAAGGGCCTTCGGGCCCTTTTTTCTGCCTGCCGGTTTTGTGTCGCCTGTGCAGCCCTCTTCGCGGGTAAACCCGCTCCCACAGGTACGGCGCCACACTCAAGCCTTGCGCTACCCCTGTGGGAGCGGGTTTACCCGCGAAGAAGCCAGCACAGTTGACCGAAAACTTGTGATCCCGGCAAAGCCTGAGTAACGTGGCCAGCTCCTTGGCAAAAGATTCCCCCGGAGCCCGCCCCATGCGCCTCACCCCCACCCTGCTGCTCACCGCCCTGCTGCCCCTGTTCGCCGGTTGCCAGCTGATGGCTGACGCCCCCAGCGACCCGAACATCGGCACCACGCGCATGCAGGGCGAGCTGCGTGCCGCCGGTGGCCAGCTGCTGTTCAAGCCGTGCAGCGAAAACCGTACCTTCGTGATCAACGACGTCGCCGCCACCGGCATCCTGCAGGAAGCCGCCAACCTCGCCAAGGATGCCAACGACAAGCTGTTCGCCGACGTCCGTGGCCGCCTCACCGGCAGCAGGCAGGCCAACAACGACGGCCAGCTGGAAGTACGCCGCCTTTACCGCCTGGAACCTTCCACCCGCGCCTGTGAAGACCCCAACTTCAAGCAGCTGACCCTGCGCGCCAACGGCCACGAGCCGGAATGGGACATCAAGGCCAGCGGCAAAGGCATGGTGCTCAACCGCGTCGGCCAGGAACCCCTGCCCCTGCCCTTCCTGGAAGAAGAAGTGCCCGGTGGCGGCCTGACCCTGACCAGCGAAGCCAACGGCCAGCACGTGGAGCTGTGGGTCGCGCCGCAACGCTGCGTGGATACCGCCACCGGTGCCATCCACCACCTGCGCGCCGAACTGCGCATCGACGGCAAGACCCTGCAGGGCTGCGGCTACTACGGCGGCGCACGCGACAACTGATCGCCGGGCGCTTTTATCCTGCCAGTCCGGGTGGCGAACAGCTTATACTTGGCGGTTTGTGTAAAGCCGCCGGCCGCCCATGGCCGGGATACTGGACCCTGCCATGCTACGAATCACCGAACTGAAGCTGCCCCTGGACCATCCCGACGAAGCCCTGCGTGAAGCCATCGTCCAGCGCCTGGGCATCCGCGACGAGCAACTGCTCAGCTTCAACCTGTTCAAGCGCAGCTACGATGCGCGCAAGAAGAACAGCGAACTGCTGTTCATCTACACCATCGACCTGGAAGCCAGCAACGAAGCCGAACTGCTCAGCAAGTTCGCCGACGATCGCAACATTGGCCCGGCGCCAGACGTAACCTACAAGTTCGTCGGCCAGGCCCCTGCCGAACTGCAGGAACGCCCGATCGTGGTCGGCTTCGGCCCGTGCGGCATCTTCGCCGGCCTGTTGCTGGCACAGATGGGCTTCAAGCCGATCATCCTCGAGCGCGGCAAGGAAGTGCGCCAGCGCACCAAGGACACCTGGGGCCTGTGGCGCAAGAGCGTGCTCAACCCGGAATCCAACGTGCAGTTCGGCGAAGGCGGCGCCGGTACCTTCTCCGACGGCAAGCTGTACAGCCAGATCAAGGACCCGCAGCACCACGGCCGCAAGGTACTGGAAGAGTTCGTCAAGGCCGGTGCGCCGGACGAGATCCTGTATATCAACAAGCCGCACATCGGTACCTTCCGCCTGACCGGCATGGTCGAGCAGATGCGTCAGGACATGATCGCCCTCGGCGCCGAAGTGCGCTTCCAGCAGAAGGTCACCGACCTGCTGATCGAGGATGGGCAACTGACCGGCGTGGTGCTGGAGAGTGGCGAACAGCTGCACTCGCGCCATGTGGTGCTGGCCCTGGGCCACAGTGCCCGCGACACCTTCCGCATGCTGCACGCCAAGGGCGTGTACATGGAAGCCAAGCCGTTCTCTGTCGGCTTCCGTATCGAGCACCCGCAAACGCTGATCGACAAGGCGCGCCTGGGCAAGTACGCCGGCCACCCGAAACTCGGTGCCGCCGACTACAAACTGGTGTACCACGCCAAGAATGGCCGTTCGGTGTACAGCTTCTGCATGTGCCCGGGCGGCACCGTGGTCGCCGCCACCAGCGAACCAGGCCGGGTGGTTACCAACGGCATGAGCCAGTACTCGCGTAACGAGCGCAACGCCAACTCCGGCATTGTCGTCGGCATCGACCCCGAGCGCGATTACCCGGGTGGCCCGCTGGCCGGCATCGAGCTGCAGGAACGCCTGGAAGCCCACGCCTACGTGATGGGCGGCAGCAACTACCAGGCCCCGGCGCAGCTGCTGGGTGACTTCGTCGCCGGTCGGCCGTCGACTGCGCTGGGCAGTGTCGAGCCGTCCTACAAACCGGGCGTGACCCTGGGCGACCTGGCGCCGAGCCTGCCGGACTTCGCCATCGAGGCCATTCGCGAGGCGCTGCCGGCGTTCGACCGGCAGATCAAGGGTTACAACCTGCATGATGCAGTGCTGACCGGGATCGAGACCCGCACCTCGTCGCCGCTGCGCATTACCCGCGGTGAGGACTTCCAGAGCCTGAACCTGAAGGGGCTGTTCCCGGCGGGTGAAGGGGCCGGGTATGCAGGCGGGATCCTGTCCGCGGGGGTCGATGGGATTCGCATTGCCGAGGCGGTGGCGCGGGATATGCTCGGCCTCTGATCCTCTGTTGCCTGCGAGGGCCCTTTCGCGGGCTCGCCCGCTCCCACAAGTGCCGCGTCAGATCTGAATGTGGCGCAGAACCTGTGGGAGCGGGCAAGCCCGCGAATAGGCCCTGACAGGAATCAGGATTATCCAACCCAGATATCAGACTTTCCCTCCCCCTTCCTTCTCCATCTGCATCTAGGCTTCCCTCAGCCCAGCCAGTAACACCATATAACAAAAACGAATATAGTTTTTGTTTGAAAGAATATCGTCACAGGCTAGGGTGTATGCCCGTTCCATCTTCAACTGCTCATGGAGAGCCTATAGCCCGTGCGTAGCCTGTTCACCCGCTTCTTCCAGCTCGAAGCCGCCAGTGGCCTGTTGCTGATCGCTGCAGCCATCCTGGCCCTGGTCATCAACAATTCGCCACTGTCCTACCTGTACAGCGGCCTGCTCGACGTGCCCGTCGCTGTCCAGGTCGGCGCGCTGCAAATTGCCAAACCGCTGCTGCTGTGGATCAACGACGGCCTGATGGCGCTGTTCTTCCTGCTCATCGGCCTGGAGGTCAAGCGCGAGGTGGTCGACGGCCACCTGTCCAAGCCCTCCCAGGTGATCCTGCCTGCCACCGCCGCCGTGGGCGGCATGGTAATACCGGCACTGATCTACTGGTTCATCAACCGTGACAACCCGGCGGCCGTGGCCGGCTGGGCGATCCCCACCGCCACCGACATCGCCTTCGCCCTCGGCGTACTGGCCCTGCTGGGCAAGCGTGTGCCGGTGTCGCTGAAACTGTTCCTGATGACCCTGGCGATCATCGACGACCTGGGTGCGATCATCGTCATTGCCCTGTTCTACTCGGGCACCCTGTCGAGCGTGTCGCTGCTGCTGGCCGCCGCCTGCCTGGTAGTGCTGGTGGCCATGAACCGGCTTGGCGTGGTCAAGCTCGGGCCGTACATGGTCGTTGGCCTGATCCTTTGGGTCTGCGTACTCAAGAGCGGTGTGCATGCCACCTTGGCCGGGGTTGCCCTGGCCTTGTGCATCCCGCTGCGCACGCGCCATGCCGAACGCTCGCCACTGCTCGCCCTGGAACACGCCCTGCATCCTTGGGTCGCCTACGCCATCCTGCCGCTGTTCGCTTTCGCCAATGCCGGTGTATCGCTGGCAGGCATGACCGTAGAAAGCTTCACCCACCCGGTGCCACTGGGCATCACCGTCGGGCTGCTGCTGGGCAAGACCGTGGGTGTCTTCGGCCTGACCTGGGTCGCGATCAAGCTACGCCTGGCCGCGCTGCCTGCCGGCGCTAGTTGGGGGCAATTGCTTGGGGTGGCGATACTTTGCGGTATCGGCTTCACCATGAGCCTGTTCGTCGGCTCGCTCGCCTTTGTGCCTGGCAGCAGTGATTACGCCGGGATGGACCGCATGGGTATTCTCACCGGCTCGTTCTTCGCCGCCGTGATCGGCTATGCGGTAACCGCCATGGCCAGCCGCAAGCCCAACGTCGGCTGACCTGGCCGCAGCATGAAAAAACCCCGACTGGCGAGCGCCATGTCGGGGTTTTTCTTGTTGGGCTACGGTCAGTGCGTGACGCGGCTGGTGCCATCAACGGTCATGATGCGCACGCGGTCGCCAACGCGGAAGATCTCGTTCTGCTGCACGGCCTGCACATAGGCACGCATGCTGCCATCATCCTCACGCACGGTGATTTCGACACCCTGGGTACGAGTCAGGCCTTCTTCGGCGGCGGAACCGGCCAGGCCACCGGCAACGGCACCGATCACGGCGGCAACGATGCTGCCACGCCCACCGCCCACGGCGCTACCGGCCACGCCACCGACGATGGCGCCAGCGCCACCACCGATCGGGGTCTTGGTGCCCTCGATCTTGACCGGGCGCAGGGACTCGATGGTGCCCATGCGCACGGTTTGCACGCGGCGGGCCTCATCACGGGAGTAGCTGTCACCGGTCAGGCTCGAGGCACAGCCACCCAGCAACAGCGACATGGTGGTAAAGGTCGCCACCAGCAAAGCGGATTTACGCATGGGTAAAGTCTCCATAAGTCAGGTGCTCATTAGACGCTGCACGTTGACGGCTGTCACGGTACAAACGTAATAAAATTGTTTTCATTCAGCCAAGGGACAGCCTGCGTGGCTGTGTCGAGGCCTTTCAAGTGAGACCAAGGATAGCCATGGATTACTTCATCGTCGTGGTCACCACCGTTGCGGGGCTGTACTTCCACTGGTGGTTGTATGTGCGCATGCGCCGCTGGATGGACCGTGACCTGGCGTTGTCGCTGGCTGGGGCGGACCCGGGAAAACGCGCGTATATGCTGCAAAGGCTGGAGCAGGCGCGGGTGGAGAAGGTGGGGCGCAAGCAGTTGGCGGGGTGGTTGGAGCGGGAGGCTGCGGGGTATTCGGTGTAGCCTTGGAGATTGCCGGGGCCGCTTTGCGGCCCTTTCGCGACACAAGGCCGCTCCCACAGATTGGGTCTGCGCTGTACCTGTGGGAGCCGGCTTTGCGTCGCGATGGGCTGCGCAGCAGCCCCCGGAACCTCAGGGCGCCAACCGCTCCCGCAGCCATTGCCCATCGACCAACCGGTAGTTCAGTCGGTCATGCAGGCGACTCGCCCGCCCCTGCCAGAACTCGATGCGCTCAGGCAGCAACCGATACCCACCCCAATGCTCCGGGCAATGCGGCTGGGTGTCGGAGAAGCGCGCCTCGGTGGCCTTGACCAGCCCCTCCAGTTCCTCGCGACCGGCAATCACCTGGCTTTGCGGCGACGCCCAAGCCCCCAGGCGGCTGCCCAGCGGGCGCACCTGGTAGTACGCGTCAGACTCCTGGGGCGTGACCTTTTCCACCCGCCCTTCGATGCGTACCTGGCGCTCCAGCGCGGGCCAGAAGAAGGTCATGGCGGCGAAAGGATTGACCAGCAGTTGCTGGCCCTTGGCACTATCGTAGTTGGTGAAGAAGGTGAAACCACGCTCATCGAGCCCCTTCAGCAGCAAGATACGGCAATGAGGGCGGCCTTCACCATCGACAGTGGCCAAGGTCATGGCGTTGGCTTCCACCGGTGCCTGCTCGGTTTTCACCGCATCGGCGAACCACTGGTGGAACAGGGCGAACGGCTCCCCCGGGGCCTGGGCTTCGGCCAGGCCATCACGGGTGTAGTCGCGGCGCATATCGGCCAGGGATTGGGTCATTGCTGCGTTCCTTGACGATCAGTTGGTCTTCGCAGGGCTATTGGCAGCTACTTTCTTGTCAGTGGTAGCTTTCTTGGCGACGGGCTTGGCCGGCGCGGCTTTTTTCTTGGCCGTGGTCTTGGCTGGCGCCTTGGCCTTGGCTTTGGTTACAGGTTTCTTCGCCGCAGCCTTGGTGGCCGGTTTGCTTTCGGCAGGCTTGGCGGCAGGCGCCTTGACGTCCTGCACCGCTACCATCGGGGCCCGCGCCGGGGCAGCTTGTTGGTACTTGGCCAGCAGGGCGACCATGGTGTTCTGCGGGGTCAGCAACATTTCCACACGGCGGTTCAGGGCACGGCCCTCGGCGCTGTCGTTGGCGGCGCGCGGCATTTCCGAGCCCATGCCCTTGAGGTTCAGGCGGTCACGCTGCAGGCCGCTGAGGCGGAAGATGGCCGACACCGAAGCGGCGCGCTCCAGGCTGAGCTTCTGGTTGGCGGCAGCCACACCGCTGCTGTCGGCATGGCCAAGCACCAGCACGGCGGTCTTGGTATCGCCCTCGACAGTCTTGGCCACCCGGGTGATCGGGCCCAGGGTCATCGGCAGCAGCATGTTAGGACGATCGGGGTTGTACGAGCTGTCCACCGGGATGGTTACGGCCAGCACGTTGTCACGGCGCTCCAGCTCCAGCTTGCTGCCCTTGATCGCCTCACGCAGCTTGGGCTCGTACTCGTCCAGCCAGGCCTGGGTGGCCTTCTGGTCGATCTTCGGCACCACCGGCCCCTTTGCCTGCTTATCTTCACCGCCGAACGGCCACCACCAACGGCTGGCGTTGTCGGATTTGGCGTCGGCCTTGGCCACGTTTTCCGTGACGGCTTGCTTCACTTCCTGCTCGGCAACCTTGTCCGAACCGAAGGGCCACCAGCTCGAGGCGCTGTCCTTCGAGCCGTCCTGGGGGTGGCTGGCGCAGCCGGTAACGGCGGTCAGGCACAGGGCGAGTGCTAAGGTTTTGTGTGAAGACATCAGCGATACACCATGAAATAGAAAGAAATTTTGCCTACGCCCTTCAGGCGTTGGCATTGAGGATAGTCAAAGGGATGGGGCAATACCCGCATTACCCGATCAAAGGCAACTGGCAAGGACACGTACCAGTTTCTGGGCTCGCGGGTCCATGAGCACATAAGGGCCAAGGGTATTGACCACGAAACCGAAGGCCACATCGTGTTCCGGGTCAGCGAAACCGACCGAGCCACCAGCGCCTGGGTGGCCGAAGGCGCGGGCCCCGAGGCCGAACGTGGCATTGGCCACATCGGGCTGGTCGAGCATGCAGCCCAGGCCAAAACGGGTCTGGGTAAGCAGGGTGCGATCCTGGCCGAGGCTGTGCTCACGGGTCAGTTCGTCGAGCAGTTCGGATTCGAGCAGGCTACCGTCCAGCAACCCGGCATAGAAGCCCGCCAGGCTGCGCGCATTGCCATGGCCATTTGCGGCTGGCTGCTGCATGCGCCGCCACTCCGGCTTGTTGGTACTGGTCAGGATCGCCGGCGGGTTGGTGAAGGCACGGGTCGACAATGCCTCTGGCTCGCGCATGGTCACCTGTAGCAGGCGCTGGGCCGCAGCGTCGCCGGCGTTGCCCTTGCCACGGGCGATATGCGCTACGCGATGGAACTCATCGTCTGCCAGGCCGACATGAAAATCCAGCCCCAGGGGCCGAGCGGTACGGGCCACGATCGAGTCGCCGGGGCCGCGGCCGTCGGCACGGCGGATCAGTTCGCCGATCAGCCAGCCGTAGGTAATGGCGGCATAGCCGTGCTCGGTGCCGGGTGTCCACCAGGGCGTTTCGGCAGCCAGCGCATCGACCATGGCCTGCCAGTCATACAGCGCCTCGGCCGGCAGCAGCTCACGGATGGCCGGCAAGCCGGCACGGTGGCTGAGCAGCTGGCGCAGGGTGATCGCCTGTTTGCCTGCCTGGGCAAACTCGGGCCAGTAGTTGGCCACCGGGGCATCCAGGGCCAGCTTGCCCTCGCCAACCAGTTGCAGGGCAGTGACGGCGGTGAAGGTCTTGGTGCAGGAGAACAGGTTGGCGATGGTGTCGCTGTGCCAGGCCTGCTGGCCGTCCTTGTCGGCACTGCCGGCCCACAGGTCGACCACGGTTTCGCCACCAACCTGGATGCACAGCGCGGCGCCACGCTCCTGGGGATCATCGAACAGCGCGGCGAAGGCTTCGCGCACTGCTTCGAACTTCAGCTCATAGTGACCCTGAATCTGCACCCGCTGTTCTCCGTACGACCAATTCCGAAAATGGTGTGCATTGTTTCAGTAGTTTGGCGTTTTGCAAACTGGCTTGGGCTGGGTGGTCACTGTGGGAGCGGCCTTGTGTCGCGATGGGCTGCGCAGCAGCCCCGGCAATTTATGCAGCGCCGCTGAAATCAGGGGACTGCTCCGCAGTCCTTTCGCGACGCAAGGCCGCTCCCACAAAAAGACCGCGTCAACCTGGGCTAGGGCGCTGGCTTTTCCAATTGGGCGCGCAGCTTGGTCATTGCCTGCAAGTTGCTCTTGCGCACGGCATCGACAAACCCTGGGTATGGCATATCGGTGATCGCCACCAACCCGAGGTGGCCGTTCTCGCCGTCGAGCAGGCGGCCGCTGGCCGGCTGGTCGAGGTACTGGAACCAGTGCGCGCCAACGATCATCGGCTGTGCCAGGGCCGCCTTGAGGAAGTTGCCGTAAGCCGGGCCACGGTCTTCTTCCCGCGCTACTTCCAGCGGCCCCGGCCAGAACGGCCCGCGATCGCGCGAGCCGAACTGGAACTCGGACACCAACACCGGCTTGTCCAGTTCGGCCAGGCGGGCGAAGTCGTAGCCGTCCTGCGGCTTGAGGGTATAGAAGTTGAAGCTGAGCACATCGCAGAACTCGGCGCAGGCCTTGACCGCCTCCGGCGTGCTGACGGCAAAGCGGCCGCCCAGCAGCAAGTGATTGGGCGCATGCCACTTCAACGAGTCGGCAATGGTTTTGAAGTAGGTTTCGGCGAACACCTGCTGGAAGTGCTGGTAGTCACGCTCGATTTCCGGGTGCTCCGGGTTGGGCAACGGTGCCTCGAAGCCCGGGTCTTCCATCAGTTCCCAGGCCGCCAGCTCGATCCCCCAGGCCTTGGACAGCCCTTCCTGGTTGCGGTACTTGTCACGCAACTGCTTGAGGAAGGCGCGCTTGGCCGGTACATCGGTGGTCAGGCGCAAGGTACCGTAGGCCAGGCCATAACGCGCCTTCGGGTCGTTACCTGGGGCAGCCCAGGCCAGTTCGTTGTCGGCGAAATAACCGATCAGCCAGGGGTCGTCGCGGTGATCGCGGGCGGCGATGGCCACGGCGCGCTCGGTGGCCATGGCAAAACGCGGGTCGAACGGGTCGGGCATGCGGCCCCACCAGTCCATGCCGGTGCTGATGCTGGCGTAATCCCCCACGATCGATAGCGGCAAGGTGTACGGCATGCGCCTGGCCTGACCCAGAGCCGGCTCGCTCCAGTTGCCTACCGTGTTGAAACCCCAGGCCTGCAGGCGGTCGAGCGCATGCGCCTGCCAGCGGGCGCTATCCAGCGCCACCGGCGGGCAACTGGCCGGCTGCCCTTCTACCGCGGGCGGGCAAGATTTGCCATGGGTGCGCTGCAGGTTGGCGGCATAGAAATCGAACCAGCGCCCTTGCTTGAAGTTACGCCCTTGCGACGAAGGGTTGCCATCGTCGTTGTTGCCATCACCATAGAATGCTGCCAGTGCATCACCCTCGCCCGGCAACGCCTTGAACATCCCCTCACGCCCGGCAACGTAGGTACGCCCGCCATCCGCAGCCACGGCATTCACCCCCAGGGAATAGAACGGATGCCCCTCGGGCGTTACCAGGTACCAGCGGCCGTCACGCTTTTCGGTGCGGAAGAAGCCTTTGGCCTCGAACGCCGGGCCGGCCAGCAGGCCACCGTATGCGTCCAGCTGCTGTTTGCCGCGCTCTGCCAGCCAGCCTTTGAGCTGTTGCTGCTCGCGCGCGTCGGCCGCCTTGAGCTGCTCGTCATTGGCAACCTTTTCTGGCCAATGGCCGCGGGTGGACTGGCCATAGGCATCGATCAGCTCCTGATAGGCCGCCTTGTAGGGCTGGTCGTCATCCTGGATGCCGACACGTTCGATCAGCAGATTTTGCGCCACGTTGGGGTTGGGGATACTCAGGCTGACCGACGCCACCTGCTTGAGGTCGACCGCGCCGGCGCTGCTGGTCAGCAGCAGGCGCTGGCCGCCATGGTTCCAGGGCATCGGCGGGCCGACGCGCATGCCCTGACTCAGCGGCGAGCTGGCCGTCAGCGGTACCATCACGGTTTGTGCAGGACCGGCCGGAAGATCGATGCGGCTGGTCAACATGCGCCCATCACTGCCTTGCACCGTGACATCCACCGTCAGCGCCCAATCCATCGCGCTTTGCAGGCGCAAGGTCAGGAACTGCCCGCCGGACCAGTCCCATACACCGCTTTGCGGGCTCAGGCGCAGGGTCGGCCGCTCGGCCGGGTTGAACACCACGCGCCGCAGCACTTCGCCTTCGGCCGTCTGCTCCGCATTGTACTGCGGCATGCCGGCGTTTTCGGTCGCCACGTTGACCACCGAGGCCGGGCGCACGAAGCTGAATAGCGTCTGCTGCCCAGCCAGCAAGGGCGAGCTGAACAACAAGGCGAAAACGGCGGGCAGGGTACGGCGGACCATAAGGCTTGGGCTCTCCTTCAGGGCCCTCATGGGCCCACGACTGAGTAATGGACAACGCGCCGGAGCAAGTGCTCCGGCGGTCAGGAAATCTCCCGCCGGAACGGCGGCAGCGCATTGAGAATAGCCTTGCCGTAGCGCTGGGTGACCAGGCGCCGGTCAAGCAAGGTGATGACACCGCGATCCTGTTCGGTTCGCAGCAGGCGGCCGCAGGCCTGGATCAGCCGCAGCGAGGCGTCAGGCACGGCAATTTCCATGAACGGGTTGCCGCCGCGAGCCTCGATCCACTCGGCCAATGCAGCTTCGACCGGGTCGTCGGGCACGGCAAAGGGAATTTTGGCGATTACCACATGCTCGCAGTAGGCACCCGGCAGGTCGACACCCTCGGCAAAGCTGGCCAGGCCGAACAGCACGCTGTGCTGGCCATCGTCGACCCGCGCCTTGTGCTTGTTCAGGGTTTCCTGCTTGGACAGGTTGCCCTGGATCAGCACCAGCTTGCGCCAGTCCCGGTCCAGGCCATCGAACACGTCCTGCATCTGCTTGCGCGAGGAGAACAGCACCAGCGCGCCGCGGGCATCTTCGACAATGTTCGGCAGTTCGCGGATGATCGCAGCGGTATGCGCCGCCGCATCGCGCGGGTCGGCCTTGAGGTCGGGGACCCGCAGCAGGCCGGCATCGCCATGCACGAACGGGCTGGGTACCACGCAGGTGACCGCGTCACGCGGCAACCCCGAGCGCATGCGGAAGCGGTCGAACTTGCCCAGAGCGGTCAGTGTTGCCGAGGTCACCAGCGCGCCATGGGCCACGCTCCACAGGCTGCGGCGAAGCATTTCGGCGGCCAGGATGGGGCTGGCGTTGACTTCGATGTCGAACAGCGCACCGCTCTCGGCCAGGGTCAGCCAGCGAGCCATGGGCGGGCTGTCTTCCGGGTCTTCGGCGGTAAAGGCCGTCCACAGCTCCCAGTTGCCCTGAGCACGGGTGACCAGGCTCCCGAACAGCGGGTACCACTCCTCGGCCTGGTGGCTGGCGATGCCGATGTTGACCTCACCGTCCATGCCTTCCTTGAGCAGGTCGGCCAGGCGGGTGAACAGGTCGTTGAGGCGGGCAAAACCCTTTTTCAGCTCGATGCCCACTTCACGAATCTGCTCCGGTACCACGCCACCTTCGAAGCGATAGCGCGGGCGCTCACGGCCTTCGTTGTCCTCGCTGGGGCGGAAGTCGGCAATCTGCTCGCACAGGGTGAACATGAACTGCTGCTGGGTACGCACTTCCCGCGCAAGCTCCGGCACCTGCTCGATGTACTTGCCCAGGTCACCAGGCAGCGGGTGCTGGGCGAGCAGCTTGGTCAGGTTCTTGGCGGTCTGCTCCAGCCAGTCGGCAGTGGAGCGCAGGCGCGAATAGTGGGCGAAATGGCCGATGGCCTTGTCCGGCAGGTGGTGGCCTTCGTCGAACACGTATATGGTGTCGCGCGGGTCGGGCAATACCGCGCCGCCGCCAAGGGCCAGGTCGGCCAGCACCATGTCGTGGTTGGTAACGATCACATCGACCTTGCCCATGCCTTCGCGTGCCTTGTAGAACACGCACTGCTGGAAGTTCGGGCAATGACGGCCGGTGCACTGGCTATGGTCGGTGGTCAGGCGCGCCCAGTCCTGGTCCTCCAGGGCTTCGGGCCAGCTGTCACGGTCACCGTCCCAGCGGTTGCCGGCAAGCTTCTCGATCATGCTGTTGAACAGCTTCTGGCTGCGCTCGTCGACTTCGATGTGGAAGCCTTCTTCCTCGAACAGCTGGGCGGTGGCCGACTGGGCATGGCCCTCCTGCAGCAGGATGTCGAGCTTGGACAGGCACAGGTAGCGGCCACGGCCCTTGGCAAGGGCGAAGCTGAAGTTCAGCCCGCTGTTGCGCATAAGGTCGGGCAGGTCCTTGAAAACAATCTGCTCCTGCAGCGCCACAGTGGCGGTGGCGATCACCAAGCGCTTGCCGGCGGCCTTGGCGGCCGGAATCGCAGCCAGGCTGTAGGCCACCGTCTTGCCGGTACCGGTGCCCGCCTCCACTGCCACCACGGCAGGCTCGCCGGCACGGCGGCCTTCTTCGTCGCAGGCAATGTCGCCGAGCACCTTGGCCACTTCGGCGATCATCAGGCGCTGGCCATAGCGCGGCTTGAGGCTCTTGGCTTCGAGAAAACGCGTATAGGCGCCCTGGATGGTGGCTTTGAGTTCGTTGCTGATCATGGTCTGCAGGCGCCCGGAGGGCTGGATATATTTTCAGTGTTGCGCATGGGGCGGCTATCATACCCCGCTATTGCCCTTTATGCCGCATGGAGATCCGCATGCTTGCCTTTGCCCTGCCCTACACACTGCATGTCCTGGCCGCCCTGGTGTGGGTGGGCGGCATGTTCTTCGCCTGGCTGGTACTGCGCCCGGCAACGGTTGCAGCCCTTGAAGGGCCTGCCCGGCTGCGCCTGTGGGTGGAAGTTTTCCGACGCTTCTTCGGCTGGGTCTGGCTGGCGGTGGCGATTTTGGCGATAAGTGGTATCGGCATGTTGCACATGCGCTTCAGCGGCTTCGAGACTGCACCGAAGTACGTGCAGGTGATGATCGGTGGGGGCATCGCCATGTTTGCCCTGTTCATGCGCATCCAGGCGTTGCTGTTGCCGGAGCTGAGGGCGGCGGTGCAGGCCGAGGACTGGCCGGCAGGTGCGGCAGTGCTGGGGCGGATTCGGCGGATGGTGGGGATCAACCTGCTGCTGGGTCTGGCGGTGGTCGCAGTGGCCAGCTCGCGGCTGATGATCTGAGTGCTACCACGCCCCTTTGCGGGGCAACTATCTTGTTCAGAATCTCAAAGCTTGCGCATTCCCTGTGGGAGCGGCCTTGTGTCGCGAAAGGGCTGCGTAGCAGCCCCCGAATTTCAGCGTCTACGCATAAACCATTGGGGCCGCTACGCGGCCCTTTCGCGACACAAGGCCGCTCCCACACTGTTCAGAGGCGTTGCAGAATCAGCTCACCTGCAGCCCCCGCCAACCCAGGCTGGCCCGGCTGCCCCGCCCGGCCGTTGGCACCGGCGTCTGTGCGGTACACCAGGCAACCCTTGCTAGCCCCGCCTTTACCGGCCTTGCCGGCAGCCCCGGCCTTGCCCGGCGCGCCGCCGTCCAGGCGCACAACGATACGTTCCTGCGGGAAGCCCTGCGGCAGGCTCAGGCGGACGCGCCCACCCGGCGCACCATCGTGCCCGTTGCCGCCGTCATCGCCGTTGGCACCGCGGCTGGCCTGGCCCCAGGTGCAGCCACCGGCCTGGCCGTTGGCACCATCGAGCCCCACGTACCCCGGCGCACCGGCACCGCCACGGGCATCGATTGCAAGGCGTTCGGCATCCACTTCCGCCAGCTTCAGGTCCAGGCTGCGGCCGGACCGCGCTCCCCGCTGGTAAGTGCCCGCCGCTCCCGGCGCACTGAATTCACTACCCTCACCCAGCCGCGCGCTGCGCGCCTCGATCAGCAACGGGCTATCGGACGGTGCAATGGCGATACGCGCATCGCGCCCCAGCTCCAGCTGGTCGACCTTCAATTCGGCGAGCGTGGCAGGCAGCAGCAAGGTTGCAGCATCGGCGACACGCAGCTGTGCAAGGTGCACGCTGGCCGACTTGTCGGGCAGGCGCAGCATGGAATTGGCAGCGACCTCCAGGCTTTCGGCCTGGGCCAGTGGAGCAGCCAGCATGGCCAGTAACATCAGATTACGCATTTCGCGGCGCCTCCTGCACACGGGGGATGGACATGACATGAAAGATACCCGTCAACAGAATCTGCAGACGATCGAACCAGCGGTGGCTGCGCCCGCGCAGGCTGCCATTGAAGAACAGCACTTCGAGCAGGTGCAGGCCCAGCAAGGTGATGCCGGCGGCGTTGATCAGCAGGTTGAAGGGCAACGGTTGTGGCATCAACTGATTGAACAGCACCACACCCCAGAAAGCGACAGTCAGGACCTTGCCCAAGCCCAGGATGAACCTCATATCCCGCCCCCATGGATTGTTGTTATGTCGAGACGGCCCGTTCGAGCGGGCCGTGCGACAAACATTAACCGCAATGCCGAGACTGGCGCCAGCACCACTCAGTTGAGGTGCAGCTCCACCCGTCGGTTGCGGGCGCGGCCCTCCTCGCTTTCGTTGTCGGCAAGCGGCTCGCTCTCGCCGCGCCCCTGGCTGGTGACCTTGCCGGGCTCCAGGCCCTGGCCGATCAGGTAAACGGCCACGCTGCTGGCGCGGCGTTCGGAAAGTGCCTGGTTGTAGCTGTCGGAACCCACGTTGTCGGTATGCCCGATCACGCTGACCTTGGCCACCGTCGGTGAATCACACTCATGGTGAATGCTCCAGTGTCATTGGCCACGAACGGCTGAGCGCCGTGAAGACACGCCCGTGCCACTGCTCAAGGCACGGGCGCACGCCGTTCTACCGCTGGATCTTGATCTCGGTACGGCGGTTCATGGCACGCCCGTCGGCCGTGGCGTTGTCTGCCACCGGCTGGGTTTCACCGGCACCGACCACCGACACGAAGCTGCTGCGCGGCACACCGCTCTCGACCAGGTAATCAGTCACCGAGTGGGCTCGGCGTTCGGACAGTTTCTGGTTGTAGCTGTCGGAGCCGACGCTGTCGGTATGGCCGCTGACGCTCAGGCGGGCGGACGGCGCTTCCTGTTTCAGGCGCGTGGCAATGGTGTTGAGGCGCTCCTTGTCGCTGGCGGTCAGGCGCGCAGAGTCGAACTCGAAGTGCACATCGCGGATGACGATGACTTCTTCCTTCTGCACCACCACTTCCTCGACCACCGCGGCCGGCTCCGGTGGGCAGCCGTTGGCATCGACCTGCACACCGCGCGGGGTGCCAGGGCATTTGTCACGGCTGTCCGGCACGCCGTCGCCATCCTCGTCGCCATCGCCATGGGCCCAGCAATAGCCCGCCGCCAGGCCACCGCCCAGCAACGCGCCCCAACCAGCCCAGCTGGAGCTCTCGATGGCGCCCAGGGCAGCGCCGCCTACACCCCCGACGGCAGCACACTTCGGCCAGTCGGTCTTTTGCAAACCTGCACAACCAGTCAACACACTGGTGAGCAGAACCAGGGGTATCGCTGTGCGTACTATGCTCATTTCATTGCTTCTCCTAGGGGGAATCGGCATAAGGCCGATCTCAGGGATTAAAGACCGAGCATTTGATCCCTGCCAGCAATAAGCCACGACACAATCACATGCCTCTTTGCCCGCACGCTGCGGCCCGCTAGTCTTGGACGACTTCAACGAGGATTGCCAATGACCGACGGTTTTTCCCAGCGCACCCCGCAGCAGGCCCTGGCGGCCCTGCTCGAGCGCTTCACTCCGCAACGCCTGCTGCTGGTGGGCACGCGTTTCCCGGCGCTGGACGCCTTCGCCCAGGCGCATCCACAGGTAACCATCGCCGCGGCCGACCCAGGCCCGCTGCCGGCCGAACTGGCCGCCCAGCGCTTTGACCTGGCGGTACTGGTCGACTGCCTGGAGCACCTGCCCAAACGCACCGGCCTGGAATTGCTCGGCGGCATTCGCAACCTCAATGCCAGCCGGGTCGCGGTGCTGGCCGACCTGCCCGCCTGTGGCTGGCAAGACACCGATTTCTTTGCCCTGGCCCTGTCGGCCAGCGAGAAATT
This sequence comes from Pseudomonas inefficax, assembly GCF_900277125.1. Lineage (GTDB taxonomy): Bacteria > Pseudomonadota > Gammaproteobacteria > Pseudomonadales > Pseudomonadaceae > Aquipseudomonas > Aquipseudomonas inefficax. The sequence continues at coordinate 43,161 of NZ_OPYN01000207.1, forward strand.
CCGCCGTGACCAGCAGGTATTGAGCCTGTTCACCTATGATCTACATGACTACAAGCAGGTACCGGACTGGCTGAATGCCAAGTTCTGGGCCAACCCTGAAAACTTCGGCAAGTACTGGTGGTGATGATGAGTGTCTCGGTCTGCCCTTGTGGCAGTGGCAACCTGCTCGATGCCTGCTGCGGGCATTACCATGCCGGCACCCCGGCACCGGATGCCCAGGCGCTGATGCGCTCACGCTACAGTGCCTACGTGCTGGGCCTGGTCGACTATCTGGTGGCCACCACCCTGCCGGCCCAGCAAGCTGGCCTGGACCGTGCTGCCATGGCCGCCTGGAGCGCCCAGAGCACCTGGCTGGGCCTGGAGGTGGAAAGCGCAGAGGTGCTGGGCGGCCAGCCGGAGCACGGTTTTGTCACCTTCACTGCCCGCTGGCATGACCAGGAGGGTGACCATCAGCACCGCGAGCGCTCGGCATTCGTCCAGCATGCCGGGCGCTGGTACTTCATCGACCCCACGGTCGGGCTCAAGGCCGGGCGCAACGACCCCTGCCCCTGCGCCAGCGGCCAGAAGTTCAAGAAATGCTGCGCCAGTTACGTGGGTAGCTGACCATGATCGCCCGCGCCCGCCCGCTGCTGCTCGCCGCCCTGATCGCATGGCTGGCACTGCTGGCGGGCTGCGCCAGCTGGGGCGGTGACGACTGGCGCGAACCCGAGGTGCACCTGGTCGAAGTGGAGACGGTCAAGGCTAGGTTGCTGGAGCAGGAGTTCGTCCTGCATCTGCGAATCGACAACCCCAATGACAGCCGCCTGTTCATCCGCAACCTGTCGTACGCCATACGCCTCAACGACCTGTTGCTGGTGCAGGATGAAACCAGCGTATGGCGCAGTGTCGGCGGGCATGCCCGGCGCACTTTCAAGATCACCGCGCGGACCAACCTGTGGCAGCACCTGAAGCCTCTGGCCAAGCTGCTGAAAAGCGAACAACCGCTGCATTACAGCCTGCAAGGCGAACTGGCGACCGGGTTGCTCATCCATCGGGACCTGCACTTGTCGCGCAGTGGTGAGATAATCCCCGGCGATTACAAACCGGAGTAACCCTGCAATGTCCCAGCAACCCCACGTTCATGGCCCTGACTGCAACCACGATCATGATCACCACCACGATCATGGCCATGTACACGGCCCGCACTGCAACCACGGCCACCAGGAGCCGGTACGCAACGCCTTGAAGGACGTTGGCCGTAACGATCCGTGCCCGTGCGGTAGCCAGAAAAAGTTCAAGAAGTGCCACGGCGCCTGAGCTGAACAGCACTTGCGCGTCCCTGCCGTGGGCCGCGCAGTGGGTAGCCGGGGCCTAGCTGGCCCTGGCAGGCCCTGAAAACTTGCGCTGCAGCAACCCGGCGGTGGCCATGAGCAGCACGATGCACAGGGCCATGCAAATGGCATTGGTACCCTCCCAACCGACCGTGCCCAGCAACAGCGCCGGGCTGAACGCGCCAACGGTCGCGAATACCGCGATGGCCAGATCGTTCTTCCCCTGCATCTGCATCGCTGCCGGGCTGTTTTGCAGCGTCTGCGCCAACAGCGCACCACCGCCCACGTAGGTCAGGTTCCAACCCAGGCCCAGGGCTATCAGTGACAAGGTCATCATCGCGTAGCTGTGCGACCACATGTTCATGGCCGTGCAACCGATCAGCAGGCCCAGACCGAGACAGATGGTGGCCCTGATGCCGAGCTTGTGGATGATGGCGCCGGTGAAAAACGATGGCGCAAACATGGCAATCACATGCCATTGAATCGCCAGGCGAACGTCGGAAAAGTCCTCATGCATGTGTTTCATGTGCATGGACGCCTGGATCATCAGCAGATTCATGATCCCGTATCCCAGCGCGGCCACTGCCATGGCCACGGCAACCACCGGGCTCAGCGGCTCGGCGGCCGTGCCAGCCGGTTTCGCTGCACGGTCATTACTGGCGGTGCCGGTATCGCCGGGCAGGCAGGCCGCTGTCAGCAAGGACATCACCGCCAGGCCGACAAAAGCGGCGTAGCACAGCGAAAACAGCGGATACCCACCAATGTCCCTAAGCCACTCGGTGAGTGTCGGCCCGACCACGGCAGCGATCACCCCACCGGCCACGACCAGGGAAAGCGCTTTGGGCTTCAGGTCCTGGGCCAGATTGTCGGTGGCCGCAAAGCGATTGAAGTTGGCAAACGCAATGTAGATGCCCAACGCCGAATGGCTGATCACCAGCATCGGGAAGTGCTGGTACTGCACCGCCAGGTAGCCACTGATGCCAGACACCGCCAACGGGATCGAGCCCAGCATGAAGGCGCGCTTGCGGCCAATACGGCTCATCAGCCTGGAGACCGGATAGGTCGCCAGCATCAGGCAGAGGAACTGGAAACCATAGGGCACGGTGGACCACGTGGCGGCAGGCGCCAGCGCCGCCCCGACAATGGCCGCCATGGTCACGGACATGACCGCAGTCGTCAGGTTGATCGATTGCGCGGTGAAATACAGGTACGTGCGCCGCGGAAGTGTGCTCGGCATGGCGTGTGCTCACGGTAGGTGGACAGGGTAATTGTCGGCACGGGAAAAGTGCCGACAGGTGCATGGTGGCATCTGTCGAACCCAGCGATGCGAACAGTCGACGCACTTTCCGATTAACTGTTAGGCTGTTTTTTCTAACAGCTGCTGGACCCGCCATGCGCCCGCACAGCCTTCTTGCTCAGTTGAAACAGCGCCTCGAAGCCGGCGAATGGCTGCCCGGCCAGCGCATGCCGTCCATCCGCAAACTGACGGCGGCAATTGGCTGCAGCTACCACGATGTCGTCTCCAGTTATGCCCGGCTGGTCAGCGAAGGTGTGTTGACCGCCATTCCTGGCCGCGGCTACTTCGTCGCCAGCCACACACGACAAACCGGCGCGGTGGATGCGCCCGCAGGCATGTCCGCAGACCCGTTGTTCAAGCTGCTGCAGGGGGGCCAGCACTACACCAAACTGGGCAGCGGCTGGCTGCCACCCGCCTGGCGTGACACCGAGCTGCTGGCCAAGGCGATTCGGCGCACGGCGCGGCTGGAACAGAGTTCGCTGGCCGAATATGGCGACATCCAGGGTTACCTGCCCATGCGCAAACAGTTGTGCGTGCACCTGAAACGCCTGACCCGTGTCGATGCCCGGCCCAGCCAGTTGCTGACTACACTGGGCGCCACACAAGCGCTGGACCTGGTGGCGCGGTTGTTGATCAAGCCAGGGGATCACGTGTTCGTCGACGAACCCGGCAATGGCAACCTGATCAAGCTGATCCAGTTGGCCGGCGGCCACGTGGTCGGGGTGCGCCGAACCCAGGACGGGCCAAGCGTGGAAGACATGAAGGAGCACCTGGCCAGGCACAAGGTCAAGGCATTCTTCTGCAACAGCACCTTCCACAACCCGACCGGCGGCAACATCAGCCCGCACAATGCCTTCAACGTCCTGCGCCTGGCGGTGGAACACGACTTCTTCGTGGTCGAGGACGATGTCTACGGCGACTTCAGCCCGGGTGTGCGCCAGACCTTTGCCGAACTGGACAACCTTGAGCGGGTCATCTACATCGGCAGCTTCTCGAAATGCCTGTCCGCCTCATTGCGGGTGGGCTACATCGCCTGCTCGGCAGAGCTGATAGAGCCACTGACGCGCCTGAAGCTGCTGACCTGCGTGGCGGTGCCGGCGTTTTGCGAACGCTTCGTCAACACCATCTTGTCCGACGGCACTTATGCCCGGCACATGCAAGACCTGCAGCAGCGCCTGGTCCGGCAGCAAGCGCAGACCCAGCAGTTGTTGCGGGCACGTGGCTGGCAGTTCGACATAACGCCCCAAGGCGGCATGTTCCTGTGGGTCTACCACCCCGAACTGGCCGACCTTCAGCCTTTCATGCGTCGCCTGGAACAGCACCAGGTGCTATTGATGCCAGGCTCGGCCTTCGCCGTCAGCCGTGACTATCAAAGCCTTGCTCGCATCAATTGCACGCACTTTTCCGACGCCGTGGCCGAACATTTCAAGGTTTGAGCGCCTGCCTTGATTTTTGAGGTAGTGCGCAAATCGAGCGCCGCCCGCGCGGCGCTTCGCAGCACAAGGCTGCTCCTACATCTGTTTCGGGCCAGTAACGCCTGTGCCAGTGCACGCGACCGCCTTGTTCGTACGACGCAATATCGAGCCATACGCCAAAGCGTTCGCGCACAAACCTCACAGGAATAATTGGCCCGAAACAGATGTAGGAGCAGCCTTGTGCTGCGAAGCGCCGCGCGGGCGGCGCTCGATCTCACAGGCACCACACACCCCATGGCAAGCACAAAAAATAAACCGCCCAGGGACCTTGCACGGCGCCTGCGCGCTCACTACCTTAGCGCCTTTCAAACTCGCCACGCCTTGCAGGAGCCCTCGTCATGGCCGCCCCCGCCTTTCCTCCATTCCGCCCGCGGTTCGCAACCGCTGCCACGCTGCTCGGCATGCTCGGGCTGGCCGGCTGCCAGACGGGCGGCTACCAGGACAGCGTGCCACCGACCAGCGGCGTGCAGCCGCTCAAAGGCCTCGCGCAGAACGTTTCGGTTCGGCGCAACGCGATGGGCGCACCACTGATCGAAAGCAGCAGCTTCCATGACGCCCTGTTCAGCCTGGGTTATGTGCATGCCGGCGACCGCATCGAGCAGATGGTTGCCATGCGCCTGCTGGCCCAGGGCCGCCTGGCAGAACTGGCCGGCAGCGAGGCGCTGGACATCGACCGCCTGATGCGCGCAGCCAACCTCAAGCAGAGCGCCGCCCAGCAGTACGCCGACGCCTCGCCTCGGCTCAAGCGCTTCTTCGAAGTGTATGCCCGCGGGGTCAACGCCTACCTGTTCCGCTACCGCGACAAGCTGCCCGCCAGCTTGGCTGGCAGTGGCTACCGCCCCGAATACTGGAAGCCCGAAGACTCGGCGCTGATCTTCAGCCTGTATGCCTTCAGCCAGTCGGTGAACCTGCAGGAAGAACTGAGCGCCCTGACCCTGGCGCAGAAAGCCGGCAGCGACAAGCTGGCCTGGCTGCTGCCCGGTGCCCCGGACGAGCCGTTGGCCGAGGCCGAAGTGGACAAGCTCAAGGGCCTGAACCTGGCCAGCCAGTTGCCGGGACTACCGGCCCTGGCAGCTGCCAGCCAGAAGCTGGCCGACCTTGACCTTCTGGGCAGCCCGGGCTCGGCCAACCTGGCCCTGGCGCCGCAGCGCAGTCGCAGCGGCAAAAGCCTGCTGGCCAGCGACAGCCGCGCCGCCTGGGCCCTGAGCCCGGTGCAGATCCACACCGGCAAGTATCAGGTCGCCGGCCTGTCGTTGCCTGGCCTGCCGATCGTGCTGGCCGGCTACAACGGCAAGCTGGCCTGGAGCAGCAGCGCGGTCATGGCCGACAACCAGGACCTGTACCTGGAGCAACTGCGCCATCAGGGCAGCCAGCTGAGCTACCTGGCCGACGGCAAATGGCTGCCGGCCCGCGCCCGTAGCGAAACCTTCTTCGTCCGCGGCCAGCGCCCGCTGCGCGAGGTGATGTACGACACCCGCCACGGCACCCTTCTGGCCCAGCCAGGCAATGCCAGCCTGGGCCTGGCGCTGAACCTGCCACAGTTCAAGGGCGACCGCAGCCTGGATGCGCTGTTCGACCTGACCCGTGCCAAGAGCGTGGAGCGGGCCTTCGACAGTACCCGTGAAGTGACCTCCGCCGCCCTCAACTTCGTCTTCGCCGAACCCGAGCACATCGGCTGGCAAGTCAGTGGCCGCTACCCCAACCGCCGCGAAGGCCAGGGCCTGCTGCCCTCGCCGGGCTGGGACGGGCGCTACGACTGGGACGGCTATGCCGACCCGATGCTGCACCCTTATGACCAGGACCCACCCGCCGGCTGGATCGGCCACGCCAACCAGCGCAGCCTGCCGCGTGGCTATGGCATGCAGCTGTCCAGCACCTGGTACTACCCCGAACGCGCCGAGCGCCTGGCCCAACTGGCCGGCAATGGCCGCCACGACAGCCGCAGCCTGATGGCCCTGCAGAACGACCAGACCACCCTGCTGGCCGACAAGCTCAAGCAGATGTTCGACGCCCCGGGGATGGCCCAGCCGCTCAAGCAGGCGATCGATGCCCTGCCCGCCGCACAGCGCGACAAGGCCCGCGACGCGCTGGCCCGGCTCAAGGCCTTCGATGGCCGCCTGAGCCCGGTGTCGAGCGATGCCGCACTGTACGAACTGTTCCTCCAGGAAGTGGCCCGGCAAACCTTCCTCGACGACCTGGGCCCTGAATCCGGCGCGGCCTGGCAGGCTTTCGTCAGCAATGCGCGGTTGTCGTTCTCGGCGCAGGCCGACCACCTGCTGGGCCGCGACGACAGCCCGTTCTGGGATGACCGCAATACCCCGCAGAAGGAAGACAAGCCGGCCATCCTGGCCCGCAGCCTGGCTGGCGCAGTGGATGCCGGCACTGCGCAACTGGGTGCTGACCGCCGCGCCTGGCAGTGGGGCAAGCTGCACCAGTACCGCTGGCCTGCTCCGGCCTACCATGGCCTGGGCGATACCCTTGAACGCTCACCGCAGGCTGCCGGTGGTGACTTCACCACCCTGGCCCTGACGCCATACGCCTGGGGGAGCGACTTCGACACCCGCCTGCCGGCCTCGGCACGGATGATCGTCGACTTCGGCCAGGCCGAGCCGTTGCAGGTGCTGACCAGCAGCGGGCAGTCCGGCAACCCGGCCAGCAAGCATTACAGCGACGGGCTGGACGCCTGGTTCAAAGGGCGCTTCATGAGCCTGCCGCTGCAGCAGCAGAACTTCGGGCGGGCGTATGGCAACCAGCGTCTGACGTTGGTGCCTGGGCGATAAGAGATATATCGGGGAGGCTGAGAGGCGCTTGATCGGACCTTCTCAGCGCCTGTGAGATCGAGCGCCGCCCGCGCGGCGCTTCGCGGGACAAGCCCGCTCCCACCTCGACCACACCGGTCTCAAGCCATGTGCAAATACCTGTAGGAGCGGCCTTGTGTCGCGATGGGGCGCGAAGCGGCCCCAGGTTTTCAGCTCCGCAGCAAAGATTGCCGGGGCCGCTGCGCGGCCCATCGCGACACAAGGCCGCTCCTACAAGGGCCAGTGCTGGCTTGAAGAGATATCCAAGACAGTTGCTCCCACATTTGTTGCAACGTGGCCATGCCTGTGGGAGAGGCGTTGCTCGTCTTGGTGGAGTGTTTGAGTCCGGTGAGGCGGCGGTAGCGCCAGCCGGGAAACCGCGCCAAGGCAACAAGGCTGGCAACCATGGCCTGACAGGTCCGGCACGTTGCAACAAATGTGGGAGCGGCGGTGCGGCGATCCGACTTGTCCCGCGAAGCGCCGCGCAGGCGGCGCTCGATCTCACAGGCGCTGCCAATTGCCAGCCCGGCACCTGCCAGCCCCACCCTGTCCGAACTTCTCTCCTCCGCCACGGCTCCTAACTGGTAACCCAATCAGTGCACAAAGCCCATGGACCTCGTAATCGCCCGCCCCGAAGGGCTCTATTGCCCCCCCGGTGATTTCTATATCGACCCGTGGCGGCCCGTAGACCGGGCCGTAATTACCCATGGCCATGGCGACCATGCCCGCATCGGCAACCGCCATTACCTCACCGCCGCCCCAGGCGCCGGCATCCTGCGCAGCCGCCTGGGCCAGGACATCAACCTGCAAACCCTGCCCTACGGCGAACGCCTGCTGCACCATGGCGTTACCCTGAGCCTGCACCCGGCCGGGCATGTACTGGGCTCGGCGCAAGTGCGCCTGGAGTACCAGGGCGAGGTGTGGGTCGCCTCCGGGGACTACAAAGTGGAGCCCGACGGCACCTGCACGCCGTTCGAACCGGTGCGCTGCCACACGTTCATCACCGAATCGACCTTCGGCCTGCCAATCTACCGTTGGCCCAGCCAGGGCGAGATCTTCACCGGCATCAATGCCTGGTGGCGCGCCAATAGCGAACAGGGCAAAGCCAGCGTGCTGTTCTGCTATGCCTTCGGCAAGGCCCAGCGAATCCTCCACGGGTTGGACGCCAACATTGGTCCTGTCCTCGTGCATGGCGCTGTAGAACCGCTCAACCGAGTGTACCGGGACGCTGGCGTCTACCTTCCGCAAACCCGTTATGTCGGCGATATCCCACGCAACGACCCGCTGCTGCGCCAGGCACTGGTCCTGGCACCGCCTTCGGCTGGTGGCAGCAGCTGGATGCGCCGTTTCGGCGACTACAGCGATGCCTTTGCCAGTGGCTGGATGCTATTGCGCGGCACCCGCCGCCGGCGTGGGGTAGACCGCGGTTTCGTGCTCTCGGACCATGCCGATTGGCCGGGTTTGCTCTGGGCCATCGGCCAGACTGGCGCAGAACGCGTGATGGTCACCCATGGCTCGGTCAATGTGCTGGTGCGCTACCTCATCGAACAAGGCCTCGACGCACGCGCCTTCGTGACCGAGTACGGCGAGGAAGATGACGTTGTAGCCGCGGAGGCAGACGCATGAAAGCATTCGCCGAGCTGTACCTGAGGCTGGATGCGACCACCTCCAGCACTGCAAAGCTCGAGGCGCTACGCGACTACTTCAGCACCGCCCCGGCTGTGGATGCCGCCTGGGCGGTGTATTTCCTGGCAGGTGGCCGCCCTCGCCAACTGGTGCCTACACGCGTGCTGCGGGAGCTGGCCGGCAGCTTGGCCGGGCTGCCTGACTGGCTGTTCGAGGAATGCTACCAGGCCGTTGGCGACCTGGCCGAAACCATTTCCCTGCTGGTACCGGAAAGCCGCAACCCTGGCGATGACGGCCTCGCCCGCTGGGTCGAAGCCCATCTGCTGCCATTGCGGAGCCTGCCGGTCGAGGAAATCCAGCAACGCCTGCCGCCTCTTTGGGCCCAGCTGGACCGCCCCAGCCTGATGCTCTGCCTGAAACTCATCACTGGCAGCTTTCGCGTGGGTGTATCGAAGCTGTTGGTCACTCGCGCCCTCGCGCAAATGGCCGGGCTGGATGCCAAACGCGTGGCCCAGCGCCTGGTTGGCTACACCGACATCAGTAACCGCCCGACGGCAGCCAGCTTTCAACGGCTGATAGCCCCGGAATCAGACGATGAACATAGCCAGCGTGGTGGCCAGCCCTACCCGTTCTTTCTGGCCCACCCCCTGCAGGTGCCAACCGAACAGCTCGATGCACTGCTCGGGCCGCCGAGCGAATGGCAAATCGAGTGGAAATGGGACGGCATTCGCGCCCAGGTGGTCAAGCGCGAAGGCCAGCTGTGGGTCTGGTCGCGCGGTGAGGAACTGGTCACCGAGCGCTTCCCCGAATTGCACAGCCTGGCGCAGACGCTACCCGACGGTATCGTGCTCGATGGCGAGATCCTGGTGTGGAAACTTGGTGGCTCAGCGGCTGAACTGGCTGTACAGCCCTTTGCCATGTTGCAGCAGCGCCTGGGTCGCAAGACTTTGGGCAAGAAGCTGCTGAGCGACGCGCCAGTGGTACTGCAGGCCTACGACTTGCTGGAATGGCAAGGCGAGGACTGGCGCAGCCGGCCGCAGCATGCACGCCGCCAGCAGCTGGAACACGTGCTTGAGGAACACCCATCGGCCCCGGTGTTGCTCTCGCCTCTACTGGCAGGCCAGAACTGGGCCGACCTTGCCCGCCAGCGCGAACAGTCCCGCAGCCTGGGGGTGGAAGGGCTGATGCTGAAACAGCGCGAGGCCCTGTATGGCGTGGGGCGTACCAAGGATATGGGCACCTGGTGGAAGTGGAAGATCGACCCGTTCAGCGTCGATGCCGTACTGATCTATGCCCAGCGCGGCCACGGCCGGCGGGCCAGCTTGTACAGCGACTACACCTTCGCCGTGTGGGACGCGCCAGCCGGTACGCCGGGGCGGGCACTGGTCCCCTTCGCCAAGGCCTATTCAGGCCTTAGTGATGAAGAGATGCGCAAGGTCGACGCCATCATCCGCAAGACCACTGTTGAAACATTCGGGCCGGTACGCAGCGTGACGCCGACGCTGGTGTTCGAGCTTGGCTTCGAGGGCATCGCCCTGTCCAGAAGGCACAAGAGCGGCATTGCCGTGCGCTTTCCGCGGATGCTGCGCTGGCGGCTGGACAAGCCGGTGGAAGAAGCGGATGACCTGGCTACATTGCAGGCACTGCTGGCCTGAAACCATTTCGATACCGCGTTGGCTTTTTCGCGGGCTCGCCCGCTCCCACAGGTTCATCACAGGCCCCGAGTATTTTGAGTTCTTTGTGGGAGCGGGCGCGCCCGCGAAGAAGCCGACGGGGTAATCGGAGCGCAATCGAAGGAGGCGCAAGCCCGAAAACTGTGCTTCCATCTTTGTGCCGACTGTGTCGCAGACCGTTTTCGCCACGCACCCAGGACCACCATGCACCACTCGACTCATGACCTGCTCTCTCCCGTTCCGGGCATCACCCGCCAGTTGCACAGCTTCCACTTCGGACCTCGCGGTGGCGGCAAAGTCTATATCCAGGCCTCGCTGCATGCCGACGAACTGCCCGGCATGCTGGTGGCCTGGCACCTCAAGCGCCGCCTGGGTGAACTGGAACAGCAAGGCCGCCTGCAGCGCGAGATCATTCTGGTACCGGTGGCCAACCCGGTCGGCCTGGAACAGGTGCTGCTGGACGCGCCGCTGGGGCGTTTCGAACTGCAAAGCGGCGAGAACTTCAACCGTAACTTCGTCGACCTCTCCGACAGCATCGGCGACCAGATCGAAGAACACCTGACCGAAGACCCGGCCCACAACCTCGCGCTGATCCGCGAATACCTGCGCCGGGGGCTGGACGCACACCCAGCGCGCACACCGCTGCAGGCCCAACGCTTGATCCTGCAACGCCTGGCCTGCGATGCCGACATGGTGCTGGACCTGCACTGCGACTTCGAGGCGGTCGAGCACCTGTACACCACGCCAGACGCCTGGCCGCAGATCGAACCGCTGGCGCGCTACCTGGGCGCCCAGGCCAGCCTGCTGGCCACCGATTCGGGCGGGCAGTCATTCGATGAATGCTTCAGCCTGGTCTGGTGGCAGTTGCAGCAACGCTTCGGCAAACGTTTCCCGATTCCGCTGGGCTGCTGTTCGGTCACCGTCGAGCTGCGCGGCCAGGCAGATGTCAGCCACGATCTGGCCAGCAAGGACTGCCAGGCAATCCTCGACTTCCTGACCCATGCGGGGGTCATCGAAGGAGCCGCAGCCGCCCTGCCCGCCCTGCGCTGCCCGGCCACCCCGCTGGCCGCAGTCGAACCGGTGATAACGCCACTGGGCGGGCTGCTGGTGTACCACGCCCGGCCAGGCCAGCACCTGCAGGCGGGCCAGTTGATCGCTGAAGTCATCGACCCGCTCAGCGACCGGGTGACTGCCATCCACAACAGCCAGCCCGGCCTGCTGTATGCGCGTAACGTACGGCGCATGGCAACAGCCGGCATGGTCATCGCCCACATCGCAGGCGAGCAGGTGTGCCGCAGCGGCTACCTGCTGGCCAACTGATCCGGTAAAACCATTGCACTTGGCTAGTGGTCTGTAGACACACAACCTCCAAAGGACCTCATGCCTCATGCCCGCTGCCCCCGACCTCGCCAAGGCCTGGTTCGCCAAGCGTGGCTGGAAGCCGTTCGCGTTCCAGCGCCGTGTCTGGGCCGCCGTGGCACGGGGCGAGTCCGGCCTGTTGCATGCCAGTACCGGCGGCGGCAAGACCTATGCGGTATGGCTCGCCGCACTGCGCGCGTTCAAGGCACAATGCCAGGAGCGCCAGGGGCGCCAGGCTGCGCCATTGCAGGTGCTGTGGGTCACGCCCATGCGGGCCTTGGCCACCGACACTGCCCGCGCCCTGCAGGCGCCACTGGACGAGCTTGGCCTGCCGTGGAACGTGGGCGTACGCAGCGGCGATACCGGCAGTGCCGAACGCGCCCGGCAGGCACGGCGCCTGCCCAGCGTACTGGTGACGACGCCGGAAAGCCTGACGCTGTTGCTGACCCGGGCACAGGCCAGCGAAGATTTCGCCACGCTGCGCCTGGTGGTGGTGGACGAATGGCACGAACTGTTGGGCAACAAGCGCGGGGTGCAACTGCAACTGGCCTTGGCGCGCCTGCGCCGCTGGCACCCGGGCCTGCCCACCTGGGGCCTGTCCGCCACCCTCGGCAACCTCGAGCATGCGCGGGATGTACTGCTGCCACAGGGCGGCTTGCTGGTGCAGGGCCGGCAAGACAAGCCGCTGCTGGTCGATACGCTGCTGCCAGCGGCCATCGAGCGCTTCCCCTGGGCCGGGCACATGGGCTTGAAGATGCTCGACCAGGTCAGCCGGGAGATCGATGCCAGCACCAGTTGCCTGGTATTCACCAACACTCGGGCGCAGGCCGAACTCTGGTACCAGGCCCTGCTCGAAGCACGCCCCGACTGGGCCGGGCTGATTGCCTTGCACCATGCCTCACTGGCCCGGGAAACCCGCGACTGGGTCGAGCGCGCCCTCAAGCAGGGCAGCCTTAAAGCGGTGGTCTGTACCTCCAGCCTGGACCTGGGCGTGGACTTTCTGCCCGTGGAGCGCGTGCTGCAGATCGGTTCTGCCAAAGGCATCGCCCGCCTCATGCAGCGCGCCGGGCGCTCGGGCCACGCGCCGGGGCGGCGCTCCCGGGTCACTTTGGTGCCCACCCATAGCCTGGAACTGGTGGAAGCCGCTGCCGCCAGGCAGGCCCTGGCGGCCAGGCACATCGAGGCCCGGCAGTCACCGCGCCTGTGCATGGACGTGCTGGTGCAGCACCTGGTCAGCATGGCGTTAGGCAGCGGCTTTCGCGCCGAATCGTTGCTCGAAGAGGTGCGCAGCACCTGGGCCTTCCGTGAGTTGCGCGACAGCCAGTGGCAATGGGCGCTGGATTTCGTCTGCCATGGTGGCAGCTCGCTCAGCGCCTACCCGGACTACCAGCGGGTCGAGCGCCATGCCGACGGCGTTTACCGGGTTGCCAGCGAACGCCTGGCGCGCCGCCACCGCATGAGCATCGGCACCATCGTCAGCGACGCCAGCCTGCAACTCAAGTACTGGAGCAAGGGCGGTGGCGGCAAAGCGCTGGGCAGCGTCGAGGAGGCGTTCATCGCCCGCTTGCGCCCGGGCGATACCTTGGTCTTCGCCGGCCGAGTGCTGGAACTGGTGCGCGTGGAAAACATGACCGCCTACGTGCGCCGCAGCACCGCACGCAAGGCAGCGGTGGCACGTTGGAACGGTGGCCGCATGCCGCTCTCCAGCGAACTGGCCGACGCCCTGGTCGAGCAGCTTGGCGCAGCAGCTCAAGGGCGTTTCGACGGCCCCGAGATGCGCGCAGTACGGCCTCTGCTGGCCTTGCAGGCGCAATGGTCGGCGCTGCCTGGCCCTGGCACGCTGCTGGCCGAAACGCTCAAGTCGCGCCAGGGCTGGCACCTGTTCCTCTATCCGTTCGCCGGGCGCATGGCCAACCTTGGTCTGGCCAACCTGATTGCCTGGCGGGTGAGCCGGGTACAGCCGCTGTCGGTCTCGATTGCCGTAAACGACTATGGGTTCGAACTGCTAAGCCCCGGCAACGTCGACTGGGCGACGCACCTGCCACAGGCGCTTGCCACCGAACATCTGCTGGACGATGTGCTGGCCAGCCTTAACGCGGGGGAAATGGCGTTACGGCGCTTTCGCGAGATAGCCCAGATTGCCGGCCTGGTGTTTGGCGGATATCCGGCGGCGCAAAAAAGCCTGCGGCAGATCCAGGCCTCCAGCGGGTTGTTCTACGAGGTATTCCGCAAGCATGACGCCGGCAACCTGCTGTTGGGCCAGGCGCGGGACGAAGTGTTGAACGAGGAGCTGGAAATCGAGCGGCTGCATCGGCAACTGCTGAAAATGGCGCAATTACGCCTGGATCTGCGACAGCTGAAGCGGACCGGGCCGTTGGCATTCGCCCTGCTGGTGGAAGGCATGCGAGAAACCTTGAGCACCGAGAAACTGGCGGACCGGATTGCGCGAATGGTTGCGGAACTGGAAAGCGCGGCGGGGGGTTGCGCATGACCGAGTCTTTATCCATCGAGCACTGTGGCCAGGTGCTCTGGCTGCTTGCGGACAAGGCCCTCTATTGGCCGTCACGCCGGGCCCTGCTGGTCGCCGATGTGCACATCGGCAAGGCGGCAAGCTACCGTGCCCTGCACCAACCAGTACCACGCGGCACCACCGAAGCGACGCTCGCCCGGCTGGATGCCCTGTTGGCGGCGCATGATTGCGAGCAACTGATCGTTCTGGGCGACTTTCTGCATGCGCGCACAGCACGGGCGCCAGCAACGCTGGCCAGGCTGCAAGCGTGGAGGGAACGGCACGAAAACCTGAAGATCGTGCTGATACGCGGCAATCATGATCGCAACGCCGGCGATCCTCCGGCATCGCTCGGCATTGAGGTAATGGACGAGCCCTGGCTGTTGGAGCCCTTCGCCCTACAGCACGAACCCGCCCCCCACCCAACTCATCCCGTGCTGGCAGGCCATGTACACCCGGTGTTCGTGCTGCGCGGGAAGGCGCGACAACGCCTGCGACTGCCCTGCTTCCTGATCGATGTCCAGGTCAGCCTGCTGCCGGCGTTTGGTGAGTTTACCGGGGGTTGGGAAATCGCCCCCACCGGCAGCAGGGTGTACCTGGCCGGGGCAGACCGCGTCTGGCCGGTGTAGCGACGCTCAGGCGACAGGCGCAGGAGGCGGCTCGTCAGGCAGGGTTGGCTCGCCTGGTTCCATGGGGGGCGTTTCGCCCGGTTCCGGCGGTTGCGGGGTATCCGGGTCAGGCTGGTGGGGCACGCCCCCCGCCTGCATCGGCAGCGGGTGTGCCAGCAGTGACCATGATAGCAACCCGACGTGGTTGGGCTGCAGACCTGCCAGCTTGGCACTGATTGTGGGGTGGAGTTTCATTGGCTGCTCCTGGCAAGGCCGCCACGCATCATGCGTACCGGCGTTATCCAGTTGGAGTGCCAAAGGCGCGGGGAATTCCCCGCGCTTGTCGGCTCAGGTACGCGGCAGGGTGACGCCGCGCTGGCCCTGATACTTGCCGCCACGGTCCTTGTACGACACTTCACATTCTTCGTCGGACTGCAGGAACAGCATCTGGGCCACGCCTTCGTTGGCGTAGATCTTTGCTGGCAGCGTGGTGGTGTTGGAGAACTCCAGCGTCACGTGTCCTTCCCACTCGGGTTCGAGCGGGGTGACGTTGACGATGATGCCGCAACGGGCGTAGGTGCTCTTGCCCAGGCAGATGGTCAGCACGTCACGCGGAATGCGGAAGTACTCGACGGTGCGCGCCAGGGCGAAGGAGTTCGGCGGGATGATGCACACGTCGCTCTTGATGTCGACAAAACTGCCGGCATCGAAGTTCTTCGGGTCGACGGTGGCCGAGTTGATGTTGGTGAACACCTTGAATTCATCGGCGCAGCGCACGTCGTAGCCGTAGCTGGAAACGCCGAAGGAGATCACCCGGCTGTCTTGTTCGCCGCGCACCTGGCGCTCGACGAACGGTTCGATCATGCCGTGTTCCTGCGCCATGCGGCGAATCCACTTGTCCGATTTGATGCTCATGGCGGGTTGTCCTGAAGAGTTGCGAGGTGAAAATTCGAGACGCGCATCTTACCGGTCCCGGCGCCCAGGTTAAAGTTCCATGCCTCATCCCGCGCCGGGCGGGGCCTGCAGCCGCCGTCGATCCGAATTTGCATAAAGCGGCTTCTGACCATTGGCAGGTTGCGGAAAGTGGGGTAAGGTGTTGCCACTGTGCTGCACGTGACACCGAGAATATCTAGTTTGATGCACGATCCTGATCGGCCCATCGCTGAATTTTCTGCTCTCTTTGCGCTCAGTCCCGGCCAGGGTTTTTCCTGACCGTTATCAAATTGTCCAAGGAGACAGAAAAATGTCCAATCGTCAACAAGGCGTTGTTAAGTGGTTCAACGATGAGAAAGGCTACGGCTTCATCACCCCTCAGTCGGGCGACGATCTGTTCGTGCACTTCAAAGCCATCCAAGCTGACGGCTTCAAAACCCTGAAAGAAGGCCAGGCTGTTACTTTCGTCGCTACCCGCGGCCAGAAAGGCATGCAGGCTGAAGAAGTTCAGATCGCCTAAGTCGATCGAAGCTTCCTAGCTTTCAAAAAAACCCGCCTTCCGGCGGGTTTTTTTATGCCTGGCCGAAAGACCGAGTCAGCCTCTTCGCGGGTAAACCCGCTCCCACAGGGCCCGCGCGGTATTTTGAAGGCTGCGCTAAACCTGTGGGAGCGGGTTCACCCGCGAAGCAAGCGACGCGGTCTGACAGGTCAATCTTCGCTGATGGTAATGCTAGGCATCGCCGGCGCCGCCGCTTCCTGCAGCACGATGCGCGCCCCTACCTGGCGGGCCAGTTCCTGATAGACCATGGCAATCTGGCTTTCCGGCTCGGCGATCGCCGTCGGCTTGCCATTGTCGGCCTGCTCGCGAATTACCATCGACAGCGGCAGCGACGCCAGCAGGTCGACGCCATACTGGCCCGCCAGCTTCTCGCCACCGCCCTCGCCGAACAGGTGCTCGGCATGGCCGCAGTTCGAGCAAATGTGCACGGCCATGTTCTCCACCACGCCCAGAACCGGGATGTTGACCTTGCGGAACATCTCCACGCCTTTCCTGGCATCCAGCAGGGCCAGGTCCTGTGGAGTGGTGACGATCACCGAACCGGCCACCGGCACCTTCTGCGCCAGGGTCAGCTGGATATCACCGGTGCCCGGCGGCATATCGATCACCAGATAATCCAGGTCGTCCCAGGCGGTCTGGGTCACCAACTGCAGCAGCGCGCCGGAAACCATCGGGCCACGCCAGACCATCGGGGTGTTGTCGTCGGTAAGGAACGCCATGGACATGACTTCCACGCCATGGGCCTTGATCGGTACGAACCACTTCTGCTCGCGAATCTGCGGGCGGGTGCCTTCGGCGATACCGAACATCACGCCTTGGCTGGGGCCATAGATATCGGCATCGAGAATACCCACCCGCGCGCCTTCGCGAGCCAGCGCGAGGGCCAGGTTGGCCGCCGTGGTCGACTTGCCCACACCACCCTTGCCCGAGGCCACGGCGATGATGTTCTTGACGTTGGCCATGGCCGGCACCTGGGCCTGAGCCTTGTGCGCGGCAACCACGCAGTCGATCGACACCTGGGCACTGCTGACGCCCTCGAGGTTGCCGATGGCGGTCTGCAGCACCTGAGCCCAGCCGTTCTTGAACAGCCCTGCGGCATAACCCAGCTGCAACTGCACGCTGACCTGCCCGCCCTGGATATCGATGGCACGCACGCAGCCGGCGCTGACCGGGTCCTGGTTCAGGTAGGGGTCGGTGTACTGGCGAAGCACGCCTTCGACGGCGGCACGGGTGACGGCACTCATGGAGACTCCCAATGGCAAACTGAATGTAAAACAGACGCCTATCCTAACCCGTCAATCGTCAGCAGATGCGCATGCGGGGTGAAATATCTTCGCCAGCCCTTTATAGTGGCCGATCAACCTCATTTTTACCCCGTCGCCAGATAAGTAGCCGAGCCACCATGTCCGAGCCACGTCAGATTCTCGTCACCAGCGCCTTGCCCTATGCCAACGGATCGATCCACCTTGGCCATATGCTCGAGTACATCCAGACAGACATGTGGGTCCGCTTCCAGAAGCTGCGCGGCAACCAGTGCATCTATGTCTGCGCCGACGATGCCCACGGCTCGGCCATCATGCTGCGCGCCGAAAAGGAAGGCATCACCCCGGAACAGCTGATCGCCAACGTCCAGGCCGAACACAGCAGCGACTTCGCCGACTTCCTGGTGGACTTCGACAACTTCCACTCCACCCACAGCGAAGAGAACCGCGAGCTGTCGGGCCTGATCTACGCACGCCTGCGTGACGCCGGGCACATCGCCACCCGTTCGGTGACCCAGTACTTCGACCCGGAAAAGGGCATGTTCCTCGCCGACCGCTTCATCAAGGGCACCTGCCCCAAGTGCGCGGCCGAAGACCAGTACGGCGACAACTGTGAAAAATGCGGCGCCACCTACGCGCCCACCGAGCTGAAGAACCCCAAGTCGGCCATCTCTGGTGCCACCCCGGTACTGCGTGATTCCCAGCACTTCTTCTTCAAGCTGCCGGACTTCCAGGCCATGCTGCAGCAGTGGACCCGCAGCGGCACGCTGCAGGACGCGGTGGCCAACAAGCTGGCCGAATGGCTGGACTCGGGCCTGCAGGAATGGGACATTTCCCGCGATGCGCCGTACTTCGGCTTCGAGATCCCGGGCGAGCCAGGCAAGTACTTCTACGTGTGGCTGGATGCACCGATCGGCTACATGGCCAGCTTCAAGAACCTCTGCGCACGCCGCCCGGAGCTGGATTTTGACGCGTTCTGGAACGAAGGCTCCAAGGCCGAGCTGTACCACTTCATCGGCAAGGACATCGTCAACTTCCACGCCCTGTTCTGGCCAGCCATGCTCGAAGGCGCAGGCTTCCGCAAGCCAAGCGCGGTCAACGTCCACGGCTACCTGACCGTGAACGGTGCCAAGATGTCCAAGTCGCGCGGTACCTTCATCAAGGCCCGCACCTACCTCGACCACCTGCAGCCGGAATACCTGCGTTACTACTACGCGGCCAAGCTGGGCCGTGGCGTCGATGACCTGGACCTGAACCTTGAAGACTTCGTGCAGAAGGTGAACTCCGACCTGGTCGGCAAGGTGGTCAACATCGCCAGCCGCTGCGCCGGCTTCATCCACAAGGGCAACGAAGGCGTGATGGTGGCTGGCGATGCCGCACCGGAGCTGACCGAAGCCTTCCTGGCGGCAGCCCCGTCGATCGCCGACGCCTATGAAGGCCGCGACTTCGGCCGTGCCATGCGCGAAATCATGGCGCTGGCTGACCGCGCCAACGCCTGGATCGCCGACAAGGCCCCATGGTCGCTGGCCAAACAGGAAGGCAAGCAGGATGAAGTGCAAGCCATCTGCGCCCAGGGCATCAACCTGTTCCGCCAGCTGGTGATCTTCCTCAAGCCGGTGCTGCCGGTGCTCGCCGCCGACGCCGAGGCTTTCCTCAACGTGGCACCGCTGACCTGGAACGACCACCTGTCGCGCCTGGAAAACCACCAGCTGAACCCGTTCAAGGCACTGATGAGCCGCATCGAGCCGGCCAAGGTCGAAGCCATGGTCGCCGCCAGCAAGGAAGACCTGCTGGCCGCCGAAGCCAAGGCCCCGGCCGGCAACGGCGAGCTGGCCAAGGACCCGCTGTCGGCGGAAATCGAGTTCGACACCTTCGCTGCCGTCGACCTGCGCGTGGCGCTGATCGTCAAGGCCGAGGCCGTACCGGGTGCCGACAAGCTGCTGCAACTGACCCTGGACATCGGTGACGAGCGCCGCAACGTGTTCTCCGGCATCAAGTCGGCCTACCCCGACCCGTCCCAGCTGGAAGGCCGCCTGACCATGATGGTAGCCAATCTCAAGCCACGGAAGATGCGTTTTGGCGTGTCCGAAGGCATGGTAATGGCGGCCGGGCCTGGCGGTGAAGAGATCTACCTGCTGAGCCCGGACAGCGGCGCCAAGCCGGGCCAGCGCATCAAGTAACAAAACCTGCTGGACCTTGTGGGAGCGGGCGTACCCGCGAAACGGACTACGCGGTGCATGGCACCGGCGTTGCCGGTGTTCGCGGGCACGCCCTCTCTCACAATGACTCCGGCACCTTGATGCCAAACCCGGACAATCGCCCCGATTCCCGGCTATCGTCATCTCATGAACGATTACCTTCTGGTGCTGATCAGCGCCGCGCTGGTCAATCACCTGTGCCTGCCACAACAGCCAATCCCCAGGCTGCACCTGCACGTGCACGGCCTTGCCTGCGCACTGTGCATTGCCTTGGGCGTGATTGGCGCACAACTACTGGTACGCGGGGTGCTTGCCCCGCTGCAGGCCCAGGACCTTGCCCTGTTCCTGTTGTTGCCCTGGCTGGCCATGCTTGCCTGGGGCGTGCCATGGCTGCTGACAAGGTGGCGCCCGACCTGGCCGACAACGCAATTGCCCACGCTGCTATTGAGCAACGCGGCAGTACTGGGGTTGACCCTGCAACAGGCAAGTGACGACAGCACATGGCTAGCTACCCTGCTGCAAGGCCTGCTGGCCGGCAGCGGCTTCTGGCTGGCGCTAGTGTTGTTCGCCGACCTACGCCAGCGCAGCGCTCATGCCGACGTCCCCGGGGCAATGCGCGGCCTGCCCATCGAACTGCTCGGTGCCGGGGTGATGGCCATGGCGTTTTCAGGCTTCAACGGGCTGTTCGCCCAATGACTGCCAAGCCCGACCCGCGGCTCCGCACCAGCATGGGCCTGGTGTTGCTGGCTTGCGTACCTGGCCTGCTGGCGCTGTTCTGGCTGCATGGCTGGAGTTTGCTGCTGAACCTGTTGCTTTGCGCCAGTGCCGCGCTGCTGTGCGAGGGGTTGTTACTCACATTGCGAGCACAACCGCCGAGCACGGCGCTGAACGACGGCAGCGCGCTGGTCACTGCCGTGCTGCTGGCCGCCGCCCTACCCCCTCTGGCGCCGTGGTGGTTGCCGGTGATCGCTACCAGCGTTGCCATCGGCATCGGCAAGCAGGCCTTTGGTGGGGTCGGGCGCAACCTGTTCAACCCGGCCATGGTCGGCTACGCCTTCGTGCTGCTGAGCTTCCCGTTGCAGATGAACCATTGGCCAGGGCCAGCACCTGGCCTGCTCGACAGCCTGCAACAGGTATTCATCGGCAGCGATCAGATCGATGCCTGGGCCCGGCCGACACTGCTCGACGGCCTGCGTCACAACCGCAGCCTGACCATCGATGAGCTGTTCGCCAGCCACCCGGGCTTCGGCAGCATCGGGGGGCGAGGCAGCGAATGGGTCAACCTGGCATTCCTGTTGGGCGGCCTGTTCCTGCTGCAACGCAAGGTGATCAGCTGGCATGCGCCGGTTGGCCTGCTGGCAGGGTTGTTCCTGTTCAGCCTGCTGGGCTGGAATGGCTCGGGTTCGGACTCCAACGGCTCTCCCCTGCTGCATCTGTTCTCCGGCTCGACCATGATGGCGGCGTTCTTCATTGCCACCGAACCGGTGACCGCGCCCCGGCAGGAGTGGGCGAAGCTGGGGTTCGGCCTGGGGGCAGGCCTGCTGATCTACCTGATCCGCACCTGGGGTAGCTACCCGGACGGCACGGCGTTCGCCATCTTGCTGATGAACCTCACGGCACCGAGCCTGGAACGCCTGGCCATGCAGCGCCAGCGGGTTGCCCGATGAAGCGCCTGATACGTGATATGGGCGTGCTGCTACTGACTGGGGCACTGGCGCTGTCGGCCACCCTCGCTTGGCGGCACTGGACCAGCGCGGCCGTCGCCGACGCAGAGAAACAACTGAACAGCAGGCAGCGGCTGGCGGTGCTGCCAGAAGGCAATTACGACAACCAGCCCCTGGACAGCCCCCTGCCCAGGCCCGCCGCACAGCGGCCAAATAGCCGGATCCTGGCCGCTTACCGGGCGACACTGGCGGGCAAACCGGTCGCCATCATTCTGGTCACCCAGGCACAAGGCTATGCTGGGCCGATCATGCTGAGCGTGGCCATCGCCGCGGACGGCCGGTTGATCGGCAGCCAGGTGGTAGAGCAACAGGAAAGCCCCGGGCTGGGTGCACGCCTGGGTGATCCGCAACTGAACTGGCTGAGCCAATTTGCCAACCGCCAGCTGGGCGATCGCTGGGCGCTGAAGCGCGACCAGGGCGACTTTGACCAGTTGGCCGGCGCAACCGTGACCTCTAGGGCAGTGATCGGCGCGCTGCAGGAAGCGCTGAGTTACTTCGATGAACAGCGCAGCGTATTGCTGGGGGGCGCCACGCATGACTAGGTTCTACCTGCTCGGCGCAAGCCTGGTGCCGCTACTGGGTGCCACCCGAACATTGAGCGAAGGCGCCACCATAGGCGTGTGTGCGGTGCTGATGAGCAGCCTTCACCAGCTGTTGCTGGCACCCCTGCGCCAGCGGCTCGCTACCTGGACCTATATGCTGGCCAGCCTGCTGCTATTGGCGGCCTTGGCCAGTTGCCTGCAACTGGCACTGCGTGCCTGGCTGCTGCCACTGGCACTCGCCCTCGGCCACTACCCCGCACTGCTGTGCCTGCAATGCCTGGCCATTGACCACCTTTTGCCCGGTCAAGGGCGCTGGCGCGTGCTCGCTGGCCACCATTGCGCGCTGCTCGCCACATGCCTGCTGCTCGGCGCCAGCCGCCAATGGCTGGCCGGTGGTAGCGGCCTGCACCTGGCTACCCTGGCCCCGGGTGGCTTGCTACTGCTTGGATTGTTGCTGGCCTTGTACAATCGCCTGCGTCCGGGCCCCGCCCAATCACACCGTCAAGGAAAGCTCTGATTTCATGAATGCCGCCAAACGCCTGGAGATCTTTCGCAGGCTGCACGAAGACAACCCCGACCCGAAGACCGAACTGGCCTACACCACTCCGTTCGAACTTCTGGTCGCCGTGACGCTGTCCGCGCAGTCCACCGATGTCGGCGTCAACAAGGCCACTGCACGCCTGTTCCCGG
The DNA here is from genome assembly GCF_900277125.1 of Pseudomonas inefficax. Taxonomy (GTDB): domain Bacteria; phylum Pseudomonadota; class Gammaproteobacteria; order Pseudomonadales; family Pseudomonadaceae; genus Aquipseudomonas; species Aquipseudomonas inefficax. Next base: position 65,724 of record NZ_OPYN01000207.1, read on the forward strand.
TCGCCAACACCCCCGAGACCATCTATGCGCTGGGCGTCGAAGGCCTGAGTGAGTACATCAAGACCATTGGCTTGTACAACAGCAAGGCCAAAAACGTCATCGAAGCCTGCCGGCTGCTGATCGAACGCCATGACAGCCAGGTACCACAAACCCGCGAAGCTCTGGAGGCGCTACCCGGCGTGGGTCGCAAAACCGCCAACGTAGTGCTCAACACGGCGTTCCGCCAGCCGACCATGGCCGTGGATACCCATATCTTCCGGGTCAGTAACCGCACAGGCATCGCGCCAGGCAAGACGGTGCTGGAAGTGGAGAAGAAGCTGATCAAGTTCGTACCAAAGGACTACCTGCTCGACGCGCACCACTGGCTGATCCTGCACGGGCGTTATGTGTGCCAGGCACGCAAGCCACGCTGCGGCAGTTGCCGGATCGAAGACTTGTGCGAGTACAAGCACAAGACCTCCGACGATTGAGCCGATAGCTGGAAACCACCTGCGGCGATTGAAAAAATCTTTTTTACCAGCGTCTGCTTTCTGGTTATAAGGTCGGCCAATGGCCCCTTGGCTTGGAGCGACTCATGAGTAGCGATAAAGACGACCTGCCGATCGAAGATGATTTTGTTGCCGTGGATGACGAAGCGGAACCCCAGGTGGAAACCGCAAAGACCAACCTGAGCAAGCGCCGCACCATCGACAATATGCTTGAAGAAAGGCGCCTGCAGAAGCAGCTGGCCGACTTCGACTACGACCTGTAACCCGGGCAAAGCCTCCTGGCTGGAGGCTTCACGGCCTTGGCGGTCAGTTCAACCCTTGCCGTTGCGCCAGCTCGATCAGGTCGACCAGCGACCGCGCATTGAGCTTGAGCAACAGACGTGACTTGTAGGTACTGACCGTCTTGTTGCTGAGGAACATGCTGTCGGCAATTTCCTTGTTGGAACGCCCTCGCGCCAGCTGTTGCAGCACGGTCATCTCGCGCGCCGAAAGGCGGTTGACCATATCCGTCTCGCTTCCGCCCCTTCCTCGTGACACATGCAGAGCCTGGTTGGGGAAATAGCTGTAACCCGACAAAACGGCCTTGATGGCGCTCAGCAGTTCTGTGAGTTCCTGCTGCTTGCACACATACCCTGCCGCCCCCGCCTGCATGCAGCGCATCGAAAAGTTGCCGGGAGCCTGTGATGTCAGCACCAGCACCTTGCTGCCCGGGCTGAAGGCCGTCATGCGGCCGATCACCTCCAGGCCATCCAGCTTGGGGATACCGATATCGAGCACCACGATATCCGGAAGGTGTTGCCGTGTCAGTTGCAACGCAGCCACTCCGTTGTCCGTTTCCGCCACGACGTCATACCCATGCCGCTCCATCAGCATGCGTACGGCCAGGCGTATGACCGGATGATCATCCACGATAAGCACTTTATTCATGCGATATCCATTCATTGCTTTTGCTTTGGCACGCCAAGATAACCTACAGAGCGCTTGCTGGCGCGGCGATTTAGCGGCGAAATAAATGAACAGATGGAACCTACAACACTTACAGAAATTTCCTACACTCAATTGATGTGCTTGTAACAATCAAATTCCTTGTTACCAACTAAACAGTATCACCGACCTGAAAGTGCACCCACTTGAAAACCGGCCAATCCTGATGAAATGACCGTTCAAATACGCTCATTAGACAATTTCGCCTAGGTTTCGAGCGATTACTCTCACCCGGGAAACAATCCAGTCTTTAGTTGAGCATCGTCAAAAGGTAAAGATGTGCAAAATCGCTGGAGACGACCCATATGCACCAAGTACAACCTGTCGCCCCGCTGACGATCATTGCCATCTTCGCAGGGATTATCGAAGCCTCGGCCCTTGCCACATTGCCATTTCTCAGCGAGTCCAGCCAAAAGCTCTACACCTGGTTCCTGGTAGGCTTCCCATTCTTCCTGACGGCACTTTTCTTCCTCACACTCAACTTCAATTACAAGTCGTTCTACGACCCGTCGCCAAACACAAAGGCAAACGACAAGGCGTCGACACAGAGCGATGTCGCCAAACATGCAATGCCCGGTGATACCAGCGAAGCGCTGCAGGGCGAGCCTGTCACATTCATGTTTTCCGGCCCTGATGCCTGTCGCATGATGGAACAGCAACTACTATCCGCCCTTGCCCAACCGCCTCAACCAGCGCGCACCTGGCGCTTTTGCAACTTGGACAGACGCCAGTGTGCGCAACTATCGATCAGCGCGCTTGATGGACAGGTGACGAACGACGGCCATTGAATGCCACAGGTTTTCCACAGGTCAAAAAAAACCCCGGCCTGCGCCGGGGTTCTTGCTGCACATGCCAGCGATCAGAGCAGCGAGCGGCCCTTGTTGGCAGCAATGCGCATACGCAGGGCGTTGAGCTTGATGAAGCCCGCAGCGTCCGCCTGGTTGTAAGCGCCGCCATCTTCTTCGAAGGTAGCGATGTTGGCGTCGAACAGCGAGTCGTCCGACTTGCGGCCGACAACGGTGACGTTACCCTTGTACAGCTTCAGGCGTACCACGCCGTTCACGTTGACCTGCGACGCATCGATCATCTGCTGCAGCATCAGACGCTCCGGGCTCCACCAGTAGCCGGTGTAGATCAGGCTGGCGTACTTCGGCATCAGCTCATCCTTCAGGTGAGCGACTTCGCGGTCCAGGGTGATCGACTCGATGGCACGGTGGGCCTTGAGCATGATGGTGCCACCCGGGGTCTCGTAGCAGCCACGCGACTTCATGCCGACGTAACGGTTCTCGACGATGTCCAGACGGCCGATGCCATTGGCACCACCGATGCGGTTCAGGTCGGCCAGGACGGTGGCCGGGGTCTTCTCGACGCCGTCGATGGCAACGATGTCACCGTTGCGGTAGGTCAGCTCGATGTAGGTAGCCTGGTCCGGGGCGTTCTCGGGCGAGACGCTCCAGCGCCACATGTCTTCTTCGTGCTCGGTCCAGGTATCTTCCAGAACACCGCCTTCGTAGGAGATGTGCAGCAGGTTGGCGTCCATCGAGTACGGCGACTTCTTCTTGCCGTGGCGCTCGATCGGGATGCCGTGCTTCTCGGCGTAGTCCATCAGCTTCTCGCGGGACAGCAGGTCCCACTCACGCCATGGGGCGATGACCTTGACGCCTGGCTTCAGGGCGTAGGCACCCAGTTCGAAACGCACCTGGTCGTTGCCTTTGCCGGTGGCGCCGTGGGAAATGGCGTCGGCGCCGGTTTCGTTGGCGATTTCGATCAGGCGCTTGGCGATCAGCGGACGGGCGATGGAAGTACCCAGCAGGTACTCGCCCTCGTAGACGGTGTTGGCGCGGAACATCGGGAACACGAAATCACGCACGAATTCTTCGCGCAGGTCGTCGATGTAAATCTCTTTAACGCCCATTGCCTGGGCCTTGGCACGAGCCGGCTCGACCTCTTCGCCCTGCCCCAGGTCAGCGGTGAAGGTCACCACTTCGCAGTTGTAGGTATCCTGCAGCCACTTGAGAATCACCGAAGTATCAAGGCCGCCGGAATACGCCAGTACGACCTTTTTTACGTCCGCCATGCCATCACTCCACGGGGTTGTACGGAAAGGGATCGATTCTAACGACGTTACGGATAAATTTACAGTGGGGCGACAGCTTCTGACGACAAAGCGACAGGAAGTTTCGGAAGGGCGACTTACCGTCGGAAAATATGAAGTGCCGTGTAGGAGCGGCCTTGTGTCGCGATGGGCTGCGCAGCAGCCCCGGCAATTTTCGCTGCTTGGCTGAGATCCGGGGGCTGCTGCGCAGCCCATCGCGACGCAAGGCCGCTCCTACAGAAAGCCCTGCAGACTTCAGGACTTGGCAGGCGTTGGCTCAGGAGCCTTTTCGACAGGTTTTTCAACCGGCTTCTCGATCACCGTCACCCGATCCAGTTCAATATTCACCCGACGATTACGCGCCCGGTTGGCAGCACTGTTGTTCTTCGCCAACGGATAACGCTCACCATGAAAGCGCACGGTAATCTGGTCTTCCGGCACGCCATGGGCCTTGAGGTAGTCGGCCACCGCCAGTGCCCGGCGGCGCGACATGTCGCGATTGGTCAGGCGGTTGCCACTGTTGTCGGAATGGCCGTTGAGCTCGACATGGTTCACCGTCGGGTCGGCCTTCATATAGTCGAGAATCACGTCCAGCCGCGCCTTGGCCGAGCCATCCAGCTCGAAGCCTCCCCCAGGGAAGCCCACCTGGGTCTGACGCACCTGATCGTAGTTCATCGGCAGCAGCTTGCCGGCACAGGCCTGATAGTCGTTGTAAGCCTTGGCAAAGCTGACCGGCAGCACCCGCACTTCCATCGGCCTGCCCGCCTCGCCGGCGTAATTGCGTATCACCGTGCTGCGCCCATCGAGCAAGCCATTGATCAGGCGACTGGCCTGGCCCTGGGAGGAACTGAACAACAGCCCGGTGCGGGCCATGCGCACGCTGCCCAGATTGATGTCGCTGCGCCCGGGTTGCCACGGTGCAGCAGCTGCCAGCAATGTGGCCGTGCCCGCACCCAGTACGTTGCTGTCCGAGCGCAGTTGGAACACCGGCTGCTCGCCCGCGCGGCGCACGAACTCGCCACTGCCGAAACCGTCGATAGGCTGGATCAGCCGGCATTCGAACTGGTCACCCTCGACCTTCCAGGCAATGTTCTCCATGCGCGTCTGGAAGGTCAGTGCACCGGCCGGCAGGCTGGCGAACAGGGTCAACAGGGCTAGGTAACGCTGGCGCACGGGCGGCTCCACAAATTCTGACGGCTTACCTGCAGGCTATCGGACGCCTGGCGGAAAACTTGATAGCCGTGCTCCACCCAGGGTTTTCCGGTAGCATTGGCGCTTGAGTTCGACCCGCCTGGAATCCCCAATGTCCGATCGCCTGACCCTCCTGCGTCCCGACGACTGGCACATCCATCTGCGCGATGGTGCCGTCCTGCCCCACACCGTTGGCGACGTGGCGCGTACTTTCGCCCGTGCCATCATCATGCCCAACCTGGTTCCGCCGGTGCGCAATGCCGCCGAGGCCGGCGCCTACCGTGAGCGCATCCTGGCCGCCCGCCCGGCTGGCAGCCGCTTCGAGCCGCTGATGGTGCTGTACCTCACCGACCGCACCAGCCCCGAGGACATCCGCGCGGCCAAGGCCAGCGGTTTCGTGTACGCCGCCAAGCTGTACCCGGCCGGCGCCACCACCAATTCCGACTCGGGCGTGACCAGCATCGACAACATCTTCCCGGCCATCGAGGCGCTGGCGGAAGTCGGCATGCCGCTACTGGTGCATGGCGAAGTGACCCGCAGCGAGATCGATGTGTTCGACCGCGAGAAGCGCTTCATCGACGAACACATGCGCCGTGTGGTCGAGCGCTTCCCGACGCTGAAGGTGGTATTCGAGCACATCACCACCAGCGATGCCGCGCAGTTCGTCACCGAGGCCCCGGCCAACGTCGGCGCGACCATCACCGCGCAGCACCTGCTGTACAACCGCAACCACATGCTGGTTGGCGGCATTCGCCCGCACTTCTACTGCCTGCCGATCCTCAAGCGCAACACCCATCAGGTGGCGCTGCTTGACGCAGCCACCAGCGGCAACCCGAAGTTCTTCCTGGGTACCGACTCGGCTCCGCACGCCCGCCACGCCAAGGAAGCCGCCTGTGGTTGTGCCGGTTGCTATACCGCCTACGCAGCCATCGAGATGTACGCCGAAGCATTCGAGCAGCGTAACGCGCTGGACAAGCTGGAAGGCTTCGCCAGCCTGCACGGCCCGGCGTTCTATGGCCTGCCGGCCAACACCGACACCATTACCCTGGTCCGCGAAGAATGGACCGCCCCGGACAGCCTGCCTTTTGGCGAGCAGACCGTGGTCCCGCTGCGCGCCGGTGAAAAACTGCGCTGGCGCCTGCTGGAGGAAAACGCGTGAGCGAAGACCTCTACGAAGACGACTTGGACACCCAAGGCAGCAGCGGTTCGCGCCACCCGATGGCCGAGCGCTTCCGCGGCTATCTGCCGGTAGTGGTGGATGTTGAAACCGGCGGCTTCAACAGCGCTACCGATGCCCTGCTGGAAATTGCCGCAGTCACCATCGGCATGGACGAAAAGGGCTTCCTGTTCCCCGAGCACACCTACTTCCATCGGGTGGAGCCATTCGAGGGCGCCAACATCGAGGCGGCTGCGCTGGAGTTCACCGGGATCAAGCTGGACCACCCGCTGCGCATGGCAGTCAGCGAGGAAAGTGCGCTGACCGACATCTTCCGTGGCGTACGCAAGGCGCTCAAGGCCAATGGCTGCAAGCGGGCGATCCTGGTCGGCCACAACAGCAGCTTCGATCTGGGCTTCCTCAATGCGGCGGTGACACGCAATGACCTGAAGCGCAACCCGTTCCACCCGTTCTCCAGCTTCGACACCGCTACCCTGGCCGGCCTGGCTTATGGCCAGACCGTACTGGCGCGGGCGTGCCAGAGCGCCGACATTGACTTCGACGGGCGTGAGGCGCACTCGGCGCGTTATGACACCGAGAAGACGGCCGAGCTGTTCTGCGGCATCGTCAACCGCTGGAAGGAGATGGGCGGCTGGCGCGACTTCAACGATTGAGTTGGGATCGCATTCGCGGGTAAACCCGCTCCCACAAGGATCGCACATTGGCTCAGACCTGTGGCTCTCCTGTGGGAGCGGGTTTACCCGCGAAGAGGCCGGCACAGGAAGACACAAAAAAACCGGCCACCAGGGCCGGTTTTTTCATGCACGCGGCAATTACAGCTTGCCAGCGTTCTCGCTCAGGTAGGCAGCAACGCCTTCTGGCGAAGCATTCATGCCTTTGTCGCCTTTTTTCCAGTTGGCAGGGCAGACTTCGCCGTGCTCTTCGTGGAACTGCAGGGCGTCGACCAGGCGCAGCAGCTCGTCCATGTTGCGGCCCAGAGGCAGGTCGTTGACGATCTGCGAACGGACAACACCGTTGGTGTCGATCAGGAAGGCGCCACGGAAGGCTACGCCGCCTTCGGACTCGACGTCGTAGGCCTTGCAGATTTCGTGGGTCATGTCGGCAGCCAGGGTGTATTTGACCTGGCCGATACCGCCGTTGTTGACAGGGGTGTTACGCCAGGCGTTGTGGGTGAAGTGCGAGTCGATCGACACGCCGATCACTTCCACGTTGCGCGCCTGGAAGTCAGGGATGCGGTTGTCCAGGGCGATCAGCTCGGACGGGCAGACGAAGGTGAAGTCCAGCGGGTAGAAGAACACCAGGCCGTACTTGCCCTTGATGGCCGAAGCCAGGTTGAAGCTGTCGACGATCTCGCCATTGCCCAGCACGGCCGGAACGGTGAAATCGGGGGCTTTCTTACCAACGAGTACGCTCATTGTAATCTCCTGATGAGGGTGAAAAACCGTTTGCCGGGCCAGACTGGCTTGCCCGACATCCAACAAAGGCTGACCATCATACACGGCTTCTGGTGACAGGCCGACTCCAACGACGAAGCAACCGCCGGTCGCTCAAGCACGGCCATTTCAGAAACCACTTTGACAAGCATTCTCATTAACATTAAGCTCCACTCCATCGAGCCCACCAACGATGGTCAGCCTTTATGTATGTGTGTCTTTGTGTCGGCGTTACCGACGGACAGATCCGCGATGCGATCTATGAAGGATGCTGCAGCTACAAGGAAGTGCGAGCCGCGACCAACGTCGCCAGCCAGTGTGGCAAATGTGCCTGCGTAGCCAAGCAGGTGGTCCGCGAAACGTTGACCGAGCTTCAGGTCAGCCAGGCAGCCCTGCCCTACCCCGCGGAATTTACCGCGGCCTGAAAACCCAGAATTCGAAGAACCGGACCATGCGTCCGGTTTTTTTATGCCCGCAATTCAATAAGTTAGCGCACCAACGCGGTTCACAAACATTCTTATTTCCATTAATTTTCACTTATTATTCAAGAACTTAGGTTTGACACACCCAAGTATCGGGCTCAAACTTCCCAGTATTGGCACACTTCTACAGGGCAGGAACCCGACATGAAAGGCGACGTAAGCGTCATCCAGCATCTCAACAAGATCCTCGGAAACGAGCTGGTCGCGATCAACCAGTACTTCCTGCACGCACGCATGTACGAAGATTGGGGCCTGAACAAACTCGGCAAGCACGAGTACAAGGAATCCATCGACGAGATGAAGCACGCTGACAAACTGATCAAGCGTATTCTCTTCCTCGAAGGCATCCCCAACGTCCAGGACCTGGGCAAGTTGCTGATTGGCGAGCACACCAAGGAAATGCTCGAATGCGACCTGAAGATCGAACAGAAAGGCCTGGTCGACCTGAAAGCAGCCATTGCCCATTGCGAAACCGCTGGCGACTTCGGCTCGCGTGACATGCTCGAAGACATCCTAGAGTCCGAGGAAGAACACATCGACTGGCTGGAAACCCAGCTGGGGCTGATCGACAAGATCGGTATCGAGAACTACCTGCAGTCGCAGATGGGCGAAGAGTAAGTTTCACCGCCATAAAAATGGGGCCGCTTTGCGGCCCTTTCGCGACACAAGGCCGCTCCTACAGGAATATGCATAACCTGTAGGAGCGGCCTTGTGTCGCGAAAGGGCTGCAAAGCAGCCCCATCTTTCTGGAAGACTATCAGGCCTCGGAAGCCTTGGCCTTGGCAGCCGCTTCCTTGATCAGGGTCTGCAGCTCACCCTTCTCGAACATTTCCAGCATGATGTCGCTGCCGCCGACCAGTTCACCAGCTACCCACAGCTGCGGGAAGGTCGGCCAGTTGGCGTATTTTGGCAAATTCGCACGGATTTCCGGGTTCTGCAGGATGTCGACGTAGGCGAACTTCTCGCCACAACCCATCACGGCCTGCGATGCACGCGCAGAGAAGCCACACTGCGGGGCATTCGGCGAGCCTTTCATGTAAAGCAGAATGGTGTTGTTGGCAATCTGCTCTTTGATCGTTTCGATGATATCCATGTAGCACCTCGGCTGAACTTTCCGACGCGGTCGTCGGCACGGTGACGCATTGTAACGGAAAGCCGAGCAGCATGCTCGGCCTTACCATTCCTTACGCGGCCTCTACCTGCACGGGTACGCCATTGAGGGCGGCATTGCCGGAAACCTGGTCACGCAGGCGCTCATCGGTGAGGTCGTTGGCGCTCACGCCAGGTTGCGCCTGGGCGATCTGCATGTGCACGCCCTGACGAGAGTGACCGAAGCCATGAGGCAGGCTGACCACACCGGGCATCATGTCCTCGCAGGCCTGTACCTCGACTTCAAGGTCTCCGGTACGCGAGCGGACACGAACCCGTTGGCCGTCCTGCAGCTGCCGTTGCTGCAGGTCCTGCGGGTGCATCAACAACTGATGTCGCGGTTTGCCTTTCACCAGCCGATGAAAATTGTGCATCCACGAATTGTTGCTGCGTACATGACGACGGCCGATCAGCAGCAGCTCGCCCGGCGCCGGAGGGGCTTGTTGCGCCAGCCGACCGAGGTCGTCCAGCAGCACCTGGGGCGCCGCTTCGACAGCCTTGCTGGCAGTCGTCAGACGTGCAGCGAGGTTGGCACGCAATGGCCCCAGGTCGAGGCCATGTGGGTGCTTGTCCAGCGCTGCCAGCGACAACTGCCACGGCGTCGCTTCACCATAGCGCCCCTTGCGCAGGGCCAGGTCGATCATCTGCGCTGGTGCCCAGGTCGGCTTCAATTCCAGCTCGGCGCGTTTGGCGAACGCTTGGGCCAGCCCGACGAAAATCTCCCAGTCATGCAATGCGCCTTCGGGCTTGGCCAGGATCGCCCGATTGAAGCGTGTCACGTTGCGCACGGCCAGCAAGTTGAACGTGCTGTCGTAATGGTCGTTTTCCAGCGCCGAGGTGGAGGGCAGGATCAGATCGGCATGGCGGGTGGTTTCGTTGATGTACAGGTCGATGCTGAGCATGAATTCCAACCCCTCCAGCGCCACATCCAGCTGACGGCCGTTCGGGGTGGACAGCACCGGGTTGCCAGCCACCGTCACCAGCGCGCGTACCTGCCCTTCGCCGGGTGTCAGCATTTCCTCGGCCAAGGCCGCCACGGGCAGTTCGCCGCCGTACTCGGGCAAGCCCGACACCCGGCTCTGCCAGGCGTTGAAATGGCCACCGGAGGTAGTCGCCACCAGGTCGACGGCAGGCTCGGTGCACAACGCGCCGCCTTCACGGTCAAGGTTGCCAGTCACCAGGTTGATCAGTTGCACCAGCCAGTGGCAAAGGGTGCCGAAGGCCTGGGTCGAAACCCCCATGCGGCCATAGCACACCGCCTTGTCGGCTGCGGCGAAGTCCCGAGCCAGCTGGCGAATGTCTGTCGCTGCAATGCCACAGTGTGCGCTCATGGCTTCCGCGCTGAACGGCGCGATCGCTTCGCGCACCTGCTGCAGGCCGGCGACCGGCAAGTGCGAGCCGCGAGCCAGGCCTTCAGCGAACAGGGTGTTGAGCAAGCCACACAACAAGGCCGCATCCCCTCCAGGGCGAATGAACAGGTGACTGTCGGCCATCGCCGCCGTTTCGCTGCGCCGTGGGTCCACCACGACCAGGCGCCCACCCCGAGCCTGCAGGGCTTTCAGTCGTTTTTCCACGTCCGGCACGGTCATGATGCTGCCGTTGGATGCCAGCGGGTTGCCGCCAAGGATCAGCATGAAACCGGTCTGGTCGATATCTGGGATCGGCAGCAGCAGGCCATGGCCGTACATCAGGTGGCTGACCAGATGCTGCGGCAACTGGTCCACCGAGGTGGCAGAGAAGCGGTTGCGGGTTTTCAACAGGCCCAGGAAGTAGTTGCTGTGGGTCATCAGGCCGTAGTTGTGCACGCTCGGGTTGCCTTGGTACACCGCCACGGCATTGCGCCCATGGGCCTGCTGGATCGCCCACAGCCTGTCGGCAGCCAAGGCAAAGGCTTCGTCCCAGCCGATGGCCTGCCAATGCTCGCCCACCCGCTTGTGCGGTTGGCGCAGGCGGTCGGGGTCATTCTGGATGTCCTGCAAGGCCACGGCCTTTGGGCAGACATGGCCACGGCTGAACGGGTCCTGGGGGTCGCCCTTGATCGAACTGATCAGCGCCCGGCCGTCGTCGTCATGGCTGACTTCGATGTTCAGCCCGCAGATTGCTTCGCACAGGTGACAGGCACGGTGATGCAGGGTCTTGGTCATGGCCGCCTCTGCCTTGTTGTTATGGAAGATGTGTAGAGGGTTGTCGAACATCGACTATGCGCCCAGCACCGGCCACCGGCCAGCGCGCTTCGCGGCGTGAATCCACCGACATCAGGCACACGATTTGCGACAGCCATTTGCCAAATTGCCGGCAAGCCGTGTACAACCCTCTGTAGCAAATAAAAAACAGCACTGCCCGTCGGGTAAAGACACCCTTTGCAACACCCTTTGATACTGGGCAGCTGTTTCCCCTCTTGGCTTCAGGCGACATTTACTTATAGTATTGCGCCTTTCCCTATTTCGTCCGCCCCCGTGCGGCTTACGCCGCAGGTCACTCCCGTTGTCAAAAAAAACCATACGGTCGACCTGCATACAGTTGCAGATAAGGTAGTCAATCATGAGCGCTAGGCACTTTCTCTCCCTGCTGGACTTCACCACCGACGAATTGCTCGGTGTGATCCGCCGCGGCATCGAGCTGAAGGACCTGCGCAAGCGAGGCGTGCTGTTCGAGCCCCTGAAAAATCGCGTGCTGGGTATGATCTTCGAGAAGTCCTCGACCCGTACCCGCGTGTCGTTCGAGGCCGGCATGATCCAGCTCGGCGGCCAGGCCATCTTCCTGTCCCCGCGCGACACCCAGCTGGGCCGTGGCGAGCCGATCGGCGACAGCGCCATCGTGCTGTCGAGCATGCTCGATGTGGTGATGATCCGTACCCACGCCCACAGCACCCTGACCGAATTCGCCGCCAACTCGCGTGTGCCGGTGATCAACGCGCTGTCCGACGAGTCGCACCCATGCCAGCTGCTGGCCGACATGCAGACCTTCCTCGAACATCGCGGTTCGATCCAGGGCAAGACCGTCGCCTGGATCGGTGATGGCTTCAACATGTGCAACTCGTACATCGAGGCAGCCAGGCAGTTCGACTTCCAGCTGCGCATCGCCTGCCCGGAAGGCTACGAGCCGGACCCACGCTTCATGGCCATTGGTGGTGAGCACGTGCAGATCGTGCGTGACCCGAAGGAAGCCGTGCGCGGCGCCCATCTGGTGACCACGGATGTCTGGACTTCCATGGGCCAGGAGGAGGAAACTGCACGGCGCCTGGCGCATTTCGCGCCTTACCAGGTCACCCGCGAACTGCTCGACCTGGCGGCACCCGACGCCCTGTTCATGCACTGTCTGCCAGCCCACCGTGGTGAGGAAATCAGCCATGACCTGCTCGACGACCCACGTTCGGTCGCCTGGGACCAGGCTGAAAACCGCCTGCATGCACAGAAGGCCCTTCTCGAATTCCTTGTAGAACCGGCTTACCACCACGCATGAGTCAACCCCTACTGCTCAACCTGCGCAACCTCGCCTGCGGCTATGGCGACCAGCGCATCGTCCAGAACCTCAACCTGCACCTGAACGCAGGCGACATCGGTTGCCTGCTGGGTTCATCCGGTTGCGGCAAAACCACTACCCTGCGTGCCATCGCCGGGTTCGAACCCGTGCACGACGGCGAGATCCAGCTGGCCGGCGAGGTCATTTCCCGGGCCGGCTTCACCCTGGCCCCGGAAAAACGCCGCATCGGCATGGTGTTCCAGGATTACGCGCTGTTCCCGCACCTGACCGTGGCGCAGAACATTGCCTTCGGCATCGCCAAGCACCCGCGCCAGGCCGAGGTCATCGAAGAGATGCTCGAACTGGTCAAGCTGGGCGGCCTGGGCGGGCGCTACCCGCATGAACTTTCCGGCGGCCAACAGCAACGGGTCGCCCTGGCCCGTGCACTGGCACCGGAGCCGCAACTGCTGCTGCTCGACGAGCCATTCTCCAACCTCGACGTGGAACTGCGCCGGCGCCTGAGCCATGAGGTTCGCGACATTCTCAAGAGCCGCGGCACCAGCGCCATCCTGGTGACCCATGACCAGGAAGAGGCCTTTGCCGTCAGCGACCAGGTCGGCGTGTTCAAGGAAGGCCGCCTGGAACAATGGGACACGCCCTACAACCTTTACCACGAGCCGCAGACGCCATTCGTGGCCAGCTTCATTGGCCAGGGGTATTTCATCCGTGGGCAGATGATCAGCCACGAGGCGGTCAATACCGAGCTGGGTGAATTGCGCGGCAACCGTGCCTACATCATGGCGCCGGGCAGCTCGGTGGATGTGCTGCTGCGCCCTGACGATATCGTCCATGCACCGGGCAGTGCGCTGCAGGCGAACATCGTCGGCAAGAGCTTCCTTGGGGCATCGACCCTGTACCGCCTGCAGTTGCCGACCGGCAGCCAGCTGGAGGCGATCTTCCCTAGCCATAACGACCATCAGGTCGGTGAGGATGTGGGAATTGCGGTCAAGGCCGATCACCTGGTGCTGTTCCCGGTTCCGGGCAGCGTGGCGGCGCAGTTGCCGCGGCAGGAGAACGGCGTGCGCCGGTACAGTTCGGCGACCTGATTCGAAATTTTTGGGCCGCTTTGCGGCCCATCGCGACACAAGGCCGCTCCTACACGGGGACGTATTACCCTGTAGGAGCGGCCTTGTGTCGCGATGGGCTGCAAAGCAGCCCCAGAAATCTCAGCCTCTACCGATCCCGGCAAACTTGCCCTGGGTGTGCTCAGCCAGCACCACGGCCGCCAACTCCACCTCCAACCCACGCCGCCCGGCGCTGACATGGATGGTTGCAAAGTTCTGCGCCGAGTCATCGATGAAGGTGCGCAGGCGCTTCTTCTGCCCCAGCGGGCTGATCCCGCCCACCAGGTACCCCGTGGCCCGCTGTGCCGCCGCCGGGTCGGCCATCTCGCACTTCTTCACCCCCGCGGCATGGGCCAGAGCCTTGAGGTCCAGCGTACCCACCACGGGCACCACCGCCACCAGCAATTCTCCCTTCTCGCTGCTCGCCAACAAGGTCTTGAACACCTGCTGCGGATCGAGACCGAGCTTTTCCGCCGCCTCCAGGCCATATGACGCCGATTTGGGGTCATGTTCGTAACTGTGCACACGGTGCTCGGCACGGTGTTTCTTCAACAGGTCTAGGGCGGGGGTCATGCAGGGGCTCCGGTCGGGACAGCTCGGCCGCTACTTTAGGACAATTCCCACACCGCAGCCAGCGCACCGCAATTGCGCCCCTCTAGTACGCGGATCGGCACCTGAAATCAGCATCCAGATCGTGACCGACCGTTCACTTTCGACCTTTGACATCAGCGTTTCTTGTCTATATTTTTTCGTTTCTGAATAAATGGCGCACTTTTAAGGTGCACTACCTACATCTGCCTGGGGTCAACGGGGATAGATTCCGGGCTTTGCTGTCGAGCGCCACGCGCCTCACAACAAAAAAAAACGAGGTCATACATGACGACTGCTCTACGCCAACCCGCGCTGTCCAGCCAATGCCTGGCCGAGTTCCTCGGCACTGCACTGCTCATCTTCTTCGGTACCGGCTGCGTCGCCGCGCTCAAGGTCGCGGGCGCCAGCTTCGGCCTGTGGGAAATCAGTATCATCTGGGGTGTGGGCGTCAGCATGGCGATCTACCTGACCGCCGGGATTTCCGGCGCGCACCTGAACCCGGCGGTGAGCATCGCCCTCACTCTGTTTGCCGGTTTCGACAAGCGCAAGCTGCCCTTCTACATGCTGGCCCAGGTGTGCGGCGCGTTCTGTGGCGCAGCATTGGTCTATACGCTGTACAGCAACCTGTTCTTCGATTTCGAACAGGCCCATGCCATGTTGCGCGGTAGCGAAGCCAGCCTGGAACTCGCCTCGGTGTTCTCCACCTACCCGCACCCATCGCTATCCACCGGCCAGGCGTTCCTGGTCGAAGTGATCATCACCGCCATCCTGATGGCCGTGATCATGGCCTTGACCGACGACAACAACGGTCTGCCGCGCGGCGCCATGGCCCCACTGCTTATCGGCCTGCTGATCGCCGTGATCGGCAGCGCCATGGGCCCGTTGACCGGCTTTGCCATGAACCCGGCGCGCGATTTCGGGCCAAAACTCATGACCTTCCTGGCCGGTTGGGGCGAAATCGCCTTCACTGGCGGTCGGGACATGCCTTATTTCCTGGTTCCGGTGTTCGCACCGATCCTTGGCGCCTGCCTGGGCGCCGCGACCTATCGCGGCCTGATCGCCCGCAACCTGCCAATGGCAGCCGCTGTGAACCCTGAGACAAATGACAATCGCCAGGGCGATACTCAAGTCAATTGACGCCGGCATCGCGCCCAGCCCTGAACCCCCTATTTTCGCAAGGCCTACGACCATGACAGACACCCAGGATAAGAACTACATCATCGCCCTGGACCAGGGCACCACCAGTTCGCGGGCCATCATTTTCGACCGTGACGCCAATGTGGTGGGTACCTCCCAGCGCGAGTTCGCCCAGCACTACCCGCAGGCGGGTTGGGTCGAGCACGACCCGATGGAAATCTTCGCCACGCAGAGCGCGACCATGGTCGAGGCCCTGGCCCAGGCAGGTATCAGCCATGCCCAGGTCGCGGCACTGGGTATCACCAACCAGCGTGAAACTACCGTGGTGTGGGACAAGGAAACCGGCCGTCCGGTGTACAACGCCATCGTCTGGCAGTGCCGCCGCAGCACCGAAATCTGCGCGCAGCTCAAGCGCGACGGCCATGAAGACTACATTCGCGAAGCCACTGGCCTGGTCACCGACCCGTACTTCTCCGGCACCAAGCTGAAATGGATCCTCGACAACGTCGAGGGTGCCCGCGAACGCGCCGAGCGCGGCGAACTGCTGTTCGGCACCATCGATACCTGGCTGATCTGGAAGTTCTCCGGTGGCAAGGTGCATGTCACCGACTACACCAACGCTTCGCGCACGCTGATGTTCAACATCCACAGCCTGCAATGGGACGACAAGCTTCTGGAAATCCTCGGTATCCCACGGCAGATGCTGCCCGAGGTACGCCCTTCTTCCGAGGTCTACGGCCACACCAAGAGCGGCATCGCCATTGCCGGTATCGCCGGTGACCAGCAGTCGGCACTCTTCGGCCAGATGTGCGTGGAGCCGGGCCAGGCCAAGAACACCTATGGCACCGGCTGCTTCCTGCTGATGAACACCGGAGCTCAGGCGGTGAAATCGTCCCATGGCCTGCTCACGACCATTGCCTGCGGCCCCCGAGGCGAAGTGGCCTACGCGCTGGAGGGCGCGGTGTTCAACGGTGGTTCCACCGTGCAGTGGCTGCGTGACGAACTGAAGATCGTCAACGATGCACTGGATACCGAATACTTCGCCAGCAAGGTCAAGGACAGCAACGGCGTATACCTGGTGCCCGCCTTCACCGGCCTGGGTGCACCGTACTGGGACCCGTATGCCCGTGGCGCACTGTTCGGCCTGACCCGTGGCGTGAAGGTGGACCACATCATCCGCGCCGCACTGGAATCGATCGCCTACCAGACCCGCGACGTGCTCGACGCCATGCAGCAGGACTGCGGGCAACGCCTGTCCGAGCTGCGCGTGGATGGCGGTGCGGTGGCTAACAACTTCCTCATGCAGTTCCAGGCCGACATCCTGGGCACCTGCGTGGAGCGGCCGAAGATGCGTGAAACCACGGCGCTGGGTGCGGCCTACCTGGCAGGCCTGGCCTGCGGTTTCTGGAGCGGCCTGGACGAACTGCGCGACAAGGCGATCATCGAGCGCGAGTTCAGCCCGCAGCTGGATGAAACGCAGAAAGAGAAGCTGTATGCCGGCTGGAGGAAGGCAGTGGATCGTACCCGTGACTGGGAAGATCACGAGGCCTGATGCATACCTGACAGGCACTACCTGTGGGAGCGGCCTTGTGTCGCGAAAGGGCTGCGGAGCGGCCCCAGGAAATTCGCGTCATGGCGAATATTGCTGGGGCTGCTCCGCAGCCCTTTCGCGACACAAGGCCGCTCCCACAACGACTGCGCGCTAATGCGCCATAGTCTACTGGCTGTCATCCCCGTCCTACGGCATCATTGCAGCATTTGTCCGGCAGCCCCAAAGGACCGCCCATGAATCTGCCCCCTCGCCAACAACAAATCCTCGAACTGGTGCGCGAACGCGGTTACGTCAGTATCGAAGAAATGGCGCAGCTGTTCGTCGTCACACCGCAAACCATCCGCCGTGATATCAACCAGTTGGCCGAGCTCAATCTGCTACGCCGCTACCACGGGGGCGCGGCCTACGACTCGAGCATCGAGAATACCGCCTACGCCATGCGCGCCGACCAGATGCGTGACGAAAAGCAACGCATCGCCGAAGCCGTGGCCCGGCAGATTCCCGACCATGCCTCGCTGTTCATCAATATCGGTACCACCACCGAATCCATCGCCCGGGCGCTGCTCAACCACAACCACCTGAAGGTCATCACCAACAACCTGCACGTGGCCGCGATCCTTGCCGCCAAGGACGATTTCGAAGTGCTGGTGGCAGGTGGCACGGTGCGCCGTGATGGCGGCGTTGTCGGCCAGGCCAGTGTCGACTTCATCAACCAGTTCAAGGTCGACTTCGCCCTGGTGGGCATCAGCGGCATCGACGAAGATGGCAGCCTGCTCGATTTCGACTACCAGGAAGTACGGGTGTCCCAGGCGATCATCGCCAATGCCCGACAAGTGATCCTTGCCGCCGACTCCAGCAAGTTCGGGCGTAACGCCATGGTGCGCATGGGCTCGATCAGCCTGGTCGACTGCCTGGTGACCGACCAGGCGCCAACGCCAGCCCTCACCCAGCTGCTCAATCAGTACAAGATTCGACTTGAGGTGGTTTGAGAGCTGACAAGCGCATGCCGCAAGGTTTGTCGCGCCTGTGAGATCGAGCGCCGCCCGCGCGGCGCTTCGCAGCACAAGGCTGCTCCTACATCTGTTTCGGGCCAATTATTCCTGAGGCGAAGGTGCGCGGCCCCTAAGAGTCCACCTCGATATCGCGTCGGGCAAGAAGGCGGTCGCGTGCGTGGGCACAGGCATTACTGGCCCGAAACAGATGTAGGAGCAGCCTTGTGCTGCGAAGCGCCGCGCGGGCGGCGCTCGATCTCACAGACGCCACACCTCTCAAACCGATCATCGAGATTTTCGTAAATGTTCATTTCATTGTCATCTGATCAGTTTTTTCTATAAAGACTGACTGGCGACCGGCTTTCTGTTGCGCTAGTATTTTCGAAAACGAACATCAATGTTCATATTCGATGTGAACAGCCCCAGGAGGCCTTGCCCGTGTCCCAGCCCGTTTCGTCCCAGCCCCCAGTCGCCGACTGCTATGACCTCGTCGTGATCGGCGGCGGCATCAATGGCGTGGGCATCGCTGCCGACGCCGCCGGGCGTGGCCTCAAGGTATTTCTCTGCGAAAAGGACGACCTGGCCCGGCACACCTCGTCGGCCAGCAGCAAACTGATCCACGGCGGCCTGCGCTACCTGGAGCACTACGAGTTCCGCCTGGTGCGTGAAGCGCTGGCCGAGCGCGAAGTGCTGCTGGCCAAGGCCCCGCATATTGTCAAGCCAATGCGCTTCGTGCTGCCGCACCGCCCGCACCTGCGCCCGGCCTGGATGATCCGCGCCGGCCTGTTCCTGTATGACCACCTGGGCAAGCGCAAGCGCCTGGGCGCCTCGCGCAGCCTGCGCTTCGGCCCGGGCTACCCGCTCAAGCCGGCGATCACCCGCGGCTTCGAGTACGCCGACTGTGCCGTGGACGACGCTCGCCTGGTAGTGCTCAACGCCATGGCTGCCCGCGAACATGGCGCGCAAATTCGTACCCGTACCCGCTGCCTGCGCGCCGAGCGTGCAGATGGCCTGTGGCAGGTTGAACTGCAGCATGCCGACGGCAGCTTGCAGAGCATTCGCGCCCGCGCCCTGGTCAACGCCGCCGGCCCCTGGGTCGCCAGCTTCATCAAGGACGACCTCAAACTCGAGGCGCCTTACGGTATCCGCCTGATCCAGGGCAGCCACATCATCGTGCCGCGCCTGTACGAAGGCGAACATGCCTACATCCTGCAAAACGAAGACCAGCGCATCGTTTTCTGCATCCCCTACCTCGACCGCTTTACCCTGATCGGCACCACCGATCGCGAATACAGCGGCGACCCGGCCAAGGTGGCGATCACCGAGCAGGAAACCGACTACCTGCTGAATGTAGTGAACCAGCACTTCAATCACCAGTTGAGCCGCAGCGATATCCTGCACACCTACTCAGGCGTTCGTCCGCTGTGCAACGATGAGTCGGACAACCCCTCCGCGGTCACTCGCGACTACACCTTGGCGTTGTCCGCAGGCGAAGGCGAGGCACCCTTGCTGTCGGTGTTCGGCGGCAAGCTGACCACCTACCGCAAGCTGGCCGAGTCGGCGATGGGCGAGCTGAAGCCGTTCTTCACCCAGATGCGAGGCAGCTGGACAGCTGAGGCCGCGCTCCCCGGAGGTGAAAACATGACCACCGTCCAGGCCCTGGTCGACGCCATTTTGGCGCGCTGTGGCTGGTTGCCGGTAGACATCGCCAAACGCTGGGCAGTTACCTACGGTAGCCGCGTCTGGCGCCTGCTGGATGGCGTGCATGGGCCTGAAGATCTCGGCCAGTCGATTGGCGGTGGCTTGTTCAGCCGCGAAGTGGACTATCTGTGCAACGAAGAATGGGCATGCGACGCCGAAGACATTCTCTGGCGCCGCACCAAGCTGGGGCTGTTCACCAGCGCGAGCGAACAGCAAGTACTCAGGGAGTATCTGCAACAACGCGGACAAGATCAGGCACGCATCCAAGCGGCCTGATCGGTGCCGCCTCGCAGCCTTCAGGCGCGGGGCGGTTTACACTTGGGTCGCATAGCGCGAGCGCGCCCACACTTCGGTGGTCAGGTTGCGCATCAAGTTCGACTCTTCTGCAGCGTGCTGCTGCATCAGGGACCGTGCTCGCTCGTCATACTCGTGTTCCTGGCCAGCCCTGGCCTGTTCTTCGAGTACCTCCAGGCGATCATGGTACGGCGCGCCCAGCACCTCGAAACGCTCCGGGAAAGTTTCGCGCAGGTAGCTCTGCCAGAAGGGGCGTTCGACAAGTGCGTCCAACATGGCAACCGGGGTACTGGAACGCAGTACCTCAAGTTCCGCATGGCTCAGGTCGGCCATGGTCACATTGGCGAATGAGGCAAAATGCATTTCATCGGGCGGTACCGGCAAGTCGAGTGCTCCCGCTAGCCGCGAGCGGTAGTACAACCGCACCTCGATTTCATCGACCCTGCGCAAGCCCTCCTGGCGCAACCGCTGTACATGCCTGTTGGCGATCTCGTCCAGCAAGTCCAGGCGGTGCAACTGCCGCCCCAGGCGCAACAACCGATTCGCCCTCAGCTCAGTGGGTATCCCCTCGATACCCCGGTAGGCCAGGATGCCCACTTCCAGCTGGTTGAGCATCAGCAACAGGCGGTCCTCGCAACTGCGCGGCGCATCGGCTTCGCGAAACAGCAACTCGCGTAGTGCTTCGTTGTTTTCACAGGCATCAAGGATGCGCCATATGCGGCGGCGGAAATAGCGCGGGTGGGATTCGAAATCCTCACTTTCGGCAAAGTCGGCCAGGAACCTGAACAACCCATCCGAACCAGGCTCTTCAGTCAGGCGATCCCAGGTAGCTTCCCGCTGCCTCATGAGCAGATCGCTCCTGGACATGACCCAGTTAGCCCGGGTCTGCTCATCGACCACCTCATGGGTATAACCTGCACTGCCTCTGGCAGCCGCGTCGTTGACACCACGTGCTTCGTCCAGATATTGCACACTGCTTTCCGTCAACGGGTTGTCATGAAGGTTCAGGCGCTGAAGACGCAAGCGCAGGCCGCGCATTTCCCGTTGCAGCTCGCTGATCCTGTTGTCACGCAAATCGATATGGGCGCGCAACGTCACGTTTTCATGGACTTGGCGGATATCCACCTGCCCGGTAGAGCGTAACCGCACATCGCGAACATGCGGCAATGCGGAGAGGTCCGGCATGCCATTGAGCGGGTTGTAGCTCAATATCAACGTATCAAGGCGGCGTAACTGGGCCAGGCGCTGGCTGCCCGTCTCGTCCATGACGATACGGTTGTTGCCCAGGTCCACCCTTCTGAGCTGGGTCAGGCGCTCGATTCCGTCCGGCACCTGGACAAGCTGATTACCGCTCAGGTCGAGGTCGACAAGGTTCGGGAACAGGCTGAGGAACTGGGCGTCGATGGCCGGCAGCTGCATATTGCGCAAAGCCAGCCGGCGTACATGCACAAAATCGACACCTGCCGGCAAGGCCGGCAACGCCCCTACCTGCTCGCCTTCGATGGTCAGTTCGTACTGATCGTTGCTATCGACCAACTTGCGTCGCCAACTGCGTCGCAGTGTGTCCGCAACACGGCGACGACGGATGGCATCAATCGGTGTCTGCCAGCCGGCCTGCCATTGTCGCAATGCCTCACGCAGCTCGGTGAGTTGGCGTTGCAGCATCTGATAATGGTCCCACAGGTTCCCCCCGCGCTGGCGTACAGCCTCGATGTAGGCGTCCAGCTGCATTTCACTGAGCGTCGGGAAAATCTGATGAATACCGCGGCGGATGGCCTGCTGGCTACTTTCCCCGCCACCACTGAGAGGGTAGGCCAGCCGCCCGTCGGCGAAACGCCGGGGAGGCCTGACACCAGCACCAACCGGGCTCAAACCGATCAGCCTGGCAGCCTGTTCACGATCACCAGCGGCCGCTTCCAGCAACCAGGTACGCAACTGCTTCACCTGCAAGTTCGGGTGACCCAACACGGTTTTCTGGCTCTCGTCCAGGCATTGCAATACCGCCTGGAGCAAAGGCCTGTTCCCAACGGCCAATTCCTCGCTACCCTCCCCGGACAGGGCATAGCCTTGCTCATGCCTGATGATTGTGCGCGTCGGCTCTGCAGCCTCCCCTTGGCTAGCAAACAACAAGCGCCCGTCGCGGCTACCTTCGCGCAGTTCGACACGTGATGCCAGTGGCCAAGGCGCCTTGCGCTCGATCAGCCCGAGCACCAGTTTCTCAGTGTCGGCATTGGCCATCGCTTGCAGGCGGATACCCAGGCAGGCCTTATCGACCCTGCTGTCACGGATATACCAGCGCGCGCGTTCCGCCATGCTCAGCGGCACACGGTTACTGGCGCGAAGAGTTTCCAGAAGGGAAACACTGCTGTGATCCAGAATTTCCTGAGCCCCTCTGGGCGACAGGCCCTTGAATGCCTCCATCAATTGCTTCCCGTCATCCGAAGGCGTTTCACTCAGCGTTTGCAGTTCGTCCTCGAACGCAGTGCCCGTGAGGGCTGGATACCGCCGGCCCAGCTCGATGCGCTCATGGATGTCCAGCAACCGCGCCGGAGGGGCTGCATCCTCCAGGCTCAAGCGCCGTAACTGGGCAAGTTGAATGCCGGTAACTTCGAGCATGATGCTGGCGTCATCCGACAAGGTGTCGGCAAAGTGCTCGCCTTGCAGTTGATCGAGCAACGGCAACACCTGCTCTTCAACAGGTGCATAACGAGGCGCTCGAACCAGCTTCACACTGCCCTCAGGCGTTACCTTTGGCGCCAATCCATCGACAAAAGGCAGCCGCTTCGCTACGTGGCCTGCCCCTGCGGTCACACCTGCCAGTACCAGCCCCTGCGCAACGGCAAACAGATGGTCCAGCGCCCCTTGACGATCACCCAACTGCCAGTCCTGATATCCCTCATACACCTCATCAAACAGTTGCACCGCGCCAACGACCAACATCAGCTCGCCCAGGCCGGGCACGAAGAAAGCTGCCATGCCCAGCAGATCCAGACCCGCGCTGGCCATTTCCTGCAAACGCTTGTGCCTGGTCATTCGATCCTCAACCCCCGTCGGGACCGCGAGGTAGCAAGCGTCATCGAATATTTTTGCAATCAGCAATGCTCGTACATGAGCGAACATATCGCCGTCGACAGGCCGGTTTCGTCCGTCCAGTTCCATCGCCTTGCCGGGCTCCGATGCGGCCAGCAAGCGCATCAGGCTCTTGTCGAACTGGCTTCTGTCCTGCGCCTTGATGAAACGGCCGAAGAACCGACGGAAAGGCTGCTGCTGCAGGCGAATGGAAAGAGCGCTGTACACTTCATCCCATGAGTCGTAATAACGCAGGCTTTTCTCTGGGTCATCAGGAATCCAGACAATGACTTCGTCAATGTCTGCATCCGGCGCAGGCCGCCATTCGAAGGCGACAACCCCGACCATACATTTGCCCAGCAGATACAGTTGGCTGGGTGTCAGCGTACCTCCCCGGTATGTCGGTGTGGGCGACTTGAAGACCTTTTGCAGCCGCTGCAGATCCCGCTCGTCCAGTTCACCCTTTAACCGTCCCTGATACAGCGAAACCTGCATCTGGGTACGCACGCTGCTCTCAAACAGCTGCTCTATCTGCCTTCGGGCCTGATGCTCAGGTTGATTGCGACCGGCCTTGGGGTGCAGGAGTCGCTTCAGGAGCGACTGATACTGCCCGCCAATGTCCAGCGTGCGAGTCAGCCTGGCAAAATCCTCATACGTCATGGCCAGCCTTACCCCGTTCGGGTCGACAAGATGCGCCTTGCGCATCAGCCATTGCAGGGTTTCATGCTCTTCGAAATTATGCAGCGCGGCCGCAAGAAGGCTCTGACGCGTTGAATACGTGATCCTTGGCTGATAAAGCTTTTCCGCAGCCGAAGGGAGAGGAAATTCTTCGGAAACGACCACCCACGCATGTCGTGTGTCGATATCACCAAGCCCCTGCTCCAGCAAAGCCTGCTCCAGCAGCGGGGCGGCGAAGTCTTCAATGGCAGGAATGCTGCCAAGCAAGTGCTTCAAGTCATTTGCAATTTGTTGCTGCGCCCGTAGCGCCTGGTGATAAGCGCTGATGTGATGCTTTTCGGCAGTTGTCAGCCAAGCAGGTAGTTGCCGCGCGATCAGATGATCGATAGAGGTCGTGGGGATGCTTTGCGCAGTTGCCATGTTGGTGTTCTCCGTACCTGAAAGGTTCAGGACACCACGCTGCTGGTGCGTACTGGCGGTATATAAAGCCCCTCGGCCTGCCAAGTACCCGGACACCTTCGTTCGGATTCCCGAACAGCAACTAGCAACTCATTCGGAAACCCGTTCGAAAAAAGCGGTAAAACCTGAGTAAAAAAAGATTAATCCCATGGATTTTCGCGGCGTTATGATCATCAGCAGAGCTTGGCACGACTCATGCTCTACACTTGGTAGCCGAATGCACTCGCTTCTAGCGGTATTCGTTGAACGAAAGAGTCCGCCAACGGCTCCATAAAAAAAACAAACACGTCGAGGAAAATTTGATGCGCATCGTTCGTCAATTGCTGGGCGCCGCCATCGCGGCCGCTGTGATCGCTTCGCCGGCCATGGCCGAAGAACTGACCGGCACCCTGAAGAAGATCAAGGATTCGGGCACCATCACCCTGGGCCACCGCGACTCCTCCATCCCGTTTTCCTACCTGGCCGGCAAGCCCGAGCCCGTGGGTTACTCGCATGACATCCAGCTGGCTGTCGTCGAGGCCCTGAAGAAGCAGCTGGGCACGGACATCAAGGTCCGCTACAACCTCGTCACCTCGCAGACCCGCATCCCGCTGGTGCAGAACGGCACCGTGGACCTGGAGTGCGGCTCCACCACCAACAACGTCGAGCGCCAGCAGCAAGTCGGCTTCTCGGTCGGTATCTTCGAAGTCGGTACCCGCCTGCTGACCAAGGTCAAGGACGGTCAGCCAGCATACAAGGACTTCCCGGACCTGGCCGGCAAGAACGTGGTGACCACCGCCGGTACCACCTCCGAGCGCATCCTCAAGGCGATGAACGCCGACAAGCAGATGAAGATGAACGTGATTTCCGCCAAGGACCACGGTGAAGCCTTCAACATGCTCGAAAGCGGCCGAGCCGTGGCCTTCATGATGGACGACGCCCTGCTCGCCGGTGAAATGGCCAAGGCTCGCAAGCCGGCAGACTGGGTCATCACCGGTACACCACAGTCGTACGAAATCTACGGCTGCATGGTGCGCAAGGATGACGCAGCCTTCAAGAAAGCGGTCGATGACGCCATCGTCGGCTACTTCAAGTCGGGCGAAGTCAACAAGAGCTACGACAAGTGGTTCCAACAGCCAATCCCACCAAAGGGCCTGAACCTGCAGTTCCCGATGAGCGACGAGCTGAAGAAACTGATCGCCGAGCCGACCGACAAGGCTGCGGACGAGAAGAAGTCCTGACTCTCAGATAGTGGCCTGGTGCTCAACAGCACCAATCAATACTGCAGGCCACTCATTAGTGTCTAACCTTTCATCCGAGGGCGCCAAGCGCTCTCGGATGCTCGAAGGTGCCCGTGAAACAATCGTCTGAGGGGAAATCCCGATGAATTACAACTGGGACTGGGGCGTGTTCTTCAAGTCCACCGGCGTGGGCAGCGAAACCTATCTGGACTGGTACGTCACCGGCCTGGGCTGGACCATCGCCATCGCCATCTCCGCCTGGATCATCGCCTTGCTGCTGGGTTCGGTCCTCGGTGTCATGCGTACCGTGCCGAACCGTCTGGTAGCAGGTATCGCCACTGCCTACGTGGAGCTGTTCCGCAACGTACCGCTGCTGGTGCAGCTGTTCATCTGGTACTTCCTGGTGCCGGACCTGCTGCCCGAAGGCCTGCAGGAATGGTTCAAGCAGGACCTCAACCCGACCACCTCGGCATTGATCAGCGTGGTCATCTGCCTGGGCCTGTTCACCGCTGCCCGAGTGTGCGAACAGGTGCGTACCGGCATCCAGGCGCTGCCCCGCGGCCAGGAAGCCGCCGCCCGCGCCATGGGCTTCAGCCTGTCGCAGATCTACACCAACGTGCTGCTGCCGCAAGCCTACCGGATCATCATTCCGCCGCTCACCTCGGAATTCCTGAACGTGTTCAAGAACTCGTCGGTGGCGTCGCTGATCGGCCTGATGGAACTGCTGGCACAAACCAAGCAGACCGCCGAATTCTCGGCCAACCTGTTCGAGGCCTTCACCCTGGCCACGCTGATCTACTTCACCCTGAACATGGGCCTGATGCTGCTGATGCGCATGGTCGAGAAGAAAGTCTCGGTGCCCGGCCTGATTTCCGTAGGGGGCAAATAAATGGACATGGATTTCAGCGAAATCATCCCGGCCCTGCCCGCCCTGTGGGAAGGCATGGCCATGACCCTGCAACTGATGGTCATGGGCGTGGTCGGCGGCATTGTACTGGGGACCATCCTGGCCCTGATGCGCCTGTCGTCGAGCAAGCTGCTGTCGAATGTGGCCGGTGCCTACGTCAACTACTTCCGCTCGATCCCGCTGCTGTTGGTGATCACCTGGTTCTACCTGGCGGTACCGTTCGTGCTGCGCTGGATCACCGGCGAGGACACCCCGGTGGGTGCCTTCACCTCCTGCGTGGTCGCATTCATGATGTTCGAGGCCGCGTACTTCTGCGAAATCGTCCGCGCCGGCGTGCAGTCGATCTCCAAGGGCCAGATGGGCGCCGCCCAGGCCCTGGGCATGACCTACGGCCAGACCATGCGCCTGATCATCCTGCCCCAGGCCTTCCGCAAGATGACCCCGCTGCTGTTGCAGCAGAGCATCATTCTGTTCCAGGACACCTCGCTGGTATACACCGTGGGCCTGGTGGACTTTCTCAACTCGGCACGCTCCAACGGCGACATCATCGGGCGCTCCCATGAGTTCCTGATCTTCGCCGGTGTCGTGTACTTCCTCATCAGCTTCTCCGCTTCGTGGCTGGTCAAGCGCCTGCAAAAAAGGATCACCGTATGATTTCCATCAAGAACGTCAACAAGTGGTACGGGGACTTCCAGGTACTGACCGACTGCAGCACCGAGGTCAAGAAGGGTGAAGTGGTGGTGGTGTGCGGCCCGTCGGGCTCGGGCAAATCCACCCTGATCAAGTGCGTCAACGCCCTGGAGCCGTTCCAGAAAGGTGACATCGTGGTCGACGGCACCTCGATCGCCGACCCCAAGACCAACCTGCCCAAGCTGCGTTCGCGCGTTGGCATGGTGTTCCAGCACTTCGAGCTATTCCCGCACCTGTCCATCACCGAGAACCTGACCATTGCCCAGCGCAAGGTACTTGGCCGCAGCGAAGCGGAAGCGACCAAGAAAGGCCTGGCCCTGCTCGACCGCGTCGGCCTCGGTGCCCACGCCAAGAAGCACCCTGGCCAGCTGTCCGGCGGCCAGCAGCAGCGCGTGGCCATTGCCCGCGCCCTGTCGATGGACCCGATCGTCATGCTGTTCGACGAACCGACCTCGGCGCTGGACCCGGAAATGGTCAACGAAGTACTGGACGTGATGGTCGAACTGGCCCACGAAGGCATGACCATGATGTGCGTGACCCACGAAATGGGCTTCGCCCGCAAGGTGGCCAACCGCGTGATCTTCATGGACAAGGGCAACATCATCGAGGATTGCCAGAAGGAAGACTTCTTCGGCAACCCGAGCGCCCGCCACGAGCGTACCCAGCACTTCCTCAGCAAGATCCTGCAACACTGATTTTGCTTCACTGAAGCGGTCGGCGCCGCTGCCCTTTCGGGCAGCAGGCGCTGGTCGTGACAAGGCCACTGTGATGAAATGCGATCCTTCGCTTCTTCTCCCTGCCAAGCCTGCCGTGAAATCCCGCCTGCTCCGCCAATTGCTGTTACCGCCACTGATCATCCTGCTGATGGTCGGCCTGGGAACGGCCGGCTACCTGATCAGCGAGAGCAACGGTATCCGCGCCCTCAGCGAAAACGGCGAGCGCCAGCTGGAGCTGCACGCGCGCACGGTCGAGAGCGAAATCAGCAAGTACACCTACCTGCCCAGCCTGCTGGAGCTGGAAGACAGCGTCTCGCACCTGCTCACCGACCCTGACGGCGGCTCGCGGCAGGCCGTCAACGAATACCTCGAAGGCCTGAACCGGCGCAGCCGCAGCCGGGCCATCTTCGTGCTCGACACCAATGGCCGGGTCCAGGCCACCAGCAACTGGCGCGATGCCGACTCGTTCCTCGGCGAGGACCTGTCGTTCCGTGCCTACTTCCAGACCGCCGTGCGCGGCGAACCCGGGCGTTTCTACGGTATCGGCAGCACCACCGGCGAGGCCGGCTATTACCTGGCGCATGGCCTGGAGGAACACGGCAAGGTCATTGGCGTGGCGGTGATCAAAGTGCGCCTGGACACCCTGGAGGAGCGCTGGCAGCGCGCCCGCCTGGAAGCGTTCGTCAGCGACGAGAACGGCATCATCATCCTCTCCAGCGACCCGGCCCGGCGCCTGAAGTCGGTACGCCCGCTGACCCCGCAAATCAAGGAGCGTCTGGCCCGTAGCCTGCAATACTACTGGTGGCCGCTGAACGAGCTGCAGCCCCTGGCTCGGGAAACACTAGCCGATGGTGTGGAAAAGCTGACCTTCCCGGCCAACAGCGAAACCGCACAGGGCAAGGCCCGCGAAATGGCCTACCTGGCCCAGACCCGGCGCCTGGTCGACACGCCCTGGCATTTCACCTTGCTGACCCCGCTGCAGGACCTGCGCCGCGAATCCATGGTACAAGGCGTCCTGGTGGGCGTGGCCTTCGCCTTGCTGGCAATCCTCGGCATCGCCTGGAACGAACGACGCAAGGTCATCGCCACCCGCCTGGCAGCCCGCGAGGCCCTGCAGGAAGCCAACAGCCAGCTGGAGCGACGGATTACCGAACGCACGGCCGACCTGCGTGCCAGCAACGAGCGCCTGAAGGGCCAGATTCGCGAGCGCCGGCATGCCGAACAGACCTTGCGCCACGCCCAGGATGAACTGGTACAGGCCGGCAAGCTGGCTGCCATTGGGCAGATGTCCACCAGCATTGCCCACGAACTGAACCAACCGCTAGCCGCGCTGCGCACGTTGTCCGGCAATACCGTGCGTTTCCTCGAACGCGGGGCGCTGGAAACCGCCAGCACCAACCTGCGCACCATGAACGACCTGATCGACCGCATGGGTCGCATCACCGCCAGCCTGCGTTCGTTCGCCCGGCGCGGTGACGACAGCGGCCAGGCCTCGCTGGCCAAGGCGGTTGACGCTACCCTGCAGGTGCTGGCCAACCGCATCAGCGCCTGCCACCTGCAGCTGCACAATCAGTTCGAGGACCAGCAGCTGGCGATCGACCAGACTCGACTGGAGCAGATCCTGGTCAACCTGATCGGCAACGCCCTGGATGCCATGGCCGCCCAGCCGCTGCCGCAACTGTGGCTGGAAGGCGAGCTGCAGGGCGACAAGTACCGTTTGCAGGTGCGCGACAATGGCCATGGCATCGACGCCGAGGCGCGTAAGCACTTGTTCGAACCTTTCTTCACCACCAAACCGGGCGAACATGGCCTGGGCCTGGGCCTGACCCTGTCGGCGAGCCTTGCGGCCGCCGCCAAGGGCAGCCTCAACGTCGAGCACCCCGCCAGTGGCGGCACGGCCTTCGTCCTGGCCCTGCCCCTGGCCTCACCCCCTAGCGAATCGGCAGAGCACCCATGAACCAAGCGCCTCTTACCGTCCTGATCGTCGAAGACGACCCGCATGTGCTGCTCGGCTGCCAACAGGCGCTGGCCCTGGAGGACATCGCCTGTGAAGGCGTGGGCAGCGCCGAGCAGGCGCTGGAACGCATCGGCGACGACTTCGCCGGCATCGTCGTCAGCGATATCCGCCTGCCAGGCATCGATGGCCTGGAGCTGCTCAACCGCCTCAAGGCCCGCGACCGCAGCCTGCCGGTGGTGCTGATCACCGGCCACGGCGATATCGACATGGCGGTCGGCGCCATGCGCAATGGCGCCTACGACTTCATGGAAAAACCCTTCTCCCCAGAGCGCCTGGTCGACGTGGTGCGCCGTGCCCTCGAACAGCGCGGGCTGTCGCGCGAAGTGGTGGCCCTGCGCCGCCAGCTGGCCGAGCAGAGCAGCCTGGAGGGGCGCATCATTGGCCGTTCGCCGGCCATGGAGCACCTGCGCGAACTGATCGCTAACGTCGCCGATACCTCGGCCAACGTGCTGATCGAAGGCGAAACCGGTACCGGCAAGGAGCTGGTCGCCCGCTGCCTGCACGACTTCAGCCGCCGCCAGGGCCAGCCCTTCGTGGCACTGAACTGTGGCGGCCTGCCGGAAAACCTGTTCGAAAGCGAGATTTTCGGCCACGAGGCCAACGCTTTCACCGGTGCCGGCAAACGCCGCATCGGCAAGATCGAACACGCCAACGGCGGCACGCTGTTCCTCGACGAAGTGGAGAGCATGCCGATCAACCTGCAGATCAAGCTGTTGCGCGTGCTGCAGGAGCGCACCCTGGAGCGACTGGGCTCGAACCAGAGCATTGCGGTGGACTGCCGGGTGATCGCCGCCACCAAGTCCGACCTGGATGCCATGGGCCAGAGCGGCCAGTTCCGCAGCGACCTGTATTACCGGCTGAACGTGGTAACCCTGGAGCTGCCACCGCTGCGCGAGCGCCGCGAAGATATCCTGCAGCTGTTCGAACACTTCCTGCAGCAGTCGGCCCTGCGCTTCGACCGTGAAACACCTGCACTGGACAGCCAGACCCTGTCGCGCCTGATGGCCCACGACTGGCCGGGCAACGTGCGTGAACTGCGCAACGTCGCCGAACGCTATGCCCTCGGCCTGCCAGCATTCAAGAAAGGCCCCAGCGGTGCTGCCAGCCAAGGCTTGGGCTTTGCCGAGGCGGTGGAAGCATTCGAGCGCAACCTGCTCGGCGACGCCCTGCAACGCACTGGCGGCAACCTCAGCCAGGCCAGCCAGGAGCTGGGCATGGCCAAGACCACGCTGTTCGACAAAGTGAAAAAATACGGCCTCGGCTGACCTCAATCCCAACTGGAAAGACAACGTGGACCTGGTATTCAAAGCGGCCCTGGGCGCTGGTGTGGTATTGCTGCTGGCGGTGCTGTCGAAGACGCGCAACTACTATATCGCCGGGCTGGTGCCGCTGTTCCCGACCTTCGCCCTGATCGCCCACTACATAGTCGGCAAGGGCCGCAGCATTGCCGACCTGAAGACCACCATCCTGTTCGGCATGTGGGCGATCATTCCGTACTTCGTGTACCTGGCGACCTTGTATGTGCTGGTCGACCGCATGCGCCTGGAGGTATCGCTGGCGTTGGCCACCGTGGCCTGGCTGATGGCCGCGACCGTGCTGGTGACCTTGTGGGTGCGGATGCACTAGCCTGAAGGCGCACGCAACCCTGTGGGAGCGGCCTTGCGTCGCGAAAGGGCCGCAAAGCGGCCCCGGCATTTTTGCAAGGGGGCTTGAATCCTGGGGCCGCTACGCGCCCCTTTCGCGACGCAAGGCCGCTCCCACAATGGACCGCGCCAGACCTCGATTCAGAGCCCTGCGATATGCGTGACATCCTGCCGATGCGCCTGCAGGTAGGGCAACACCGCCCCCAGCAACGGCGCCTTGAATTCTTCCTGGAAGCGGTGCGCCAACCCCGGTATCAAGCGCAGCTGGCTGCCCTGGATATGCGCCGCCAAGTGCACGCCATGCATGACTGGCAACAAAGGGTCGGCCGTGCCGTGCACCACCAATGTCGGCACCCTCAGCTGGTTCAATAGCTCGACCCGGCTCGGCTCGGCCAGTATCGCCATGATCTGGCGCTTGGCCCCGTCAGGGTTGAACGCCCGGTCATAGGCCACCGCCGCCTGCTGCAGCAAGGCCGCACGGTCGTCACGCACGTCAGGGCTACCCAGCGCCGCCAGCAGGTCGGCCTGTTGCTCGATGGCCACTTCGCGGTTCGGTGCGCTGCGCCGGGCCAGCAACTGCACCAGCGCCGGGTCCGGCGCTGGCAGCCCCGCCGCCCCTGAACTGGACATGACCAAGGTCAGGCTGCGCACCCGCTCGGGCGCCATTGCAGCCAGGTGCTGGGCAATCATGCCGCCCATGCTCACGCCCAATACATGAAACTGGCGCACACCCAATGCATCCATCAGGCGCACGCCATCATCCGCCATGTCGGTCAGCGTGTATGGCGCCGCCATCGGCAGGCCCAGCTTGTAGCGCAGCAGTTCGACCGTCAGGTTGGCCGACGGCGGCACCTGGTTCCAGCGCGACAGCCCGACATCGCGGTTGTCATAGCGGATTACCCGAAAGCCCTGTCGGCACAACGCCTCGACCACATCGTCCGGCCAGTGGATCAACTGCCCACCCAGGCCCATCACCAGCAGCAAGGCCGGGTCGCGTGGCGCGCCGACGCTCTGGTACACCAGGCTGACCGCGCCCAGTTCGGCACGCTGCACCGGCACGTGGGCGTCACAACGCTGTTCAGCAAAACCCGCAGGAACGCCGAATACAAAGAAAAGAAAAAGCCAAAAAGCCCGCATGAAAGAAACACCAGAATGCAGATCCCCAGTAGAACGCGAGTCTGATGAATTCTGTTCGGGCGCGCTGCCACAGTTCGGTGACAGTTTGATGACTCCCGCCAGGCGGTGCGGCCGTATGCCCAGTCGACAGGCGCGGCAACATGAGGGAAACTCAACTCATTCCCTGTTTCCTCAAGTCCACACACCGGAGTCAGCTGTGCTGGAGATCCGTCACCTGAAAACCCTTCATGCCCTGCGCGAGGCCGACAGCCTGGTGGAGGCCGCCGAGCGCCTGCACCTGACCCAGTCGGCGCTGTCGCACCAGTTCAAGGAGCTGGAAGAACGCCTGGGCCTGCCGCTGTTCGTGCGCAAGACCAAGCCGATCCGCTTCACCAGCGCCGGGTTGCGCCTGCTGCAACTGGCCGATGCCACTCTGCCGCTACTACGCGGCGCCGAACGTGACATCGCGCGCCTGGCCGGCGGCACCGCCGGGCGCCTGCACATGGCCATCGAATGCCACAGCTGCTTCCAGTGGCTGATGCCGACCATCGACCAGTTCCGTGACGCCTGGCCGGAGGTGGAGCTGGACCTGGCCTCCGGCTTTGCCTTCGCCCCACTGCCGGCCTTGGCCCGCGGCGACCTCGACCTGGTAGTGACCTCCGACCCGCTGGACCTGGCGGGCATCACCTACGTGCCGCTGTTCACCTACGAGGCGATGCTGGCGGTGGCCAACCAGCATCCGTTGGCCAGCAAGCCCTACATCGTGCCGCAGGACCTGCTCGACCAGACCCTGATCACCTACCCGGTGGAGCGCGACCGCCTCGACATCTTCACCCGCTTCCTGGAGCCGGCCGACATCGAGCCCGCTGCCGTGCGCACCTCGGAGCTGACGGTGATGATGATGCAACTGGTGGCCAGCGGCCGTGGCGTGTGCGGCATGCCGCACTGGGCGCTGCACGAGTACAGTTCGCGCGGGTATGTGAAGGGCAAGCGCCTGGGTGAGAAAGGCCTGTTCGCCACGCTTTATGCCGCCGTGCGCACCGACATGCTCGATGCGCCATACATGCGCGACTTCCTGCTGACGGCCAAGGACACCTCGTTCGCCACCCTCGATGGCGTCAGTGCGGTGCGCTGACGGCCTGGCGGTAAAGCGGCAGGATCAGGTCGCGGGTCAGGGGCGCCAGCTGCATGGCGGGTACCTGGTCAGCGGCCAGCCACACCACCTCCTCTATCTCCGCGGCCGGCAGCACGGCTGCGGCGCTGTCGACACGGAACAGTTCGGCCTGTACCTCGAAGCCCGGCTCGTTGGCGGCGGGGGCACTGAACTGGCCAAGGTGCACGGCCTGGGCCGGGTCAATGTGCAGGCCCAGTTCCTCATGCAGCTCGCGCACCAGCGCCTGCACCGGGGTTTCGCCAGCATCGATCTTGCCGCCGGGCTGCATGAAGGCCAGGGTGCCGCGCTTGCGTACCAGCAGGGTGCGGCCTTGGGGGTCGATCAACAGGGCGGCGGCGATGCGGATGGTGTTAGGCATGGGTGGGCTCACCTGAAACAATGGCCGGGGAGGATCCCATGGGGGTCAATGGCCTGACAAGGCCGGTGTTTCCTGTGCCGGCCTCTTCGCGGGTAAACCCGCTCCCACAGGTGCACCACAGGGCCAGGGAGCGGCGCTGTACCTGTGGGAGCGGGTTTACCCGCGAAGAGGGCAGCACAGGTCAAAGCTTGTTTCACAGACGAACGGCCCCTTGCCAACCCGCCCCACACCCTCCATAACCAACACATGAACCTGCCCGCCAAACACCACCCGGTGCTCGAGCTGTTCCACCCCGCCGTGCGCACCTGGTTCCGTCGCCACTTCGCCACGGTGACCGATGCCCAGGCCCAGGCGTGGCCGTTGATCCATGCAGGCCAGTCGATGCTGCTGGCCGCGCCGACCGGTTCGGGCAAGACCCTCAGCGCGTTCCTTGCCGTGCTCGACGAACTGTTTCGCCAGGGCCTGGAGCATCAGGGCGAACTGCCCGCACGAACCCAGGTGGTCTACGTTTCGCCACTCAAGGCGTTGTCCAACGACATCCGCCTGAACCTGCAGGCACCGCTGGAAGGCATCAGCCAGGCCCTGGCGGACCAGGGCCTGAACGCCCCGCGCATCACCACGGCCGTGCGCAGCGGCGACACCCCACAGAAGGAGCGCGCCGCCATGCGCAAGCTGGCGCCGCACATCCTGGTGACCACACCCGAATCGCTCTACGTGCTGATGGGCTCGGCTTCGGGCCGTGAAGGCCTGGCCAGCGTGCATACGGTGATCGTCGACGAAATCCATGCCTTGGCCGGCAACAAGCGCGGCGCCCACCTGGCACTGACCCTGGAGCGCCTGCAGGCCCTGTGCAACCGGCCGTTGCGGCGTATCGGCCTGTCGGCCACGCAACGCCCGGTCGAGCGGGTGGCGCAATTCCTGGTCGGCAACGGCCGCCCCTGCGCAATCGTCGATGTCGGCCATGCTCGGCAGCGCGACTTGGCCATCGAGGTGCCGCCAGTGCCGCTGGGTGCAGTGATGGCCACCGATGTCTGGGGCCTGGTCTATGACCGCCTGGCCACCCTGGCGCGCGAACACCGCACCACCCTGGTGTTCGTCAACACCCGGCGCCTGGCCGAGCGCATCACCCGCCACCTCAGCGACCGCCTGGGGAAAGAGGCGGTTGCCGCGCATCACGGCAGCCTGGCCAAGGAACTGCGCCTGGATGCCGAACAACGCCTGAAAAACGGCCAGTTGCAGGTGCTGGTGGCCACTGCGTCGCTGGAGCTGGGCATCGATATCGGCGACATCGAACTGGTCTGCCAGATCGCTTCGCCAGGTTCGATCGCGGCCTTGCTGCAGCGGGTCGGCCGCGCTGGCCACCAGGTCGATGGCGTGCCCAAGGGGCGCTTGTTCCCGACTTCACGCGATGACCTGATCGAATGCGTGGCCCTGCTCGACTGCGTACGCCGGGGCGAGCTGGACGAACTGCACATTCCCCGGGCGCCGCTGGATGTGCTGGCCCAGCAGATCGTCGCCGAGGCCAGCAACCAGCCCTGGCACGAACAGGCCCTGTTCGACTGCCTGCGCCAGGCCACCCCCTACGCCGAACTCGACCAGCAACATTACCAGGCCCTGCTGCGCATGCTCGCCGAGGGCTACAACGGCCGCCAAGGCGTGCGCAGTGCCTACCTGCACCGCGATGCGGTGAGCGGCACCCTGCGTGGCCGCCGCGGCAGCCAACTGACCGCGCTGACCAGCGGCGGCACCATCCCCGACAACGCCGACTACGCCGTGCTGCTCGAACCGCAGGCGCTGAACATCGGCAGCGTCAATGAAGACTTTGCCGTGGAAAGCATCGCCGGCGATATCTTCCAGTTGGGCAATGCCTCCTATCGCATCCTGCGGGTCGAGCCGGGCCGGGTGCGGGTGGAGGATGCCCATGGCCTGCCACCGACCATCCCGTTCTGGCTGGGCGAGGCGCCGGGGCGCAGCGACGAGCTGTCTGCCGCAGTGGCCCGGCTGCAGGCGCAGATCGACCAACAGCTGGCTGACAACGACCAGGCCAAGGTGCTGGCATGGTTGCAGGGCACCTTCGAGCTGGGCGAAGACGCCGCCAGCCAGTTGCTCGACTACCTGGCCCGCACCCGCGAAGTGCTCGGCGCCCTGCCCTCGCAGGACACGCTGGTGATGGAGCGCTTCTTCGATGAGTCCGGCGGTACCCAGCTGATCATCCATTCACCCTACGGCAGCCGCATCAACCGCGCCTGGGGGCTGGCCCTGCGCAAGCGCTTCTGCCGCACCTTCAACTTCGAGTTGCAGGCGGCCGCCAGCGAGGACGCCATCGTGCTGTCGCTGTCCTCCAGCCACAGTTTCGAACTGGACGACGTGTGGCGTTACCTGAATAGCCGCAGCGCCGAGCCGATCCTGGTCCAGGCGCTGCTCGACGCGCCGCTGTTTGGCGTGCGCTGGCGCTGGAACGCCAGCGTGACCATGGCCCTGCCGCGCTTTGTCGGCGGACGCAAGGTGGCACCACAGATCCAGCGGATGAAGAGCGAAGACCTGATCGCCGCCGTATTCCCCGAGCAGATCGCCTGCCTGGAGAACATCGTCGGCGAGCGGCAGATTCCCGATCATCCGCTGGTCGAGCAAACCCTCGACGACTGCCTGCACGAGGCCATGGACAGCGAAGGCTGGCTGGCGCTGTTGCGGCGTATGGAAAGCGGCACGGTGCGCCTGCTGTGCCGCGACCTGCCCGCCCCTTCGCCGCTGGCGTCGGCCATCCTCAACGCACGGCCCTATGCCTTCCTGGATGACGCACCACTGGAAGAACGGCGCACTCAGGCAGTGCTCAACCGGCGCTGGAGCGAGGTGCAGAACGGCGACGACCTGGGCGCGCTGGACGCCGATGCCATTGCCGCCGTCGCGGCCGAGGCCTGGCCGCAGCCGGGCAATGCAGACGAAATGCATGAAGCGTTGATGGGCCTGGGTGCCATCAGCCAGGACGAAGTGCAGGGCAATGCCAGCTGGGAGCTGCTGCTCAGGCAGTTGGCCAAGGCCGGCCGGGCGTTGCGCCTGGTGGATGAAAAGCTGTGGCTGGCGCGGGAGCGGTTGAGCCTGCTGCAGGCGCTGTACCCCGGCGCCCGGCTGGAACCTGCGTTGCAGGTACTGCCTGGCTTCGATCAGGTCATCGAGCCGGACGTTGCGCTGGTCGAATTGTTGCGAGCCCGTCTGAGCGGCCATGGACCACTGACCCGCACACAGATTGCGACAGCACTTGGCAAGCCGCTGCAGGCCATCGAACAGGCCTTGGCCCGCCTGGAGGCCGAAGGCTATGTGCTGCGTGGGCATTTCAGCCCTGGCGCAAGCGAACTGCAGTGGTGCGAGCGCCATTTGCTGGCGCGCATCCATCGCTACACGGTCAAACGCCTGCGCCGGGAGATCGAGCCGGTCAGCCTGCAGGACTTCATGCGCTTTCTGTTCGACTGGCAGCACCTGGCCAACGACACGCACCTGCGTGGCCCGCAAGCGGTGGCCGAGGTCCTTGGCCAGTTGCAAGGGTTCCCGAGTGCCGCCGGAGCCTGGGAAGCCGAACTGCTGCCGGCACGTATCAAGGACTACAGCCCGCAATGGCTCGACGATGCGTGCCGTAGCGGGCAGTTCGCCTGGAGCCGGCTGGCGGCGACGGTGTCGAGCAACACCCTGTCAAGCACACCGCTGGTACTGCTGCCGCGCGAGCACCTTGGCCTGTGGCGCAGCCTGGCCCCCGTGCCTGCGGTGGATAGCCTCGGCGCACGGGCGCAACGCGTCCACCAGGTGCTGAACGCACATGGCGCGCTGTTCTTCGACGAGCTGGCACACGACGCCCACCTGCTGCCCAGCGAGCTGGAGACAGCCTTGCAGGAGCTGGTAGGCGCAGGCCTGGTGGGGGCCGACAGCTTCACTGGCCTGCGCAGCCTTATCACCCCGGCGGCGAAACGCACGTCGCGCAACAGCCGACGCGGCCACCCGCCGCTGTCCAGCAGCATGTCCCATGCCGGGCGCTGGGCCTTGCTGCGCAGGGGTACCGTAGACGACAGCCAGCGCCTGGAGCACATCGCCCGGGCTCTGCTTCGACGCTATGGCGTGGTGTGCTGGCGCCTGCTGGAGCGCGAAAGCGATGTGCTGCCGCCCTGGCGTGAACTGCTGCGCTGCTATCACCGGCTGGAAGCGCGTGGCGAGATTCGTGGCGGGCGCTTCATTGCCGGGCTGGCCGGCGAACAATTCGCCTTGCCGGAGGCGGTGGGGCTGCTGCGGCAGGTGCGGCGGCGTGAACTGGACGGGGCATTGGTGGTGGTGAGTGCCAGTGACCCGCTGAACCTGGTCGGGTCGTTGCTGCCGGGGGCGAAAGTGCCAGCGGTCAGTGGCAACCGTTTGTTGTATCGCGACGGGGTGCCGGTGGCGGTGCGGGTGGCTGGGCACTATTCGTACCTGGTCGAAGCGCCGGCACAAGAGCAGGAAAGCTGGCGGCAGAAGCTGCTGCGCGACACTGTCTGAATCCCTTCAGGGCATGCACAGGCCCTGTAGGAGCAGCCTTGTGCTGCGAAGAGGCCATTGTTGCCGAAGACAATCTGTATCCCTGCTGGCCTCTTCGCAGCACAAGGCTGCTCCTACAAAAGCCCGCGTTGCCCCGAAGACCGTTGCCAAGTCTCGGCGAGAATGATTTTCGCTACCCCGATTTTCATTTTCAGCACCGCCCAAACCGGGCTATGGTCGGGGTTTGCCCCAGGCCCTGAGCCTGACCGCGCCATCGCAAGGACCCTGTATGAGCCTGTCACTTCTCAGTCGCTATGCCTTCTTCGCCGCCTGTGTGCTGTTCACCCTGGCGAGCCTGCCCTTCACCCACCACGAATGGTTGTGGCCGTTCACCCTGAGCACCGCCATCCTCAGCCTGATCGGCCTTTTCGACCTGTTGCAGCAGCGCCACGCGGTACGCCGCAATTACCCGATCCTGGGCAACATCCGCTACCTGGTCGAAGCCATTCGCCCGGAAATCCGCCAGTACCTGCTGGAGGCAGACAGCGACGCCCTGCCGTTCTCCCGCGCCCAGCGCTCGCTGGTGTACGCTCGGGCGAAGAATGAAGCCTCGGACAAACCCTTCGGCACCCTGATCGATGTGTACGAGTCCGGCTTCGAATTCATCGGCCACTCCATGCGCCCGGCGCCATTGGCCGACCCGGCAAGTTTCCGGGTCATCGTAGGTGGGCCGCAGTGCAGCCAGCCATACTCGGCGTCGATCTTCAACATATCGGCGATGAGCTTTGGCTCACTCAGCGCCAACGCCATCCGCGCCCTCAACCAAGGCGCCAAGCTGGGCAATTTCCACCATGACACCGGCGAGGGCAGCATCAGCCCCTATCACCGCGAGCACGGTGGCGACCTGGTCTGGGAACTGGGCAGCGGCTACTTCGGGTGCCGCACGCCGGACGGGCGCTTCGACCCCGAACGCTTCGCCGCCCAGGCACGCAGCCCGCAGGTGCGGATGATCGAAATCAAGATGAGCCAGGGCGCCAAGCCCGGCCATGGCGGCATCCTGCCCAAGCACAAGGTGACCCGGGAAATTGCCGAAACCCGTGGCGTGCTGATGGGCGAAGACTGTATCTCGCCGTCACGCCACAGCGCCTTCTCCACCCCCATCGAGATGATGCAGTTCATTGCCCAGCTGCGTGAACTGTCTGGTGGCAAACCGGTAGGCTTCAAGTTCTGCCTGGGCCACCCGTGGGAGTTCATGGGCATCGCCAAGGCCATGCTGGAAACCGGCATCCTGCCCGACTTCATCGTCGTCGACGGCAAGGAAGGTGGCACCGGCGCGGCACCGGTGGAGTTCACCGACCACATTGGCGTACCACTGCGCGAAGGGCTGCTATTCGTGCACAACACCCTGGTCGGCCTGAACCTGCGTGACAAGATCAAGCTGGGCGCCAGCGGCAAGATCGTCAGCGCCTTCGACATTGCCAGCGTGCTGGCCATTGGCGCTGATTGGGCCAACTCGGCGCGCGGCTTCATGTTCGCCATTGGTTGCATCCAGTCGCAAAGCTGCCACACCAACAAGTGCCCGACCGGTGTAGCCACGCAAGACCCACTGCGCCAGCGTGCGCTGGTGGTGCCGGACAAAGCCCAGCGGGTGTTGAACTTCCATCACAATACCTTGCGAGCCTTGGCCGAAATGCTGGCTGCAGCGGGGCTGGAACACCCGGCGCAGCTGGAAGCCAAGCATCTGGTGCGACGCATCTCGGCCACCGAGATCAAGCTGTTCTCGCAGATGCATGTGTTCTTGAAGCCGGGTGAGCTGCTGACTGGCGAGGTTAATGGCCAGTTCTACTCGCGCATGTGGCAGCTGGCGCGGGCGGACAGCTTCGAGCCCAATAGCGAAGTAGCGGCCTGATAGATCCCCGGGGCTGCTGTGCAGCCCATCGCGACACAAGGCCGCTCCCACAGGAGTACGAGACCTCTTGTAGGAGCGGCCTTGTGTCGCGAAAGGGCCGCAAAGCGGCCCCAGCCATTTCAGATCAGGAAGCAGTACTGGCGGCCACACCCTGCGCGTCTTTCGGCGCCAGGCGGAACGCGTAGTACAGCACCGTCAACAACACCAGGAACGCCGGGCCGATGTACAGCGCCACGCGGGTATCCTCGAAGTACGCCATCAGGCCGACCACCAGCACCAGGAAGGCCAGCGCCAGGTACGAGCTCAGCGGCCACAGCCACATGCGGTACTTCAGTGCCTTGCGCTCGGCAGTGCTGAGGCCGGCGCGGAACTTCAGCTGCGCCAGCAGGATCATCACCCAGGTCCAGATCGCGCCGAAGGTGGCGATCGAAGTAACCCATACGAAGACCTTCTCCGGCACCAGATAGTTGGCCAGCACGCCCAGCAGCAGTGCGCCGATGGACAACAGCAGCGCGTTGCGCGGCACGCCGTTCTTCGAAGTACGGGCGAAGGCCGCCGGGGCCTGGCCGTTCTGCGCCAGGCTGTAGAGCATGCGCCCGGTGCTGAAGATGCCGCCGTTGCACGACGACAGCGCTGCAGTGATGACCACGAAGTTGATGATACCGGCGGCGGTCTTGATGCCCAGGCGCTCGAAGGTCATGACGAACGGGCTGCCCTGGCTGCCGATTTCGTTCCACGGGTAGATCGACAGGATCACGAACAGCGCACCGACATAGAACAACAGGATGCGCCAGAACACCGAGCCGATAGCCTGCGGGATGGTCTTTTGCGGGTTGCGTGCTTCACCGGCGGTCAGGCCGATCATTTCCACGCCCAGGTAGGCGAACATGACCATCTGCAGCGACATCAGCACGCCGGTCACGCCATTGGGCATGAAGCCGCCGTTGCTCCACAGGTTGGAGATACCCATTGCCACGCCGTCATTGCCAAAGCCAAAAGCAATGATGCCGATGCCGCCAAGGACCATGGCGATGATGGTGACGATCTTGATCAGGGCGAACCAGAACTCGAACTCGCCAAAGGCCTTGACGGCCACCAGGTTGACCGCACCCATGCTGCCCAACGCCGCCAAGGCCCAGATCCAGCGCGGTACGTCGGGGAACCAGATGCCCATGTAGATGGCCACCGCAGTGATTTCGGCAACGCAGGTCACCAGCCACAGGAACCAGTAGTTCCAGCCGGTAAGGAAGCCCGCCAGCGGGCCGAGATAGTCCTGGGCATAACGGCTGAACGAGCCGGCGACCGGGTTGTGCACGGCCATTTCGCCAAGGGCGCGCATGATCACCAGAATGGCCAGACCGCCGATGATGTAGGACAGCATGATGGCGGGGCCGGCCATTTCGATGGCCTTGGCCGAACCGAGGAAAAGACCGACACCGATACAGGCGCCCAGCGCCATCAGGCGGATGTGCCGTTCGCCCAGTTCGCGCTTGAGCGGGCCGCCTTCAGTGGCCTGGCCGTGGGCAGGATGGTTGCCGACTGGCATAGCAATACAACCTCATTTTGTTATTGGATTTGACCTTCGTGCAGCACCGGCCACGCCGATAGGCGAAGCGTTGGCTTGCCGGGCTGGCCTCGTGGGCCGGCCCGTGTGCCGGAATAGAGCGCCCGGCAAGGCGAAGGGGGCGAGCAGTATAGGAAGACCGCTGCAGGGTTTTTCGCTGTATAAACAGGAAAATTCAGCAAGATCTCTGGGGCGCTTCGCGCCCATTCGCAGCACAAGGCTGCTCCTACATGGGAATGCGTATCTCCTGTAGGAGCAGCCTTGTGCTGCGAATGGGGCGCGAAGGGGCCGCAAAATCGCCCGGCCACCATAGCAATATCGCCTTACGAAGAAACCCACACCAAAGCCGCATAGCCCTACGCTACTTTTCGCCGTCTCTTACAAATTTTTCACCTGACCCGCTCAACGTCTAAGCTTCAGACAAGCAAGACGAAAATACCTGGCCGGATAGAAGACTATGGGCGCACTGTGGCAATCGGAACCAAGCAGAACGGAAGCACCCGAGATACCTCCGGCCGAGACGCCACAACCCAAATCCCCCCGTCAGCGTCGGCTGTGGTGGCGGCTGATCATCCTCATCCTGCTGGTGGCGCTGGTGGCCATCGGCTTCGCTGCGTATGACGAATTCCGCACCTCCAACCTGCAGTCGCGGGAATTCAGCAAACTGGCCAGCACCCTCACCTATTCGCTGCAACCAGGCCCCAGCGATGCCATCGTCTACCCTGGCGAAGGGCCGTTCGACAAGCGCCTGGGCTACAGCGCCCTGGGCGAATTCCTGCCGCGCCTGCTCAAGCGCGACTACCTGATCAGCGAACAGGTGAAGTTCTCCCCGGCGTTGATGAACTACGTCGATCATGGGCTGTTCGCCCCCTATATCGAGAAAATCCAGGCTGGCCTGTCGATCACCGACTGCCGCGGCGACGTGTTGTACCAGTACAACTACCCGCAACACCTGTACCCGGACTTCGCTGCGATCCCGCCGGTGATCGTCAACAGCCTGCTATTCATCGAGAACCGCGACCTGCTCGACACCAAGGACCCGCGCAACAACCCGGCCGTGGACTGGCCGCGCTTCGCCAAGGCCGCCTACAGCCAGGTGGCCAAGTACCTGGCCCTGCCCGGTCAGTCCGCTGGCGGCAGCACCCTGGCCACGCAACTGGAAAAGTACCGCCATTCACCGGACGGCCTGACCGTTTCCGGCGCCGAGAAGATCCGCCAGATGATTTCCGCCAGCGTGCGCGCCTACCAGGGTGGCCCCGACACTACCGAGGCACGCCAGCGCATCGTGCGGGACTACCTGAACAGCGTGCCGCTGTCCGCAGTGCCCGGGCATGGCGAAGTGCATGGCATGGCCGAAGGCCTGCGGGTGTGGTACGGCGCCGATTTCGACCAGGTCAACCAGACCCTGAATTCCACCGCCAGCGACCCCGAAAGCATGGCCGCTCGCGGCCTGGCCCTGCGCCAGGTGCTGTCGCTGATGATCGCCCAGCGCCGGCCCTCGCACTACCTGTCCAAGGGGCGCCTCGAACTGGCCGAACTGACCGATGCGCACATCCGTGTGCTGGCCGCCAACAAGGTCATCGAGCAGCCACTGGCCGACGCGGCACTGGCCAGCAAGGCGGTATATCGCGACTGGGTGGCGCAACCGACCATCGTGCCGATCGTCACCAACAAGGGCATCAGCCTGGCACGCAACCGCCTGGCGGCCATGCTCAATCGCCCGCTGTACGACCTCGACCGGCTCGACGTGTCGGCCACCAGTACCCTGCAGTCCGACCTGCAACTGCAGGTCAGCCAGTACCTGAAAAACCTTGCCGACCCTGAATTCGCGGCGCAGATCGGCCTGATCGGCGAACGCCTGCTCACCGCCAAGACCACCGACCAGGTGAGCTACAGCTTCACCTTGTTCGAGCGCACCGCCGACGGCTCGCGGGTGCGGGTGCAGACCGACAGCACCGACCAGCCCTTCGACATCAACGAAGGCAGCAAGTTGGAACTGGGTTCCACCGCCAAGTTGCGGGTGCTCACCACCTACCTGGAAATCATCGCCGAACTGCACGACAAGTACGCCGGCAAGCCTGCCGCCGAGTTGAAGAAAGTCGAAGTCGCCGAACTCGACCGCATCAGCCAGTGGTCGCTGGAATGGCTGGCACAGAACAGCAAGAACCAGAGCCTGGACGCCATGCTCGATGCCGCGTTGGAGCGCAAGTATTCAGCCAACACCGGCGAAGCCTTCTTCACCGGCGGCGGCATGCATGTGTTCAACAACTTCCGCAAGGAAGACAACAGCCGCAACCCAACCCTCAAGGATGCATTGCGCGAATCGATCAACCTGCCGTTCATCCGCCTGATGCGCGACCTGGTGCGCTACGTGACCTACCAGCAGCCGTACAACCGCGTGCCGTTGCTCAAGGACGACTCCGACCCGCGCCGCCAGGAATACCTGGCCCGTTTCGCCGACAAGGAAGGCACCAACTACCTGATGCGC
This sequence comes from Pseudomonas inefficax, assembly GCF_900277125.1. Taxonomy (GTDB): domain Bacteria; phylum Pseudomonadota; class Gammaproteobacteria; order Pseudomonadales; family Pseudomonadaceae; genus Aquipseudomonas; species Aquipseudomonas inefficax. Next base: position 110,078 of record NZ_OPYN01000207.1, read on the forward strand.
TTCTGGAAGAAATACCAGCGCAAGACCTCGCAGCAGCGCCTGGACACCTTCCTCGACAGCATGCGCGTGACCCCGCAACGGTTGGCGGCCGTGCACCGCTACCTGTTCCCCGAGGCTGGCCAGGAAACCTTCAACGCGTTTGTCCGTGCCCACCTCAAGGGTGACAAGATCGTTCTGGGCAAACTGACCGATGGCCGCCTGTCGGAGATGTACGACGCCTATGGCCCGGGCAAGTACGACCTGCCCGATCAGGGTTATATCGCCAAGGTCCACCCGCTGGACTTGTGGCTGCTCGGTTACCTGCTGAAGAACCCCGGCTCTACCTTGACCGAAATGGTCAATGCCAGCCGCTTCGAGCGCCAGGAGGTATACGGCTGGCTGTTCAAGAGCCGCCATCAGGGCGCCCGTGACAGCCGCATTCGCACCATGGTGGAGATCGAAGCGTTCCTCGACATTCACCAGCGCTGGAAGCGCGTGGGCTATCCGTTCGACCACCTGGTACCCTCGCTGGCCACCGCCATCGGTAGCTCGGGCGATCGACCTGCCGCCCTTTCCGAGCTGGTCGGCATCATCCAGAACGATGGCGTGCGCCTGCCGACCTTGCGGATCGACACATTGCACTTCGCGGCCAACACGCCCTACGAGACCAAGCTGGTCACTGACCCGGACCGGGGTGTGCGGATACTGCCGGTCGAAGTGGCTCGCGCCCTCAAAGGCGCCATGTCGCAGGTGGTGGATGCGGGCACAGCGCGGCGTATTTCCGGCAGCTTCAAGCTGCAGGACGGTACGCCACTGGTGATGGGCGGCAAGACCGGTACTGGTGACAACCGCATCGAAAGCTTTGGGGCTGGCGGCCGGCTGATCGGCTCGCGCTCGCTGAACCGTACCGCCACTTTCGTGTTCTTCCTGGGCGACAACCACTTCGGCACCTTGACCGCATTCGTGCCGGGGCGCTCGGCAGAGGCCTTCAAGTTCACCTCGGCGCTGCCGGTGCAGGTACTCAAGGGCATGGCTCCGATTCTCATGCCATACCTGCAACCGGGCAATCCGAATGAATGCAAAGCGCCGCAGGTGGCCGTGCATACAACCACGCCGCAAGGGGATACATCAAATAACTAGATGATAATCATCTGCAATTGAAGGCTTGTCTTTAGATATATCTTGAGTAATATCTTACGATATATCGCAAACGACGGAGCCTTGCCCCATGCGCGAACACACCCCCCATGACCCCTTCGAACGGCGCCCTGGCCGTGGCGAGCGCGGCCCACGCGTCTTTGCCCCCGGCGACCTCAAGCTGCTGATGTTGGCCCTGCTCGCCGAGCAGCCAGGCCACGGCTACGACCTGATCCGTCAGATCGAAAACCTGTTCGACGGCAGCTACAGCCCAAGCCCCGGGGTGATCTACCCCACCCTCAACTTCCTCGAAGAGGCCGAGCTGATCAGCGGCCAGGTGCAGGGCAGCAAACGCCTCTATGCCATCACCGAAGCCGGTCGCACCGCCCTGGCCGAACAGGCCGTCGCGCTGGACGGCGTGCGCATGCGCATCGAAGTCAGCAAGCGCGCCCTGCGCGGCCACGACCGCCCACCAGAGATTCATGAAGCGGTCGGCAACCTGCGCCACGCACTGCACATGCATAGCGGCCGGTGGACACCGGAAGAAATCGAGCGGGTTCGCGACCTGCTCAATCACACCGCCAAGGCCATCGCCTCCGGGCCGGCCGAACCTGTCAGGGAGACACCCCATGAGTGACACCATTCACCGCGTCAACCACGAAATCCGCCAACGCCGCCTGCAGGTGCTGCGGGTCACCGAACTGACCCCGCGCATGCGCCGCATCACCCTCGGGGGTGCCGAGCTGCAAGGCTTCACCAGCGTGGGCAGCGACGACCATATCAAGCTGCTGTTCGCCGAAACACCGGAGCAACAGCAAGCCATCGACGCTCGTAACCTGGGCCGAGAGGGTGGCGCACGGCCTACCATGCGCGAATACACGCCACGGCGCATCGACCTGGTGGCCAATGAGCTGGACATCGACTTCGTGCTGCACGGCGATGGTCCCGCCTCCACCTGGGCCGCGCAGGCGGCACCCGGGCAAACTCTGGACATCGCCGGGCCGCGGGCTTCGATGGTGGTGCCGGACATCTTCGACAGCTACCTGCTGATCGGCGACGAAACCGCCCTTCCGGCCATTGGCCGCCGCCTGGAGGAGTTGCCTGCGGGGCGCCAGGTGCTGGCGGTTATCCAGATCGAAGACGAGCAGGAACGCCAGCCACTGCCGAGCAAGGCGCAGGTGGAGGTGATCTGGGTACGTCGCCAACAGGAAGACTTGCTGGCGCTGGTGAAGAACCTGACCTTGCCGCAAGGCCGGTTATACGCCTGGGTGGCACTGGAAAAAGCCCTGTCCCGCCAGGCCAAGGCACTGTTGCTGGAGAAAGGGGTGCCTGAGGACGCGCTGAAGGCTGTAGCGTACTGGCGTGCCGACGGGACTGCGGACGACGAATGATTGTTTGCTGCCCCGGCCTCTTCGCGGGTAAACCCGCTCCCACAAGGGCGGCGCTGTTCCTGAGGGCAGCGCAGTACTTGTGGGAGCGGGTTTACCCGCGAATGGGGCGCCACCGATCCAGCCCCAGCAACACCAGCCCGATCCCCCAGAACCCCGCCAACACCCCCAAAGCATTGAGCAATACCTGCCCATACCCCAGGCTCGCCACATCGATGAACGGGTAGGCATACACGCCAATCTCGCTCCCTCGCCACAGCGCATAGGCAAAATAGGTTGCCGGGTACACCGCCCAGACCGGCAAGTGCCATAGGCGCAACCTGCCCTTGGGCACCTCGCACCACCAATACAAGGCATATAGCACGGGCATCACATCGTGCAGCAACTCGTCGGCCAGCCATTGCCAGCCCTGCGGTTGCCACAAGTGACGCAACAGCACGCTGTAGGCCAATGCCACCAGCACGATGCTGGCGGCCACCGCGGAACTCACTGAAGGCGACAGGAAAAAACGCTTGGCACGGCCTTCCCGGCCGAACGCCGCATAACTGAGCACCGTTGCCACCAGGGTATTGGTCAACACGGTGAAATACCCGAACACATTGATCAGGCCACCAACCAGGCTGGCCTGCTCCTGCCAACGCGCCAACAGCACCAGGTACACCTGCACGGCCAGGCCGAACCAGCCCAGCACGGCCATGCCGGTCAGCCAGGGACGGCGCGGCATGTCAGGCCTGGCGCTGCAGCTTCACGTACAGCTGCTCGACCTTTTCCCGTGCCCACGGCGTCTTGCGCAAGAAAGTCAGGCTCGACTTGATGGTCGGGTTGCTCTTGAAGCAGCGCACATCGATGCGCTCGGCCAGGCCCTGCCATTGGTAGTGCGCAACCAGCTCGGTGAGGATCTGTTCGAGGGTCTTGCCGTGCAGCGCGTTGTGTTGGGCCGTGCTCATGCCAGTGCTCCGTAGGAAAGATGCGCACCTTACACGAGTGTAGTGGTGGGTGGGATCAGATGAGTCGACAGAAAAACCGCTGGCCAGGCGCAAAACCTCTGTGCTGAAATAGAGATGTTATATTGTAACAATACAAAAGCATCTGCCAAGGAACGCCCCATCCCCATGCTGTACACACCGCTTCGCCTTTCTCCTCTCGCCATCGCACTGTGGCTGGCCGCATCACCCAGCCACGCCGTGGAACTCGAACCTCAGGTCATCACCGCCAACCCTTTGGGCAACAGCCAGCTGGCCGCCCCCAGCACCGTGCTCGAAGGCGACAAGCTGCTGCAACAGCAACACGGCAGCCTCGGTGAAACCCTGAACAAACAGCCCGGAGTCGCCTCTACCTGGTTCGGCCCTGGCGCCAGTCGCCCGGTAATCCGTGGCCTGGATGGCGACCGCATTCGCATCCTGCGCAATGGCGTCGGCGCCCTGGATGCTTCATCGCTGTCCTACGACCACGCCGTGCCGCTGGACCCGGTGACCGTCGACCGCATCGAGATCGTCCGTGGCCCGGCTGCCCTGCTCTACGGCGGCAACGCCATCGGCGGCGTGGTCAACACCTTCGACAATCGCATCCCGGACGCCCCCATCGAGGGCATCCAAGGTGCCGGTGAACTGCGCTACGGCGGCGCCGATACCACCCGCAGCAGCGCTGGCAAGCTGGAAGCCGGCAACGGTGCCTTTGCCCTGCACCTGGATGCCAACAGCCGCCAGTTCAACGACCTTCGCATCCCCGGTTACGCGCGCAGTTCCAAGGTACGCGATGCCGACGAACCCGGCAGCAAGCACCGCCTGGAAAACAGCGACGGCCGCCAGGACGGTGGCGCCGTGGGTGGCGCCTACCATTGGGACCACGGTTACGCCGGCGTGTCGTACAGCCGCTACGACAGCAACTATGGCTCGGTAGCCGAGCCAGGTGTGCGCCTGGACATGAAGCAGGACCATTACGCCTTCGCCTCCGAACTGCGCGATCTGGAAGGCCCGTTCACTTCGGTCAAGGTCGATGCCGGCTACACCGACTACGAGCACCGTGAAATCGAAGAAGGCGAGGTCCACACCACCTTCAGGAACAAGGGCTATGAAGCACGTATCGAAGCCCGCCACCAACCGCTCGGGCCGGTAGAAGGCGTGATCGGTGCGCAGGTCAGCCGCAACGAATTCTCCGCCTTGGGCGAGGAAGCCTTCGTCCCGCACACCGACACCGATAGCCTGGCGCTGTTCATGCTGGAACAGTGGCAAGCCACCGAGCGCCTGAACCTGAGCCTGGGCGCACGCATGGAGCACACCCGGGTCGACCCGGATGCCAAAGGCAACGAGAACTTCGCCGACGCCGACAGCGCCAGCAGTTTCAACGCCTTCAGCCTGTCTTCCGGGGCGGTGTACCAGCTCGACCCGATCTGGGCGCTGGCCGCCAACCTCGGCTACACCGAGCGCGCCCCGACCTTCTACGAGCTGTATGCCAATGGTGCCCACGTGGCCACCGGAGCCTTTGAAGTCGGCGATGCCAGCCTGAACAAGGAAAAAGCCATTTCTGCCGACCTGGCCCTGCGTTTCGACAACGGCACCCACAAGGGCAGTGTCGGGGTGTTCTACAGCCACTTCCGCAACTACATCGGCCTGATCGGCACCGGCAACATCCGCGAGGGGCATGACCATGACCATGGCGAGGATGACCACGACCACGATCACGACCATGACGGTTTCCCGGAGTACCAGTACCAGGGCGTGCGGGCGCGCTTCTATGGCATCGAGGCCCAGGACCGCTGGCAACTGGTCGAGAACCGTTATGGCAGCTTCGCCCTGGAGCTCTCCGGCGATTACACCCGGGCGAAGAACCTCGACAGTGGCGAGCCGCTGCCACGCATCGCCCCGCTGCGCCTGAACAGCGGCCTGGTCTGGGAGCTGGACCGCTGGCAGGTGCGGGTCGATGTGCAGCATGCCGCGTCGCAGCATCGCAAACCGGCCAACGAAACCAGCACCGACGGCTACACCACGCTGGGGGCCAGCGTTGGCTACCGCTTCGAAGTTGGCCAGAGCCAGTGGCTGGCGTTTGTACGCGGCGAGAACCTGACTGACCAGACCGTGCGCTATGCCAGCTCGATCCTGCGCGATATCGCCCCGGCGCCGGGGCGCAGCGTGGAAGTGGGCCTGCGTACCACCTTCTAACCTGACGCGATCCCTGTGGGAGCGGGTTTACCCGCGAATGCGATGCCAGGGCCACCGCCGCATTCGCGGGTGAACCCGCTCCCACAAGGTCCCTCCTTTATCGTCCCATCATCTGTACTGTTACCAGACAAGCAACAATCCACTGCGACAATTTGTCTTTTTTTCTTACAATTTCCTCTATATCCTCCCCGCCGCAAGCTGAATCGCTTCATCGAAACCATCTTGTTGCCATATCCATTGAAGGGCGCTCCCTTCGATGCGCTTGCCGTTTATTCAATAATCAGAAGATAGCGCTATCTCATGCTCCAACTGCCCAAAACCTGTTACATCGGCCTTGCCCTCAGTGCCCTGGCGGCTCCCACCGGCGCCAGCGAGATGTTCGCCAGCGGCTCCCCATGGATGCTCGGCGACTGGGGTGGTACCCGCAGCGAACTGCTGGAAAAAGGCTACGACTTCACCCTCGGCTACACCGGCGAGATGGGCAGCAACCTGCAGGGTGGCTACGACCACGACCGCACCGCGCGCTACAGCGACCAGTTCACCTTCGGTAGCCACCTGGACCTGGAGAAGATCCTCGGCTGGCACGACACCGAATTCCAGCTGACCATCACCGAGCGTCACGGCGACAACATCAGCAACGACCGCATCAACGACCCACGTGTCGGCGGCTTCACCTCGGCCCAGGAGGTCTGGGGCCGCGGTGAAACCTGGCGGCTGACGCAGATGTGGATCAAGCAGAAGTACTTCGATGGCGCACTGGATGTGAAATTCGGCCGTTTCGGCGAGGGCGAAGACTTCAACAGCTTCCCGTGCGACTTCCAGAACCTGGCCTTCTGCGGCTCGCAGGTAGGCAACTGGGTGGGTGGCATCTGGTACAACTGGCCGGTCAGCCAGTGGGCTTTGCGCGTGCGCTACAACCTCAACGATGCGCTCTACGCCCAAGTCGGCGTGTACGAGCAGAACCCCTCCAACCTGGAATCGGGCAACGGCTTCAAGCTCAGCGGCAGTGGCACCCAGGGCGCGGTAATGCCGATAGAACTGGTATGGAGCCCACGGGTCAATGGTCTGAAAGGGGAATATCGCGCCGGCTACTACTACAGTAATGCCAAGGCACAGGATGTTCTCAAGGACAGCAACGGCCAGCCGGCAGCCCTCAGCGGCGCGGCCTACCGCAGCAGTTCGAGCAAGCACGGGTTGTGGCTCGGCGCCCAGCAGCAGGTGACTTCGCTGGCGTCCGACCAGTCGCGTGGCCTGAGCCTGTTCGCCAACGCCACAGTGCACGACAAGAAGACCAATGCCATCGACAACTATGTTCAGGCAGGACTGGTATACAAAGGGCCCTTCGATGCCCGCGCCAAGGACGACATCGGTTTCGCCCTCGCCCGCGTGCATGTCAACCCTGCATATCGCAAGAACGCGCGCCTGGCCAACCAGGCCGCCGGCCTCTACGACTACGACAACCCCGGCTTCCTGCCGGTGCAGGACACCGAGTACAGCGCCGAGCTGTACTACGGCATCCACCTGGCCGACTGGCTCACGGTACGCCCCAACCTGCAGTACATCCGCCACCCGGGCGGGGTGTCGCAAGTCGATGGCGCCCTGATCGGCGGCCTGAAGATCCAGAGCAGTTTCTAACCCCTTTTTGACCTGACGGAGAACCTACGATGAGCACTGAAGGTGCCAACAATGGAAGCCGCTGGCTACCGCGCCTGATCGGCGCGCTGCTATTGCTGATGGGCCTGGCCCTGCTGGCCGGCGGCATCAAGCTGAGCCAGCTGGGCGGATCGCTTTATTACCTGATCGCCGGTATCGGCTTCGCCCTGTCGGGCATCCTGCTGCTGGCCCAGCGCCGCATCGCCCTGGGCCTCTACGGCCTGGTACTGCTGGGCAGCACCGTGTGGGCCCTGCTCGAAGTGGGCCTGGACTGGTGGCAACTGGTGCCTCGCCTGGCCATATGGTTTGCCATCGGCGTGGTCCTGCTGCTGCCCTGGGCGCGTCGCCCGCTGATCGGCCCGGCCAGCAAAGCCAATACTGCGCTGCTCGGCGTTGCGGTGGTCGCTTCGGGCGCTTGCGCCCTGGGCAGCCAGTTCACCCACCCCGGTGAAGTGTTCGGCGAACTGGGCCGCGACAGCAGCGAAATGGCCAGCGCTGCCCCGGCCATGCCCGACGGTGAATGGCAGGCCTACGGGCGTACCGAGCACGGTGACCGCTATTCGCCACTGCGCCAGATCACCCCGCAGAACGCCTACCGCCTGGAAGAAGCATGGCGCATCCGCACCGGTGACCTGCCAACCGAAAACGACCCGGTGGAGCTGACCAACCAGAACACCCCGCTGAAGGTCAACGGCATGCTCTATGCCTGCACCGCGCACAGCCGCCTGCTGGCTCTGGACCCGGACACCGGAGCGGAAATCTGGCGCTACGACCCTCAGGTCAAGAGCCCGGTCGGCACGTTCAAGGGCTTTGCCCACATGACCTGCCGTGGCGTTTCGTACTATGACGAAAACCGCTACGTCAGCCGCGACGGCAGCCCGGTACCGAAAATTACCGACGCCGGCCAGGCCGTGGCCCAGGCCTGCCCTCGCCGCCTCTACCTGCCGACTGCGGACGCCCGCCTGATCGCCATCAACGCCGACAACGGCAAGGTCTGCGAAGGCTTCGCCAACCAGGGCGTGATCGACCTTACCACCGGCATCGGCCCGTTCACCGCTGGCGGCTACTACTCCACCTCGCCAGCCGCGGTTACCCGTGACCTGGTGATCATCGGTGGCCATGTCACCGACAACGAGTCGACCAACGAGCCATCCGGCGTGATCCGCGCCTACGACGTGCATGACGGCCACCTGGTGTGGAACTGGGACAGCAACAACCCGGACGACACCCAGCCACTGGCGCCCGGCAAGATGTACAGCCGCAACTCGGCCAACATGTGGTCGATCGCCAGCGTCGACGAAGACCTCGGCATGATCTACCTGCCACTGGGCAACCAGACCCCGGACCAGTGGGGCGCGAACCGCACCCCGGGTGCCGAGAAGTACAGCGCCGGCGTTGTCGCCCTCGACCTTGCCACCGGCAAGGCTCGCTGGAACTACCAGTTCACCCACCACGACCTGTGGGACATGGACGTCGGCAGCCAGCCGACCCTGGTCCACCTGAAGACCGACGATGGCGTGAAGCCGGCAATCATCGTGCCGACCAAGCAAGGCAGCCTGTACGTGCTCGACCGCCGCGACGGTACGCCGATCGTGCCGATCCGCGAAATCCCCACCCCGCAAGGTGCGGTGAAGGGCGATCACACCTCGCCGACCCAGGCCCGCTCCGACCTCAACCTGCTTGGCCCCGAGCTGACCGAACAGGCCATGTGGGGCGCCACGCCGTTCGACCAGATGCTGTGCCGCATCCAGTTCCGCGAGCTGCGTTACGAGGGCCAGTACACTCCACCATCCGAGCAAGGCTCTCTGGTCTACCCGGGCAACGTCGGTGTGTTCAACTGGGGTAGCGTGTCGGTCGACCCGGTGCGCCAACTGCTGTTCACCTCGCCCAACTACATGGCTTTCGTGTCGAAGATGATCCCGCGTGAGCAAGTTGCCGAGGGCAGCAAGCGCGAAAGCGAGACCAGCGGCGTGCAGCCGAACACCGGCGCGCCGTACGCAGTGACCATGCACCCGTTCATGTCGCCACTGGGCGTACCGTGCCAGGCCCCGGCCTGGGGCTATGTCGCGGCCATCGACCTGTTCACCAACAAGGTGGTGTGGAAGCACAAGAACGGCACCACCCGCGACAGCACCCCGGTGCCGATCGGCCTGCCGGTTGGCGTGCCGAGCATGGGCGGCTCGATTGTCACCGCTGGTGGCGTCGGCTTCCTCAGCGGCACACTGGACCAGTACCTGCGCGCCTATGACGTGAACAACGGCAAGGAACTGTGGAAAGCCCGCCTGCCAGCGGGTGGCCAGGCCACGCCGATGACCTACAGCGGCAAGGATGGCAAGCAGTACGTGCTGGTGACTGCCGGCGGGCATGGCTCGCTGGGCACCAGGATGGGCGACTACATCATCGCCTACAAACTGGCTGAGTAATCCAGAGATGCGGCAGTGGACCTGCTGCCGCATTCGCGGGTAAACCCGCTCCCACAGGTAAGGCGCTGCCCCTAAGGTCGGCGCCGTACCTGTGGGAGCGGGTTTACCCGCGAAGAGGCCGGTACAGGTATCACTTCTCTCTGCACCCTTCGTCTACCATTGAAACCCATCCCCCCGCGCCCCATCTAAGCACCATAGTCATTCACGCAGGTGCCCCATGAGCGACCAGCAGGATTTCCCGGAACATCCCGACGAACACAGCGAAGTCGAACACACCACTCCCCAGGCCGAAACCGGCCACGCCCTCGCCCTGCCCGGCCAGCAGCTGCCGGACAAGGTCTACGTGATCCCGATCCACAACCGTCCGTTCTTCCCGGCCCAGGTGCTGCCGGTCATCGTCAATGAAGACCCTTGGGCAGAAACCCTCGACCTGGTAGCCAAGACACCAGACCACAGCCTGGCCCTGTTCTTCATGGATACTCCGCCAGAAGACCACCGCCATTTCGACACCTCGGCGCTGCCCCAGTACGGCACGCTGGTGAAGGTGCACCACGCCAGCCGCGAGAACGGCAAGCTGCAGTTCGTCGCCCAGGGCCTGACCCGGGTACGCATCCGTACCTGGCTCAAGCACCACCGCCCGCCGTACCTGGTAGAGGTCGAATACCCGCGCCAGCCCGCCGAGCCGACCGACGAGGTCAAGGCCTACGGCATGGCGCTGATCAACGCGATCAAGGAGCTGCTGCCGCTCAACCCGCTGTACAGCGAAGAGCTGAAGAACTACCTCAACCGCTTCAGCCCCAACGACCCGTCGCCACTCACCGACTTCGCCGCCGCCCTCACCTCGGCTACCGGCAGCCAGTTGCAGGAAGTGCTCGACTGCGTGCCCATGCTCAAGCGCATGGAAAAGGTCCTGCCGATGCTGCGCAAGGAAGTCGAGGTCGCGCGCCTGCAGAACGAGATCTCGGCCGAGGTCAACCGGCAGATCGGCGAGCACCAGCGCGAGTTCTTCCTCAAGGAACAGCTCAAGGTCATCCAGCAGGAACTGGGCCTGACCAAGGACGACCGCAGCGCCGACCTCGAGCAGTTCGAGCAGCGCCTCGAAGGCAAGACCCTGCCGGACCAGGCGCGCAAGCGCATCGACGAAGAGATGGGCAAGCTGGCCATCCTCGAAACCGGCTCGCCCGAATACGCTGTCACCCGCAACTACCTGGACTGGGCAACCGCCCTGCCCTGGGGCGTGTACGGCAAGGACAAGCTCGACCTCAACCACGCGCGCAAGGTCCTAGACCAGCACCACGCCGGCCTCGATGACATCAAGGAGCGCATTCTCGAATTCCTCGCCGTGGGCGCCTGGAAAGGCGAGATCAGCGGCTCGATCGTGCTGCTGGTTGGCCCGCCCGGGGTCGGCAAGACCAGCATCGGCAAGTCCATCGCCGAATCGCTCGGCCGGCCGTTCTACCGCTTCAGTGTCGGCGGCATGCGTGACGAGGCCGAGATCAAGGGCCACCGCCGCACCTACATCGGCGCCCAGCCCGGCAAGTTGGTGCAGGCCCTGAAGGACGTTGAAGTGATGAACCCGGTGATCATGCTCGACGAGATCGACAAGATGGGCCAGAGCTACCAGGGCGACCCGGCTTCAGCACTGCTGGAAACCCTCGACCCGGAGCAGAACGTCGACTTCCTCGACCACTACCTCGACCTGCGTCTGGACCTGTCCAAGGTACTGTTCGTGTGCACCGCCAACACCCTGGACTCGATCCCCGGGCCATTGCTCGACCGCATGGAAGTGATCCGCCTGTCCGGCTACATCACCGAAGAGAAGCTGGCCATCGCCAAGCGCCACCTGTGGCCCAAGCAGCTGGAAAAGGCCGGCGTGGCCAAGACCAGCCTCGGCATCAGCGACAGTGCGCTGCGCGCGGTGATCGAAGGCTATGCCCGAGAAGCCGGGGTGCGCCAGCTGGAGAAACAACTGGGCAAGCTGGTGCGCAAGGCAGTGGTCAAGCTGCTGGATAACCCCGAGGCCAAGCTGAAGATAGGCACCAAGGACCTGGAAGCCGCGCTTGGCATGCCCGTGTTCCGCAGCGAGCAAGTGCTGGCCGGCAAAGGCGTGATCACCGGCCTGGCCTGGACCAGCATGGGCGGCGCCACGCTGCCGATCGAAGCCACCCGTATCCACACCCTCAACCGGGGCTTCAAGCTGACCGGCAAGCTGGGTGATGTGATGAAAGAGTCGGCCGAAATCGCCTACAGCTACGTCAGCTCCAACCTCAAGCAGTTCGGTGGTGACCCGGGTTTCTTCAACGAAGCGTTCATTCACCTGCACGTGCCCGAAGGCGCCACGCCAAAGGACGGCCCGAGTGCCGGCATCACCATGGCCAGCGCCCTGTTGTCGCTGGCCCGTGACCAGGCGCCCAAGAAAGGCGTGGCCATGACTGGCGAGCTGACGCTGACCGGGCAGGTGCTGCCGATTGGCGGTGTGCGCGAGAAGGTGATTGCGGCGCGGCGGCAGAAGATCTTCGAGCTGATCTTGCCGGAGCCTAACCGTGGGGACTATGAAGAGCTGCCGGACTACCTGCGCGAAGGCCTGACCGTGCATTTTGCCAAGCGCTTTGCCGATGTGGCGAAAGTCCTGTTCTAGCCAGCACCGGCCGCTTCGCGGGTAAACCCGCTCCCACAGGGATAGCGCAGGGCTTTAGCCCAGTGAGGTCCCCTGTGGGAGCGGGTTTACCCGCGAAAGGGCCGGCACAGGCAACACAAATCTCCTCGATCATCGGTTATCCTCAGGCCATCACCAGCCTACGGAGCCAACATGACCGCCCCTCGTCTGCTCGTTCCCCTGAGCTTCGCCCTGCTTTCTGCCTGCGCCCATCAGCCCACCCAGCCGGTTGCACTCGATGCCGAAAGCGAATGCCCGACGCGCCTGCAGGTTGGCCAGACGCTGACCCTGACACTGCCAAGCAACCCGTCCACCGGTTACCGCTGGCGGGTCGAAAACCCAGCCGCGAACGTGCTGCAAAGCCTCGGCCCGGAGGTGTACAGCGGCCCGGAAGAAGATGTGGTCGGCAGCGCCGGTGTCTCGACCTGGCGCTACCAGGCCAGCGGCGCCGGCGATGGCCAGTTGGTGCTGATCTACCAGCAGCCGTGGGCTGCAGATGTTGCCCCGGTACAGACTTTCGATTGCAGGATCGTCGTCCGCTGACCGCAGCGGTTGCGCCATGAACACCCTGAGGCTGAAGCGCTGCCATGGCAAGAATCGCGGCCTTTGGCTAAAATGCGCCTCCGTTTCACCCTGTATCGAGCCCTCCCGTGAGCAAACAACCCGACCGCCTTTTCGCCCAGCCCCTGGAGCAGGTGCCCGACTTCGTCTTCAACGAAGATGTGGTGCGTGTGTTCCCGGACATGATCAAGCGCTCGGTACCGGGCTACCCGACCATCGTCGAGAACCTCGGCGTGCTGGCTGCGCGCTTCGCCCAGCCGCACACCGCGCTATACGACCTGGGTGCTTCGCTGGGCGCCGTTACCCAGTCGCTGCGCCGTCATGTGCGCAGCGACGGCTGCCGAGTTGTTGCCGTGGACAACTCCGCGGCAATGGTCGAGCGTTGCCGCCAATACCTCACTGCCCAGGACTCGATGTTCCAGGAACTGCTGCCGGTGCAAGTGCTGGAAGCCGACATCCTGGCCCTGCCCTTCGAGCCCGCCTCGGTGGTGGCGATGAACTTCACCCTGCAGTTCATCGCACCCGACCAGCGCCTGGAACTGCTCGGTCGCATCCGCCAGGCGCTGTTGCCCGGTGGTGCGCTGATCCTCTCGGAAAAACTGCGCTTCGCCGATGCTGAACAGCAGGACTTGCTCAACGAACTGCACCTGGACTTCAAACGTGCCAATGGCTACAGCGAACTGGAGATTGCCCAGAAGCGCAGCGCCATCGAGAACGTGATGAGGCCCGATACCCTCGAAGCCCACCAGGCACGCCTGCGCGCAGCCGGTTTCTCGAAGGTGGTGCCCTGGTTCCAATGCCTTAACTTCGCCTCTTTGATTGCCCTGCCATGATCGATCTGTCCCCCCTCGTCCGCCGCCTGGCGGGCACCCCCCTGGCTTCCTGGTCGCAAGGCCTGCAAGCGCAACTGGAAGCCAAGCTGGAGAAGGGCCACGGCGATCTCGACCGCTGGCGAGGAGCGCTTGAAGCGCTGCCCGCCCTGCAGCCGAGCGAAATCGACCTGGTCAACGGGCTGCGCCTGGACTGCGATTGCGACGACGCGACCCGCGCGCAGATGCGTCAGGCATTGATGGGCCTGTCGCCTTGGCGCAAAGGGCCGTTCGACCTGTTCGGGGTACATGTGGACACCGAGTGGCGTTCGGACTGGAAATGGTCCCGGGTTGGTCCGCACCTGGACCTCAAGGGCAAGCGTGTGCTCGATGTGGGCTGCGGCAACGGCTACTACCAGTGGCGCATGCTCGGTGCCGGTGCCGACATGGTTGTTGGCGTCGACCCGAACTGGCTGTTCTTCTGCCAGTTCCAGGCCGTCCAACAATACCTGCCAGAGTTGCCCGCATGGCACCTGCCGTTCGCCCTCGAAGACCTGCCGGCCAACCTCGAAGGTTTCGATACGGTGTTTTCCATGGGTGTGTTCTATCACCGCCGCTCGCCTATCGAGCACCTGCTGGCGCTCAAGGACTGCCTGGTCAAAGGTGGCGAACTGGTGCTGGAAACCCTGGTGATCGAAGGTGACGAAAACCAGGTTCTGGTACCTGAGGACCGCTATGCACAGATGCGCAACGTCTGGTATCTGCCATCGGTACCAGCCCTGGAGCGCTGGTTGCGCCGGGCCGGCTTCAGCGATGTGCGGTGCGTCGACGTAAGCGTGACCAGCGTTGAGGAACAGCGCAGCACCGAGTGGATGCGCTACCAGTCACTGGTCGACTTCCTTGACCCGAACGACCACAGCAAGACCATCGAAGGCCTGCCGGCTCCACGTCGCGCCACCCTGCTGGCGCGCAAATAAAAAAAGACGCCCGGATGGGCGTCTGAATACATCTGCGCCGAGGAGCTGGCGCGGCGCAGGTGCTGTAACTTCAGTCCTTGGCCAACTTGCTGGCCCTCTCCTGCGCCTTGCGCTCACGTTCGGCAACGGCCTGTTGCTTGTCGCCGTGCAGGCGCTGCTGGTCTTCGCGGAATGCTTGCCAGAATTGTTTCGAACGCTCCGCACCGCCCTCGGCGTAAACACTGGCGCTGCCCAGGGCAAGGGTGGCCAACAGCAGGTATTTGGTCAGGTTCATCGTGGTTGCCTCGTGATAACCGATCAGACACGGCCATCCTAGCTAGGGCTAGCTAACGGCAAGGTGAGGCGGGGATTACAGTCTTGCAATGTGGCCCTGTGTTGTCAGTGCTGGCCTCTTCGCGGGTAAACCCGCTCCCACAGGAACTGCAAGGATTTCAGCGTCTGTGAAGACCTTGTGGGAGCGGGTTTACCCGCGAAAGGGCCGCAACAGACAGCCAGATAACACCAGCATTACAAATCCGTTATCTGCGCCGCGCGCCCTTACTCATGCCGTAACATCCTGCCCCTTGACCCTGATGCCACTACAGGGTCGAGAATCGCCCCCTTTTCATCACACCGAGCCTCCCATGCGTCTACTGATCATCGAGGACGAACTGCGCACCGCCGATTACCTGCAGCAGGGCCTGCGCGAGAACGGCTACGTGGTCGACTGCGCCCACACCGGCACCGATGGCCTGCACCTGGCCCGCCAGCAGCCCTACGACCTGGTCATTCTCGACGTCAACCTGCCCGAACTCGATGGCTGGACCGTGCTGCAGCGGCTACGTGCCGAATCGGCCACGCGCATCATGATGCTCACCGCCCACGGCCGCCTGGCCGACCGGGTCAAGGGCCTGGACCTGGGAGCCGACGACTACCTGCTCAAACCCTTCGAGTTTCCGGAACTGCTGGCCCGCATCCGCAGCTTGCTGCGCCGTAACGACCAGCAACTGCAGCCCAGCACCCTGCGCGTCGCCGATCTGGAGCTGGACCCCGCCCGCCACCGGGCTTACCGTGCCGGGCAGCGTATCGACCTGACCGCCAAGGAATTCGCCCTGCTGCATCTGCTGATGCGCCAGACTGGCGAAGTGCTGTCGCGCACCCAGATCATCTCGCTGGTGTGGGACATGAACTTCGACTGCGACACCAATGTGGTCGAGGTTTCGATCCGGCGCCTGCGGGCAAAGATCGACGACCCGTTCGACGACAAACTGATCCATACCCTGCGTGGCGTCGGCTACGTGCTCGAGGCACGCTTTTGAACAACGCCAGCCTGTCACTGCGCCTGGGCCTGAGCGTGACGCTGATGGGCGCCGCACTGGTGCTGCTGCTGGCCTGCCTGGCCGTGTTCGCCCTTGATCACGAACTGGACAACCGCGCACGCAAGGACCTGGCGCGCAAGATGCTGCAGGTCGAGCACAACCTGCGCGTCGACCTGCGTAGCGAAGACCTGGGCAGCCGCGCCCATCCCTTGCTCGACCTGGTGATGGGGCACGACAACCTCAGCCTCAGTGTGCTGGCCCTGGAAGGCCGCCACCCGCACCTGCTCAGCCTGGGGCCAGCGCTTGAATCGCAGGTAGGCGAGCTGCGCACCGATGCCAGCCTGGCCTTTCATGCCTGGCACGACAGCAAAGGTAACCAGATACTTACCGCGACCCGGCTGATGCGCCTGCGCGACGACACCCCAGTCAGGGTGATGATGTCGCTCAACCGCGCCGACGACAACGCCCTGCTACAGGCTTACCTGCATTCCACCTTGCTGGCGTTGCCGCTGCTGTTGCTGTTGATCGGCGCCGGCGCCAGGTGGCTGACCCGGCGCGGCCTGAAGCCCTTGCGCCACTTCCGCCGCATTGCCGGGCAGGTGTCGGCGCAAGATTTGCGACATCGCCTGCCAGCGAGCGGCCTGCCGCTGGAACTGGCAGAGCTGGCCAGCAGCATCAATGTGATGCTCGATCGGCTCGATCAGGGGGTCAGCCAGCTGTCGCAGTTTTCCGACGATCTCGCCCACGAGCTGCGTACCCCCTTGAGCAACCTGATGGGCAGGGCCCAGGTGACCCTGGCCCGTGAACGGGACAACGCCAATTACCGCGAAGTGCTGGAAGACAGTATCGAAGAGCTGACCCGGCTCAACCGCATCATCAACGACATGCTGTTTCTTGCCCAGGTCAGCCAGCCTCAAGCCCAGGTGATGCTGAAACCCATGGCATTGGCCGACGAAACTGCTCGGGTTGTCGAACTTTTCGCGTTCAGTGCCGAACTGAAAGACGTTGAGCTGCGTGTTCAGGGCTGGGGGACGGCATTGGGGGATCGGCTGATGTTTCAACGGGCATTGTCGAATCTGTTGAGCAATGCCATTCGGCACTGCCCCGATGGCAAGCCCGTAGAGTTGCGCGTCGAGCGCCTGGGTAGTGAAATTCGACTTTCGGTAGAGAACCAGGGGCCTGGTATTGCTGAAGAGCACCACTCGCGCTTGTTCGAGCGGTTTTACCGGGTGGGCTCGGGGCGCTCGCGGCTGGAAGGCGGGACCGGGTTGGGGCTGGCGATCGTCAAGTCGATCATGCAGCTGCATGGCGGGCGGGTCGAGGTCAGCAGCAGCCCATTGGGGCCTACCCGCTTCACTTTGGTGTTTCCTGCCGATTGATCTTTCGCCTGTGCCGGCCTCTTCGCGGGTAAACCCGCTCCCACAGGTACCCTACAGGGCTGGGGCTTGTGCGACCCCTGTGGGAGCGGGTTTACCCGCGAAAGGGCCGGTACAGGCGACCGACGATCAGCGCGAAGCCGCCACGATCAGCGCCTTCATCTCGGCCACGGCGGCCTTGAAGCCCACGAACAAGGCATGCGCCACCAGCGCATGGCCGATGTTCAGTTCATTGATGCCCTTGATCGCGGCAACCGCCTCGACGTTGTGGTAATGCAGGCCATGCCCGGCATTGACGATCAGCCCCTGCCCCACCCCGAACGCCACACCATCGACGATACGCTTGAGCTCCTCAGCCACATCAGTCGGGGTTTCGGCGTCGGCGTAACGCCCGGTGTGCAGTTCGATGGCTGGCGCTCCAACACGACGCGATGCCTCGATCTGCCGCTCGTCGGCATCGATGAACAGCGACACTTCGGCACCGGTACGCGACAGGCGCTCAACCGCAGCCTTGATCCGTGCCTCCTGGCCCGCCACGTCCAGGCCGCCTTCGGTGGTCAGTTCCTGACGGGTTTCGGGTACCAGGCAGATGTGCGCCGGGCGAATCTTCTCGGCAAAGGCCATCATCTCTTCGGTGACGCCCATCTCGAAGTTCATGCGGGTCTGCAGCACGTCCTTGAGCAGCACCACATCACGCTCCTGGATGTGCCGGCGGTCTTCACGCAGGTGCACGGTGATGCCATCGGCGCCTGCTTCCTCGGCATCCAGGGCAGCCTTGACCGGATCAGGATAACGCGTGCCCCGGGCCTGACGCAGGGTCGCCACGTGGTCGATGTTTACGCCGAGAAGCATGCGGTTGCTGTGAGTCACGAAAGGCTCTCCTGATGATTGAGCCCCACAGCATACGTCCTGATCAGCGCTTGCGAAACAGTTCCCGGCTGACCAGCGGTTTTCCCCCCAGGTGAACCGCCAGTGCCTGGCGCATCAGGCGCTTGGCGGCGAGCAAGGCGCCTGGTGCATTCCAGTCGGCTTCAGCCAGGGCCACCAGTTCGGTGCCGCGGAACAGCCCGGGTTGCGCCAGTTCCACCCGCTCCAGGCCGGCATCCACACGCAAGCGGTACAGGCCGTCGAGCGCGATCGGCTGGTCATTGACGTCGTGGTGCAACGAAAACGCGTAACCGAGCTCGTCCAGCATCCGCCATTCGAACGAGCGCAGCAGCGGCTCCAGCGGGCGACCGGCGGCCAAGGCCTGCAAGGTCAGGGTGTAGTGCTCGAACAGCGCCGGGAAAGGCGCTTCGGCGGGCAGCAGGCGCATGAGCAGTTCGTTGAGGTACAACCCACTGAACAGGGCATCGCCGTGCAGCCAAGTGGCGATGCCGGCGCTGTCCATGCGGCCTACATTCTTCAGCTCGCCACGCCCACGCAGCTCAAGCTCCAGCGGCACGAACGGCCGCACCAGGCTGCCACCCTTGCCACGCGCACGGCGCAACACGGCGCGCATGCGGCCCTGCGGGGTGAAAAAGTCCACCAGCGCGCTGGTTTCCTTGTAGGCACGGCTGTGCAGCACGTAAGCTGGCTGGCCAACAGGTTGTTCCATAAACGCTCTCTAAAAGCCCCAGACAACTGTGGGAGCGGGTTTACCCGCGAATGCGATGGTGAACCCACTGACGCATTCGCGGGTAAACCCGCTCCCACAGAGTAACCTGAGCCGTCAGGCGAATTTACAGGTCGCCGTAGCCCAGCGAACGCAGGGCGCGCTCGTCGTCGGACCAGCCGCCTTTCACCTTGACCCACAGGTTGAGCATGACCTTGGAGTCGAACAGCACCTCCATGTCCTTGCGCGCCTCGGAACCGATGCGCTTGATGCGCTCGCCCTTGTCGCCAATGATGATTTTCTTCTGGCCGTCGCGCTCGACCAGAATCAGCGCGTGAATGTGCAGCACATGGCCCTGCTGCTTGAATTCTTCGATCTCCACGGTGATCTGGTACGGCAATTCCGCACCCAGCTGGCGCATGATCTTCTCGCGCACCAGTTCGGCGGCCAGGAAGCGGCTGCTGCGATCGGTGATCTGGTCTTCGGGGAAGAAGTGCTCGTTCTCGGGCAGGTGCTTGGCGATCTGTGCCTCCAGCGCCTGGAGGTTGTGCCCCTGCTGCGCGGAAATAGGCATCACTTCAGCATTCGGCAACTGCTCCTGCAGCCATTGCAGGTGCGGGATCAGTTCGGCCTTCTCTTCCATGCGATCGGTCTTGTTGACCGCGATGATCAGTGGGCCCGTCACATACTGCACGCGCTCCAGCACCAGTTGGTCCTCGTCGGTCCATTTGGTGCGGTCGACCACGAAGATCACCACGTCGACGTCTTTAAGGGCCGCCGAGGCATTGCGGTTCATGTAGCGGTTCAAGGCCTTGTCGTTGGCCTTGTGCATACCTGGGGTATCGACGTAGATCGCCTGCACGTCACCCTCGGTCTTGATGCCGAGCATGTTGTGACGGGTGGTCTGCGGCTTGCGCGAAGTGATCGCCAGTTTCTGGCCGAGGATGTGGTTGAGCAGGGTCGACTTGCCCACGTTCGGGCGGCCGACAATGGCCACGTAGCCGCAGCGGGTCGGGTTGCTATCAGTCATTGCCATTCTCCACGCCCAGGGCGATCAATGCAGACGCGGCAGCGACTTGCTCGGCAATACGCCGGCTGACGCCCTGACCACGGCTCTTGTTGTTCAGCAGCACTACCTCGCATTCGACGAAGAAGGTACGGCAATGCGGTTCGCCCTGGATATCCACCACTTCGTAACGTGGCAGCTCACAGCTGCGCGACTGCAGAAACTCCTGCAGGCGGGTTTTCGGGTCCTTGTTGGTATCGACCAGGGTCAGCCCCTCGAACTCGTCGGCCAGCCAGGCCAGCACGCGCTCCCGGGCAGTTTCCATGTCGGCGTCCAGGTAGATGGCGCCAATCAGCGCCTCCAGAGCATCGGCCAGGATCGACTCGCGGCGGAAGCCACCGCTCTTGAGTTCCCCCGAGCCCAGGCGCAGATAGTCACCCAGGTCGAAACCACGGGCCAGACGGGCCAGGGTCTCACCCTTGACCAGGCGCGCACGCAGGCGCGACAGCTGGCCTTCGCGGGCCTGCGGAAAGCGCTCGAACAGCGCCTCGCCGGCGACGAAGTTGAGAATGGCGTCACCGAGAAACTCCAGGCGCTCGTTGTTGCGCCCGGCGTAGCTGCGATGGGTCAGGGCCAGAAGCATCTGGTCCTGGTTCTTGAAGGTATAGCCGAGCTTTCGCTCCAGACGGGCAAGGGAAGCAGTCATGCGGCCACCCGTTCGTTGTTCAACGCGTTGTTCAAATCAACATCCTGAAAGACTGTTTGGCTGTGGCCCGCCGCGATGTGCGGCGAATCTCCCGATCCCTGAGAACACAGCCTATGTCAGAAATGCATTCGGCGCTGCCTGCTGGCCAGCGCCGATGGGTATCAATGGATCAGACCGACCCGCGACAGGTTGGGCAGGTGGCTGAGTTTGGGCTCTGGCCAGCTCATCCACACCGCGAAGGCCTTGCCGACGATGTTCCGGTCCGGAACCATGCCGTGCAGCTCCTTCGGGATGTTCGGGTCATCCCAGTAACGGCTGTCGTTGGAGTTGTCGCGGTTGTCGCCCATCATGAAGTAATGGCCTGCCGGCACGGTCCATTGCTGGTCCGGCGGCATGCGGTAACGGCTCATTTCCTTGCGGATCAGGTGTTCGGCCTCGCCGAGCTTTTCCTTGTACAGCTCGGCGCTGCCCAGGGTGCCCGGTTCGGTGCCCACCAGTTGTTCGGCAATTGGCTGGCCGTTGACGAACAACCGCTTGTCGCTGGTGTAGCGCACCTGGTCGCCCGGCAAGCCAACCACTCGTTTGATGTAGTTGACGTTCGGGTCGCTCGGGTAGCGGAACACCATCACATCACCGCGTTGCGGGTCACCCACTTCGATGACCTTCTTGTCGATCACCGGCAGGCGAATGCCATACGAGAACTTGTTCACCAGGATGAAATCGCCCACTTCCAGGGTCGGTTTCATCGACCCCGACGGAATCTGGAACGGCTCGACCAGGAACGAACGCAGCACCAGCACGATGAACAGCACCGGGAAGAACGACTTGCCGTATTCAACCAGCAATGGCTCCTTGCCCAGGCGCTCGACCACCGCCATCTCGGGCTGGCTGACGCTGCCCTGGTAGTTGGCGATTGCCGCACGCCGGCGCGGGGCCAGGAACAGCAGGTCGATCAAGCCCAGCAGGCCGCAGACGAAGACGGCGATGACTAGCAACAGCGGGAAATTTAGCGACATAGGACCTAGCTATCCAACCTGAGCACGGCGAGGAAGGCTTCCTGTGGAATCTCCACGTTACCCACCTGTTTCATGCGTTTCTTACCGGCCTTCTGCTTCTCCAGCAGCTTCTTCTTACGGCTGACGTCACCACCGTAGCACTTGGCCAGTACGTTCTTTCTGAGCGCCTTGACGGTTGTCCGCGCGATGATCTGGCCGCCAATAGCTGCCTGGATCGCCACATCGAACATCTGCCGAGGGATCAGTTCCTTCATCTTTTCGGTCAACGCACGGCCCTTGTAGGCCGCGTTGTCGCGGTGCACGATCAATGCCAGGGCATCGACCTTGTCGCCGTTGATCAGTACGTCCAGCTTGACCAGGTTGGCCGACTGGTAGCGATCGAAATGATAGTCCAGCGAAGCATAGCCGCGGCTGGTGGACTTGAGCCGGTCGAAGAAGTCCAGCACCACTTCGTTCATCGGCAGGTCGTAGCGCACCTGCACCTGGCTGCCGAGGAACTGCATGTCGCGCTGCACGCCACGCTTCTCGATGCACAGGGTGATGACGTTGCCCAGGTGCTCTTGCGGCACCAGGATGGTGGCGGTGACGATCGGCTCGCGGAAATCGGCGACAGCCGAAACGTCTGGCAGCTTCGACGGGTTGTCGACGGTGATGGTTTCACCGGTTTTCAGTTCCAGCTCGTAGATCACGCTTGGCGCGGTGGTAATCAGGTCCAGGTCGTATTCGCGCTCCAGGCGCTCCTGGATGATTTCCATGTGCAGCATGCCGAGGAAACCGCAACGGAAGCCGAAGCCCAGGGCGTCGGAGCTTTCCGGCATGTATTGCAGCGACGAGTCGTTCAGGGTCAGCTTCTGCAGCGCATCGCGGAAGTCCTCGAAGTCGTCGGAGCTGACCGGGAACAGGCCGGCATAGACCTGCGGCTGGATCTTCTTGAAGCCTGGCAGCACTTCGACCTCAGGGGTCGAGGACAGGGTCAGGGTGTCACCGACCGGGGCACCATGGATGTCCTTGATGCTGGCGATGATGAAGCCCACTTCGCCGGCCTTCAGGTCGGCGGTCTGGGTGTGTTTCGGAGTGAACACACCGACGCTGTCGACCAGGTGCACCTTGCCGGTGGACTTGACCAGAATCTTGTCGCCTTTCTTGACGCGGCCCTGGCGCACGCGAACCAGCGAGACCACGCCCAGATAGTTGTCGAACCAGGAGTCGATGATCAGCGCCTGCAGAGGGGCGTCGATCTCTCCTTCAGGCGCCGGGATGGTATGCACCAGGCGCTCGAGCACCTCGTCCACGCCCATGCCGCTCTTGGCGCTGCAGGCCACGGCGTCGGTGGCGTCGATGCCGATGATCTTCTCGATCTCGTCCTTGACGCGATCCGGGTCGGCCTGGGGCAGGTCCATCTTGTTCAGAACCGGCATGACTTCCAGGCCCTGCTCGATGGCGGTATAGCAGTTGGCCACGGACTGGGCCTCGACGCCCTGACCGGCGTCCACGACCAGCAACGCGCCTTCACAGGCTGCCAGGGAACGCGAGACTTCGTAGGTGAAGTCGACATGGCCGGGGGTGTCGATGAAGTTCAGCTGGTAGGTCTTGCCGTCCTGCGCCTTGTAGTGAAGCGTGACGCTGTGGGCTTTGATGGTGATACCGCGCTCACGCTCCAGGTCCATGGAGTCGAGCACCTGGGCTTCCATTTCGCGTGCCGACAGGCCACCGCACATCTGGATGAAACGGTCGGCCAGCGTCGACTTGCCATGGTCGATGTGGGCGATGATGGAGAAATTGCGGATATGACTCAAATCACTCACGGGTCAACACTCGAAAAGGCTGCGAGCCGGACGCCCGCCGAAAAATAGCCGGGAATTGTACCTTAAGCCGGAGCTTGCCGCCACGCCATCCAGCCGCTGGTAAACGGGGTTGCCTGACAGAAACGCTACCTGACATTTCTGCCAGTACTCAGCGCACCGGGAATCGTCCACCCTTGCAAACCTCCCGACCGAGGTGACCAACATGCGTTCACAACATGTAATACCGGGGGATTTCGACCCCGCTTTCGGTGAAAATGGCAGAGCGGAACTCCCTCCGTTCCACAGCCCGTTCATCGGCCGAAACCTGACAGGCATGGCGCTACAGGAACGCAACCTGCTCATCAGCGCGCTCGCCTTCGACGACAATGGCGGGCGACATTTTGCCCTGGCCCGCTACACGACCAACGGTTCCGTTGACCTGAGCTTTGCCCAGGATGGCGTTATCGTTGGCCGTTATGCCCTTGATGAACACGCTTCGACTGAAGCGTTGGCCCTGCTTCCCGACCAACACTTCGCCGTGCTGGGGTGGAGTGCTAACGCCGCAAACCTGCTGGCAGAACCCCGGCTCACCTGCTACGACCACGACGGCAATTGCGCTGTAACCCGTACCCTGAGCATACCGCCGGCCATGGGCATGGTGATTGGCAGTGGCCGCCTTGCGAGCGATGGGCCATACCTCATGGTCTCCCTCAACCTGCACAGGGCTCAAAGCGCGCCTTCGGAAATGGCCAGGGTGTATCTACTGCAACACAATGGCCAGCCAGCAGCAGGGCTTGGCGAATTCATCGACATTCTGCCAGGCTCCGGTCAGATCGAAGTCACTGGAATCGTCCAGCTGGCTGACAGCTTCGTGGTCAGCGGAACCCGCTGGCGGCAGGGGTTGGCCGCCGAGGGCTTTCTCGCGCGTTACCGTCACGATGGAGCGCTGGATGCATCCTTCGGAGACGGCGGCACAGTGGTTTTCCAGGCTGCGGGCTTCGCTACGGAAGTCGGCACGCTGCTACCCAGGCCGGAAGGACAATTGCTGATAGGCGGCAAAGCGACAAGCGGCGAAGGCATATCCCGGGCATTGCTTTGGCAATTTGATGCCCACGGCGCGACGGATCCGGCATTCAATGGCGGCGAGCCCGTACTGGACACCTCAGGGATGACCGCCTGGCATGCAGTGTCCGCCGACGAGCAACATCGGCTGTTTGCCTTCGGCCTGGGCAGAACCCTGGAAAGCCGTCGTTATCTTCCCGATGGCAACCCTGATACCAGCTTTCAACCCATCAGGGAGCTTGCCGGCATCAGCGATGGCATGGTTTGCCTGAGCGATGGGACGCGCACGGTGATCGGCTTCAACTCGGCCGGCGCCGGGGGATACATCGGCACGCTGATGTCCATATTCAACTGACCTTCCAGAATGAACAAAGCCCGGTGCTCACGCACCGGGCTTGTCAGGCTGGACAATGCCCGCGAGGGCAGAATTACAGCTTATTCAGCCAGCTTGAAGGTGATGAAGCTGGCACGGCCCTGACGCAGCACGCGCATCGACACCGAACGGTTCTTCGGCAGTTCCTTGGCGATTTCGGTGAATTCCTTCGCCGAACCGATGGCCTGGTTGTT
Organism: Pseudomonas inefficax; assembly: GCF_900277125.1. Lineage (GTDB taxonomy): Bacteria > Pseudomonadota > Gammaproteobacteria > Pseudomonadales > Pseudomonadaceae > Aquipseudomonas > Aquipseudomonas inefficax. Next base: position 135,228 of record NZ_OPYN01000207.1, read on the forward strand.
CAGGTGGCTGATGACATCACCTGGGCGCAGGCCGATCATCGCTGCCGGGCCATCCTGGACTTCCTTGATGACCACGCCGCCCTTGAGTTCCAGGGCTTTCTTCTGCTCGGCGGTCAGGTCGGCCACCGAGACGCCCAAGCGGTTGCTGCTGCGCTCTGCGCTGCCTTCGGCACCGGTACCGATGTCGGCATCTTCGTCCGGCAATGCGCCAACGCTGATATCGAGGTTCTGGCGCTTGCCGTTGCGGATGATCTCCAGCTTGGCCTTTTCGCCATCCTTGAGGCTGCCGACCAGATGCGGCAGGTCGGCCGACATGACGATCGGCTGGCCGTTCATGCTCAGGATCACGTCACCCACCTGCAGGCCGCCCTTGGCTGCCGGGCCGTTTTCCAGCACCTGGGCCACCAGGGCACCGGCCGGTTTGTCCAGACCGAACGATTCAGCCAGGTCCTTGTTGACCTCCTGGATCACCACGCCCAGCCAGCCGCGGCTGACCTTGCCGTCTTTCTTCAGCTGATTGGAGACATCGATCGCCACATCGATCGGGATCGCGAACGAAAGGCCCATGAAACCGCCGGAACGGGTGAAGATTTGCGAGTTGATACCCACCACTTCGCCATTCATGTTGAACAGCGGGCCGCCGGAGTTGCCCGGGTTGATGGCCACATCGGTCTGGATGAACGGTACGTAGGTGTCGTTGGGCAGCGTACGGCCCTTGGCACTGACGATACCTTTGGTCACCGAATGGTCGAAGCCGAACGGCGAACCGATGGCCAGTACCCACTCGCCCACCTTGAGCTTCTCGGAGTCACCCAGCTTGACGGTCGGCAGGTTCTTGCCCTCGACCTTGAGCAGGGCCACGTCGGTGCGCGGGTCGGTGCCGACCAGCTTGGCCTGCAGCTCGCTGCGGTCCGACAGGCGGACGATGATCTCGTCGGCATCGGCTACCACGTGGTTGTTGGTCAGCACGTAGCCATCGCTGGAAATGATGAAGCCCGAACCCAGCGACTGGGCTTCGCGCTGGCGGTCGCCACGCGGCGAGCGTGGCTGCTGCGGCATGTTGCGCTCGAAGAACTCGCGGAACATCGGCGGCAGGCCTTCCAGGTCGGGCATCTGCCCGGCGGCCATGCGGCGGTCCGGCAGTTTCTGCTTGGTACTGATGTTGACCACGGCCGGCGAGGCCTGCTCGACCAGGGTAGTGAAGTCCGGCAGGGCTTCCTCGGCCTGGGCGCTGAGCACCTGGCCGAGCATCAGCACGGCGGCGAACATCGATAGGTAGGATTTCAAGCGTGGTATTGACATACGGCTCCCGTCACAACGAGCGGTAGTTTAGAAAGGCCCCTGCACAAAGCAGGAAAGGCCAGGCTCCTAGAAGCCTGACCTATAGAAAATTTGCCGATGGATTGCAAATGACAATGCTTTAATTTCATTTCAGCGGCATGCCCGCGTGACTTGCGTCAGGCCCGCAAAAGCGCGCCATCACTGGCGCGCCTGGCCATCCTGTGGACGCATGGACAGCGCCACACGCTCTGCAGTACCCAGCGGAATTTCGCCGACCACGGTAACCATTACCTTACCCTTGGGGGTGTTGAGGCGACGGGAAACCGCCGAAGTCGGGCCTAGCTGGGTGCGCATGTCGGTCCCGCCCTCATCCTTTACCGGCTCGAGGAACACCGAGAAACGTGCCAGGCCATCGTCATACATCAGGCTACTGACCGTGCTGTCCTGCTTCGGATCGCGGCGTACCGAGCTGTTGACCAGTTCGAAGCCAGGCGGCAGCCAGTCCGAACGCCAGCCGGCGACCGTGTCATTGGCGCTAGCGGCCACATGCTGCACCGGCTTGCACGCCGTGCTGGCGCGCAGCTGGTCATCGCTGGGCGCTGCAGTATCGAGACGAGTCATCTGGAAGCGCTCCAGCAACTGCCCCTTGTCGTTGACCATCAACGAGCGCAGCGGCAGACCGGTAGCACGGTCCAGGTGCAATTCGAAGGCATAGCGGTGCTGGTCGCGCGGGGTGAGCGTCACGATCACGGCATCGCGCCCGGCGACCCGTGACTTGCCCGCCACGCTCAAGTCATACCAGCCCATCAGTTTCAGTGGATCAAGTACACGCTGCGCGGTGTCCGGGGGCGCCGTCACACCGCTGGCCAAGGCCCCGCTGACGCACTCTACCTTGCCATCCACGCGCACGATCTCCTGGGCGGCACCATCGAGCTGCAACAGCCGCTCGCTGACCTTGCCGTCGTCGACCCTGTGCCAGATCTCGTGGGAAGAGAAACTGCCGTTGCGTTCGTAGACAAAAGAGCCTTGGTAGCTCTGCTTTTGCTCGGCCTGTGCCAGCTTGCTCAGCCACTCGCTCGCCTCGGGCGAAGAATTGGCTGCCAACGCTGGCACCGTCATGCAGCTGCCAATCAGCAGCGACAGGAGAGGTAGCGCGCGCATGATCCTCCTTACTTAACGGTTTTCCAGGCTGGCGGCGCGGGCATACGGCAATGCGGTTTCAGTGCCCTTGAGCGCAGATTCCTGAGCATGCTGGCGCAGGTAGCCCGGCAGACGCTGATCCCAGCCGGCCTGGTTCTGCAGCACGCCGTTGGCCATCGGCCCGGTCGGTTGCTCACTGCTCTCACTATAGCCTGCCAAAACGGCGGGGCCTTGTGCTTGTGGCACACTCAGGCCTTGCTGGGCAGGTTGCTGGGCAGCAAGCTCGGCGCCAGTGATCTCGTCCTGGTTGTACATGCGCACACCGGCCAGCACCGCTACGGTGACCGAGGCAGCTACCGCCAGGCGGCCAATGCTGCGCCATGGCCCTTTCTTGGCCTTGGCCGGCACGGCTTCGTCAGCCAGCGCTGCAGACACCGCCGAGGCGATATCCAGTTCAGGCAGCAGCAGCTCCTTGTGCATGGCTGCGCGGGCAACCTGGTAACGCGACCAGGTGGCTCGGGTTTCAGCATCGTCTACGGCGTTCAACACACGACGCAGTTCAAGCTCGTCCGCTTCGTTATCCATCACCGCGGACAGCGATTCCTGCAAAGCTTCACGACTCATGGCGGTTCCTCTCTTGGCTGTCGCCGCTGTCTCAGGTTTCCTGCAGCAAAGGTTGCAGGGCTTTGTCTATTGCCTCCCGAGCGCGGAAGATTCGAGAGCGCACGGTACCCACCGGACATTGCATGACACTCGCAATGTCTTCGTAACTCAGCCCGTCGAACTCGCGCAGGGTCAGCGCCGTACGCAGGTCTTCGGGCAGTTGCTGGATGGTGCGATGGACAGTGCCTTCGATTTCATCCCGCAACAACGAGCGCTCTGGGGACTCGAGATCCTTGAGACCATGATCGCCGTCGTAAAACTCCGCATCCTCGGAGCTCACATCACTATCTGGTGGCCGTCTTCCACGGGACACCAGGTAATTCTTCGCCGTGTTGATGGCGATGCGGTACAGCCACGTATAGAACGCACTGTCGCCGCGGAAGTTGCCAAGCGCACGGTAGGCCTTGATGAAGGCTTCCTGTGCTACATCCTGGGCCTCGTGGGTATCGTGAACGAACCGCACGATCAACCCGAGAATCTTGTGCTGATACTTCAGCACCAACAGATCGAACGCTCGCCTGTCACCGCGCTGAACGCGCTCGACAAGCTGCTGATCCTCTTCCTGGGTTAGCATGAACACTCCTCAGTGAACTCGAAGGAGCGTTGCATCAGCCATCGTTCAGGCTTGCAACCATAGACTCGGGCTTTGCGCAAAAGTTCTCCCCTCCAAGCAAGTTTCCTGCAGCCCTTGGTCGGCTTGCACGAAAGACGCGGCACGGTCACGGCCGGCTACGTCGATAATCAGGTTTCGAGTACGCAGGGACAGCCCGGACAGGCCTGCCGCCCTGCGTCGCCGCGGCAAGTTGTGGCGCGTGGGCAGCCTTCATAGGATTTGCGGCCATGCCGGAAAGTTCCCACAAAGGTTGTCGCGACCCGGCAAGTGGCATGGAAATTGGCCACCGGGGGCTGCTATAAAGGCAACCCGGCCAGCTTTAACGATAGTTTCACAATGCCATCGGCGCGTGACTATTGTGCCGCGCCCCCTCCAAAGAATACTAGTGTCCCGACATGAGCCAACAATTCCAACATGATGTCCTGGTGATCGGCAGCGGTGCCGCCGGTCTCAGCCTGGCACTGAACCTCCCCAGCCACCTGCGAGTCGCCGTACTCAGCAAGGGCGACCTGGCCAACGGCTCGACCTTCTGGGCCCAGGGCGGTGTCGCGGCAGTGCTGGACAATACCGATACCGTCCAGTCGCATGTCGAGGACACCCTCAATGCCGGCGGCGGCCTTTGCCATGAAGAGGCAGTACGCTTTACCGTCGAACACAGCCGCGAAGCCATCGAGTGGCTGATCGAGCAAGGTGTGCCCTTTACCCGTGACGAGCACTACAGCGTCGACGACGGCGGCTTCGAGTTCCACCTGACCCGCGAAGGCGGCCACAGCCACCGGCGCATCATCCACGCTGCCGATGCCACCGGCGCCGCTATCTTCACCACGCTGCTGGGGCAGGCCCGCCTGCGCCCGAACATCCAGTTGCTGGAGCAGCGCGTGGCGGTCGACCTGATCACCGAGCGTCGCCTCGGCCTGCCTGGCGAACGCTGCCTGGGTGCCTACGTGCTCGACCGCAACACCGGCGAGGTGGATACCTTCGGCGCGCGTTTCACCGTGCTCGCCACTGGCGGCGCGGCCAAGGTCTACCTGTATACCAGCAACCCCGATGGTGCCTGCGGCGACGGCATCGCCATGGCCTGGCGGGCCGGTTGCCGGGTGGCGAACCTGGAGTTCAACCAGTTCCACCCGACCTGCCTGTATCACCCACAGGCCAAGAGTTTCCTGGTCACCGAAGCCCTGCGCGGCGAAGGAGCCCTGCTGCGCCTGCCCAATGGCGAGCGTTTCATGCCACGCTTCGACCCCCGCGAAGAACTGGCCCCGCGCGACATCGTGGCCCGCGCCATCGACCACGAGATGAAGCGCCTGGGCGTGGACTGCGTGTACCTGGACATCACCCACAAACCGGCCGACTTCATAAAGAGCCACTTCCCCACCGTGTACGAGCGCTGCCTGGCCTTCGGCATCGATATCACCCGCCAACCGATCCCGGTGGTACCGGCAGCGCACTATACCTGCGGCGGGGTGATGGTCGACGATCGCGGCCACACCGATGTGCCGGGCCTGTATGCCATCGGCGAAACCAGCTTCACCGGCCTGCATGGTGCCAACCGCATGGCCAGCAACTCGCTGCTGGAATGCTTCGTCTATGGCCGTGCCGCCGCGGCCGACATCCAGGCGCACCTGGATGAAGTGACCATGCCCAAGGCCCTGCCCGGCTGGGACGCCAGCCAGGTCACCGACTCGGACGAGGACGTGATCATTGCGCACAACTGGGACGAACTGCGGCGTTTCATGTGGGACTACGTCGGCATCGTGCGTACCAGCAAGCGCCTGCAACGGGCGCAGCACCGCATTCGCCTGCTACTTGACGAAATCGACGAGTTCTACAGCAACTACAAGGTCAGCCGCGACCTGATCGAATTGCGCAACCTGGCGCAGGTGGCCGAATTGATGATCCTGTCGGCCATGCAACGCAAGGAAAGCCGCGGGCTGCATTACACCCTGGATTACCCGGGAATGCTCGACGAGGCCAAGGACACAGTGCTCAGCCCGCTCTGAAATCGGCGTCGCCTTCTTCGCGGGCTTGCCCGCTCCCACAGGTACTGCACCAAGCCTGATGCCAGTGCAATACCTGTGGGAGCGGGCAAGCCCGCGAAGAAGGCGACACGGTGTCGATCTATGCCCGGCTCACTGCTGCCCACCGACGGCGGCTGAATTTGAGCCTCACCCGCAAACGCCGGTGCTCATCATCGCCCATTGCATCCCCCGGTACGCACTGGCTTTGCCCCATCCATCGCCCCGCCCGTACAAAGCGCAACACAACCAGCCCCGGCAACGCCACACTGTCCCGGCACAAGCGCACCGGCTGCCAGCCACGGGCACGGCTGAACACCTGCCAGCCGCGCACATCACGGCGCAGGCCGACAACGGCATGCCGATGCGTCAGCAGAATACGTCGGGGAATGGCCCAGCCAGCGTGGGCAATACAGGCGGTGACAACAGCAAGGGCCGGCCACCCGGGCAGCGGGCTCGCCAATACGGCGAGCCAAGCCAGTACCTGGCAACCCAGGTAGGCCGCCAGCAGCAGGCGCGAGCCTTGCCAGCGGCACTCGAAGCACTCACTTGGGCTGGACACGGTCCAGGATGATGCGGACCATGCGCTGCAACTCCGGGTCTTCGGACTCGGTGCGCTCCATGAACCAGCCGAACATGTCCTGATCCTCGCAGCTCAACAGGCGCACGTAGAGCTCACGGTCGGTCTCGTTGAGAGTGGGGTAGACTTCCTGGGTGAAAGGCACCAGCAGTACGTCCAGTTCCAGCATGCCGCGGCGGCTGTGCCAGAAAAGCCGGTTGAGTTCAGTTTGTTCGACCATGGGGCCCTCCTCGAATGGCCCGCCAGTATACAGCCAGGCGAGCGAAGCGGCACCGGGCGTTGGTCTAGTCAACTACCTATTTTGTTACCGGCGTTCTATGATGGCCGCCAGTCTTTAGCCACCGCGATGACCCATGGCCGATTCCGCTTTCTTCTGCCCCCTGTCCCACGAGGGCATCCTCGCCGTCCGCGGCTCCGATGCAGGCAAGTTCCTGCAAGGCCAGCTGACCTGCAACATCAACTACCTCAGCCCGGAACACGCCAGCCTTGGCGCCCGCTGCATGGTCAAGGGCCGCATGCAGTCGAGTTTCCGCATCCTGCCCGAAGGCAACGGCTATCTGCTGGCCATGGCCAGCGAGCTGCTCGACGCCCAGTTGGCCGACCTCAAGAAGTACGCCGTGTTCTCCAAGGCCACGCTGACCGATGAAAGCGCTGCCTGGGTACGCTTCGGCCTGCAAGGCGGCGATACAGCGCTGCAGGCCCTGGGGCTCGATGTGCCTGCGGCAGCCGGCAGCACTGTGCGCCACGACGGCTTGATCGCCATTGCCGTGTCCGCCGGCCGCGTGGAGCTGTGGGTACCAGCGCAGAACGCCGACAGCGTTCGCCAGGCGCTGGCCGCCGCACTGCCCGAAGGCAGCCTCAACAACTGGTTGCTGGGGCAGATTCGCGCCGGTATCGGCCAGGTCATGGGGCCGACCCGCGAGTTGTTCATCCCGCAGATGATCAACCTGCAGGCCGTCGACGGCGTCAGCTTCAAGAAAGGCTGCTACACCGGTCAGGAAATCGTTGCCCGCATGCAATACCTGGGCAAGCTCAAGCGCCGCCAGTACCGCCTGGCCCTGGACCAGCAGGCCATTCCGGCCCCGGGCGCCGAGATCTTCTCGCCCACCCATGGTTCGTCGGTCGGTGAAGTGGTCATTGCTGCCAGCAACGGCACAGGCTGCGAACTGCTGGCGGTGCTCAGCGCCGAAGCGGTGGAAGACGACAACCTGCATCTGGGCAGCCTGGAAGGCCCGCGCCTGCAGGTGCTGACCCTGCCCTACGAACTGGACCGCGACCGGGAAATCCAGCGCTGACCAGCCTGCCCCGCCTACGTGGCGGGGCCGCACCACCACTGCGGTAGACACGCCCATGAACAAGCTGGCCGAGATGGTTCAAGCACAGTTGCTCGATGCCATCGAAAAGGATGACCTGGTCCTGCCCACCCTGCCCGAGGTTGCCTTGAGCATCCGCGAGGCAGCTGAAGACAGCGAGATCAGCGTAGCGGCCCTGAGCAAGGTGATCGGTCGCGACGCGGCCCTTTCAGCGCGCCTGATCAAGGTCGTCAACAGCCCGCTGCTGCGCGCGGCGGTCGAGGTCACCGACCTGCACACCGCCATCACGCGGCTGGGCATCAACTACAGCTGCAACCTGGCCATCGGCCTGGTGATCGAGCAGATTTTCCACGCCCGGGCGCCGGCGGTGGAGCAGAAGTTACGTGATATCTGGGCCAACAGCCTTGATGTGGCGGGCATCAGCTACGAAATATGCCGCCGCTTTACCCAGCTCAAGCCCGACCAGGCTACCCTCGGCGGGCTGGTCAACCAGATTGGCGCGCTGCCAGTGCTGATCTATGCCGAAGAGCACAACGAACTGCTGTCGGACCCTGTGTGCCTGCATTATGTGATCGAACAGATCCAGCCGGTGCTGGGCGACAAGATCCTCAAGGCGTGGGAGTTTCCGGAGCAACTGGTCAACCTGCCGAGCCAGGTGCAGGACCTGGACCGGCAGACCGACAAGATCGACTACATCGACATCGTGCAGATCGCCCGCTGCATCAGCCAGCGCGGCCGCCACCGGCCGCTGGCGGCATTACCGGCATACCGCCACCTGGGCTTGCCGTACGGCACCGAGCTGGAAGTGGGTGAACTGATCGAGGCGCGGAGCATGTTGCGCTGAGCGGTGTCAGCCTGTGACGGCCTCTTCGCGGGTAAACCCGCTCCCACAGGAATAGCGCAGCCCTCCAAGCCAGTGAGATTCCTGTGGGAGCGGGTTTACCCGCGAAAGGGCCGGTACAGGCAACACATCAATCCGCGATAAAGCTCACCCGCACCCGCAACCCGCCATTCGCGCCGTCATGCAGACTCACCTGCGCCAGGTGCGCCCGGCAGATCTCGCCGACAATCGCCAAGCCAAGCCCACTTCCCTGCGCACTGCGCCGGTAGAAGCGCTCGAACACCCGCTCACGCTCGGCCTCGGGAATCCCCGGCCCGTCATCCTCCACCTCCAGCACCGCTGGCGCCATCACCCGCAAGATCACGTTGCCGCCCGCTGGCGTATGGGCCAGTGCATTGTCCACCAGGTTGCTCAACAGCTCGTTGAGCAGCGTCGGCTCCCCCTTCAGCCACACTGGCGCCTCGGCTTCCAGGGCCAGTGCCACCCCGCGCTTGTGCGCCAGCGGTGCCATGGCCATGCCCAACTCACGAGCCAACTGGCTCAAGTCCAGGCGCTGCGCCCCGCCTTCGGCAATCGCCCGCGCACCGTTCTCGACCCGTGCCAGCGACAGCAACTGGTTGGCCAGGTGAGTCAGCCGATCAGTGCCCTGGGCCGCGGACTCCAGCGTCTGCCGCCACTCCTGCGGCTCGGCTGAACGCAAGCCCAGCTCGACACGCGCCTTCAGCGCGGCCAGTGGCGTGCGCAACTCGTGGGCGGCATCGGCGATGAACTGCGCCTGGCGCTCGAACTGGCCGCGCAAACGCTCGGTGAAATGGTTCAAGGCCCGCACCAGCGGGCTCAGCTCACGCTGCACCTGTACCACCGGCAACGCCCGCAGGTCGTCCGGCTGGCGCTCTTCCACCGCCGTGCGCAGGCGCTCCAGCGGCCGCAATGCGGCACTCACGGCAAACCACACCATCACCAGCGCGCCCAGCGCCAGCATGCCCAGGCGCAGCAGCGTGTCGGTCATCAGGTCACGGGCCATGCGCACCCGCGCTTCCTCGGTCTCGGCCACACGGATTTCCGCCATGCCGTTCATGTTCGGTTCGCTGACCGCCTTCAGCAGGCTGACCACACGTACATCCTGGCCCTGGTAGGTGCCGTTGTAGAAGCGGGCCAGCGCCGGGTAATCGTCGGTACGCGGCGTGCCTGGCGGCGGCGGCGGAAGGTTTTCATAACCGGAAATCAGCCGCTGCTGGATATCCAGTACCTGGTAGTAGATGCGCCCGGCACTGTCGTAGGCGAAGGTGTCCAGGGCCACATAGGGCACATCCGCACTCAGCGAACCGTCGCGCTGGGACAGGCCTGCGGCAATGGTCCGCGCCGAGGCCAGCAAGGTCCGGTCATAGGCGGTGTCGGCGGCCTCGCGACCGTTCCAGTAGGCGCTCAGGCCGCTGGCCAGCATCAACACCACCAGCAGCAAGGCCAGGTTGCCGAGCAAGCGCCCACGCAGGCTGCCATTGTCACGCATCGCGGTGCTCGAGCAGGTAGCCCAGGCCACGGAAGGTGACAATGGCCACCGGGTGGCCGTCGAGCTTCTTGCGCAGGCGGTGGATGTAGATTTCGATGGCGTCAGGGCTGGCTTCTTCGGCCAGGCCGAACACCTGGGCGGCCAGTTGCTCCTTGCTCATCACCCGGCCCGGGCGGGCGATCAGCGCTTCCAGTACGCTTTGTTCGCGCGAGGTCAGGGTCAGGTTGTCGCCACCCAGGGTGAAGCGCCGAGTGTCCAGGTCGTACACCAGCGGCCCGCAGCGTTGCTGGCGCTCGCCACCGAGCACGCTACGCCGCAGCAGAGCCTTGACCCGTGCTTCCAGTTCGGTAAGCTCGAACGGCTTGGCCAGGTAGTCGTCGGCGCCCAGGTTCAGGCCGTGGACCCGGTCCTTGACGTCGCTGCGCGCGGTCAGCATTAGCACCGGCAGGGTCTTGCCACGGCCGCGCAGGCGCGCCAGCACCTCGAAGCCGTCCATGCGCGGCAAGCCGACATCCAGCACGGCCACGGCGTATTCCTCGCTGGCCAGGGCCAGGTCGGCGGCCACGCCATCATGCAGCACATCCACGGTAAGGCCATGGCTTTTCAAGGCCTGGGCCACGCTTTCGGCCAGTTGCAGGTGGTCTTCGACCAGCAGCACACGCATCGGATTCTCCCTGCTCGGGTGGGACGGTGGCGCGGAGTGTACCGCTGTCGGCAGGCCTGTGAAGCCCTGTCGACAAACCTTTCACGCTGAAAGGTTAGCGAAAGGTTGGTTACCTAGCATCGCACTACGGCTGCCCTTCGCGCCGAAAAAAGCACCAGCAAGGTGCAACGAATAAGAACAATAAACGGAGCCATCAGTGATGCTGTCATCGCAACCGCAGGCGTTCGCGCCTACCCGTTCCTTTGCCGCACGCCCCTCCGCCATCGCCAGCGCCTTTGCGCTTGCCGGTGTCGCCCCGATGAGCCAGGCCGCCTTCTTCGAAGACAGCACGGCCACCTTCGAAACCCGCAACATGTACTTCAACCGCGATTTCCGCGACGGCACCAGTGCGCAGCAATCCAAGCGCGACGAGTGGGCGCAGGGCTTCATCCTCAATTTCGAGTCTGGCTACACCGATGGCACCGTAGGCTTCGGCCTGGATGCGCTGGGCATGCTCGGCATCAAGCTCGACTCCAGCCCCGACCGGACAGACACCGGCCTGCTGCCGACCCACGATGACGGCAAGGCTGCCGATGAGTATTCCAAGCTTGGCCTGACCGGCAAGGTGAAGATTTCGCAAACCGAACTGAAAATCGGCACGCTGATCCCTGAGTTACCGACCCTGCAGCCAAACGATGGGCGCATCTTGCCGCAAACCTTCGAGGGGGGCCTGCTCACCTCGAAGGAAATCAAAGGCCTGACCTTCACCGGCGGGCGCCTGGACAAGGCCAAGGACCGCAACGACACCAACTGGGAAGACCTGGCCCTGAACAACAAGAACGGCCGCTTCGGTGGCTCGTTCAGCGCTGACAACCTGACCCTGGGCGGCCTTGACTACCAGTTCACCGATCGCATCACCGGCAGCTACCACTTTGCCCAGCTAGACGACATCTACCGCCAGCACTTCATCGGCATGGTCGCCACCCAGCCATGGGGCCCGGGCACCTTCGGCGCAGACCTGCGCCTGGCCGTGAGTGACGACGCCGGTGCCGCCAAGGCCGGCAACATCGACAACACCACCGTCAACGGCATGCTCAGCTACGCCCTGGGCGGGCACAAGGTCAGCGGCGCCTGGCAGCAGCTGTCTGGCGACAGCGCCTTCCCGTACGTCGATGGTGCCGACCCGTATCTGGTCAACTTCGTCCAGATCAACGACTTCGCCGGTGCCGACGAACGCTCCTGGCAGGCGCGCTACGACTACAACTTCGCCGCGCTCGGCGTGCCCGGCCTGACCTTCATGACCCGCTACATCAGCGGCGACAACGTCAGCCGCGCCGCCGGTGGCGAGGGCAAGGAGTGGGAACGCGATACCGAACTGAAGTACGTGGTACAAAGCGGCCCGTTGAAGAACGTCGCCGTGCGTTTGCGCAACGCCACCTTCCGCTCCAACTTCGCCCGCGATGCCGACGAAGTGCGGCTGCTGGTGAGCTACAGCGTGGCCCTTTGGTAAGCCAACAGCAGTAACCCGATAACAACAACACTCACGGAGATTGACGATGACCTTTTCACTGCGCCGCCTCGTCCTCGCTACCGGCTGCCTGCTGTTGGCCGGCAATGCCCTCGCTGCCGAACCGAAACGCCCCGAATGCATTGCCCCCGCCTCGCCAGGCGGCGGCTTCGACCTGACCTGCAAACTGGTGCAGAGCGCCCTGGTGCAGGAAAAGATCCTCACCAAGCCGATGCGCGTCACCTACATGCCCGGCGGTGTCGGCGCAGTGGCCTACAACGCCGTGGTCGCCCAGCGCCCGGCCGATGCCGGCACCCTGGTGGCCTGGTCCAGCGGCTCGCTGCTGAACCTGGCCCAGGGCAAGTTCGGCCGCTTCGACGAGAACGCAGTGAAATGGCTGGCCGCCGTCGGCACCAGCTACGGCGCCATCGCGGTGAAAAGCGACTCGCCCTACAAGACCCTCGACGATCTGGTCGCGGCGTTGAAGAAAGACCCGAGCAAAGTAGTGATCGGCTCCGGCGGTACCGTCGGCAGCCAGGACTGGATGCAGACCGCCCTGATCGCCAAGGCCGCCGGCATCAACCCGCGTGACCTGCGCTACGTGGCCCTGGAAGGCGGCGGCGAAATCGCCACGGCGTTGCTGGGCGGGCATATCCAGGTAGGCTCGACCGACATCTCCGACTCCATGCCGCACATTCAGAGCGGCAACATGCGCATCCTCGCGGTGTTCTCGGAAAACCGCCTGGACGAGCCCGAGATGAAAGACATTCCCACCGCCAAGGAACAGGGCTACGACATTGTCTGGCCAGTGGTACGCGGCTTCTACCTGGGGCCAAAGGTGAGCGACGAGGACTACGCCTGGTGGAAACAGTCGTTCGACAAGATGCTGGCCTCGGAAGACTTCGCCCAGCTGCGTGACCAGCGCGAGCTGTTCCCGTTCGCCATGACCGGCGCCGAACTGGACGTCTATGTGAAGAAGCAAGTGGCTGACTACAAGGCACTGGCCAAGGAATTTGGCCTGATCCAGTAACACTGGCCGGAGTTACCACAATCCCTGTGGGAGCGGCCTTGTGTCGCGATGGGCCGCACAGCGGCCCCTGTCTCAGCCGATGCGATGCTTCAGACAGATCGCAGTGGCAGGTTTTGCGGCCGCTTCGCGCCCGATCGCGACGCAAGGCCGCTCCCACAGGATTTGCATCTCGCTTGAGCGATCCCAACGAGGATTCCTTCATGATCCTGCAACGCATCTTCGCCCTGGCCCTGCTGGCGGTGTGCGCCGCCCTGGCCGTCATGGCCTGGCCTTACCAAGCGGCGTTTTCCTATGAACCGGTGGGCCCGCGCGCCTACCCGTTGTTGATGCTCAGCCTGCTGGGCCTGGGCCTGCTGTACCTGGTGTTCCGCCCCACGCCCATCGTGCGCAAGGACGACGAACCGGAACTGGACCGCGAAACCCTGATCAAGATCGCCGCCTGCGTCGGCCTGCTGATCGTTTTCGCCAGCACCTTCGAAGCACTGGGCTTCATCCTCAGCGCCATCCTGGTCGGCGTACCCATGGCCCGCCTGTACGGCGGCCGCTGGCTGCACAGCGCCATCGTGGTGATTGGCATGAGCCTGTTCCTCTACTGGCTGTTCGACCGCGTGATGGACGTGCCCCTGCCCCTTGGCCTGCTGAGCGTACTGGAGAACTGACACATGGATACCTTGAGCTACCTGGGCCAGGGCTTCGGCGTCGCCCTGTCCCCCTACAACCTGGTCACCGCCCTTTCCGGCACGCTGATCGGTACCGTGGTCGGCCTGCTGCCGGGCTTGGGCCCGATCAACGGCGTGGCCTTGCTGATCCCCATTGCCTTCGCCCTCGGCCTGCCGCCGGAATCGGCGCTGATCCTGCTGGCGGCGGTGTATCTGGGCTGCGAATACGGTGGGCGCATCAGTTCGATCCTGCTGAACATTCCCGGCGAAGCCTCGACCGTAATGACCACCCTCGATGGCTACCCGATGGCCCGCAACGGCCTGGCTGGCGTGGCGCTGTCGCTGTCGGCCTGGAGCTCGTTCATCGGTGCGCTGATCGCCACCTGCGGCATGGTGCTGTTCGCCCCGCTGCTGGCGAAATGGGCAATCGCCTTCGGCCCGGCGGAGTACTTCGTGCTGATGGTGTTCGCCATCGTCGCTCTCGGTGGCATGGCCGGCGACAAGCCGCTGAAAACCTTCATTGCCGCACTGATCGGCCTGTTCCTGTCGGCAGTCGGCATCGATGCCAACAGTGGCGTGTACCGCTTCACCGGCGACAGCGTGCACCTGGCCGATGGCATCCAGTTCGTGGTGCTGGTGCTGGGCCTGTTCTCCATCAGTGAAATCCTCCTGCTGCTGGAAAAGACCCACCATGGCCACCAGGCGATCAAGGCCACCGGGCGCATGCTGTTCAACTTCAAGGAAGCGGCCTCGGTGTTCGTGGTCAACATCCGCTGCGGCCTGCTGGGCTTCATCATGGGCGTGCTGCCCGGCGCCGGTGCAACACTGGCTAGCGCCGTGGCCTACATGACCGAAAAACGCCTGGCAGGTGAAAAGGGCAAGTTCGGCAAGGGCGACGCCCGCGGCCTGGCCGCCCCGGAAACCGCCATCGGTGCATCCTGCTGTGGCGCCCTGGTGCCGATGCTGACTCTGGGTGTACCCGGCTCGGGCACCACTGCGGTGATGATCGGCGCCCTGACCTTGTACAACATCACCCCGGGCCCACTGTTGTTCGAACAGCAGCCAGACATCGTCTGGGGCCTGATCGCCTCGTTGTTCGTCGCCAACATCATGCTGGTGATCCTCAACATCCCGATGATCCGCATCTTCACCCGCATCCTCGCCGTGCCGAACTGGGCGCTGGTACCGGTGATCGCCATCATCACCGCGATCGGCGTGTACGCCGTGCATGCCACCACCTTCGACCTGTTCCTGATGGTCGGCATCGGCATCATGGGCTATATCCTGCGCAAGCTGGACTTCCCGCTGTCGCCGATCCTGCTCGGCTTCATCCTCGGTGGGTTGATGGAGCAGAACCTGCGCCGGGCGCTGTCGATCTCCAACGGCGAACTGGGCATCCTCTGGTCGAGCCCGATCAGCATGTCGGTATGGGTACTGACCATTTGCATGCTGACCCTGCCGCTGCTGCGCATCTGGCGCAAACGCAGCCAGCAGCGCCGGGCGATGGCCGATGCCTGATCGCTCGTTGCCGTTGTTTGTCGCGACCGGGCTGGTCGGCCTCGCTGGCGGTTTTGCCGCCAGCAAGGTCGGCTGGCCTTTGCCGTGGATGGTCGGCTCGTTGCTGGCGATCATCCTGGTGCGCTGCCTTACACCCTGGCAGCTGCCGGAAATCCCCAATGGCCGCAAATGCGGGCAGTGGATCATCGGCATCGGCATCGGCTTGCACTTCACCCCGGCTGTTATCGAACAAGTGGCCAGCCATTTTGCGCTGATCTTCTTCGGCGCGCTGTTCACTACCCTGTCCAGCGTGATCAGCGTATGGCTACTGCGACGCACCGGGGAAGACCGTGCCACGGCATTCTTCGCCAGCATGCCAGGCGGTTCGGGAGAGATGGTCAACCTTGGCGCGCGCAATGGCGCAGTGCTCAGCCAGGTGGCGGCGGCGCAGAGCCTGCGCGTACTGGCGGTGGTACTGTGCGTGCCGGCGCTGTTCAAGTTCCTGCTGGGTGACGGGGTACCGCTGAATCATACCGGCAGTGTGAGTTGGGGCTGGCTGGCGCTGATTGCCCCGCTGGGCGTTGCCGTTGCCCTGCTCTGGCAGCGCTTGCGCCAGCCCAACCCGTGGTTGTTCGGGCCATTGTTGGTGGCAGCCACCGTGAGCCTGGCGGGCAACTTGCAGATAGCACTGCCCAATGGCGCCAGCCAGATCGGCCAGTGGTTGATCGGCAGTGGCCTGGCCTGCCACTTCAACCGCGCGTTCTTCCGCCGCGCACCGTCGTTTCTGGGGCGTACCCTGGTGGCCACGGCGTTGTGCATGGCGATTGCCGGCAGCGCGGCGTGGGCATTGAGCCTGATGACCGCGCTGGATCTGCGTTCGCTGACATTGGGGATGATGCCGGGCGGCATTGCCGAGATGAGCCTGACGGCAGAGACCTTGCAGTTGTCAGTGCCGCTGGTGACGGCGCTGCAGGTGATGCGCTTGTTGTTCGTGCTGTTTCTGGCAGAGCCGTTGTTCCGGGTGTGGAATGCCAACTCGCAATGATCGCGTCGCCTGCTTCGCGGGCTTGCCCGCTCCCACAGGTATTGCGCAAGGCCCGAGGGCAACGCAGTACCTGTGGGAGCGGGCAAGCCCGCGAAGAAGGCAACGCGGTAATTCAGGCCATCACAACGGTGGCAACGCCCAGTTGATCGGCGCCAGCCCACGCTGCTCGAGGAAACTGTTGGCCCGGCTGAAATGCCCGCACCCCAGGAACCCACGGTAAGCCGACAACGGCGACGGATGCACCGATTTCAGCACCAGGTGCTTGGTCCCGTCGATCAGCTTCTGCTTGCTTTGCGCATGCGAGCCCCACAGCAGGAACACCACGTTCGGGCACTGCTCGCTGACCACCTGGATGATCCGGTCGGTAAAGAACTCCCAGCCCTTCTTGGCATGCGACGCGGCATTGGCGCGCTCCACGGTCATGGTCGTGTTGAGCAACAGCACGCCCTGCTCGGCCCAGCTCTGCAGGTAGCCGTGACTGGCAATCGGGATATTCAGGTCGCGCTGCAGCTCCTTGTAGATGTTGACCAGCGACGGTGGCGTTGCCACGCCCGGCTGCACCGAGAAGCACAGGCCATGCGCCTGGCCCGGCCCGTGGTAAGGGTCCTGGCCAAGGATGACCACCTTCACCTGGTCCAGCGGCGTCGAGTTGAGCGCATTGAAGATCAACGGCCCTGGCGGGTAGATCTCTTTGCCGGCGGCGTACTCGCTGCGCAGGAACTCGCGCAACTGATGCATGTAGGGCTGGTCGAATTCGGCGCGCAACGCGGCCTTCCAGCTGGGTTCGAGTTTGATGCGATCGTCGTCAGTCATGGGGCCTTCCATAAACAATGGCGCGACACTAGGTAAGCCCTTCCCGCTTGTCAAACGATCCGACCGACGACCGGCATGTTCGGCCAGGCAAGCCATACTTGTGCGATGACTTGCGCGAGGTAGTCCATGGCCATTCACTGCGAGGTACTCACCGGCGCCGATGGCGCCCGCATCGGCATCGCCACCCTGAATGCGCCCAAGGCGCTCAACGCCCTGAGCCTGCCGATGATCGAGGTATTGGGCGAACAGTTGCACGCCTGGGGGCGCGACCCGGGAATCGTCTGCGTACTGCTGCGCGGCAACGGTGCCAAGGCCTTCTGCGCCGGCGGCGATGTACGTGCGCTGGTGCAAGCCTGCCGCGACCACCCCGGCAGCGTCCCCCCGCTGGCCGCCACCTTTTTCGCCGCCGAATACCGCCTGGACTTTGCCCTGCATACCTATCCCAAGCCGCTGCTGTGCTGGGGCCACGGGCATGTGCTGGGCGGTGGCATGGGCCTGCTGCAGGGCGCCAATGTGCGTATCGTCACACCCAGCAGTCGGCTGGCCATGCCGGAAATCAGCATCGGTCTGTATCCGGACGTGGGCGCCAGCTGGTTTCTTGCCCGGCTACCGGGCAAGCTGGGGTTGTTCCTCGGCCTGACAGGCGCGCCGATCAATGCCCGCGATGCCCTTGACCTGGGCCTGGCCGACCGCTTTCTGGGTGAGCACCAGCAAGAGGCGTTGATCGAGGAACTGCTGCAACTGAACTGGCAGGAACAGACCGCTCTGCAACTGAATAGCCTGCTCAAGGCCGAACAGCACCGCGCCTGCGCCGAGTTGCCCGAGGCCCAGTGGCTGCCACGGCGACAGGTGATCGATCAGTTGCTCGACGTGGCCGACGCAGCCGCCGC
Source organism: Pseudomonas inefficax (assembly GCF_900277125.1). GTDB lineage: Bacteria > Pseudomonadota > Gammaproteobacteria > Pseudomonadales > Pseudomonadaceae > Aquipseudomonas > Aquipseudomonas inefficax. The sequence goes on from NZ_OPYN01000207.1 coordinate 153,268, forward strand.
CTGGCGTGCGCTGGAGGGGCTCAAGCACCACGGCGACCCGCTACTGGCCGCTGCTGGTCAACGGTTGCATGAGGGTTGCCCGCTGACCGCACACCTGGTGTGGGAGCAGATCCGCCGGGCACGGCACCTGTCGTTGGCGCAGGTGTTCCAGATGGAATACAGCATGAGCCTGAACTGCTGCCGCCACCCGGAGTTCAGCGAAGGCGTACGTGCGCGCTTGCTGGACAAGGACAACCAGCCGCACTGGCACTGGCCCGATGTGGCGCAAGTGCCGGCGGCAGTGGTCGAGGCGCATTTTGCCAAGGTGTGGGAGGGGCGGCATCCGTTGGCAGATCTGGGTTAGCTTCGAGAAGTTGGGGCTGCCTTGCAGCCCATCGCGACACAAGGCCGCTCCCACAGGTACAGCGATGGTTCGCATTGCTCCTGTGGGAGCGGCCTTGCGTCGCGAAAGGGGCGCAAAGCGCCCCGGTTTTCAGTTCACCTACCGCTGCCAACTCCTCCCTTGGCCGTGCCCGCGCCGCCCGTCTCCACGCCGGTCACCATCCCCCCGCCCATTGGAATGCCAACGGTCATTCTGATAACGCTGGCTACCACCGCGATAATCATGACGATCACGATCGCGCCCATAGTCATACCGCTGACGGTTGCCATAGTCATTGCGCGGGTTGCCATACCACTGCTTCATCCCCGGCTGCGGATGAGACCGGTAGTGAGGCGCAGGCGCCGAGCGGTAGTAGTAGCGCGGCGCCGGCTGGTAGTAATAGCGCGGTTGCGGTGTTACGTAGTAGCGGTCATAGCGGTAATAATCAGGTGACACATAACGGTCGGAGTAGTAGTGGTCCGATCGGTAGTAGCCCCCGCTCTCGTAATACGGAACGCAGGCGGAAGTCATCAGCCCCAGCAGGGCGATCAACAGGATTCGATAGGACATGGCGGCCTCCTGGACCGCTGGAGTGCCCGAACAGCGGCGCTGGCGAGCGTCGACGCGAAATGCGATCATCGACATTGAATAAGACAGTGCCGCCAAGGTGCAGTGCCATTTCCGCAATAATTTGATACAGGTGAGCGGCAGCCATGCCCGACAACCAGCACTGCCCTGCTTGCGGCGCCCTCAACCAGTGCAGCCTGGCCGACCCGCGTCGGGCTACGCAGGAATGCTGGTGTTACAGCGTGACCATCGACCCTGCCGTGCTCAAGGCCCTGCCCGCCGAACTGCGCGATAAAGCCTGCCTGTGCCCTCGCTGCGCCGCCGTCGAACAACAACTTGGCTCCCCCGCTTCCCACTGACCGTCTGTCATGCGCCTCGACCGTTTCCTCGCCAACCTGCCCAGCCACAACCGTCAGCAAGTCCGGCTCATGCTCGCGCAACGCCGTGTGCGGGTGGATGGCCAGGTTGTCAGCGACCCACTGGCCGAAGTGCGCGAATTCAGCCGCGTGGAGCTGGACGACCAGCTGCTGCAGGCAGGCCGCCCGGCGCGCTACCTGATGTTGCACAAGCCCGCAGGCTGCGTCAGCGCCACTCAGGACCCGCAACACCGCACCGTGCTCGACTTGCTGCCAGCCGCGTTGCGTGAGGGCCTGCACATTGCCGGGCGGCTGGACTTCAACACCACCGGCCTGATGATCCTGACCAACGATGGCCAATGGTCACGGCGGCTTACCCAGCCAGCCACCAAGCTGCCCAAGCACTATCTGGTGGAAACCGAGGACGAGATTGGCGAGCACTATGTGGCCAGGTTCCTCGAAGGTTTCTACTTCGCCTTCGAAGACCTCACCACCCTGCCCGCCCAGCTGGACATCCTCGGGCCGCGCCAGGCGCGGCTGGCGATCGTCGAAGGGCGCTATCACCAGGTGAAGCGTATGTTCGGCCATTTCAACAACAAAGTGGTGGGGTTGCATCGGGAGAGCATGGGGGCGATCCGGCTGGACCCGGGGTTGGCACCGGGGGCGTTTCGTGAGCTGACGGCGGATGAAATAGCGACAGTCTAGTCAGACTGTTCCGGCCTCTTCGCGGGTAAACCCGCTCCCACAGGTGCTCCATTGCCCTTGCAAGCGGCACGGTCCCTGTGGGAGCGGGTTTACCCGCGAAGAGGCCGGAACAGACATTTCAGGGTCGTCATACGACCGCTCAGCGACAAAAGTCACATTTTCCCCCGAACGGCACTTGCGGGATACCCGACCCACTGCTTGAATCCAAATCGTCAGTCCGCATGTGACTACCAAGTCACGATTGCGCTCGAAGACACTTTTTGCCGGCCACCCAGGGCCTCGATGCCTTGGGGCACGGCAAATTGCCCGCCAAAAACAATACCGTCGACGCAAGCGCCAAGGATCGACACAGGGCCCACCGGTTTCTCTTCAGGCAAATGCCTACCTGTCATAAAGAACGTGCACCCTAGGTGACGCGAATACCCTTTTTGCGCCAGGAGTCGATGACATGAGGCCAGAAATCGCTGTACTTGATATCCAAGGTCAGTATCGGGTTTACACGGAGTTCTATCGCGCGGATGCGGCCGAGAATACGATCATCCTGATCAACGGCTCGCTGGCCACCACGGCCTCGTTCGCCCAGACGGTACGTAACCTGCACCCGCAGTTCAACGTAGTGCTGTTCGACCAGCCATACGCCGGCAAATCCAAGCCGCACAATCGCCAGGAACGCTTTATCAGCAAGGAGACCGAAGCGCATATTCTCCTGGAGCTGATCGAGCACTTCCAGGCAGACCACGTGATGTCGTTCTCGTGGGGTGGCGCAAGTACGCTGCTGGCGCTGGCGCACCAGCCGCGGGGCGTGAAGAAGGCAGTGGTGAGTTCTTTCTCGCCGGTGATCAACGAACCGATGCGCGACTACCTGGACCGCGGTTGCCAGTACCTGGCCGCCTGCGACCGCTATCAGGTCGGCAACCTGGTCAACGACACCATCGGCAAGCACCTGCCGTCACTGTTCAAGCGTTTCAACTACCGCCACGTCAGCAGCCTGGACAGCCACGAGTACGCGCAGATGCACTTCCATATCAACGAGGTGCTGCAACATGACCTGGAGCGGGCGCTGAATGGTGCACGCAATATCGACATCCCGGTGCTGTTCATCAACGGCGACCGCGACGAGTACACCACGGCCGAGGATGCGCGGCAGTTCAGCAAGCATGTGGGCCGCAGCCACTTCAGCGTGATCCGCGATGCAGGCCACTTCCTTGACATGGAGAACAAGACCGCTTGCGAGGACACCCGCAGCGTCATGCTGGGGTTCCTGAAGCCAACCGTGCGTGAGCCTCGTCAACGTTACCAGCACGTACAACAGGGGCAGCATGCATTGGCCATCTGAGCAGCTCGGCGTCCTGTGGCTGAACCCCGCAAGCCATTGGGCGCCGACAAGCTTTTTTATAACTTGGGCTTCTAATTCGTTGAAGGTTCTGGTAAAAAGTGCTGCGCAAACGCGGGTATAGTTTAGTGGCAAAACGAAAGCTTCCCAAGCTTTAGTTGAGGGTTCGATTCCCTCTACCCGCTCCACATCGCATTCCCGCATGGCGTTCCCGTAACGTCATCGCTGTCAAAAGGAGCCCAGGCTCCTTTTTTCGTTTCTCCCCTTCCCTTTGACCTGCCCCATGGCCATTTGCCTGCCGATCCGCTTCAATGCCTGGATGGATTCGTGAAGCATTTCGAAAGGACGACGCATGTTTCTCTCCCGCTGGCTACCGGGCCTTGCCAACCTGTTGCATTACCGCCGCGAGTGGTTCCACGCCGACCTGCAGGCCGGCCTTTCGGTGGCGGCGATCCAGATCCCCATTGCCATCGCCTACGCGCAGATCGTCGGCCTGCCGCCGCAGTACGGCCTGTACGCCTGTGTGCTGCCGATGATGGTCTACGCCCTGATCGGCAGCTCGCGCCAGCTGATGGTCGGCCCAGACGCCGCCACCTGCGCGATGATCGCCGGCGCCGTGGCGCCGTTGGCCCTGGGCGAGCCGCACCGGATTGCCGAACTGTCGGTAATCGTCACCTTGCTGGTCGGGGTAATGCTGATCGCGGCCGGTGTGGCCCGGGCCGGGTTCATCGCCAGCTTCTTCTCGCGGCCGATCCTGATCGGCTATCTCAACGGTATCGGCCTGAGCCTGATCGCCGGGCAGTTGTCCAAGGTAGTGGGGTTCAAGATCGAGGGTGACGGCTTCATCCTCAGCCTGATCAACTTCTTCCAGCGCCTGGGCGAAATCCACTGGGTGACGCTGCTCATCGGCCTCGCCGCACTGGGCCTGCTGATCTGGCTGCCACGGCGCTACCCGCGCCTGCCTGCGGCACTAACGGTAGTGGCGCTGTTCATGCTGCTGGTCGGTCTGTTCGGCCTCGACCGCTTCGGCGTCGCCATTCTCGGTCCGGTACCTGCCGGCATCCCGCAGCTGGCCTGGCCACACAGTAACCTGGCAGAAATGAAAAGCCTGCTGCGCGACGCCCTGGGTATCGCCACCGTCAGTTTCTGCAGCGCCATGCTTACCGCACGCAGCTTTGCCGCCCGGCACGGCTATGCGATCAACGCCAACCACGAGTTCGTCGCCCTGGGCGTAAGCAACCTGGCTGCCGGAGTTTCCCAGGGCTTTGCCATCAGCGGCGCAGATTCGCGCACTGCGGTCAACGACATGGTCGGTGGCAAGAGCCAGCTGGTAGGCATCATCGCCGCGCTGGTCATCGCCCTGATCCTGCTGTTCTTCACCGCGCCGATGGCGTGGATCCCGCAGGCCGCGCTGGGCGCCGTGCTGTTGATGGCCGGCTGGGGGCTGATCGACATCAAGTCGCTGGGGCACATTCGCCGCCTGAGCCGCTTCGAGTTCTGGCTGTGCCTGCTGACCACGGTCGCCGTGCTGAGCCTGGGCGTGCTGCCCGGCATCGTGTTTGCCGTGACCCTGGCGATCCTGCGCCTGCTGTACAGCATCTATCAGCCCACCGACGCGGTGCTGGGCTGGCTACCGGGCACAGAAGGCCAGGTGGACATTCGCAAACACAAGGATGCCCGCACCGTGCCAGGTCTGGTGGTGTACCGCTTCGATGACGCGATCCTGTTCTTCAACGCCGACTACTTCAAGATGCGCCTACTCGAAGCCGTGCAGAGCCAGGATCAACCCAAGGCGGTGCTGTTCGATGCCGAAGCGGTAACCAGCATCGACGTCAGCGGCATCGCCGCCCTGCGCGAAGTGCGCGACACCCTGGCGGCCCAAGGTATCAACTTCTCCATCGCCCGCGCCCGCGGTACCTTTCTGCGCATGCTGGTGCGCTCGGGGATGGCCCGGGAGATGGAAGACAAACTGCTGTTCGGCTCGGTACGGGCGGGCATCCGTGCGTATCGGGTGTGGCGTAACAGGAGTCGCAGCGCGAAGGTAGCTGGGGAAGGTTGAAGAGGTGCATTGTTGCCGCTGGCCCTATCGCCGGCAAGCCAGCTCCCACAGGTATTGCACTGCCCTCAAGACCTGCGGTGAACTTGTGGGAGCTGGCTTGCCGGCGATAGGATCAGTACAGGCTTCACCAAGCAGTTGCCTGGATACAACCCTCGAACACCTTGCATGACATGCTAAAGTCGCCCCCGTTCCCGCTCCACCCAACGGACCCCAGCATGCCCGCATTAGACGCCACCCTCACCCCTTGGCCAGAACTCGCCGCCTGCCACCCTTGCGACGCGCTGCTGCTGGGCAACGGCGCCAGCCGCGCGCTGTGGAAGCCGTTCGGCTACTTCTCGCTGTTCGAGGAAGCGCAACGTGCCGGTCGCAAGAAAGGCCTGGCCGTCAGCGACCAGGCACTGTTCAAGTCGCTGGGCACGGAGCTGTTCGAGCCGGTGCTCAGCGCCCTCAACACCACCGTGCGCAGCAACGCCGCGCTGGCCATCAACTCCACCGCGCCGCTGAACCGCTACTACTCGATCAAGGAAGCGCTGATACACGCCATACGTACGGTGCACCTGCCGTGGCGCCTCATGCCGGCCGTCACCCTGGCAACCCTCAACCAGGCCCTGCGCGGCTACCGCAGCGTCTACACCAGCAACTACGACCTGCTGCTACCGTGGGCCGTGCAACACGCTCCGCACGGCTTCGCCGAACTGTTCGACGAGCAAGGTTTCTTCGACGTGCGCCGCACCAGTGCCGAAGGCACCCGGGTGCTGCACCTGCATGGCGGCCTGCACCTGCTCAAGCTGCCCGACGGCACCACCCGCCAACGCAGCGCCGACAGCGCCGAACTGCTCGATGGTTTTGCCGTGAACATCCCGGGTGAAGTGCCGCTGTTCGTCAACGAAGACCGCAGCGACGAGAAACTGCGCGCCATCCGCAACTCGGATTACCTGGGCTGGTGCCTGGGGCAGCTGGCGCAGGAAAGCCAGGGGCTATGCCTGTTCGGGCAGCACCTGGACAGCAGTGACCAGCACCTGCTCGAAGCCATCCGACAGGCCCGGCCGAAGCATCTGTCGATTGCCATCAGGCCGTTGAGCGAGGCATCGGTGATCAACCAGAAGCAGCATTTTGTCGATAGGTTCGGGGATATGCCGGGGACGGTACTGCACTTCTTTGATGCCAGTACGCATCCGTTGGGGCAAGCAGCGTTGGCTATTGAGGTGCCAACTCGCACCTGACCGAATAACGCGGTCAGCTGTAGGAGCGGCCTTGTGTCGCGAAAGGGCTGCGAAGCAGCCCCAGGACCCCAGCGCAGATGCACAAATTGTTGGGGCTGCTTCGCAGCCCTTTCGCGACACAAGGCCGCTCCTACAAGAGCCAGCCCGTTGAACCAACCGTATGCATCAAGGCGCCGATGCCGTTGTCACCTGCACGGCCGGGCCAACTGCAACCGGCTCGGGCATCGCTACATCGCCACCCAGCTGGCGGATTTGCCGAATCTGCTGGACCCTGTTCAGGTTTTCCCAGGCGACGGGATAGTGCCCCGGCGACAACTCGATCGCGCTGCGGAAAAACTGCTCAGCCACATCCAGCTTGCCCTCCACCAGGCAGACATAGCCAACATCATTGCTGGCCTCGGCACGCTTTTCGACCTGTTCGAAGGCAGACACCGCCTCCTCATAGCGCCCCATGCGAGCCAGCAGCAACCCATAGTTGCGCCAAAGCGGTTTGTAGGTGCCGTCGTAGCTCACGCCACGCTTGTACCGGAGCTCGGCATCGGCCCATTGCCCGGCCATGTAGTAGGAATACCCCAGGCTGTTCTGCACCAACGCCGAACGTGGGTCGATGAGCTCGGCCAGGCGGTAGTAGGTCTGTGCCTCGGCGAAGTTGTCGGCCAGGTCTGCAAGCACACCCAGCCCGTTGTAAGCCTTGAGCGGGGACTTGCTGTCGACCCTGAGCCCAGCCGCCCCTGTCTGGGTATTGGCCGGTTCCTTGACGAAGCGTTTCTGATCCACGGCAACTGCCTTCAACAGCATCACCTTGGCCTGCTCATGTTTACGCATGGACAGGTTCAGCAGGCCCATTTCGGTCAGCGCATCGGGGTTTTCCGGCGCCTTGCCCAGTACCTCGGTGAAGGCCATCTCGGCAAGTTGGTTGTTGCCGCGTTCGCGGTGGATACGGCCAACCCAGACCAGGGCCTCATAACGTTCGGGCGCCAGTTCAAGGACGCGCAAGTACTGGTACAGCGCCTGGTCCAGGTCACCGGCCTGGTAGGCCATCGCCGCCATCTGCATCGCCTGGTCGGGCGAGCTGCTCTGCGACTGCACCTGGTAGAGCACCGAATTGCCAGCGGAGTAGACAGAACGCACCCCATTCAAGTCTGGCCCCGTGCTCTGGCAACCCGAGAGCACGGCCATCATGGACAACAGCAAGCTGATCCTTTTCATGTCACGGACTCCCAAACGTTTTAAGTATCCCGATGATCACCGGGCCGATGGCTACCAGAAAAAAGCTTGGCCACAGACAGAAAATTAGCGGAAAGACCAGCTTGGTTCCGATTTTCGCGCCCATTTCCTCGGCAGCCTGCATGCGCCGGTCACGAAACTCTTCGGCATAGATACGCAAGGTAGCCCCTACGCTGGTGCCGAAGCGGATACTCTGCGCCAGCAGGCTGACCAAGCCCTGGATATCTTCCAGGCCGGTGCGGTCCGCCAGTTGCCTGAGCGCTTCGGTACTGGAAATGCCGGCGCGGATCTGCGCATTGACCAATGCCAGTTCCTCGGCCAGCTCGGCCTGGCTGACCGCCATCTCTTCGGCCACCCGCTCGATAGCCTGGGGCAACGCCAAGCCCGATTCCACGCAAACCACCATCAGGTCCAGGGCATCAGGAAAGGCCGCACGCAACCGCCTCTGCCGAGCCTTCTTGCGCTTGTCGACATACACTGCCGGCAGTAGCCAGCCGACGGCAGCCCCCATCAGCGCCATACCAATGATCATGGTCGGGGAAAGGTTGGGAACCAGTGGCAGTGTCAACAGCAAGATACCCATCAGCATCAACGGCAGCAGCAAACGCACAGCCCAGTACACCTGTACCGCTGATGCCGAGCCGTAACCCGCGTGGGTCAACAGGATTCGGGTGGCCGACACCTGCTCCTCCGCAGAGGGAGTAACGCGCCGACCGACCCGTTCCAGTAACAGCTGCAGGTTGCCGGGCGCCTCGCGCCCGGCCGCAGCGCTGGAGTGGTCACGCTTGATCAATGCAAGACGGCGTTGCAGAGGGTTCTGCAGGCCCAGCACCAGTAACGTCACGGTGATCACTGCAATGACCGTGCTCATCCCGATCGCACCAACGATCAGCAGGCGTGCCAGTGCCTCACTGTCCGTCACTCTATTCAACAAACCGAGCAAATAGTCCATGACCGACGCCCCCCTGCGAGAACTGCCTAAATCTGGATGCGGATGATTTTCCGAATCCAGAAAATCCCCATCAACATGGAGCCAAAAGCCCCCATGACCAACTTGTGCCCAGTAGGATCCTTGATCAGCAACGTCAAATACTCCGGGGTCGTGACAATGATCGCCGCCGCCAACACGAAGGGTACGGCCACCAGAATCCAGGCCGACATTCGCCCTTCGGCCGACATTGTCTTGACCTTGCGCTGAAAGCGAAAACGCCCGCGTATCAGGCGGCTCAGGCGCTCCAGCACTTCGGTCAGGTTGCCGCCTGTCTCGCGATGAATGAGGATCGAGGTCACCATCATCATCACGGTCATGCTCGGCACCCGTTCGAGCAAGCCAAGCATGGCCCTGCGCACATCATTACCGTAGTTGATATCGGCGAACGTCAGGCCAAACTCGTGCGCCACCGGCCCCTTGTGTTCATCGGCCACCAGGCGCAAGGTTTCATTGAAGGGGTGCCCCGCGCGCAACGCCCGGCACATGGATTCCAGCGCATCCGGCAAGTCCTCCTCGAACCTGGCAAAACGCTTGCCACGATCAGCGGAGATTTTCAGCAGCGGCAGCCAGAACGCCACGAACGCTGCCGCCAGCGCCAACCACCAGTAGGGAAAGAACATCCAGGCCAGCATCCCGGCAGCCGCTGCCAGAACGACTCCCATCAGCAACACCCGATAGGCCCGGTACTCATGCCCGGCCTGCTCGATCATTTGCGTCAGCGACGCCATGAAGGGTAACTGCTCGAGCCGCGCCTCCAGCGGAGACAAGCGGGTCAGGTACTTCTGCCGCAGCACGGTCTGCATGTTCGGCAGATGGCTTGCCCGCTCCAGAATAACCAGCCGGCTGCGGATACGTTTGCGTACCTTGCCCGCTTCGCCGAACACTGGCACCACCAACCCTTGGCTGAGGAGAAACACCGCAACGAACACCATGCCAAGAAAAATCAGGATGAATTCAACAGGTATCTGGCTCATGGTTGACGAGCCTCCATCCATTCCGGCCTGAACATCGTCAGCGGCAACTCGATCCCGCGCTTGGCCAAGGCATCGCGAAAGGCCGGGACCATGCCACTAGGCCGGAAGTCTCCAAGCACCTGGCCTTGCTCGCCCACACCATTGCGAACAAAGGAGAAGATCTCGGTCATGGTGATGATTTCACCCTCCATGCCGTTGATCTCCTGCACGCTTACCAACCGCCGCTTGCCGTCTTCCTGCCGCTCCAGCTGGATCACAACATCGATGGCGGAGGCGATCTGCTGACGCATGGCCTTGATCGGGAACGTGGCGCCAGACATCAACACCATGTTCTCGACCCGGCCCAGCGCATCGCGCGCGGTGTTGGCGTGGATGGTAGTCAGTGAACCATCGTGGCCGGTGTTCATCGCCGTCAGCATGTCCAGCGCCTCGGCGCCACGCACCTCACCGATCACGATACGGTCCGGGCGCATCCGCAGGCTGTTGCGCACCAGCTCACGCTGGCCCACCTCACCGCGCCCCTCGATGTTCGCCGGCCGTGTTTCCAGGCGCACCACATGTGGCTGCTGCAGTTGCAGCTCGGCCGAGTCCTCGATGGTGACGATGCGCTCGTTATGCGGAATGAAACTGGACAGCACATTGAGCATGGTGGTCTTGCCACAGCCAGTGCCGCCGGAGATCAGCACGTTCAGCCGGCCTCGCACGATCGCCTTGAGCAGCAGCGCGATGGCCGGCGTCAGGGCGCCCGCCTGGATCAGGCTGTCAGTGTTGAGCAGGTCCACCGCAAAGCGGCGGATCGAAATACTCGGCCCATCGATTGCCAGCGGCGGGATGATCGCATTGACCCGCGAACCATCCTTGAGCCGGGCATCAACCAACGGCGAAGACTCGTCGATACGCCGACCGAGGCTGGAGACGATGCGGTCGATGATGTTCAGCAGGTGCTGATCATCGCGAAAACGCACATCGGTGCGCTGCAGCTTGCCGAACCGCTCGACGTACACCGAGTCATGCCCGTTGACCAGGATGTCGGACACCGTGTGATCGGCCAGCAGTGGCTCCAGCGGGCCAAGGCCAAGCACTTCGTCGGTGATCTGCTTGATGATCAACTGGCGGCTGGCAGAGCTCACCGGAGCTGAATGCTCGTCGAGCAGACGCTGGCAGATATCGCGGATCTGCCGCACGGCCTCGGCCTGCTCGAGCGAGTCGAGCAGGGAGAGGTCCATGACCTTGAGTAGTTGCTGATAGGTTTTTTCCCGCCACTCGGCTTCCACCGAGGTGACCTGGCTTTTCGTTTCAAACAGAATATCAGGCGCTGAATGCTCCCACGCCATCAGCGCCTCTGCCGGGTCCTTCGCGCCTGCACCCTGCTTCGACGGTGTCGATGCCTCGGCGGTGACTGCCTGTTTGCGCAAACGGTTACGAAAATCGCTAAGCATGGTTCACCCCCGAAAAACACGCTTGAAGGCGCGTTTGAACAGTCCACTGTCAGTGTCCACCTGCTTGCCAACCAATTCCTCGGCCAGCCCACGCAGCGCCTGGGTGATCGCGGAGCGAGGTGCTTGCAGGCCCAGTGGCACGCCCGTGTTCTGGCTCTGGTTGATGACGCTGAAGTCATTGGGCAGCTTCACGATGTTGGTGCAGCGCAATGCCTCGCCAATGTCCTTGAGGCTGACCGGTGCCGCCTTGTCGTAGCGGTTGACCACCACCTCCAGCTGATTGCCACGCACGCCCAGGTCATCGCGCAGGATGCGCGCCAGGGAACTGGCGTCGCGCAGGTGGTTGACGCTCTGCTGCACCACGACGTACACCCGGTCGGCCTGCTCCAGTACCGAAGCGGTGATGTGATCGATCTGCCGCGGCAAGTCCGCCACCACCCAGTCATAGTTGGCCCGCGCAAGCTGCAGCAGCGCATCGAGCTGTTCGGCCTGGACATCCTGCGGCAGGCACAGCTCATTGGCGCGGCTGCCAAGCACATGCAAGGACGGGCTGAAATGGCTGCAGAAGCCGCGCAGTGCGACACCATCCATTTCTTTTACCTGCTGCAACACGTCCAGCTGGCTGTGCGACTGCGCCACATCCAGATGATGCGACACGCTGCCAAACTGCAGGTCCAGGTCCAGCAACAGGGCGTTGCCTTTGAGGCTGAGTTGATGAGCCAGGTTGCAGGCCAGTACCGTGCCGCCGGAGCCTCCCTTGGCATTCATCACCGCGATCAGCTTGCCTGTTGCCGTGCTGTTGGTCTGGGTTTCCACGACCATACGGTTCAAGGCTGCAATAAGCTCCGTGGCAACGATAGGCTCTGGCAGAAAATCGCGCGCACCGGCCTGCATCGCCAGGCGCATGCCTTCCCGATCGTCCAGCAGGCCACACACCAACAGCGGCGGGCGCTCATGGGCCGGGCGTTGCATCAGCGCTGCCAGTTCCTCACGCCACAGCTGGCCAACGCGCAGCAGCAAGAAATCGGGCATCCGGTCCAAACCGTACAGAGGGTCGCAATGCCCATTGCTCACCTGGCGAACATTCACCTCAAGGCCTGAGATGCGCTGACAGATTTCTTGCAGCTGACGCAAGGCCAAGGCGTCCGAACTGCTGATCAACAGACGCATCCCGGGCTTGATGGAGGTAGCGGATACGGAAGATTCCCTAAGATTCAGCATGGCGTGATCTCCGGTACGACATCCGCCTCGGTATGACGCCCGAGGCTCTCGCGAGGTAAGGTCGCCTTGAATACTGGCAAGGTAATGGAAACGCCAAAACCTGGAATAAACAGGCTGAACTGGAAGTTCTGCAGTGTCAGTTGCACATAGCGGACAGCGGCAAACCCGGTGGCACTCACCAGGTCACCGGGATTGGCGACCTGTGCACCGTTCTTGTCCAGGTAACGCAGGGTCAAGTCCGAAGTGTCCAGGTCGGCCAGCAGGCTGCTGGCACCGCTATCACCCGCGCTGTTGAATATCGCCCGGCGCAGCACCACCGGGTCGCTGATATTGCATACCGCTGCCAGCCGTGCACCACGCCGAACGGACTCGTTCAGCACGTTCGCGGTGTAGTACAACCGGCCAATTTCCAGCACTCCGAACAGCAACGTGAACATCAACGCACTGACGATGGCGAACTCCACCACGTAGACGCCTTGCATGCCTCTGCGCTTCATCACAGTGCCCTCATCACAGTGGTGGCGACCAACGGGAAGTTCAGCGCCGTGCTGCCTCCGATAAAGGCCGGAATGCCGTTGGCTACCACCGGGGAAAAGACCGAGCTGATGGTCACCTGCACGTGATCGTTGGTGCCCGCCACCTTGGCCACCTGCACGGTGGTGTTGGCCGGCATCCCGGTCAGACTGCAAGGCGGCGTGGACGGTGCTCCGTACACCGCCACGTACTTGGTCATGCACTCGAGATCGGCACCCACCTCGACCTTGCCAAGGGTCGAGTTCCAGGCCTGGCTGGCGACGAAACGCGCGGCATCCCGGCTGCCCTGCAGCAAGCTGTTGTACTGGTAAAGCATGCGGCCAAATTCGCCGAGAGCCAGCAAGGTCAGGAGCAACAGCGGCAGGGTGATCGTGAACTCGACGATTGCCACCCCTTGCTGATGCTGCGCACGCTTGAGCCGATGAATTTTCATGACACGCTCCTAGGAGTCGGTGCTCGGTGTGCCACTGCCACTGATAAAGGTTTTGTACAGCTGGATGATCTGTGGGCCGGAATCGTCTTGCGGCGTTGGCCCAGGCACACCGTCACCTTCGCATTGCTTGACGAACTGGCCGAAGATCTGCGAATCCCCACCTGAGTTGTCAGCTGGCTGCACTACATAGAAGCAACCGAAACCGATGACAGGAATCGACGTTGCACCCGAATTCTTGCCAGAGCAGTCGCCAACCACGATCTTCAGCATCCGCCGCTCGAAAACCCCACCCGACTGGCAACCGGTGCCGCCTGCGACACATGCGGCTGTCTGCGCGGAATAATCGTTGTAGTCGAACAGCGGCGTGCCGCCAGCAGACAGGTTGCCATTGCTCGAAGTGACGACCTGGCCCTGCTGCTCTACACGGGGAGGCGTGGCCGCATCGTTGTATGTCATCACCGGGTTGCTATAGTTCGTCACCAGGTCCGGCGGATAGTCCGAATTATTGAGCGACCCGGTGTACTGGCCAAAGCGCGTGTTCAGGCCTTTGACGGAAGGGCCAACTGTGTTGCCAGGCTTGGTGGTGACGTTTTCACCGACATTGCGGCAAACCGAGGCGCCGCCGGCCATGAGTTCGCCAACCTCCTTGCCACCCGAGCCAAAATCGAGCAGCTGAAAATTGCCCGGGCCGATCGGGTCGCTGTTCTTGGAGGCTGATTTCAAGACCTCCAGGTCACCAAAGCGATAGCCCCAGAACATGCCAGTATCCGGGTTGTATTGGGTCGAGTCGCCACACACCAGCAGCGGTGCAAGATCACATGGACTGGTCGGGCTCGGCCCGGCGGTGGCAATCGCCGCCACGCTCTTGGTCCCCACGGTTCCCGTACCGATTGACTGGGCGAAGCTCCAGAAAAAGCCCGCCAGCGAGTAATTCGATACCGAGACCCGCACATAGGTGGCATTGGCCGGCCCGGGGAAGGAGAAAGGCCCATAGACACTGTCTGCCAACTCCACCACAGCGAATGCTCCAGGGTTGCCGCCGATTGCCGTCGCCAGCTCATTGTTGCCCGCGGCCTTGGCATTTTCGTTCAGGGTAAAAAGCGCGGCACTGCGTGCGGTAGTGGCGGCATTGCCTGAGCCCATCACCTGGCTCAGGGTCTTGGCGCCACTGAGGGCGGCGGCATCCACGGCATTCTGCAGTCGGGTCTTGTTCAACAACATGTGACCACCATCGAGCACCAACGCGGCCATCATCAGTATCGCCAACAGGGCGATCACGATGATGATAGTTACTGCGCCCCGCTGTTGGCCTGGCGGCGCGGTGAACATCCGTTGGGCTCGATGAGTCATGATCACGCCCTCAATCAGCGAGTTGAATCAGTGACCTGGATCTGGATCGGCTGACCGACCTGCTGCGCATCGCCAGTCACCCCCCTATAACCATTTATCACCTTCTCCAGCAGCGGCCCATCGACGCCAGCGGCAGGCAGTTCAGTACCTGGGTTGGCAGCTGCCTGCTTGTCGGCAATCTGCTGGTAGGTGGTCTGGTAGACGCTGTACCCCAGCGGGCCAACGCGCCCTTCGTCGTACGACATGCAACCGGACAACCCCGACAGCAGCGCGCAACACACGATCATGCTTCTCATGCTGGTTCTCTCCGATCAATTCAGATCATGGCCAAAGTTGCCACCGCTGACCCCGAGGCTGACGGGCACTGCGCGCCCCGGCTCGCTGCCCTTGGTCTTGCCGAGCAGGTAGAAGTCCAGGTCGCTGGGCTCGACGAACTTCTCGGTGGGCAGGCGCACCGCCTTGGCATCCACAGGCTTGGCCAGGTGCGGCGTCACCAGGATCACCAGTTCGGTTTCACCGTTGATGAACGACTGGCTGCGGAACAGGTGCCCGAGTATCGGCAGGTCCCCCAACCCCGGGAAACGGCTGACGAAATCGCGGGTGTTTTCACTGATCAAGCCGGCGATGGCGATGGTCTGGCCATTGCCAAGTTCGACCGTGGACTCGGCGCTGCGCTTGGTCAGCGATGGAATGACCTGGGTAACACCGTCGCCCAGAATGCTGTTCAGGCCTGTGTCGAGTACCAGCGAGTTGACGTTGGAAAGCTCGCTCACCGAGACATTCAGGTTGAGGTTGATGCGCCCGGAGTCGAGCACCACCGGCAGGAACTTCACGCCGACCCCGAATTCCTTGTACTCGATGGTGATGCCATCATCCTCGGTGATAGGGATCGGGAACTCGCCACCGGAAATGAATTCCGCCTGCTGCCCGGTCAGGGTGGTGAGGGTGGGTTCCGCCAGGACTTTGGCCGAACCATTGTCCTTGGACGCCTCCAGCACCACGTTGAAGAGGAAATCGTCGGACAGGAACTGGGCGAACAAGCCTTTGCCGCCACCAATCAGCGAACCTGGCGAAAGGATCGAGCCGCCGCCTGGAGTCAGGCCCAGCCCTTGACCATTGTTGAACCCGCCACCGCTCCAGTTGCCGGATGAGCCAAGGGCATTGAAGCGCACGTTGAGGTTCTTGATCAGGCTTCGCTGCATCTCGGCCACTTTCACTTCCAGCATCACCTGCTGACTGCCACCGACACTGAGCAGGTTGATCACCTCCAGCGACTGGGCCGGGGCTGCCTCGGCAGCTTCACCTTTGCCTTGCACCACACTCGAGGTCTGCGCGGCATAGGTCTTGGCCACTTTCATCGCCGTGTCCATGGCGCCGGCGCTGCGCACCTGGCCACGCAGCACCAGCGCGCCCTGGGCACTGAACACCTCGATGTTTTCCTCGGGCAACAACTGATGCAGTTTGGTCTTGAGCCCGGTGAGGTCATGCACGACCTCCACATCCAGGGTCTCGATCAAGCGGTTGTTGTTGTCCCACAGCAATACGTTGGTAGCGCCCAGAGAACGGCCAAGCAGGTAGAGCTGGGTCGGGCTGGTGATCAGGATATCGGCGATATCCGGGTTGCCTACCGAGATTTTCCTGACCGGTGTACGAGTGCTGATCGTCCGCGACTTGTAGATGGGTACCTGGACGATGTTGGTGTTGGCCGCCGGCATGGCGCTGTAGCCCGCCCCCGGTTCTGCAGCCTGCGCCACGCCAGCGAACAACAGCTGCGTACCCAGCCCACACAACAGGTACAGCCCTAGTCTCTGCAAAGTATTCATTGACTACTCCCTGCAAGGTGATCTTGTTGCTGCCGAAAGTTAGCTATCGGGACGTCTTCTGCCTTAGAACCTGGCTTTTGCGACCTCGATTTCGGTCCCGCGGATGATGGTGACCGCGCCACCGTCGTTACTGCGATTTACCACCGGTTTTGGTTGGGGTTTGACTGCTGGCGATACGGCCTTCACCGGCTCGGCAGCAGCAACGGTTGGCGCCGGCTTCTGAGCATCCAGCGGATTACGCAGGGCCAGTTGCAACTTCCCTTCCGATTGCGCCTTGACCAGGATTTCTGCCTCTTTCGCCGACATTTCCAGGGTCACCGCCCGCACTACCACCGGTTGGGTCTTGTCCGTCCCTGCCGTCTGATCCACGGCCAATACCCGCAGGTCCTGGAGGATAGTTCTGGACTCTGCGTCATTACTGCTGCCGTCACTTTGCCTGGTCGCCAGTACATCGACCCGGTTACCCGGCAAGAGGAACCCACCCACCCCGACCACGTCGTCCACTCGCACCGAAATGGCACGTTTGTCGGGGGCGATCAACGAAGCCAGGGTGCTGCCACCCAAGTGCTCGGCCAGGCGGGCGCTGCGCAGCACGTCGCCGCGCAACAGGGCGAAGGTGGCGATCTTGCCCAGCACCTTTTCGTTACTGTCGAAGGCATCGTCTGGTACCGCGTCCTTGGGCATACGCACGATGGCGACCTGCTGGGCCTCGATCATCTGCCCGAACGGGATCTCCACCGTGGCGACCACCACGTTCTTCATGTTGTCGTCCGGGACGGTGTTGAGCCGACCATCGAGCCAGTTGTTGGCCATCCAGGCGGCGCCGAGCCCCAACGTGAGGGATACGGCAATCAGGATCAGCGTACGGGCGCTCATATCTGCATCTCCTTATCCAAGGAAGTCGATCTGCACGAAGTAGCTTTGCCAGGCCCATTTCAGTTCCTGCTCCGACAACGGCCCATCGCCGCCCAGGTAACGCTGGCGGTCAAGTGCCATGTTCAGCAGGTCACGAGGGTGGCAGGGCACGAGTGGCACGCCTTCGGCCTCGTACAGCGC
Organism: Pseudomonas inefficax; assembly: GCF_900277125.1. Taxonomy (GTDB): domain Bacteria; phylum Pseudomonadota; class Gammaproteobacteria; order Pseudomonadales; family Pseudomonadaceae; genus Aquipseudomonas; species Aquipseudomonas inefficax. The sequence goes on from NZ_OPYN01000207.1 coordinate 170,920, forward strand.
CTGTAGCGCGTAACGCAACAGCAGCGGGTCGTAAGCCAGGCCCAGGCGTTCGCATTCCTGGCGCCAGATGCGTTCGTACTCATCGACTTTCAGATAGCTGAACTGCAGCTTGTAGCCGATACGTCGCAAGAAGGCTTCGTCGGCCAGCTCCAGCGGGTTGAGGTTGGTGGAGAACACCAACACCAGATCGAACGGCAGCTCGCAATGGCGCCCGCCGCCCAGGTTGAGGAAGTCGCGCTTCTCTTCCATCGGCACGATCCAGCGGTTGAGCAATTCGGCCGGGGCCATGCGCTGGCGCCCCATATCGTCGATGATGAACAGGCCATTGCTGGCCTTGAGCTGCAAGGAGGCCTGGTACTGGCGGGTATTCGGATCGAAGCGGACATCCAGTTGCTCCATGCCCAGTTCGCCGCCCGTGATCACCACCGGGCGCTTACAGCGCACCAGCCGGCGATCGATGCCTTCGTTGAGCAACAGGCTGGTGGCTTGGCCCTCCTCCTCCAGGCGCTGATGCACCTGAGGGTCATACACTTCGATGACCGACTCATTGATCTCTATGGCATGCGGTACCCAGATGGCTTCGGCGAACAGACGAATCAACCGGCTGCTGACGTATGTCTTGCCGGTACCTGCAGGGCCATAAATCATGATGGTGCGCCCGGAGTTCAGCGCTACGCCCAGCTGATCGAGCATGCTGTCCGAGAGCACGACGCCAGTGAAGGCCGTGTGCATGTCCTGCATATTGATGCGGCCATGGTGGATGGTCTGCAGCTTGAGCAAGTCACGATAGGCACTCACCGGGAAGGGCGCCGCGCCGATATAGCCGCTGCGCGCCAGTGCATCGCGGGCGGTGGCACGGCCGCGCTCGGTCAGGCCGTAGCGCAGCACCTGCCCCCCCGTTTGTACACCGACCTGGCCCAGTACTTCGACCCGGCCATCCTTGCGCAGAAAGGCCAGCACTTCTTCCACTACCGCACCGGTCAGCGCCAGGCGCTCGACCAGACGTGACAGGTCCAGCGTACCGGCATCGTGCAAGTGCTTGCACAGCAAATCACCGAGAAAGCTTTCCGCCAGGCCAGTCTCACCGACTGTACGTGGCTGAGGTGCCAGGCTCTGCACTGCGTCCTTGTCACAGGCGCAGGCACCACTGTCTCTGAGTGCATACATTATTAGCCTCCCAGGCTATAGGCCTAGCGGCAGCCCAAACAGGCTGACAAGGGTTCCGGACAGGATCGCGACTGAATAAGGGAAAGGCTTACCTGCCACCTCATCCGCCTCCGGCGCAAAATAAGCCTGCGCCGTCAAGATCAACCAGTAGCGTTGTAACGTCTGTTTCAACTGCCCGCGCACGAGCACTATCAACATCCCGCACACGCCACCGGCAACAAGGCTAAGAAGTGCTGCCGAAAGTGCTTCATGCGGAGTAAGAAAAGTACCGACCATGGCCATCAGCTTGACGTCTCCGGCTGCCATGCCCCCCAGCGCGTACATCGGAACAAACACGGCAAAACCGATAAACATACCCACCACGCCATAACCCAGCCCGGTAAGTTCTGCGGAATAAACCTGGCCCGCCAGCCCCAAACCCAACCCCAGCAAGATCAACATGTTGGGGATGCGGTGGTTACGAAGATCCCCGACCACCGCAATACCCAGTAGCCCTAGCAGCACGACAATGGCGAACAGAGACTCTGTTGACATTGCTGCATCCCCCTTGGGGCTTAGTTAAGGATTTGGTTCAAGCGGTCGTGCCGCCAAGCGCAGTAATCAGCGCATTGATCTTTACCTTCACCGCGGCCCCCAAGTTAGTAAATGCAGTAATCAGGGTGGCGGCAACCAAGCCACCTGCTATCGCATACTCCACAACGGTCAAGCCATTTTCATCTTCGACGAACTTCATCACCGAAGTCTTGATTGTTTGCAGATTCATTTCGCTCACCTCGCTAAGGACATTATTTTTATTCCCGGGCAGTGGTGTTTGCACTACCTGATGGGAATCCTAGTCAGGGGGTGACGGTAGGGGTTAGGAGATTTTTGCGAATCGCTAGGACTTTTTTGCGGCCATTGGCCAGTATCGAAAGGTGGACAAGGCCACCAGTAAAACAGGCCGGAAAGCCCGAATATGAGAAGCACTTCCGTGTGCATTTGCAGCTGGCTCAGGGAAAGTTTCTGGCACGTTTGTTCAAAGCCGACAAGCGGTCGCCATGATCAAAGACCATCCGGACTGCGGAACCTGTCTAACATCAGGGTTTTACAAAACGCATAGAACCACTTGAGCAAAAACGATCTACGTCAATAACCAAATTGCTCGGCGACTTAATAGTGTTTTGACAATACTGCTGCTCGTAGGGAAACTCCCCAGCACAAGGTTAAGTCACGATGTCTGACCCGGGCATAAAGCCGCTGTTGTTGTGGTTCGATCTGACACGCGATCATTCCACCGAAGCGCTGATGGCGCAGTTCAGCCATGTCTGCGATTGCAAACTGGCGAAAGCCGTCGCGCAATCCGAACGCCAGCAGGCAGACATGATCTGCATGCATTTCGATCGCCCCGACACCCTCAACCTCAACCTGCTGCTGGAAGTGAAGCGCAACTCACCGTCCATCCCGGTCACCATGTTCACCGTGCAGCACTCCGAAGAGTTGGCTGTCTGGGCCATGCGTTCGCGGGTCTGGGAATATTTGGTATTGCCGCTGACAAGCGGTGAGAAAAGCCGCTACATCGATGTACTCAAGCAGCTTTGCGACATCCGCCGCGCCAGTAAGAGTTCAGGCAATGCGCAGCGCATCGATCACCTTCCCTCCTTGCCGGACAGCATTCGCCTGACCGGCGAACACCACAAGCACCAGGCGCTCAGCAAGGTGATGCCGTACATCGATCAGCACTTTCGCGAATGCGTCGATCAAAAGGACCTCGCGCAGCGCTGCGGCATGACCACGGCCCGTTTCAGCCGGCTGTTCAAAGAGGTCAACGGCGTCGGGTTTCTGGACTACATCCTGAGCAAGCGCATGAACCTGGCCATGGACCTGCTCGTCAACAGCCAGATGCCGATTACCAGCATCGGTTACGAGGCCGGCTTCAAGGACCCGTCCTACTTCGCCCGCACCTTCAAGCAGGTCAGCAACTGCACGCCCAGCGAATACCGCCAGGCCCGCCAGCTCGGAGCGTCGACCAGCGAAACCGAGCCCCTGAAAGGTTCAAATGCGCCACTGCTGGATAACGCGTTACCGAGTGCGGCGCTTCACAAGAGCCGCTGAAGAATCACACGGCAGGCAGCAACCCATCCGCCCGCAACAAGGTCTCCAGGCAATGCTCCTGCACCCCATAGAAAGCCTTGAGCTGCCCGATCTTTTCCAGCAACGCCCCGTTGTCCCCCACCTGCCGCCGCTTCACCGCAAGAATCATCTTGTTCTTGTTGGTGTGCTCCAGCGAGATGAATTCGAACACCTTGGTCTCGTACCCGCAGGCTTCCAGGTAAAGCGCGCGCAGGCTGTCGGTCAGCATCTCGGCCTGCTGGCCCAGGTGCAGGCCGTACTGCAGCATCGGTTGCAACAACCCGGGGCTGTGCAGTTGCGGGCGGATCTGCTTGTGGCAGCACGGCGAACACATGATGATCGCGGCGTTGCAGCGGATGCCGGTATGGATGGCGTAGTCGGTGGCGATGTCGCAGGCATGCAGGGCGATCATCACTTCGATGGCTTCGGGCACCACGCTGCGCACATCGCCACACTGGAATTCCAGGCCTGGGTGCTCCAGGCGCAAGGCGGCGGCGTTGCACAGGTCGACCATGTCCTGGCGCAGCTCGACGCCGGTTACCTGTGCGTCGCGGCCCAGGCTGTTGCGCAGGTAGTCGTGCATGGCAAAGGTCAGGTAGCCCTTGCCAGAGCCGAAGTCGGCCACCCGCAGCGCCTGCTCCGCCGGCACCGGGGCACTGGCCAGGGCATGGTCGAAGACTTCGATGAACTTGTTGATCTGCTTCCATTTGCGCGACATGGACGGAATCAGCGCACCTTGTGCGTCAGTCACGCCCAGGTCACGCAGGAACGGCCGCGACAGCTCCAGATAACGCTTTTTCTCGCGGTCATGGCCACTGCTGCTGGCAGCTTCGCGTGGTGCCTGTGCGCCGTGGCGCTGGAGCATTGGCTTGCCTTTCTTGCTGAAAGTCAACTGCACTTCACCGTCGGCGTCGAACAGGTGGGCGTTGCGGAAGCTGTCCGGCAGCAGCTCGCCGACCAGCGCCTGAGCCTGGTCCAGCGCCAGGTTGCGGGTGATGTCGCGGGTCTGGTGGCGGTAGACCAGCGACAGGCACGGCTGGCCCTTGACCTGCAGCGGCTTGGCGATGATCCGTTGCAAGGTCTGGTCGGCACCCACATGGCGCGCCAAAACCAGTTTGACCAGGGTATTGCCATGCAGGGCGGCGTTCAGCAGGTCGAGAAACTGGGTGCGCGCATCCGGCGCGGAGGGGGCGGAAGAACTGGCGGACATGGAGAAACGGTGCCTCGGATAGCGGGGAGCGCATGGCGCAATGCACACATTCTACAGGGTGGCTAACTTCCTGTGGGAGATCGCCCAGTCCTTTGGGCTGCGCTGTCGCGTAGAGAACTGAATTCGCAAGCGGTACGCGTACCCTGTGGGAGCGGCTTTAGCCGCGAAGAATCCAACGCAGTGCATGGCACCGGCTGCGCCGGTGTTCGCGGCTAAAGCCGCTCCCACAGAGTCCCTGCTGATTCAATGAGTTATGTGCAGTTCCATGGGAGCGGGCGTGTCAAGCCATCGGGCTTCGGCTCAATCGATAATCACCAACCGGTTGGGCAACTCGTTACGCGCATGGGTAGGCGGCACATGCTCGCTGAGCAGTTCGCCGCACGCCTCGATGCACTCGACAAACCCCTGCAAGGTGCGGCCCTGGCGTACCTGTTCGGCAAGGCGGGCGACGATGGCTGCGCGGGCGGTGGCATCCAGATGGTGCTCGATACCACGGTCGACCAGGATCTCCACATGCCGCTCCGCCTCGCTGACGAAGATCAGTACGCCCGTGGCACCAGCAGTGCGCTGCAGGTTCTGTTCGCGAAACTGCTGGCGGGCCAGGCGCGAGGCGCGCCAGCGGCGCAGGGCCCGGGGGATCAGCCAGCCGGCCAGGCGCGGGCTGCGCAGCAGCAGGCACAAGCCGACGAACAGCAGCACATTGGCTACCAGCAAGCCACGCACGCTGGGCCAACCCAGCAGCCAGTGCAACAGGCCCGGCACGGCCAGCGCCAGCACGGCGGCCCAGAACAAGGGCCAGTAGGCATAGTCGTCGGCCCGGCGGGCCAGCACCGTCACCAGTTCGGCATCGGTGCGCCGTTCGGCACGGGCAATGGCTTCGGCGATCTGGCGCTGATGGTATTCGTCGAGGGGTGTCATGCCGTCGGTCTCTTGAGCGTTCTTATAGTTGTTGTCCCGGCATTCGGGGCTTCGTCCGCAAGCGACATATTCAGGCATAATCCGCCGCTGGAAGAAATGCCTGCAAATCGTACAACAATAGCCGCCTGAAAACTCCGGCCGCGCGCGTATCTCCGTGGATACGGCAGAGGCCCCACAACGGAATTGATGATGAAACTGTCTTTGCTGGGCCTGGCCATGGGCCTTGCCAGTCAGGCGGCCCTCGCCGCCCCCTCCGCCCCGCCCCTGCAGGACAAGCAGGCGTTCATCGAACATCTGATCAGCCAGATGACCGAAGCCGAGAAAATCGGCCAGCTGCGCCTGATCAGCATCGGCCCGGAAATGCCCCGCGACAAGATTCGCGAGGAAATTGCCGCCGGCCGCATCGGTGGCACCTTCAACTCGCGTACCGCGCCCGAGAACCGGCCGATGCAGGACGCGGCCATGCGCAGCCGCCTGAAGATCCCGATGTTCTTCGCCTACGATACCGTCCACGGCGAACGCACCATTTTCCCGATCGGCCTGGGCATGGCCGCGACCTGGGACATGGACGCCGTCGCCAAGGTCGGCCGCACCGCCGCCATCGAAGCCGCGGCCGACGCCCTGGACATGACCTTCGCACCGATGGTCGACATCGCCCGCGACCCGCGCTGGGGCCGCACCAGTGAAGGCTTCGGCGAAGACACCTACCTGACCTCGAAGATCGGTCAGGTGATGGTCCGCTCGTTCCAGGGCAGCAGCCCGGCCAACCCTGACAGCATCATGGCCATCGTCAAGCACTTCGCCCTGTATGGCGCGGTGGAAGGCGGGCGCGACTACAACACGGTCGATATGAGCCTGCCAAAAATGTACAACGACTACCTGCCGCCCTACCGCGCCGCGCTCGACGCCGGTGCCGGCGGGGTGATGGTTGCATTGAACTCGATCAACGGCGTGCCGGCCACTTCCAACACCTGGCTGATGAACGACCTGCTGCGCAAGGAGTGGGGCTTCAAGGGCGTGACCATCAGCGACCACGGTGCCATTCAGGAGCTGATCCGCCATGGCGTCGCCCGCGATGGCCGCGAAGCCGCCAAGTTGGCGATCAAGGCCGGCATCGACATGAGCATGAACGACACCCTGTATGGCGAAGAGCTGCCAGGCCTGCTGAAGTCCGGCGAAGTGACCCAGGGCGAGCTGGACCAGGCGGTACGCGAAGTGCTGGGTGCCAAGTACGACATGGGCCTGTTCAAGGACCCGTACGTGCGCATCGGCAAGGCCGAAACCGACCTGAAGGACTACTACGGCAACGACCGCCTGCACCGCGACGCCGCGCGTGACGTGGCGCGCCGCAGCCTGGTGCTGCTGGAAAACCGCAACCAGACCCTGCCGCTGAAAAAGGCCGGCACCATCGCCCTGGTCGGCCCGCTGGCCGATGCCCCGATCGACATGATGGGCAGCTGGGCTGCCGACGGCAAACCAGCGCACTCGGTGACCGTGCGCGAAGGCCTGCGCCGCGCCGTGGAGGGCAAGGCCAAGCTGGTCTACGCCAAAGGTTCCAACGTCACCGGCGACAAGGCGATGTTCGATTACCTGAACTTCCTCAACTTCGATGCCCCGGAAATCGTCGACGATCCGCGCCCGCCTGCGGTGCTGATCGACGAGGCGGTGAAGGCGGCGAAGCAGTCCGATGTGGTGGTTGCAGTGGTCGGCGAATCCCGCGGCATGTCCCATGAGTCGTCGAGCCGTACCACCCTGGAAATCCCGGCCAGCCAGCGGGAGCTGATCAAGGCCCTGGAGGCCACCGGCAAGCCGCTGGTGCTGGTGCTGATGAACGGCCGTCCACTGTCGATTGCCTGGGAGCGCGAGCAGGCCGACGCCATCCTCGAAACCTGGTTCGCCGGTACCGAAGGCGGCAACGCGATCGCCGATGTGCTGTTCGGCGATTACAACCCGTCCGGCAAGCTGGCCATCACCTTCCCGCGCTCGGTCGGGCAGATCCCGATGTACTACAACCACACCCGTATTGGCCGGCCCTTCACGCCGGGCAAGCCAGGCAACTACACCTCGCAGTACTTCGAAGAGCCCAATGGCCCGCTGTACCCGTTCGGCTATGGCCTGAGCTACAGCAGCTTCGAGCTGTCGGGGCTGAAGCTGTCGAACAAGGACCTCAAGCGTGGCGACACGCTGGAAGCCAAGGTGACGGTGAAGAACACCGGCAAGGTAGCAGGCGAGACCGTGGTGCAGTTGTACCTGCAGGATGTATCGGCATCGATGAGCCGCCCGGTGAAAGAACTGAAGAACTTCCAGAAACTGATGCTCAAGCCTGGCGAGTCGCGCACGTTGAGCTTCCGCATCAGTGAAGAAGACCTGAAGTTCTACAATGGCCAACTGCAGCGGGTTGCCGAGCCAGGGGAGTTCAATGTCCAGGTCGGGCTGGATTCCCAGGCGGTGCAGCAGCAGAGCTTTGAATTGCTGTAACTGACAGGTTTGCCTGTACCAGCCCTTTCGCGGGTAAACCCGCTCCCACAGGTACTCCGCAAGAAGATGACCTGCGCGATACCTGTGGGAGCGGGTTCACCCGCGAAGAGGCCGGCCCCGATATCCAATCATCCGGATCCGCCCCCATGCCCTTTTCCGTTCGCGCCCTGCGTCTGGGGCTGATCACCCTGCTGATTGTGCTTGGTACGGCCCTCAGCGCCGGTTGGGCCATGCACCAGGCCAAGCGCCAGGCCATGGAAGCCGACGCCCAGCGTGCCAGCCAGCAGTTGGGCCTGTATGCCAATGCCCTGCACACGCTGATCGATCGCTACCGCGCCCTGCCCGCCGTGCTGGCGCTGGACCCGGAACTGATCGCCGCCCTGCGTGGCCCGGTCAGCGAACCGGTGCAGGACGCCCTGAATCGCAAGCTCGAACGCATCAACGGTGCCGCCAACTCCTCCACCCTCGAACTGCTCGACCGCACCGGCCTGGCCATAGCAGCCAGCAACTGGCGGCTGCCCAGCAGTTACGTGGGCTCCAACTACGGTTTTCGCCCCTATTTCAAGCAAACCCGCAGCCAGGGCAGCGGCCGCTTCTACGCAGTAGGTGTGACCAGTGGCGTGCCGGGCTACTTCCTCGCCAGCGCGGTAGACGACGAGCACGGCCGCTTCCTCGGTGCCATGGTGGTGAAGCTGGAGTTCCCCGAACTGGAGCGCGAATGGCGCCAGGGTAGCGACATCCTGCTGGTCAGCGATGCCCGTGGCATCACCTTCATCGCCAATCAGGATGGCTGGCGCTACCGCGAGCTGCAGCCACTCACGGGGGCCGACCGTGCCGAGCTGGCCGAAACCCGTCAGTACGACAAGCAACCGCTGGTGCCGCTGCAGCACCAGGTGCTGACCCGTTTTGCCGCCAACAGCACCCTCAGCCGCGTGCAAGGCCCGGAAGGCAGCGCCGAGTACCTGTGGGAAAGCCTGCCGCTGGAAGGTGAAAACTGGACTTTGCATCTGCTGCGCAAGCCGCAGGTGGCCGCCGACGGTCGCAATGCCGCCCTCGGCGCCGCCGCCGTGTGGCTGAGCCTGGTGTTCGCTGCGCTGTTCGTCAGCCAGCGCCTGCGCCTGGCCCGCCTGCGCCAGCGCAGCCGGGAGGAGCTCAAGCGTCAGGTCGAGGAGCGCACCCGTGAACTGCGCACCGCCCAGGAGGGGCTGGTGCAATCGGCGAAGCTGGCCGCACTGGGGCAGATGTCGGCAGCCATGGCCCATGAAATAAACCAGCCGCTGACCACCCAGCGCATGCAGCTGGAAACCCTGCGCCTGCTGCTCGACCATGGCCGATATGACGAAGCGCGCCAGGCACTGGAGCCGCTGGAGCAGATGCTCACACGTATGGCCGCGCTCACCAGCCACCTGAAAACCTTCGCCCGTAACAGCCCGGTCGGCCTGCGCGAGCGCCTCGACCTGGCCACCGTGGTCGACCAGGCCCTGCACCTGCTGGAAGCGCGCATTCGCAGCGAAGAAGTTGAGGTGGCACTGTACCTGGCGCGCCCGGCCTGGGTGCGCGGCGATGCCATTCGCCTGGAGCAGGTGCTGATCAACCTGCTGCGCAATGCCCTCGACGCCATGGCCGACAAGCGCTACAAACGCCTGGAGATCCGCATCGAGCCCGAGGGCGAGCTGTGGCGCCTGAGCGTGCTGGATTCGGGTGGCGGCATTGCCGAAGCCGATCTGGCCAAGGTTTTCGACCCGTTCTTCACCACCAAGCCGGTGGGCGAAGGCCTGGGGCTGGGGCTGGCCATTTCCTACGGTATCGTCCACGAGGCCGGTGGCCAGCTGCAAGCTGAAAATCTGCCTGGCGGCGCGCGCCTGAGCCTTACCCTGCCCCGTGACCTGGAGCCTGTATGTTGAATTCAGTGATCGTCGTCGATGATGAAGCCAGTATCCGCACCGCGGTCGAGCAATGGCTGAGCCTGTCCGGCTTCAGCGTGCAACTGTTCGCCCGCGCCGAAGAATGCCTGGCACACCTGCCGCGGCACTTTCCCGGGGTGATCATCAGCGATGTACGCATGCCGGGCATGGATGGCCTGCAATTGCTCGAACGCTTGCAGGCCGACGACCCCGACTTGCCGGTAATCCTGCTGACCGGCCACGGTGATGTGCCCATGGCAGTGGAAGCCATGCGCAGCGGGGCCTACGACTTCCTTGAAAAACCCTTCACCCCTCAGCACCTGCTGGGCAGCCTGCGCCGGGCCCTGGAAAAGCGCCAGCTGGTCCTGGAAAACCGCCGGCTGCACGAGCAGGCCGACCTCAAGTCACGCCTTGAAGGCACGCTGCTGGGCATGTCCCAGGGCCTGCAGCAGCTGCGTCGGCAAGTGCTGGACCTTGCCGGCCTTCCGGTCAATGTGCTGATCCGCGGCGAAACCGGCAGTGGCAAGGAGCGCGTGGCCCGCTGCCTGCACGATTTTGGCCCGCGCGCTGGCAAGCCGTTCGTCGCCCTCAACTGTGCTGCCATCCCCGAGTCGCTGTTCGAGGCGGAGCTGTTCGGCCATGAAAGCGGCGCCTTTACCGGTGCCCAGGGCAAGCGCATCGGCAAGCTGGAGTACGCCAACGGTGGCACAGTGTTCCTCGACGAAATCGAAAGCATGCCCCTGGCCCAACAGGCCAAGCTGCTGCGGGTGATCCAGGAACAGAAGCTGGAGCGCCTGGGGGCCAACCAGAGCATCAGCGTCGACCTGCGCATCATTGCCGCGACCAAGCCTGACCTGCTCGAAGAAGCCCGCGCCGGGCGCTTCCGCGAAGACCTTGCCTATCGCCTGAACGTGGCCGAGCTGCGCCTGGCGCCATTGCGTGAACGGCGTGAGGACATTCCCCTGCTGTTCGAGCACTTTGCCCGTGCCGCTGGCGAAAAGCTGGGCCGCGCAGCCCCGCCGCTGTCGGGTGCGCAACTGGCGCAGTTGCTGTCGCACGACTGGCCGGGCAACGTGCGCGAGCTGGCCAACGCGGCGGAACGGCATGCGTTGGGGCTGGGCTCGCCGAACATCGAGGTGGCGCCTGCCGGACAGTCGCTGAGCGAGCAGATGGAAGCGTTCGAGGCGCAATGCCTGCGCGCGGCGCTGCGCCAGCATGGGGGCGCTATCAATGCAGTGATGGAAGCGTTGCAGCTGCCGCGGCGCACGCTGAACGAGAAGATGCAGCGGCATGGGTTGGTGCGCGAGGATTTTACTGGGCGCGAATGAGCGGAAATCCGCTTATAGCGCTCAGCCAGTAAGCAAAAAGCCGCTCATCAACACGATTTTTCGGGGCTGCCTTGCAGCCCTTCGCGGGCACGCCCGCTCCCACAGGGAAACGCGAAGAGTCAGACGTCACGCGGTCCCTGTGGGAGCGGGCGCGCCCGCGAAGGGCGCAAGGCGCCCCCATCTGGGTCACGCCGCACCCATTTGGCACACCTTCTGCACTTGCCTTGGCAAGCTGCGCTACGGCGCGCTCCACAAAAACAACGAGAAGGTATCCCTGATGGATAATGCCACCTCCCTGCCAGCCGGGGCGGCCACCGCGCCTGCCACAGAAAAAACCACCGCCAGCCGCCTGAAGTCGATCTTCAGCGGGTCCATCGGCAACATGGTCGAATGGTACGACTGGTACGTCTACGCCGCATTCTCGCTGTACTTCGCCAAGGCCTTCTTCCCGGCTGGCGACTCCACCGCACAATTGCTCAATACCGCCGCGATCTTCGCCGTGGGCTTCCTCATGCGCCCGATCGGTGGCTGGCTGATGGGCCTGTACGCCGACCGCAAAGGCCGCAAGGCCGCATTGATGGCGTCGGTGCTGCTGATGTGCGCCGGCTCGCTGGTCATCGCCCTGACCCCGGGCTACGAAACCATCGGCGTCGCCGCGCCAATCCTGCTGGTCATCGCACGCCTGCTGCAGGGCCTGTCGGTGGGTGGTGAGTACGGCACCTCGGCCACCTACCTCAGCGAAATGGCCAGCAAGGACCGCCGTGGCTTCTTCTCCAGCTTCCAGTACGTGACCCTGATCTCCGGCCAGCTCATTGCCCTGGCGGTACTGATCGTCCTGCAACAGACCCTGACCACCGAGCAGCTGTATGCCTGGGGCTGGCGCGTACCGTTCGTGATCGGTGCGCTGTGCGCCGTGGTGGCCCTGTACCTGCGTCGCGGCATGGAAGAAACCGCCTCCTTCACCAAGAAGGAAAAGGCCAAGGAAAGCCTGATGCGCACCCTGCTGCGCCACCCCAAGGAGCTCATGACCGTAGTCGGCCTGACCATGGGCGGCACCCTGGCCTTCTACACCTACACCACATACATGCAGAAGTACCTGGTCAACACCGTGGGCATGAGCATCAGCGACTCGACCACCATCTCGGCCGCCACGCTGTTCCTGTTCATGTGCCTGCAGCCAGTGATCGGTGGCCTGTCCGACAAGATCGGTCGACGCCCGATCCTGATCGCCTTCGGTGTACTCGGCACCTTGTTCACCGTACCGATCCTCAGCACCCTGCATACCATCCAGACCTGGTGGGGCGCGTTCTTCCTGATCATGGCGGCGCTGATCATCGTCAGTGGCTACACCTCGATCAACGCCGTGGTCAAAGCCGAGCTGTTCCCTACCGAAATCCGCGCCCTGGGCGTTGGCCTGCCGTATGCCCTGACCGTGTCGATCTTCGGCGGCACTGCCGAGTACGTGGCCCTGTGGTTCAAGAGCGCGGGCATGGAGAGTGGCTTCTACTGGTACGTCACCGCCTGCATCGCCTGCTCGCTGCTGGTTTACGCGACCATGAAAGACACCAAGCAGCACTCGCGGATTACCACTGAGTGATGCTGGCCTGGCAATACTGAAAAGGGTCGCTCCAGTGCATGGAGCGACCCTTTTTTGTGATACGCGGTAGCCTGTGAGCCGATTGACCGCCTTATTCGGCTCACGAGATGAGCCGAATAGCGCTATTATTCGGCTCACAAGATGAGCCGAATAGCCGGCTTATTCGGCTCACGGGATGGATCATGAGTAGCCCCTTCTGGATCTGGCAACAATCTGCATGGCCACGCTTCACCTGGCAAAACGAAGCTATCGCCGCACTGCTACGCAATTGCATCGACATGCAAGGACGCTTGCTGGGCAAGATCGGCAGCGTCGATGCGCTAAGTGAATGCCAGAACATGCTCGATACACTGCTGCAGAACATCGTCACCTCTTCGGCAATTGAAGGTGAGCAGCTGAACGTGGGTTCTGTTCGCTCGTCCCTCGCTCGCCGGCTGGGTATCGAGGAGCCAGGGCCTACCAATGCCCGCAGTGAAGGGCTGGCGGAGCTGATGCTGGATGCAACGCAAGGCTATGACAGACCGCTGACTCTGCAACGCTTGTACACCTGGCACCAGTGGCTGTTCCCGCTGGCACAAGGCACCTTGAGCAAAGCGATACTGGTCGGCCAGTTGCGTGATGAAATGCCCATGCAGGTGATCTCCGGCCGGCTCGACAAGCCTACCGTGCATTTCGAAGCACCGCCGCGCGATGACCTGGAAGCCCAACTCAACGAGTTTCTCGAATGGTTTGCCAACAGTCGCGATTCCGCCAGCCTGGACCCACTGCTACGAGCCGGCATCGCCCACTTCTGGTTCGTCACCCTGCATCCGTTCGACGATGGCAATGGCCGTCTGACTCGGGCAATCACCGACCTGGCGCTTGCGCAAGGTGAGCGACAGGCCATTCGTTTCTATGCCATGTCTGCCAGCATCCTCGAGGACAGGGCCGGCTATTACCAAGTGCTGGAGAACAGCCAGAAAGGCGACCTGGATATCACCCGCTGGCTATCCTGGTTTCTTGCTACCCTGCTACGCAGCCTGGAACAGGCCCTGGTCAATATCGACCGGATACTGGCCAAGGCCAGGTTCTGGCAAGCACATCGCTCAGATGGCTTGCTGCCCGAACAGGTAAAGGTGCTCAACAGATTGCTCGATGGCGGCCCCCGAGGATTCGAGGAAGGCATCAACGCAGCGCAATACCAGGCGGTGGCGAAGGTATCAAAGGCCACTGCGACCCGCCACCTGGCCGATCTGCTCGACAAGGCCTGCCTGGTTCGCCTGCCTGGTGGGGGCCGCAGTACCCGCTACCGCATCAACACTCAGGACATCTCCAACGCCTGACGCGGTTCACGGCGCTGGTACCAAGTGGCCATCAGCACCAGTACCAGCAACACCCCGCCCAGCACCGCCGAAGACCCGACCGTGCCGAAGTCCAGGCCGCCCTTCTCGTGGGGTTTGGTGAGGAAGTCGCCCAACGTGGCGCCGAACGGGCGGGTGAGCACGAACGCAACCCAGAACAACACCACGCCAGGGATGCGTGTCCAATAGCGGGCTACCACTACCAAGGCGATGGCACTGCCGATCAACAACGCACCACCGGCAAAACCGAGCCCAGAGTCATCGGCCAGGTAATCGCCCAGCGCGGTGCCGAGGGTGTTGGAAAACAGGATCGCCACCCAGTAGAACAATTCACCCGTGCGGTTCTTGATGCGGGTGACATCCAGTGGGTTGCCGCTCAAGCGCCATGCCAGGAAGGTCAGCAGCAGGATGCCGATAAGGAGGGCCGAACCCGCGGCGTAGCCCAGGCCCAGGGTGCGGTCCATGAAGTCGGACATGGTGGTGCCGGCGGTGCTGGTGGAGAGGATTACCAGCCAGTACAGCATCGGGTGGTAGCGGCGCGAGTACAGCTGGCCGAGCAAGGTCAGCAGGAACACGCTGATCAGCAGCAGCGAACTGAGGGCATAGCCGATGTTCAGGGTCATCGACAGCAAATCACCCGCCGTTTCGCCAAGGGTGGTAGCGCAGATCTTCATGACCCAGAAGGCCAAGGTGATTTGCGGAAGTTTGTTCATTGTTGTGCCGCTCCGGTTTGAGGTGCGGCGATGGTGCTGAGCAGCATTTGAAAAATCGGTTGGTGATGGATGAAAAATGCGTTGAGCAGCCTTCGATGACAAATATTTCATCCTTAACACCCCATTAATTCCACTCCCTCAAGCTGCAATGGCTGGCAGAACGTTGGCGCATTGACGGACACATCCTGAGCCAGAACAGCTGCCTGAGCGACAAGATGCGCGCCAATATATATCGAATTATTAGATTTTTAAGCGCTAGTATTTGCGATTTTTAATCAAATAAATCGGCGTAGGATTAAACCCATAGAAACAAACAACCTCAAGAACCCACTGGAGCAACGACCATGAAAAACAAATTGATCCTTACCCTGGCCCTCTCGGTTTTCGCTGCTGGCGCCTTCGCCGAAGATGGCTTCAACCGCACCAACGCCCACACCTTCGCAGCGACCCAGAGCCAATCCGCTGCCTACGCTGAAGATGGTTTCGATCGCACTGGCGGCCAGCGCTTCGCTGAAGACGGCTTCGACCGCACCGGGGGCCAGCGCTTTGCCGAAGACGGCTTCGACCGCACCGGTGGCCAGCGCTTTGCCGAAGATGGCTTCGACCGCACCGGTGGCCAGCGCTTTGCCGAAGACGGCTTCGACCGCACTGGCGGCCAGCGCTTCGCTGAAGATGGCTTCGACCGCACCAACGCGCACCGCATCAGCTGATCCCTGATGCGAGCACCCAGCCCGGCTTCGGCCGGGCTTGATCATTTGCAGACAGGCACAGGCTTGGCACACTAGGCACCTTGTCCACCAGGAGGTAGGGCCAGCAAGCCCAGCACAGATGTATTACTACGAAACCGCCAAAGGCCACGGCCTGCCCCACGACCCCTTCAATGCCATCGTCGGCCCCCGCCCTATCGGCTGGATTTCCTCACAGGACCGCGAAGGCCGCCTGAACCTGGCGCCCTACAGCTTCTTCAACGCCTTCAACTACATCCCGCCGATCATCGGTTTCTGCAGCGTCGGGCGCAAAGACAGCCTTAACAACATCGAGCAGACCGGCGAGTTCGTCTGGAACCTGGCCACCCGCCCGTTGGCCGAACAGATGAACCAGAGCTGCGCACCGGTTGCCGCCGAGATAAACGAATTCGAATTGAGCGGCCTCACCGCCACCCCGTCGAGCATCGTCAACGTGCCGCGTGTCGGCGAAACCCCGGTGGCCTTCGAGTGCAAGGTCAGCCAGATCGTCCAGCTCAAACGGGCAGACCAGGAACTGGTGCCCAGCTGGCTGATCCTGGGTGAAGTGGTGGCGGTGCACATTGCCGAGCACCTGCTGAAGAACGGCATCTACGATACCGCTGCCGCCGAGCCGATCCTGCGTGGCGGTGGCCCGGCAGATTATTTCGAGCTGGGCAACCTGTTCAAGATGGCCCGCCCGCCGGCCTGATCACCAGATCAGCTCACCCTCTTCGCTGACGCCCTGCAGGCGTTGCAGCTCGGATGTGGCCGCTTCATCGGCGGCCACGGCACCCTTGAACACCTGGCCGTCGAGAATCTTGTGAAAGCGCGGCGCGCCGCCCATACCCAGAGCCTTGACCGCGATGGCTGCGTTGTAGCCGCCACCTTCCACCGGGACCATCGCCGAAACCGCTTCGAAATGCGGGAATTCCCTACGTGCCATGTTGCAATCCGCTTGGTTAATCGAGGGGCGGCATTTTACCCTATTTGCCTGTACCGGCCCTATCGCCGGCAAGCCGGCTTCCACAGGTACGGCACCGCTCTCGATACCTGTGATGAACCTGTGGGAGCTGGCTTGCCGGCGATGAGGCAAGAACAGGCAACACCTCAATTAAAGGTATGCAGATCCAGGCTGCTGACCACCTGCGCCTGTACCAGCTCACCAAACACTTCCAGCGTCGGCGAAGCAAAGTACCCACTCATCGCCTGCTGATCCCGCCAGCTACCACTGAGCAACCATAAATCGGCATCAGCCTGCGAGCGCTGCACGGTGAAACTCAGGCAACCCGGTGCCCGCAGCGAGGGCTCGAGCAGGTCACGCAGACGCGCGCCCAGCTCCGCCGAGCGCCCGCTGCTGGCACGGATGAAAGCAAGGTGGGTGACCGGTTGTGTCGGGGTCATTGCATAATCTCCTTGAAGCAGGCGGACGGAAAAGCCAGGCTGCCAAGGTTAGGGGCCCTCCCGCGCGACGCGTTAGGCCATTACTGCACGCCGATTGCCTGATCCTGCAGCACGGCAGGATCAGGCAATCGGCGTGCAGCTTTTGACTAGCGCCCGCCATTGCCCAAACCTATGCTGCGTCGGTCAGCAGAGGAAAGCCATCATGACCACCGCCACGTCCATCGACCCGAGCCTGGAACTGCAACGCCAGGAGCTGGCCGAGCTGATCCGCCGCCACGCCGGGGAGCCTCACGGCCCGGCGTCGGCCATCGACGACCTTTTCCTGGTGCGCTACACCGAAAACGTGCGCTCGGTACCGACCCTGGCGCAACCCGCGCTGTGCATCCTCGCCCAGGGCAGCAAAAGCCTGTTCCTCGGTGACGAGCAGTACGCCTACGACCCGCTGCACTACATGGTGGTCTCGGTAACCTTGCCGCTTAGCGGCGTCAGGCTCGATGCCAGCCCCGAGCACCCGAGCCTTGGCCTGCGCATGGATCTGGACCCGGCCGAAATCAGCCAGCTGATCGCCGAAAGCGGGCCGATGCTGGTGCCCAACCGGCCTTCCGGTCGTGGCCTGTATGTGGAAAGAACCGATGCCGCGTTGCTCGACGCCTTGCTGCGGCTGATACGCCTGCTGGACACCCCTCGCGACATCGCGATGCTGGCGCCGCTGTTCCGTCGGGAGATTCTGTACCGCCTGCTGCGTGGGCCGCAGGGCTATCGGTTGTACGAAATCGCCTTGGCCAACAGCCAGACCCACCGGGTTTGCCAGGCCATCACCTGGCTCAACCAGAACTACCAGCTACCTTTGCGCATCGAGGACCTGGCCCGGGAGGTCAACCTCAGCACCTCGACCTTGCACCACCGGTTCAAGGCCGTGACGTCGATGAGCCCGTTGCAGTACCAGAAGCAACTGCGCCTGCAGGAGGCGCGGCGGTTGATGCTCAATGACGGGATCGAGGCAGCGGTGGCAGCCTACCGGGTGGGGTATGAGAGCCCGTCACAGTTCAGCCGTGAATACAGCCGGCTGTATGGCGCGCCGCCGATTCGTGATGTGGCCAGGTTGCGAGCGACTGCTGGCTGAGTTTGGCTTTGCCTGTGCCGGCCTCTTCGCGGGTTCACCCGCGAAAGGGCCGATAAAGACAATAGCTTCACTTCAACCCAACACAGCCCCCTGCCACTGATTCTGGTCAACCTGGATCAAGGTCGGCCCCTTGCGCTCCACTGCCTGCCCCAGCGCCACCTGCAGCTGCGCCACGTCTGCCACCTGTTCCGCCGCAGCGCCCAGAGCTCGCGCCACACCGATGAAGTCCGGCGTATGGATATCCACCCCGACCGGCTCGATCGCTCGGTTGACCATGTACTTCTTGATTTCCTCGTACCCCTGGTTGTTCCACAACAGCACGATCAACGGTACCTGCGCTTCCACCGCGCTGGCCAGCTCTGGCAAGGTGAATTGCAAACCGCCATCACCAATCAGGCACACCGCTGGGGCACGCTCGTCGACCTGTTCCGCGCTGCCCAGCCAGGCGCCCATGGCAGCTGGCAATGCGTAACCCAAGGTGCCATAGCCGGTCGAGGCATTGAACCAACGGCGTGGCTGGTCCATGTCCAGAGTCAGGTTGCCGGTGTACACCGGCTGGGTCGAATCGCCCACCAGAATGGCATTGGGCAGGCGCTCGAGAATCGCGTTCAACAAACGCGTCTGGCTCAGGGTCGGCTGGTCCCAACCCGCCGCCAGTGCCTGGCGCAGCTTGGCCACCCGAGCTGCCCCCCATGTGCTTTCACGCACGGGTTGCGGCAGTGGCTGCAAGGCACCGAGCAGCGCCTCGGCGGCCAGTTCGGCATCGGCCACCAGCGCCAGCGTCGGCAGGTAATTGCGCACGGTCTGGTCGGGGTCGATGTCGATGCGCAACAGGCTGCCCGGGATCTCGAAACCACCTTTGAAGGTAATGTCATAGTCGGTTTCGGCCAGTTCGGTACCGATCGCCAGCACCACATCGGCCTCGGCCACCAGCGCCCGTGTGGCTGGCAGAGACTGGGTCGAGCCGATCTGCAGCGGGTGGCTGGCCGGCAGCAGCCCCTTGGCATTGATGGTCAGCGCCACCGGCGCCTGCAGGTGGTCGGCCAGGCGCGCCAGCGCAGCGCCCGCGGCCAATGCGCCGCCCCCGGCCAGGATCAATGGCCGCCTTGCATTGGCCAGGCGCTCGGCCATCTGCGCCACGGCCTGCGGCGCTGCCCCTGCGCGGCTGCTGCGCACCACACGCCCCGGCAACAGGTGATCGGCCGGCTCGACCAGCACATCGAGCGGGATCTCGATGTGCACCGGGCGCGGTCGGGCCCCTTCGAACACGGCGAATGCCCGCGCCAGCACCTGCGGCAGGTCATCGGCACTCATCAGGGTGTGGGAAAACGCCGCCACACCCGACACCAACGCTGCCTGGTTGGGCAACTCGTGCAGCTTGCCGCGGCCACCGCCCAGCTGGTCGCGCGACTGCACGCTGGAAATCACCAGCATCGGGATCGAGTCGGCATAGGCCTGGCCCATGGCAGTGGTGATGTTGGTCATGCCCGGGCCGGTGATGATGAAGCACACCCCGGGCTTGCCGCGGGTGCGCGCATAACCGTCGGCCATGAACCCGGCACCCTGCTCGTGGCGCGGGGTGACATGGCGGATCGACGAGCCCGCCAGGCCGCGGTAGAGCTCCACGGTATGTACGCCAGGAATGCCGAAGACATGGTCCACACCATAGCCTTCAAGGAGTTTTACCAGTACTTCGCCGCAGGTTGCCATCGGGTTTCACCATGAATCTTGGTTGGGTTATGCCCTTATTGGACCCAGCCACGGCTATCGCCACAATGCAAAAAAACACATACTAGCCATGTCCTGCAATCATGGCTCGGTGCAATGAAACGCCTCCCGCCCCTACCCGCCCTGCATACCTTTCTGGTCACCGCCCAGCACTGCAATTTCACCCGTGCCGGGCAGCAGTTGCATATCACCCAGGGCGCCGTCAGCCGACAGATCGCAGCCCTCGAGGAGCATCTGGGTTATGCCTTGTTCCAGCGCCAGGCCCGTGGGCTGAGCCTGACCCGTGAAGGCCAGGACTGGCTGCCGAGGGTGCAGCAGGTGTTCGCGCTGATCGAACAGGGAGTGCGCGAGGTGGGTGGACGCACCGCTACCTTGCAGCTCAAGGCACCGACCTGCGTAATGCGCTGGCTGCTGCCACGCCTGATGGAATGGCAGGCGCTACGCCCGGATGTGCCTGTAGAACTGACCACCACGGTGCAACATGGGGTGGACTTTCGCCGCGAGGGTTTCGATGCCGCGGTGGTGTATGGCGATGCGCCGAACCACGGGCTGCACGTACGCAAGCTGTTCGATGAACAGCTGACGCCGGTGTGCGCACCGTCCCTGCAACAGGGGCCGGCACCGTTGCAGCAGGTCGAGGACCTGGCGCGACATATGCTGCTGCACCCGTCGCGAGATGAGCATGACTGGCAGTTATGGCTGCAGGCAGCCGGGGTGACACTGGGCACTCCAGGGCCGAAGCAGCATTTCGAGACGCTGGACATGGCGATGGCCATGGCCTCGCAGGGGACCGGGGTGGCGATCGGCGACTGGTCGCTGATCGGCGATGACTTGCGCGGGGGGCGGTTGTGCATGCCGTTTGCGCTGAAGGTGATGACCGGCAAGGGCTATTACCTGGTGAGCCAGAGCAAGAGCTTGCCGCCGGGGTTGGTGGAATTGCTGGATTGGCTGGAGGGCCAGGCCAGCCAGTGAGAGCCCCTTCGCGGGCTCGCCCGCTCCCACAGGTATCGCAAAAATCCAAGGCCTGCGCTGTACCTGTGGGAGCGGGCAAGCCCGCGAAGCAGGCGACTCAGTAGCCGACAGTGAAACGCTGCCGCGAGTGCTGCGGCTTTTCCAGTTCGTCGAGCATGGCAATCGCGTAATCGGCAAAGGTGATCCAGCTTCTGCCATCCGCGCCGATCAGCAGATGATCCTTGCCCAGCTTGTAATGCCCGCTGCGCTCACCTTCAACGAACTCCGCCGACGGCGACAGGAAGGTCCAGTCCAGGTTCGGCTCCCGCTGCAACGCTTCCAGAAAACGCACCCCGGCAGCGGCCTCGGCCTTGTATGCCTCGGGGAAGTCCGGGCTGTCGATCACCCGATGCCCAGACGGCAGCAACAGGCTGCCGGCCCCACCCACCACCAGCAGGCGCCTGACTCCGGCCCGCTTGACCGGCTCGATGATGGCGTGTGGCTCGATGGTCGAGAAATGCGCCGCACTCAGCACCGCATCCACACCCGCAACCGCCGCTTGCAGGGCTGCACTGTCCTTGGCATCCAGCGCCTGGACGGTCACCCCGTCCCGCCCCTGCAACCGCGACGGGTCGCGGGCGATGGCCAGCACACTGTGGCCACGGCGCAGGGCCTCTTCCAGCAACTGGCTGCCAGCGCGGCCAGTGGCACCGATGATTGCAATCTTGCTCATGGGATACTCTCCATCAATTGAACGGAATTACCACTTCATCTCGCCCTTGGCGACCTTGGCCCCCAGCTCCAGTGAGCTTTCATCGGCCAGGCTCGGGTAACGTCGCTTCATCGCCGCGATCAACGCACCGGCGTCTTTAGCCTTGGCAGCCTCGGCATCGAAATCACGAATGTAATTCGCTGTGAAGCGCACGGCCTCGAGCGATCGGCTGCTGTCCCCCAGGTAATGCCCGGGGATGACCGTGCGCGGCGCCAGCGCCTCGATGTTCGCCAGGGTGCCGAGCCAGTCGGCGTGGGACTTGGCCGTTTGCGTGTCGGCCATCCACACATGGATGTTCTCCGACACCACCACGCCACCGACCACCGCCTTGATCGACGGGACCCATACGAAACTGCGATCAGGTTGCGGGCCGTCGAGGCCGACCATCTCGAGTGCCTGCCCTTCCAGCATCAGGCGGTTGCCTTCGAGCACCTGCGGCAGCACCAGCCGCGCCGGCCTGTCCGCGCCCATCTGCGGGCCCCAGTAGGCCAACTTGGCATCCATGGTCTGGCGGATATGGGCAACCGTGGCGGCCGACGCCAGCACCTTGGCCTCGGGGAAGGCTTGGGTCAGGGTATCCAGGCCGAAGTAGTAGTCCGGGTCGCCATGGCTGATGTAGATACTGGTCAGCTGCTTGCCGCCTGCCCTCAGGCGCTGCACCAGCTGCTCGGCCTGGGCCTTGCCGAACTGGGCATCGACGAGAATGGCGTCGTGCTCGCCGCTGACGATTACCGAACTGACCGGGAAAATTGCCTCATGCCCGGGGTTGTAAACCTCCAGCTGCAAGGGGTCGGCGGCCAACACCGGGCCGGCCAGGGTCACACAGGCCAGCAGCAGGCCATGCAAGGGAGTGAGAAGAGACATCGCAAACGCCCGTCAGATGAACAATGCCCAACAGCTTAGTTGCCCAATCCGTGACAAAAAATGCGATGCTCGAACATAGTTTGTTTCTGAAACCGGGCAAATCATGGATCGTCTCAACGCCATGCGCGTTTTCGTCACCGTTGTCGACCTGGGTAGCCAGTCGGCGGCGGCGGATCATCTGCAACTGTCGCGGCCGGTGGTGTCGCGCTACCTGGCAGAGCTGGAAGACTGGGTTGGCGCACGGTTGATGCAGCGCACCACGCGCAAGCTCAGCCTCACCGCCGCCGGCCAGGAAACCCTGCCCCGCTGCCGGCAACTGCTGGAACTGGCCGGCGACCTGCAAGCCGCGGTACAGCAACCGGACGACGCGCCCAAGGGCGCGCTGCGCATCAGCGTCAGCACCTCATTCGGCCAGGCCCAGCTGGTGGATGCAGTGGCCGCCTACGTCCGGCGCTACCCCGGGGTAAAGGTGGAACTGCAGATGCTCGATCGCACGGTCAACCTGGTGGACGAGCGCATCGACCTGGCAATCCGCACCAGCAATGACCTGGACCCCAACCTGATCGCCCGACGCTTGAGCGTATGCCGCTCGGCAGTGTGTGCTGCACCGGCCTACCTGCGCGAGCACGGCACGCCGCAACGGGTCGAGGAACTGAGCCAGCACAATTGCCTGACCCATGCCTACTTCGGCCACAGCCTGTGGCATTTCGAGGTGGCCGGCCAGCAGGTCGCCGTGCCGGTGGCGGGGAACATCAGTGCCAACGAGGCGATGACACTGCAGAAGGCGGCGCTGGCCGGCGCAGGTATCGCCATGCTGCCGACCTACCAGGCCGCGCAGGCCCTGCGCCGCGGCGAGCTGGTGCGCCTGCTGCCCGAAGCCAGGCCGCGCGAACTGAACCTGAATGCGGTGTACACCTCACGCAAACACATGCCGGCGACCTTGCGCAGCATGCTGGATTTTCTGGTGCAGCGGTTCAAGGACGAACCGGAGTGGGACCGCGACTTGTAAAGCCCATGTGGGAGCGGCCTTGCGTCGCGAAAGGACCGCACAGCGGTCCCAGGTTCTTGGCCACATCAAATATTGTCGGGGCTGCTACACAGCCCTTTCGCGACGCAAGGCCGCTCCCACAAGGGCTGCGCGTGCCGGTGAATCAGGTCACTCCTCGACGCTCATGTATTCCTTGGCCCAGCGGATGTAGTCCTCGGGCTGGGTGTAGGTGTGCGAGAGTTCGGTGGCGCTGAGGTTTTCCGACTTGTTCTGCTGGCCGCGCTGCAGCCGCAGGCAGTCATAGGTGGCCTTGATGGCGGCAAAGTAGGCCGCGTGACCATCGACCACAATGCGCACGCCCAGGCGTGCCAGGCGCTCGTCGTCGCGCAGGTTGGGGTTGCCGTAGGTCACCAGCATCAGCGGCACCGTCAGGTGCTCGGCAATCTGCTCGAGTTGTTCGAAGTCCTTCACCCCCACCATGCAGATACCGTCCGCTCCGGCCTTCTGGTAGCTCTGGGTACGCACGATGATTTCTTCGGTGGTGAGCACGCCAGCGTTGGTCCGGGCAATGATCGACAACGAGGAATCGACCCGTGCCTCCAGCGCCGCACGGATCTTGCCGACGCCCTCTTCAACCGGGATCAGGTCGGTGGACTTGCGCCCGAACTGGGCAGGCAGCAGGGTGTCCTCGATGGTCAGCGCAGCCACGCCGGCGCGCTCCAGTTCGATGACGGTGCGCATGACGTTCAGCGCGTTGCCATAGCCGTGGTCGGCGTCAGCCAGCACGGGCAGTTGCGCCACACGACCGATACGGGTGGCCTGCTCGACGAACTCGCTGAGGGTGATGAGGGCAAAGTCCGGTGCAGCCAGCACCTGCAACGAAGCGACGGAACCACCGAGGATGCCGACCTCGAAGCCCAGGTCTGCGGCAATGCGGGCCGACATGGGGTCGAACACCGATGCGGTGTGATAACAGGAACCTGAAGCGAGCAGCTCGCGGAAGGCAAAACGCAGATCTTGATGGGAAGCCTTGGGCATGATCACTCCGCAAAATAAGTTGAAATTCGAACGGTAACTACCGACCCCTGTAATCGGGTCTACCTGGCCTGTTCCAACCGTCGTCACTTGGGCGGTCATGCTCGACATGCAGGCAGAGGAATAAAAGGTGTGGGAGACAGCGGCGGGAAAACCTGCGGCATAATGTTGCACCAAGCTGGTGCAAGCCCCGGTTTTCAGCCTCTGTGGCATACCAACGATATCACGCAGCCATGCTGCACTGGATGAATGCGCCAATGCCGATCTTGCATAGGGGATGCAGATAGTACATAGGAAGCTACCTAACTCAGGTTACAATCCGGGGACTTCATGCTGGCCTCTTCGCGGGTAAACCCGCTCCCACAGGGACCGCGCCGTCCTCAGGAGCGACATCGGACCTGTGGGAGCGGGTTTACCCGCGAAGAAGGCCGCCACCGTCATACAAGGTATCCCCGTGACCGCCGCCCTGCCTCCCACCACCCTGCGCAACGTGCTCACCGCCCTGATGCTGGCGATCTTCCTCGGCGCCCTGGACCAGACCATCGTCGCTGTCTCGCTGCCAGCGATCTCGGCACAGTTCAATGATGTCGGCCTGCTGGCCTGGGTCATCTCCGGCTACATGGTGGCGATGACCGTGGCCGTACCGATCTACGGCAAGCTGGGCGACTTGTACGGGCGGCGCCGGATGATCCTCACCGGCATCAGCCTGTTCACCCTGGCCTCGATCGCCTGTGCCCTGGCCCAGGACATGCAGCAACTGGTGCTGGCCCGAGTACTGCAGGGCATTGGCGCCGGGGGCATGGTCTCGGTGAGCCAGGCGATCATCGGCGATTTCGTGCCACCTCGGGAGCGCGGCCGCTACCAGGGTTATTTCAGCAGCATGTACGCGGTGGCCAGTGTAGCCGGGCCGGTACTGGGCGGCTGGCTGACCGAATACCTGTCATGGCGCTGGGTGTTCTGGATCAACCTGCCACTGGGGCTGGTTGCACTGTGGGCGATCCGCCGCGCCCTCGGCGGCATGCCGGCGCAGCGCCGCGAGGCGCGGGTGGACTACCTGGGCGCCGTGTTGCTGATCCTCGGTCTGGGTAGCCTGTTGCTGGGTATTACCCTGGTCGGCCAGGGCCACGCCTGGGTCGACCCGGCCGTGCTGGCCTTGTTCGCCTGCGCCACGCTGGGCCTGATGCTGTTCATCGTCCATGAACGCCGCTGCCTGGAGCCGCTGCTGCTACTCGGCCTGTTCGGCAATCGCGTGGCGGTGCTGTGCTGGGGCGTGATCTTCTTCGCCAGCTTTCAGTCAATCTCCCTGACCATGCTCATGCCGTTGCGCTACCAGGGCATCACCGGCGCCGGCGCCGACAGCGCTGCCCTGCACCTCCTGCCGCTGGTGATGGGGCTGCCCATGGGTGCCTTCACCGGTGGGCGCATGACCAGCCTGACCGGGCGCTACAAACCGCAGATATTGGCCGGCGCACTGCTGATGCCGTTGGCCATTTTCGCCATGGCGTTGACCCCGCCGCAGTCGGCCTTGCTCAGTGCACTGTTCATGCTGCTGACCGGTATCGCTTGCGGGTTGCAGTTCCCGACCTCGCTGGTAGGTACGCAAAGCGCGGTGGACAGCAAGGACATCGGCGTCGCCACCAGCACCACCAACCTGTTCCGCTCGCTGGGCGGGGCCATGGGGGTGGCGTGCATGTCCAGCCTGCTACTGGCGCTACTGCACCAGGGCGGGTTCGAGTCGCTGGGTAATCCTTTGCTGGGGAGCCTGAAGGC
This sequence comes from Pseudomonas inefficax, assembly GCF_900277125.1. GTDB lineage: Bacteria > Pseudomonadota > Gammaproteobacteria > Pseudomonadales > Pseudomonadaceae > Aquipseudomonas > Aquipseudomonas inefficax. The sequence goes on from NZ_OPYN01000207.1 coordinate 197,041, forward strand.
CGGCGAAGTGGACCTGGTGACCCAAGGGAGGTTGCTGGAGACGTTCCGGCAGTTGCTGATGGGGAGTGCCGGGGTGGCGGTACTCGGGCTGTTAGCGGCGGTGGCATTGCCGGACCGGCAACTACGCGGACGTTGAATGCGGCAGCAACTGTCTTGCTCAATTTCTAAAGCTGGCGCGATCCCTGTGGGAGCGGGTTTACCCGCGAACACGGGCGAAGCCCGTGCCATCCACCGCGGCGCCTGATTCGCGGGTAAACCCGCTCCCACAGAGACCTCGGTGCGGTAGCAGAACCTGAACAGCCGAGCAATCCGAAAGCATTAATCCCCCCTTAACACAAAGGGGCAACACTCCCTCACAATCCTTAACAAAGTGTCATTTGCGCAGAGCCGGGCTCAAGCGCAGCATATCCAGCCCGGTGTCGACCCATTTTTCGACATCCTTCAACAGATCGACACTGTCAGGCAGCAACAGCCAGCGCCCGATCAGGCCATCGACATAGGCAAACATGGCCACCGCCGCGCGCTCGACATCCAGCTCGCCTGGCAACTGGCCCCGGCGCACGGCATTGGCCAACGCCAGGGTGATGCCCTGGTGGCAATCCAGCACCGCACCTTGGCGCTGCTGGCGAATTTCACACATGTCATCGGTGAACTCGCACTTGTGATGCAGGATTTCATTGATACGCCGGGTTCGGGCATCGAGCACCAGCTCGTTGAACACCTGCAGCAGCAGCTTGCGCATGCAGCCAAGCGGGTCTACTTCGTCCTCGCTTTCGCTCGCCCGCGCCAGGTGGTCATGGGTTTCATGCAGGCTGTCGAGCAGCGCCTGCACCAACTCGGCCTTGTTGTTGAAGTGCCAGTAGATCGCCCCCCGCGTCACACCCGCCAGTTCGGCGATGTCGGCCAGGGTGGTTCGCGCAACCCCGCGCTTGTAGAAGGCCTTTTCCGCCGCCTCGATGATCTGGGCGCGGGTTTCCTGGGCTTCCTCTTTGGTTCGACGGACCATGGCAGTACAAACCTCATCTGCCCCGAACGCGCGGCGCGGCGGGGAACGCTCCGGGGGCACCTCTGCAGGGTGCCTCGCGGATGAGCTAATCAAGGGCTGTGGCAGTACCTAAGTACAACCCAGCGGTATTTACAAACAACCATGAATGTAAGTATATTCCTTAGCAAGCTATTTATCCACCGGATAGCAATTTTTCCAGATCAAGACTCTTCCATTACTCTTGAGCGTCTCCCAGCTCCGACGACCCGAGGATCCTCATGCAATTCAAGCCAGCCGTTACCGCTCTGGTTTCCGCCGTCGCCCTGGCAACCCTGCTCAGTGGCTGTAAGAAAGAGGAAGCAGCGCCAGCGGCGCAGGCTCCTCAGGTCGGCGTCGTGACCATCCAGCCCCAGGCCTTCACTCTGACCACGGAACTGCCAGGCCGTACCACTGCCTACCGCGTCGCCGAAGTGCGCCCGCAGGTCAACGGCATCATCCTCAAGCGCCTGTTCAAGGAAGGCAGCGAGGTCAAGGAAGGCCAGCAGCTGTACCAGATCGACCCTGCCGTGTACGAAGCCAACCTGGCCAATGCCCAGGCCAACCTGCAGGCTACCCGCTCGCTGGCAGAACGCTACAAGCAGCTGATCGACGAACAGGCTGTTTCCAAACAGGAATACGACGACGCCAATGCCAAACGATTGCAGGCCGAGGCTTCGCTCAAGAGCGCACAGATCGACCTGCGCTACACCAAGGTCCTGGCACCTATCAGCGGCCGTATCGGCCGTTCTTCGTTCACCGAAGGTGCACTGGTGAGCAACGGCCAAACCAATGCCATGGCGACCATCCAGCAACTCGACCCGATCTACGTCGACGTCACCCAGTCCACCGCCGAGCTGCTCAAGCTGCGTCGTGACCTGGAAAGCGGCCAGCTGCAAAAGGCCGGCGACAACGCCGCCTCGGTGCAACTGGTGCTGGAAGACGGCAGCCTGTTCAAGCAGGAAGGCCGCCTGGAATTCTCTGAAGTCGCGGTCGACGAGACCACCGGCTCGGTCACCCTGCGCGCGCTGTTCCCCAACCCCGATCACACCCTGCTGCCCGGCATGTTCGTGCATGCGCGGCTCAAGGCCGGGGTCAACGCCAACGCCATCCTGGCCCCGCAACAGGGCGTGACCCGCGACCTGAAAGGCGCACCGACCGCGCTGGTGGTCAACCAGGAGAACAAGGTCGAACTGCGCCAGCTCAAGGCCAACCGTACCCTGGGTAGCGACTGGCTGATCGAGGAAGGCCTCAAACCGGGCGACCGCCTGATCACCGAAGGGCTGCAGTACGTGCGCCCGGGCGTGGAGGTAAAAGTCAGCGAAGCCACCAACGTCAAGAAGCCGGCCAGCCCTGATCAGGCCAACGCGGCGAAAGCAGACGCCAAAGCGGAGTAAACCATGTCGAAGTTCTTTATCGATCGCCCGATCTTCGCCTGGGTGATCGCCTTGGTGATCATGCTGGTCGGCGCCTTGTCGATCCTGAAGCTGCCGATCAACCAGTACCCCAGCATCGCGCCGCCGGCCATCGCCATCGCCGTGACCTACCCGGGCGCCTCGGCGCAAACCGTGCAGGACACCGTGGTACAGGTGATCGAGCAGCAGCTCAACGGTATCGACAACCTGCGTTATGTGTCGTCGGAAAGTAACTCCGATGGCAGCATGACCATTACCGCCACCTTCGAGCAGGGCACCAACCCCGACACCGCACAGGTGCAGGTGCAGAACAAGCTGAACCTGGCCACCCCGCTGCTGCCGCAGGAAGTGCAGCAACAAGGTATCCGCGTCACCAAGGCAGTGAAGAACTTCCTGCTGGTGATCGGCCTGGTGTCCGAAGACGGCAGCATGACCAAGGACGACCTGGCCAACTACATCGTCTCCAACATGCAGGACCCGATCTCGCGCACCGCAGGTGTGGGTGACTTCCAGGTATTCGGTGCGCAGTACGCCATGCGTATCTGGCTCGATCCGGCCAAGCTGAACAAGTTCCAGCTGACCCCGGTCGACGTCAAGACCGCCGTGGCCGCGCAGAACGTGCAGGTATCCTCCGGCCAGCTCGGCGGCCTGCCGGCCATGCCGGGTACCCAGCTGAACGCCACCATCATCGGCAAGACCCGCCTGCAGACTGCCGAGCAGTTCGAGAAGATCCTGCTCAAGGTCAACAGCGACGGTTCGCAGGTGCGTCTGGGTGATGTCGCCCAGGTTGGCCTGGGTGGTGAAAACTATGCCGTCAGCGCTCAGTTCAACGGTAAGCCGGCTTCCGGCCTGGCAGTAAAACTGGCCACCGGTGCCAACGCACTGGACACCGCCAAGGCCCTGCGCAAGACCATCTCCGACCTGGAACCGTTCTTCCCGCCTGGGGTGAAGGCAGTATTCCCGTATGACACGACCCCAGTGGTCACCGAATCGATCAGCGGCGTAATCCACACCCTGATCGAAGCCGTGGTCCTGGTGTTCCTGGTGATGTACCTGTTCCTGCAGAACTTCCGTGCCACCGTCATCACCACCATGACCGTACCGGTGGTGTTGCTGGGCACCTTCGGCATCCTTGCCGCAGCAGGCTTCAGCATCAACACCCTGACCATGTTCGCCATGGTCCTGGCCATCGGCTTGCTGGTGGACGACGCCATCGTCGTGGTGGAGAACGTCGAGCGGGTGATGTCCGAGGAAGGCTTGCCGCCCAAGGAAGCGACCAAGCGCTCGATGGAGCAGATCCAGGGTGCCCTGGTGGGTATCGCCCTGGTGCTGTCGGCAGTACTGCTGCCCATGGCGTTCTTTGGCGGCTCCACGGGTGTGATCTACCGGCAGTTCTCCATCACCATCGTCTCGGCCATGGGCCTGTCGGTGCTGGTGGCGCTCATCTTCACCCCGGCCTTGTGCGCCACCATGCTCAAGCCGCTGAAGAAGGGCGAGCACCATGTGGCCAAGCGTGGCTTCTTTGGCTGGTTCAACCGCAACTTCGACCGCAGCGTAACCGGCTACGAGCGCAGCGTGGGCACTATCCTGCGCAACAAGGTACCGTTCCTGCTGGCCTACGCGCTGATCGTGGTCGGCATGATCTGGCTGTTCGCCCGCATCCCTACCGCGTTCCTGCCGGAAGAAGACCAGGGCGTATTGTTCGCCCAGGTACAGACCCCGGCCGGCTCCAGTGCCGAGCGCACCCAGGTGGTGGTCGACCAGATGCGTGAGTACCTGCTCAGCGAAGAGGCCGACACCGTGGCTTCGGTGTTCACCGTCAATGGCTTCAACTTCGCCGGCCGTGGCCAGAGCTCGGGTATGGCGTTCATCATGCTCAAGCCGTGGGACGAGCGCTCCAAGGAAAACAGCGTGTTTGCCCTTGCCCAGCGCGCCCAGCAGCACTTCTTCACCTTCCGTGATGCAATGGTGTTCGCCTTTGCCCCGCCTGCGGTGCTCGAACTGGGTAACGCCACCGGCTTCGACGTGTTCCTGCAGGACCGCGGCGGTGTCGGCCATGCCAAGCTGATGGAAGCGCGCAACCAGTTCCTGGCCAAGGCCGCGCAGAGCAAGATCCTCAGCGCCGTGCGCCCGAATGGCCTGAACGACGAGCCGCAGTACCAGCTGACCATCGATGACGAGCGTGCCAGCGCCCTGGGCGTGACCATCGCCGACATCAACAACACCCTGTCGATTGCCCTGGGTGCCAGCTACGTCAACGACTTCATCGACCGTGGCCGGGTCAAGAAGGTGTACATCCAGGGCGAGCCGAACGCACGAATGAGCCCGGAAGACCTGCAGAAGTGGTACGTGCGCAATGGCGCCGGCGAAATGGTGCCGTTCTCCTCCTTCGCCAAGGGCGAATGGACCTACGGTTCGCCGAAGCTGTCGCGTTACAACGGCGTCGAGGCAATGGAAATCCTCGGTGCTCCAGCCCCGGGCTACAGTACCGGTGAAGCCATGGCCGAGGTCGAGCGCATTGCTGGCGAACTGCCAAGCGGCATCGGCTTCTCCTGGACCGGCATGTCCTACGAGGAAAAACTCTCCGGTTCGCAGATGCCGGCATTGTTTGCCCTCTCGGTACTGTTCGTGTTCCTGTGCCTGGCAGCCCTGTACGAAAGCTGGTCGATCCCGATCGCCGTGGTGCTGGTGGTACCGCTGGGTATCATCGGTGCCCTGATCGCCACCAGCCTGCGCGGGTTGTCCAACGATGTGTACTTCCTGGTCGGCCTGTTGACCACCATCGGCCTGGCGGCGAAAAACGCCATTCTGATCGTCGAGTTCGCCAAGGAGCTGCACGAGCAAGGCCGCAGCCTGTACGACGCGGCGATCGAGGCGTGCCGCATGCGTCTGCGCCCGATCATCATGACCTCGCTGGCGTTCATCCTCGGCGTGGTACCGTTGACTATCGCCAGCGGCGCCGGCGCCGGCAGCCAGCACGCCATCGGTACTGGCGTGATCGGCGGCATGATCAGTGCGACCGTGCTGGCTATCTTCTGGGTACCACTGTTCTTCGTCGCAGTGTCGTCACTGTTCGGCAGCAAAGAGCCGGAAAAAGACGCCACCCCTGAAACTCCACGTTATGAGGCTGGGCAATGACCAAGTCTTTGTTGTCCCTGGCAGTAACCGCTTTCATTCTTGGCGGCTGCTCGCTGATCCCTGACTACCAGACCCCGGAATCGCCGGTGGCTGCGCAGTGGCCGCAAGGCCCTGCGTACTCGCCGACGCAATCGGCGGAAGTTGCCGCCGCCGAACAGGGCTGGCGCCAGTTCTTCCACGACCCGGCACTGCAGCAACTGATCCAGACATCGCTGGTCAACAACCGCGACCTGCGCGTTGCCGCGTTGAACATCGATGCCTACCGTGCGCAGTACCGCATCCAGCGTGCCGACCTGTTCCCTGCGGTTTCGGCCAACGGCAGCGGCAGCCGCCAACGCGTACCGGCAAACATGTCGCAGACGGGCGAAGCAGGCATCACCAGCCAGTACTCGGCCACTCTTGGCGTCAGCGCTTATGAGCTGGACCTGTTCGGCCGCGTGCGCAGCCTGACCGAGCAGGCCCTGGAAACCTACCTGTCCAGCGAGCAGGCGCGTCGCTCCACGCAGATCAGCCTGGTGGCCAGCGTGGCCAACGCCTATTACACCTGGCAGGCCGACCAGGCGCTGTTCAAGCTGACCGAAGAAACGCTGAAGACCTACGAGGAAAGCTACAACCTCACCCGTCGCAGCAACGAAGTCGGCGTAGCCTCGGCACTCGACGTCAGCCAGGCGCGTACCGCCGTGGAAGGCGCCCGGGTCAAGTACTCGCAGTACCAGCGCCTGGTCGCCCAGGACGTCAACAGCCTGACCGTGCTGCTGGGCACCGGCATTCCCGCCGACCTGGCCAAGCCGCTGGAGCTCGATGCCGACCAGCTGGCCGAAGTACCGGCCGGCCTGCCGTCGGACATCCTCCAGCGTCGCCCGGACATCCAGGAAGCCGAGCACCTGCTCAAGGCCGCCAATGCCAACATTGGCGCGGCCCGAGCAGCGTTCTTCCCGAGCATCAGCCTGACCGCCAATGCCGGCAGCCTGAGCCCCGACATGGGCCACCTGTTCTCGGGCGGCCAGGGCACCTGGTTGTTCCAGCCACAGATCAACCTGCCGATCTTCAATGCCGGCAGCCTGAAGGCCAGCCTGGACTACTCGAAGATCCAGAAAGACATCAACGTCGCCAAGTACGAAAAGACCATCCAGACCGCCTTCCAGGAAGTCTCCGATGGCCTGGCGGCACGCAAGACCTTCGAAGAGCAGCTGCAGGCGCAACGCGACCTGGTGCAGGCGAACCAGGACTACTACCGCCTGGCCGAACGCCGCTATCGCATCGGTATCGACAGCAACCTGACCTTCCTCGACGCCCAGCGCAACCTGTTCAGCGCCCAGCAGGCGCTGATTGGCGATCGCTTGTCGCAGCTGACCAGCGAGGTCAACCTGTACAAGGCGCTTGGCGGTGGCTGGTACGAGCAGAGCGGGCAGGCCAACAACCAGCAGGCAGCGGTGGAAGCACCGAAGAGCTGATTGAAGCTGTCAAAGCATCAAGCCCACCCTCGCGGTGGGCTTTTTGTTTTGTGTTGCCTGAACCGGCCTCTTCGCGGGTGAACCCGCTCCCACAATGTTTTGCATAAATGCTGAAGGCTGTGCAGTACCTGTGGGAGCGGGTTTACCCGCGAAGAGGCCAGTACAGGAGAACAATTAACCAACCAGAACATTCCGTTCGATTATCGCCCGCTTCCGTTTGCGGCGAATTGCCTCCCCCCAGCCCTACCCCGCACCATCCTTCCCACGCAACGTTGCCCCGTTCATCCCGCAGGCCGCGTCCTATAGCGTACCGCTCGCCCATAAAAACAAGAGATCCCCGACAGATGAGCACTTTGCAACCCGCACGCCAGCTGCTGCCCGGCCTGTTGGCCATGTCCTGCGCATTCCCCGTGTTCGCCGCCGACGAAGGTGGTTTCCTGGAGGATGCAAAGGCCACCCTCAACCTGCGCAACTTCTACATCAATCGCAACTTCGTCGACCCGGCCCACCCGCAGACCAAGGCCGAGGAGTGGACGCAGAGCTTCATCCTCGACGCCCGCTCCGGCTTCACCCAGGGCACCGTAGGTTTCGGCGTGGACGTACTGGGCCTGTACTCGGTCAAGCTCGACGGCGGCAAGGGCACCACCAACACCCATCTGCTGCCGGTGCACGACGACGGCCGCCCCGCCGATGACTTCGGCCGCCTGGGCGTGGCACTGAAAGCCAAGCTGTCCGAAACCGAGCTGAAAGTGGGTGAATGGATGCCGGTCCTGCCGATCCTGCGCTCGGACGATGGCCGCTCGCTGCCGCAGACCTTCCGCGGTGGCCAGCTGACCTCGAAGGAAATCGCCGGCCTGACCCTGTACGCCGGCCAGTTTCGCGGCAACAGCCCGCGCAACGACGCCAGCATGGAGGACATGTCGCTGAATGGTAAGGCCGCATTCACCTCCGACCGTTTCAACTTTGGCGGCGGCGAATATACCTTCAACGACAAGCGCACCATGATCGGCCTGTGGGATGCCCAGCTCAAGGACATCTACCGCCAGCAGTACCTCAACCTGGTGCACAGCCAACCCCTGGGCGACTGGACCCTGGGTGCCAACCTGGGCTACTTCATCGGCAAGGAAGACGGCGCCGAGCGCGCCGGCGAACTGGACAACCGCACCGCCTCGGCCATGCTCTCGGCGCGCTATCAGGGCCACACCCTCTACGTCGGCCTGCAGAAAGTCAGCGGCGACGACGCTTGGATGCGGGTCAACGGCACCAGCGGTGGCACCCTGGCAAACGACAGCTACAACTCCAGCTTCGACAATGCCAAGGAACGCTCCTGGCAGGTGCGCCATGACTTCAACTTCGCCACCGTCGGCGTGCCAGGCCTGACCCTGATGAACCGCTATATCAAGGGTGACAACGTCACTGCGGGTGGCGTGGACGATGGCAAGGAATGGGCACGGGAAACCGAGTTAGCCTATGTGGTGCAGTCGGGCAGCTTCAAGGACCTGTCGGTGAAGTGGCGAAACTCCACCATGCGCCGGGACTTCAGCACCAACTCGTTCGATGAGAACCGGTTGATTGTGAGTTACCCGCTGAATCTTCTGTGAATTCTTCGCGGGCACGCCCGCTCCCACAAGGACCGCACCAGCCTCGAAACCTGTGCGATTCCTGTGGGAGCGGGCATGCCCGCGAAGAGGCCAGAAGCCACAGCAAATAACTCAAAGCTATAAATAAATCAAAAAACCTTCTTTGACGACATATGCAGCAACCGCTTGAATAAGCCCCTGATCCCCGCCCCAGAGCCGTGAAATGGACCTCCGTCAGCTGCGCTACTTCATCGCCCTCACCGAATACCGCAGCTTCGTCCGAGCCGCCGAGGCCATGGGCATCACCCAACCTGCCTTCAGCCGTGCCATCCAGAGCCTGGAACACAGCTTTGGCTGCCCACTGGTCGACCGTGCCAGCAAAGCCCTGCCGCCCACCCCCGAAGGCTTGGTGGTTCTGCAACATGCCCGGCGTCTGGTTCAAGGTGCCGCACAGCTGAGCAACGAAGTGCTGCAGATGACCAAACTCGATGCCGGCGAGCTGCATTTTGGCAGCGGCCCGGCGCTGGCCGTGCGCCTGGTGCCCGATGCCCTGCGCCACTTCCTCGAACGCCACCCGGGCATCCGCACCTCGCTGTTGGTGGACAACGCCGAACGCCTCGGCCAGGCCCTGCGCCGCGAGCAGATCGAGTTTTTCGTCGACGATATCCGCCCGTTCGAAGCCGACCCCAACTTCCACACCGAACCCCTTTCACCGCGCCCCGGCCTGTTCTTCTGCCGCCCGGGGCACCCGTTGCTGGCCAAGGACAGCCTGTCGACCAACGACCTGTTCAGCTACCCCCTGGCCAGCGCCCTGCTCGCCCCCGGTGTGCGCAAGCGCCTGGCCAACCTGAGCGGGCGCAGCGATTTCACCCCGCACCTGCAAACCGAGCACCTGGCCGTGCTGCGCAGCGTGGTGCAGGCCACCGATGCCATCGGCACCGCCAGCGAGGAAGCCGTGGCCGAAGACCTGGCCAGCGGCAGCCTGGTGCGCCTGCACTGGCGCAACCTGCCACCCGCGCTGGAAGTGCTGAGTGTGCGCTGTGGCGTGGTCAGCCGCAGCGGTTACCGGCTGTCGCCGGCGGCACGAGCGATGATCGAGACGCTGGTCGGGCTGGATATGCCAGTGCGGGCTGCTGCCATTCGCTGAGCTGATGATGGTGGTGGCTGCGGGCTATCCTGAGCTATATCGGTCGCCTGTACTGGCCCTTTCGCGGGTGAACCCGCTCCCACAGTGTCACCACAGCTCCTGAGGGCTGCGCTGTACCTGTGGGAGCGGGTTCACCCGCGAAGAGGCCAGAACAGGCAACACACCCCGACCAGGCAAACCAGGGAGGCACAACAATGAAAACCCTCGTCGACCACCTGAGCCAATACGCCAGCTACCACCGCGACCCACGCAACATCGCCACCCACTTCGTCGGCATCCCGATGATCGTGCTGGCGGTCACCATCCTGCTGTCGCGCCCTGGCTGGGAGGTAGCCGGCATGTGGCTGTCCCCTGCCCTGCCTGCGGCGGCAGCCTCGGTCTGGTTCTACCTGCGCCTGGACCTGCGCTTCGGCCTGGTGATGGGATTGTTGCTGGGGCTATGCCTGTGGGTCGGCCAAGTGCTGGCAATGCAGACGACAGCGCTGTGGCTAGGCGCCGGGCTGGGGGCGTTCGTGGTGGGCTGGATCATCCAGTTCGTCGGCCATTACTACGAAGGCCGCAAGCCGGCGTTTGTCGACGATCTCAGCGGCCTGATCATCGGGCCGCTGTTCGTGGTGGCAGAAGCGGCATTCATGCTTGGCCTGTGCCCGGCCCTGAAACGTGCGGTCGAGGCCAACGCCGGGCCCGTGGTGGCACGCTCTATGTAGGAGCGGCCTTGTGTCGCGATAGGGCTGCGAAGCGGCCCCCAGGGTTTCAGCTTCGCAGCCAACATTGCCGGGGCCGCTTTGCGGCCCATCGCGACGCAAGGCCGCTCCTACAAGGGACCGCGTAGCAATCAGGTGCGCGACTCCACACCCAGCTCATCCCACACCGACTCCGCCAGGTGGAAGGTGGCATTGGCCGCCGGAATGCCACAATAGATCGCGCTCTGCATCAGCACTTCCTTGATCTCGTCGCGGGTAACGCCGTTGTTGGCCGCCGCGCGCAGGTGCAGTTTCAGCTCGTCGTTGCGGTTCATGCCAATCAGCATGGCGATGGTGATCAGGCTACGGGTATGGCGCGGCAGGCCCGGGCGAGTCCAGATGTCACCCCAGGCGTGGCGGGTGATCATCTCCTGGAATTCGCCGTTGAAGTCGTTGAGCTTCTCCAGGCTGCGATCCACATGAGCATCGCCAAGCACTGCGCGGCGTACTTGCATGCCGGCGTCGTAACGTTGTTTCTCGTCCATGGCGGTATTCTCAGTGAGCCAGCAGGAAGTCGAGCACGCGGCGGCTGAACGCCTCGCCGATCTCGACGTTGGACAGGTGCGCCGCCGGGAAGTCGACGTACTCGGCACCCACGATACCGGCCTGCATGAAGCGGCCGTGCTCCGCAGTGGTCACCACATCCTCGGTACCGGCAACGATCAGCGCCGGCACCTGGATACGGCCCAGTTGCTCGCGGTAATCGGCATCACGCACCGCCGCGCAGTTGCCGGCATAACCTTGCGGGCTGGTTTGCGCCAGCATCTGGCAGATGCGCTGGGCCTGCGCTGGCTGGGCCTGGGCGAAGCCCGGGGTGAACCAGCGGGCGATGGAGGCATCGCGCAAGTCGACCATGGCTTGCTGGCCACCCTTGAGCACGGTGTCGATACGGGTGTTCCACACCTCGTCGTTGGCGATCTTGGCGGCGGTATTGCACAGGGTCAGGCTGCGCAGGCGCTCGCCGGCATTGATGCCCAGCCACTGGCCGATCAGGCCACCCATCGACAGGCCGACGAAGTGCGCCTTGGCGATGTCCAGGCCATCGAGCAGAGCCAGCACATCACGGCCCAGCTGTTCGATGCTGTAGGGGCCTTCTGTCACCAGCGACCCACCGTGGCCACGGGTATCGTAGCGCAGCACACGCAAGTGCTGGCTCCACAGTGGAATCTGCGTGTCCCACATGCCCAGGTCGGTGCCCAGCGAGTTGGACAGGACCAGCACCGGGGCGTTTTCCGGGCCATCGATCTGGTAATTCAAAACGCCATCGGCCAGTTGCAAGTGCGCCACAGCGGTCTCCTTCAGGCAGTGAAACGTTGATGTTCGGACACGGCGCGCGCCACCCAGACGCGGGCCTGGCCCAGGTAATGGGCGGGATCGAGCAAGCGATCGAGTTCTTCGGCGGACAGCTCGGCGCTGACCTGCGGCTCTTCACCCAGCACGGTGCGCAGGTGGCGCTGTTCGGCCACGGCGCGCTGGCAGCACTGCTCCAGCAGGTGGTGGGCGTGGTCGCGGCCCAGGCGTTGGGCGAGGACGATGCTCACCGCCTCGGCCAGCACCAGGCCCTGGGTCAGGTCGAGGTTACGGCGCATGCGCGTGGCATCCACTTCCATGCCCTCGGCAATCACCTGGGCCTGGCGCAGCGCACCGGATACCAGGCAACAGATGTCTGGCAGGGTTTCCCATTCGGCATGCCACAGGCCAAGGCTGCGTTCGTGCTCCTGGGGCATGGCGGCGAACAGTGTCGAGACCAGCCCCGGCACGCGGGTCGCGGCACCGATCAGCACCGCGGCGCCGACCGGGTTGCGCTTGTGCGGCATGGTCGAAGAACCCCCCTTGCCCGGCGCGGAAGGCTCGAACAGTTCACCCGCCTCGGTCTGCATCAGCAGGCTGACGTCACGGCCGAACTTGCCCAGGCTGCCAGCGACCAGGCCCAGCACCGAGGCAAACTCCACCAGGCGGTCGCGCTGGGTGTGCCAGGGCTGCTCGGGCAGGGTCAGCTTGAGCTGCTCGGCCAGGGCCTCGGCCACCGGCATTGCCTTGCTGCCCAAGGCCGCCAGGCTACCCGAGGCCCCGCCGAACTGCAGCACCAGCAAGCGAGGGCGCAGCTCCCGCAGGCGCTGGCGGTGACGGGTCAACGCGCCCAGCACACCGGCCAGTTTCATCCCCAGGGTCACCGGGGTGGCGTGCTGCAGCCAGGTGCGCCCCACCAGCGGCGTGTCGGCGTGCAGCAAGGCCTGGCGCGACAAGGTATCGGCCAGCTTGCCGAGGTCGGCTTCGATCAGGTCGAGGGCAGCGCGCAGTTGCAGAACCAGCCCGGTGTCCATCGCGTCCTGGCTGGTGGCGCCCAGGTGCACGTAGCGCTCGGCCTCGGGCACGCCACTGGCAATCACCTTGCCCAACGCCTTCACCAGCGGGATCGCCGAGTTGCCAGCAGTGGCAATGGCATTGGCCAGCGCGCCAACGTCATAGCGCTCGGCGTGGCACGCCGCCTCGATGGCCGCTACCGCGCTGTGCGGAACCAGCCCGGCAGCCGCCTCGGCCCGCGCCAGCGCAGCTTCGAAATCGAGCATGCCCTGCAGGCGGCCGCGGTCGGAGAAGATCTCGCGCATGGCCGGTGCGGTGAAGTAGGCGTCGAACAATTGGTTGGTCATGCCACGTCCTTAATCATCGTGGTGCAGGTACGCGGCCTGCTTCGGCAGGCGCAGGCTGAACAGGAAGGCAATCGCCATCATCGCCGTGACGTACCAATAGAAGGTGTTTTCCATGCCCAGGGTCTTCAGGCCCAGGGCAACGTACTCGGCCGAACCGCCGAACGCCGCGTTGGCCACGGCATAGGCAAGGCCCACACCCAGTGCGCGCACTTGCGGCGGAAACATCTCGGCCTTCACCAGGCCGCTGATCGAGGTGTAGAAACTGACGATACACAACGCCAGGCTGATCAGCACGAAGGCCATGAACGGGCTGCTCACGGTTTTCAGCGCCATCAGCAACGGCACGGTGAACAGCGTACCCAAGGCACCGAACAGCATCATCGAATTACGCCGGCCGATGCGGTCGGACAGCATGCCGAAGAACGGCTGCAGCACCATGAACAGGAACAGCGCGCCAGTCATCACGTAGCTGGCATTCTTTGCGGTCATGCCGGCGGTGTTGACCAGGTACTTCTGCATGTAGGTGGTGAAGGTATAGAAGATCAGCGAACCGCCTGCGGTATAGCCGAGCACGGTGATGAAGGCCGCCGCATGGTCGCGGAACAGGCCCTTGATGGTGCCGGCGTCCTTGTCCTGACGGGTTTCGGCGCTGCTGGTTTCATGCAGCGAGCGGCGCAGCATCAAAGAGATCAGCGCGGCGATGGCACCGACCACGAACGGAATGCGCCAGCCCCAGTCGCGCAGCTCTTCTTCGGTGAGCAGTTGCTGCAGGATCACCACCACCAGCACCGCCAGCAACTGGCCGCCGATCAGGGTCACGTACTGGAACGAAGCGAAGAAACCGCGCTGGCCGCGAAGTGCCACTTCACTCATGTAGGTGGCAGTGGTGCCGTACTCGCCGCCTACCGACAGGCCCTGGATCAGCCGGGCCAGCAACAGCAGCGCCGGGGCCCAGGTGCCGATGCTGGCATAGGTGGGCAGGCAAGCGATCATCAGGGAGCCGAAGCACATCATCAGCACCGAGATCATCAGGGAATTCTTGCGACCATGGCGGTCAGCGAGGCGGCCGAAGATCCAGCCACCGATGGGGCGCATCAGAAAGCCCGCGGCGAACACGCCTGCCGTGTTCAACAACTGCACGGTCGGGTCATCGGAGGGGAAGAACGCCGGGGCAAAGTAGATCGCGCAGAAGGCATAGACGTAGAAGTCGAACCATTCCACCAGGTTGCCTGAAGAGGCACCAACGATAGCGAAGATGCGTTTGCTGCGTTCTTCGCCGGTGTAATAGGCTGAGGTCATGGTGAGTTTACTCCTGGAGGGTCGCAGGTAATTCTAGACACACCTGGTAACACCCTCGTTCCGCTATTTGCCTGGCAATTGGCCTTGAGATGCAGGTGCCGGCCTCTTCGCGGGTAAACCCGCTCCCACAGGGAATGCGTGGTTCCCTGTGGGAGCGGGTTTACCCGCGAAGAGGCCGGTACTGGTCAAACCCGCTCGATGGCCAATGCCAAACCTTGGCCAACCCCTACACACATGGTCGCCAGGCCTTTACGCCCACCGCTCTTCTCCAGCTGGTGAAGCGCGGTCAGCACCAGGCGCGCACCGCTCATGCCCAGCGGGTGACCCAGGGCAATTGCACCGCCGTTGGGGTTCACCTGCGGTGCATCGTCGGCCACACCCAGCTCACGCAGCACCGCCAGCCCCTGGCTGGCAAAGGCTTCGTTGAGCTCGATCACATCGAAATCATTCACCGCCACACCCAGGCGCTCGGTGAGCTTGCGCACCGCCGGCACCGGGCCAATACCCATCACCCGCGGCGCAACGCCGGCACTGGCCATGCCCAGTACCCGGGCACGTGGGGTCAGGCCGTGCTTCTTCACTGCTTCGGCCGAAGCCAGGATCAACGCCGCAGCTCCGTCGTTCACGCCCGAGGCGTTGCCGGCGGTGACGGTCTTGTCCGGGCCGTTGACCGGCTTGAGCTTGGTCAGGGCTTCCAGCGTGGTTTCCGGGCGCAGATGCTCGTCACGCTCGACGATGGTCTCGCCCTTCCTGTGCGCGATACGCACCGGCACGATCTCTTCGGCGAAGAAGCCGGCGGCCTGGGCAGCAGCTGCCTTCTGCTGGCTGCGCAGGGCGAAGGCGTCCTGGTCAGCACGCGAAACCTGGTAATCGTCGGCCACGTTGTCGGCGGTTTCCGGCATGGAATCCACACCGTACTGGCTCTTCATCAGGGGGTTGATGAAACGCCAGCCGATGGTGGTGTCTTCGAGCTTCATGTTGCGCGAATAGCCGCTTTCGGCCTTGCCCATGACGAACGGAGCGCGCGACATCGACTCGACGCCGCCGGCGATCGCCAACTCCATTTCGCCGCTGGCAATGGCACGGAAGGCGGTGCCGATGGCATCCATGCCCGACGCACACAGGCGGTTCAGGGTAACGCCCGGGATGCTCTGCGGCAGGCCGGCCAGCAGTAGCGCCATGCGCGCCACGTTGCGGTTGTCTTCACCGGCCTGGTTGGCGCAGCCGAAGAACACTTCGTCAACCTGATCCCATTGCACGCTCGGGTTACGCTCGATCAGCGCCTTCAGCGGCACAGCGGCCAGGTCGTCGGCCCGCACGCCGGCCAGTGCGCCACCGAAGCGGCCGATCGGGGTGCGGATGGCGTCACAGATGAATACGTCGCGCATCAGGCTTCTCCTGCCACCTGGCCATGGGCCGCGGCGGTACGGGCTTCGAGGTCACGCAGGGCGGACAGCTCGACTTCGGTAGGTGCGGCAGTGGTCTGCACATCGTCGGCAAAGCGGATCGCCCAACCAGTGGCGGCGACGATCTGCTCGCGGGTCACGCCTGGGTGGATGGCAGTGACTACGAATTCGTGGGTGCCGGCTTCCGGCTCCATGATGCACAGGTCGGTGATGATGCCGACCGGGCCCTCGCCTGGCAGGCCAAGGCGTTTGCGCGAGTCGCCGCCTTCACCGTGGCCAACCGAAGTGATGAAGTCCAGCTTGTCGACGAAGGCACGCGGCGACTGCTTGAGGATGATCAGCACCTGCTTGGCGGAACCGGCGATTTCCGGTGCGCCACCGGCACCCGGCAGGCGGGTTTTCGGGGCGTGGTAGTCACCGACCACAGTCGTGTTGATGTTGCCGAAGCGGTCGACCTGGGCGGCGCCGAGGAAGCCGACGTCTATGCGCCCACCTTGCAGCCAGTAGCGGAAGATCTCGCCGGTCGGTACCACCGTGTCAGCGGTTTCGGCCAGTTCGCCGTCGCCGATCGACAGCGGCAGCACACTTGGCTTGGCGCCGATCGGGCCGGATTCGTAGATCAGCACCACGTCTGGCGAAGAGGTCAGGCGCGCCAGGTTGGCCGCCTTGGATGGCAGGCCGATGCCGACGAAGCACACAGCACCGTTGCGCAGGCGACGGGCTGCGGCGACGGTCATCATTTCGGAAGTGGAGTAGCTCATTGTGCGGCCTCCGCAGTGCTGGCCAGCTTGGCCTTGAATTCGTTGAAATCGGCAGTGCCACGGATGTAGGTGTCGATCCAGGCAGTGAACGATTCGCGGCTACGCGCGATCGGGTCCCAGGCCTGGTAGAAACGGTTGTCACGCTCGTAGTAGCCGTGGGCATAGGACGGGTGCGCACCACCCGGTACCAGGCATACCGCGCTCAGCGCCCAGGTCGGCAGCACACAGGCGTTCATCGGGGCCTGCAGGTCGTCGACGATTTCCTCGACGGTGACGATGCAGCGCTTGGCGGCCAGGGCGGCTTCCTTCTGCACACCGAGGATGCCCCAGAGCAGCACGTTGCCTTTGCGGTCGGCCTTTTGCGCGTGGATCACGGTCACGTCCGGGCGCACCGACGGCACGGCTGCCAGCACTTCACCGGTGAACGGGCAGGTGACGCTCTTGATCAGCGGGTTGACCTTAGGCAGGTCGGAGCCGGCGTAGGCACGCAGCACGGCGAACGGCAGGCCAGAAGCACCGGCGACATAGGCATTGGCCAGGTCGGCGTGGCTGTGTTCTTCGATTTCGATGGCGTGAGGCCACTGCTTCTCGACGGCATCACGCAGGCGGTGCAGCGAACCGACACCTGGGTTGCCACCCCAGGAGAAGATCAGCTTGCTGGCGCAACCGGCGCCGATCAGCTGATCGTAGATCAGGTCCGGAGTCATGCGCACCAAGGTCAAGTCGCGCTTGCCCTGACGGATGATCTCGTGGCCGGCGGCAGTCGGGATCAGGTGGGTGAAACCTTCGAGGGCGACGGTATCGCCATCCTGGATGAACTGCTTCACGGCTTCGTGAAGCGGGAGAATTGCAGCCATTTGGAGACTCCTGGTCAGGGTGCTTCGGTGAGCTCAGATTAAGGAGACTGGCGGGTGGCTTACAATCCGATAATCGACTATTCGTGCGATTATCGAACCATTTGTTGTCCTGCTACTCATCTTGATTCTGGGGCTGCTGCGCAGCCCTTTCGCGACACAAGGCCGCTCCTACAGGGGATCGCGTTCCCTGTAGGAGCAGCCTTGTGCTGCGAAGGGCCGCAAAGCGGCCTCGGGCGTCAGGTCGCGTCAGCGTGGCTCACCAGCCCTTTCACGATCACACCCACGGTCGCCAGCCCCGCCGGCACCAGCAACGCCGTAAGCACCTGTTCGAAGTTCCAGCCCAGCCCGAGCAGCGTCGCGCCACTCCAGGCCCCGAGAATCGCCCCGAAGCGGCCGATGCCCAGCATCCACGATACCCCTGTGGCGCGGCCCTGTGTCGGATAGAAGCGCGCCGCCAGCGAAGGCATCGCCGACTGGGCGCCGTTCACACACATGCCGGCAACCAGCACCAACGTAGCCAACACGGTGATATTGCCCAGGCTCTGCCCCACGGCGTAGGCGAACACCCCGGCCAGCAGGTAGAAAATGCCGATCACCTTGTGCGGATTGAAGCGGTCCATGGCCCAGCCCACGCCGACGGCGCTCAGCACGCCGCCAAACTGGAACAGTGCGCCGATGAAGGCAGCCTGCTCCATGCTCGCGCCACTGTCGCGCATCAAGGTGGGCAACCAGCTGGTCAGCAGATAGACGATCACCAGGCCCATGAAGTAGGTCAGCCACAACAGCATGGTGCCCATGCCGTAAGTACCAGAGAAGATCAGCGCAAACACGTTGCGCGCGGCCACTGCCTTTTGCTCCGGCACGCTGAAGCTGCCCGCCTCGGCCACCACCTGCGGCGCGATGGGCGACAAGGTCTTGCGCACCTTGTCCGTGCCCCGGTTGCGCACCACCAGGAACCGCGCCGACTCCGGCAGCCATACCATCAGCACCAGCGCCAGCAGCAACGGCAGCACGCCACCGATCACCAGCAGGCTGTGCCAGCCGTAGGCCGGAATCATCTTGGCGGAAATGAAACCACCACCGGCCATGCCCAGGTTGAAACCGCAGAACATGCTGGTCACCAGCAGTGACTTGAGGCGCTCGGGGGTGTATTCAGACAGTAGCGTGGTGGCGTTGGGCATGCCTGCGCCAAGGCCCAGGCCGGTCAGGAAGCGCAACACCAGCAACTGGTCGACATTGGTGGCATAGGCCGAGGCCAGGCTGAAGCCGCCGAATACGAGCACCGCACCCACCAGTACGCCCTTGCGGCCAAAACGATCCGCTAGCGGGCCAGAGCCGAGGGCACCGAAAACCATGCCGATCAATGCAGCACTCATCACCGGGCCGAGGCTGGCGCGGTCAATCCCCCACTCCTGTGACAGGGCCGGGGCGATGAAGCCCATGGCGGCGGTATCCAGGCCGTCGAGGAAGACGATCAGAAAGCACAGCAACACCACCCGCCATTGGTAGCGGGACAGCGGCTGCTGATTGATGAACGACTGGACGTCGAGGCTTTTGCCGACGTTGGTTTGCGCTTGGTTCATTATTGTTATCCAGAATGAGGGGCACAGCCTGGCCACTGCAGCGATCAAACGTTACAGAGGACGAGGATTTGGGAGATTGCGGCCGGCGTCAGCCTGGATATAACAATACTGCGCGCGGGTGCGGCCGCGGCAGCGAGGGGACAGTAATCATGGAAAGTGCCTCTTGTGTTTTTCTTGTTCGATCGGCGCAGCCGACCGTTGCGAGAGACATTAATCAGCGGGCGGGGGTGAAGCAATTCGCCGCGAACGACACTGTGCGTTTATCGCACAGGAAAGGGTTTTGCCTGTTCTAAATTTGAATGGGGGCGCTGTGCGCCCCAATCGCGACACAAGGCCGCTCCCACAGGTATTGCACAATATTTGATATATGCGAGGCCCTTGTGGGAGCGGCCTTGTGTCGCGATTGGGCCGCAAAGCGGCCCCCTGCAGGCTCAGCCAAACAACTGATGGCAAAGGTCCCGGCTGGCCGCCAGCAGGATCGGCAAGAACCGCTGCTCCAGCTCACTGCGCGTCACCCGCCCGACATGGGTACTCACATTCAACGCCGCCAACACCTGCCCTGAGGCGTCATACACCGGCACCGCAATCGAGCGCAGCCCCTGCTCCAGCTCCTGGTCCACCACGCACCAGCCCTGCGCGCGCACCTGCTGGATACAGGCGAACAGCGACTCGGCGTCATGCAAGGTACGGCTGGTACGCGCCTTGAGGTCGGCACGCTCCAGGTATTCACGCAGGCTGGTGTCGTCCATGGCCGCCAGCAGAATGCGCCCCATCGAGGTGCAATAGGCCGGCAGGCGCCCACCCACCGACAGGTCGACCGAAATCAGCCGCTCCACGGTGGCCGAACGGGCTATATAAAGGATGTCGTCACCTTCGAGCGTGGCCATGTTGGCCGCCTCGTGCAGCTGGTCGCTGATGCGGTCCAGGTAAGGCTGGGCAGAAATCGCCAGCGGCGTCGACGACAGGTACGCATGCCCCAGCGTCAGCACTTTGGGCAACAGCGAGTAGGTGCGCCCGTCGGTGGTGGCGTAACCCAGCTTGATCAAGGTATGCAGGCAACGGCGTACCGCCGCACGGGGTATTTCGGTGCGGTGGCTGATCTGGGCGATGGTCAGGTGGCGCTTGCGTTCCTGAAAGGCCTGGATAACGGCCAGGCCTCGCGCCAGGGAGGTCATGAAGTCAGGATCGCCGGTAAAGGCCTGGATGCGCTTAGCCGGGGAAGCCACGATCGGCGGTGCCAAAGCTGCCGAGGCAGGTCGCCCCTGCTCCGGGTTGGCCGGCTCTGGATTGACGGAATCGTTGGCCAGGGTTTCGTCACTCATCGCACACCTCAAAAAAAACGCCCACTCGTGCGATTATCGAACAAACGGCCGATAATCGCAATTGACCGCTGACACTTTTACTTATACCTTTCTCATGCCACTTGTGGCTTCTTTGGAGAGACTGGTCAGGTACCCACCGTAGAAGTCCCAGGCAACGGCCTCGTCTTTTGGCGAGGCCGTTTTTCATTACACTCCCGCTCGACAGCCCGCTACGGCGTTGCAACGAACTTTTGTCCGTCTTGCCTTTCAAACTTGTACGAAAGGCCCAAACTGTTGTCGGATGCATTCCGTTACTTGCGTCCGGTGATGTCAGGGTTGGGTAAATAACGATGTTCGGCGAAATATCGATTGCTATAATCGACTGCGCAGGCCTCGACGATGCCGTGGTAATGAACCTTCCGCTGTATCAAGCCGTTGCGGCCAGCAAGGCATGTGCACGCTGCACAACGCCATTAACAACTGTCATCAAACTCAATTCAGGTACTACTGTGACGAAAGATGAACTGCGCGCGGAACTCGAGCGCCAGGCTGAACGTTACAAGGATGTTTACGGTGGCGAAGTCACCACCTACGCCGCCCAACCGGATCCGGAGCGCAAACCTTGGCGCAAGCGTGCCAGCGTGCGCGACCAGGCCTTCAGCCAGGAACTGGAACGTATGGAAAAGGAACTGCGCAGCGACACTCCCTGATTTCCAGGGCCAAGCCAGCGCGTCGTCGCCCGGCCAACCCGGGCGCGCTCGATCTTTACTGTCCGGCCGAAGGTGAAATGGAATTACACAAATTTCATACGCCCGTTTGAACACTAGCGAAGCGGCTTTTTATTCAACGTTTTGCCGGTTTTCGCCAGTTTTTGTGCGTTTTAGCCGACATTTTCCTGCCTTAACGTCGCTCCGAGCACACCACGCTCGTGTCAGGAAGATTGCCGTCGGTCTGTCGCGGATGCATCGATTGCCAAGGTTTTCTGGCATAATCCCGCCCCCCTAAGACCGCCAGACAACCTTCATGATCGAATTATTCAGCGGACTGGATGCCTGGGTGTTGGTGAGCCTGCTGCTCGCCTTGACCTTCGTTCTCGCCTTCGAGTTCATCAATGGCTTTCATGACACCGCCAACGCGGTAGCTACCGTCATCTATACCAAGGCCATGCCGCCGCACCTCGCCGTGTTCTTCTCCGGCGTGTTCAACTTCCTTGGCGTTCTGCTCGGCGGTGTCGGGGTGGCCTATGCCATCGTGCACCTGTTGCCGGTAGAGCTGCTGATCAATGTGAACACCGGACACGGCCTGGCCATGGTCTTCTCGCTGCTGGCCGCGGCCATCACCTGGAACCTGGGCACCTGGTACTTCGGTATCCCCGCCTCCAGCTCCCACACGCTGATCGGCTCCATCCTCGGCGTCGGCCTGGCCAATGCCCTGATCAACGACATCCCGCTGGGCGACGGTGTCAACTGGCAGAAGGCGATCGACATCGCCATGTCGCTGGTGATCTCGCCAATGGCCGGCTTCGCCGTTGCCGCGCTGGTGCTGATCGGCCTGAAGTGGTGGCGCCCGCTGTCGAAGATGCACAAGACCCCCGAGCAGCGCCGCAAGCTCGACGACAAGAAGCACCCACCGTTCTGGAACCGCCTGGTACTGGTCGTTTCGGCAATGGGCGTGAGCTTTGTGCACGGTTCCAACGACGGCCAGAAAGGTATCGGGCTGATCATGCTGGTGCTGATCGGTATCGTCCCGGCCAAGTTCGTCCTCGACCTGAACAGTACCACCTACCAGATCGAGCGTACCCGCGACGCTACCCTGCACATGAGCCAGTTCTACCAGCGCAACGCCGCCACCCTGGGTGAGTTCCTGGCACTGGGCAAGGCCAAATCCAGCGACCTGCCGGAGCAGTTCAGCTGCAACCCGCAGCAGACCGAGCCGACCATTGCCGCGCTGCAATCGTCACTGCAGGGCGTGACCGACTACCACAGCCTGAGTGCCGACAAGCGTGTCGAAGTGCGCCGCTACCTGCTGTGCCTGGACGACACGGCGAAGAAGGTCGGCAAGCTGCCAGGCCTGGAAGCCCGTGAAAAAGCCGACCTGGAAAAACTGCGCAAAGACCTGACCGCCACCACCGAGTACGCCCCGTTCTGGGTGATCGTGGCCGTTGCCCTGGCCCTGGGCCTGGGCACCATGGTCGGCTGGAAGCGCGTGGTACTGACCGTCGGCGAGAAGATCGGCAAGCAGGGCATGACCTATGCCCAGGGCATGTCGGCGCAGATCACCGCGGCTTGCGCCATCGGCATGGCCAACATCTTCGCCCTGCCGGTATCGACCACCCACGTGCTGTCGTCCGGTGTGGCCGGCACCATGGTCGCCAACAAGAGCGGCCTGCAAGGCGGCACCGTTAAGACCATCCTGCTGGCCTGGGTACTGACCCTGCCTGCGTCGATGGGCCTGGCGGCTGGCCTGTTCTGGCTGGCGTCCAAAGCCATTGGCTGAGTGACACCGCAATAGAAAAAGGCGCCCTCGGGCGCCTTTTTCATTTGGAAACCGGGCTCGCTTTTTTGTGGGAGCGGCCTTGCGTCGCGAAAGGGCTGCAAAGCAGCCCCGGGATTTCAGCGCAGATGCACAAATTGCTGGGGCTGCTCTGCAGCCCTTTCGCGACGCAAGGCCGCTCCCACAGGGCCGGTACAGGCAAACTACCTTTTCTTGCCCCCCAGCAACGAACCCATCAACCCCCGCACCAACTGCCGCCCCAACTGGTTGGCCGCCTGGCGCACCGCCGATTTGATCGCCTGCCCTGCTGCACTCTGCAAAAACTCACCAGCCTTGTCGGCAAAGCTCTCTTCATCCGCCTTGGGTTGCGGCGCTGGCTCCACCGGTTCGCCCTTGCGCTGGGTCAACATCTCATACGCCGACTCACGGTCCACCGGCTTGTCGTAACGCCCCGCCAGCGGCGAAGCGGCAATCAGCGCACTGCGCTCAGCCGCGCTCAGCGGCCCGATACGCGACTGCGGTGGTGCAATCAGTACCCGTTGCACCATCGCAGGCGTGCCCTTTTCTTCCAGCGTCCCCACCAGCGCCTCGCCAATCCCCAGTTCGGTCAGCACCGCCAGGGTTTCGAACGCCGGGTTGGGACGGAAGCCATCGGCCACCGCCCGCAGCGACTTCTGCTCCTTGGCGGTAAATGCCCGCAAGCCATGCTGAATGCGCAAGCCCAACTGGGCCAGCACCGCATCCGGCAAGTCCCCCGGCGACTGGGTGACGAAGTACACCCCAACGCCCTTGGAGCGGATCAGCCGCACCACCTGCTCCAGGCGATCCTGCAATGCCTTGGGCGTATCGTTGAACAGCAAGTGGGCTTCATCGAAGAACAACGCCAGCACCGGCTTGTCGGCATCACCACGCTCGGGCAGCTGCTCGAACAACTCGGCCAGCAGCCACAACAGGAAGGTCGCATACACCTTGGGGGCTTCGTGAACCAAGCGGCTGGCGTCGAGCAGGTGAATACGCCCACGGCCATCCGGGTCTGGCCGCAGCAGGTCCTCGAGCTGCAACCCGGGCTCACCGAACAGCGCCTCGGCGCCCTGCTGCTCCAGGGTCGCCAACCGGCGCAACAGGGCCTGGGTGGAGGCCGTGGTCACAAGCGCGCTGTCTTCGCCCAGCAGTTGCGGGTTGTCCTTCAGGTGCGCGAGCAGCGCCTTGAGGTCCTTGAGGTCGAGCAGCAGCAGGCCTTCACGGTCGGCCACCTTGAACGCCGCATACAGCGCCGCCTGCTGGCTGTCGGTCAATTCCAGCAGGTTGCCCAGCAGCAGCGGCCCCATTTCACTGAGGGTAGTGCGCAGCGGGTGGCCGGACTGCCCGGCAATGTCCCACAGGCTCACCGGGTAAGCCTGTGGCCTGTGCCCCAGCCAGGGCATGCCGGCGATGCGCTCGGCCACCTTGCCCTGCGGCGCACCAGCAGCGCCCAGGCCGCACAGGTCGCCTTTGACATCGGCGGCGAACACCGCAACCCCCGCATCACTGAACGCTTCCGCCAGATGCTGCAGGGTGACGGTCTTGCCAGTACCCGTCGCGCCCGCTACCAGGCCATGGCGGTTAGCCAGCCTCATGGCTTGCCCAACCGGCTGGCCATCCGGGCCAGCGCCTACAACGATGGTCGAAATTTCCGACATCTCTTAATCCTCTGCTCAAGCTTTACCGTAATTCGGCCGATACCTGTGGGTGATATTCGCCTTAATAGAGAGGAACAACCGAAAAGGGACTTTTCCGGATGTTGCACTGCTTTGCGACTCCACGTGTGCAAACGCCTGATATGAAACCTTAGCGGAACCGATTACGCCATGAACAAAAGCCTTCGTTTCAGCCACAAGATTCTTTTGGCAGCATCATTGATCGTGATACTCGCCTTCAGCCTTTTCACGCTCTACAACGATTACCTCCAGCGTAATGCGATCCGCGAGGACCTCGAAAACTATCTGGCTGAAATGGGCGGTTCCACTTCGACCAATATCCGCAACCTGTTCGAAGGCCGTATCAAGCTGGTGGAAAACCTGGCACAGAACATAGCCCAAGATCCGACCAACGCCGAAACCCTCATGGGCCAGAATGCACTGGTTTCCAGTTTCCTCACCGTCTACCTGGGCAAGGTCGATGGTGGCTTCAGCGTGCGCCCTGACTCGAAAATGCCCGACGGCTACGACCCACGCACCCGCCCTTGGTACAAGGACGGCATGAACGCCGCCGGCGCGACCCTGACTGAGCCGTACATCGACATGACCACCAACAAGATGGTCATCGGTATCCTCAGCAAGGTTTCCACCAGTGTCGGCGTGGTCGGTGGCGACCTGGCCCTGGATGGCCTGGTGCAGATCATCAACTCGCTGAACTTCGGCGGCATGGGCTATGCCTTCCTGGTCAACGAGCAGGGCAAGATCCTGGTGCACCCGGACAAAGACCTGGTGATGAAGTCGCTGTCGGACCTGTTCCCGCAGCACACGCCAAAACTGACCGGTGAACTGACCGAAGTGCAGAGCGAAGGCCAGGCCCGCCTGCTGACCTTTACCCCGATCACAGGCCTGCCTTCGGCCAACTGGTACATCGGCCTGTCGGTGGACAAGGACAAGGCCTTCTCCATGCTCAGCACCTTCCGCACCTCTGCGGTGATCGCCACGCTGGTGGCGGTGGTGATCATCATCGGCCTGCTCGGCCTGCTGATCCGCGTGCTGATGCAGCCGCTGCACACCATGACCCGCGCCATGGAAGACATCGCCGAAGGTGAAGGCGACCTGACCAAGCGCCTGCGCATTCACAACCACGACGAATTCGGCATCCTGGGCAGCGCCTTCAACCGTTTCGTCGAGCGTATTCACAGCTCGATTCGCGAAGTGTCTTCGGCCACCGAGCAGGTCAACGAAGTAGCCCTGCGGGTCATCAGTGCGTCGAACTCATCGATGACCAACTCCGACGAGCAGTCCAACCGTACCAACAGCGTGGCCGCCGCCATCAACGAACTGGGTGCCGCCGCCCAGGAAATTGCCGGCAACGCCGCCCAGGCCTCGCAGCACGCCAGTTCGGCGCGGTTACTGGCCGAAGAAGGGCAGCAGGTGGTGGAGCGCAACATTGCGGCAATGAACCGCCTGTCCGACCTGATCGTCACCTCCAGCGCGCACATCGAGACGCTGAACAGCAAGACCGTCAACATCGGCCAGATCCTCGAGGTGATCACCAGCATTTCCCAGCAGACCAACCTGCTGGCGCTGAACGCGGCCATCGAAGCAGCCCGTGCCGGTGAGGCCGGGCGTGGTTTTGCCGTGGTCGCCGATGAAGTACGCAACCTGGCGCACCGCACCCAGGAATCGGCGCAACAGGTGCAGACCATGATCGAAGAACTGCAGGTCGGCGCCCGCGAGTCGGTCGAGACCATGGACCAGAGCCAGCGCCACAGCCAGGACAGCATGCAGATCGCCAACCAGGCCGGTGAGCGGCTGGACAGCGTTACCGTGCGCATCGGCGAGATCGACGGCATGAACCAGTCGGTGGCCACCGCCACCGAAGAGCAGACCGCCGTGGTCGAAGCGATCAACATGGACATCAACGAGATCAACATGCTCAACCAGGAAGGCGTGGAAAACCTGCAGGCCACCCTGCGCGCCTGTTCCGACCTGGAGCAGCAGGCCGGCCGCCTGAAGCAGCTGGTGGGTAGCTTCCGCATCTGATCTCAATCCGCGTCGCCTGCTTCGCGGGCTCGCCCGCTTCCACAGGAACTGCACACCCCCCGAGGCCTGTGTAACTCCTGTGGAAGCGGGCAAGCCCGCGAAGAAGCTCACACTGCTCCCCACCCCGCCCAACCCCGATCGAACAAACTATCCTTCTGATAGGTCAACCTTTAGGCGCGTCATCGCCGGCCCGTTAGCGCCGGATGACAGACCCGAAGACGATCCCGGAGGGATGCTGATCGTGCACATCGCCGACATCACCATGTTCTACGCCCCCGCCAGTGGCGGCGTACGTACCTATCTTGATGCCAAACACCACCGTCTGGGCGCCATCCAGGGCGTCCGCCACAGCTTGCTGATACCCGGTGCCAGCGCCCAACACGCCGACGGCATCTACCAGGTGCCCGCACCGCCGCTGCCGTTCGGCAATGGCTACCGCTTCCCGGTGCGCCTGGCCCCCTGGTGCAATGTGCTGCGTCGGCTCAAGCCCGACCTGATCGAAGTCGGCGACCCGTACTTGACCGCCTGGGCTGCGCTGGAGGCGCGACGCAAGCTCGATGTGCCGGTAATCGGCTTCTACCATTCCGATCTGCCGCTGCTGGTCAGCAACCGCATGGGCAACTGGTTCACCCCCAACGTCGAGGCCTATGTCAGCAAGCTGTACGGCAATTTCGACCGGGTCCTGGCCCCTAGCCAGGTCATGGCCGACAAGTTGCGCCGCCTGGGGGTACGCGATGTGCACGTGCAGCGCCTGGGCGTGGACCTGGCTACCTTCCATCCCAGCCAGCGCGACCCACGGTTGCGTGCCGAGCTGGGCATTGCCGACACCAGTCGCCTGCTGATCTACGCCGGCCGTGGTTCGCGGGAAAAGAACCTGCCGGTGCTGCTCGACTGCATGCAGCACCTGGGCCCCCCCTACCACTTGCTGCTGGTGGGTTCGAACATGCCCGCCAACGTGCCGCAGAACGTGAGTGTGATCGATCACTTCTGCCCGGCACCGGAAGTCGCCCGGCTGATGGCCAGCGCCGACCTGCTGGTGCACGCTGGTGATCAGGAAACCTTCGGCCTGGTCATACTCGAAGCGATGGCCAGCGCCACGCCGGTGGTGGCGGTGCGCGCCGGTGCTTTCGGCGAAATCGTCAACGAACAGTGTGGGCGCCTGTGCCGCCCCAACGATGGCCAGGCCATGGCGAGGGCCGTACAAGAAGCGTTCGAAGCCGGCGTGCGCAAGCTCGGGGCACAGGCCCGGCGCCATGCCGAGCAGCAGTACTCGTGGGACCACGTGGTCGCCGGCCTGCTGCAGCACTACCAGGCCGTGCTTGGCCACCAGCCGCAGGTACGCGCCCATGGCTGAGCCAATGCCGGCAGCGCGCAGCCTGATGCTGGTGCTGCACGATGTCGCGCCCGAGACCTGGCCCGACTACCAACCCTTCGTCCAGGCCGTCGACGCCATCGGCGGCATTCCCATGACCTGGCTGGTGGTACCGGACTTTCACCACCGCAACGCGCTGCAGCGCTCGCCCACCTTCTGCCGCTTGCTCGAACAGCGCCTGGCCCGGGGCGACGAGCTTGCCCTGCACGGCTTTTATCATGCCGACAACGGCCCGCCGCCGCGCACGCCCGGCGAATACTTCATGCGCCGTATCTATACCCATGAAGGCGAGTTCTACGCCCTCGACCAGCAGCAGGCCCTGCAACGCCTGGAGCACGGCCTGGCTCTGTTCGACCAGCAGGGTTGGCCAGTGGCCGGCTTCGTCGCGCCCGCCTGGCTGATGAGCGAAGGCACCCGCCAGGCACTGCGCCGCCTGCCGCTGCGCTACACCAGCACGCCACAGCACTTGTACCGTTTACCAGACTTCACCGCGATCAAGGCTCCGGGGCTGGTCTGGAGTGCCCGCAGCAGCTGGCGCCGCGGCCTGTCACGGGTGCTGTGCGACTGGCAATGCCGGCGCTGGCGCAACGCCCAGACCCTGCGCCTGGGCCTGCACCCGGTGGACATGCGCCATCGCGCGTCCCGCGACTATTGGCTCAACACCTTGCACACGCTACTGGCACAGGGCCGCGAGCCTCTGACCAAGTCCACCTGGCTCGACCGCCAGGCCGGCGCATGAGCCGACTGGTCTGGCTGGCCCTGGCACTGCTCGGCGCCGTGCTGGTTCCGGCACTGCTAGGTGGCAGCGAGTTGCTGCCGAGGCTGCAGCGCTTCGCCCCCAGCCTGATGTTGACCCTGCTGGGCATGATCCTGCTGTGCTGGGTCATCAACGCCATTCGCCTGCGCCTGCTGCTCGGCCAGCAAGGGGCAAGGCTTGGGCGCATGCGCAGCCTGGGTGTGGTGATGGCCACTGAGTTCGCCATCTGCACCACTCCAGGCGGCAGCGGTGGCCCCTTGACCCTGATGGCCCTGCTGGCACGCGACCGTATCGGCCCGGCGCGCAGCGGCGCGGTGTTTGCCATGGACCAGCTGAATGACCTGGTGTTCTTTTTTTGCGCAATGCTGGCGATTGCCGGCTATGCGCTGTTCCACAGCCTGGGCCGCAGCCAGGAAAGCATGTTGCTGGGCAGCGCGCTGATGCTGTGCACGGCACTGGCCGGGGTGATCGGCCTGCTGCGTTACCGGCGCACGGTGATGCGCGTGAACGGCAGATTGCTGCGCCGCCTGGGCGTGAGCCGCCAGCGCAAACGCCGCTGGGCGCGCAAAGTGCTGCGCTTCATCGACGCACTGGCGCAGACCTGGCGCCTGCCCAAGCGCACGCTGACCCTGGTGTTCACCCTGACCTGCGCTCACTGGGGCCTGCGCTACAGCGTGTTGTACCTGGTATTGAGGGGGTTGGGGGTAGACTTGGCGTGGATCCCCAGCTTCCTGGTGCAGATGCTGTCACTCAGTGCCGGCCAGTTCAGCCTGCTGCCTGGCGGTGCCGGTGCCGCCGAGCTGACCTCGGCCAGCCTGCTGACCCCGCTGGTGGGCAGTTCGACCGCGGCTGCGGCGATCCTGATATGGCGGGCGGTCACTTACTACTTTTATCTGCTGGCGGGTGGGCCGGTGTTCGTGTGCCTGCTGGCGCGCCCGCTGCTGGAGCGCTGGCGGCGTCAGGCGGGTTGAGCTGCTGCCACAGTTCGGCGGCGCCAGGGAAATCGGTACCGTCGGTGTCGGCCAGGGCTTCGGGGTCGTAGCGGGCCAGGCAGCCTTCGCCGAGGGTGGGTGGGGGTGAGGCGGTGGGGTTGTTGCGGGTCTTGGCCATTGCGTATGCCTCAGGATTGCCGGGGGCGCCTTGCGCCCCTTTCGCGACACAAGGCCGCTCCCACATGGAACGGGGTACACCATACCCTTGTGGGAGCGGCCTTGCGTCGCGAAAGGGCTGCAAAGCAGCCCCAAGATCTCACAGGCAACCCGACCCTGTCAGTCAAACACCACAGTCTTGTTGCCATGCACCAACACCCGGTCTTCCAGGTGATAACGCAGGCCACGGGCCAGCACCATCTTCTCCACATCACGGCCAAAGCGGACCATGTCGTCGATGCTGTCGGCATGGCTGACACGCACCACGTCCTGCTCGATGATCGGGCCTGCGTCCAGTTCTTCGGTGACGTAGTGGCAAGTCGCGCCGATCAGCTTCACACCACGCAGGGCAGCCTGGTGATACGGCTTGGCGCCGACGAACGATGGCAGGAAGCTGTGGTGGATGTTGATCACCTTTTCAGCATAGTCCTGGCACAGTTGCGGCGGCAGAATCTGCATGTAGCGGGCCAGCACCACCACATCGGCGGCGTGCTCCTGCACCAGGCGCGAAACCTCGGCAAAGGCCGGGGCCTTGTCCTTGGGGTCGACCGGTACATGGAAGAACGGAATACCGTGCCACTCGACCATGCTGCGCAGGTCGTTGTGGTTGGAGATCACGCAAGGGATCTCGCAGTCCAGCTCATCGGTGTGCCAGCGGTGCAGCAGGTCGGCCAGGCAGTGCGACTCACGGCTGGCCATCAGCACTACGCGTTTTTTCTGCGCCGAGTCGGTAATGCGCCAGGTCATGGAGAACTCTTCGGCGATCGGCGCAAACGCCTCGCGGAAGGCTTCGATACCGAACGGCAGCGATTCGGCGCGGATTTCATGGCGCATGAAGAACCAACCGCTCTGCTCATCGGAGTGGTGGCTGGCTTCGTTGATCCAGCCATTGTACAAGGCCAGGAAATTACTGACTTTCGCCACGATGCCAACACGGTCGGGGCAGGCGATCACCAGACGATAGGTGCGCATGAATGAGACTCCAGAACTTCGCAAAGGCGCTCATTCTAGCGGCCCGCCAGCAAAAACGCAGTATTGATCGCAGCGGCCGTGGCCTGTGTTCCTGACGAGATGCACTGCCGGCATTCTCTGACAGACATGACGAAATGCAGGGTTAATTGTAAATTTTTGTTCACGTAGAGAAATGGTTGTCACAGCTTAGTTAACAGTTAATTGCCCAACAATATGTTTACTTGCGAGTATTGCCTGTCTATTATTGCCCCACACATTTCTGAACACGCATTAAGGAACACTCCATGTCCCTGATCAACGAGTACCGCGCTACCGAAGAAGCCATCAAGGAACTTCAGGCCCGCCTGGCCAACCTGTCGCAGGATGACAAGCTGAAGAAAGAACTGGAGTTCGAAGGCAAACTGCGCGCACTGATGGGCGAGTACTCCAAGTCGCTGCGCGACGTGATTGCCCTGCTCGACCCAGAGTCGAAACTGAGCAAGGCACCTCGTGGTGCGGTCAAGACTACCGCCACCAAGCGTGCACGCAAGGTCAAGCAATACAAGAACCCGCACAACAATGAAGTGATCGAAACCAAAGGCGGCAACCACAAGACCCTGAAAGAATGGAAAGCCAAGTGGGGTGGCGATGTGGTTGAAAGCTGGGCGACCCTGCTGGACTGATTGTCCGCACACGCCTGCTGCTTATCGCAACAAGAACGCCGGCATATTGCCGGCGTTCTTGTTTGTCCGCGTTTTGTGTCAGCGCTCAGCCAATTGCAAACTGTGCCTGCAATTGCCGGGCATGTACCTGCCACGCGTCCAGCACCCGCCGCCCCGCCTCGTCGGCGCCCTCCCAGGCCTGCTGCCGCGCCTGTTCAAAGTCGCCCAGCGTATTCGGCGCGCCCCACCGCGGGTCGCTCAGGCGCTGCTGGCAGAAGCTGAACCAGCGTTGCCGCTCTTCTCCGGTCAGGGTCTCGGGGAAGTTTCGCGCCCGATAGCGGAACAACAGTTCAGGCAGGCGCGAGTCATCGAACATCCACTGCCCGCGCCCCAACTGCGCCGGTTCCAGTGCACGAACTTGCTCACATAAGCGGCGATCACGGTCCCCCAGAAAACCGTCATACAACTGTTGTTCCGGGTCTTCACTCGGGGCGAAGTCTTCCTTGCCGTAGATGTGTTCCAGCTTGTCTTGCCATTGCGCCTGTTGCTTGGCCAATTCTTCGCCACGCAATTGTAACAACGTCAAGTCCAGCCCCAGCCGTCGTTGATCGGCCGGGCGCAATACCGAAAGTGGCGCCAGTACCGGGCAGCGATTGATCTGCACCAGTTTGAGCGGCACGGGTAATTCGCCTTCGGCCAGTTCTTCATGGCGGGTATACAAACGCTGGCGTAGAACTTCAGCACTTTCCCGTAGTAACGGTAGGGTTTCCTGATGCAGGTCGCACACAATCAGTGCATTGCGATTACGCGGGTGCCAGGCCAGTGGCAATACGACACCAAGGTAATTGCGTGCCGCCGAGAAGCGCCCGGATATATGTACCAGAGGCTGCAACAAACGGATCTGCTCCATCACTTTATGCTTGCTGCGCAACTGGAACAGCCAGTCATACAACTTGGGCTGTTTTTGACGGATCAGGCGGGCCAGGGCGATAGTTGCCCGCACGTCGGAAAGCGCCTCGTGAGCATGCCCGTGGTCGATGCCATTGGCCTTGCTCAGCAGTTCCAGGCGCAGGCTGGTGCGCCCGTCCTGTTGCGGCCACTCGATGCCGTCCGGGCGCAATGCATAGGCCGTGCGCACGATGTCGATCAGGTCCCAGCGGCTGTTGCCGCCCTGCCACTCTCGCGCGTAGGGGTCGAAAAAGTTGCGGTACAGGCTGTAGCGGGTCACTTCGTCGTCGAAGCGTAGGGTGTTGTAGCCAGCACCGCAGGTGCCAGGGTGCGCCAGTTGCGCATGTACCCGGGTCATGAACTCGGCTTCGCACAGGCCCTGCTCGGCCAGCAGTTGCGGAGTGATACCGGTCACCAGGCAGGCGGCCGGGTGCGGCAGGATATCATCGGAGGGCCGGCAATAAAGGCTGATCGGCTCGTCGATTTCGTTGAGGTCGAAGTCGGTGCGCACGCCGGCCACCTGTAGCGGCCGGTCACAGCGCGGGTTGATGCCGGTGGTTTCGTAGTCGTGCCAGAAAATGCTGGAGGTCACGGGGTCGTCCTGTATCGAGGTCGACCCGATTCTAGCGCGATTCTGGCCTGAGCCAGGATGCGCAGACTCAGACGGAAGCGTTGGCCGGGTTGAAGCTGAAAAAGTCGCGCAACGAGCGGACGAATTCGTCGTATTCGCGAGGCGCCTGCAGCAGCATGAAGCCGGAATCGTAATGCCCCGGCGTCTGGTCTTCGCGGCACCACAGGCAACTGGCGGTGAGGTTGACGAACTGATGCCCGCCCCCGACCAGCGGCAGACGCAACTGAAGGTCGTAGTCGGGCCCGACCAGCACCGGCAACTGGCTGATCAGCATGAGCCCGTCCTCGGAGGCATTGCCCAGCTGGCCGATCAGCTGACCGGTACAGCGGTTGAACACCTGCAGGACACAAGGCAGTTGATGGCGTTCGATGTGGCGCTTGTTGAACATGATCGCGATTGCAGTCCGTATCCGGAGCCAGGAATACGTGGAACTGGCGGTTGTTGTAACAGCTGAGTTACAGATTAGCCCAGTGCACGCGGCAAATCCTGTTAAATAAAATGCACCTTGGTGTTAACGCCAAGGTGCGGCGGTCACCGGGTTTGCCACGGCGGCTTCGGCGCCGCGCAAATGGCCGAGTTTCTCCAGGGTCTGCAGGCGCGCCTGGGCGCGATAGGCGTATTCGTTGCCCGGGTACTGCTGGATCAGGTACTGGTAGGTCTGCGCGGCATCCACGTACAACGCCTGGCGCTCCAGGCACTGGCCGCGCAGCAGCGACACCTCGGGGTGGATGAACGGTCGCGCACGGCTGGTGCGGTCGACCTGTGACAGCTCGAGCATGACCCGTGCGCAATCGCCACGGTCGTAGGCGCGGTAGGCATTGTTCAGGTGGTGGTCCATGGACCAGCGGGTGCAGCCGACGGCGCTGGCCGCCAGGGCTAAAACGATCAGGGCTCGCATGGGGGTCTCCTTTGATGCCAGTGTATCGGCCTTTGCCGGCAAATCTTCACACCCTTTTGCAAGGATACCTTGCCCGTTCAAATGCCACCCTGCCTTGGTCGCAGGTAGTGCAACGGAACAATGACTACAGCGAGATTCAGGAGTAGCCTTTCGCTGCGCTTCACTATAGGAGTCTGTGCATGAGCATCCGCCGTACCAAAATCGTCGCCACCCTTGGCCCCGCCAGCAACTCGCCGGAAGTGATCGAACAGCTGATCCTCGCCGGCCTGGACGTGGCACGCCTGAACTTCTCCCACGGCACTCCGGACGAGCACAAGGCCCGCGCGCGCCTGATCCGTGAAATCGCCGCCAAGAACGGCCGCCATGTTGCACTGCTGGGCGACCTGCAGGGTCCGAAGATCCGCATCGCCAAGTTCGCCAACAAGCGCATCGAATTGAAGATCGGTGACAAGTTCACCTTCTCCACCGCCCACCCGCTGACCGAAGGCAACCAGGACATCGTCGGTATCGACTACCCCGACCTGGTCAAGGACTGCGGCGTTGGTGACGAATTGCTGCTCGACGATGGCCGTGTGGTGATGCGCGTCGAAACCGCCACCGCAGATGCCCTGCACTGCGTGGTGATCATCGGTGGCCCGCTGTCGGACCACAAGGGTATCAACCGTAAAGGCGGCGGCCTGACCGCACCGGCCCTGACCGAGAAGGACAAGGCCGACATCAAGCTGGCCGCGGAAATGGACCTGGACTACCTGGCCGTGTCCTTCCCGCGTGACGCCAGCGACATGGAATACGCACGCAAGCTGCGTGACGAAGCTGGCGGCAGTGCCTGGCTGGTGGCCAAGATCGAACGCGCCGAAGCGGTGGCCGACGACGAGACCCTCGACAAGCTGATCCTCGCCTCCGACGCCGTGATGGTTGCCCGTGGCGACCTGGGCGTGGAAATCGGTGACGCCGAGCTGATCGCCATCCAGAAGAAGATCATCCAGCACGCCCGCCGCAACAACAAGGCGGTGATCGTGGCGACCCAGATGATGGAGTCGATGATCCAGAACCCGATGCCGACCCGCGCCGAAGTGTCCGACGTGGCCAACGCCGTGCTGGACAACACCGACGCGGTGATGCTGTCGGCCGAAAGCGCCGCTGGCTCCTACCCGATCGAAGCCGTACAGGCCATGGCCCGCATCTGCCTGGGTGCCGAAAAGCACCCGACCAGCCAGAAGTCCAGCCACCGCCTGCACACCACCTTCGAGCGTTGCGACGAAAGCATCGCCCTGGCGGCCATGTACACCGCCAACCACTTCCCTGGCGTCAAGGCGATCATCGCCCTGACCGAAAGTGGCTACACCCCGTTGATCATGTCGCGTCTGCGTTCGCACGTGCCGATCTTCGCCCTTTCGCCGCACCGCGCCACCCAGGCACGCGCCAACATGTTCCGTGGCGTCTACCCGATCGCCTTCGACCCGGCTTCGCTGCCGGCCGACAAGGTGAGCCAGGCGGCCGTCGACGAACTGCTCAAGCGTGGCCTGGTGGAGCAAGGTGACTGGGTGATCCTGACCAAGGGTGACAGCTACCACACCATCGGTGGCACCAATGGCATGAAGATCCTGCATGTCGGTGATCCTCTGATCTAAGCTCTGTTTATTACTGTACAAAGCCCTGCGAACGTAGTTGAGCGGGGCTTTTTATTATCCGGATCGAGACCGCTTTTATTAGCAAAGGTGCGAGTAGACGCCCTGAAATGCATTGTTTGCACCATCTCTACTCATATATAACCTAGTATTTTTGCCAGTAGTTACCCTGCATTGACCATGTGATCATTCAAGCTCCTTTCAGCATACTAGAGTTTACGAAATGAGCGAACCCAAACCATCCTCGGGCTTGTTAGACCCAGACTATGGGGAAAAAGGCGTTAGCCATCCCCACCCCGATATGCTTGCGATCACCGCATCAGTCGACGCTCAGCCGGGGAGATTGATTACCGGAATTGGGTCAAGTGAGCGCTACTTCATCGCAAAAGTCGATGATTCCGGAAAGCTCGACAAGCGATTCGGTACAGACGGTATCACTTGGGGACACTTCCCCGGAGATGGCTATGTAAGGAGCATACAAACTACCGCCGACAACCGAGTATTTGTCATCGGCAGCGAAACGAGAGATTACTACAACAACTTAATTGTTGCTCGCTTCGATGAGAACGGTCAGTTGGATATAGGTTTCGGAGACAACGGCTACAAGCTTATAGAATTACCCATTCAGAGAAAACGTCACGACTCAGCTACTGCAGAGATCTCACACAACCCTGGGCACGCCAACCAGACTCACCTGCTCGCGGCCGACAAAATCTACATTTTTGATCATTTCGCCAAGTCAAGCGCAGTGGTTCGACTGGACCTTGACGGGAACCTGGACAGGAGCTTTAGCGAAAACGGCTATAAGTACTTGACCCCACCAGGATATGAGGGTTCCTCTAACCTAGCCTTCTCCATGACAATTAGAAATAACAAAATTTATGTATGCGGCTCTATTTTCAGTTGGGATAACCTACCCTTTGTAGCATGCCTCAACGATAACGGAACGGAAGACAAAGGCTTTAACAATACAGGCTATCATGTGCTCACCGAGCAAAAAAATCATTCGCTCAGGGATATCGTAGCACTGGAAAAACAACAAGGCATTGTATGCTGCGGTTATAGCGGCCTGGGATACATTTGCGGCTTTAAAGAAAATGGCGAATTAGACTTTATCAAATATACTGATTCCAAGCAGGTCGAAGCCAGGTGGCAGTTTGTCCAAACATTCAATGAACACATCATTACCGTTGGCACAGCAAGGATTGGCGGAGAAACTGTAGATCATGACGAGATCATCGTAGGCCGTTGGAATCTTGATGGCAGCCCCGACACATCATTCGGCCGGTACCAGCAAGGGTGGGATCATTTGGCCTTGGGCCTTGGTAATGAATATGCGTATAGCGCTGATAGGGAAACCGACGGCAAAACAATAATTACCGGCAACACGGGTGGTGGAGTAATACTTCGTTGTCTAACCGCCGTTAAATAATCGGTTTCACAGGATACCCTTATACGGACCTACCCGTAACAACCCCCAGCTAATTGCAGTGGTGCGCTCTATGCGATAGGTCCGTACTACAGGTCCCTCAACACGTAACCTCTCCCCAAAGCGATCAAAGAGCACTAACAAACCTATCGGTAAACACCTGCCTGCGCGGCACACCGGCAATGAACAGCCACCGCGCCAACCGCTCGACACTGTTGGGCGCCCCGCACACCAGCGCTACCGTCTGGCGCGATGACGGCCGCAGCCCGGCCAACGCTTCATCCAACTGCTCTGCCAATACCAACTCGACATTCACACCCGCCATCTCACGCAACGGCTCGGCCAGATAATGCCCGGCGCCCTCGCGCGCCACATGCATCACCCTGATTTCACCTTGGTGCCCCTGCCGCAATGCCTCGCGCAAGATGCCCCACAACGGCGCCAGCCCGGTCCCCGCCGCCAGCAACCACAGCGGCCGCTGCTGCCAGTCCGGGTCGTAATGCAAGGCCCCACCCCTGAGCTCGCCCAGGCGCAGCACATCACCCAGTTGCAAGCCACGGGCCCTGTCACAAAAGGCACCGGGGCGCTGACAGTCGATATGGAACTCGAGATAATCATCTTCGCCCGGCAGGCTGGCCAAGGAGTAAGGCCGCGCTACCGCGCCATTCCACAGCACCACATGCTGCCCCGCCTGGTAACGCATTGCCCGTTCGGGGCGTAACCGTACGCGCAGCACATCGCCGAACCAGTCCAAGGCACACACCTGCGCCGGCAGGCCATCCTGCTGCGGGTCGAACAGCGCCACGCGCAGGTCTTCGACTACCTGGCACTGGCAGGCCAGGCGCCAGCCCTGGGCGTGCTTGTCCTGCGCCAGGGCCTGGGGCAAGGCGTCCAGCGGTTGCCCGGCCAGGCAGCGCACCAGGCAGGCATGGCAACTGCCGGCGCGGCAGCTGTAAGGCACGTTGAGCCCGGCATCATTCAAGGCATCGAGCAGGTTGCTGCCGGTCGGCACCGCCCAGCGGCGCTCGCCCACGCAAAGTTCGGGCATTGTGAGCTATCTCTTCCAGCTGTTGATTTTCTGGGGGCGCTTTGCGCCCTATTCGCCGGCAAGCCAGCTCCCACAGGTAATGTGCAAGCCTCAGGCATGGTGCAATCCTGTGGGAGCTGGCTTGCCGGCGATGGGCTGCAGAGCAGCCCCTTCCAAAGCATCCTATTTCTTCAGCGAGCCAGCAAGAACAATGCCTGCCACCTGCCGACCATGGTCCAGACCACTCGCAGGTGTTTCACACGGTGAGGCACGCTATACTGCCGCGCCCTTTTGCGTCGGCCATGCTGCCGGCGCGCCTTTGCAAGGCGTTTCGACACGCTGGTCGGCACCGTCGAGCGTCTATATGAATGTTCCCGTCTTTAAGAGGAGCGCGCTGCATGACCGTGATCAAGCAAGACGACCTGATTCAGAGCGTCGCCGACGCCCTGCAATTCATCTCGTACTACCACCCCGTCGATTTCATCCAGGCCATGCACGAGGCCTATCTGCGTGAAGAGTCGCCTGCTGCCCGTGATTCCATCGCCCAGATCCTGATCAACTCGCGCATGTGCGCCACCGGCCACCGCCCGATCTGCCAGGACACCGGTATCGTCACCGTGTTCGTGCGCGTGGGCATGGACGTGCGCTGGGACGGCGCCACCCTGAGCGTCGACGACATGATCAACGAAGGTGTGCGTCGCGCCTACAACCTGCCTGAAAACGTCCTGCGCGCTTCGATCCTGGCCGACCCGGCCGGTGCCCGCAAGAACACCAAGGACAACACCCCGGCAGTGATCCACTACTCCATCGTCCCAGGCGACAAGGTCGAGGTCGATGTCGCAGCCAAGGGCGGCGGCTCGGAGAACAAGTCGAAGATGGCCATGCTCAACCCGTCCGACTCGATCGTCGACTGGGTACTGAAGACCGTCCCGACCATGGGCGCTGGCTGGTGCCCGCCTGGCATGCTCGGCATCGGCATCGGCGGTACCGCCGAGAAGGCCGCGGTGATGGCCAAGGAAGTGTTGATGGAGTCCATCGACATCCACGAACTGAAAGCCCGTGGCCCGCAGAACCGCCTGGAAGAAATCCGCCTGGAGCTGTTCGAGAAGGTCAACCAGCTGGGCATCGGCGCCCAGGGCCTGGGTGGCCTGACCACCGTGCTCGACGTGAAGATCATGGACTACCCGACCCACGCCGCTTCGCTGCCGGTGTGCATGATCCCCAACTGCGCCGCCACCCGCCACGCCCACTTCGTGCTCGATGGCTCCGGCCCGGCCGAGCTGGAAGCGCCGTCGCTGGACGCCTACCCGGAAATCGTCTGGGAAGCCGGCCCGAGCGCCCGTCGCGTCAACCTCGACGCCATCACCCCAGAAGAAGTCGCCAGCTGGAAGCCGGGCGAAACCATCCTGCTCAACGGCAAGATGCTGACCGGCCGCGATGCCGCGCACAAGCGCATGGTCGAAATGCTCAACCGTGGCGAAGAGCTGCCGGTGGACCTGAAAGGCCGCTTCATCTACTACGTCGGCCCGGTCGACCCGGTCGGTGACGAAGTGGTAGGCCCAGCTGGCCCGACCACCGCCACCCGCATGGACAAGTTCACCCGCCAGATCCTCGAGCAGACCGGCCTGCTGGGCATGATCGGCAAGTCCGAGCGCGGCCCCACCGCCATC
The DNA here is from genome assembly GCF_900277125.1 of Pseudomonas inefficax. Taxonomy (GTDB): domain Bacteria; phylum Pseudomonadota; class Gammaproteobacteria; order Pseudomonadales; family Pseudomonadaceae; genus Aquipseudomonas; species Aquipseudomonas inefficax. The sequence goes on from NZ_OPYN01000207.1 coordinate 236,733, forward strand.
GAAGCGATCAAGGACAACAAGGCCGTGTACCTGATGGCCGTCGGCGGCGCCGCCTACCTGGTGGCCCAGGCCATCCGCAAGTCGAAGGTCCTGGCCTTCGCCGAGCTGGGCATGGAAGCGATCTACGAGTTCGAGGTCAAGGACATGCCGGTGACCGTCGCCGTGGACAGCAACGGTGAGTCGGTACACATCACTGGCCCTGCCCTGTGGCAGAGCAAGATTGCCCAGAGCCTGGCAGTCGAAGTGAAGTAAGCCTGATGTAGAGTGTCGCCTTTTTCGCGGGTAAACCCGCTCCCACAGGTAACGCGCAGCCTCAGGCTTGCGCTGCCCGTGTGGGAGCGGGCAAGCCCGCGAAGAGGCCGGCACTGTTTTCACAGAACTCTGTCAAACTGCTCCGGCCAATCCCTGCGGGTAAACACCTGCCCTTCCCGCCTCACCCGCCGCACCTCTTCAAGGTCCACTTCGCACACCAGCCACTGGCTGCAAACCGGACTCAGCTCTTCACTCAGCGCCACTACCCCATCCCCCGGCATCCCATGATCCGGCGGCACGAACAACCCTGCCCGGCCGATATTCTCGTCCAGCGCCGGCGACCACGGCGCCAGCCCGACAGTAGGGCTCTGCAACACCGCAATCTGGTTCTCCAGCGCCCGCGCCTGCGCGCCAATGCGCACCCGGTGGTAACCCGCCTCGGTGTCGGTGCAACTTGGTGTAAGGATCAGGTCGGCACCACCCTCGGCCAGGCGCCGGGCCAGCATCGGGAATTCGTTGTCGTAGCAGATCAGGATCCCCAGGCGCCCCAGTTCGGTGTCAAACACCTGCAGCCCCTGGCCCGCGACTATGTCCCACTGCTCCCGCTCGAAACGGGTCATCATCAGTTTGTCCTGGTAGCCCAGCACACCGTTGGGGCCGAACAGCCAGGCACGGTTGCGATAGCGCCCATCGCTGTCCAGTACCGGTACGCTACCTGGTTGCAGGTAGATACCCCAGCGCCGGGCGAGGCCCTCGCACAAGGCCTTCCAGGGCTCGATCAACGGCTGGATACCGGCGATAGAGGCCTTCAGGTCACCCCGTTGCTCGGCACTCAGCTGCCCGCTGAGTACCAGCCCGGCGTACTCCGGCAACAGCAGCAGGCGGGCCCCCGCCTCCACCGCCTCGGCGCACAGGCCTTGCAGGTGGTCGGCGTAGGCCTCCCAGGTTTCATGTAGCTCGATAGCGTACTGGCAGGCCGCCAGGCGGATCATATCGGCAGTTCCTTGAGCCAGAACGACATCAGCTTGTCAGAACTCTCCTGCTCGTCCAGGTCGCGCCAGGCGTAGCTGGTGCGCAGCGACGGGTCATGCAGGAAGCCGCGGTTACGCCAGAAGCCATGCAATGGCTTGTAGTCCGCTGGCCGCCGTGGATGCACGCCTGGCCGCTCGACCGCGCAGAACGCGCAGTAATCGAACTCGGCCAGTTTGTGTGCGTAGGACTCGCGCTCGATGAAAAAGCGCACCCCCAGGCCTTGGCCACGGTACTCGGGCAGCACCACCGATTCGCCGAAATAGTACACGCTGGCCGGGTCGCGCCCCTGGGCCAGGAACGGCTGCTGGAACTCGGGGGCGACATCCACCAGCGGCAGGCCGGTGGAGGCGCCGACCACCTTGCCGTGGTCCAGCGCCAGCACCACCAGGCTGCGCCCGGAGCGGGCATAGGTGGCCAGGTAGTCGGCCTCGTATTCCGGGGTGCCGTCGTAAAGGTAGGGAAACTCGCGGAACACGGTAAGGCGCAGGCGAGCGAGGTCATCGATGTAAGGCGCGATAGCGGCGCCGTGCAACAGGCGTATTTCCATGCTTGGCGGTCGTTTTGTCGATGTGGATGACGCGCTCGGCTAAGCCGGGCTTGAGGGGAAACCCTATCATCCGAAGCAACGACCCGCCTTTTCCCTCCACGACAGGTATTGTTCCATGACCGCTACCGAACTGGTAAATGCTTACTACGCTGCCTTTAACGCTGGCGACATGCCGGCCTTTCTTGCCCTGCTCAGCGAGGATGTGATCCACGACATCAACCAGGGCGAGCGACAGATGGGCAAGGCCCGGTTTGCAGCGTTCATGGACAAGATGAACCGCTGCTACCGCGAGCGCCTGGCCGACATCGTGGTGATGCAGAACGCCGACGGCAGCCGCGCGGCGGCGGAGTTCACCGTGCATGGGGAATATCTGGCCGATGACGAAGGGTTGCCGGCGGCCAACGGGCAGACCTATGTGCTGCCGGCGGGGGCGTTCTTCTATATTCACTGCGGGAAGATTGCCCGGGTGACCAACTACTACAACCTCAATGACTGGGTTGAGCAGGTGGGTTGAGCCTGGCAGGGGTGTATTGCCTGTAGCGACCTCTTCGCGGGTAAACCCGCTCCCACAGGGTCGCCACAAATTCCAAAACCTGTGCAATCCCTGTGGGAGCGGGTTTACCCGCGAAGAGGCCCGCTCAGGAGATGCGAGTGCCCAGCACCTTGAGGAATGCCGCCAGCCACGCCGGATGCGCCGGCCATGCCGGTGCCGTCACAAGGTTGCCGTCCACATGCGCCTGGTCCACCGCGATATCGATGAACGTCCCGCCCGCCAGGCGCACTTCCGGGGCACACGCCGGGTACGCACTGCATTCGCGCCCCTCCAGCACACCTGCCGCCGCCAACAGCTGGGCACCATGGCAAACCGCCGCAATCGGCTTGCCGGCCTGGTCGAACGCCCGTACCAGCTCCAGCACCTTTTCATCCAGACGCAGGTACTCCGGTGCCCGGCCACCGGGGATCAGCAACGCGTCATAACCCTCGGCACGCACCCGCACGAAATCGTAATTCAGGGCAAAATTGTGCCCCGGCTTTTCGCTGTAGGTCTGTTCGCCCTCGAAGTCATGAATCGCGGTACGCACGGTCTGCCCCGCGACCTTTTCCGGGCATACCGCATGCACGGTGTGCCCGACCATGCTCAGCGCCTGGAACGGCACCATGACCTCGTAATCTTCGACGTAGTCACCGACCAACATGAGAATTTTCTTCGCCGTCATCGCACCCACTCCTTCGATTGCCTTGAGACAGTCACTGCACGATAGCCGGTCTCAGTCGCGACGGTCGAGCAGGTTGACCACCAACCGGTCCAGCCAACCCCACAACCGCTGCTTCATCCGGCGCCACAGCGGCCGGGCATTCCAGTGGCCCAGGTCGACTACCTCGCTCAAGGCGAAATCACGCTCGAAACTGGCCTGCACGGCTGCTGTCAGCGGCGGGTCGAGTGCCTCGATATTGGCCTCGAGGTTGAAACGCAGGTTCCAGTGATCGAAGTTGCATGAGCCGATACTGACCCAGTCGTCGATCAGCACCATCTTCAGGTGCAGGAAACACGGCTGGTACTCGTAGATGCGCACCCCGGCGCGCAGCAAACGCGGGTAATAGCGGTGCCCGGCGTAACGTACCGATGGGTGATCGGTGCGTGGCCCGGTTAGCAGCAGCCGCACATCGACCCCTTTGCCGGCAGCCCGGCGCAGCGACCGGCGCACGCTCCAGGTCGGCAGGAAGTAAGGCGTTGCCAGCCAGACTCGCTGCTTGCCGCTGTTGATTGCCCGTACCAGCGAATGCAGGATGTCCTGGTGCTGGCGGGCGTCGGCATACGCCACCCGGCCCATGCCCTGCCCCTGCGCAGGCACCTTGGGCAGGCGCGGCAGGCCAAAGCCCTCAGCGGGGCGCCAGGCGGTACGACGGTTGTTGGCGTGCCACTGGCGATCGAACAGCAACTGCCAGTCGCTCACTACCGGCCCCTGCATCTGCACCATCACCTCGTGCCATTCACTGGTCGCCTCACCCGGCGTCCAGAACTCGTCGGTGACACCCGTGCCGCCCACCACTGCCCAGCGCTCGTCCACCAGCAGCAACTTGCGGTGATCGCGGTACAGGTTGCGCAGGCCACGCTTCCAGCGCAGGCGGTTGTACCAGCGCAGGTACACACCTGCGTCCAGCAGGCGCTGACGCAACTTGCTGTTGAAAGCCAGCGAGCCATAGTCGTCGAACAGGCAGCGCACCCGCACGCCACGTCGGGCAGCCTGCTCCAGCGCTTCGACCACCGCATCCGCGCAGTCACCGGCCTCGACCAGGTACAGCTCCAGGTCGACCTGGAACTCGGCGCGCACGATCGCCAGGAGCATGCGCGGAAAAAACTCGGGGCCGTCGATCAGCAGTTCGAACTGGTTGCCATCCCGCCAGGGAAAGACCGGCCCCGGCATGTCAGCGGGCGGTGAAGATCAGCACCGCGCTAACCGGCACCGACGGGTTGATGGACTTGAGCCCGGCGAACTTGCGCAGGCGTTGCAGCCCCGGCAGCAGGCCGAAATCCTCGGCGCGCAGCACCAGGGGCTCGAGGGTCACCACCTGGAAGCGTCGCTCGTCCAGGCGGGTGGCCAGCAGCAGGGCGTTGTAGCTGTGCGACTGGCCATGCAGGGTTACGGTCAGCGGCAGGCGCAGTTCGATCTGGGCACCGTTGGCCAGGTCGTTGATCGGCCGCAGGTCCAATTGCGCCTGCACCTTGGCTTCGGCAAAGCGCTCGACCTCGAACAGGTCCTCTCGCATACGTTCGTCACGCAGCGGAATACCGCTGCTCACCGAGTCCATCTCGATGCTCAACCCGGCCACACCCTTGCGGTCGACCGTGCCATGCAGCACCAGGAACCGGTGCACTTCGGCGGTGTTACCGTTCTTGCCGGTAATGAACGAAAGGCGCGAAGACTCGCCATCGAGGTGCCAGTTGGCATGGGCGGGCAGGCAAAAAGCCAGCAACAGGGCGGGCAGCAGGCGGGGCAGCTTGAACATGACAGATCTCGTGAAACCAGGCCGCCAACCTTACCCGCCCGCCTTCACGGCAGCAAGCGGCAGCCCTCGCGTGGGCCTTGCCAGGCGGCCTGGTTGCGTCGGCCCAGGCCTTCGGCGGTGACCTGCCGCTGTTGGCTGTCTTCCGCAAGCAAGCTCAGCGGCAGCCATTGCTTCACATAGCCTTGGCAATACGCCGGCTCGAAACCCATGACGAAGCGGCACGAGCAATATTCCTTGGCCGAGTAGGCCGAAAGAATGCCGGGGAAGTCCGCCAAGGCCTGGCGCTCGTGCCAGGCCCAGTACACTACCCCCAGCAATACCACCAGCAGCACCCGCTTCATGCCCCCTCCCCGGCCAGCACCGCGAGTATCAGCTTGAGCAGTTCGTCGTGCTGGTAGCTGCCGTCGCGGTCATCGGCATAACGCACGATCACCAGCTTTTGTGCGGGCAGCACGTATAGCGCCTGGCCCCAGTGGCCAAGGGCTGCATAGGTGTCTGCGGGCGCACTCGGCCAAGGCCGTGCAGCGTCGGCCAGCGGCTGGTTGAGCCACCAATGGCCACCGGGGTTGGCCTCGCCGGGCAGCGCTTCGGCCCTGGCAAACGGCGTGCGGCTGAAGGCCACCCAGGGCTTGGGCAGCAATTGCCGCCCCTGCCAGCGCCCGTCACGCTGCATCAGCAGGCCGATACGCGCCAGGTCGCGAGCGCTGAGGTACAGGTAGGACGAGCCCACGTAGGTTCCCGAGCGGTCCCGCTCCCATACCGCGCTGTCGATGCCCAAAGGGGTGAACAGCGCATGCCAGGGGTAGTCGCGGTACTGATCGGCATCGAGCATGCCACGCAGCGCGGCGGCCAGCAGGTTGCTGTCACCACTGGAATAGAGAAACCGCTGGCCCGGGCTGGCCACCGCTTCCCGCGCGGCTGTATACGCCGCCATGTCCTCGCGGCCACGGGTATACAGCATGGCCACCACCGAGGACTTGAGCGGGGCGTACTCGTAGTCCTCCTGCCAGTCCAGGCCGCTGGCCCAATGCAGCAGATCGGCCATGCGCACGCCAGGGTGGCCGTGCATGGCCGGGTAGAAACGGGCGACCGGGTCATGCAGCTGAAAGCGGCCTTCGCCCTGGGCTACGCCCAACAGCGTGGCGAGTACGCTCTTGCTGATCGACCAGGTGAGGTGGGCGGTGGCGGCGGTGCTGGGGGCGGCGTAGCGTTCGTGAAGGATACGGCCGTCGCGGATTATCAGCAGGGCGTCGGTGCGGATGCCGCTGCGTTCTGGGGTGGTGCGGGCGGGGAAGGCGTAGGCGTCGACGGCTTGCCAGTCGAGAGGGGTGTTGTCGATTGGCCAGTCCGGAGTTGGCCAGACCTCGGCTTTGGCGGTTCCCGTAGCCATGCAAAAAAGCAGCAGCAGACTTTTCAGCATCCAGTTTCAGGCTCGCAATTTTGGGGCTGCTGCACAGCCCTTTCGCGACACAAGGCCGCTCCCACAGGGAATAGCGCTGCTCTTGCTTTTGTGGGAGCGGCCTTGTGTCGCGAAAGGGCCGCAAAGCGGCCCCAGGATTCATCGGATCATCCAAACCTATCAGGCATTCATGACAATCCCGCAGCAGCCCAGGCCTTGTTCAGCCGCTTCTCCCGCGCCGCCGTCGCCAGCGCCATCACCCCCTGGTCACGCTGCCAGATCTGCGCCCACTGCTCCGGCCCCGCTGCCAACGCAGCATCGATCTCCCCTCGCAGCGCTTGGAACTGTGCGAACAATCCCCCCAGCAACAAATGGCAACCCACGCTATCGGCACACTGCCGGCTGCCCTCGGCACACCCCGCCAGCAATCCAAGCAAGCGCAGGCGCAAGTCCTGCGGCCAGGCGCACTCCTGCCCCACGCCATACAGCCAGGCCGTCAGTGCCGTAAGCACATACAAGTCCTCCAGCGAACGGAACGGCTTCACATAGGCATCCCAGCCATCACCGGCCAGCAATTCGCACGCTGCCTGCTCCAGCACCAATCGCCCGTGGCCTACCTCCGGCATCAGCGGCAGGGTAGGCAGCGCTTCCAGCGTCACACCGGGCTCCCCGGGGTAGACCACCGCCAGGCTCAATTGTGGTGCCGCCCCAGTCGCCTCGCAGCGTGCCGCCACCAACAGCCATTCCGCCTCCAGGCCTGCAGTGACGAAATCCTTGCTGCCGGTCAGCCGCAAGCCGTCCAGGCGCGTGTGCATGTCCGCCGGCCGCACGCTGCGCCGTTCGGTGGCACACAGGGCACCGAGGCTGGGTGGGGCACTGGGCCACAGCACGCGCAAGGCGGCCTGGTAGCCGACCAGGAAGGCCAGGCCCGGGGTGCTCATCGCGCGCCCGCCGAGCACCGCCAGTTCGAATGGGGCAACCGGGCCAAGGCGCTCCAGCAGGGCGGCATAGGTTTCGCCCAGGGTGCCCGCCAGCGCTTGGCGAAGCGGGTCGTTGAGTCGTTGCAACCAGGCCATCGGTCGGCTCCTTGCTGAGGGCTTTCAGTTGAGGCTCAGGGGGTGTCACGCAAGCATCACCAAAGATTCACAGGGGTGACACCCCATCTACCTAGGCTGACTTTGCACAACAAAGCCGACCGGCCGCAACCCTTCATGGCTGGCTTATGGAGACTCGTAATGACTCGGATCGCTCACGCTGGCGACAACAGCACCGAACGCCGTCTGCAAGCCGAACGCCTGGTTGGCGCTGCGGCCCTGCAGGAAGCCCAGGCCCTGCGCTACAAAGTGTTCAGCGCCGAATTCAAGGCCAAGCTCAAAGGAGCCGAGCAAGGCCTGGACATGGACGACTACGACGTGCACTGCCGCCACATTGGCGTACGCGACCTGAGCACCGGAGAGCTGGTTGCCACCACCCGCCTGCTGGACCATCAGGCTGCCAGCAGCCTGGGCCGCTTCTATAGCGAAGAAGAATTCAGCCTGCACGGGTTGTTGCAGTTGCAGGGCCCGATCTTGGAGCTGGGCCGCACCTGCGTAGCCCCCGACTACCGCAACGGCGGCACCATCGCCGTGCTCTGGGGCGAACTGGCCGAAGTGCTCAACGAAGGCCGCTACAGCTACCTGATGGGCTGCGCCAGCATCCCCATGCAGGATGGCGGGGTACAGGCCCACGCAGTGATGCAGCGACTGCGTGACCGCTACTTGTGCACCGAGCACCTGCGCGCCGAGCCAAAGAACCCGTTGCCCAACCTGTCCCTGCCGAACAATGTCATTGCCGAAATGCCACCGCTGCTAAAGGCGTACATGCGCCTGGGCGCGAAGATCTGCGGCGAGCCATGCTGGGACGAGGACTTCCAGGTGGCCGACGTGTTTATCCTGCTCAAGCGCGACGAACTGTGCCCACGCTACGCCCGCCACTTCAAGGCAGCGGTCTGATGCCGAAGCTGCGGGTAATGGCCCGCCTGACTCGACTGCTGCTGGTGCTGCTGCTGGGCATGCTGATGGCCAGCGTGATTGCCCTGGGCGAACGCCTGGGGTTCAAGGCACCCATCGAGCGCCGCCAGCGCTGGTCCTGCCTGTTCATGAAACGCCTGGTCGCGGCCTTGCCCTTCGATGTACGGGTAATCGGCGAGCTGCCGCAGCGGCCGATGCTGTGGGTCAGCAACCACGTATCCTGGACCGATATCCCCCTGCTCGGCATGCTGCTGCCGCTGTCGTTCCTGTCCAAGGCCGAAGTGCGCCATTGGCCGGTGGCCGGCTGGTTGGCGGAAAAGGCAGGCACTCTGTTCATCCGCCGTGGCGGGGGCGACAGCCAGCGCCTGCGCGAGCAGATCGCCGGGCAACTGGGCCTCTCCCGGCCGCTGCTGATCTTCCCGGAAGGCACCACCACCAGCGGCCGTACCCTGCGCACCTTTCATGGCCGCCTGCTGGCAGGCGCCATCGACCGTGGCGTGGCGGTGCAGCCGGTGGCCATCCAGTACCTGCGCGAAGGCCAGATCGACCCGATTGCGCCGTTCATTGGTGACGATGACCTGGTGTCGCACCTGATGCGCCTGTTTGCCCTGCCGCGGGGCGAGGTGTGCATTCACCTGTTGCAGCCGATCGGCAGCGTGGGCAAGGAGCGAGCGGTGCTGGCGCTGCAGGCGCAGCAGGCGATCCACCTGGCGTTGTTCGGGGTTGACGAAGTCGAGCTGGCGCCACGGCGGCAGGCGCGGGCTGCCTGAATTGTTGCACTGCCAGTACCGGCCTCTTCGCGGGCTTGCCCGCTCCCACAGGATTCGCGCATATCTTGAGGACCGCGCCAACCTGTGGGAGCGGGCAAGCCCGCGAAGAAGCCAGCGCAGGACTAACTGTCAGATAACCGGCCAGCCGCAGCAAACGCCTGCAACTGTGGATAAAACGCCCTGAAGTCCGCCAACAGTGGCTCATACAACCGCTCCAGTTCCCCCATCACCCCAACCATCCCTTCCGGCCGCGACAAGCGCCGGGCAATGCCGTTGAACACCTGCTCCAGCGTGGCAAAGTCGCCATACGCCCCCAGCCAGTCATCCGCCGCCATGAACGGCGCAATCCGCGCCAGCCGCCCCGGCAACTCGGGCTCCGCCAGCAATACCCGATAAAAGTCCCCGGTGAACTGCTCCAGCGGCTGTTCGGCATAATCCCGCCAATGCCGCGCCAGGCAATGGTCGAAAAACACATCCAGAACGATGCCTGCAAAGCGCCGCCGCTCCCGTGGAAAACGCGCCAGCGCCGCCAACACCAACGGGTGCTGGTCGGTATAGCTGTCGATATGCCGGTGCAGCCGGATGGCCGCCTCCAGCGCAGGTGGGAAGCGCCCTTCCAATGAGCCTTTGACGAAGTCGCCATACAGGCTGCCAAGCAGTTGTTGCGGCGCCGGGCCGCCCAGGTGCAGGTGTGCGAGGTAGTTCATCAGCGCAGTCTAGCACCGCCAGCTGGCATATCGTTATAACGCGATATAGCGATTCATGCTGAGCTCAGAACCTCTTGGTATTGGTATATCGGCAAAGCGCGATTTACATTTCGTTCCATCGCGATATACCGCTACAACGAGCCTCAACCCATGCCTCTCGATCTCGACGAAATCATAAAAGCGCTGGCCCACCCGGTCAGGCGAGAAATCCTCAGCTGGCTGAAGGACCCGGCAACGCAATTCCCCGACCAGTACCACAGCACCGAGAACGGTGTGTGTGCCGGGCAGATCGACCAACGCTGCGGCCTTTCGCAGTCGACCGTCTCCGCCCACCTGGCCACCCTGCAGCGCGCCGGGCTGATCAGCAGCCAGAAGATCGGCCAATGGCACTTCTTCAAACGCAACGAAGCCACCATCCAGGCATTTCTCGAACAACTGCGCCAAGCACTTTGAACAGGCAGGTAACCGTCATGACCACGCTTTTCGATCCGATCACCCTGGGCGACCTGCAACTGCCCAACCGCATCATCATGGCCCCGCTCACCCGCTGCCGGGCCGACGACGGCCGCGTACCCAACGCGTTGATGGCCGAGTACTACGTGCAGCGCGCCAGCGCCGGGCTGATCCTAAGCGAGGCGACCTCGGTCAGCGCCATGGGCGTCGGCTACCCGGATACCCCCGGTATCTGGAACGACGAACAGGTGCGTGGCTGGAACAATGTGACCAAGGCCGTGCATGCCGCCGGCGGGCGCATCTTCCTGCAGCTATGGCATGTAGGCCGCATCTCCCACCCCAGCTACCTGAACGGCGAGCTGCCGGTAGCCCCCAGTGCAATTCAGCCTAAAGGCCATGTAAGCCTGGTACGCCCGCTCAGCGACTACCCCACCCCGCGCGCGCTGGAAACCGAAGAAATCATCGACATCGTCGAGGCCTACCGCAGCGGTGCCGAGAATGCCAAGGCTGCCGGTTTCGATGGCGTGGAAATCCACGGTGCCAACGGCTACCTGCTCGACCAGTTCCTGCAGAGCAGCACCAACCAGCGCACCGACCGCTACGGCGGCTCGCTGGAAAACCGTGCGCGGCTGCTGCTGGAAGTGACCGATGCGGCCATCGAGGTGTGGGGCGCCAACCGCGTCGGCGTGCACCTGGCACCGCGTGCCGATGCCCATGACATGGGCGATGCCGACCGCGCCGAAACCTTTACCTACGTAGCCCGCGAGCTGGGCAAGCGGGGTATTGCCTTCATCTGCTCGCGTGAAAAGGAAGCCGATGACAGTATCGGCCCGCTGATCAAGGAAGCGTTCGGTGGCCCGTACATCGTCAATGAGCGGTTTGACAAGGCCAGTGCCAATGCGGCCCTGGCCAGTGGCAAGGCTGACGCCGTGGCGTTTGGCGTGCCGTTCATCGCCAACCCTGACCTGCCGGCGCGGCTGGCGGCGGATGCGCCGTTGAACGAGGCGCGGCCGGAGACTTTCTATGGCAAGGGGCCGGTGGGATACATCGACTATCCGCGGTTGTAACTGAAATCGCCGGGGCCGCTTTGCGGCCCTTTCGCGACACAAGGCCGCTCCTACAGGAAATCGCGTTCCCCTGTAGGAGCGGCCTTGTGTCGCGAAAGGAGGGCAAAGCCCTCCCCTACCATGTCACGGCCGGGCATTGATCTGCTGCTGCAGGTTCTGAACCTGGCTCTGCAAGGTATTCAGGTTACGGGTCGTCTGCGCCCTGAAGGCATCGAACTCCTGCACCGAAGCACCACCGGAGGCCGCCGCGGCCGGGCGGTTGTCGATCTGGCTCTTGAGCACCAGAATGTCCTGCTCCAGGCTCTGGATGGCCGCGCTCGGGTTACCCTGCTTCTTCAATGCCGCCACCTCGCTGCCCAGGCTCTTGAGCTGCCCATCCAGCTTGGCGCCATCCACCTGCGCGGCCTTCAGCGCAGCGACCTGTTCGTTCAACCCCTTGAATTGGGTATCCAGCTTGCCCCCATCGACCTGGCCCGAGCGCAATGCGGCCAGTTCACCATTCACCGCCTTCAACTGCGCCTGCAACTGGCTTTGCAGCTCGGTCACGGCCTTCTGCTGTTCACGGGTATCGGCCAGCACCTGCTCAAGGCGCTTGCCCAGGTCGCCGGTCTGCCCGGCCACGCCCTTCTGCAACTGGCGCAATTGCAGCTTCAGCGCCTCGCTGTTGGTAGTGGCGCCGGATTCGCTGGCCGCCACCTTGCCACTGATCGCCTGCAGGCGCCCGGCCGCTTCTTCGCTGATGCGGGCGAAGCTTTCCTGGGTCGCCACCAGCTGCTGCTCCATCAGCGAGATCTGCTGGAAGCTCCACCAGCCAAGGCCCGCCAAGGCGATGAACGAGGCGCCGAGCAACGCCCAGAGCGGCGCCGTGCTGGCACCGCGGGCGGCTTTCTGGCGGCTGCGCGCCACGTGCGCCGGCATCAGTTCGTCATCGTCATGGGTGCCGGCACGCAGGGTCGGCACGTCATCGTAGTCATCGTGAGCATGGTTACGCATGGATACATTCAACCGCGGTAGTCGCAAAGAGGCACGAGTATAAACCGCCAGCGCGGCGCGTTGATGACCATTGTCGGCCGGGCGGCTTCACTGCCCCGGGGGCTGATGCTTCCACCAGGCGCAGAATTCATCCAGCGCCGTCCACAGGCTGACCTTGGGCTGGTAATCCAGGTACTGTCGGGCACGGCTGATATCCAGGGTGAAATCGCGGCTCATCACCTGCATCCCCAGGCGCGACAGGGTCGGTTGCGGGCGCCCCGGCCACAACATGCAAGCCGCCTCGTTCAGCGCGGCCAGGCTGTAACCCAGGCCGTAGGAACGGTAACGGGTAACCTGCGGCAGCTGCATCTGACGCATCACGTAGTTGACCACGTCCCACAGCGGCAACGGCTGGCCGTTGCTGATGTTGTAGGCCTGGCCCAGCGCCCGGTCGTCGGCGAACAAGGCACTGAGCAGCGCTTCGTTGAGGTTGTGCACGCTGGTGAAATCAACTTTGTTAAGGCCGTTGCCGATGATTGCCACACGCCCCTTGCGCTGCATCTGCATCAGCCGCGGGAAGATACTGGCATCGCCCGCGCCAGTGACGAAGCGTGGGCGCAGTGCCAGTACCTCGAGACCGAACTCCTGGGCACCGAATACCTTCTGCTCGGCCATGTGCTTGGTATGCCCGTAGTGGTCGTGAAAGCGGCGCGGCACCTGGTCTTCCCGGATGTCCAGGCGCGAGCGGCCATTGAAGTAGATCGACGGAGAAGACAGGTGTACCAGGCGTCGCACGTGCTCCTTCAAGCAGCCCTCGACCACGTTTTCGGTGACCACCACATTGCCTTGGTAGAAATCCTGATAGCGCCCCCAGTTGCCCACTGCGCCAGCGCAATGCACCACCGCATCGACGCCCTGGCACAGGCGGCGGGCCAGTTCGGCATCACCCAGATCGCCGGAGATGAACTGGGCGCCGCGCTTGACCAGGTGCTCGACCCCTTCGGCTCGACGGCCGCTGACCCGCACGTCCAGGCCCTGCTCCAGGGCAAAGCGCGCAAAGCGCCCGCCAATGAAGCCGCTCGCGCCGGTGACCAGAATTCGCATGTAAGACTCCGTCTTGCCAGATTTCAGATGCAACTGACGCCAGCCGTGGCTACAAGGGCACCAGCCATTGCCGTGCGGTGTGCCGCAGGTGGTCGGTCAGTTGCGCAAGCAGTTGCCCGCCATTGCGCCAATGATGCCAGTACAGCGGCACATCGATGGGGGTATCGCTGCAGATTTCCACCAACTGCCCGCTGGCCAGTTGCTCGCGAGCTTGCAGTTCCGGTACCAGGCCCCAGCCCAGGCCCGCTTCGGTCATGCGCAGGAAACCTTCGGACGACGGGCACAAGTGGTGCAGGAAGCCGTCCTCGATGCCCAGCGATGCCAGGTAGCGGTGTTGCAGGAAGTCGTCCGGGCCGTAAACGATCGCAGGGGTACGGGCCAGGCGGCTGGCAGCGAAACCCTGCGGAAAATGCCGCACCATGAACCCGGGGCTGGCCAGCGCCCGGTAGCGCATGGCACCCAGTGGCAGGCTGCGCGCGCCGGCCACCGGCCGCTCGCTGCCACACAGGCAGGCCGCCACTTCGCCCGCACGCATGCGTTTCAGGCCCACTTCCTGGTCTTCCACCACCAGGTCGGTCAGCACGTTCTGCTGTGCGCAGAACTTGCCCACTGCGCCGGCCCACCAGGTGGCCAGGCTGTCGGCGTTGATGGCGATGCGCAGGCGCTCCGGCATGCCCTCCTCGTCCAGCGCCGGCACCTGGCGCTGCAGGTCGCGTTCGAGCAGGCGCACCTGCTGCACATGGTTGAGCAACTGGCGGCCGACTTCGGTCGGGCTTGGTGGGGTGGCACGCACCAGCACTGGCTGACCGACCCGCGCCTCGAGCAGCTTGATGCGCTGGGAGATGGCCGACTGCGACAAGCCCAGCACCTGCGCCGCGCGTTCGAAACCGCCCTGCTCGATCACCGCGGCGAGGGCGGCCAGCAGCTTGTAGTCGAACATCGATTTTCCTAATGAGGGATCAGCTCTATTTGTTTTTCTTATACAGCGTGGTTCATCACAATGGCCAGCATCTTTTAGCTTCTTTGGAGAGCAGGCCATGTGGCAAAGCTATCTCAACGGCATGCTCGTGGCCTTCGGCCTGATCATGGCCATCGGTGCACAGAACGCCTTCGTCCTCGCCCAGAGCTTGCGCCGCGAACATCATTTGCCGGTGGCGGCACTGTGCATCGTCTGTGACGCCATCCTGGTGGCAGCCGGGGTGTTCGGCCTGGCCACCGTGCTGGCGCACAACCCGACCCTGCTGGCGATCGCCCGCTGGGGCGGTGCGGTGTTCCTGATCTGGTACGGCGCCAAGGCTTTGCGCAGCGCCTGCTCCAAGCAAAGCCTGCAACACCAGCAAGGCCAGGGTGCGCGCTCACGCCGCGCGGTACTGCTCAGCGCCTTGGCGGTGACCCTGCTGAACCCGCACGTGTACCTCGACACGGTGCTGCTGATCGGCTCGCTGGGCGCCCAGCAGGCTGCGCCCGGTGCCTACGTGGCCGGCGCCGCCAGTGCCTCGCTGCTGTGGTTCTCGACCCTGGCGATCGGCGCGGCCTGGCTGGCGCCGTGGCTGGCCCGGCCGGCGACCTGGCGCATGCTCGACCTGATGGTGGCGGTGATGATGTTCGCGGTGGCGGCGCAGTTGATTTTCAACTGAGCGCAGGGCCTGGCATAGCATCTTCATCGCCTGTGAGACCGAGCGCCGCCCGCGCGGCGCTTCGCAGCACAAGGCTGCTCCTACATCTGTTTCGGGCCAGTTATTCCTGAGACGAAAGCGCGCGGCCCCTTGGCGTTCATCTCAAAATCGTGCCGGGCAAACAAGGCGGTCGCGTGCGTTGGCACAGGCGATACTGGCCCGAAACAGATGTAGGAGCAGCCTTGTGCTGCGAAGCGCCGCGCGGGCGGTGCTCGATCTCACAGGCGCTACAACCCTCAAGGCGAACACCACCGGTCGGTACGCCCCAACCGCTCTGGAACCTCTATTCCCTATCTTTGTTGCGTGGTTATGCGCCGGGCCCGGTGCTATGATCCAGCCCTTGCGTCGCAAAGAGTACAAACTCGCCGACGCTCATCGGGCCGCCCGTGATCGGCCTTGCGCAAACCGCAAACAGACCTGAATCAGGAGATCCACCATGGCTTTTGAATTGCCGCCGCTGCCGTACGCCCACGATGCCCTGCAGCCGCACATCTCCAAGGAAACCCTGGAGTATCACCACGACAAGCACCACAACACCTATGTCGTGAACCTGAACAACCTGGTCCCAGGCACCGAATTCGAAGGCAAGACCCTGGAAGAGATCGTCAAGAGCTCTTCGGGCGGCATCTTCAACAACGCCGCTCAAGTCTGGAACCACACCTTCTACTGGAACTGCCTGGCACCAAACGCCGGTGGCCAGCCGACCGGTGCCCTGGCTGACGCCATCAACGCCGCTTTCGGTTCCTTCGACAAGTTCAAGGAAGAGTTCACCAAGACTTCGGTTGGCACCTTCGGTTCCGGCTGGGGCTGGCTGGTGAAGAAGGCTGACGGTTCCCTGGCCCTGGCCAGCACCATCGGCGCCGGCTGCCCGCTGACCAGCGGCGACACCCCGCTGCTGACCTGCGACGTCTGGGAGCACGCCTACTACATCGACTACCGCAACCTGCGTCCGAAGTACGTCGAGGCGTTCTGGAACCTGGTCAACTGGGCCTTCGTTGCCGAACAGTTCGAAGGCAAGACCTTCAAGGCCTGAGTCATTCAGCCCTGAACGAAAAACCCGGCCCGGTGCCGGGTTTTTTTATGCCTGTAAGGCCCTCTTCGCGGACGCGCCCGCTCCCACAGGTACGGCGCCGCTTGTTGACTTGATGCTATCCCTGTGGGAGCGGGCGTGCCCGCGAAGAGGCCGGCACAGATTTCACCTTCAACCCACCAGCAAACGCTTGCTCAGCCCGCATAGCACGCTAACATCAAACCTCTGGAAGATTGATACAGCGCACTCAAGTTGCGGGGTCAGGCAACCGATACACTACTGATGGTCGGCCGATAGTGTATCGTCATCGTTGATGGCAAAATGATGCCATGCGCATGGATTAAGGAAACCCCATTGAAGCTGGAATTGCGGAACAGCTTGTCGGTCAAGTTGCTCAGGGTCGTGCTGCTGTCGGCGCTAGCGGTCGGTGTCGTGCTTAGCTGTGCGCAAATCGTCTACGACACGTACAAGACCCGCCAGGCCGTCAACAACGATGCCCAACGCATCCTCGACATGTTCCGCGACCCCTCGACCCAAGCGGTATATAGCCTGGACCGCGAAATGGGCATGCAGGTGATGGAAGGCCTGTTCCAGGACGAATCGGTACGCATGGCCTCCATCGGCCACCCCAACGAAACCATGCTCGCAGAAAAGTCCCGCCCGCTGCAGGACATGTCCATGCGCTGGCTGACTGACCTGATCCTCGGCCAGGAACGCACCTACACCACGCAACTGGTTGGCCGCGGCCCCTACAGCGAATACTACGGCGACCTGAGCATCACGCTGGACACCTCGTCCTACGGCGAAGATTTCCTGATCAACGCCGTGATCATCTTCATTTCCGGCGTGCTGCGGGCCCTGGCCATGGGCCTGGTGCTGTACCTGGTCTACCACTGGCTGCTGACCAAACCGTTGTCCAAGATTATCGAGCACCTCACCCAGATCAACCCCGACCGCCCCAGCCAGCACCAGCTACCACTGCTCAAGGGCCATGAGAAGAACGAGCTGGGCCTGTGGGTAAATACCGCCAACCAGCTGCTGGCCTCGATCGAGCGCAACACCCATCTGCGCCACGAGGCGGAGAACAGCCTGCAACGCATGGCCCAGTACGACTTCCTCACCGGCCTGCCCAACCGCCAGCAGTTGCAGCAGCAACTGGACAAGATCCTCGTCGACGGTGGCCGCCTGCAACACCGCGTGGCGGTGCTATGCGTCGGTCTGGACGACTTCAAGGGCATCAACGAGCAGTTCAGCTATCAGGTCGGCGACCAGCTGCTGCTGGCCCTGGCCGACCGCCTGCGCGCCCACAGCGGGCGCCTGGGCGCGCTGGCACGCCTGGGCGGTGACCAGTTCGCCCTGGTGCAGGCCAATATCGAGCAGCCTTATGAGGCGGCGGAACTGGCGCAAAGTATCCTCGACGATCTGGAAGTGCCGTTCGACCTCGACCAGCACCAGCAGATCCGCCTGCGTGCCACCATCGGCATCACCCTGTTCCCGGAAGACGGCGACAGCACCGAGAAGCTGCTGCAGAAAGCCGAACAGACCATGACCCTGGCCAAGGCCCGTTCGCGCAACCGCTACCAGTTCTACATCGCCAGCGTCGACAGCGAGATGCGCCGCCGTCGCGAGCTGGAAAAGGACCTGCGCGAAGCCCTGCCGCGCAACCAGCTGTACCTGGTGTACCAGCCGCAGATCAGCTACCGCGACCACCGCGTGGTCGGTGTCGAAGCACTGCTGCGCTGGCAGCACCCGGAGCTGGGCATGGTGCCGCCAGACCAGTTCATCCCCCTGGCCGAACAGAACGGCAGCATCATCAGCATCGGCGAATGGGTGCTCGACCAGGCCTGCCGGCAACTGCGCGAATGGCACGACATGGGCTTCAGTGACCTGCGCATGGCGGTCAACCTGTCCACCGTGCAGCTGCACCACAACGAACTGCCGCGGGTGGTCAACAACCTGCTGCAGGCCTACCGCCTGCCACCACGCAGCCTGGAGCTGGAAGTCACCGAGACCGGCCTGATGGAAGACATCAGCACCGCCGCCCAGCACCTGCTGAGCCTGCGCCGCTCCGGAGCACTGATTGCCATCGACGACTTCGGCACCGGCTACTCGTCGCTCAGCTACCTGAAATCGCTGCCGCTGGACAAGATCAAGATCGACAAGAGCTTCGTCCAGGACCTGCTGGACGACGATGACGACGCCACCATCGTTCGCGCCATCATCCAGCTGGGCAAGAGCCTGGGAATGCAGGTGATCGCCGAAGGCGTGGAAACCGCCGAACAGGAAACCTACATCGTCGCCCAGGGTTGCCACGAGGGCCAGGGCTACCACTACAGCAAGCCGCTGTCGGCCCGTGAGCTGACCAACTTCCTCAAGCAGGCGCAGCGAAATCAGGTTTCGATGCTCTGAGCCGCCTGACCGGTTACAGGCCATGACTGGCATTTACACGAATTGCACGTCCGCCCCCTTTACAGCAAATGCAAATCTTTCGCATGATGTTGCCGTTTCGCGTGCCACGGCGCACGGTCCACCCCTTGGTCCAACCACACGACGCAGGAAAACCAATAATGATTCGAATGCCTCTGGCCTCCGCCAGTCTGCTGGCCATTGCCATCGCTCTCGCCGGTTGCGGTGAAGGCAAGGACGACAAGGCCGCCGCGCCGCAAGCCCAGGCACCTGCTGCCGCCAGCACCACCGCTGCGGCGCCCGGGGCTGTCGACGAAGCCGCCGGCAAAGCCGTGGTCAAGCATTACGCCGAGCTGGTGTACGCCGTGTACAGCGACTCGCTGAGCACCGCCAAAACCTTGCAGACCGCAGTCGACGCGTTCCTGGCCAAGCCGAACGACGAAACCCTGAAGGCAGCCAGGGAAGCCTGGGTCGCCTCGCGCGTACCGTACCTGCAGAGCGAAGTCTTCCGCTTCGGCAACACCATCATCGACGACTGGGAAGGCCAGGTGAACGCCTGGCCACTGGACGAAGGCCTGATCGACTACGTCGACAAGAGCTATGAGCACGCCCTGGGCAACCCGGCGGCCAACGCCAACATCATCGCCAACACCGAGATCCAGGTGGGCGAAGAGAAGGTCGACGTCAAGGACATCACGCCCGAGAAGCTGGCCAGCCTGAACGAGCTGGGCGGTTCCGAAGCCAACGTCGCCACCGGCTATCACGCCATCGAGTTCCTCCTCTGGGGCCAGGACCTGAACGGCACCGGCCCGGGCGCGGGCAACCGTCCGGCGTCGGATTACCTGGAAGGCAAGGGCGCCACCGGTGGCCACAACGACCGCCGCCGTGCCTACCTGAAAGCGGTCACCGACCTGCTGGTCAAGGACCTCGAAGAGATGGTCGGCAACTGGGCGCCGAACGTCGCCGACAACTACCGCGCCAAGCTGGAGGCAGAATCGGTCAACGACGGCCTGCGCAAGATGCTGTTCGGCATGGGCAGCCTGTCGCTGGGCGAACTGGCTGGCGAGCGCATGAAGGTTTCGCTCGAAGCCAACTCGCCGGAAGACGAGCACGACTGCTTCAGCGACAACACCCACTACTCGCACTTCTACGACGCCAAGGGCATCCGCAACGTCTACCTGGGCGAGTACACCCGTCCAGATGGCAGCAAGGTGACCGGCCCGAGCCTGTCGTCGCTGGTGGCCAAGGTAGACCCGGCCGCAGACGCCACCCTCAAGGCCGATCTGGAAGCCACCGAAGCCAAGATCCAGGTGATCGTCGACCACGCCCTCAAGGGCGAGCACTACGACCAGCTGATCGCGGCCGACAACGCAGCCGGCAACCAGATCGTGCGTGACGCCATCGCTTCCCTGGTCAAGCAGACCGGTGCGATCGAGCAGGCCGCGGGCAAGCTGGGCATTGCCAACCTGAACCCGGATACCGCCGATCACGAGTTCTGATCCTGCTGTAGCGGTACTGGAAGAGGCGGCCTTCGGGTCGCCTTTTTTGCTTAAGGGCCTCCACGGTCCCTTGTAGGAGCGGCCTTGTGTCGCGAAAGGGCTGCAGAGCAGCCCCAGGATTTCAGCACTGATGCAAAAAGTGCTGGGGCCGCTCTGCGGCCCTTTCGCGACACAAGGCCGCTCCTACAAGAGTCCCCGCCAGCGCTGCCGACATGGCCAACTGACACCGATTTCATCCAGCAATTGCAAATTGCTCTTATTCAAACTCCCTCACCCTGCTAAGCTTGCACGCCGGTTTTTCGCTCACGCCCAGGATTCTCGATGTCCTTGTCGCTGTCCCGACTCTCCCCCCTGCTGCTGGCCTTTGCCCTCGCCGCCTGTGACGACGCCCCGCGTTTCACCCAGGCCGAGCCTGGCGAAGCGTTGTCGGGCGGCAAAGCCACCGTGCAGCGCACTGACCGCAATGCCTATTCCCTGCCTTCGGCCAATCTCTCGCCCGAGCGGCGCCTGGACTTCGCCGTAGGCAACAGCTTCTTCCGCAACCCCTGGGTGATCGCCCCGTCCACCACCACCGCCCGTGACGGCCTGGGCCCGCTGTTCAACACCAATGCCTGCCAGAACTGCCACGTGCGCGACGGCCGCGGCCACCCGCCAGAGCCGGGCGACAGCAACGCCGTATCGATGCTGGTACGCCTGTCGATCCCCGACCAGCCCTACCTGGCCAAGGTGGTCGAACGACTCGGCGTCGTGCCAGAGCCGGTCTATGGCACCCAGCTGCAGGACATGGCCATCCCCGGCGTGACGCCGGAAGGCAAGGTGCGGGTGAGCTATACCAGCGAAACGGTGTCGTTCGAGGATGGCCACCAGGTCGAGCTGCGCAAGCCGGCCCTGCAGATCACCCAGCTCGGCTATGGCGTGATGCACCCCGACACGCGTTTTTCGGCACGGGTGGCGCCGCCGATGATCGGCCTGGGCCTGCTCGAAGCCATCCCCGAAGCCGACTTGCTGGCCAATGAAGACCCCGACGACCGCAACCGCGACGGCATCCGTGGCCGGGCCAACCGGGTGTGGGACGACGCCCAGGGCAAGACCGTGGTCGGCCGCTTCGGCTGGAAGGCCGGGCAGCCCAACGTCAACCAGCAGAACGTGCACGCCTTTGCCGGCGACATGGGCCTGACCACCACCCTGCAGCCCAGCGACGACTGCACCCCGGCGCAGGCCGACTGCCTGGCCGCGCCCAACGGTGACGGTGCCGATGGCGAGAAGGAGGTCAGCGACAACATCCTGCGCCTGGTCACCTTCTACACCCGCAACCTGGCCGTGCCGGCCCGCCGCGACGTGGGTTCGCCGCAGGTGCTCGCGGGCAAGAACCT
Organism: Pseudomonas inefficax; assembly: GCF_900277125.1. GTDB lineage: Bacteria > Pseudomonadota > Gammaproteobacteria > Pseudomonadales > Pseudomonadaceae > Aquipseudomonas > Aquipseudomonas inefficax. The sequence continues at coordinate 258,038 of NZ_OPYN01000207.1, forward strand.
GTTCTACCAGGCCGGCTGCCAGGGCTGCCATACACCGCAGTTCACCACCGCCGCCAATGCCGCCGAGCCGGAGCTGGCCAACCAGCTGATCCGCCCCTACAGCGACTTGCTGTTGCATGACATGGGCCCGGGCCTGGCCGACGAGCGCACCGAATTCGCCGCCAACGGCCAGGACTGGCGCACCCCACCGTTGTGGGGCATCGGCCTGAGCGAAACGGTCAGTGGCCACAGCCAGTTCCTGCACGACGGCCGCGCCCGCAATTTGCTCGAAGCGGTGCTCTGGCACGGCGGCGAGGCCGAGGCAGCGCGCAATTTCGTACTCACTTTCAATGCCGAGCAGCGTGCCGCGCTGCTGGCTTTCCTGAACTCACTTTAAAAAGCGCAAAGGAGCCGGGCATGTTCCGACCCAAACTGTTGTTCACCAGCCTCGCCGCACTCGCCCTCGGCGCCTGCTCGCCGCAGGACCCGCAAGCCGTGACCTCCGCTGCCATCGCCAAGCAGGTGATCCTGCCCACCTACAGCCGCTGGGTCGAAGCCGACCGCACGCTGGCCGCCAGCGCCCTGGCCTACTGCGAAGGCAAGGAAAGCCTGGACAAGGCCCGTGCCGACTTCCTCAACGCGCAAAAGGCCTGGGCCGAACTGCAACCGCTGCTGGTCGGCCCGCTGGCCGAAGGCAACCGCGCCTGGCAGGTACAGTTCTGGCCCGACAAGAAAAACCTGGTCGGCCGCCAGGTCGAGCAGTTGGTCAACGCCGACAAGCCGGTCGATGCCGCCACCCTGGGCAAGGCCAGCGTGGTGGTACGTGGCCTGTCGGCCTACGAGTACATCCTGTTCGACAGCAAGCCGGACATCGCCACTGCCGAGCAGAAAGCCCGCTACTGCCCGTTGCTGGTGGCCATCGGTGAACACCAGAAGGCCCTGGCCGAAGAGATCCTCAAGGGCTGGAACAGCACCGACGGCATGCTCTCGCAGATGACCAAGTTCCCCAACCAGCGCTACGCCGACTCCCACGAGGCCATCGCCGACCTGCTGCGCGCCCAGGTGACCGCCCTGGACAGCCTGAAGAAAAAGCTCGGTGCACCGATGGGCCGCCAGAGCAAGGGTATCCCGCAGCCACTGCAGGCCGAAGCCTGGCGCAGCCACAGCTCGCTGAAGAGCCTGGAGGCCAGCCTCAAGGCCGCCGAAGCGGTCTGGCTCGGGGTCGACAACCAAGGCCTGCGCGGCTTGCTGTCCAGCGACCAGAAAGCCCTGGCAGAGAAGATCGACGCCGCCTACGCTGCCTCGCTCAAGCTGCTGGCCGACAACCAGAAGACCCTGGGCGAGCTGCTGGCCGACGACGCTGGCCAGCAAACCCTGAACCAGATCTACGACAGCCTCAACGTCGTCCACCGCCTGCACGAAGGCGAGCTGGCCAAGGCGTTGAACATCCAGCTGGGCTTCAATGCCAACGACGGTGACTGATCATGCTGCGACGCCAGGCCCTCAAACTCGGTAGCGTATTGCTCAGCGCCCTCACCCTGGGCGGCTGGAGCCTGTTCCGCAACAAAGGCAGCGAGCCCCTGCTGCTGTCGGCGCGTGACGACGGCGACGGCAAGCACTATGCGGTCGGGTTCCGCCTGGACGGCACCCAGGTGTTCAGCACCCAGGTCGCCCAGCGTTGCCATGCCATCATCCATCACCCGCAGCTGCCGATCGCCCTGTTCGTCGCCCGCCGCCCAGGCACCGAAAGCTACCTGGTCGACCTGCGCGACGGGCGCTTGCTGCAGACCGTCACCTCGCAGCCGAACCGGCACTTCTACGGCCACGCGGTCATTCACAAAAGTGGCGAATGGCTGTATGCCACCGAGAACGACACCACCGACCCTGGGCGTGGCGTACTCGGTGTGTACCGTTTCGAAGGCGAGCGCCTGGTCCACACCGGCGAGATTCCGACCCACGGCATCGGCCCGCACGAGGTAGCCTGGCTGCCTGACGGCGAAACGCTGGTCGTGGCCAACGGCGGTATCCGTACCGAAGCCGAAAGCCGGGTGGAGATGAACCTCGACGCCATGGAGCCGAGCCTGGTGCTGATGCAGCGCGACGGTACCCTGCTGAGCAAGGAAACCTTGGCCCAGCAGATGAACAGCGTGCGCCACCTGGCGGTGGGCAGCGATGGCACCATCGCTGCCTGCCAGCAGTTCATGGGCGATGCCGATGAAACTGCCGAACTACTGGCGATCAAGCGCCCGGGCGAGCCGTTCAAGGCCTTCCCGGTGCCGGAGCGGCAGTTGCAGGCCATGGCCCAGTACACCGCCAGCGTGGCTATCCACAGCGAGCTGCGCCTGGTGGCGCTGACCGCGCCAAGGGCCAACCGCCTGTTCGTCTGGGACCTGGACAGCGGCGCGGTACGGCTGGATGCGCCAATGCCCGATTGCGCGGGGGTGGGTGCGGTGCAGGACGGCTTTGTCGTCACCTCCGGGCAGGGCCGTTGCCGGTTCTATGATTGCCGCAAGGGCGAACTGGTCGGGCAACCGATGAACCTGCCGTCCGGTTTCTGGGACAACCACCTGCATCTGGTCTGATTTTCGGGCTGGCTGTACTGGCCCCTTCGCGGCTAAAGCCGCTCCCACAGGAATTGCGCAACCCGCTGACTGCGCGGGCCCTGTGGGAGCGGCTTTAGCCGCGAAGAGGCCGGCCCAGGCATTCCACTCCCCTTCCTTCCAAAAACAGTCAATACTTCCCCCATCCACACGTGGGCAGGATCGCCCGTTGTCGTGTCCAAGCGAATAACAACCATATCCAAGGAACCGGACCTATGCTGCGCCGCCGCATGCTCATCATGTTGGCCGTGGTTCTGCTGATCGTGCTGGCCCTGGGGGGCTACAAGGCCTTTTCGATCTACCAGCAGATCCAGATGTTCACTGCCCCCAAGCCGCCCATCACCGTGGCGGCCGCCTTGGCCGAACAGCGCTCGTGGCAAGAGCGCCTGCCCGCCGTCGGCAGCCTCAAGGCGCTACAGGGCGTGGAGCTGAGCCTGGAGGTGGACGGCATCGTCAAAGCCCTGCATTTCGACTCGGGCCAGCAGGTCAAGGCAGGGCAGCTGCTGCTGCAACTCAACGACGACCAGGAAACTGCCCTGCTCGGCACCGCCCAGGCCGACCTGGGCCTGGCCAAGGTCGATTTCGGCCGCGGCAGCCAGTTGGTCGGCGACTCGGCCATCTCCCGCGGCGAGTTCGACCGCCTCACCGCCCAGTACCGGCGCAACCAGGCGGTGGTCGACCAGCTCAAGGCATCGAAGACCAAGAAAAGCATCAGCGCCCCGTTCAGCGGCACCATCGGCATTCGCCAGGTGGACGTCGGCGACTACCTGGCCACCGGCACGGTGATCGCCACCCTGCAGGACACCTCCAGCCTCTACGTCGACTTCAACGTACCGGAACAGGCCCTGCCGCACCTGAGCCTGGGCCAACAGGTACTGGTGCAGGTGGCCGCCTACCCGGGCCAGACTTTCCCCGCCAGCCTCAGCGCCATCAACCCCAAGGTCGAGGAAACCACGCGCAACCTGCTGGTGCGCGCGACCATGGCCAACCCGGACGGCAAGCTGTTGCCGGGCATGTTCGCCAGCCTGCTGATCCTGCTACCCAACCCGCAGTCACAAGTGGTAGTGCCGGAAAGCGCCATCACCTACACGCTGTATGGCAACTCGGTGTACGTCGCAACGCCAAAAAAGGACAAGGACGGCAAGCCGCAAAACGATGACAAGGGCCAGCCGCAGCTCACCGCCGAGCAGCGCGCGGTGCAAACCGGCGAGCGCCGTGACGGTATGGTGGTGGTCCGCAAGGGCCTGCAGGCCGGGGAGCAGGTGGTCACCGCCGGCCAACTGAAGCTCACCCCCGGCGCCGCAATCCGTATCGGCCAGGACAAAGCCCTCAAGCCCGCACAGGGCGCGCCGGGTAAGGACTGACAGGAGGCTGGCATGGCGTTCACCGACCCGTTCATCCGCCGCCCGGTGCTGGCCAGCGTGGTCAGCCTGCTGATCCTGCTGCTGGGCTTCCAGGCCTGGAGCAAGCTGCAGATCCGCCAGTACCCGCAAATGGAGAACGCCCTGATCACGGTAACCACCGCCTACCCCGGCGCCAACGCCGAGACCATCCAGGGCTATATCACCCAGCCGCTGCAGCAAAGCCTGGCCAGCGCCGAAGGCATCGACTACATGACCTCGGTGAGCCGGCAGAACTTCTCGATCATTTCCATCTACGCACGCATCGGCGCCGACAGCGACCGGTTGTTCACCGAACTGCTGGCCAAGGCCAACGAAGTGCGCAACAAGCTGCCCCAGGACTCGGAAGACCCGGTCCTGAGCAAGGAAGCCGCCGATGCCTCGGCGCTGATGTACATCAGTTTCTACAGCAAGGAGATGAGCAACCCGCAAATCACGGATTACCTGTCGCGGGTGATCCAGCCCAAGCTGGCTACTCTGCCGGGCATGGCCGAAGCGGAAATCCTCGGCAACCAGGTGTTCGCCATGCGCATCTGGATCGACCCGGTGAAACTGGCAGGCTATGGCCTGTCGGCCACCGACGTGACCAATGCCGTGCGCCGCTACAACTTCCTTTCCGCAGCCGGCGAGGTGAAGGGCGAATACGTGGTCACCAGCATCAACGCCAGCACCGAGCTGAAGTCGGCAGAGGCGTTCGCCGCCCTGCCGGTCAAGACCAGTGGCGACAGCCGCGTGCTGTTGGGCGATGTGGCACGGGTCGAGATGGGGGCAGAAAACTACGACACGGTCAGCTCGTTCGACGGTACCCCATCGGTGTACATCGGCATCAAGGCCACACCGGCCGCCAACCCGCTGGACGTCATCAAGGAAGTGCGGCGCATCATGCCCGAGCTGGAAAGCCAGCTGCCCCCGGCGCTGAAGGTATCGATCGCCTACGACGCCACGCTGTTCATCCAGGCCTCCATCGACGAAGTGATCAAGACCCTCGGCGAAGCGATATTGATCGTCATCGTGGTGGTGTTCCTGTTCCTCGGTGCCTTGCGTTCGGTGCTGATCCCGGTGGTGACCATTCCGCTGTCGATGATCGGTGTGCTGTTCTTCATGCAGATGATGGGTTACTCGCTCAACCTGCTGACCCTGCTGGCCATGGTGCTGGCCATCGGGCTGGTAGTGGACGACGCGATTGTCGTGGTGGAAAACATCCACCGGCACATGGAAGAAGGCAAGTCGCCGTTCGACGCCGCCCTCGAGGGCGCCCGCGAAATCGCCATGCCGGTGGTGTCGATGACCATCACCCTCGCGGCGGTGTATGCCCCGATCGGCTTCCTTACCGGGCTTACCGGAGCACTGTTCAAGGAGTTTGCCCTGACCCTGGCCGGTGCGGTGATCATCTCCGGCATCGTTGCCCTCACCCTGTCACCAATGATGTGCGCGCTGCTGCTGCGCCCGGAGCAGAACCCCAGTGGCCTGGCCCACCGCCTGGACGTGCTGTTCGAACGCCTGAAGGTGCGCTACCAGCGACTGCTGCACACCACCCTCGACAGCCGCCCCGTCGTGCTGGTGTTTGCCGTGATCATCCTGTGCCTGATTCCGGTGCTGCTGAAGTTCACCCAGAACGAACTGGCGCCCAACGAAGACCAGGGCGTGATCTTCATGATGAGCAGTTCGCCGCAGCCGGCCAACCTTGATTACCTCAACGCCTACACCGACGAATTCACCCCGCTGTTCAAGGCGTTCCCCGAGTATTACTCTTCGTTCCAGATCAACGGTTTCAATGGCGTGCAGACCGGCATCGGCGGTTTCCTGCTCAAGCCCTGGAACGAGCGCGAGCGCACGCAGATGGAGCTGCTGCCGCTGGTGCAGAGCAAGCTCGAGGAAATCGGCGGCCTGCAGATTTTCGGCTTCAACCTGCCATCGCTGCCCGGCACCGGCGAGGGCCTGCCATTCCAGTTCGTGATCAACAGCGCTGGCGACTACCCGGCACTGCTGGATGTGGCCCAGCGCATCAAGGCCCGCGCCCAGGAATCCGGCAAGTTCGCCTTCCTCGACATCGACCTGGCCTTCGACAAGCCGGAGGTGGTGGTGGACATCAACCGGGCCAAGGCGGCGCAGATGGGGGTGTCGATGGACACCTTGGGCAGCACCCTGGCGACCTTGCTGGGCGAGGCGGAAATCAACCGCTTCACCCTCGAAGGCCGCAGCTACAAGGTGATCGCGCAGGTCGAGCGACCGTACCGCGACAACCCCGGCTGGTTGAACAACTATTACGTGAAGAACGACCAGGGCCAGCTACTGCCGCTATCCACGCTGATCACCCTCAGCGACCGCGCCCGCCCGCGCCAGCTCAACCAGTTCCAGCAGCTGAATTCGGCGATCATCCAGGGAGTGCCCATGGTCAGCCTGGGCGAGGCGCTGCAGACCGTGCAGGGCATCGCCCGCGAAGAGGCTCCGGAAGGCTTCGCCTTCGACTATGCCGGCGTGGCGCGCCAGTACGTGCAGGAAGGCAGCGCGCTGTGGGTCACCTTCGGCCTGGCGTTGGCGATCATTTTCCTGGTGCTGGCGGCCCAGTTCGAAAGCTTCCGCGACCCACTGGTGATTCTGGTGACGGTGCCGTTGTCGATCTGCGGCGCATTGCTGCCGCTGTTCCTCGGCATATCGAGCATGAACATCTACACCCAGGTGGGGCTGGTGACGCTGATCGGGCTGATCAGCAAGCACGGTATCCTGATTGTCGAGTTCGCCAACCAGCTGCGTGAAGAGCGCGGCCTGAGCGTGCGCGAGGCGATCGAGGAAGCTGCGGCGATTCGCCTGCGGCCGGTGCTGATGACCACGGCAGCGATGGTGTTCGGCATGGTGCCGCTGATCCTGGCGACCGGGGCGGGGGCGGTCAGCCGCTTTGACATCGGTACGGTGATTGCCACCGGGATGTCGATTGGTACGCTGTTTACCCTGTTTGTATTGCCTTGTATCTACACCCTGTTGGCGCACAAGGTGCAGGCCAAAGAACCCGCTGTAGCCTGAAACGGCCTCTTCGCGGGTGAACCCGCTCCCACAGGTACAGCGTCAGGTTCGGATATTGTGCAGTTCCTGTGGGAGCGGGTTCACCCGCGAAGAGGCCGGACAAGGCAGATGCAAAAATGCCAGAGGCCCCGCAATCGCGAGGCCTCTGGCATTTCTACTGCACCGGGTTCAACCGAACGGCCGCAACCCCTGGCGCAAGCCGAAAAGGAACAGCAACAGGTCCTGATCCGGCGCGGCCTTGGCTTGTTGCTGCGGTTTCACATCCCGCGGCAACGCGCACTGGTCGGCCAGCTCGGCCTTGCTGAACACTGTCGGCCTCGGCTCTTCCCAGGCAGCCACCGCCACGGTGGTCACCGCCAGGCCAGCTACCAGGAACAAAGCTCGAGCTATTTCTAGTTTCATTGCTCTAACCCTTTGACAGCGCTGCCAAACGCCATCTGGTAAAAGTAGAGCAGTGTTTGCCATTCCGCGTCGTTGATCGACGAATGGCGGCGCAGTTGTCGCAGGTCATTGCCCGCCGCGCGCTGGCAACTGATGCGCCGCCGGCATTTTTCCAGGTCCAGCAGGGCGACCTCGACGCGGGCCTGCTCACCCTCGCCAATCACCTTGATGAACACATGCTTGCCATACAGGCAGCCGTGCTGCCAATGCCCCAGATGCATGCGCGCCAGGTTGTCCGCCAGGTCCTTGAGCATGCGCTCATGCACCACCTGCGGGTAACGCTCGCGGGCACCTTCGGCATGCCAGGTGTCGAGTTCGACGAAGCCGTCGAGTGCTTCGCTCACCAGCAGCGCACGCCACTGGTGGTCGGCACCACGCTCGGCGCCACAGAAGACGATGCGCGGTACACGCACGCCCAGTTGCTCGAAGCTGTTCAACGCATCGAGCTCACGCAATACGGTCGGCCGGCCGAAAGGGTGCAGCACGCTACGGTAGATATGCCCGACCTGGCGTTTGGCATACAGCAGCTTGCCGTTGCCATCGTCGAGGCGTTGCACACCACTCTCGCCACCACGGCGCTGGTTAGGCTCCTCGACCCACTCGCCCTGCTGGCGCCAGTAAAAATCGAACCGCGACTCCCCATTCTGGGCTACAGCCATCAAACACTACCCCTTACGCAATACATAGACCCGCCACATGGCATAGAACGGCAGAAAGTCGAGGCGTTCCTGGATTCTGAAGCCGGCGGCTCGGAATTCTTCTTCGACCGTGTCGGCCGGTAACACAAAGCGGTTCTGGTAATTGTCCTGGTTACCGTTCCTGGCGCTGCGACGCTGTTCCAGCTTTTTTCGGCGCCAGGCCTTGAAGTTACCATCCACCCACAACGACAGGATCACACTATCACGGCTAACCCGTTGAAATTCCGACAGAATTGTCTTTCTGTGCGCCGCTTCGCCGATGTGGTGGAACAAGCGCATGCAGAAGATGCTGTCCACCGAGTTGTCCGGCAAGTCGATGGCAAACGCCGATGTCTGCAAAGGCCGTACCCGTGCCACCACCTCTGGCGCTTGCGCGGTACAGGCTGTCTCGATCATCGCTTCGGAGTTGTCGGCGCCAATGATTACCCGGTTGGGCTTTTCTGCCAGCAATGGCCAGAAGCGGCCGGCACCGCATGGCAGGTCGAGGACCAGGCCAGGCTCACCAGCCAATGCCAAGGCGCGGCGCGCCAACTGCTCATCACGCTTGTGGGAAAGGCGTCGCGCCAGGCCATCCTGGTGCTTGAGAAAGTACTCACGCGCATGTTCTTTGTCGTACTTCTCGGAAAATTCAAGCTTGATGGGGCTACGCATTGGGCATCTCCTGACTCCATTCCGCCCACATTAGGCAAGCAAGCGTAGGAATCAGGTCATGCTGATGTGAAAAATATGTTGAGCGCCGAATGACCTGTTACAACAGATTACTCGACCAAAGCCTCCGGGTCGCCCTTGGCTGCGGTATTGCTCAGGTCCACCCTGAAACGGCAGCCGTGCGGCAAGGTCGAGGTCAGGGTGACATGCCAGCCCTGGTCATCGCAGATCCGCTGTACCAGCGACAGGCCCAGGCCCAGGCCCTCGCCGCGCCGCTCATCGCCGCGCACGAACGGCCGGAACATCGCCTCGCGCTGCTCCTCCGGGATACCCACGCCGCTGTCCTCCACGCTGAAGCCGTTGGCTTCCAGGCTCAGGCGGATATAGCCGCTATCGGTGTAGTGCGCGGCGTTGCGCAGCAGGTTGCCCATCACCGACTGCAGGAAGGTAGCGTTGTACAGCACTGGGCCGGCACTGACGCGGCCATCGAAATACAGGGCCAGGCCCTTCTGCTCGATAGTGTCGCGCCAGACCCCGACCAGTTCATCAGCCACCTCCCGCAGAGTGGCCCGCGAAGCCACCGCGCCCTCGTCGCGCTGTGCCCGGGCCAGCATCAGGAAGGTCTTGACCAGTTCGCGCATTTCTTCCGTGGCTCTAGCCACGCGCTCCACTTGGCTGCGCGAGCGGGCATCCAGCGTCGGGTTTTCCATCAGCAATTCGCACGAGGTGGCCAGCACCATCAAGGGCGTACGCAGTTCATGGCTGACGTCGCTGGTGAACAACCGTTCGCGGGTCAGCGCATCGCGCAGGCGGCCCAGGGTATCGTCAAAGGCGACCGCCAGCTGGCCGACTTCGTCCGCGGCGTAGTCCGGCGCAAGCGGCGGGGCCAGGCCCAGCAACTGGTCACGGTGGCGTACCTGGCGTGCCAGACGGATCACCGGCGCCATCACCCGACGCGCCACCAGCCAGCCGAGAATGACCGCCAGCACCAGGCTGAGCACGAAGCCTACCACTACCACCGCGAACAGCACCCGCTCGCGCTCCTCGAAGTCGCTCTGGTCCTGCAGCAGCACATAGCGGCGGCCATCCACGATCTCGACCATGGCGTGGTACGACAGCTGGTCGCGGAATACCTCGTGGAAGCCGCGGTCAAGGTGACGCAGGTCCTTGGGCAGTTCAAAATCGTCACGCCCGCCGCTGAAGTAGAACAGCTGGTCGGGACGTGGCCGGTGGCTCCAGTCACTGACGCTGTCCATGCGCAACAGGCGCTGCAGATCACCGCCCAGCACCGAGGAAATCAGCCGCTCTTCCACCAGGTGCACGGTGCCGACGATGCCGAAGGCGAAGGCCCCGGCCACCAGTGCGCTCATCAGGGCAAAGGCGATGATGATGCGCTGGGCAAGGCTTTGCTTAAACTCCATCACGGCCCTCGGCGAGGCGATAGCCGACGCCATGGACAGTATGCAGCAGCGGTTTTTCGAACGGCTTGTCGATCACCTGGCGCAACTGGTGCACGTGGCTGCGCAGGCTGTCGCTGTCGGGGCAGTCATCGCCCCAAAGGGCTTCTTCCAGAACTTCGCGACGCAATACGTGCGGGCTTTTCTGCATCAGCACCGCCAGCAGCTTGAGGCCGACCGGGTTGAGCTTGAGCAGGCGGCCCTGGCGGGTGACTTCGAGCGTGTCGAGGTCATAGCTGAGGTCGGCTACCTGCAAGGTGCGGCGCCCGCCGCCTTGGGCCCGGCGCAGCACCGCTTCGATGCGGGCGGCCAACTCCGACAGGGCGAAGGGCTTGAGCAGGTAATCGTCGGCACCGGAGCGGAAGCCCTGCAGGCGGTCGTCCAGTTGGTCGCGGGCGGTGAGCATGATCACCGGCGTGTCGCGGCGGGCGTCTTCGCGCAGGCGCTTGCACAGTGTATAGCCGTCGATGCCCGGCAACATGATGTCGAGCACGATCAGGTCGTAGTGCTCGGTGGCAGCCAGGTGCAGGCCGGACAGGCCATCCTGGGCGCAGTCGACGGTGTAGCCCTTCATCCCCAGGTAGTCGGCCAGGTTGGCCAGGATATCGCGGTTGTCTTCAACCAAAAGAATGCGCATCGGTTTCTCCTGTGCGGCGCTTCTCGCTGTGGTGCGCGGCAGGCGCAGCTTAAGGCCTATGCCTGCAGGGTGCCAGCCCCAGGAAAAATTCAGCGCACTTGACGGTTTTTTCACTGATCCTTCACGGACACAGGATAGCGGGCGGCCGACAATGGCCGATCTTTTTCGCGCCCTGGAGCCGCCATGCAGCAACCAACCCGCCCCCGCCCGATCAATTTCTGGCTGTACCTGGGGCTACCCCTGGCGACGGCGCTGGGCCTGATCCTGCTGGAACTGACCTCGGTCGACATGGACATTGCCAACCTGTTCTTCGACCCCGCCGCCGGGCAATTCATCGGCCGCCACAGCTATTTGCTGGAGAACATCCTGCATGACCGGGTCAAGCAGGGGGTGATCCTGCTGGGAGTGATGTCGCTGGTGACCTTTGCTGCCAGCTTCTTCTGGAAGCGCCTGTTCGGCTGGCGCCGCGAGCTGGGCTGCCTGGTGCTGGCACTGGGCCTGTCCACGGCGTTTGTCACACCGCTGAAAAAAGTGACCCAGGTGCAATGCCCGTGGAGCCTGACCCAGTTTGGCGGGAAGGAAACCTACAGCAAGCTGCTGGAGCCGCGGCCAGCGACCGACAAGCCCGGGCTGTGCTGGCCGGGCGGGCATGCCGCAACCGGGTTCTGCCTGTTCGGGCTGTTCTTCATGTTGCGTGATCGCAAGCCGAGGCTGGCGCGGGTGGCGTTGACGGTAGCCTTCATCGCCGGGTCGGTGCTGTCGCTGGGGCGGATGATGCAGGGGGCGCACTTCCTTTCGCACAACGTATGGACGGCGGTGTTCTGCTGGTTGATCGGTTTGGGGTCGTACTACCTGGTTCTGTATCGTCGGGGAATGGCTGAGGTACCTGCCGCTGAGCGTAGCGTCGCCTGACCCAGGGGCCGCTTTGCGGCCCATTCGCAGCACAAGGCTGCTCCTACAGGAGATCGCGTACTCTGTAGGAGCAGCCTTGTGCTGCGAAGAGGCCCTGGCAGAAAACAAAAAAGCCCCGGCTCTCGCGAACCGGGGCTTTTTGATGGTGCAGGGGGTAAGGCTGGCTTACATCATGCCGCCCATGCCACCCATGCCGCCCATGTCAGGCATGCCAGCAGCTGGCTTGTCTTCCGGCAGGTCGGCAACCATGGCTTCGGTGGTGATCATCAGACCGCCGATCGAAGCAGCAGCTTGCAGCGCCGAACGAGTGACCTTGGCTGGGTCCAGGATACCCATCTCGATCATGTCGCCGTATTCGCCGGTAGCAGCGTTGTAACCGAAGTTACCCGAGCCTTGCTTGACCTTGTCAGCGACAACGCTTGGCTCGTCGCCGGCGTTGGCAGTGATCTGGCGCAGCGGCGCTTCAACGGCGCGACGCAGCAGGGCGATACCGACGTTCTGGTCTTCGTTGTCACCTTTGAGGTTGACAATGGCAGCCAGGGAGCGAACCAGGGCCACACCACCGCCAGGTACCACGCCTTCTTCAACGGCTGCACGGGTAGCGTGCAGGGCGTCTTCAACGCGGGCTTTCTTCTCTTTCATTTCAACTTCGGTGCCGGCACCGACCTTGATCACGGCAACACCGCCAGCCAGCTTGGCCAGACGCTCTTGCAGCTTCTCACGGTCGTAGTCAGAGGAAGTCTCTTCGATCTGGGCACGGATCTGCTTGACGCGTGCTTCGATCTCGCCGTCGGCGCCAGCGCCGTCGATGATGGTGGTGTTTTCCTTGGACAGGATGACGCGCTTGGCGTTACCCAGGTGCTCCAGGGTAGCGGTTTCCAGGGACAGGCCGATTTCTTCGGAGATGACCTGGCCGCCAGTCAGGACGGCGATGTCCTGCAGCATGGCCTTGCGGCGGTCGCCGAAGCCCGGAGCCTTGACCGCAGCAACCTTGACGATGCCACGCATGTTGTTGACTACCAGGGTAGCCAGGGCTTCGCCTTCAACGTCTTCGGCAACGATCAGCAGTGGGCGGCCGGCCTTGGCAACGGCTTCCAGAACTGGCAGCAGCTCACGGATGTTGGAGATCTTCTTGTCGACCAGCAGCAGCAGCGGGCCTTCCAGCTCGGCAACCATGGTGTCCGGCTTGTTGACGAAGTATGGCGACAGGTAGCCACGGTCGAACTGCATGCCTTCTACAACCGACAGTTCGTTTTCCAGGCCCGAGCCTTCTTCAACGGTGATCACGCCTTCTTTACCGACCTTTTCCATGGCTTCGGCAATGATTTCACCGATGGAGTTGTCGGAGTTGGCGGAGATGGTACCTACCTGGGCGATGGCCTTGGAGTCGGCGCATGGCTTGGACAGGTTCTTCAGCTCGGCGACGACGGCAGCGGTGGCCTTGTCGATGCCGCGCTTCAGGTCCATCGGGTTCATGCCGGCAGCGACGGCTTTCAGGCCTTCGTTGACGATGGCCTGAGCCAGAACGGTAGCGGTGGTGGTGCCGTCACCGGCAGCGTCGTTGGCCTTGGAAGCAACTTCCTTGACCAGCTGGGCGCCCATGTTTTCGAAAGCGTCTTTCAGCTCGATTTCCTTGGCAACGGAAACGCCGTCCTTGGTGATGGTCGGCGCGCCGAAGCTCTTGGCCAGCACCACGTTACGGCCTTTCGGGCCCAGGGTCGCTTTTACCGCGTCAGCCAGAACGTTGACACCAACCAGCATTTTCTTACGAGCGGAGTCGCCGAATTTTACGTCTTTAGCAGCCATGATCGTTTAATCCTTGGAAATTCTTTGGAGTAACGGGAAGTCGGGGGAAATCAGCCTTCGATAACGGCGAGGATTTCGTTTTCAGCCATGACCAGCAGGTCTTCGCCATCGACTTTCACGGTGTTGCTGCCCGAGTAAGGGCCGAAAACCACTTTGTCACCCACTTTCACGGCCAGCGCGCGAACTTCGCCGTTGTCCAGGATGCGACCGGTGCCGACGGCGACGACTTCGCCGCGGTTTGGTTTTTCAGCGGCCGAACCCGGCAGGACGATACCGCCAGCGGTTTTCGATTCTTCTTCGCTGCGACGGATGACTACGCGGTCATGCAGAGGACGAAGCTTCATTGTCGATCTCTCCCAAAGTGTGGTTTTCATCGGCCGGTGTCGACACCGGCGGGTTAATGCTATCCGGCGTTGCCGGAAGGCCGCTCGCCCAAGGCGAACCGCCTGAGTAATGACTGGTGTTGCCACCAGAAACCTTGCGGTGACCACTACATGAGGCCGCCATATTCAATTACAAGGCTTGTTTCAGAAAATTTTTCATTAGCGCCTTGGCCCCGCAAAAAGCTGGGGCCGCTGCGCGCCCCTTTCGCGACACAAGGCCGCTCCCACAGGAGGTGTGCATTCCCTGTGGGAGCGGCCTTGTGTCGCGAAAGGGCCGCAAAGCGGCCCCCAGCCATTACTTGTCGCGGCGCTCGTACTCGCCCTCGATCACATTCGGGCGATGGCCGCCATCCTGTGGGCGAGCCTGGAACGGGTCGTCCTGGAAGGCGCGCTGGCGCATGGCCTGGGCCTCGGCACGCTCGCGCATCTTGCGCGCAGCCAGGTGACGGGTGAAGGGCAGCAGGCACAGCAGGCCCAGCACGTCGCTGATGAAACCAGGCAGCAACAGCAGGCCACCACCAACGGCCAGCATCATGCCCTGGAACATGTCCTCGGCGGGCAGTTCGCCACGCTGCAGGCTTTCACGGGCGCGCAGTGCGGTGGCCAGCCCGGCCACGCGCATCACCAGCACACCCAGGGCGGAGCCGGCAATGATCAGCAGCAGCGCCGGGAAGAAACCGATGGCGGCACTGACCTTCACGAAGACGAACAGCTCCAGCACGGGGAACAGGAGAAACAGCAGTAGAAAAGCACGCATCAAAGCATTCCTCGTTGGAAGAGAACCTTCCTGTAAGACCAACAGATGGATGCGTGCGCTCGGCTTTTCAACCCTCGACTTCCGTCGCAACCGGCCACTGGTCGGCGCGAGCCAGCAAAACCAGGGCTTCGCGGACTTGTGTCGGCGTGTTGCAAATACTCGGGAAAGGCAGCCAGTGCACCGCTTGGCCGATACGCAGGTGCATGCCTTCGCTGTCCACCCCGACCATCTGCGCTGGCGCATGGCTTGGCAAATAGGCCAGCTGCACATAATGGGCGATGGCGTTGGCGTGGTCGTTGTTCATGTGCTCGACCATGCTTGCCTCGGCTTTACCGGCGAACGGGTTGGCCAAGGTTACATGGTCGAGCCAGTGGATCGCGCCGAAGCCGCCGATGTAGCGGTGGCGCACCGGCTGCAACACCCAGAAGTCGAAGTCGTGGGCCTTGTGGTAGTTGGCTGCTTCCGGGAAATAGCGGTAGTAGCGCTCGGCGGCGGCCTCGATGGCGACCTCCTCCACCAGCTTGTGCGCCTCGGCCATTACCGTCAGGCGCCCCACCGCCTGTACGTCCTCGGCTTCGCGCTCACCCACCAGCAGCGAGCACTTGGGGTCTTTCTGCAGGTTGTGAGTGTGCTGGGCGATGCGGCTGATGAGGATCAGCGGGTTGCCCTGGGCATCCAGGCAGTACGGCACGACAGAGCCGAAGGGGTAGCCGGGCATCGACTTGGAATGGGTCGAGAGCACGCCGCGGTATTCCTTGAGCAGCAGCTCCCGGGCGGGGCGGATGGCGTTGGTACTCACGAAGGGCGGCTCCTGATGGCGGGCTGGATGGGACAAGATAAGCATTATCAGATCCAGTGCCAATGGGGCTGCTTTGCAGCCCATCGCGACACAAGGCCGCTCCTACAGGATTCACGCGATCCCCTGTAGGAGCGGCCTTGTGTCGCGATGGGCCGCACAGCGGCCCCAAGTATCTACCAGGTAACGCCAAAGCCAGCTGTATAGCGAGTCTTGTCCAGGTCACTGTCCCGCGTACCGGTGATGATGTCCTTCTCCGCCTTGAGGTTGAGCGATGCCCACTCGGTGACCTTGTAGCGCAGGCCAACCTCGGCATCCAGCGCATAATCGGCCACGCCACCCAGTGGCTTGGCGAACTCGCCGTTGGTGAACAGCTGCACGTTCTTGCCGATCAAGTAGCGGGTGTAGTCCCACTTCACCGCCGCGGAATAGAAGTTGTCCTTGGCGCCATCCTGGTATTCGAAGTCGGTGCGGTTGATCAGCGAACCCAGCGAGAACGCGCCCAGCTCGTTGTCCCAGAACTGGTAACCCGGGCCGGTACCCACGGTGCGCTGGCGGGCGAGGTCTTCGATGCGGTCACGCTTGTACTCCACACGCCCCTGCCAGAACCACTTTTCGGTGAGGAAGCGGTCCAGGGCGTACTCGGCACTCCAGTTGTCGGTGGTGGTGACGTCGTCCTTGGTCTCGCGGTTGTATTCGCCTTCGGCGTTGTGCCGCCAACGGCCATGGCGGGCGCTGGTCTTGAAGCCGACATCGTAGTCGTCGGTGTCATTCTCGGCGCGCTTGTAATCCAGGGCCACATCGACGTTGCCTTTCCACACGAAATCCTCGACCAGGGGCTTGGGCTTCATGATCTGCTCGATGCTGGCAAGCTCCACGGTCTTCGGCGCCTCGCCATTGGCCAGGGTCACCTTGCCGGGCTCGGCGGCCTTCAGCGACTTGGCGCGCTCACCGCTGTAGGCGTCCTGCTTGACCAGCATCTCCTGGTCGCTCTCCAGGGTCTGGACCTCTTTCCAGTCCAGGGCGATGGAACCGCCATAGGGGGTTTCCAGCAGCAGCTTGCCGCCGTCGAAGACTTTGATCTTGCCGCTGAGCCGGTCACCGTTTTTCATCCAGACGGTGTCGGCGAACACCGGGGAGGCGCACAGGGAAACAGCAAGCAGGCACAACAGGGATCTAGAATACATAAGCGGGCTATGATCTGCGGACTACGGGTTCGATTTGGCGAAAAAAGCCGGGCATTATCCAGATAACCACGACCAGAGCAAGGAAAGACCGGGAGCATGCCGTTGAGTTCAACTCTCATTTGCCAGACCGCCGGTCCGGTTTCATCTGCAGCCCAATGGGGGCCTGATGTCTGACGGATATGAGCACGCCCTGGACTCCGCCGAGGGCCGACGAACGGCGCTGTATTCGGTACTCGGCCAGGTGCCGGCCGGCAAGGTAGTCAGCTATGGCCAGCTGGCCGAGCTGGCGGGCCTTGGGCGGGCGGCACGCTGGGTCGGGCGCACCCTTGGGCAACTACCTGCAGATACTCGCCTGCCCTGGCACCGGGTGCTTGGCGCTGGTGGCCGGCTGAGCCTGGCACTGGGTACCCCGTCGGGGGATGAACAAAGGGCGCGACTGCGCGCGGAGGGTGTGAATGTAACCAACAATCGTGTGGATATGACGCGCCATGGCTGGCGCCCGATGGAGCACAGCGGTTAGAGTGCGCGCTTTGTTTTCGCAAACTTGAGGCAGATGTTGGCCCATGCCCCGTAAAACCTGGCGCGCTGCGCTTGCTGCATATGCCAGCCCGTCAACCTTGGTACTTTTGCTGCTCGGCTTCGCCGCCGGTCTGCCCTACATGCTGGTGTTCTCCACCCTTTCGGTGTGGTTGCGCGAAGCCGGCGTGGCCCGCGAGACCATTGGATACGCCAGCCTGATCGGCCTGGCCTATGCCTTCAAGTGGGTGTGGTCGCCGCTGCTCGACCAATGGCGCCTGCCGCTGCTCGGCAGCCTTGGGCGTCGGCGTTCATGGCTGCTGCTGTCACAGGCGCTGGTGGTGGTCGGGCTGGTCGGCATGAGCCTGTGCGACCCGCAGCAACACTTGTCATGGCTGATCGCCCTGGCGGTGTTGGTGGCCTTCGCCTCCGCTACCCAGGACATCGCCGTCGATGCCTACCGCCTGGAAATCGCTGACGACCAGCGCCAGGCTGCGCTCGCCGCCAGCTACATGGCCGGCTACCGCGTGGCGGCCCTGCTGGCCACGGCTGGTGCCCTGTTCTTTGCCGAATGGTTCGGCTCTACCGGTTTCAGCTACCTGCACAAGGCCTGGGCCGGCACCTACGTCATGTTTG
Source organism: Pseudomonas inefficax (assembly GCF_900277125.1). GTDB lineage: Bacteria > Pseudomonadota > Gammaproteobacteria > Pseudomonadales > Pseudomonadaceae > Aquipseudomonas > Aquipseudomonas inefficax. Next base: position 275,912 of record NZ_OPYN01000207.1, read on the forward strand.
CAGTGATGATGCTACCCGCCGTGTTCACCACCCTGATCATGCGCGAACCGCCCGTACCCATGCGTACCCAGCTGTCGGCAGCGCGCTATGGGCTGGTGCACCAGCTGGCATCGGTGTTCGTGCTGATCATCCTGCTGGTTTCAGTACCGGCCAGCTTCACCCAGATGTTCAACACCGGCTGGTCCAGCGTCATCTCCGGTGATGCAACGCCACTGGACCTGTTGCTGGAAGACCGTGCCTTCCTGCGCCTGATCCTCTACGTGCTGCTGACCTGGGCGTGCCTGTCGAGCCTGGGCCGCCGCGGCCTGGCGCCGGTGCTGACGCCGGTCAACGACTTCATCGCACGCTACCGCTGGCAGGCCCTGCTGCTGCTCGGCCTGATCGCCACCTATCGCATGTCGGATACGGTGATGGGCGTAATGGCCAACGTGTTCTACATCGACATGGGCTTCACCAAGGACCAGATCGCCAGCGTCAGCAAGATCTTCGGCCTGATCATGACCCTGGTCGGCGCCGGGATCGGTGGCCTGCTGATCGTGCGCTTCGGCATCATGCCGATCCTGTTCATCGGCGGTGCTGCCTCGGCGGGTACCAACATCCTGTTCCTGATGCTGGCCGACATGGGCCCGAACCTGCAAATGCTGGTGGTGACCATCTCGCTGGACAACTTCAGCTCCGGCATGGCCACCTCGGCCTTCGTCGCCTACCTGTCGAGCCTGACCAACCTGAAGTTCTCGGCTACCCAGTACGCGTTGCTCAGCTCGATCATGCTGCTGTTGCCAAGGCTGATCGGGGGCTATTCGGGGGTCATGGTGGAGAAATTCGGTTACCACGACTTCTTCCTGATCACTGCCCTGCTGGGCGTGCCCACCTTGATCCTGATTGCTCTGCAGTGGCGCCAGGAGGCGGGGCCGGGTAAACCGGTGGGTGAGGAAAGTTCAGCAGCGCAAAGGCCCTGAAGAAGCTGTACCGCCTGTATCGGCCTCTTCGCGGGTAAACCCGCTCCCACAGGTACAGTATTGCTCTCGAGAGCTGTGCAGTCCCTGTGGGAGCGGGTTTACCCGCGAAGAGGCCGGTTCAGGCAATGAAGATTACTGGGTAACTGCCCCGGCTCGCCCGCCCACCACAAACCACAGTGGCCACAGCGCCAAGGCCCCCGCCACACCCGCCGCCAGGGCAAAGTGCAGCAAGCTGGCCCCGGCACCAATCATCGCCAGTAGCGCCCCACCCAACCCCAGCAAGGCAATGGTGATCATCCCCAACATGGCCGAGACCAGGCCCTTGCTCTGCTCGCTGGCGAACAGCGTCATGCGATACAACACCGCGTTGGCCACGCCCAACCCCAGCGCGTACAGCGACATGCCCGCCACCACGCTGGTCACGCTCGGCCAGTACCAGGTCGCCAGCACCATCAGGCACAGCCCGGCCAGGTATGGCCACAATGCACCACGCACCAGTGCCGGCAGCGGATAGCGGTCGGCGATGCGGTTGATTATCAGGTTGCCAAGGATCAAACCGCCAAACACCGGCAACTGCCACAAGGCGTATTCCATGGTGCTCAGCCCCTCGTCGTGGATCAGCAGCACCGGTGACAGGCCGATCCAGCCAATCAGCGGCAGACCGACCAGGCCCAGGGCCGCGCTACCAGCGACAAAGCGGCGGTTGGCCAGCAACTGGCCGTAGCCAGCCAGCAGCGGCAGCAGGTGGATCGGCGTGAACGCCAGGCGAGAGCCGTCACGACGCTCCACGCCAAGCGTTTCCGGCATCAACCGGTACAGCAGCAGCCAGGCCAGAACCGCGCCAATGGCAAAGGCCACGAACAGCCAGCGCCAGTCCAGCCACTGCAGCAGCAAGGTGCCCACCAGCGGCCCGAGCAATGGCGAGAGCAAGGCGATATTGGCCAGCAGGGCCATCATGCGCACGGCGTCCGCTTCGCTGAAGGCTTCGTTCAGGGCCGGGTAGCTGACCGTGACCACAAAGCCCAGGCCGATGCCCTGCAGCAGGCGCAGCAGGTTGAACAGGCCGATGTCGTGGACCCAGAAGGTGGCCAGGCAGGCCAGGCCGAAGAACGCGCAGCCGATCAGCAGCAGCGGACGCCGGCCATAGCGATCGGCCAGCGGACCGATCAGCCATTGCAGCACTACGCCCCCCAGCAGGTACAGGTTGAGCGCATGGGGAATGTACTCGGGGCTGGCGTTCAGGTCGCCGACCACCACCGGCATGGCCGGCATGACGGCATCGCTGGCCAGGTAGGTGAGCAGCTCGAACAGGGCCAGGGTCAGGCCGAACAGCAAGGCGCGCAGGGGGGTGATGTACAGCAATGGTTTCATGATGGCGTATCAGGTGTGGCAGGTGAGGTCAGGCTATATGCCAGAAATGGCGGGGTATTGCTGTGAACAAGTGTAATCAGGGGAGAAAAAACGGGGCCGCTGCGCGCCCCATCGCGACACAAGGCCGCTCCTACAGGGGTTACGCGATTCCCTGTAGGAGCGGCCTTGTGTCGCGAAAAGGTCGCGAAGCGGCCCCGACCGATGACAACACGGTATTACTGCGCTGCAGTTTCCTGCACCACGCGAATCACACGCTGCGGGAACGGAATGTCGATCCCTTCGGCCTTCAACCGGTCACGCGCATGCTCGTTGAGCATGAACATCACATCCCAGTAATCGGCGGTCTTGGTCCACAAGCGCAAGGACACGGTGATCGAACTGTCGCCCAAGGTTGCGACCACTGCCTGCGGCGCCGGGTCGGGCAGCACGCGAGGGTCCTGCGCCAGCTCCAGCAGCACGTTGCGCGCCTTCTGCAGGTCGGCCTCGTAGTCCACGCCCACATCGAACACCACCTTGCGCGTCGGCTGGCGGTTGGTGTTGGTGATGATGCCGTTGGACAGGCTGCCGTTGGGCATGATCACGGTCTTGTTGTCACCGGTGCGCAGCACGGTGTGGAAGATCTGGATGCTGTCGACGGTGCCGGCCACGCCTTGCGCCTCGATCCAGTCACCGATGCGGAACGGGCGGAACAACAGGATCAACACGCCACCGGCAAAGTTCGCCAGGCTTCCTTGCAAGGCCAGGCCGATGGCCAGCGTGGCACCACCAATCGCAGCCACGAACGAAGTGGTCTCAATGCCGATCATCGAGGCAACGCTGATCGCCAGCATGACCTTGAGGATTATGTTGGCCAGGGTGCGGATGAAGCCCTGCAGTGCCGGGTCTTGTACGCGCAAACCCACCAGCCTGGCGAGTCGATCACTGACCACGTTGGTAAGCCACCAGCCGATCGCCAAGGTCAGCAGTGCCAGCAGCAGGCGGCTGCCGTATTCCATGATCAAGGGGACCCAGGTCTGCGATTGGCGGACCAGCTGATCGACTTCAGCGTTCAAATCCATATTCATCTCCTGATGCCGAACGGCATGTACACGTATAGCAGGCCGCCGTCGGTTCGGCGGCCTTGGCCCCCATGGACATCATTACGCCATCGGGGTTCCGGACAACCCTGCGATCAGTCGCGGAAGTTGTTGAACTGCAATGGCATGTCGAATTCCTTGGTACGCAGCAGGGCAATGGCTTCCTGCAGGTCGTCACGCTTTTTACCGGTAACGCGTACCTGCTCGCCCTGGATGGCGGCCTGCACTTTCAACTTGCCATCCTTGATGGTGGCGACGATCTTCTTCGCCAGGTCCTTGTCGATGCCTTCGCGGAATTTGGCTTCCTGTTTCTTTTCCTTGCCCGAGGCGTACGGGTCCTTGGTTTCCAGGCACTTCACATCGATCTTGCGCTTGACCAGCGCCAGGCGCAGGATTTCCAGCATCGCTTCAAGCTGGAACTCTTCCTCGGCGGTGAGCATCACGGTCTGCTCTTTGTCCTTGAACTCGAAGGTGCCCTTGCCCTTGAGGTCGTAGCGACGGTCCAGGTCCTTGATGGCGTTGTCGACCGCGTTCTGCACTTCGTGCTTGTCCAGTTCCGATACCACGTCGAACGAAGGCATGGTTGTTCTCCCAAAATAAAAGCGCGCTCAGGCTGAAGATGGAGCGCGCTGGGTTTGACGGTTAAAATGCGGGCTCATTATAACGGGTTGCGAAACGCATATGAGCAGCACCTGGCATATTCTCGGCGCCGGTAGCCTGGGCAGCCTGTGGGCTTGCCGCCTGGCGCGCGCGAGCAAGGCAGTGCGCCTGATCCTGCGTGACGGGCAACGGCTGAAGGCCTACCAGCAGGCCGGCGGCCTTACCCTGGTCGAACAGGACCAGCCCCGCCACTACGCCATCCCCGCCGAAACCGCGCAGGCACACGGCCCGATCCATCGCCTGCTGGTGGCTTGCAAGGCCTACGACGCCGCCCCGGCCATAGCCGGCGTGGCAGCACGTCTGGCCGAGGGCGCCGAAGTGGTGCTGCTGCAGAACGGCCTGGGCAGCCAGGACGAAGTCGCCGACCTGGTGCCCCACGCGCGTTGCATCTTCGCCTCAAGTACCGAAGGGGCGTTCCGCGAGGGTGACTGGCAGGTACGCTTTGCCGGCCACGGCTTCAACTGGTTGGGTGACCCTCGCAACCCGACGATCCCGGCCTGGTTCGATGACCTGCATCAGGCCGGCATCCCCGCCGACTGGACGGTAGATATCCTCACCCGCCTGTGGCGCAAGCTGGCACTCAACTGCGCCATCAACCCGCTGACCGTGCTGCATGACTGCCAGAACGGCGGGCTGCTGGGGCATCTGGGCGAAGTGGACGCCCTGTGCGCCGAGCTGGCCCAACTGCTGCGCCGCTGTGGCCAGCCAGAAGCGGCAGACGGGCTGGACGAAGAAGTACAGCGGGTGATCCTCGCCACTGCGGCCAACTACTCTTCCATGTACCAGGATGTACGCGCAGGCCGGCGCACCGAGGTGCACTACCTGCTTGGCCACGCCTGCCGCGCCGCCGGCCGGCATGGCCTGCAGCTGCCAGAGCTGGAACGCCTGCTGCAGCGCCTGGTCGATAACCTGCGTGTGCGTGGTTTGCCCTGCGACTGACGCGGCCCTTTCAACCGGATACGGATATTGCCCAACCCATGACCTTGCGCCAACGCCTGGAAAACCTCCCGGTCGGGCAGAAGCTGCTGGCAGCCCTGCTGGTGTTGCTGGTGACCATCCTGCTGGTGGCCAACCTCACCTTCATCAGCGCCGCCTACTGGATCACCCAGGAAAGCATGGCGCCACAGGCACTGCACACCATCGGCCGGCTGGTGGCCAACCCGCAGCTGGCCGCACGCGCCGGCGATGCACCGGACACCGCCAGCGCCCTGCTCAAGGAACTGGACAGCTACACACCGCTGCGCGCCGCCGCCGTCTACGGTGGCGATGGCCGCATACTGGCGCAGCTTCAGCACGGCGAGCCGCTGGCCCTGCCCAGGCGTTTTCGCGACATCGACGGCTGGCGCCTGATGGAGTTTCGCAGCACCCAGCTGATACGCATGCCACGTGACGCCAACCCGCCGGCGCACCTGCTGCTGGTGGCCAGCAGCGAACTGCCCACGGCCTTCTACACCGGCACCCTCAGCGCCAGCCTGGGCATCCTGGTGTTCAGCATCCTGCTGTGGATCGTCATCGCTCGGCAAATCAAACGCCTGATCACCCAGCCGATCAACCAGCTCGAAGAACTCAGCCGCCAGGTCACCCGCGAAGAGAGCTATGCCCTGCGTGCGCAGCGCGGCAACGACGATGAAATCGGCAGCCTTGCCGAAGCATTCAACACCATGCTCTCGCGCATCGAGGCCCGCGAACAGCAGCTCAAGCGCACCCGCGACGAGTTCCAGGAGGCCTATGACCAGGCCCAGGGCCTGGCCGAGGAAACCCGCCACACCAACCGCAAGCTGGAGCTGGAAGTCCAGGTGCGCAGCAAGATCGAGAAAAAGCTGACCGGCTTCCAGAATTACCTGAACAGCATCATCGACTCGATGCCCTCGGCGCTGATCGCCCTCGATGAACAGCTCTACGTGACCCAGTGGAACCACGAAGCCACGGTGCTTTCCGGCACGCCACTGGACGAAGCGCTGAACCAGCCGATCTTCATTGCCTTCGAACCGCTCAAGCCGTTCCTGCCGCAACTGAAGGAAACCGTGGAAAAGCACCGAGTGGCGAAGATCGAGCGGGTCACCTGGCCCAAAGGCGACGACCTGCGCCACTACGCCCTGACCTTCTACCCACTGACTGGTGGCGGCGGCCGTGGCGTGGTCATCCGTATCGACGACATCACCCAGCGCCTGTCGCTGGAAGAAATGATGGTGCAATCGGAGAAGATGCTTTCGGTCGGCGGCCTGGCCGCCGGCATGGCCCACGAAATCAACAACCCGCTGGGCGCGATCCTGCATAACGTGCAGAACATCCGCCGACGCCTGTCACCAGAGCTGCCGCGCAATCAGGAACAGGCAGAGGAACTGGGCATCGACCTGCCCACGGTCAACCGCTACCTGGAAAGCCGCGAAGTGCCGCAATTGCTCGACGGCATCCAGCAGGCCGGTGCCCGGGCGGCGAAGATCGTCACCCACATGCTCAGCTTCAGCCGCCGCAGCAACCGCCAACTGGCGCCATGCGACCTGCCGGCGCTGATCGACCAGGCGGTGGAGATTGCAGGCAACGACTTCGACCTGGCCATCGGCTTCGACTTCAAGGGCCAGGCCATCGTGCGGCAGTTCGACCCCGAACTGGGGCCGGTGCCGTGCACCGCCAACGAATTGGAGCAGGTGCTGCTCAACCTGCTGAAAAACGCCGCCCAGGCCATCCATCAGCGGCCTCAGCCGAGCGAGCCCGGGCGCATCACCCTGCGCACCCGCTTGAACCCGCCGTGGGCAGAAATCCAGGTCGAGGACAACGGCGTCGGCATGCCCGAGGGGGTGCGCAAGCGCACTTTCGAGCCGTTCTTCACCACCAAGGAAATCGGCCAGGGTACCGGGCTGGGCCTGTCGGTCTCGTACTTCATCATCACCAACAACCACAAGGGGCAGATGGAAGTACAGTCCACGCCCGGCCAGGGCACCTGCTTCACCCTGCGCCTGCCCCTCGGCCAGCCGGCAACGGTGACGCCGGCCAAAACGGAGAAATGACATGGGCTACCGCCTGTCGAAGATCTATACCCGCACCGGCGACAAAGGCGAAACCGGCCTGGGCGACGGACGCCGGGTACCCAAGGACCACCCACGGATCGAGGCGATCGGCGAAGTGGACAGCCTGAACAGTCAGTTGGGGCTGCTGCTTGCGGGGCTGGCCGAACAGGGCCTGGATGAAGTGAGCGCGGTATTGGCACCGTGTCAGCACCGCTTGTTCGACCTGGGCGGTGAGCTGGCGATGCCCAGCTATCAGGCGCTGAACCTGGCGGAGGTGGAACGCCTGGAAGCGGCGATCGATGTGTGGAATGAAGAGCTGGGGCCGTTGAAGAACTTCATCTTGCCCAGTGGCTCGGCGTTGGTGGCCCAGGCGCATGTGTGCCGCAGCCTGGCGCGCAGTGCGGAGCGGCGGTGCCAGCAGCTGAATGCGCTGGAGCCGTTGGCGGGGGTTGGGTTGGCGTATATCAACCGGCTTTCGGATCTGCTGTTTGTGGCGGCGCGGATCATCGGGCGGCGGCAGGGGGTGGCTGAGGTTTTGTGGCAGCCTGCCGAGAAGCCGCAGGGCTGATAGTTTTGGGGCTGCTGCGCAGCCCGATCGCGACACAAGGCCGCTCCTACAGGAGAACCGTGTCATCTTGAAGGAATCGCATCACCCTGTAGGAGCGGCCTTGTGTCGCGATCGGGCCGCAAAGCGGCCCCAATTACAGGCAACTCAAATCTCAGGCCAGAACGCCCGAATCCCGGCAACACCCTGTGCCCCCGCATCCCAGGCCTGCTCACGCTCAGCCGGCCCGACCCCGCCCAGCAGGTAAACCGGCTTGTTGAACCCGGCAATCAACCGCTGTGCCTCGTCCCACCCCAGCGGCACCGCCTCAGGGTGAGTCCGGGTCGCCTGCACCGGCGACAAGGTAACGAAGTCCACACCCATCTGTTCCGCCAGCGCCAGCTCCTCGGCGTTGTGGCAGGACGCCGCCAGCCAGCGCTCTCTGGGGAACGGCCGGCCGTTGGCGGCATACTTGCGCAGTTGTGCAGCCGTCAGGTGCCAACCTGCGGCCGGGAAGTCACCCAGCCACTCCAGCGGGCCTTTGAGCATCAGCTGCGCCTTGCCAGCGCACAGGCCGACCGCATCCACCGCCACATCGCGGTACTTGGGGTCGTACATGTCCGGGGCGCGCAACTGGATCAGGCGAATGCCGCTGGCCACCGCTTTCTGGATGCCCTTGAGCATCTGCGGCACTTCCAGGCCATCGGGGGTGATCAGGTACTGGTCCGGCAGGCGCGCGGCCGCAACGATCGGCTTGTTGGCCTCGGGAAATTCGTACAATGGCAAATCGCGCGGGGCAACCCATTCCAGCGGCTGGCCTTCGGCGCCATGCGGCTCGCCGGTGAACGCCTCGACTTCGCGCACATCCAGCAACACCTGCTTGTCCGGGTAGTCGTGGCTGACCTTGATCAGCGCGCGCGAACGGCTCACCTCGATGCCCAGTTCCTCGCGCAGCTCACGGGCCAGCGCCGCCTCGACACCCTCACCCTCTTCCACCTTGCCGCCTGGGAATTCCCACAGGCCGCCCTGGTGCTGGGTATCGGCACGCCGTGCGATCAGAATGCGGCCGTCAGTACCGCGAATGACAGCAGCTACAACATGAATCCGTTTCACCCTTCACGCTCCGCCAGGCCAGCCTGCTGCCAGGCCTGGAAGGCCGGCCACTGGTAAATGGTTTCGATATAGGTCGCCGCCTCGGCAGGCACTTCCACGCGGTAAGTGCGCAGGCGCACGGCCACCGGGGCGAAGAAAGCATCGGCCAGGCTCGGCTTGCCGAACAGGAAGGGGCCACTGTCCTTCGCCGCAAGGCGGCATTCCGACCACAGCGCAACGATACGGTCGATATCGATTTGAACCTCCAGCGGCACGCTGTCCAGCGCCTGGTCACGCGACAGGTCGAACGGCATGGCGCCGCGCAGGGCGAAGAAGCCGCTGTGCATCTGCGCGCAGGCCGAACGGGCCTGGGCCCGGGCAGCCACGTCGGCAGGCCAGAGCTGGGCGTCGGGGTGGCGTTCGTTGAGGTATTCGGCAATGGCCAGCGAGTCGGCGATCACACCGTGCTCGGTCTTGAGCAGCGGTACCTTGCCGGTTGCGGAGAAAGCGAGGAGGCGCTGACGGGTGTCAGGCTGGTTGAGTTTGATCAGTGTTTCTTCGTAAGGCACGCCAGCCAGTTCGAGGGCCAGGGCGCCACGCAGCGACCAGGAGGAATACAGCTTGTCGCCGATGATCAGGTGATAGCTCATGGTTCGGCTCCATCGGTTTGGGAATTTTGGGGCTGCTCTGCAGCCCTTTCGCGACACAAGGCCGCTCCCACATGGGGCGGTGTACGCAGGTCCTTGTGGGAGCGGCCTTGTGTCGCGAAAGGGCCGCAACGCGGCCCCAACTACATCAGGTACGGTATTCGGCGTTGATCTTCACGTACTCGTGGGACAGGTCGGTGGTCCAGATGGATTCGCTGCACTGGCCACGGCCCAGCTCGATACGGATGGTGATTTCTTCCTGGGCCATTACCTTGGCGCCCTGGTCTTCGGTGTAGCTCGGGCTGCGGCCACCTTTGCTGGCAATGCACACGTTGTCCAGGTACACATCGATCAGGCTCACATCCAGCTCCGGTACGCCGGCACGGCCAACGGCGGCGAGGATACGGCCCCAGTTGGGGTCGGAGGCGAACAGCGCAGTCTTGATCAGCGGCGAGTGGGCCACGGCGTAGCCGACGTCCAGGCACTCCTGGTGGTTGCCACCGCCGTTGACCTGCACGGTAACGAACTTGGTGGCGCCTTCGCCGTCACGGACGATGGCCTGGGCCACTTCCATGCACACTTCGAACACCGCCTTCTTCAACGCTTCGAACAGCGCGCCGCTGGCTTCGGTGACTTCCGGCAGGTTGGCCTTGCCGGTGGCGATCAGCATGCAGCAGTCGTTGGTCGAGGTATCGCCATCGATGGTGATGCGGTTGAACGACTTGTTGGCGCCATCCAGCATCAGGTCCTTGAGCACCGCAGGGGCAACCTTGGCGTCGGTAGCGATGTAGCCGAGCATGGTGGCCATGTTCGGGCGGATCATGCCTGCACCTTTGCTGATGCCGGTGACGGTAACGGTCACGCCATCGTGCTGGAACTGGCGGCTGGCACCCTTGGGCAAGGTGTCGGTGGTCATGATGCCGGTGGCAGCCTCGGCCCAGTGGTTTTCCGACAGGTTGTCAAGGGCGGCCTGCAGCGCGCCTTCGATCTTCTCGACCGGCAGCGGCTCGCCGATCACGCCAGTGGAGAACGGCAGTACCGACTCGGCCGGTACGCCGGCCAGTTCGGCCAGCTTGGCGCAGGTACGCTCGGCGGCGGCCAGGCCTGGCGCGCCGGTGCCGGCGTTGGCGTTACCGGTGTTGGTCAGCAGGTAGCGCACGGTGCCCTGCACGCGCTGCTTGGACAGGATCACCGGCGCTGCGCAGAAGGCGTTGAGGGTGAACACGCCGGCCACGCTGGAGCCTTCGGCGCAGCGCATGACCACCACATCCTTGCGCCCAGGGCGCTTGATGCCGGCAGAAGCGATGCCGAGTTCAAAACCCGGGACCGGGTGCAGGGTGGGCAAAGGACCAAGACCAACAGCCATTAGAGCGCTCCTAGAAATTACGGTTGATATCGAAAAGCGGGGCCGCTTCGCGCCCCATCGCGACACAAGGCCGCTCCCACATAGGACGGCCCAGCGTTGCGGCTGTGCGCTATCCCTGTGGGAGCGGCCTTGTGTCGCGATAGGGCCGCAACGCGGCCCCATTCAGGTCAGATCACTCGATCTGCCCGTGGCAATGCTTGAACTTCTTGCCCGAACCACACCAGCACGGCTCGTTGCGGCCCAGCTTCTGCTCGTTGCGCACAGGTGCCGAGGCGACGGCCACTTCGGCGCCCTCCTCGTTCAGTTGCTCGCTTTCCAGGCCCGGTGCAGCGGCGTGCTGGAACTGCATGCGGCTGGCCAGTTCCTCGGCCTCGCGGCGCAGACGGGCTTCCTCTTCGACCGGGTCTTCGCGGCGTACCTGAACGTGCGACAGCACGCGGATGGTGTCGCGCTTGATCGACTCGAGCAGCTCCTGGAACAGGCTGAAGGATTCGCGCTTGTATTCCTGCTTCGGGTTCTTCTGCGCATAACCACGCAGGTGAATACCGTGACGCAGGTGGTCCATGGTCGACAGGTGGTCTTTCCACAAGTCGTCCAGCACGCGCAGCAGGATCTGCTTCTCGAAGGTACGCAGGGCTTCGATGCCGGCCTGATCTTCCTTCTCGGTGTACGCGGTGGTGATTTCGTTCAGCAGCTTCTCGCGCAGGGTCTCTTCGTAGAGGTGATCGTCCTCGTCGAGCCACTGCTGGATCGGCAGTTTCATGGCGAAATCGCTGGCCAGCGAAGCCTCCAGGCCGGCCACGTCCCACTGCTCGGGCAGCGACTGCGGCGGAATGTGCTGGCTGATGGTAGCGTCCAGCACTTCCTTGCGGAATTCGACGATGGTGTCGCCGATGTTCTCGGCGGCCAGCAGGCTGTTGCGCATGTGGTAGATCACCTTGCGCTGCTCGTTGGCCACGTCGTCGTATTCCAGCAACTGCTTGCGGATGTCGAAGTTGCGGCCTTCGACCTTGCGCTGGGCCTTCTCGATGGCGTTGGTAACCATGCGGTGCTCGATGGCCTCGCCGGACTGCATGCCCAGCGCCTTCATGAAGTTCTTAACCCGGTCAGAGGCGAAGATACGCATCAGGCTGTCTTCCAGCGACAGGTAGAAGCGGCTGGAACCCGGGTCGCCCTGACGGCCGGAACGGCCACGCAGCTGGTTGTCGATACGGCGCGATTCGTGGCGCTCGGAGGCGATCACGTGCAGGCCACCCGACTCGATCACTTGCTGGTGACGCTTCTGCCAGTCGGCCTTGATCTGGGCAATCTGCTCGGCAGTCGGGTTTTCCAGGGCGGCCACTTCGGCTTCCCAGTTACCGCCCAGCAGGATGTCGGTACCGCGGCCGGCCATGTTGGTGGCGATGGTAAGGGCACCTGGCGCACCGGCTTGCGCGATGATCTCGGCTTCTTTCTCGTGGTACTTGGCGTTGAGCACCTTGTGGTCGATACCTTCCTTCTTCAGGAGGTTGGACATGTGCTCGGACGTTTCGATGGTCGCCGTACCTACCAGCACCGGGCGGCCGTGGGTCATGCTTTCCTTGATGTCGGCGATGATCGCGGCGTACTTCTCGTCGGCAGTCAGATACACCAGGTCGTTGAAGTCTTTACGCGCCAACGGCTTGTTCGGCGGAATGACCATCACGTTGAGCCCGTAGATCGACTGGAACTCGAACGCTTCGGTGTCAGCGGTACCGGTCATGCCGGACAGCTTGGTGTACAGGCGGAAGTAGTTCTGGAAGGTGGTCGAAGCCAGGGTCTGGCTCTCGGCCTGGATGTTCAGGTTTTCTTTGGCTTCGATGGCCTGGTGCAGGCCTTCGGACAGACGACGGCCTGGCATGGTACGGCCGGTGTGCTCGTCGATCAGCAGGACCTGGCCGTCCTGAACGATGTATTCGATGTTGCGGTGGAACAGCTTGTGCGCGCGCAGGCCGGCATAGACGTGGGTCAGCAGGCTCAGGTTATGCGCCGAGTACAGGCTCTCGCCCTCGGCCAGCAGGCCGGACTGGGTGAGCATCTCTTCGATGAACTGGTGACCGGCTTCGTTCAGCTCGACCTGACGGCTCTTCTCGTCGATGGTGAAGTGGCCTTCCTGGGTGACCTGGCCTTCGACCTCTTCGATGTGCTGGGTAAGGCGCGGGATCAGACGGTTGATCTCGATGTACAGCTTGGAGCTGTCCTCGGCCTGACCGGAAATGATCAACGGGGTACGCGCTTCGTCGATGAGGATGGAGTCGACTTCGTCGATCACGGCGAAGTTCAGTTCACGCTGGAACTTCTCTTCCTGGCTGAATGCCATGTTGTCGCGCAGGTAGTCGAAACCGAATTCGTTGTTGGTACCGTAGGTGATGTCGGACGCGTAGGCGGCGCGCTTTTCTTCCGGCGGCTGGAAGGCCGAGACGATGCCGACCGACAGGCCGAGGAACTCGTACAGCGGGCGCATCCAGTTGGCGTCGCGGCGGGCCAGGTAGTCGTTGACGGTGACCACGTGCACGCCCTTGCCGGACAGTGCGTTGAGGTACACGGCCAGGGTACCGACCAAGGTCTTGCCTTCACCGGTACGCATTTCTGCGATCATGCCCTCGTGCAGGGTCATGCCGCCGATCAGCTGCACGTCGAAGTGGCGCATGCCCATCACGCGCTTGCCGGCCTCACGGGCCACGGCGAAGGCTTCAGGCAGCAACTGGTCCAGTGTCTCGCCTTTGGCCAGGCGCTCCTTGAACTCTGCGGTCTTGCCCCGCAGTTGCTCGTCGGAGAGGGCCACCATCTTCTCTTCGAAGGCATTGACGATGTTCACCGTCTTGAGCATGCGTTTTACTTCACGCTCGTTCTTGCTTCCAAAAAGTTTCTTTAACAAAGGCGCAAACATATCGGCAGGATCTTCCACACGTAGGGATGGAGGGCGGCCCCATGAGTCGCCCGTGCAGCCCTGAGGCCGCATGCGAACGAGCATTCTACCCGGAAACGATGGTGAGGAAAGTGGTGGATTTCCACGATGCTTGTACAGCGTTTTGGCGGGGGCTGGTTTTAGATAGGGGCATTTTCCCTGAGTTCAAGGTTCGGGAAGATGAAACGTATCGCGAATGAGTCTTGTCTTTTGTTATCTGTGCCGGCCTCTTCGCGGGTAAACCCGCTCCCACAGGACCACCTACACATCAAGGGCAGTGCCGTACCTGTGGGAGCGGGTTCACCCGCGAAGAGGCCAGTGCAGGCTATAGAGATGTTAGACTGCGGACCATGTAACCTCATGCGTACCCCCATGGCCTACAAACCCTCCCCCGCCCAGCCGCCCTCGGCCCTGCTCCGCCAGGTCCGCCCGCTGCGCCTGCTGCTGAACCAGGCCGAACGCCTGGAGCACCTGCAGCGCCTGCTGGAAAGCCAGCTGCAACCGGCCGCCCGCGAGCACTGCCATGTGGCGTCGTGGCGAGATGGCACATTGTTGCTGGTGGTAACCGACGGCCACTGGGCAACCCGCCTGCGTTATCAGCAGAAACGCTTGCTGGCGGCATTGCAGGGAATGGAAGCCTTCGGCAACCTCAGGCGCATCCTGTACAAGGTCCAACCCCCGCTGGTGCCCGCCAAGCGTGGTGGCCATGCGGCAGAACTGTCCAACAACGCAGCCGAGAGCCTGCGCGATACCGCCGGGGGCATCACCGACCCCAAGCTGCGCGCAGCGCTGGAAAGGCTGGCAGCTCACGCCCAGGACAAGCGCTGACACCTTCGGGACTGCTGCGCAGTCCATTCGCGGGTACGCCCGCCCTCTTAGAACTGCACATAACTCATTGAATTAGCGGGGACTCTGTGGGAGCGGCTTTAGCCGCGAACACCGGCGCAGCCGGTGCCATTCACCGCGCTGGATTCTTCGCGGCTAAAGCCGCTCCCACAGGGTACGCGGACCGCTTGCGAATTCGGTTCTCTATGCGACAGCGCAGCCCAAAGACTGGGCGAGCGGGCGTGCCCGCGAATGGCCGGACCTGCCGGGCAAAATGCGTCAGCAATAAAAAAGGCCACCCGAAGGTGGCCTCAATGAACTAGAGAGTGTTCGAACTTACACGGCCGCAACAGGGCGCATGTACGAGATCGGTGCCGTGCTGGCATCTTCGAAAGTGACCACTTCCCAGGCATCGGTTTCGGCAATCAGCTTGCGCAACAGCTGGTTGTTCAGCGCGTGGCCGGACTTGAAGCCCTTGAACTCGCCGATCAGGCTGTTGCCTAGCAGGTAGAGGTCGCCGATGGCGTCGAGAATCTTGTGCTTGACGAATTCGTCTTCGTAACGAAGGCCGTCTTCGTTCAGCACGCCGTCCTCATCAACCACGATGGCGTTCTCGACACTGCCACCCAGCGCAAGGTTGTGCTTGCGCAGGTACTCGATGTCACGCATGAAACCAAAGGTGCGCGCGCGGCTGACTTCCTTCACGAACGAGGTGCTGGAAAAGTCGACGCTGGCGCTCTGGGTCCGGTTGCGAAGCACCGGGTGATCGAAGTCGATCTCGAAGCTCACCTTGAAGCCGTCGAAAGGCAGGAAAGTGGCGCGCTTGTCGCCCTCTTCCACGGTTACCTCACGCAGGATGCGGATGAACTTCTTGGCTGCGTCCTGTTCTTCCAGGCCTGCAGACTGAATCAGGAATACAAAGGGTCCGGCGCTGCCATCCATGATCGGCACTTCCGAGGCGGAGAGCTCGACGTAGGCGTTATCGATGCCCAGGCCCGCCATGGCGGAGAGCAGGTGCTCGACCGTATCGACCTTGACGTCACCGTTGACCAGCGTCGTCGACATGGTTGTCTCGCCGACGTTGGCCGCGCGCGCCGGTATTTCGACCACAGGGTCGAGGTCGGCGCGGCGGAAGACGATGCCGGTGTCAACAGGTGCAGGCTTGAGGGTCAGGTAAACCTTCTCCCCGGAGTGCAGACCGACACCTGTGGCACGGATGGTATTCTTCAGGGTGCGTTGTTTAATCATGGCATTGGCCGCTTCAGCGCAAATTGCGAACAGGTATCAACAAAGGCTGGGGATGATAACAGACCCAACCTTTGATGAATACCAATCACCTTTATACCCCTGATAAATTCCATTAATCAGCCTGACGACGCAGGAATGCCGGGATATCGAGGTAGTCCAGGTCATCCTGAGGGTTCAGTTTAGCGGCTGCAGCAGCACCTGCATGGGCCTGGTTGCGCATTACGGTCGGGCGCTCCAGGTCACGGTAGTTGACCGCAGGCTGCTCCTGACGGACCGGCGCCGGGTTGGAAGCCTCGTACGCCTGCTGGGCAGTCTGCAGGGTGTTGTCGACCACCTTCACAGGCTTCTCGATGCGCGCGCCCAGGCCAGTAGCCACTACAGTCACGTGCAGCTCGTCACGCATGTCCGGGTCGATCACGGTGCCGACCTTGACCATGGCGTGGTCGGAGGCGAAGGCTTCGATGATGCTACCGACGTCGGAGTACTCGCCCAGCGACAGGTCAGGGCCTGCGGTGATGTTCACCAGGATGCCGCGGGCGCCCTGCAGGTTGACGTCTTCCAGCAGCGGGTTGCGGATCGCTGCCTCGGTGGCTTCACGCGCACGGTTCGGGCCGCTGGCGCAGCCAGTACCCATCATGGCCATGCCCATTTCACCCATCACGGTACGCACGTCGGCGAAGTCGACGTTGATCATGCCCGGGCGCTTGATGATATCGGAGATACCGCGCACGGCACCGGCCAGTACGTCGTCGGCCTTGGCGAAGGCAGACAGCAGGCTGGCATCCTTGCCCAGGATGGTCAGCAGCTTCTCGTTGGGGATGGTGATCAACGAGTCGACGCTTTCGGCCAGCATGCGGATGCCTTCATCGGCGATCTGCATGCGCTTGCGGCCTTCGAACGGGAACGGACGGGTCACCACGGCAACGGTGAGAATGCCCATTTCCTTGGCCACTTCGGCGATGATCGGCGCTGCACCGGTACCGGTACCGCCGCCCATGCCGGTGGTGATGAACACCATGTTGGTGCCCTGCAGCACCTCAGCGATGCGCTCACGGTCTTCCAGCGCGGCCTGGCGGCCGACTTCCGGATTGGCACCGGCACCCAGGCCCTTGGTCACGCCAGTGCCCAATTGCAGGATGGTGCGCGCGCCGATGTTCTTCAGCGCTTGAGCATCGGTGTTGGCGCAGATGAATTCCACGCCTTCGATGCTGCTCTTGACCATGTGGTTGACGGCGTTGCCGCCACCACCGCCAACACCGATCACTTTGATGACCGGGCTTTGCGGGACGTTGTCTACGAGCTCGAACATTTTCCCTCTCCTTACAGTTCTCTAGTTGTCGCGCCTACCACTACTGCTTTGAAACTTAGAAGTTGCCCTGGACCCAGCGCTTGAAGCGTTCAAGCACTGGAGCCTTCGGTTCATCGCCATAGCTGTTGTTGCTGCTGTTACCGGTCAGGGGCAAGTCTTCGGTCTGCTTCTGCAGGCCGTAGGTGAGCAAGCCCACGCCGGTGGAATAGATCGGGTTGCGCACCACGTCGCTGAGCCCCCGAACGCTGTGCGGCACGCCCAGGCGTACCGGCATGTGGAAGATTTCCTCGGCCAGTTCCACGGCGCCTTCCATCTTCGCGGTGCCGCCGGTGAGGACGATGCCGGCCGGCACCAGGTCCTCGTAGCCGCTGCGGCGCAGTTCGGCCTGGATCAGGGTGAAGAGCTCGTCGTAACGTGGCTCCACCACCTCGGCCAGGGCCTGGCGCGACAGCTCGCGCGGTGGGCGATCACCCACGCTCGGCACCTTGATGGTCTCGCCGGCGCCAGCCAGTTTGGCCAGGGCGCAGGCGTAGCGGATCTTGATTTCTTCGGCGTACTGAGTAGGGGTACGCAGGGCCATGGCGATGTCGTTGGTCACCTGGTCGCCGGCAATCGGGATTACCGCGGTGTGACGGATCGCGCCCTCGGTGAAGATGGCGATGTCGGTGGTGCCACCACCGATGTCCACCAGGCACACGCCCAGCTCCTTTTCATCGTCGGTCAGCACCGAGTAGGCCGAGGCCAGCTGCTCGAGAATGATGTCGTCGATTTCCAGGCCGCAGCGGCGTACGCACTTCTCGATGTTCTGTGCCGCGTTGACGGCGCAGGTGACCACGTGGACCTTGGCTTCCAGACGTACGCCAGACATGCCCAGCGGCTCGCGCACGCCTTCCTGGTTGTCGATCACGTAGTCCTGCGGCAGGGTGTGCAGCACGCGCTGGTCGGCCGGGATGGCCACGGCCTGGGCGGCGTCGAGTACGCGCTCCAGGTCGGCCAGGCTGACTTCGCGGTCGCGGATGGCGACGATGCCGTGGGAGTTCAGGCTGCGGATGTGGTTGCCGGCCACGCCGACGAAGGCCGAGTGGATGCGGCAGCCGGCCATCAGCTGCGCTTCTTCCACCGCGCGCTGGATCGACTGCACGGTGGACTCGATGTTCACCACCACGCCTTTTTTCAGGCCGCGGGACGGATGGGTACCGATCCCGACGATTTCCAGGGTGCCGTCCTCGCCCACTTCACCAACCAGCGCCACCACCTTGGAGGTGCCGATGTCCAGCCCGACGATCATTTTGCCGCTATGCGCGTTTGCCATGGTCCTGCCTCTCTCTAATTCTTCGCAACGGCGGGTTGGGCCGTCGTCGGTGCAATCGGTTCCCGCCAACCAACGGCAAGTCCGTTGGAATAACGCAGATCAATGCGGGCGATAGTGGTGATCTGGTCTTTGAGTGTCTTGTCGTAAATGGCAATGAAACGGCGCATCTTCTCCACCAGATGGTCGCGCCCCAGCAGCAGCTCGATGCCCGGCCCGGCGCTGCTCGCGCCCGTGGTCAGGAACCAGCTGCCTCGCTCGCGCAGCTCCAGGCGAGCGATGGAAAAGCCCAGGGGGCGCAGCATCTGGCTCAATACCTGATACTGCTGCATCACTTGTTGCTGAGCACGCTGCGGCCCGGCCAGCTGCGGCAGGTGCTCGTAGTTGGCCAGTTCGCGCGGGGTAAAGGCCTGGCCCTGGTTGTTGAGCAAGGCTTCGTCACCCCAGCGCGCCACCGGCAACTGTTCTTCCAGGCGGATCACCACCTCGTCCGGCCACACCCGGCGCACTTCGGCATGGGCGATCCACGGCATCTGCTCGAGCTCCGCGCGCATCGCCGGCAGGTCGACACTGAAGAAGCTCGCTGCCACGTAGGGCGCGATACGCTGCTGCACCGACTGCTGGCTGATGTAGCTGAGGTCACCCTGAACGTCGATCTTGGTGATCGGCCGGTCGGCGTAAGGCATCAGGCGAATGGCGCCCTCGTAGGCGCCAAACCCGGCCGCCACCAGCAGCACCGGCCACAGCAGACGCTTGAGACCACCCAGGCTTGGCCGCGGCAGGCGCGCCGATACGGGCTCGTCGGCCACCAGCCGGCTGGCACCACGCGGCACCGGCTTGCTGCGGCCGGTAACGGGTTGCTGCTGACGTATCATCGCGCCTTGCATGGTTGTTAACCTCGCGTCGCCACGCTTTCGGCCAGGATCGCCAGCACCAGTTGCTGGAAGTCCAGGCCGGCCGCGCGGGCCGCCATGGGCACCAGGCTATGGTCGGTCATGCCGGGTGCGGTGTTGACTTCGAGCAGCCAGAACTGGCCCTGCTCGTCCTGCATCACGTCCAGCCGCCCCCAGCCTTCGATGCCGATGGCATCGCAGGCACGCGCGGTCAGGTCGATCAGTTCCTGTTCCTTGACGCTGTCCAGGCCGCACGGAATGCGGTACTGGGTATCGTTGGCGATGTACTTGGCGTCGTAGTCGTAGAACACGTGCGGCGTACCCAGGGCGATTGGCGGCAGCACCTGGCCGCGCAATACCGCGACGGTGAACTCCGGCCCGTGGATCCACTGTTCCACCAGCACCTGGGAATCGTATCGGGCGGCGTCCTGCCAGGCGGCGACCAGTTCCTGGGCGCTGTTCACCTTGGCCATGCCGATGCTGGAACCTTCATGGGCGGGTTTGACGATAAGCGGGAAGCCCAGTTCCGTGCTGGCCTGCAAACAATCGCTTTCGCTCGCCAGCACCGCATGGCGCGGGGTCGGAATGCCCAGGCTCTGCCACACCTGCTTGGTGCGCAGCTTGTCCATGGCCAATGCCGAGGCAAGGATGCCACTGCCGGTGTAGGGGATGCCCAGGCACTCGAGCAGGCCTTGCATGCTGCCGTCTTCACCGCCACGGCCGTGGAGGATGATGAAGGCGCGGTCGATCTTCTCGTTTTGCAGGCGGTCGAGCAGGTCGTCACCCACGTCGATGGCGACCACGTCGACACCGGCAGTGGTCAGCGCGTCGATCACCGCGGCGCCGGACTTGAGCGACACTTCGCGCTCGGCGCTCTTGCCGCCGTACAGCACCGCGACGCGGCCGAACGCCTTGGCGTCCAGGGTCGAGTGCAGCTTGTCGTAGGCGCTGGTCATTTCGACTTCTCCTGCTTGGCGCCAGCGAACAGCGGGCTTTTCATCAATTGAGGGGCCAGGCCGCCGACATCACCGGCACCCTGGCAGATCAGGATGTCGCCAGCGCGCAGCAGTGGCTTGACCACCGGCGCCAGGTCGACGCCACGTTCGATGTAGATCGGGTCCAGCTTGCCGCGCTGACGGATGCTGTGGCACAGCTGGCGGCTGTCGGCGCCGGGGATCGGCTCTTCACCGGCCGGGTAGACCTCCATCAGCAGCAGCACGTTGGCATCGCCCAGCACCTGGACGAAATCGTCGTACAGGTCGCGGGTACGGCTGTAGCGGTGCGGCTGGTAGACGATCACCAGGCGACGGCTTGGCCAACCGCCGCGCACGGCCTGGATCACTGCAGCCACTTCGGTCGGGTGGTGGCCGTAGTCGTCGACCAGCATCACGCTGCCGCCTTCGACCGGCAGTTCACCGTACACCTGGAAGCGGCGGCCGACGCCCTGGAAGCCGGACAGGCCCTGGACGATGGCTTCGTCAGTGATGCCTTCGTCGGTGGCAATGGCGATGGTGGCCAAGGCATTGAGCACGTTGTGGTTGCCCGGCATGTTCACCGACACCTCCAGCGGCTCGCGGTCGCGACGCAGGACGGTGAAGTGGGTCTGCATGCCCATCTGGCGCACATTGATGGCGCGGATGTCGGCCTCGTCGCTGAAGCCATAGGTCACGGTCGGGCGCTTGACCTGTGGCAGGATCTCGCGCACGACCGGGTCGTCCAGGCACATCACGGCCAGGCCGTAGAACGGCAGGTTGTGCAGGAACTCGACGAAGGTTTTCTTCAGTTTGTTGAAGTCACCTTCGTAGGTCGCCATGTGGTCGGCGTCGATGTTGGTGACCACGGCCACCATCGGCTGCAGGTGCAGGAAGCTGGCATCGCTCTCGTCTGCTTCGGCAATCAGGTAGCGGCTGGTACCCAGCTGGGCATTGGTGCCGGCAGCGGTCAGGCGGCCACCGATGACGAAGGTCGGGTCCAGGCCGCCAGCGGCGAACACCGAGGCCAGCAGGCTGGTGGTGGTGGTCTTGCCGTGGGTGCCGGCAACGGCCACGCCATGGCGATAGCGCATAAGCTCGGCGAGCATTTCGGCACGCGGCACCACCGGAATGCGCCGCTCGAGGGCGGTGGCGACTTCCGGGTTGGCCGGGTTGATGGCGCTGGACACCACCAGCACATCGGCGGTGGCGGCGTTCTCGGCGCGGTGGCCGACGAAGATCTCGGCGCCGAACGATTCCAGGCGCTCGGTGACCGGCGAGGCCTTCAGGTCGGAACCGGACACTTCATAGCCCAGGTTCAGCAACACTTCGGCAATGCCGCACATGCCCACACCGCCGATACCGACGAAGTGGATACGGCGGATACGGCCCATCTTCGGCTGGGGCATGGCTTTCTGGCTCTCAACCATGGGCCACCTCCAGGCAGATATCGACCACGGTGCTGGTTGCGGCAGGTTTGGCCAGGCGCCGTGCGGTGCCTGCCATGACGTTGAGTTTCTCGGGTTGCATCAGCACCTCGTTCAGGCGTTCAGCGAGCTGCGCTGCGCCAGTTGTCGCTTGTGGCATCAGGAAGGCAGCGCCTTCCCGGGCCAGATATTGGGCGTTGTGGGTCTGGTGGTCGTCGATCGCATGGGGCAAAGGCACCAGCATCGAAGGCAGGCCCGCTGCCGCCAGCTCGCTGACAGTCAGGGCGCCGGCCCGGCACACCACAATGTCGGCCCAGCCATAGGCTTGGGCCATGTCCTTGATGAAGGGCTCTACCTGAGCCTCGACGCCCGCCTCGCGATAACGCTCGGCGGTGACCGGCGCGTGTTGCTTGCCGGCCTGGTGGAATACCTCTGGCCGCAGTGCGGCGGGCACTTCGGACAGGGCCTTAGGCAACAATTTGTTCAATGGTTCCGCACCCAGGCTGCCGCCCATCACCAGCAGGCGCGCACGGCGCTCGGCCAGGGGCGCGCGCAGGGCGTCCATGAACAGTTCCGGGCGCACCGGGTTGCCAGTGGTGCGCAGTTTGTCGCTGGCAGCGAAGGTGGCCGGGAAGGCTTCGCACACGCGTGCAGCCAGCGGCAGCAGCAGGCGGTTGGTGGTGCCGGCACGGGCGTTCTGCTCGTGGATCACCAGCGGTACGCCGCACAGGCGTGCGGCGACGCCGCCGGGACCGGTCACATAGCCACCGAAACCGACCACGCATACCGGCTTGAGCTCACGCACGATACGCCGCGCCTGCAGCACGGCCTTGACCAGGGTGAACGGCGCCTTGAGCAACGACAGCTTGCCCTTGCCGCGCAGGCCGCTGACCTGGATCAGGTGCAACGGCAGGCCGGCCTGGGGCACCAGTTCGTTCTCGATGCCACGCGGGGTGCCCAGCCAGTGCACGCTATAACCGCGCGCCTGGAATTCACGGGCGCAAGCCAGGGCCGGGAACACATGGCCCCCGGTGCCGCCCGCCATGATCAGTACGTTCTTGCCGTCAGCGGCCATGATTGGTCTCCTCGGCAAAATCGCTTTCGCTGAATTCGTGTTCCTCACTGCCCAGGTGCGTGCGGCTTTCCCACTCGATACGCAGCAACAGGCCCACGCAGGCACAGCAGATCACCAGCGAGCTGCCCCCGTAGCTGAGGAACGGCAAGGTCAGGCCCTTGGTCGGCAACAGGCCGACGTTCACGCCGATGTTGATCAGGAACTGGCCGATCCACAGGAAGGCCAGGCCGAACGCAACATAAGCGGCAAAGAACTGCTTGGCTTTTTCCGCCCACAGGCCGATGTACAGGGCACGCACAGTCACGAACACGAACAGCGCGATAGTCAGCAGCGAGCCGACCACGCCGAGTTCTTCGGCCAGTACAGAGAACACGAAGTCGGTGTGCGCTTCAGGCAGGTAGAACTGCTTCTGCACGCTGTTGCCCAGGCCAACGCCCAGCCACTCGCCACGGCCGAAGGCAATCAGCGCCTGGGTCAGCTGGTAGCCCGAGCCGAACTGATCGGACCACGGGTCGGTAAAGGTAATCAGACGCGCCATACGGTAGGGCTGCGCCTGTACCAGGACGAACACCGCGACCACCGCCAACACCACCATCAGGCTGAAGCGGAACAGCCCCACCCCGCCGAGGAACAGCATGGCTGCCGCCGCGCCCATCATCACCACGGTGGCACCGAAGTCCGGCTCCATCAGCAGCAAGGCAGCCATGGGCAGCAGCACGATGAACGGCTTGAAGAAGCCCATCCAGGTTTCGCGGACCTCGGTCTGCCGGCGTACCAGGTAGCCGGCCAGGTAGACGACCACGAACACCTTGGCTATTTCCGAAGGCTGGACGTTGAAGAAGCTGAAACCGATCCAGCGCATGGAACCATTCACTTCGCGGCCGATACCCGGCACCAGCACCAGTACCAGCAGGCCGAAGGCGCCCAGCAGCATCAGGAAGCCCATGCGCTGCCAGGTGGCGATCGGTATCAGCATGGTGGCGCCACAGGCGATCAGGCCGAGGAACACGTACACCAGGTGGCGGAACATGTGGTAAAGCGGGTTGCCCGACTGCACCGCAGCCACTTCCGAGGACGCCGAGGTGATCATCACCAGGCCCAGGCCCAGCAGTGCCAGGCAGCCGGCGAGCATGGCGAAGTCCAGGTCGATGCCACGGCCGCTGATCAGCGGCGACGGATAGGGCTTGAGGATGCCGAAGATCATGCAAGGCCTCCCGCTGCCTGGGCGAACAGGCGCCCGCGTTCTTCGAAGTTCTTGAACATGTCGAGGCTGGCGCACGCTGGCGACAGCAGCACGGCATCACCCGCCCGGGCCAGTTCGGCGCATTGCTGCACGGCGTCGTCGAGCGTCTTCACGCGGACCAGTTGCACGCCATCGCCCAGGGCTTCGGCCAGGCGCTCGGCATCACGGCCAAGCAGCACCACGGCACGGCAGAAGCGCTGGACCGGCTCGCGCAGCGCGGCGAAGTCGGCGCCCTTGCCATCGCCACCGGCGATCAGCACCAGCTTGCCTTCGATGTCGGCACCCAGGCCTTCGATGGCCGCCAGGGCAGCACCGACGTTGGTGGCCTTGGAATCGTCATACCAGTTCACGCCATTGCGCTCGCGCACCCACTGGCAACGGTGGGCCAGGCCGCCGAACTCGCGCAGTGCATCGAGCATCGGTTCGAACGGCAGACCGGCAGCATGCCCCAGGGCCAGCGCCGCCAGGGCGTTGCTCTGGTTGTGGGCGCCGCGAACCTTCAGCTCACGTGCCGGCATCAGCGCCTGGAACTCGAACGCCAGGTATTTTTCGCCGTTCACTTCGCGCAGGCCGAAGGCCTTGAAGTCCGGCTGGTTGAGGCCGAAGGTCCAGCATGGGCGGCCTTCCACCGGCAGCGGCCGGCTCAGGGCGTCCTGGCGGTTGACCACGACCTGGCGGGCACCACGGAAGATCCGGTGCTTGGCCAGGTGATAGGCCGGCAGGCCGCTGTAGCGGTCCATGTGGTCTTCGCTGATGTTCAGCACGGTGGCCACTTCGGCGTTGAGCTGGTCGGTGGTTTCCAGCTGGAAGCTGGACAGTTCCAGCACGTAGAGCTCGACGTCATCGGCCAGCAGGTCCAGCGCCGGGGTACCGAGGTTGCCGCCCACCGCCACGCGCTTGCCCGCCTTGGCGGCCATTTCGCCGACCAGGGTGGTGACGGTGCTCTTGGCGTTGGAGCCGCTGATGGCAATGATCGGGGCCTTGGCGTTGCGGGCGAACAGCTCGATGTCGCCGGACAGCTTCACGCCACGCGCGGCCGCCTGCTGCAGGGCCGGGGTGGCCAGGGCCAGACCGGGGCTGACGTACAACTCGCTGGCGCGGCACAGGAAGTCCACATCCAGTTCACCACAGCGCACTTCCACCTGCGGATAATCACGGCGCAGGGTGTCCAGTTCCGGCGGTTGCTCGCGGGTGTCGGCGACCGCAAAGGCAATGCCCCGGCTCGCCAGGAAGCGAACCAGGGACATGCCGCTCTTGCCGAGGCCGACAACGATGCGGAATTGGTCGGAAGCGATCAATGACACGCTCATCTACCTCAGTTTCAGGGTTGCAAGGCCGATCAGCACCAGGATCACGGTGATGATCCAGAAGCGGACGATCACCCGTGGCTCTGGCCAGCCCTTGAGTTCAAAGTGGTGGTGGATCGGCGCCATGCGGAACACGCGCTTGCCGGTCAGCTTGAAGGAGGCGACCTGGATCACCACCGACAGGGTTTCCATGACGAACACGCCACCCATGATGAACAGCACGATTTCCTGGCGGACGATCACGGCAATGGTGCCCAGCGCGGCGCCCAGCGCCAGCGCGCCGACGTCACCCATGAACACCTGCGCCGGGTAGGTGTTGAACCACAGGAAGCCCAGACCGGCACCGATCAGCGCGCCGCAGAAAACGATCAGCTCGCCCGAGCCCGGCACGTATGGGATCAGCAGGTATTCGGCGAACTTCACGTTGCCCGACAGGTAGCAGAAGATGCCCAGGGCACCGCCGACCATCACCGTCGGCATGATCGCCAGGCCGTCGAGGCCATCGGTGAGGTTGACCGCGTTGCTCGAACCGACAATGACGAAGTAGGTCAGCACGACGAAGCCGATGCCCAGCGGAATGGTGACATCCTTGATGAACGGCAGGATCAGCGTGGTTTCGACGCTGGTCGGCGCGGTCTTGTACAGGAAGATGGCCGCAGCCAGGCCGAACACCGACTGCCAGAAGTACTTCCAGCGGCTTGGCAGGCCGCGCGAGTTCTTTTCGATCACCTTGCGGTAGTCGTCGACCCAGCCGATGGCACCGAATGCCAGGGTAACGATCAGCACCACCCACACATAGCGGTTGGTCAGGTCGGCCCATAGCAGGGTACTGATGGCAATGGCGGACAGGATCAGCGCCCCGCCCATGGTCGGGGTGCCGGACTTGGACAGGTGCGATTGCGGGCCGTCGTTACGCACGGCCTGGCCGATCTGGCGGATTTGCAGGGTACGAATCATCCACGGCCCCAGCCACAGCGCCAGGGACAACGCGGTCAGCACACCCAGAATCCCGCGCAGGGACAGGTACTGGAAGACCGCGAAGCCTTTGTGGAACTGTTGCAGATACTCGGCCAACAGCAGCAGCATTAATGTTTCTCCCCGCTGGCACCGCACAAAGCCGCCACGACGTTTTCCATCGCAGCGCTGCGCGAGCCCTTGATCAAGATAGTGGTGTCGCTGGCATTCTCGGCGCCAACCGCGTCGATCAGCTCAGCTTGAGTAGCGAAATGGCGGCCATTGGCGCCGAACGCCTTGACCGCATGTGTCATGTTGGAACCCACTGCATACAGGGCGTCGACCTTACCACGCGCGTAGTCACCCACCTGACGGTGGCCTTCTTCCGCCCATTGCCCCAGTTCGCCGATATCCCCAAGCACCAGGACGGTGCGTCCGGAAAAGCCGGCGAGTATATCAATGGCCGCGCACATGGAGGTGGGATTTGCGTTGTAACTGTCGTCGATCACCCGCACGCCGTTCGGCGCGATCTGCGCCACGGTACGGCCCTTGACCGGTTGCACGGCAGCCAGGCCGGCGGCGATGCCGCTCAGGCTCAGACCAACGGCATGGGCAGCGGCGGCGGCGGCCAGGGCGTTGCTGACGTTGTGCTCACCGAGCACATTGAGCTGCACGTCTACCGCTTCACCGGCACCATGCAGCTTGAACGATGGGCAACCACGGGCATCGCGACCGATATCGGTGGCGTAGAAGTCGGCATTGGCGTTGCTACGGGCGAAGCTGATGACCTGATGCGCGCCGGCACGGGCCTTCCAGACAGCAAAGGCCTTGTCGTCCAGGTTGAGGATGGCGATACCGCCCTCGCCCAGGCCTTCGAGGATCTCGCCCTTGGCTTCGACGATCTTCTCCGGGCCACCGAACTCACCCACGTGGGCGGTACCGGCGTTGTTGATGATGACCACCTGCGGTTGGGTCAGGCCGACGGTGTAGCGGATCTCGCCAATGCGCGAAGCGCCCAGCTCGATCACCGCGGCACTGTGCTCCGGGGCGATCTCCAGCAGGGTCAGCGGCGCGCCGAGGTCGTTGTTCAGGTTGCCGCGGGTGGCGTGCACCAGGCCACGGGTGCGCAGGATGCTGGCGAGCATTTCCTTGACCGTGGTCTTGCCGCTGGAACCGGTGATGGCCACCACCGGCTTGTCGAAGGCAGCACGGTTCAGCGCGCCAAGCTGGCCGAGGGCCAGGCGGCAATCGGCAACCAGCAGCTGCGGCAGGTCGACATCGGCTACTTCACGCTCGACCAGGGCCGCGACAGCGCCCTTGGCCTTCACATCGGCCAGGTAGTCGTGGCCATCGAAGCGCGGGCCGGCCAGGGCGACGAACAGTTGCCCGGCGCCAACACTGCGGCTGTCGATGCTGACGCCGGTGAAGGTGGCGTCGGCACCGATCTGGCGACCACTCAGTGCCGTGGTCAGCTGGCTGAGTGAAAGCGGCTTAAGCATGTGGAGCCTCCCAGGCTGCAAGTGCCTTTTCGGCCTCGGTCAAATCGGAGAAGTCATGGCGCTCGCCATTGATCTCCTGGTAATCCTCGTGCCCCTTGCCGGCCAACACGATCACATCGTTGGCAGCAGCGGTGGCGACCAGGTGCGCGATGGCTTCGCCACGACCGGCAACGAACTCGACCTCGGCAGGCTTGGCGAAACCCGGGCGGATGTCATCAAAGATGCGCAGCGGGTCTTCAGTACGCGGGTTGTCGTCGGTGACCAGCACGCGGTCGGCCAGGCGCTCGGCCACTTCGGCCATCAGCGGGCGCTTGCCGCGATCACGGTCACCGCCGCAGCCGAACAGGCACAGCAGCTTGCCGTGCGCGTGCGGGCGCAGGGCTTCGAGCACTTTCTCCAGGGCGTCCGGTGTGTGTGCGTAATCGACCACCACCAGCGGCTTGTCGCCGCCACCCAGGCGCTGCATGCGGCCTACCGGGCCTTGCAGCTGCGGGGTGACCTCAAGGATCTCGTCCAGCGCATAGTCCAGCGCCAACAGGGTCGCCACGGCGGCGAGCATGTTGCTCAGGTTGAAGCGGCCCAGCAACTGGCTACGCAGGGTACGTTCGCCCTGGGCGGTGACCAGGGTGGCGCGCACGCCATCGTCATTGAACACGGCTTCGCGGCAGAACAGCGAGGCCTCCGGGTTCTCCAGGCTGTAGCTGAGCAACCGGGTTTCGATATGGTCGACACTCGGGCGGCGAGCAAAGTCGTCGGCCAGGCGACGGCCGAAATCGTCATCAAGGTTGACCACCTGGCAACGCAGGCTCGGCCAGGCAAACAGTTTGGCCTTGGCGGCCTCATAGGCCTCCATGCTGCCGTGGTAGTCGAGGTGGTCGCGGGACAGGTTGGTCATGACCGCGATGTCGAATTCCAGCGCGGCGACCCGGCCCTGCTCCAGGGCGTGGGAGGAAACCTCCATGGCCACGGCCTTGGCGCCACCCTTCTTGAGGTCGTTGAGGGTCGACTGCACGGCGATCGGGTCGGGCGTGGTCAGGCGGCCACTCTGCAGCTCACCATAGAAGCCGGTACCCAGGGTACCGATCAGGCCGCAGCGCTGGCCAAGCACGTCCAGCGCCTGGGCCACCAGCTGGGTGACGCTGGTCTTGCCGTTGGTACCGGTCACGCCCACCAGGTTCAGCTGGCGGCTCGGTTCACCATAGAAGCGCCCCGCAATGTCCGAAAGCTGCGCGATCAGGCCCTTGACCGGGATGAGCGGCACATCGGTAATTGGCAGGACCGTGGCGCCCTGTTCTTCATAGGCCACGGCAGCGGCGCCGCGAGCCAGGGCATCGGCGATATGCTCGCGGCCATCGACCTTGGCGCCCGGCACAGCCAGGAACAGGTCACCCGGGCGAACATTGCGGCTGTCCAGGGTCAGTTCACGGATCAGCGGGTCACGGCTGGCGTGGGCGAAAAGCTTGCTCAATGGCATTGTCATCATCCACGCCCTCCTTTGGCGGTTGCTGCTGCATTGACTTGCGACTGTTCGACGGGTGCGGGTGGCGGCAGGTTGTCTGGCGGCACGTTCATCAGGCGCAGGGTGCCGGACATGACCTTGCTGAACACCGGCGCCGAAACCAGGCCACCGAAGTAGCCGCCCTTGCCCGGCTCGTCGATGACCACGACGATGGCGTAGCGCGGGTCGCTCATCGGCCCGAAGCCGGCGAACAGCGAACGGTAGGCGTTTTCGGTGTAGCCCTTGGAGCCCACGGTGGCTTTACGCGCAGTACCGGACTTGCCGGCCACGTGATAGAACGGCACCTGGGCGCGGAACACGCCGCGCGGTGCTTCGATCACCTGTTGCAGCATGCCCTGGACGGTTTCGGCGGTTTCCTTCGGAATGGCCTGCACGGCTTCCGGGGCCTTGTCGACCTTGAGGATCGACAGCGGCACCATCTTGCCGTCGTTGGCCAGCGCCGCGTAGGCATGCACCAGTTGCAGGGCGGTCACCGACACGCCATAGCCATAGGACAGGGTCGCGGTCTCCGCCTTGCGCCACTCGCGGTGGTTGGGCAGGTTGCCGACGCGCTCGCCGGGGAAGCCAAGGCCGGTGTACTGGCCCAGGCCGACCTGGGACATGACCCGGTAGATAGCCTCGCCGCCGATGTCGAAGGCGATCTTGCTCATGCCAACGTTACTGGAGTTGATCAGGATGCCGGTCAGGTCGAGGACCGGGCCCTCGCTCCTGGATACGTCCTTGATGGTGTAGCGGCCGATCTGCAGGCTGCCCGGGTACACCTCGACCTTGTCGGTCGGCTTCCAGCGGCCACTTTCCAGTGCCGCGCTCATGGAGATCGGCTTGACCGTGGAGCCCGGCTCGAACACGTCGATGATCGCGCGGTTACGCATGGCGGCCGGGAACATGCTGCGGCGGTTGTTGGGGTTGTAGGTCGGCTGGTTGACCATCGCCAGGACCTCACCGGTCTTGACGTCCATGATCACCAGGCTGCCGGCCTTGGCGTCCTGTTCGGCAATGGCGTTGCGCAGCTCGCGGGTGGCCAGGTACTGCAGGCGCAGGTCTATCGACAACGCCAAGGTCTTCCCGGCCTTGGCGTTCTTGGTTACCTGGATGTCCTTGATCAGCCGGCCGCGCCGGTCCTTGATCACCTGCCGCTTGCCGGGTACGCCGGCCAGCCACTCGTCATAGGCCAGTTCTACCCCTTCGCGACCGTGGTCATCAAGGTCGGTGAAGCCGACCATGTGCGCGGTGACGTCACCAGCCGGGTAGAAGCGGCGGAATTCTTCCAGGCCATACACGCCCGGCACTTTCAGGTCGAGCACATGCTGGCCCTGCTCCGGGGTCAGGCCGCGGACCAGGTAGATGAATTCCTTGTTGGCCTGCTGGGTCAGACGGTCGATCAGTTGCTGCGGGTTCTGCCCAAGCGCCGCTGCCAGTTGCGGCCAGCGCTCCTTGGAGGCCTGCATTTCCTTGGGGTTGGCCCACAGGGTGGTAACCGGAGTACTCACCGCCAGCGGTTCGCCATTACGGTCGGTGATCAGCCCACGGTGAGCCGGGATAGGGATGTGACGCAGGCTGCGCGCATCGCCCTGGCCCTTGAGGAAGTCACGATCGACCACCTGAAGGTCGATGATACGCCAGCAGATGGCACCGACCATCAGCGCCAGCAAGCCGATCACCACGCGGAAGCGCCACGGGTAGAGTGCGCCTTCGAGCTTCATCATGGCGCCACCATCCGCACTTCGTCAGCAGAAGGCACGCGCATCTTCAGTTGCTCGGAAGCCAGGTTTTCGATGCGGCTGGCAGCGGTCCAGGTGCTTTGCTCGAGGATCAGCCGGCCCCACTCGGCCTGGGCCTTGTCGCGTTCGTTCAACTCGCCGTACAGGGTGTTGAGCAGCTGGCGGTTCCAGTGCGCGCTGTAGGACACGGCAATGGCCGAAACCAGCACGGCAACGAACAGCAGAAGCATCAGGAAGCTTCCGCCTGGCAAGGGTTTGGCAAACAGCCTGCTCACCGCAGCTTCTCCGCCACACGCATCACGGCACTGCGCGAACGTGGGTTGGCCTTGAGCTCGGCTTCGGAGGCGAACTGGGCCTTGCCGATGAGCTTGATTTTCGGCTCGAAGACCTTGTGTTGTACCGGCAGGTTGCGCGGCAGGTTATCCGCCTCACCTTTCACCAGCTTGCGCATGAACAGTTTGACGATGCGGTCTTCCAGCGAATGGAAGCTGATGACCGCCAGCCGACCGCCGACTTCAAGCGCATCGAGCGCAGCCTCAAGACCGGTTTCAAGGTCACCCAGCTCATTGTTGACGTGGATGCGCAGGCCCTGGAAGGCGCGGGTAGCCGGGTTCTTGCCCTTTTCCCAGGCCGGGTTGGCCACCTTGAGCACTTCTGCCAGGTCGGCAGTACGGGTGAACGGCTGCTTTTCGCGGCGCTCGACGACGGCACGCGCCATGCGCCCGGCAAAACGCTCTTCGCCGTATTCCTTGAACACACGGGCGATTTCTTCCACCGGTGCCGTGGCGATGAACTCGGCGGCACTGATGCCCTGGTCCGGGTTCATGCGCATGTCCAGCGGGCCGTCATTGAGGAAGCTGAAACCACGCTCGGGGTCATCCAGCTGCGGCGAGGACACGCCCAGGTCCAGCAGCACGCCGCTGACCTTGCCGTGCAGGCCACGCTCGGCCACTTCTGCGCCCAGCTCGGCAAAGCTGCGCTGCACAATGACAAAGCGGCCGTCTTCGGCCGCCAGCGCTTGCCCCGTGGCAATCGCCTGTGGATCTTTGTCGAAACCCAGCAGCCGCCCTTGCGGCCCGAGCTTGCTGAGAATCAGCCGGCTGTGCCCGCCACGGCCGAAAGTGCCGTCCAGATAGCAACCGTCGGCGCGCAGGGCCAATGCCTCGACAGCTTCGTCGAGCAGGACGGTAATGTGGTTGAAGCCGCTATCTATGGTCACAGGATCAGGTCACGCAATTCGTCGGGCATGGCGCCCGGTTGTTGAATAGCTGCAAGGTCGGCTGCCGAAACCGCGTTCCAGGCATCTTCATCCCACAGCTGGAATTTGTTCAGTTGCCCCACCAGCATCGCCTTCTTGTCGAGCTTGGCGTACTCACGCAGACGGGGCGGCACCAGGAAACGCCCACTGCCATCGAGCTCCAGGTCAACCGCATTACCGATCAGCAAGCGCTGCAGGCGGCGGTTTTCCTCACGCAAAGATGGCAAGGCACGCAACTTGGCTTCTATCTGTTCCCACTCATCGAGGGGGTAAACACACAAGCAGGGGTCAACGGCGTCGATGGTCACGATCAGCTGACCATTGCAACGCGAATCGAGCTCGTCACGGTACCGGCTCGGCATGGCGAGACGACCCTTGGCATCGAGGCTGACGGCGTTGGCTCCGCGGAACACGGCTGCGATTCCCCACAATGTTAGCTTTTTTGTGTCAGAAAACCCACTTCATCCCACTTTCTGCCACTTGCGCACACTATAGGAATCCGCCCGCAGCACCGTCAAGGCACGTTCGGAAGGAAAAGCCTTACAGGACCGAGATTTAGCGCAATAAAAGAATGGGGAAGGACTACCGCGGAGAAAAAAACGCGAGAAAAATCAAACCCACGCAGGCGAATGGAGTTCGAAGTTAAAGTGATTTATCAAGAGTAAGATTTTTTCGGTATTACCAGAGGGCATCTGCTATCGAATAAGCAGGGAAGGAAAGGTGGAGAGTCGATCTGTAAGCCGGGTTTTGTCGAGGACAGTCATTCCTCTACGACGGCCATCACTGGACGCCTCTAGCAACCTACCCGGTTCCGACGCGGGCCACGCCTGATGGAACCCTATTTGGTCTTGCTCCGAGTGGGGTTTACCTAGCCACGAACTGTTGCCAGCCGTGCGGTGCGCTCTTACCGCACCTTTTCACCCTTACCGGCACCGAAGTGCTTAGGCGGTTATTTTCTGTGGCACTTTCCGTAGGCTCGCGCCTCCCAGGCGTTACCTGGCACTCTGCCCTATGGAGCCCGGACTTTCCTCCCCCTGCTGTTGCGGAACAAAAGCAGGCAGCGACTGTCCGATCGACTCTCCGCCGCCAAGATTAACGGCACGCGCGCCCGAGAACAAGCAATACCGGCATTTATATCAATATGCCACTACTCGGCTTTCTGCTTTTCCAGGGCAAGTTGATACAGCAGGTTCTTGCGCACCCCGGTAATTTCCGCAGCCAGCGCCGCCGCCCGCTTGAGTGGCAGCTCGGCCAGCAGCAAGTCGAGCACCCGCTGCGCCTCGGTACTGATCGCCTGCTCGCCCTCCGGCGCGCTCCAGCCACCCACCAACACCACGCACTCACCACGCTGCTGGTTGCTGTCAGCGGCAACGAACGCACGCAACTCGGCCAGGGGCAGGCCCTTGAGGGTCTCGAAGGTCTTGGTCAGCTCGCGCGCCAAAAGCGCCGGGCGCTCGCCACCGAATACCGCCTCCATGTCTTCAAGGCATTCCAGGATACGGTGCGGGGCTTCGTAGAAGATCAGCGTGCGCGGCTCTTCCTTTACCTGCTCCAGGCGTGCCCGGCGCCCCGCCGCCTTGGCCGGCAGGAAGCCTTCGAAGATGAAGCGGTCCGACGGCAGGCCAGCTGCCGACAGCGCGGCGATCAGAGCGCAGGCGCCCGGCACCGGCACCACGTTCACCCCCGCAGCCCGCGCCTGGCGCACCAGGTGGTACCCCGGGTCGGAAATCAGCGGCGTGCCGGCATCGGAAACCAACGCCACATTCTCGCCCGCCAGCAGCTTGGTGAGAAAACGCCCGCCCTCGTCACGCTCGTTGTGCTCATGGCAGGCTGCCAGTGGCGTGTCGATACCGAAGTGCTGCAGCAGGCGGATCGAATGACGAGTGTCTTCCGCCGCGATCAGGGCCACATCCGCCAGCACCTTCAGCGCCCGGGCGCTCATGTCGTCGAGGTTGCCGATAGGGGTTGCGACCACATACAGCGTCCCCACCGTGGATTTCGAAGCCCCTGCCACATCAGTCACTGCGCACACCTGTCGTTCGGATCAAAGGCGCCATTGTAGCCCGAGCGCCTGCAACAGGGCGCAAAGAACTTCGCCGACGACCGATGGCAGGCCACCTATAGTGAAGGATCGACACGGCAACATCGCGCCCCGGCCAGCGCTTGGGTACAATTGCCGGCCACCTTGATCGAGTAACAGGACCTTTACATGATCGCTTGCCTGCGGCTGTTCACAGCCCTCTGCCTTGCTGCCTTGCTGGCAGCCTGCGCCAGCTCGCCCTCATCCAGCCTGGGCGAACTGCCACGCACCCCGGACGCCAGCATCGAGCAACTGCTCGAAAAGGCTGCTTCCAGCAAGTCCGCGGAAGACGCCGCACTGCTGCGCCTGAGCGCAGCCGACCTGGCCTACAGGCAGAAGGACTTCCCACGCGCCGCACGCATCCTCGAGCAGGTGCCGCTGGACACGCTCAAGCCGGCCCAGCAAGTGTTCGCCAGCACCCTGGGTGCCGAGCTGGCCATGAGCCGCAACCAGCCCAAGGCTGC
Source organism: Pseudomonas inefficax (assembly GCF_900277125.1). GTDB lineage: Bacteria > Pseudomonadota > Gammaproteobacteria > Pseudomonadales > Pseudomonadaceae > Aquipseudomonas > Aquipseudomonas inefficax. Next base: position 310,663 of record NZ_OPYN01000207.1, read on the forward strand.
CTTGACCGCCCTGGCCCACCCCAGCCTGCAGCGCGTCGCCGAACTGCCGGAAGAACAGCAAGCGCGCACCTACAGCGTGCACGCCGCCGCCCTCGAAGCCGATGGCCAGGCCTTGGCCGCCGCGCAACAGCGCGTGCTGCTGGCCCCGCTGCTCAGCGGCCAGGCCGCCAGCGCCAACAATGACGCCATCTGGGCTCTGGTCGCCTCGCTGCCGGCAGAGCAACTGCAGCAGCCGGGCAACGACCAGACCCTGGCCGGCTGGACCAGCCTTGCCTTCGCAGTAAAAAGCGCCGGCACCCTGGAGCAGCAGCAAGCGGCGATCGACGCCTGGGTCAAGCAGCACCCGGACCACCCGGCAGCCCAGCAACTGCCGCTGGCGCTGACCAAGCTCAAGGAGCTGGCCAGCCAGCCGCTGACCAAGATTGCCCTGCTGCTGCCTCAGGAAGGCCCGCTGGCCGGTGTTGCCCGCGCCCTGCGTGACGGCTTCATGGCTGCACACTTCCAGGCCCAGCAAGCCGGCCAGCAGGCGCCAGCCGTGCAGGTATTCGACAGCTCGCGCATCGGCTCGCTCGACGACTTCTATCGCCAGGCCCAGGCCGCAGGCGTACAGCTGGTCATCGGCCCGCTGGAAAAACCGCTGGTCAAGCAACTGGCTGCCAAGCCACAACTGCCGATCACCACCCTGGCCCTCAACTACGCCGACGCCGGCCAGAAGGCTCCGCCGCAGCTGTTCCAGTTCGGCCTGGCTGCCGAAGACGAAGCCCGTGAAGTGGCCCGCCGCGCCCGCGCCGACGGCATGGTTCGCGCCGTGGCCCTGGTGCCGAGCGGCGAATGGGGCGACCGCGTGCTTGCCGCCTTCCGCCAGGACTGGGAAGGCAACGGTGGCACCCTGCTTGCCGCGGAGCGCATCGCTCAGCCGGTGGCCCTGGCCCAGCAGATTGCCGACCTGTTCCAGCTGCGCCAGAGCGAAGGCCGCGCCAAGAGCCTGCAGAGCACGGTAGGCGGCAGCATCGCCGCGCAGCCGTCGCGCCGCCAGGACATCGACTTCATCTTCCTCGCCTCGACCCCGCAACAGGCCCAACAGATCAAGCCGACCCTGAACTTCCAGTACGCCGGTGACGTACCGGTCTACGCCACCTCGAACCTGTACAGCGCCAGTGGTGACGTCAACCAGTACAAGGACATGAACGGTATCCGCTTCTGCGAAACCCCATGGCTGCTCGACACCAGCAACAGCCTGCGCCAGCAGGTCGTGCAGCAGTGGCCACAGGCCGCCGGCAGCCTGGGCCGCCTGTATGCCATGGGCGTTGACGCCTACAGCCTGGCGCCGCGACTCGGCCAGCTGAAAGCGCTGCCGGACAACCGCGTACTGGGCCTTTCGGGCAGCTTGAGCATGAACGCCAACCAGCGTGTCGAGCGCCAGCTGCCTTGGGCCGAGTTCGTCGGCGGCCAGGTCCAGCGCCTGCCTGACACCACTCGCTGATGGCAGCAGCGTCGCCCACCAGCGCCGGGCAGGCAGCAGAAACCCAGGCCCTCGAGTACCTCCAGGGGAAGGGCCTGCAACTGCTGGCGCGCAACTGGCGATGCAAAGGCGGTGAGCTTGATCTGGTCATGCTCGACGCCGATACAGTAGTATTCGTCGAAGTCCGCTACCGGTTGCACGCGGGCTTCGGTGGCGCTCTCGGCAGCATCGACGGGCGCAAGCAGAAACGGCTGGTGCTCGCCGCCAGCCTGTTCCTGCAGAAGGAGCCCCACTGGGGCAACCACCCCTGCCGCTTCGACGTAGTCGCCCTGCAGGGCAGCCACCATGCAGGCAGACCGCTTCAATGGCTGAAAAACGCCTTCGAATGCTGAACCCACTCCGATTTTTTTGCTCTATGTTTCGCGGGCTGGTCGTTGTTGCGCGTAGCAAAGACCACCGCCCCACTTAAGGTCACCAGATGGACATGCAATCCCGAATTCGCCGGCTGTTCCAGGCCAGCATCGATACCAAGCAACAGGCAATGGACATCCTGGCACCGCACATCGAGCAGGCCAGCCTGGTCATGGTCAACGCGCTGCTCAACGAGGGCAAGATGCTCGCCTGCGGCAACGGCGGCTCGGCCGGCGATGCCCAGCATTTTTCCTCGGAGCTGCTCAACCGCTTCGAGCGCGAACGCCCGAGCCTGCCGGCCATCGCGCTGACCACCGACAGCTCGACCCTGACCTCGATCGCCAACGACTACAGCTACAACGAAGTCTTTTCCAAGCAGATCCGCGCGCTGGGCCAGCCCGGTGACGTTCTGCTGGCGATCTCCACCAGCGGCAACTCGGCCAACATCATCCAGGCGATCCAGGCCGCACATGACCGCGAAATGATTGTCGTAGCATTGACTGGTCGCGATGGCGGCGGCATGGCTTCGTTGCTGCTGCCCGAAGACGTGGAAATTCGCGTGCCTTCGACGGTTACCGCGCGCATCCAGGAAGTCCACCTGCTGGCGATCCACTGCCTGTGTGATCTGATCGACAGCCAACTGTTCGGGAGTGAAGAATGAACCCTATGCGCCTCGGCCTTATGGCCCTGACCCTGTGCCTGAGCGTCACTGGTTGCAGCTCGGTATTGACATCTACCCGCAATTCGCCGATCGAAGACGATCGGGGCACGCGCACCATCGGCAGCAAGATCGACGACTCGCTGATCGAAACCAAGGCCTCGGTCAACATCGCCAAGGCCAGCCCTGACCTGGACAAAGGCTCGCACATCGTTGTCAGCAGCTACAACGGCATCGTCCTGTTGGCCGGGCAGACCCCGCGCGCCGACCTCAAGAGCCTCGCAGAGCAGACCGCCAGCCAGGTACAGAGGGTCAAGAAAGTGCACAACGAGCTGCAGGTGATGCAGCCTTCCTCGATCCTGGCGCGCAACAACGACGCCTGGCTGACCACCAAGATCAAGACCCAGATGCTGACCGACAATGCCGTGCCAAGCTCGCGCATCAAGGTGATTACCGAGAACGGCATCGTCTACCTGCTCGGCCTGGTGACCCAGCAGGAGGCCAACTCGGCCACTGCCGTGGTACAAGGCGTGTCGGGCGTGCAGAAGATCGTCAAGTTGTTCGAGTACATCGACTGATTCATTGATTGCCTGAGCCGGCCTCTTCGCGGGTAAACCCGCTCCCACAGGGATCTCACGGCTTTCGAGCTTGTGGTATTCCTGTGGGAGCGGGTTTACCCGCGAAGAGGCCAGCACAGGCTACAACCCTGTTCCATCCTTTCAGATACCCAGGAAACACCGCATGAAAAAGCTTCTGCTGCCTGCCCTGCTGTTCGGCACCTTCGCCACCCTGGCCGGCTGCTCCACCCCTAGCCAGATCATCCTCAACGATGGCCGCGAAATCCAGACGGTCGACGTACCGCAGTACGACGCAGACTCCGGCTTCTACGAATTCCAGCAACTCGACGGCAAACGCACCCGCATCAACAAGGACCAGGTACGCACCATCAGCGACCTGTGAGCCAGGCTTGGCGGTAAAGAAAAAGGCGATCCGGTTGGATCGCCTTTTTTTGTTACTTGACCACTTTCAGGCTTGGTCGGCCAGTCGGACGTGGCGGCTGGCCACCACCCCCTGGCGGGCCATCGTCATCCGGCTGCACATCATCATCTTCCTGCTCATCGCCATCCATCAGTGGCGGCTCCAGCTCGAAGACCATGCCCTGGCCATTTTCGCGGGCGTAGATACCCAGGATGGCGCCAACCGGCACGAACAGCGAATGGGCCACACCACTGAAACGGCCCTCGAAGCTGACCGCATCGTTGTCCATGTGCAAACTGCGCACGGCGCTTGGCGAGATGTTCAGGACGATCTGGCCATCACTGGCGAAACCGTCCGGCACCTGAACCTTGGGAAATTCGGCGTTGACCAGCATATGGGGCGTGCAATCGTTGTCGACGATCCACTCGTACAGTGCTCGAACCAGATAGGGGCGACTGGAGTTCATCAACGGCTCCTTAAAGCTTGCGCATTTCACGTTCTACGGAGGACAGGCTCGCCTGGAAAGGCTCGCGGGCGAACTGCCGCTCCATGTAATCCAGCAGCGGCTTGGCTTGCCGCGGCAACTCGATGCCCAACACCGGCAAACGCCAGAGTATGGGCAGTAGACAACAATCGACCAGGCTTTGCTCATCGCTCATGAAACAGGCGAATTCATTGAACAGGGGCGAAACGCCGGTCAGGCTTTCACGCAGGGCCTTGCGCGCCTCGGTGCGGGCAGCCTCGCTGCTGCGCGAATCGAGTACGGTATCGGCCAGAACACACCAGTCGCGCTGAATGCGGTGCATCAGCAGACGGCTGTTGCCGCGCGCAACCGGGTAGACCGGCATCAGCGGCGGGTGTGGGTAACGCTCTTCGAGGTATTCCATCACCACGGTCGATTCATACAACGCCAGGTCACGGTCAACCAGCGTCGGCAGGCTGCCGTAAGGGTTGACCTCGGCCAGCCTGGGCGGCAGGCGGGCGGGGTCGACATCGATGACCTGCACGCTGACGCCCTTCTCCGCCAGCACCAGGCGTACCCGATGGGAATAGTGGTCAGCGGGATCGGAATAGCAGGCTAACCTGTTGGTTGCGCCCATGTAGCGGCTCCTCGCACGAGATGCTTGTGCAACTGTAAATGAAAACGCGCCCGGGGCACCCTCGCATTTCTGCGGGGGCGCCCCGGGCGCGTTCAACAACCAGAAACTACTGCGTGATCAGTGCACGTCCTTCCAGTATTCACGCTTGAGCAAGTAGGCGAATACGAAGAAGAAAGCCAGGTACAGCAACACATAGGTACCGATGCGCTGGCTTTCCAGTTTGACCGGGTTGGCCGAATAGGCCAGGAAGGTCACCAGGTTCTTGACCTTCTCGTCGAACTGCTCGGTCGTCAGGGTACCGGATTTCGGCGTAATGGTCAGCTGGTCGCAGGCTTCATGGGTGATGGGGCTACCGGTCAACGGGTCGAATTGCTTCTTGCCATCGGTCACGGTCTGCACCTGTTTGCAGCCAACCACCTGGTTGCCTTGCAGGCCGACCAGCACGTTAGGCATGCCGACGTTCGGGAACACCTTGTTGTTCACCCCGTAAGGCCGCGATGGGTCCTCGTAGAAGCTGCGCAGATAGGTGTACAGCCAGTCGGTGCCACGCACCCGGGCTACCAGGGTCAGGTCGGGCGGTGCGGCGCCGAACCAGGTCTTGGCATCGCTGGGCTTCATGCCGATCTGCATGTGGTCACCGATCTTGGCACCGGTGAACACCAGCTTCTCGAGCATCAGCTCGTGGGGGATGCCAAGGTCATCGGCCACCCGCTCGTAACGCTGGAACTTGGCGCTGTGGCAACCCATGCAATAGTTGGCAAAGGTACGCGCACCGTCCTGCATGGCGGCCTTGTCGCTCAGGTCGATGTCGACCTTGTCCAGCTCCAGGCCATGTTCGGCCGCGAAGGAAAAGGCAGGCATCACTGCCAGCAAAAATACTGCAATCAACTTTTTCATCAGCCAGTCACCCTTTCCGGAACCGGTTTGGTCTTCTCGAGCCTTGTGTAGAACGGCATCAGCAGGAAGTAGGCGAAGTACAACACCGTGCACACCTGCGACAGCAAGGTACGCCCGGGTGTCGGCGCCAATACGCCGAGCACGCCGAGGATGACGAAGGCCACACAGAACACCAGCAGGAAGAGCTTGCTGATCCAGCCCTTGTAGCGCATGGAGCGCACCGGGCTGCGGTCGAGCCAGGGCAGCACGAACAGCACGGCAATGGCCGCACCCATGGCGATGACGCCCATCAGCTTGTCAGGCACCGCACGCAGGATCGCGTAGAACGGTGTGAAGTACCACACAGGCGCAATGTGCTCGGGGGTCTTGAAGGCGTTGGCCTGCTCGAAGTTCGGTTTCTCCAGGAAGTAGCCGCCCATTTCAGGGAAGAAGAACACCACGGCGCAGAACACGAACAGGAACACCACCACACCGACAATGTCCTTCACGGTGTAGTACGGATGGAACGGGATGCCGTCCAGCGGGATGCCGTTTTCGTCCTTTTTCTTCTTGATGTCGACGCCGTCAGGGTTGTTCGAACCCACTTCGTGCAGGGCGAGGATGTGCAGTACCACCAGGCCGAGGATGACGATCGGCAAGGCCACCACGTGCAGGGCGAAGAAGCGGTTCAGGGTGATGCCCGAGATCAGGTAGTCACCACGGATCCACTGGGTGAGGTCGTCACCGATCACCGGGATGGCACCAAACAGCGAAATGATCACCTGGGCACCCCAGTAGGACATCTGCCCCCACGGCAGCAGGTAACCCATGAAGGCTTCGGCCATCAGCGCCAGGTAGATCAGCATGCCGAACAGCCACACCAGCTCGCGAGGCTTCTGATACGAGCCGTAGAGCAAGCCGCGGAACATGTGCAGGTAGACCACGATGAAGAACGCCGACGCACCGGTGGAGTGCAGGTAGCGCAGGATCCAGCCGTACTCCACGTCACGCATGATGTACTCGACCGAGGCGAATGCCTCTTCTGCCGAGGGCGTGAAGCTCATGGTCAGCCACACACCAGTGACGATCTGGTTGACCAGCACCAGCAGCGCCAGGGAGCCGAAGAAGTACAGGAAGTTGAAGTTCTTGGGCGCGTAATACTTGCTCAGGTGGTCTTCCCACATCTTGGTGGCGGGGAAGCGAGCATCAATCCAGTCCATGAACTTGCTCATCATGCGTTCTCCTGGTCAACGCCGATGACGACGATCTCGTCCGACTCGTAAGAGTGCGGTGGCACGGGCAGGTTGAGGGGCGCCGGCTGCGACTTGTAGACACGGCCAGCCAGGTCGTAGTGGGAGCCGTGGCACGGGCAGAAATAGCCACCGACCCATTTCGGCCCAAGGTCGGCGGGTGCGACTTCCGGGCGGAAGGTGGGCGAGCAGCCCAGGTGCGTGCACAGGCCGACGAGGATGAGGATTTCCGGCTTGATCGAACGGACCTGTGGGTCGACATAGGTGGGCTGTACCGAGGCCTTGGACTCAGGGTCAGCCAGATCACCAACGACCTTTTTCAGGTTACCGAGAATTTCGTCCGTTCGCCGCACGATGAACACCGGCTGGCCACGCCACTCGGCCACCATCTGCTGCCCGGCCTCGACCTTGGCGATATTGACCTTCACCGGTGCACCTGCGGCTTTCGCCTTGGCACTGGGAAACCATGACCCCACGAACGGTACCGCAGCCCCCACTGCCCCCGCCGCCCCGACTACAGATGTCGCGGCTACGAGGAAGCGGCGCCGGCCTGCGTTGACGCCGTCATTGCTCATTCAGTCCTCTCCCATCAGCTTGCTTGGCCTGTTGAACCAGACCCTGTACTTAGGTTGTGTCAGTGGCGCTAAAAATTGGTCGCCATGGTAAGAAACAAATCCACACACTGACAAGGTGAATACCCCAGCCAGGGGGCACTACCCGCGCTTTGCTTGATCTGCGTCTATGCGACAAGTGGTCACTGACATGCTGACAGGTTAGTTCAAGACATAAAAAAAGCCCGGTTCCAAGGAACCGGGCTTTTTTCGACTGCCGAAGCGGTATTAACGCTTGGAGTACTGAGGACGCTTACGCGCTTTACGCAGACCCACTTTCTTACGCTCGACTTCACGAGCGTCGCGGGTGACGTAGCCAGCACGACGCAGAGCGCCACGCAGGGTTTCGTCGTATTCCATCAGAGCGCGGGTGATACCGTGACGGATCGCACCGGCTTGACCGCTGACACCACCACCGGAAACGGTGACGTAGATGTCGAACTTCTCGACGGTTTCGGTCAGCTCGAGTGGCTGACGAACAACCATGCGAGCGGTTTCGCGACCGAAGAACACGTCCAGAGAACGGTTGTTGATGGAAATGTTACCAGTACCCGGACGCAGGAATACGCGAGCGGTTGCGGTCTTGCGACGGCCAGTGCCGTAGTTTTGAGTCGCCGACATAATGAACTATCCCGTTAGATCTTCAGTTCTTGAGGCTGCTGAGCAGTGTGTGGGTGAGCAGCACCCGCGTACACTTTCAGCTTGCGGTACATGTCGCGACCCAGCGGGTTCTTCGGCAGCATGCCTTTGACCGCAGTTTCGATAACACGCTCAGGGGCCTTGGCGATCAACTTCTCGAAGTTGATTTCCTTGATACCGCCCGGGAAACCGGAGTGGGAGTAGTACATTTTGTCGGAAGACTTGGCACCAGTCACACGAACCTGCTCGGCGTTGATAACGACGATGTAGTCGCCGGTGTCAACGTGAGGGGTGTATTCTGGTTTGTGTTTGCCACGCAGACGGCTAGCGATTTCGGTAGCCAGACGACCCAGGGTCTGGCCAGCGGCGTCGACTACGAACCACTCGCGCTTTACTGTTTCCGGTTTAGCAGTAAAAGTTTTCATTCTCTAAAGCCTCAGAGGCCGCCCAGCGAAAAATAGACGGCGAATCTTACTGGATAGTGCACAGCTTGCCAAGGGCAAGCGCGCAGCCGAACGCTGACGCTTTGGGGGCTCGGGTCAGGCACGCCAATGTTCGACGGGGTTCTTCCTGCGTGGTGGTGCATCACTTCCGCCACACGGAGAGCTGCCGAATTATCCAGATTGCGCGAAAAATTTCAACCTGCTTTGATGTTTTCATTTGCCAAGGAGTGTCTATCCGATGGAATACCGCCAGCTCGGCCGTACCGACCTCAACGTCAGCGCCCTGTGCCTGGGCACCATGACCTGGGGCGAACAGAATGACCAGGCCGAGGCCTTCGCGCAGATTGCCCGGGCCAAGGCCGCAGGGGTCAACTTCATCGATACCGCCGAGATGTACCCGGTACCGCCCCGCCCCGAAACCTACGCCGCCACCGAGCGCATCATCGGCAACTGGTTCAAGGCCAATGGTGATCGCGACGCCTGGGTGCTGGCGAGCAAGGTCGCAGGCCCCGGCAACGGCATCAGCCACATTCGCGACGGCCAGCTCAAGCACAACCGCCAGCACATCGTCGCGGCGCTGGACGAGAGCCTCAAGCGCCTGCAGACCGACCGCATCGACCTGTACCAGCTGCATTGGCCGGAGCGCAACACCAACTTCTTCGGCAAGCTGGGCTACCAGCACCTGCCCCAGGACCACTTCACCCCGCTGGAAGAAACCCTCGAAGCGCTGGACGAGCAGGTACGCGCGGGCAAGATCCGCCACATCGGCCTGTCCAACGAAACGCCGTGGGGCACCATGAAGTTCCTGCAACTGGCCGAAAGCCGTGGCTGGCCGCGGGCGGTGTCGATCCAGAACCCGTACAACCTGCTCAACCGCAGCTTCGAGGTGGGCCTGGCGGAAGTCGCTATCCGCGAGCAGTGCGGCCTGCTGGCCTACTCACCGTTGGCGTTCGGCATGCTTTCGGGCAAGTACGAGAACGGCGCACGGCCAGAGAAAGCGCGCCTGACCCTGTTCAGCCGCTTTGCCCGCTATTCCAATCCACAGACCGTGGCGGCGTGCAGCCGTTATGTGCAGCTGGCCCGCGAGCACGGCCTGGACCCGGCGCAGATGGCCCTGGCGTTCGTCACCCGGCAGCCGTTCGTGACCAGCAACATCATTGGCGCGACCAGCCTGGAGCAGCTGGACAGCAACCTGGCCAGTCTCGAGCTGAGTTTGAGTGATGAACTGCTGGCGGCGATCGAGTCGATTCACCAGGAGCAACCGAACCCGGCGCCTTGAGCGGACCCTGTGCGGGCTTCTTCGCGGGCTTGCCCGCTCCCACAGGTACTGCACAGCCCTTGAACGGTGCGCGGTGCCTGTGGGAGCGGGCGAGCCCGCGAAGAAACCAGTGCGGCGCAGCAGGCTAGACACAGTCGCCAAAAAATAAGACGATCCAGCCGGTGATTGACCACTCTACCCTATAAGAACAATGACAATGATGTTTACCCAACCCTCCGCGTCGCTGCGGCGCGTCAGCATCCTGGCCATTGACAAGGTGTTCGCTTCGACCTTGATGCAGGCCAAGGATTTCTTCCACCTCGCCAGCTTGCGCTACAGCAAACAGCTGGGCCTGGGCCTGCAGCCCATGTTCGAGATCCGCCTGGTGAGCCCGGACGGCCAGCCCGTTGACAGCTTCAGCAATGTGCAGCTGCCGGTCGAAGGTGGCCTTGACGACGCCGATGTGATCATCCTCCCGGCCTTCTGGGACGACTTCGACAACCTGCTGCAACGTTATCCACAGGTGCTGCCGTGGCTGCGTGAACAGCATGCGCGTGGCGCGGTGCTGTGCGCCGAGGCCAGTGGCGTCTTCTGGCTGGCCGAGTCCGGCCTGCTCGACGGCAAGGAAGCGACTACCTACTGGCGCTTCTTCACCAGCTTTGCCGAACGTTTCCCGAAGATCCGGCTGAACCAGGACAAGCACCTGACCGACGCCGACAATATCTATTGTGCTGGCGGCGCCACTTCAGCCTGCGACCTGTACATCTACCTGATCGAACGCTTCTGCGGCGCCAACGTGGCCCGCGCCGTATCCCGCGACATCCTCTACGAAGTGCAGCGCAACTACACCCCGGGGCGCATGGGCTTTGGCGGGCAGAAGTTGCACCAGGACCTGATCATCCTGCAGATCCAGCACTGGCTGGAGGAACACTTCGCCGACAAGTTCCGCTTCGAGGATGTGGCTCGCAACCACGGCATGAGCATTCGCAACTTCATGCGCCGCTTCCAGGGCGCGACGGGTGACAAGCCGCTGCATTACCTGCAACGGCTACGGATCGAGACGGCCAAGGGGTTGTTGTCGAGTACGCGCAAGAGCATCAAGACCATCAGTTACGAGGTGGGCTATGACGATGCCAGTTTCTTTGCGCGGCTGTTCCGTCAGCACACCGAGTTGTCGCCGAACCAGTATCGGCAGCAGTTCATGCAGGAAGCTTGAGGACAATGGGGCTGCTTTGCAGCCCATCGCGACACAAGGCCGCTCCTACAGGAGATCGCGTACCCCTGTAGGAGCGGCCTTGTGTCGCGATGGGCCGCAAAGCGGCCCCAAGAATCTTAAGGCTTGTGCGCCCGTGCCAGGAACTCGTGCGACTGCATCTCCAGCAACCGGCTCAGGGTGCGCTGGAACTCGAACGCCAGGCGCCCACCGGTATACAGGTCCTTCAGCTCCACCTCGGCCGAGATGATCAGCTTGACGTTGCGGTCGTAGAACTCATCCACCATGTTGATGAAGCGGCGGGCGATGTCGTCGGTGGTGACCCCCATCTGCTCCACGTTGCTCAACAGTACGGCATGGAAGATCTTGCCCAGTTCGATGTAGTCGTTCTGGCTGCGAGGGCCGTCGCACAGGGCGCGGAAGTCGAACCAGGCCACGTCGTCACAGGTAAGCAGCGCATTGATCGGTCGATTCTCGATCATCAGCACGTCGTTCTCGACCGCCTGGGTGCACTCGGGGGTCAGTGCCTTGAAGCTTGCGCGCAGGCTCTGGTGCGCTGCTTCATCGAGCGGGTAGTGGTAAAGCTCGGCCTGCTCCAGGTGACGCAGGCGGTAGTCGACCCCGCTGTCGACGTTCACCACCTCGGTGTACTGCTTGATCATGGCGATGGCCGGCAGGAATCGCGCGCGCTGCAGGCCGTCCTTGTACAGGCCGTCCGGCACGATGTTGGAAGTGGCCACCAGCGATACGCCGTTCTTGAACAACTCTTCCATCAGGGTGCCGAGGATCATCGCGTCGGTAATGTCCGACACGAAGAATTCGTCGAAGCAGATCACCTTGGCTTCTTCGCTGAAGCGCTTGGCGATGATGGTCAGCGGGTTTTTCTCGCCCTTGAGGGTTTTCATTTCCTCGTGCACACGCTTCATGAAGCGGTGGAAGTGCGTGCGCATCTTCTGCTTGAACGGCAGCGCCTCGAAGAAGGTATCGACCAGGTAGGTCTTGCCGCGCCCTACCCCACCCCAGAAGTACAGGCCCTTGATCGGGGTCTGTTCCTTCTTGCCGAACAGCTTGCCGAACACACCCGGCTTGTTGTTCTGCGCATGTACCAGGTCGTCGTACAGGCGCTGCAGGTGACGCACAGCAGTTTCCTGCGCCGCGTCATGGAAGAAGTCGGGACGTTTCAGATCTGCTTGATATCGTTCTAGGGGCGTCATGATTCGTTAGCGAGGCAACAAAAAACGGGCCGTCACTGTAGCGACAGGCCCGCTTAATGGCAATGCGACTTGCGTCAATATGCCTCATTTACGCTGTATGGCACCGGCGTTGCCGGTGTTCGCGGGTGAACCCGCTCCCACAGGAGAAATACCTGTAGGAGCGGGTTCACCCGCGAATAGACCAGTACAGGCAGGTGCGATATTTCAGTCCTGCTGTGGTGCCAGGGCTGCACGCAGGCTTTCGATGGCCGCATCACGAGCTTCGGCGCTGTCGAACTGCGCCCCGTCGGCAACCTGCTCGCCGTTCAGCCACAGGCCGAAGCCCAAGCCTTCGACGCGCACATCCGCCTCGCCACCCTGCTGCAGCTGCTTGCTCACGGCGCCGGCGCTCTTGCCGTCGGCGAAGCTGCGCGACAGCAGCAGTTGTTCGCCGTCAGCGGCCAGCAGACGGAAGCGGAAGCTGCCGTCTTCATCACGGAAGCTGACGAAACGCGCGCTCTTGGCGGCCTTTTTCTTCACTTCGGTGCTGGCCTGCACGCTGCTGCGGAACGACCGCAGGCCAACAGCCTCGCGCAGCTGCTCGAGGAACGGCGTGGCGATCTTGCGGGCCTTGGCGGCGCCAGCCAGCAGGATGTCTTCCAGGTCCGCCGGGCGGGCGATCAACTGGTGGTAGTACTCGCGCTTCTCGGCCAACTGGCCGTCCAGCAGCTGGAACAGGCGCTGCTTGGCCTCGCCCCAGCCCAGGCCCTGCAGCAGCTCTTCACGGAACTCGGCGCACTGCGCCTGCGTCGAGAAGGCCTGGAAAAGGGTGAACAGGTGCGCGTTGTCCGGGTCTTTCGCTTCGCCAGGCGCGCGCGAGTCGGTGACGATGCGCGAGATCGCGTCTTTCATCTCCTTGGCGCTGGTGAACAGCGGGATGGTGTTGTCGTAGCTCTTGGACATCTTGCGCCCGTCCAGGCCCGGCAGGGTCGCCACGCTCTCTTCGATCACCGCTTCCGGCAGGGCGAAGAAGTCCTTGCCCTGGCCGAAAAGGTGGTTGAAGCGCTGGCCGATGTCGCGGGCCATTTCCACGTGCTGGATCTGGTCACGGCCGACCGGCACCTTGTTGGCATTGAACATCAGGATGTCCGCAGCCATCAGCACCGGGTAGCTGTACAGGCCCATGGTCACGCCGGCATCCGGGTCTTCGCCGTTTTCCAGGTTCTTGTCCACCGAGGCCTTGTAGGCATGTGCGCGGTTGAGCAGGCCCTTGGCGCTGACGCAGGTCAGCAGCCAGGTCAGCTCGGGGATTTCCGGGATGTCAGACTGGCGGTAGAAGGTCACCTTGTCCGGATCGAGGCCACCGGCCAGCCAGGTAGCGGCGATTTCCAGGCGCGAACGCTGGATGCGCAGCGGGTCGTCGCACTTGATCAGGGCGTGGTAGTCGGCCAGGAAGTAGAACGAGTCGACACCGGGCTGCTGGCTGGCACGGATCGCCGGGCGGATGGCGCCGGCATAGTTGCCCAGGTGCGGAGTGCCGGTGGTGGTGATACCGGTGAGAATGCGCGTGGTCATGGGTGTTCGCTTATTCAGGCTTGGCTCAGTTCGAAAGGCGCGGCAGCAGCAGATCCTTCAGATCGGTCAGCTTGCCATGGAAGAAGTGTCCGCATTCTGCCACTTTCAGCAGCTCATGGGGGCGCGACAGGCTGTCAGACCAATCGTAAACCAGCTGCGGCGCGACCACTTCGTCAGCGTCCGGCTGCACCACGGTGATCGGGCAGCGCTGTGGCACCGGGTCTTCCGGCGTCAGGCGCATTACCGCCGGGGCGATCATGAACAGCTGCTGCAGCTCTACTCCAGTGGCCTCCAGGCGGCCTGCCAGGCTGGTGGCGACGAAGCCGCCGAACGAGAAGCCCATCAGTACCAGCGGCAGGCCCAGATGTTTTTCGCGCAGCCAGGCCGCAGCGGCCTCGGCATCGGCCACCTCGCCAGCGCCCATGTCATGGCTGCCGGCGCTCTGGCCGACGCCACGGTAGTTGAACCGCAGGGTCACGTAGCCTGCGTCGCGGGCGGTGCGTTGCAGGGTCGAGACTACCTTGTTGAGCATGGTGCCACCCTGGACCGGGTTGGGGTGGCAGATCAGCACCGCGCCACGTGCATTGGCCACGTCCAGGTACAAGGCTTCCAGCTGGCCGCTGGGGCCATCGATGAACAAGGGGGTTTCGCGGACAAGCAAGGCACTACTCCGTGACCTCGGGAGGGGTCGATTCGTCTAGGTGAGGAATTCTGTTCTGATTTGCGATCGCTCGCGGTATACAGCGCAGGTCTGAGCCGTTAACGTAAAGCAAAGCCGTTTATAGAGGAAGGACTCGTGGAACTCTCGCTCCTTGTTTGGTTGTTGCCGACCCTGGCCCTGGTCATCGGCGTCGTGGTCGGTTTCGTCGTCGCTCGCCTGCTGCCCAACGCTGCGCCGAGCAGCACCCAGCGCCAGCTGGATGACATCCAGAAGCGTTTCGACAGCTACCAGAACGAAGTGGTCACCCACTTCAACAGCACCGCCGTGCTGGTCAAGAAACTGACCCAGAGCTACCAGGACGTCCAGGATCACCTGGCCGAAGGCGCCAACAGCCTGGCCCTTGATGACGTTACTCGCCAACGCCTGCTGGCGGCCCTGCATTCCGAGGGCGCGCAAGGCCCGCGCGACCGCCTGACCCCGCCGAAGGACACCGCCGAAGTGCCACGCGACTACGCGCCGAAAGCGCCGAACTCGCCGGGCATGCTCGACGAGAGCTACGGGCTCAAGCGCTGACCTGCCGAACATGACAAAGGCCTCGCTAGAGGCCTTTTTTGTGGGCTGGATTCACTGGCCTCTTCGCGGGCACGCCCGCTCCCACAGGTATTCCACAGATTTCAAATGCTGTGGTGTACCTGTGGGAGCGGGCGTGCCCGCGAAGAGGCCAGCCCAGGCCACCTAGCTGCAAGCCTGCAACGCCTGCTCGACATCCGCCAGCAGGTCCTCCACATCCTCGAGCCCCACCGACAACCGCACCAACCCTTCCGATATCCCGTGATGCGCCCGCTCCTGCGGGGTATAGCTGGAATGGGTCATGCTCGCCGGGTGCTGCGCCAGCGACTCGGCATCGCCCAGGCTAACCGCGCGGGCGAACAGCTGTAACGCGTTCATGAAGCGCCGGCCAGCCTCGATACCACCCTTTAGCTCGAAGCCAATCATCCCGCCCGGCAAACGCATCTGCCGCTGCGCCACCTCGTACTGGGCAAACGACGGCAACCCTGGGTAGTGAATCAGCTCCACCTGCGGCTGCCGTGCCAGAAACTCGGCCACCTGCAGGGCATTGGCGCAATGGCGGTCCATGCGCAGGGCCAAGGTCTTGATCCCGCGCATCAGCAGCGCCGCATCGTGGGGCGACAGCACCGCCCCGGTCATGTCCTTCAGCCCTTCCAGGCGAATGCGGTCGACCAGCGCCTTGCGCCCGATCACCAGGCCGGCAGTGATATCACCGTGGCCGCTGAGGTACTTGGTCGCCGAATGCACCACCAGGTCCGCCCCCAACTCCAGCGGCCGCTGCAGGTAGGGCGTGCAATAGGTGTTATCGACCACCACATGCACATCATGCCCGCGCACCGCCTCGGCCACCGCGGCGATATCCACCAGTTGCATGTTGGGGTTGGCCGGCGTCTCAAAGTAGATCATTCGCGTTTTGCCGTTGATCGCCGCTTTCAGGGCCTTGGCATCGTTCAGGTCGACATGACGAATCTTCACACCGAACTCGCCAATGCCATGGTGCAGGAAGGCAAAGGTGCAGCCGTACAACGTGCGCCCGACGATCAACTCATCGCCGGGGCGCAGCAAGGTCCAGATCGTCGAGGTGATGGCGCCCATGCCCGACGCCAATGCCAACCCCGCCTCACCGCCCTCCAGCGAGGCCATGCGCTGTTCCAGCAGGGCCAGGGTAGGGTTGGAGATACGGCTGTAGAAATGCCCCGGTTCTTCTCCGGCGAAGCATGCAGCGCCATATTCCACAGTAGGGAAGGCGTAGGTGGCGGTCTGGTACACCGGCGGCACCAGGGCGCCACCGTGAGAAAGCGGGTCGTAGCCATGGTGAATGGCCCGCGTGGAAAAACCGGTGTTGTTATGGGAGTCGCGCATGGCAACAGCCTCTTGTGGTTTGTTATAAGCTTATGCCACCGAGCTGCCCGATTTTTTCCAAAATTGCCCACGCATCTGCGTGCTTGCTGGAACAAAAACAATAATTACCGGACCAGGAGGGCAAAACATGCCTTCAAGCCTCGACCGAACCGACCGCGCCCTGCTCGCCGCCCTGCAGGACAACGCCCGCCTTACCGTTGCTGAACTCGCCGACCAGGTAGCGCTGACCACCTCGCCGTGCTGGCGACGGGTCAAGTTGCTGGAGGACAACGGCTACATCACCGGCTACCAGGCCATCCTCTCGCCCAAGTCGCTGGGGTTTGGCGTGACCGCGTTCGTCAGCATCATGATGGACTCGCACACCAAGGACATGGCGCTGGCGTTCGAGCGACGGCTGATGGAGATTCCCGAGATTGTCGCCTGCCACAACATTTCCGGGCGCTATGACTTCCTGCTGGAGATCCTCGCGCGGGACCTGGAGTCGTTCGGCGAGTTCACCCGCGAAGTGTTGCAGCGGTTGCCGGGGGTGAAGGAGATCTACTCGAGTTTTTCCTACAAGGCGGTGAAGGAGCGGCGGGTGATACCCGTGTCCGAAAAGCATATCTAAGCCCCGCCACGGCGGGGCCTTCAATACTAGTGCGAGCCCCCTGGGTTTTCCAAAGCGGTGATGCGGCGATCCAATTCACGAACCGACTCGATCAAAGGCACTACCAGCTTTTCGTAATCCACTGTCAGCAACCCGTCTTTTTCATGCACCAACTCCGGATACACCTTCTGCACCTCTTGGGCGAGCACAGCAATGTCGTCCCTGCCGGACTCTTTCCACTTCATCCGTACCCCATGAATTTTCAACAGGGTATCGGTGGAGCCCAGCAGCTCTGTGATATCGGTCTTCAGCCGAGCATCGCTGAATGGGCAACACTTTGCCCCAAGATCGGCGTTTGCCGTACCCGATAATCCAGCAGCCAATACCAGCGTACATGCCGCCAAATGATGAGAAAATTTCACCGCTAGACCTCCTTAGTTGTCAGAGCATCTAGAGTGAACGGCGGGCTTCCTACCCAACAGTCCGTTTTTTCGCCCACCATCGTAGGAAAAGGCGGCGCAACACGTAGGGCGAAGCGCAGAAAGCGGCCAAACCATACAAGGTACGCTGTCCTTCAGGGTCTACGTGCACGGCAAGATGCCAATAAAAAACCCCGCCGAAGCGGGGTTTTCCTTGCTGGCTAGCGCTTAGATCGCGCCACGCTGACGCAGCACATCCAGTACCAGCTTCACGCCTTCGTCGACGCTGACCGACTGGGTGTCGATCACAAGGTCGGCGTCCAGCGGCACATCGTACGGGAAGCTTTCGCCCGGGATGTTGTCGCCACCGGCAGCGTACAGGCCTTGCGGGTCACGCTCACGGCAAGCCAGCGGCGAGGCCTGGACGTAAACGGTCACCAGGCGCTCCTTGCCGATCAACGCCTTGGCCTGTTCGCGGCCTTCGGCATCCGGGGCCACGAACGCGGCCAGGGTCAGCAGGCCGGCTTCGTTGAACTGGCGCGCCACATGGGCGGCGCGGCGCCAGTTCTCGGTGCGGCCGGCGCGGTCCTGTGGCAGGCCCTTGTTCAGGTCGTGGCGCAGGTTCTGGCCGTCGAGCACGTACACCGCACGGCCCATGTCGAACAGCTTGCGCTCCACGGCGTAGGCCAGAGTGCTCTTGCCAGCGCCGGACAGGCCGCTGAACAGCACGGTGGCAGGCTGCTGGCCGAAGCGCAGGGCGCGCTCTTCGGTGGCCACATGGCACAGCTTGCCATGATGACCGGTGCTGCCGTGCGGCAGGACTGGCGGGGCGATGATCATGCCGGCACCGACAGTGCCGTTGGTCAGCCGGTCGATGACGATGAACGCACCGGTGGTGCGGTTGCTGTCGTAACCGTCCAGGGCGATCGAGGCGTCCAGGGACACCTTCACGCGGCCGATCTCGTTCAGTTGCAGCGCGCTCGCGGCGCCCTGCTCCAAGGTGTTCACATCGACCTTATGGGTGATGCTGGCAATCGAGCCCGGCACGTAGCTGGTGGCGCGCTTGATGTCGTATTTCTTGCCCGGAAGCATCGGCTCCTCGGCCATCCATACCAGCATGGCGTCGAACTGGTCGGTTACAGGCGGGACGTTGTCGGCATGCACCAGCAGGTCGCCACGGGAGATGTCGATCTCGTCTTCCATGGTCAGGGTCACGGCCTGGCCAGGGCCCGCGTTTTCCAGCTCGCCTTCGTAGGTGACGATGGACTTGACGCGGCTGCTCTTGCCCGACGGCAGCACGACGATTTCGTCGCCCTTGTGCACCACGCCGCTGGCGATGGTGCCGGCGAAGCCACGGAAGTTCAGGTTCGGACGGTTGACGTACTGCACCGGGAAGCGCAGGTCGGTGAAGTTGCGGTCGGCCGAAACTTCGACGGTTTCGAGGATTTCCATCAGCGTCGGGCCGGCGTACCACGGCGAACGCTCGCTGTGGTTGACCACGTTGTCGCCCTTGAGCGCCGACATCGGCACGAAGTGCAGGCTGCTCGGGGTCAGGTTGATGGCTTCGGCGAACTTCAGGTAGTCGGCCTTGATCGACTCGAAGACGTCCTGATCGAAGCCCTTGAGGTCCATCTTGTTGACCGCGACCACGATGTGCTTGATGCCCAGCAACGAGGCAATGTAGCTGTGGCGGCGGGTCTGCGTCTGCACGCCGTAGCGGGCGTCGACCAGGATGATCGCCAGGTCGCAGGTGGACGCACCAGTGGCCATGTTGCGGGTGTACTGCTCGTGGCCCGGGGTGTCGGCAATGATGAACTTGCGCTTGGCGGTGGAGAAATAGCGGTAGGCGACATCGATGGTGATGCCCTGCTCGCGCTCGGCCTGCAGGCCGTCGACCAGCAGCGCCAGGTCGACTTCCTCGCCGGTGGTGCCGACTTTCTTCGAATCACGGGTGATGGCCTCGAGGTGGTCCTCGTAGATCATCTTCGAGTCATGCAGCAGGCGCCCGATCAGGGTGCTCTTGCCGTCATCCACGTTACCGCAGGTGAGGAAACGCAGCAGTTCTTTACGCTCGTGCTGAGCCAGATAAGCGAGGATGTCTTCGCTGATCAAATCGGATTGGTGCGACATGGAGTAACCCTGAAAATTAGAAGTAGCCCTGACGTTTCTTGTCTTCCATGGAACCGGCGCCATCGTGGTCGATGACCCGGCCCTGGCGCTCGGAAGTGCGCGTCAGGAGCATTTCCTGAATGATGTCGGTGAGCGTTTCGGCTTCCGACTCGACAGCACCCGTCAACGGGTAGCAGCCAAGGGTACGGAAACGCACCTTCTTCTTGACGATGCGGGCTTTCTCTTCCTCGGAGAGGTGCTCGAGAATGCGCTCGTCGTCGATCATGATCAGGGTGCCATTCTTCTCGATTACTTCACGCTCGGCGGCGAAGTACAGCGGCACGATCGGGATGCCTTCGAGGTAGATGTACTGCCAGATGTCCAGCTCGGTCCAGTTCGACAGCGGGAAGACGCGGATCGACTCGCCCTTGTTGACCTTGCCGTTGTACACGTTCCACAGCTCGGGGCGCTGGTTCTTCGGGTCCCAGCGGTGCTTGCTGTCACGGAACGAATACACGCGCTCCTTGGCCCGCGACTTCTCTTCGTCGCGGCGCGCACCACCAAAGGCGGCATCGAAACCGTGCTTGTCCAGCGCCTGCTTCAGGCCCTGGGTCTTCATGATGTCGGTGTGCTTGGAGCTGCCATGGGTGAACGGGTTGATGCCCTGCGCCACACCCTCGGGGTTGACGTGGGTGATCAGCTCCAGGCCCATTTCCTCGACCATCTTGTCGCGGAAGCTGTACATCTCCTGGAATTTCCACTGGGTGTCGACGTGCATCACCGGGAACGGCAGCTTGCCCGGGAAGAAGGCCTTGCGCGCCAGGTGCAGCATCACGGCGGAATCCTTGCCGATCGAGTACAGCATCACCGGGTTGTCGAACTCGGCGGCCACCTCGCGGATGATGTGGATGCTCTCCGCCTCCAGCTGTTTCAAGTGCGTCAGTTTGTCGACCATGGCTACTCACGAAAAACGATCTTATGGACGGCCTGCGGGCCGTGTTCGAGCGAGCCACTTTATCACAGCGGCTTCTTCTATTTAGGAGGCTGGCTAGATCGAAAGAGTCTAACGATATGACTGCGGGTTTGGGCTGGCAGGCCTGGCCCTTTCGCGGGTAAACCCGCTCCCACATGACCGGTATAGGCCTCTGGACAATGACCAGGATCTGTAGGAGCAGCCTTGTGCTGCGAAGAGGCCATTACTGCCAAAAAGCTCTTTTTGCCTCACTGGCCTCTTCGCAGCACAAGGCTGCTCCTACAGGGAACCGCCAGGCCTGGGATCAGCGGAGAAGGCGATACCGATCTCAGATCGGATTCGGGCAATCGATGAACAGGTGTTCCACGGCAAACCGCCGTGCCAGGTAATCACCCAGCGCCTGCACCCCATAGCGCTCGGTGGCATGGTGCCCGGCGGCAATGAAGCTGACGCCATTCTCGCGGGCGCTGTGGTAGGTCTGCTCCGATGCCTCGCCCGTCAGGTAAAGATCCACCCCGGCCGCGATCGCCGTGTCGATGTAGCCCTGCCCGCCCCCGGTGCACCAGCCGACCCGTCGGATCATCTGCTCACCTTCGACCAGCAGAGGCTCACGCCCCAGCACCTCACGCACCCGCCGGGCGAAGTCGCCGGCGGTCATCGGCTCGGCCAGCGAGCCGACCAGCCCGACCACCTTGGGGTTCTCCGGATCCAGCGGCCCTTCGACGGTGATGTCCAGCTGCCGCGCCAGTTGCACGTTATTGCCCACATCCGGGTGCACATCCAGCGGCAGGTGGAACGCCAGCAGACTGATGTCGTTGTTCAACAGGGTCTTCAGCCGGCGCTGCCGGATGCCGGTGACGCACGGGTTCTCACCCTTCCAGAAGTAGCCATGGTGCACCAGCACCAGGTCGGCCTCGGCCTCGACTGCCGCATCCAGCAACGCCTGGCTGGCGGTAACGCCGCTGACGATGCGGCTGACCTGCGGCCGGCCTTCGACCTGCAAGCCATTGGGGCAATAATCCTGGATCTTCGCGCTGCCCAGGTAACGCTCGGCTTCCTCGACCAGGGTGTTCAGAGCGACAGCCATGAAAATCTCCTCGAAATCTGCGTTTTTCTCGGGCACAACGCCCATGCAACGCCCGTATAATGCCGGCCATTATGGGCCGTCGCCGGCACTGGGGGAACCGGTGTATGATCGCGCGCGCTCATGCCCCACCGCACGGTCACCGTCCCCGGCTCTTTCCAGGATTCATTCATGTTCAAGGCTTTGCGTTATTTTGGCTGGCCCCTGCTTACCGGCGTACTGATCGCCATGCTGATCATCCAGCGCTTCCCGGAATGGGTCGGCCTGCCCAGCCAGGACGTCAATCTGCAGCAGGCGCCGCAGACCTCGCGGATCATGCAGGGCCCGGTATCCTACGCCGACGCCGTGACCCTGGCCGCCCCGGCGGTGGTCAACCTGTACACCACCAAGGTGGTGAACAAGAGCGCCCACCCGCTGTTCGAAGACCCGCAGTTCCGCCGCTTTTTCGGTGACAACCTGCCCAAGCAGCGCCGCTGGGAGTCGAGCCTGGGCTCGGCGGTGATCATGAGTCCCGAGGGTTACCTGCTGACCAACAACCACGTCACCAGCGGCGCCGACCAGATCGTCGTGGCCCTGAAGGATGGCCGCGAGACCTTGGCCCGGGTCATCGGCAGCGACCCGGAAACCGACCTGGCGGTGCTGAAGATCGACCTGAAGAGCCTGCCGGCGATCACCATCGGCCGCTCCGACACCATTCACATCGGCGACGTGTCGCTGGCCATCGGCAACCCGTTCGGGGTCGGCCAGACCGTGACAATGGGCATCATCAGCGCCACGGGCCGCAACCAGCTGGGCCTGAACAACTACGAGGATTTCATCCAGACCGACGCGGCGATCAACCCGGGTAACTCCGGCGGTGCGCTGGTGGATGCCAACGGCAACCTGATCGGCATTAACACGGCGATCTTCTCCAAGTCCGGCGGTTCGCAGGGTATCGGTTTCGCCATCCCGGTGAAACTGGCACTGGAGGTGATGAAGTCGATCATCGAGCACGGCCAGGTGATCCGTGGCTGGCTGGGCATCGAAGTACAGCCGCTGAGCCAGGAACTGGCCGAATCGTTCGGCATGAAGGACCGCCCGGGCATCGTGGTGGCGGGTATCTTCCGCGAAGGGCCGGCGGCAAAGGCTGGGCTGCAGCTGGGTGACGTGATCCTGAGCATCAACGGCGAGCCGGCCGGTGACGGGCGCAAGTCGATGAACCAGGTGGCGCGGATCAAGCCCAACGAGAAGATCACCATCGAGGTGATGCGCAATGGGCAGCAGTTGAAGCTGATCGCCGAGGTGGGCCTGCGGCCGCCACCGGCGCCGGCAGTGGCCAAGGAAGAGAAGTAACGCTTCGATCGGGTGTCTGGGGCTGCTTCGCAGCCCATTCGCAGCACAAGGCTGCTCCTACAGGAGATCGCATTTCCCTTGTAGGAGCAGCCTTGTGCTGCGAATGGGCCGCGAAGCGGCCTCTACAGCATCAATGCAGGATCTGGCTCAGGAACAACTTGGTCCGGTCACTGCGCGGCCGGTCGAAGAAGTCATCCGGCGCCGCCTGCTCGACGATCTCGCCCTTGTCCATGAAGATCACCCGGTTCGCCACAGTCCGGGCAAAGCCCATCTCGTGGGTCACGCAGAGCATGGTCATGCCATCCTCGGCCAGGCCCACCATGGTATCGAGCACTTCCTTGACCATTTCCGGGTCCAGCGCCGAGGTCGGTTCGTCGAACAGCATGATCTTCGGCTTCATGCACAACGCGCGGGCAATCGCCACACGCTGCTGCTGGCCACCGGACAACTGCCCCGGGTACTTGTGCGCCTGCTCAGGGATACGCACCCGCTCCAGGTAGTGCATGGCGATTTCCTCGGCCTTGCGCCGTGGCATCTTGCGCACCCACATCGGTGCCAAGGTGCAGTTCTCCAGAATGCTCAGGTGCGGGAACAGGTTGAAGTGCTGGAACACCATGCCGACTTCACGGCGAATGGCCTCGATCTGCTTGAGGTCATTGGTAAGCTCCACACCATCGACCACTATGCGCCCCTGCTGGTGCTCTTCCAGGCGGTTGAGGCAACGGATGGTGGTGGACTTGCCGGAGCCGGACGGCCCGCAAAGCACGATGCGCTCGCCCTGGCGCACGTTCAGGTTGATGTCCTTGAGCACATGGAACTGGCCGTACCACTTGTTCACGCCCTGCATCTGGATGATGCCTTCGGGGCTGGCAGGCTGCTTGATCGCTTCACTCATTTCGAAACTCCTAACGCTTGTGGCCAGTGTCCAGCTTGCGCTCCAGGTGCATGGAGTAGCGGGACATACCGAAACAGAAAATCCAGAACACCAGGGCGGCGAACACGTAGCCCTCGGTAGCCATGCCCAGCCAGGCCGGGTCGGCGGCGGCTTGCTTGACGCTGTTCAGCAGGTCGAACAGGCCGATGATGATCACCAGGCTGGTGTCCTTGAACAGGGCAATGAAGGTGTTGACGATGCCGGGGATCACCAGCTTCAGCGCCTGCGGCAGAATCACCAAGCCCATCGCCCGCCAGTAGCCGAGGCCCATGGCCGCGGCGGCTTCGTACTGGCCCTTGGGGATGGCCTGCAGGCCCCCGCGCACCACCTCGGCGATGTACGCCGACTGGAACAGGATCACGCCGATCATGGCCCGCAGTAGCTTGTCGAAGCTCATGCCTTCGGGCAGGAACAGCGGCAGCATCACCGACGACATGAACAGCACGGTGATCAGCGGCACGCCGCGCCAGAACTCGATGAAGGTCACGCAGACCACCTTCACCGCCGGCATCCGCGAACGCCGGCCAAGGGCCAGCAAAATCCCCAGTGGCAAGGCGCCGACGATACCCACGGTGGCAATCACCAGGGTCAGCATCAGCCCGCCCCACTGGCTGGTCGGTACGTTTTCCAGGCCCAGTACGCCGCCGTGCAGCAGGGTGTAGGCCAACAGCGGGTACAGCACCAGGAAGCCCAGGCCATAGAAGGCCTTGCGCGGGAAACGCTTGATGAACAACGGCGCGGCGCCAAGCACGGCAAGCCACACGGTCAGGTCCACGCGCCAGCGCAACTCGGCCGGGTAGTAGCCGTACATGAACTGGCCAAAGCGCTGCTGCACGAACACCCAGCAGGCGCCTTCCTTGGTGCAGTCGGCGCGGGTGGTGCCGACCCAGTTGGCGTCAAGCAACGCCCACTGCAGCAACGGTGGCACGATCAGCCACACCAGGTAGATGGCAAACAGGGTCAGCAGCGTATTGAGCCAGCTGGAGAACAGATTGGCACGCATCCATGCGAGCACGCCGACGGTTTTCACCGGTGGCGGCATGTCGGGTTTGAAAACATGGGCATTCACAGGCGTATCCTCACCGCTCGATCAGCGCAATGCGCTTGTTGTACCAGTTCATCAGCAGCGAAATGCTGATGCTGATGGCGAGATAGACACTCATGGTGATGGCGATCACCTCGATGGCCTGACCGGTCTGGTTGAGCACGGTACCGGCGAACAGCGAGACCATCTCCGGATAGCCGATACCGGCTGCCAGCGACGAGTTCTTCGCCAGGTTCAGGTACTGGCTGGTCAGCGGCGGAATGATCACCCGCAGTGCCTGGGGAATGATCACCTTGCGCAGGGTCGGGCCCTCGCGCAGGCCCAGCGAGCGCGCGGCCTCGGTCTGGCCATGGCTGACCGAACGGATACCGGAACGCACGATCTCGGCGATGAACGCAGCGGTGTAGATGGTCAACGCCAGAGTCAGCGCCAGCAGCTCGGGGATCAGTACCCAGCCACCGACGAAGTTGAATCCTTTCAATTGCGGCACTTCCCAGTGCACCGGGCTGCCGAACAGCAGTGCGCAAACGCCCGGAATGGCGATGAACAGCGCCAGCCCCACCCAGAACTTGTGGAACGGCACGCCGGTCTCGTCGAAGCGCTTGTTGGCAAAGCGCACCATGGTCACGATGGCCAGCAGCGCCAGGGCCAGGGCCACGACGAACGGCCAGAAGCCTTCGGCCATGGACGCGCCGGGCATGTTCAGGCCACGGTTGCTGATGAAGAAGGTGTCGTCGATATTGATACTGCCCCGCGGTCCCGGCAGGGTCAGAAACACGGCGAAGTACCAGAACAGGATCTGCAACAACGGCGGGATGTTGCGGAAGGTTTCCACATACACGGTCGCCAGCTTGTTGATCATCCAGTTCGGCGACAACCGCGCCACACCGATGATGAAGCCGAGGATTGTCGCCAGCACCACGCCGATGAAGGTCACCAGCAGGGTGTTGAGCAGGCCGATGACGAACACCCGCGCATAACTGTCGGATTCCACGTAGGGGATCAGATGCTGGGCGATGCCGAAGCCGGCACTGCGGTCGAGGAAGTCGAAGCCCGAGGTGATGCCCCGGTGTTGCAGGTTGGTTTGCGTGTTGTGGAACAGATACCAGCCCAGACCCACCACGAAGACTATCGTGAGAATCTGGAACAGCCACGCGCGCACACGTGGATCGCTCAGGGATAAACCCTTTTGTGCGCCGATTCGATTTTGCATGAAGTGCCCCGGAAAGTAGGGTTCCGAACAGCCTGCGGCGGCGGGATGCCGCCGCAGGGTGCAACCATCAGCGCACAGGTGGCGCGTACTGGATGCCGCCGTTGTTCCACAGGGCGTTCATGCCACGGTCGATCTTCAGGTCGGTGCCCTGGCCCAGGTTCTTCTCGAACACTTCGCCGTAGTTGCCGACTTGCTTGACGATCTGCACTACCCAGTCCTTGGGCAGCTTGAGGTCCTTGCCGTACTCGCCGTCGGCACCCAGCAGGCGGGCGACATCCGGGTTCTTGGTGCCTTTGGCCTCGGCCTCGACGTTCTTCGAGGTGATGCCTGCCTCTTCGGCGTTGAGCATGGCGAACAGGGTCCACTTGACGATGCTGAACCACTCCTCGTCGCCCTTGCGTACCACCGGGCCCAGCGGTTCCTTGGAGATGGTTTCCGGCAGTACCACGTAGTCGGTCGGCGCGGCCAGCTTGGAGCGCTGGGCGAACAGCTGCGACTTGTCCGAGGTCAGCACGTCGCAACGGCCGGACTCCAGCGACTTGGCGCTTTCGTCAGAGGTATCGAAGGTGATCGGGGTGTACTTCAGGCCATTGGCGCGGAAGAAGTCCGACACGTTCAGCTCGGTGGTGGTACCGGCCTGGATGCAGATGGTTGCGCCATCGAGCTCCTTGGCGCTGGAGACACCCAGTTTCTTGTTGACCAGGAAGCCGACGCCGTCATAGTAGGTAACACCGGCGAATACCAGGCCCATGCCGGCATCACGCGAGCTGGTCCAGGTGGTGTTGCGTGACAGCACGTCGACTTCACCCGACTGCAGTGCGGTGAAGCGTTCCTTGGCGTTGAGCTGGCTGAACTTGACCTTGGTGGCGTCGCCGAACACGGCGGCGGCCACGGCGCGGCACACATCGGCGTCGATACCCACGATCTTGCCCTGCGCATCAGGTACCGAGAAGCCTGGAAGACCGTCGCTCACGCCACACTGGACGAAGCCCTTCTTCTTTACCGCATCGAGGGTGGCGCCAGCCTGGGCGTTGCTCACGGCGCCCAGCGCGGCGGCAGCGGTCAGGACTGCCAGGGTGGTTTTCAACATCTTCATTCACAACCTCCAAATCGCTCTTGTTGTATCGAGCCGGAATTGCACCGCACCCTTTTGAGGCGTATCCGACCCGTATTGGCTTGTTATTGGGTCAATTGGCGCAATGGACTGTTCTGTGACAGCCTTCGCGTGCAAAGGGTGTTACCGTCGCGGCCTGCCCTTTGCATCACAGGTTGGATTGCAAAGCGCGTACCAGCTTCGCTGGCTGTAGCGTTTAAGCGCTCGTCAAGTAGGGAAAGTTGTATCGTTGCGACATTCTTTTTCCGACAATCATTTGCAGCGCCTTCTTTTTACGCACGCCATAACAAGACCCGCACACTTTCGGAGCAGTCATGACCAACCCGCTGATTCTCGAACCGCAGAAAACCGCAGATGCCTGTGTGATCTGGTTGCACGGCCTGGGTGCCGACCGTTACGACTTCCTACCAGTGGCCGAATTCATGCAGGAGCGCCTGCTCGGTACCCGTTTCGTCATGCCCCAGGCTCCCACCCGCCCGGTAACCATCAACGGCGGCTACGCCATGCCCAGCTGGTACGACATCAAGGCCATGACCCCGGCCCGCGCCATCGACGAAGCGCAGCTGGAAGAATCGGCCGAGCAGCTCATTGGCCTGATCAAGGCCGAGCAGGCCAAAGGCATCAGCTTGTCGCGGATCTTCCTGGCCGGTTTCTCCCAAGGTGGCGCGGTGGTACTGCACACTGCCTATATAAAGTGGCAAGAAGCGCTGGGTGGCGTGATCGCCCTGTCCACCTACGCCCCCACCTTCAACGACCAGCATCAGTTGAGCGCCTGCCAGCAGCGTACGCCGGCCCTGTGCCTGCATGGCGTGCACGACCCGGTGGTGATCCCGGCGATGGGCCGCACCGCCTTCGAGTACCTGAATACCTGGGGCGTCGCCGCTCGCTGGCACGAATACCCGATGGAACATGAAGTGGCGGTGGAAGAGCTGAACGACATCCACGACTGGCTGGCCGAACAACTGCAATAAGCCGCAGCCGCCTGTAGTTGTAAGGCTATTCCACTACGCCGCGCCCGAAACTTGCATTACACTGCCCGGCGTACATTCCTTAACCAGTTGATGAGACGATCGTGCTCAAGGCACTCAAGAAAATTTTCGGCAAGGGAGACGCCGCGCCACAGGCCGTCGCTCCTGCTGCCAGCGTGTCGCCGCCTGCGACCGCACCCGCCAGCGAGGCCAGGCCTGCGGCAAAACCGGCCGCGCCACGCGCCAACCCCGCCCCCCTGGCCGAACAGCCTGCCGCCGTTACGCCAGCCGCCGACAAGCCGGCCAAGGACAAACCGCGTCGCGAGCGCAAGCCCAAACCACAGGCCAGCCTGTGGAAACCGGAAGACTTCGTGGTCGAGCCGCAGGAAGGCAAGACCCGCTTCCACGACTTCAAGCTGTCCAACGAACTGATGCACGCCATCCACGACCTGGGCTTCCCGTACTGCACGCCGATCCAGGCACAGGTACTGGGTTACACCCTGCGTGGCCAGGACGCCATCGGCCGGGCCCAGACCGGTACCGGCAAGACTGCGGCGTTCCTGATCTCGATCATTTCCCAGCTGCAGCAGACGCCGCCGCCGAAGGAACGCTACATGGGCGAGCCACGCGCGCTGATCATCGCGCCCACCCGCGAGCTGGTGGTGCAGATCGCCAAGGATGCCGTCGCCCTGACCAAGTACACCGGCCTGAACGTGATGAGCTTCGTCGGCGGCATGGACTTCGACAAGCAGCTCAAGGCCCTGGAAGCGCGCCATTGCGACATCCTGGTGGCCACTCCGGGCCGCCTGCTGGACTTCAACCAGCGCGGTGAGGTGCACCTGGACATGGTCGAGGTGATGGTGCTGGACGAAGCCGACCGCATGCTTGACATGGGGTTCATCCCGCAGGTGCGCCAGATCATTCGCCAGACGCCGCCGAAAAGCGAGCGCCAGACCCTGCTGTTCTCCGCCACCTTCACCGACGACGTGATGAACCTGGCCAAGCAGTGGACCACCAACCCGGCCATCGTCGAAATCGAGCCGGAGAACGTTGCCAGCGAAACGGTGGAACAGCACGTCTATGCGGTGGCCGGCAGCGACAAGTACAAGCTGCTGTACAACCTGGTGACCCAGAACAAGTGGGAACGGGTAATGGTGTTTGCCAACCGCAAGGACGAAGTGCGGCGCATCGAGGAAAAACTCGTGCGCGATGGCATCAACGCCGCGCAGTTGTCAGGCGACGTGCCGCAGCACAAGCGTATCCGTACCCTGGAGAGCTTCCGCGAAGGGCGCATCACCGTGCTGGTGGCCACCGACGTGGCGGGGCGTGGCATTCACATCGATGGCATCAGCCACGTGATCAACTTCACCCTGCCGGAAGACCCGGACGACTACGTACACCGCATTGGCCGGACCGGCCGTGCAGGCACCAGTGGTGTTTCGATCAGCTTTGCCGGTGAAGATGATTCGTACCAACTGCCAGCGATCGAAGAGCTGCTGGGGCGCAAGATCAAGTGTGAAATGCCGCCGGATGAGCTGCTCAAGCCGGTGCCGCGCAAGCATCACTGATTCATCAGCGCTGGCCTGCCCTCTGTAGGAGCGGCCTTGTGTCGCGAAAGGGCCGCATCGCGGCCCCAGGATTTCAGCATTAATGCAGAGATTGCTGGGGCCGCGATGCGGCCCTTTCGCGACACAAGGCCGCTCCTACAAGGAATCAGCGCAGCCTTGGCTACCAGCGCCCAGCCGCATCCTGGTCACTCTGCTTCCCTTCCACCCACCGCGCCCCTTCCTGGGTATTTTCCTTCTTCCAGAACGGCGCCCGGGTCTTCAGGTAATCCATGATGAAGTTGCAGGCATCGAACGCCGCCTGCCGATGAGCACTGGCCACGCCGACGAACACGATTGGCTCGCCCGGCTCCAGCGCACCGATGCGGTGCAGCACCTCCACCTTGAGCAGCGGCCAGCGCTGCTCGGCCTCGACCACGATCTTGGCCAGGGCCTTCTCGGTCATGCCCGGATAGTGCTCGAGGAACATCCCCGCCACTTCGCGGCCATCGTTGAAATCCCGCACGTAGCCGACAAAACCGACCACCGCGCCCACGCCGACATTTGCCGCGTGCATGGCATTGGTCTCGGCCCCCGGGTCGAACGCGCCTTCCTGTACTCGCACAGCCATGTTCAGCCTCCGGTCACCGGCGGGAAGAACGCCACTTCATCGCCCTCTTCCAGCGGTTCATCGAGCTTGCACAGCTCTTCGTTGCGCGCACACATCAGGTTCTGCTCGGCCAGCACTTCGTAATGCCCGCCCTTGGCCACCAAGGCCTGGCGCACATCGTCGAGCACCTTGAACGCGCCCTCCACCCGCTCCACATCCACGCCCAGCAATTCGCGGTAACGGGCGAAGTACATCACCTTGACCTTCATCACGCCTCCACCTTGTAGTGGCCGCTCTTGCCGCCGAGTTTTTCCAGCAGGCGCACCTGCTCGATGACCATGCCCTTATCCACAGCCTTGCACATGTCATAGATCGTCAGCGCGGCCACGCTGGCGGCGGTCAGCGCCTCCATCTCCACGCCGGTCTGCCCGGCCAGCTTGCAGCGGGCGACGATGCGCACGGCGTCCTGCCCCTCGGCGCTGAGCTCGACCTTTACGCTGGTCAGCATCAGCGGGTGGCACAGCGGGATCAGGTCGCTGGTCTTCTTCGCCGCCTGGATCCCGGCAATGCGCGCCACGGCGAACACGTCGCCCTTGGGGTGTTCACCGTCGACGATCATCTGCAAGGTCTGCGGCAACATGCGCACCCGCGCCTCGGCGGTGGCCTCGCGCTCGGTCACGGCCTTTTCAGTGACGTCGACCATGTTGGCCCGCCCCTGGGAATCAAGATGTGTCAGCACTGCTCTGCTCCTGTGAAGGGAACTCGCAGTGTAAACCTGTGAGTCAGGTTTGAGCAGAGGGGTGCGTCAACCGGGCCGGCCTCTTCGCGGGCACGCCCGCTCCCACAGGATTTGCACCTGGTTCGAGGCAGTGGAGATCCTGTGGGAGCGGGCGTGCCCGCGAAAAGGCCGGGCGGCGAACCGCCCGGCGGTGAGGGTTACAGATGTGACTCGGCGTACTCGGCCAGCACCGAGCGTGGCACGCCCTGCAGGGTGATGTGCACGCCATGGGGGAAGTCCTTGAAGCGCTCGGTCAGGTAGGTCAGGCCCGAGCTGGTCGCGGACAGGTAGGGGGTGTCGATCTGCGCCAGGTTGCCCAGGCAGACCACCTTGGACCCGGAGCCGGCACGAGTGATGATGGTTTTCATCTGGTGCGGCGTCAGGTTCTGGCACTCGTCGATCAGGATCAGGCTCTGCTGGAAGCTACGACCTCGGATGTAGTTCAGCGACTTGAACTGCAACGGCACACGTTCGAGGATGTATTCCACGCTGCCATGGGTGCTTTCGTCATCCATGTGCAAGGCTTCGAGGTTGTCGGTGATGGCGCCCAGCCAGGGCTCCATCTTCTCGGCCTCGGTGCCCGGCAGGAAGCCGATCTCCTGGTCCAGCCCCTGCACGCTGCGGGTGGCGATGATGCGCCGGTAGCGCTTGCTGACCATGGTCTGTTCGATGGCTGCGGCCAAGGCCAGGATGGTCTTGCCGGAACCGGCGGCGCCGGTCAGGTTGACCAAGTGGATATCCGGGTCGAGCAGGGCGAACAGCGCCAGGCTCTGGTGGATGTCCCGCGGTTTCAGGCCCCAGGCTTCCTGGTGCAGCAGCGGTTCCTGGTGCAGGTCGAGCAACAGCAGCTCATCGTTGCGGATACCCTTGATCCAGCCGACGAAACCCTGTTCATCGATGATGAACTCGTTGACATGAACCGCCGGCAGGTTGTCGATCAATTGCACGCGATGCCAGGTGCGGCCGCGCTCCTGGCGGGTATCGACCTTGCTCACCCGGTCCCAGAACGAACCGGTGACCGAATGGTAGCCCTTGGACAGCAAGGACACGTCATCGACCAATTGGTCGGTGCTGTAGTCCTCGGCCGCGATGCCACAGGCACGCGCCTTCAGGCGCATGTTGATGTCTTTGGTGACCAGCACAACGTCCAGGTCGGTGCGCCGGGCCCGTACTTCGAGCAACTGGTTGATGATGATGTTGTCGTTGAGGTTTTCCGGCAGCAGCTTGTTCGGCTCGTTGCGCGGAGTCATCAGGATGGACAGGAAGCCCTTGGGCCCGCTCTTGCCACGCTGGATCGGCACGCCCTGCTCGACATCGCTGGGAGAGGCGTCACCAAGGGTCTGATCGATCAGGCGAATGGCCTGGCGGCATTCGGCGGCGATGGTCTGTTTGCCGGTCTTGAGCTTGTCGAGTTCCTCCAGCACCGTCATCGGGATGGCGACATGGTGCTCCTCGAAGTTCAGTAACGCGTTGGGGTCGTGAATCAGGACGTTGGTATCGAGCACATACAGGATAGGCTTGCTGGAGGAAGGGTTGCGTCCTTGGTCATCCATACTCGGTCACCTTATGTCGAAGCCACACGGCGTGGTCTGTTACGCCGCAGAGTGACTGCCGCTGTCCCCGTATCCGCGTTGTTACGGGCGGGAAGCGAACCTGGCTAGGTGGGCCTGGATGACGCCACCTGTGCTGCAGGAATCGGCTGTCTGGTTTCTTCATACAGCAAAAATGATGACTAAAAAAAGTCTTTTTACGTGCAGGTGAAGTTTATTTTTCCAAATGACGAACAGGGGTTGGCGAGGGGGCGCGTGGGGGCTACAGTAAAAATTCAGGCTGGCATTGGCGGGGGGCGCTTCGCACCCCGATCGCGACACAAGGCCGCTCCTACAGGCATCGCGTAACCTTGTAGGAGCGGCCTTGCGTCGCGATGGGCCGCAAAGCGGCCCCTACCCCCTCAAGCCATAAGCTTGGCAATCTTCCCAACCAATCCCGCTCTGCGCCGTATTGCGCAACAGCCACTCCACCGCTGGCTGCGCCTTGGGCAGGCTGTCATGGAACTGGATCACCCCCTTGCGCCATAGCAGCATCAAGGTCAGCACCCGCTGGGCAGAGGCCTCGGCGCTCAGTGCGCCATCGTCCTGGGCATCGATGTCCCACAACGACACCTGCAACTGCTGGCTGGCCATGAACGCCTCGCCATCGGCCCGGCGCTGCCCGTAAGGCGGCCGAAACAACGGTACATACTGCTCCGGCAGGTCAGCCTGCACCCGCGCCTGGCTGCGCCGCAACGAGTCCTGCCAGCCGGTCCACTGCGCATGGGAGCGGTACTCCCAACCTTGGATCCCCACGCACTGCCCGCCATAGAGCTGGCGCAAGGCATCTGCCGCCCCGGCGTCGCGGCGTTGCTGCAGACGGTTGCCGAGCACGAAGAACGTACCTTCAAGCTTTTGTCGACGCAGGTAATCAGCCAGCAGATCGGTGCTGCCGCCATCCGGCCCGGGGCCGCCGACGAAGGTCAGCAGGAACATGCGGTCGTTCAGTTCATCCCCATTGCGCTCGCCCGGGGACAGCCGCTCCACCTCGCTGCTGGTCTGTGGCAGCAACGCAGCCTTGCGCAGTTGGTCGTCCAGATAACGGACATGGAACTGATGGCTAGGCTCGATCCAGCCTGTATAGAACGTGCCGACATCAGCGGCGAATGTCGCTGCCTGCGTACGCAAATCCGCCATCGACGTGACCGGATAGCAGAACGACGCATCCTGCTCGCAACTGCGCTGCGCCTGTTGATACCCTTCCCACAAACGCTGCCACATGCGCGCCCGCACCTGGCGCACCTTCTGCAGGTTGACCTGCCTTAGCCCCAAGCGTGCCGCCAGCGCCGCGTCGTCCAGCAGTTCGCTTTCGTGCAGCACCTGGGCGAACGAGAGGATCTCGGCCCGCGAGGCCACATCGAACAACGCCGGGCTGTCCAGCTGTTCAGGCCACAGGCTCCGGTCCAGGCTCGGCTGGGGTGAAGGGGCGGCTTGCGCGGCCAGGCTCAGCAGAGCGGCCAGCAAGGCAGAGGCAATACGCACGGTTGAAGGCTCCGCAACGGCGAAACGCGCACTATAGCCTCTGCATCGGCCATGGTCTGTGACTATCGTCGCCATAGTTTGGAGTTGCACTGTCCAGCCCGTAGAATTCCCGGCCAACGATGCCAGGAGCCGACCCGATGCTGACGGTGATTTCACCCGCCAAGACCCTCGACTACGACACCCCGCCGGTAACCGAGCGTTTCACCCTGCCCCAGTACCTGGACGACTCCCAGGAGCTGATCCAGCAGCTACGCGACCTGTCGCCGGCGCAGATCAGCGAACTGATGCATCTGTCCGACAAGCTCGCCGGCCTGAATGCCGCGCGCTTCGGCAGCTGGACCCCGGACTTCACCCCGGCCAATGCCAAGCAGGCGCTGCTGGCGTTCAAGGGTGACGTGTACACCGGCCTCGACGCCGAGAGCTTGAGCGAGGATGACTTCAGCTACGCCCAGCAGCACTTGCGCATGCTTTCGGGGCTGTACGGCCTGCTGCGCCCGCTCGACCTGATGCAACCCTACCGCCTGGAAATGGGCACCAAGCTGGCCAACGCCCGCGGCAAGGACCTGTACGCCTTCTGGGGCACGCGCATCAGCGAATGGCTGAACCAGGCCCTGGCCGAACAAGGTGATGATGTGCTACTGAACCTGGCCAGCAACGAGTATTTCAGCGCGGTAAAACGCAGTGCGCTGAAAGCCCGGGTGATCAATGTCGACTTCAAGGACCTGAAGAACGGCCAGTACAAGATCATCAGCTTCTACGCCAAGAAGGCACGGGGGATGATGAGCCGCTTCGTGATCCAGCAGCGCATCAGCGAGCCGGAGCAGCTCAAGCAGTTCGATGTACAGGGGTACTACTACAGTGCAGAGCAGTCGAAGCCGGACCACCTGGTGTTCCTGCGCGATCATCCTTCCGAATAGTCAGGCAATACACAATCCCCTGTAGGAGCGGCCTTGTGTCGCGAAAGGGCCGCATAGCGGCCCCGGCAATTTCTGCTTTGATGCTGAAATCCTGGGGCCGCTGCGCGGCCCTTTCGCGACACAAGGCCGCTCCTACAAAAAGCGCTCCCCTCCTTACCCCTCCGCCCCGCAACAGGGCACGACGCAAAGCGCCATCACGCCATAAAACCAACGCCAAAAAATCGACACGCCACCACTTATAGCCAAACGCCATAAGACCGTTCGTAGCTTTTTTGACGAATTTTTCAAAATATTTTTCGATGCTGGCACAAAAATATCTCGCAACAGTTTCGCCCTTTATATATAGGGGCAAAACACCCGTGTGCTATCAGATTGAAATTGTCTGCCACTGAAAAAATATTTAGAAATCTTTCATCCGCGCCGAACCCACCCCGGAACTTCTGCTACGACGAATCGCTCATAGTGCCGTAACGATTTTCCTGCCCCCGGGCTGTGAGAGATGACTTACAGATGACAACGGCAGGTATCCACTACCAGCCCCAACAACTTCGACAGGTATGACGGCAACCCCCGAAGACCCTGTCCACGCAGGAGAGACGCGTCCCTTACAATTCGTCCTAGTGGTTGATTTCAAAGGATTTTTCCACTTGAAAAAACAAGCACAGCAAAGCGCCATGTAGCGCATTGCAATAAAGACGGCTGCATTCCAGGGCACGTTTTTTAATTAATGGCTTTTTACTGCCACATTTGAGTGCATAACTTTTTGCGCTCCGGATTTATTTTGCCTGCGCTCGGCGAAGTGTGCATTTCGCCATGGATCCGTGCGCCCGAAAACTGTTGTTAATCAACCCAGCCCGGCTCTCTCCAGAGGCGCCGGCGTGATAAACACATGAGGTGATAGCGATGCGTATCAGCATCTTTGGTTTGGGTTATGTGGGTGCAGTCTGTGCAGGCTGCCTGACGGCGCGAGGCCATGAAGTGATCGGTGTGGACGTATCCAGCACCAAGATCGACCTGATCAATCAGGGCAAGTCGCCCATCGTCGAACCTGGCCTGGAAGCACTGCTGCAACAGGGCATCGCCAACGGCCGCCTGCGCGGTACTACCGATTTCGCCGAAGCCATCCGTGCCAGCGACGTATCGATGATCTGCGTGGGTACCCCAAGCAAGAAGAACGGCGACCTGGGCCTCGAATACATCGAGTCGGTTTGCCGCGAGATCGGCTACGTGCTGCGTGACAGCGAGCGCCGCCACACCATCGTGGTGCGCAGCACCGTGCTGCCGGGCACCGTGAAGAACGTGGTCATCCCGATCCTCGAAGACTGCTCGGGCAAGAAAGCCGGTGTCGACTTCGGCGTCGCGGTCAACCCGGAATTCCTGCGTGAAAGCACCGCGATCAAGGACTACGACCAGCCACCGATGACCGTCATCGGCGAACTGGACAGCGCCAGCGGCGACATCCTGCAGGCCCTGTACGAAGAGCTCGACGCACCGATCATCCGCAAGCCGATCGAAGTGGCCGAGATGATCAAGTACACCTGCAACGTGTGGCACGCCACCAAAGTCACCTTCGCCAACGAGATCGGCAACATCGCCAAGGCCGTAGGCGTGGATGGTCGTGACGTGATGGACGTGGTCTGCCAGGACAAAGTGCTGAACCTGTCCCAGTACTACATGCGCCCTGGCTTCGCCTTCGGCGGCTCGTGCCTGCCCAAGGACGTACGTGCCCTCACCTATCGTGCCGCCAGCCTCGATGTACGCGCACCGCTGCTCGACTCGCTGATGCGCAGCAACGAATCGCAGGTGCAGAACGCCTTCGAGCTGATCGAAGCCCACGACAAGCGCAAGGTCGCACTGCTGGGCCTGAGCTTCAAGGCCGGTACCGACGACCTGCGTGAAAGCCCGCTGGTGGAGCTGGCCGAACGCCTGATCGGCAAGGGCTACCAGCTGGACATCTACGACGAGAACGTCCAGTACGCCCGCGTCCACGGCGCCAACAAGGACTACATCGAGTCGAAGATCCCGCACGTGTCGTCGCTGCTCAACGCCGACTTCCAGAAGGTGATCGACAACGCCGACATCATCGTCCTGGGCAACCGTGACGAGCAGTTCCGTGAACTGGCCCAGCAAGCGCCGGCCGGCAAGCACGTGATCGACCTGGTCGGTTTCATGAGCAAACCGACCTGCGCCACCAGCCGTACCGAAGGCATCTGCTGGTAAGTGCTGGCCGGGCAGCGGTGTGGCTCTCGACAAGAGCGGCACCACCGCTGCCCACCTTTTCCCGAATTCTCGACGGATGCTGAACATGCAAAGGATCCAGACAGTGCTGTTGCAGTGCGCCGGTTGGCTGCTCTACATGAGTCTGCTCATGTTGATCGCCCTGGCCCTGCCAGCCGATATCTTCGACTCGCAGTCGAAGCACTTCATCTTCCTGGTCGGCGCAGTCGGCATCTGGCGCTATTCCATGGGCGCCACCCACTTCATCCGCGGCATGATCTTCCTCTACGGTGTGTACCCGTACCTGCGCCGCAAGGTGCAGAAGATGGGCAAGGACGCCGACCCGTCCCACGTGTACCTGATGGTGACCAGCTTCCGCATCGAAGCACTCACCACCGCCCAGGTGTACAGCTCGGTGATCCGCGAGGCGATCAACTGTGGCTTCCCCACCACCGTGGTCTGCTCGCTGGTGGAGATGTCGGACGAACTGCTGGTGAAAAGCCTGTGGGCCAAGTACAACCCGCCAGCCCACGTGAAACTGGACATCGTGCGCATCGCCGGTACCGGCAAGCGTGACGGCCTGGCCTACGGTTTCCGTGCGATCTCGCGCATGCTGCCGGACGAGAACGCTGTAGTGGCGGTGATCGACGGCGACACCGTGCTGGGCGATGGCGTGGTACGCAAGACCGTGCCGTGGTTCAAGCTGTTCCCCAACGTCGGCGGCCTGACCACCAACGAGTTCTGCGAAGTGCGTGGCGGCTACATCATGAGCGAGTGGCACAAGCTGCGCTTCG
Source organism: Pseudomonas inefficax (assembly GCF_900277125.1). Classification (GTDB taxonomy): domain Bacteria; phylum Pseudomonadota; class Gammaproteobacteria; order Pseudomonadales; family Pseudomonadaceae; genus Aquipseudomonas; species Aquipseudomonas inefficax. Next base: position 348,631 of record NZ_OPYN01000207.1, read on the forward strand.
CCCAGCGCCACATCAACATGTGCTCGATGGCCCTGTCCAAGCGCGTGCTGACCATGACCGGGCGCATGTCGATGTTCCGCGCCAGCGTGGTGACCAACCCCGAGTTCATCGCCGACGTCGAAAGCGACTCGCTGATGCACTGGCGCCTGGGCCGCTTCAAGTTCCTCACCGGTGACGACAAGTCCAGCTGGTTCAGCCTGATGCGCCTGGGCTACGACACCTTCTACGTGCCGGACGCCGCCATCAACACCGTCGAGCACCCGCCGGAGAAGAGCTTCCTCAAGGCCAGCCGCAAGCTGATGTACCGCTGGTACGGCAACAACCTGCGGCAGAACTCCCGTGCGCTGGGCCTGGGCCTGCGCCGCCTGGGGCTGTTCACCAGCATCGTGCTGTTCGACCAGCGCGTGTCGATGTGGACCAGCCTGCTGGGCCTGACCGTGGCGGTGATCGCCAGCCTCAAGTTCGGCTTGGGCTTCCTGCTGGTGTACCTGCTGTGGATCGGCATCACCCGCCTGATCCTCACCATCATGCTGCTGTGCTCCGGCCACAACGTCGGCCCGGCCTACCCGCTGATTCTCTATTACAACCAGATCGTCGGCGCGCTGATGAAGATCTACGTGTTCTTCCGCCTCGACAAGCAGTCCTGGACGCGTCAGCCCACTGCCCTCAAGCGTGACCTCGCCAGCTTTCAACAATGGTTCAACACCTGGTCCTCGCGGACCATGACCTTCTCGGCTGCCAGCATCTTCGTTGCTGTGCTGTTCATGGTCGTGTGAGCCCAACCCGGATCGGAACTAACAGGAACAAAACACATGAATACCGCCGTGAACGTCAACGTCGTGCATGAGTCCGAAGCCCAGCGCCAGCATGCCCGGGTACGCATCCCCGCCAAGCTGCGGTTCCTCGACCCTCAGCGCCAGGCCCACGATGTGAAGGTCGACGACCTCTCCGCCGGTGGCCTGAGCTTCCACACCAAGCAACCACTGTCGGTTGGCGACGTGCTCCGCGGACGGCTGCAGTTCACGGTCGACAACCTCGGCCTGTCGATGGACATCGAGTTCCAGGTGCGCTCCTACCACCCGGACAATGGCCGCACCGGCGCGCAGTTCCAGAACCTCGAGCCACGTGACATCGCCACCTTGCGACACATCATCACCTCGCACCTGTCGGGTGAGCTGATCACTGCCGGCGATGTGCTCAGCACCTTGCAGCGCGACAACTTCACCAAGGCGCGCAAGCAGAAGGACGGCGGTGCCGGCCTGAGCGCCTTCGGCCGCCTCAAGGCGGTCACCGTCACCCTCGGCGTATTCGTGGTCGGTGTCGCCGCCTTCGGCTTCATCGCCAAGTCGCTGTACGGCATGTACTTCGTCAGCCATGCCGAAGCCGGCGTGGTCGCGGTACCCACCACCAACGTCACCATGCCGCGCGACGGCACCGTGAACAGCCTGGTCGAAAGCGGCGGGCAGATCGCCAAGGGCGCGCCACTGGCCAGCTTCACCACCAGCATGCTGGACATGCTCAAGGGCAACCTGGAGGACGCACAGCTGGAGCCGGCGAAGATCGAGGAACTGTTCGGCAAGCAGCTGTCCGGCACCCTCACCAGCCCCTGTGATTGCGTGGTTGCCCGCCAGCTGGTGGACAACGGCCAGTACGCTGCCAAGGGCCAGCCGATCTTCCAGCTGATCCCACGCACCACCAACCCGATGATCGAGGCGCGCTTCACCTACCGCCAGTTCGACGAGGTCAAGCCAGGTACCCAGGTCAACTTCCAGGTAGCCGGCGAAGACGAAGTGCGCACCGGCCAGATCGTCAGCAGCGCCAGCCTCAACAGCGAAGATCTGGCCGCCGACATCCGCGTGCAGATCAAGCCCGACAGCGCCCTGCCCGCCGAACTCGCCGGCCGCCCGGCTTCGGTCAACAGCGACCGTGGCCCATCGCTGAACTGGCTGATCGACAAAGCCATGGCCCGTGGGCTGTAAGAGGACAAGCCTATGACTAGCAGACAACCCGATACCTGTGGGAGCTGGCTTGCCGGCGATCGAGTGCGCAGCACTCGCCCAGCAGATGTATCGCCTGCACTGGCCAATCGCCGGCAAGCCAGCTCCCACAGGGTTCGTGTGAACCTTGGTTTGTGTGGCCTGGCCATGGCCATCGCCTTGGCCGGCTGTGCAGGCCTGCCCGACCAGCGCCTGGCCAACGAAGCCATGAAGCGCGGTGACACGGCACTGGCCGAGCGCAACTACAAGGCGCTGGCCGACCTGGGCTACAGCGAAGCGCAAGTGGGCCTGGCCGACATCAAGGTCGCCACCCGCGATCCGGCGAAAATCAAGGAAGCCGAGGCCACCTACCGCGCCGCGGCCGCCATTTCGCCGCGTGCCCAGGCACGCCTTGGCCGCCTGCTGGTGGCCAAGCCTGACAGCACCCAGGCCGAGCGCGAAGAAGCCGAAACCCTGCTCAAGCAAGCCGCCAAGCAGGGCGAAAGCAACACCCTGATCCCGCTGGCGATGCTCTACCTGAGCTACCCGCAGAGCTTCCCCAAGGTCAACGCGCAGCAGCAGATCGACCAGTGGCGCGCCGCCGGCAACCCGGAAGCGGGCCTGGCCCAGGTGCTGCTGTATCGCACCCAGGGCACCTACGACCAGCACCTGGGCGAAGTGGAGAAAATCTGCAAGGCCGCACTGAACACCACCGACATCTGCTACGTCGAACTGGCCACCGTGTACCAGAAGCGTGGCCAGGCCGACCAACAGGCTGCCCTGCTCGGCCAGCTCAAGGCCGCCTACGCCCGTGGCGCAGTACCGGCCACCAGGGTCGACAGCGTTGCCCGGGTACTGGCTGACCGCAGCCTCGGCCAGACCGACGAGAAAACGGCCAAGGACCTGCTCGAACAGGTGGCCCCGGCCAACCCGGCGTCCTGGGTCAGCCTGGCGCAACTGGTGTACGACTTCCCCGAGCTGGGCGATACCGACCAGTTGATGGCCTACATCGACAAGGGCCGCGAAGCCGAGCAGCCACGCGCCGAACTGTTGCTGGGCCGCCTGTACTACGAAGGCAAGACCCTGCCTGCGGATGCGGCCAAAGCCGAACAACACCTGCAGGCCGCCGCCGACGCCGGCGAAGTCAGCGCCCATTACTACCTTGGCCAGCTGTACCGCCGCGGCTACCTGGGCAACGTCGAGCCGCAGAAGGCCGTCGACCACCTGCTGGCCGCCGCCCGTGGCGGGCAGAACAGCGCCGACTATGCCCTGGCCCAGCTGTTCAGCGAAGGCCACGGCATTCGCCCGCAACCGGGCAACGCCTGGGTATTCGCCCAGCTGGCCCAGGTCAACCCGACGCCGCAGTCCGCTGAACTGCTGCAGCAGCTCGACCAGCAACTCACGCCTGACCAGCGCAGCCAGGCGCAAACCCTGCTCGCGCAAGAGAAGCAGGCCCGCGGCAGCATGAGCCAGGGCGCCAACAGCACCCTGGCCATCGAAGCCCTGCAAGACGACGAAAAAGAAGTAACCGGTGAGGACTCGCTATGACGCTCAATCCCTTCGTGAAAGCCGGCATCGGCCTGAGCTTCGCCCTGCTTTGGTCTTGCCCGACCCTGGCGGAAATGACCGCTGAAAAGAACTTCGGCCTGGATGTGAAAATCACCGGCCAGTCGGAAGACGACCGTGACCTGGGCACCCGCTCCGGCGGCGACGTCAACGGCCTGGGTCTCGACCTGCGCCCCTGGGTATATGGCGAGCGTGGCAACTGGAGCGCCTATGCCATGGGCCAGGCCGTCACTGCGACCGACACCATCGAAACCGACACCCTGCGCCAGAACGACGACGGCACCAGCACCGATACCGCTGCCGACGGCCGTGAACAGGACAAGAGCTACCTGGCCATGCGTGAATTCTGGGTCGGCTACAGCGGCCTCACCGCCTACCCCGGCGAGCAGCTGCGTTTCGGCCGCCAGCGCCTGCGCAGCGACGATGGCATGTGGCGTGACACCAACATCGAAGCACTGAACTGGACCTTCGATACCACCCTGCTCAAGGCCGACCTGGGCGTGGCCCAGCGCTTCAGCGAATACCGCACCGACCTCACCGAGCTGGCCCCGGAAGACAAGGACCGCACGCACCTCTACGGCAACGTCGCCACGCAATGGACGCCTGGCCACTGGGTCGGCGTACGCGCCCACCACACCCACGACGGCGGCAGCCTGAAGAACCCGGGCGAAACCGTCGATGCGCTGGACAAGACCCGCACCGGCGACCTCACCTGGCTGGGCCTGGAAGCGAACAGCGACGCCTACAACTGGCGCAACGACCACACCGTCAACTACTGGGGCAGCGTCACCTGGCTGACCGGTGATCGCGACACCCTCAGCAGCCAGGTCGTCGGTGACGAAACCGTGGCCACCGGCAAGCAGAGCGGTGACGTCAACGCCTGGGCCACCGACCTCGGCATCCGCCTGCGCCTCGACCCGCAATGGCAGGTCGGTGCGGCCTACGCCCGTGGCAGCGGCGGCGGTGGCGACGACGGTTCGAGCAACTACGAGCAGACCGGCCTCGAGAGCAACCGCTCCAACTACACCGGTACCCGTTCGCGCGTGCACCGCTTTGGTGAAGCCTTCCGAGGCGAGCTGGGCAACCTGCAGGCGGCCACCCTGTTCGCCTCGTGGCAGCTGCGCGACGACTACGACGCCAGCTTCATCTACCACAAATTCTGGCGTGTCGATGGCAACCAGAACATTGGTTCCAGCGGCATCAACGCGGTGGTCAACGACAACGGTGTGAACCGCCCGCTGGTCGATGGCGAGAAGGACCTTGGCCAGGAAATGGACGTGGTCGTGACCAAGTACTTCAAGCAAGGCCTGCTGCCGGCTTCGATGAGCCAGGCCATCGACGAGCCATCTGCCCTGGTGCGCCTGCGCGCCGGCGTGTTCAAGCCGGGCGATGCCTACGGCAAGGAAGCGGACTCGTACATGCACCGCGCCTTCGTCGACGTGATCTGGCGCTTCTGAGGCCGGTAGAGGACTTACCGTTATGAACCTTCACCCGCACTTACGTCACAGCCTGTTGGCCAGCGCCTTGCTGCTGGCCAGCGGCCTGGTGGCTGCCGCAGAGCCCAAGGTGATCGCCAAGGAGCTGCAGCAGGCCAAGACCTACACGGTCTCCAGCGCACCGGTCGAGCCGCTGCACATGGACCCGCCGAAGCTGCCCGACCTGACCGGCTACACCGCCGAGGCGGTGCAGAAGAAAATCGACCGCCGCCACAAGGGCAAGGTCAGCCTGCGCCGCATGTTCCAGGAGGACACCCTCAAGGAATTCGTCGGCGGCGACAACAAGGCGGCCGAGTGGGTCCAGCGCCAGCATGGCATTCCGCAGGCGATCTTCGTCGATGACGGCCATGTCGACCTGGTCGAGCTGAGCAAGAAGGTACCCAAGCAGTACCTCAGCGAAGTCGAGCCGGGCGTCTACCTGGCGCGCCTGCCGATCGTGGTCGGGCAGAAGGGCATCCTCGAGATCAACGGCAAGGTCAAGCAGCTGCGCCTGTCCCAGGAAGGCGGTTCGTTCCTGGTCAACGACGGCAAGCTGTTCGTCACCGACACCCAGGTGACCGGCTGGAGAGAAAAGGACAACGGCCCGGCGACCTTCCGCTCGCCCAAGGAATTCCGCCCGTTCCTGTTGTCGTGGGGCGGCACCGAGACCTACATCGTCAACACCAAAATGGCCAGCTTCGGCTACGCCAAGTCCAAGTCGTACGGCGTGAGCATCTCGCAGTACACGCCGAACATGGCCAAGCGCATGGGCCGCCCGGAGCCCACCGGCTGGATCATCGGTTCTGAATTCAGCGACATGTGGTACGGCTTCTACTGCTACGAAACCCAGGACTTCGTGGTCAAGGACAGCACCTACCGCGACAACATCGTCTACGGCATCGACCCGCACGACCGCTCGCACCGGCTGATCATCGCCGGCAACACGGTGTACGGCACCAAGAAGAAGCACGGCATCATCGTCTCGCGTGAAGTCAACGACAGCTGGATCATCAACAACAAGAGCTTCGACAACAAGCTCTCGGGCGTGGTGATCGACCGTAACAGCGTCAACAACCTGATTGCCTACAACGAGATCTACCGCAACCACACCGACGGCATCACCCTGTACGAAAGTGGCGACAACCTGATCTGGGGCAACAAGGTGATCAACAACCGCCGCCACGGCATCCGCGTGCGTAACAGCGTGAACATCCGCCTGTACGAAAACGTCGCCATGGCCAACGGCCTGGTCGGTGTGTACGGGCACATCAAGGACCTGTCCGACACCGACCGCGACATTGCCCTCGACCCGTTCGACACCAAGGTGTCGCTGATCCTGGTCGGCGGCGAACTGGCGGCCAACGGCTCCGGCCCATTGTCCATCGACTCGCCGCTGTCGGTCGAGCTGTACAAGGTAAGCATGCTCGCCCCGCGCAAGGCCAGCGGCATCAGCCTCAACGGCATCCTCGGCGAACGCCAGGACGAAATCCTCGACCTGCTGGTACGCCAGCAAAAGGCTGTGCTGATCGACCCGGTCGAACGCCAGACCGAAATGATCGATTAAGGAAGCCCAGACCATGACTCCACATCTGATGAAACTGCTGGGCCTGTCCGCTGCCCTCCTGGCGATCAGCCAGGGCGTGCGCGCCGAAGACGTCAAGGCCCCTACCTTCAGCGCCGAGCCTTGCTGCCAGCTATGCCCTGAAGCGCATGACGCCAGCCGCTACACCACCCGTTACCAGCAGAACTTCACCACGCTGGTGCAAGCTCAGGGCGACTGGCTGTTCCGTACCCGCGAAGACCTGCGCACCGAGTTCAATACCACCCCGGCCGGCTACAAGCGCCTGCAGCAAGTGCACGACGCGTTCAAGAAACGCGGCGTGGAACTGGTGGTGGTGTACCAGCCGACCCGTGGCCTGGTGAACCGCAACATGCTCAACCCGGCGGAAAAAGCCGCCTTCGACTACCAGAAGGCCCTGGGCAACTACCAGGCCATGCTCAAGCGCTTTGCCAGCATGGGCTACAACGTGCCCGACCTGTCGCCACTGACCAACGAACAGCTGGCCGCCGCCGATCAGGGCAAGGACTTCTACTTCCGTGGCGACCAGCACTGGACGCCTTACGGCGCCGAGCGCGCGGCAAAGATCGTGGCCGATACCGTGCACAAGATGCCGGCCTTCGAAGGCATCCCGCGCAAGGAATTCGAAACGAAGAAGTCCGGGCGCATGGGCAAGACCGGCACCTTGCATAACGTCGCCGGCCAAATCTGTGGCACCAGCTACGCAGTTCAGTACATGGACCAGTTCGCCACTGAGCCGAAAGGCTCCGACGGTGGCGGTGACGACCTGTTCGGTGACACCGGCAACGCGCAGATCACTTTGGTGGGTACCAGCCACAGCGGCAAGAACTATAACTTTGCGGGCTTCCTGCAACAGTACATTGGTGCCGATGTCCTGAACGTGGCCTTCCCTGGCGGTGGCCTGGAAGGCTCGATGATCCAGTATCTGGGCAGCGAGGAATTCCAGAAGAACCCGCCGAAGATCCTGATCTGGGAATTTTCCCCACTGTATCGCCTGGACCAGGAAACTATCTGGCGGCAAATCCTTGGCCTGCTCGACGACGGCTGCGATGACCGCCCGGCCCTGATGAGCGCCAGCGCCACCCTCAAGCCCGGCAAGAACGAGCTGATGGTCAACGGCAAGGGCGGTGTGATCAAAGACCTGATCAACCGCAACATGCAGATGGACGTCAAGTTCGAAGACCCGTCGGTGAAGGTGCTGCAGGCCACCCTCTGGTACCTCAACGGCCGCCATGAGGACATCAAGCTGGAAAAACCGGAAACCTCCGACACCGACGGCCGCTTCGTCTTCCAGATGCGCGAAGACGAGGACTGGGCCAGCCAGAGCCTGCTGGCGTTCGAGGTGCAGGGGCCGGAAAGCGGTACCCAGAAAGTCGAAGCCAAGCTCTGCAAACGCAACAACTTCGCCGTGCCCGCGCAGACTGCGCAGGCCGGCCAGTGAGGCGACCATGATCCCGTTCAAGCGAATTTCCCGCCCCGCCCTGCTTGCCCTGGCGTTGTGCGGCGGTGCCGCGCACGCCGCGCTGGTACCGCCCCAGGGTTACTACGAGGGGATCGAAAAGCTCAAGACCGGCGACGGCAACTTCCGCTGCGAGGCTGCCCCCAAGCCATACACCGGTGCCCTGCAGTTCCGCAGCAAGTACGAAGGCTCGGACAAGGCGCGGGCAACGCTCAATGCCGACTCGGAAAAGGCCTTTCGCAAGTCCACCGAAGACATCACCACCCTTGAGAAAGGCGTGAGCAAGATGATCGGCCAGTACATGCGTGACGGCCGCCCGGCGCAGCTCGACTGCACCCTGGCCTGGCTGGGCAGCTGGGCCCGCGCCGATGCGCTGATGTCCACCGACTACAACCACACCGGCAAGTCGATGCGCAAATGGGCGCTGGGCAGCATGAGTGGTTCGTGGCTGCGCCTGAAGTTCTCCAATTCGCAGCCGCTGGCCGCGCACCAGGCCGAGGCCGAGCTGATCGAAAAATGGTTCGCCCGCCTGGCCGAGCAAACCGTGCGCGACTGGAGCGACCTGCCACTGGAGAAGATCAACAACCACAGCTACTGGGCGGCCTGGGCGGTAATGGCCAGCGCCGTGGCCACCGACCGTCGCGACCTGTTCGACTGGGCCGTGAAGGAATACCGGGTTGGCGCCAACCAGGTCGACGAGCAGGGCTTCCTGCCCAACGAGCTGAAGCGCAAGCAACGTGCCCTGGCCTACCACAACTACGCCCTGCCGCCGTTGGCGATGATCGCCAGCTTCGCCCAGGTCAATGGTGTGGATGTGCGCGGCGAGAACAACAACGCCCTGCAGCGCCTGGCGCAGCGGGTGCTGAACGGGTCGAAGGACCCCAGCGAGTTCAAGGCCCGCAATGGCGAGAAACAGGACATGAAAGACCTGAAGATCGACAGCAAGTACTCGTGGATGGAGCCCTACTGCAGCCTGTATGCGTGCAGTGGCGACACCCTGCAACGCAAGCGCGGCATGCAGCCGTTCAACAGCTTCCGGCTGGGCGGCGACCTGACCCGGGTCTACGACCCGAGCGCGGAATCGAAAAAGTAACGCAAAACCCCTGTGGGAGCGGGTTTACCCGCGAAAAGGCCAGACCTGCCATGTGCGGTGCCTGTGCCGGCCTCTTCGCGGGTAAACCCGCTCCCACAGGAATCTAGGTAGCCCGCCACGAACATGTGGGGGGTTTGGGGGGCGCTTTGCCCCGGATGCTGTGAACAAAAAGGAGAACCGGGATGGTCTTCTCGTCCAACGTGTTCCTGTTCCTGTTCTTGCCGATCTTCCTCGGCCTGTACTACTTGAGCGGGCAACGTTATCGCAACCTGCTGCTGCTGGTCGCCAGCTACATCTTCTACGCCTGGTGGCGGGTGGACTTCCTGGCCCTGTTCGCCGGGGTCACCCTGTGGAACTACTGGATCGGCCTGAAAGTCGGCGCCGCCGGTGTACGCACCAAGCCCGCGCAGCGCTGGCTGCTGCTCGGCGTCGGTGTCGACCTGGCGATCCTCGGCTACTTCAAGTACGCCAACTTCGGCGTCGACAGCCTGAACGCGATCATTTCCTCGTTCGGCCTGGAGCCGTTCATCCTCACCCACGTGCTGCTGCCGATCGGTATCTCGTTCTATATCTTCGAGTCGATCAGCTACATCATCGACGTGTACCGCGGCGACACCCCGGCCACCCGCAACCTGATCGACTTCGCGGCGTTCGTGGCGATCTTCCCGCACCTGATCGCCGGCCCCGTGCTGCGCTTCAAGGACCTGGTCGACCAGTTCAACAACCGCACCCACACCCTGGACAAGTTCTCCGAAGGCTGCACCCGCTTCATGCAGGGCTTCATCAAGAAAGTGTTCATCGCCGATACCCTGGCGGTTGTGGCCGACCACTGCTTCGCCCTGCAGAACCCGACCACCGGTGATGCCTGGCTCGGCGCCCTGGCCTACACCGCGCAGCTGTACTTCGACTTCAGCGGCTACAGCGACATGGCCATCGGCCTGGGCCTGATGATGGGCTTCCGCTTCATGGAGAACTTCAAGCAGCCGTACATCAGCCAGTCGATCACCGAGTTCTGGCGGCGCTGGCACATCAGCCTGTCGACTTGGCTGCGCGACTACCTGTACATCACCCTGGGCGGTAACCGCAAAGGCACCTTCAACACCTATCGCAACCTGTTCCTGACCATGCTGCTGGGTGGCCTGTGGCACGGCGCCAACTTCACCTACATCATCTGGGGCGCCTGGCACGGCATGTGGCTGGCCATCGAGCGCGCGCTGGGCCTGGACACCAACCCGCAGCGCTTCAACCCGGTGAAGTGGGCCTTCACCTTCCTGCTGGTGGTGGTCGGCTGGGTGATCTTCCGCGCCGAGAACCTGGAAGTGGCCGGTCGCATGTACGGCGCCATGTTCAGCTTCGGCGACTGGCAGCTGTCGGAGCTCAACCGTGCCCAGCTCACCGGCCTGCAGGTAGCCACCCTGGTGGTCGCCTACATCACCCTGGCGTTCTTCGGCCTGCGCGATTTCTACCGCAACGCCCGGCCAACGCCCAAGGCCACCCCGGTGGAGATCAACAGCGACGGTTCGATCGGCCTGGACTGGACCCGGGTGATGACCCGCGCCCTGGTGCTGCTGCTGTTCGTGGCCTCGATCCTCAAGCTTTCGGCGCAGAGCTACTCGCCGTTCCTTTACTTCCAGTTCTGAGGTTGATGACATGACCCGGACATTACGCATTACCTATTCGCTGTCGTTCCTGGGCCTGCTGGTGGGCATGGGCGTCTGGTCCACCGGTGGCCTGCAAAGCTTCCAGCGTACCGAGCAGATGACCCTGCTCAACGGCAAGCTGGCCAAGGCCGCCGAGACCCATTACGACGAGCAGTTCCCGATCAAGCGCCTGGGCACCAACCTGTGGGCGGCAATGGACTTCAAGCTGTTCAACGAAGGCCGCCCCGGCGTGGTGCTGGGCCGCGACCAGTGGCTGTTCAGTGACGAAGAGTTCAAGCCCACCGCCGGTGCCGAGCAGCTGATGCAGGAAAACCTGGCGCTGATCCGTGGCGTGCGTGACACCTTGCAGCAGCACGGCAGCCAGCTGGTGCTGGCGATCGTGCCAGCCAAGGCACGGGTGTACGCCGAGTACCTGGGCAAGGAACTGCCGACCAGCCTGCATGACGACCTGTACAACCAGTTCCATGCCCAGGCACGCCAGGCCAACGTGTTCGCCCCGGACCTGATGGCCCCCATGGAGCAGGCCAAGGCCCGCGGCCAGGTGTTCCTGCGCACCGACACCCACTGGACGCCGATGGGCGCCGAAGTGGCGGCGCAGGCACTGGCCGAAGCAGTCAGCCGCCAGAGCCTGCTCAACGGCGACCCGCAGGCGTTCATCACCGAAGCCGGCAGCACCGCGCCATACAAGGGCGACCTGACCAACTTCCTGCCACTGGACCCGCTGTTCAGCAACCTGCTGCCGGCCCCGGACAACCTGCAGCAGCGCACCACTCGCCCGGTAGAAGCCGAAGGTGAAGCCGGTGACGCACTGTTCGCCGACACGCAGATCCCGGTTGCGCTGGTGGGCACCAGCTACAGCGCCAACCCGCACTGGAACTTCCTCGGCGCGCTGCAGCAGGCCCTGCGCAGCGACGTGGCCAACTACGCCGAAGACGGCCATGGCCCGCTACTGCCGATGCTCAAGTACCTGCAAAGCGATGCCTTCAAGAACGCCGCACCTCAGGTGGTGGTGTGGGAATTCCCCGAACGTTATCTGCCAATGAAGAACGACCTCAGCAGCTTCGACCCGCAGTGGATCGCGCAGCTGAAGAACTCCCGTAAATCCGAAGAAAACCTGGCCTTGTCGTCCACCCGGACGAACCACTGATAAAGAGAGGAACACGCAAATGACTACCAAGACTTCCATTGCCAAAGCCCTCACCCTCGCGGCCGGCCTGTCCCTGGCCTCGATGCAGGCCTTCGCCGGCGCCGACGCCGCGCTGTACGGCCCGAGCGCACCGAAAGGCTCGACCTTCGTGCGCCTGTACAACGCCTCCAGCGCACCGACCGCAGCGTCGGTCGGCAACACCCAGATCAAGCAGGTTGGCGCCCAGGCCAGCAGCGACTTCAGCTTCCTGCCAGGGGGTGACTACACCGCCCAGGTCGGCGGCAAGAGCGTGCCGGTCAAGCTGGCTGCGGACAAGTACTACACCCTGGTCAACAGCGCCAGCGGCAACCCGCAGCTGATCGAAGAGCCGCCGTTCAAGAACAAGCAGAAAGCCTTGGTTCGCGTGCAGAACCTGAGCGACCAGCAACTGACCCTGAAAACCGCCGATGGCAAGACCGAAGTGGTCAAGCCGGTGGCCGCCAACGGCCGTGGCGAACGCGAAATCAACCCGGTCAAGGTCAACCTGGCCCTGTACCAAGGAGACAAGAAAGTGGGTGACGTGAAACCCGTCGCCCTGGAGCGCGGCGAAGCCGCAGTGCTGTACGTAACGGGTTCCGGCAACGCCTTGTCGCCGGTGTGGGTAACTCGCCCCGTGGCTAGCAACTGATTCCCCTGCCTCTCAACGACTATTGGAGAAACATGATGATCCCGGTAATTCTTTCTGGTGGTAGCGGTTCCCGTCTGTGGCCTCTGTCGCGCAAGCAGTTCCCCAAGCAGTTCCTGGCCCTGACCAGTGAACACACGCTGTTCCAGCAAACCCTGGAGCGCCTGGTGTTCGAAGGCATGGACACACCGATCGTGGTCTGCAACAAGGACCACAAGTTCATCGTCCAGGAGCAACTGGCCGCGCTGAAGCTGGAAACCCAAGGCATCCTGATGGAACCGTTCGGCCGCAACACCGCGCCGGCCGTGGCCATGGCTGCCATGAAGCTGGTCAACGAAGGCCGCGACGAGCTGATGCTGGTGTTGCCCGCCGACCACGTGATCGATGATCAGAAGGCCCTGCAACGCGCCCTGGCCCTGGCCACCGTGGCCGCCGAGCGCGGCGAGATGGTGCTGTTCGGCGTGCCGGCGACCAAGCCGGAAACCGGCTACGGCTACATCCGTTCCAGCCAGGACGCTCTGCTGCCTGAAGGCGTGGCGCGCGTGGCGCAATTCGTCGAGAAGCCCGACGAAAAACGCGCCGCCGAGTTCGTCCAGGCCGGCGGCTACTTCTGGAACAGCGGCATGTTCCTGTTCCGTGCCAGCCGCTTCCTCGAAGAGTTGAAGAAGCACGACGGCGACATTTACGACACCTGTGTACTGGCGCTGGAGCGCAGCCAGGAAGACGGTGATGTGCTGAGCATCGACGAAGCCACCTTCGCCTGCTGCCCGGACAACTCCATCGACTACGCGGTGATGGAAAAGACCCAGCGCGCCTGCGTGGTGCCGATGTCGGCCGGCTGGAGCGACGTGGGCTGCTGGTCGTCGCTGTGGGAAGTGCACGAGAAGGACGACAACGGCAACGTCACCAAGGGCGATGTGGTGGTGCAGGACAGCCACAACTGCATGATCCACGGCAACGGCAAGCTGGTGTCGGTGATCGGCCTGGAGAACATCGTGGTGGTCGAGACCAAGGACGCCATGATGATTGCCCACAAGGACAAGGTCCAGGGCGTCAAGCAGATGGTCAAGACCCTCGACGAGCAGGGCCGCAGCGAAACCCAGAACCACCTGGAAGTGTATCGCCCGTGGGGCTCGTACGACTCGGTGGACATGGGCGGCCGCTTCCAGGTCAAGCACATCACCGTCAAGCCGGGCGCTAGCCTGTCGCTGCAGATGCACCACCACCGCGCCGAGCACTGGATCGTGGTGTCCGGCACTGCCGAGGTAACCTGTGACGAGAACGTGTTCCTGCTGACCGAGAACCAGTCGACCTACATTCCGATCGCGTCGGTGCACCGCCTGCGCAACCCGGGCAAGATCCCGCTGGAGATCATCGAAGTGCAGTCCGGCAGCTACCTGGGCGAGGATGACATCGAGCGGTTCGAGGATGTATACGGCCGTACCTCCACGCCGATCGAGCGTGGTGTTTCGGTGAAGACCATCGCGCAGTAAGCAAGACCCTGGGGTCGCTTCGCGGCCCTATCGCGACGCAAGGCCGCTCCCACAGGGATCGCATGTTCCACTGCATTATCGATCCCTGTGGGAGCGGCCTTGCGTCGCGATTGGAGGGCGTAGCCCTCCCCTCTTTTGAGCCCACTTCCATTTCGGGCTACGATGGTCAGACCCTGCACAATCAAGGTCTGCCCGCCCCATGATCATCGGTGCCTTCCTCATCCTCACCTGGCTGGTGCTGCTGTTGCGTTACCCGGCCAAGGCCCTGCCGATCTCGCTGGCTGCCATTTGTGGCCTGGGCCTGGTGGCCCTGTTCGTGGTCTGGCAGGACACCCGCGAAACCTCGCAACTGGCCCGCCTGGACCTGCGCCTGACGTACGCCCCCGAACACTGCCCTGCCGACCGAGCCCTGCAAGCAAGCGTGAAGAACGGCAACGAAGTGCCGCTCACCGAATTGCGCTGGCGAGTGGCGGCGTATGCGCCGGGCGATACCGTGAACCTGGCGGAGAACACCTACAACGCCCCGCGCTACCGCGGGCCGGGTGAGTTGCAGCCAGGGGCGGAGTGGAAAGACTGCCTGCCACTGCCGCCACTGCGCTCCGGGTACCGGCCGCAGACTCTGGAGTTTCGTGCAGAGCATCTACAAGGTACGTTTGCCAACTAATGTATCGCCTGTGCCGGCCTCTTCGCGGGCTCGCCCGCTCCCACAGATACTTCACAGCCCTCAAATTCTGTGGGGACTCTGTGGGAGCGGGTTCACCCGCGAAGAGGCCAGCACAGGAAAAAACCAATCTCCTGACAACAGGCCCCAACCATGCCCACCGTCCTGATCACCGGTTGTTCCAGCGGCATCGGCCGCGCCCTGGCCGACGCCTTCCGAGATGCCGGCCACCATGTCTGGGCCACCGCCCGCAAACCTGAGGATGTCGAGCAACTGAACGCCGCCGGCTTCACTGCCCGACAACTGGATGTGAACGATAGCGAAGCGCTGGCCCGCCTGGCCGAGGAACTGGAAAACCTCGATATCCTGATCAACAACGCCGGCTACGGCGCCATGGGCCCGCTGCTCGATGGCGGCGTGGATGCCCTGCGCCAGCAGTTCGAAACCAACGTATTCGCCGTGGTCGGCGTTACCCGCGCATTGTTCCCACTGCTACGCCGCTCACGGGGCCTGGTGGTGAACATCGGTAGCGTATCAGGCGTGTTGGTCACCCCGTTCGCCGGCGCCTACTGCGCTTCGAAAGCAGCCGTGCATGCCCTGAGCGATGCCTTGCGCCTGGAACTGGCGCCGTTTGGTGTGCAGGTAATGGAAGTGCAGCCAGGAGCGATTGCCTCGCAGTTCGCCAGCAATGCCCAGCGCCAGGCCGAGCAGGTACTGGCAGCGGACTCGGCGTGGTGGCCGTTGCGCGAGCATGTACAGGCACGGGCACGGGCGTCGCAGGACAAGCCGACCTCGGCGGCGGTGTTTGCCCAAGGCGTGTTGGCGGCGGTCGGGAAGTCGCCGGTGCCGGCGGTGGTGCGGTTGGGGAATGGCAGCACGGCATTGCCGTTGATGGCCCGGTTACTGCCGCGGCGGGTGCTGGATTGGGCGTTGCGCAAGCGGTTCGGATTGTTGCGCCCACTCTGAGCGATTGGTTGCCTGTGCTGGCCTCTTCGCGGGTAAACCCGCTCCCACAGGTACCCCACAGAGTTTGAGACCTGTGCGATCCCTGTGGGAGCGGGTTTACCCGCGAAGAGGCCAGTACAGGCAGTAGAGAATCAGGCTATGGAACGCAGCACCCCGCCATCCACCCGCAAGGCAGCTCCGGTAGTGGCACTGGCCTGCATCGACGCCAGGTACACCACCATGTTCGCCACCTCCTCCACCGTCGCCAGCCGCTTGATCAGCGAGGTCGGCCGGTGCTCGGCAAGGAAGCTGGCTTCCAGCTCTGCAGTTGACACCCCCTGCTCCTCGGCCAGCTTGGCAAAGAAGTCGCCCACACCTTCCGAACGTGTAGGCCCTGGCAACACCGCATTCACCGTCACCCCTGTGCCAGCCAGGGTCTCGGCCAGCCCGCGCGACACCGCCAGCAACGCCGTCTTGGTCATGCCGTAATGAATCATCTCGGTCGGGATCTGCAGCGCCGACTCACTGGACAGGAACACCACCCGTCCCCATTTGCGCCCGGCCATGCCTTGGGCATAGTGGCGCGACAGGCGAACGGCATTGAGCACATTGACGTCGAAGAAACGCTGCCAGTCCTCATCCTCGATCTCGAAGAACGGCTTGGGCTCGAAGATGCCCAGGTTGTTGACCAGGATGTCAGTATGCGGCACCTGGTCGAACAGCGTCTGCGCCCCGGCCTGGGTACCCAGGTCGGCAGCGATGCCGATGATGCGCGCCTGTGGCAAACGCTCGCGCACAACTTTGAGGGCTTCGTCGACCCGGGCCTGGGTACGACCATTGAGGACCACTTCGGCCCCCGCCTCGGCCAGGCCGATGGCGATGGCCAGGCCGATGCCGGCGGTGGAGCCGCTGACGATGGCGCGCTTGCCGTTCAGGGAAATGTGCATCTGTGCCTCCTCGTCTGTCTGGGAAATCGCAGGGGGCTGCTTTGCAGCCCATCGCGACACAAGGCCGCTCCTACAGGCGGACGCGATCTCCTGTAGGAGCGGCCTTGTGTCGCGATGGGCCGCAAAGCGGCCCAATCACACTTTCTTCACAGGCTGCTCATCAAACGCCTGCCAGCCACCACCCAGGGCCTTGTACAGCCCCACCAGCGCCTGCGACACCGCCGCCGAACTGTCGATCCACTGCTCCTCGCTGGCCAGCAAGGCACCCTGCACCGTCAGCACATTGAGAAAGTCCACCGCCCCTTCCACATACTGGCGCTGGGCAGTTTCCAGGGCGATGCGGTTCTGCCGCACCGCCTCGGCCAAGTGGTCGCGGCGCAACTGGCTGGCGTTGTACAGGCGTAGCACATCGTCGATTTCATGCCAGGCCCCCAGCACCACCTTGCGGTAGTTCAGCGCCGCTTCCTGCTGCTGCGCCTCGCGCAGTTCCAGGGTGCCCTTGAGCCGGCCACCCTCGAAGATCGGCAGCGACAGCTGCGGCCCGAAGGCGAAGCGGCGCGAATCCCAGGCGCCGAAATCGGACAGCTGCATGGCCTGGAACCCGACACTGCCCGACAGCCGGATGCTGGGGTAGAAGTCGGCCTTGGCCACGCCAATGCTGGCGGTGGCGGCATGCAGGCGGGCCTCGGCCTGGCGAATGTCCGGGCGGCGTTCGGCCAGTTCGGACGGCAGGCCAATGGCGAACTTCTGCTGCGGCGCAGGCAGTTCGCCGCCCTGCAGCAACTCGGCCTGCAGGCTGCGCGGCGGTTCGGCGGCGAGCAGGCTGAGGGCGTTGATCAGGTCATCGCGCCGCGCTTCCAGGCTTGGCAGGCGCGACTCGATCGAGGCGACCTGGGCACTGGCCTGGGCTACGTCCAGGCGCGTGGCGACCCCTTCGGCCTGGCGGTTTTCGGACAACTTCAGGCTGTGCTGGGCGACCTTGAGGTTGTCGCGGGTCACATCGATGGTGTGCTGCACGGCGCGCAGCTGGATGTAGTTGCCGGCGGTTTCCGAAAGCAATGCCAGCAACACGCCGCGGCGATCATTCTCGGCCACTTCGACCGTGGCATCGGCAGCCTCGACCTGGCGCCGCACACGGCCCCACAGGTCCAGCTCCCAACCGGCCACCAGGTCGCCCTGCCAGAGGTTGAAGGCTTCCTTCCCCGCCTTGCCGGAAGGGTCGCTCAAGCCTTCGGCGCTGTTGCGCGCGCGGCTGTAGCCAGCGTTCACGTCCACCGCTGGTACTTCGTCGGCAGCCACGGTGCTGCGCAGAGCGCGGCTTTGCAGCAGGCGGGCACTGGCCATCTGCAGGTCGAGGTTGCGCTCGGCTACACGCTGGATCAAGGCACTCAGGCAGGCGTCGTGGAAGCTCTCCCACCAGCGCAGTTCCAGCGGTTCGGCCTGCGGCTGGCTGGCCGCCGCCTCGCCTTGCAGCGGCGCCCACTGTTGCGGTGGCTGGCTGTCGGGGCGCTGGAAGTCCGGGCCCAGAGTGCAGCCAGCCACCAACACGGCCAGCAGCAACGGGCTCAAGCGTAATGCCGGTTTCATCGTGCGCTTACCTCTTTGCCGTCCAGCTTGTCGCCACGGGTGTCGATGGTCGCTTCCACCGACATGCCCACGCGCAGGCGGGCAAGCAGCGGCTGGCCGTCATCGAAAACGATCTTCACCGGGATGCGCTGCACCACCTTGGTGAAGTTGCCGGTAGCGTTGTCCGGCTTGACCGCGGCGAAGGTCACGCCGGTGGCCGGGGCGATGCTTTCCACATGGCCTTGCAGCTTCTCACCGGCAAAGGTGTCGACGCTGATACTCACGGCCTGGCCAGGTTGTACGTGGGTCAGCTGGGTTTCCTGGAAGTTGCCGACCACGTAGGCTTGCTGCAACGGCACCACCGACAGCAGGCGGGCGCCCGGGTTGACGTAGGCACCGACACGCAAGGCGCGCTCGCCGACCATGCCGTCCACGGGCGCGGTGATGCGGGTGTAGGACAGATCGAGCTGGGCCCTTTCCAGCCCTGCCTCGGCCCGCTTCAGCTGGCCGTCGGCACTGGCCACCTGGGCGGTAAGGATATCCACCTGCTTGCGCGCCGCTACCAGTGCCGCCTGGGCATTGGCCAGGCGTGCGCGGGCCTGGTCGACCCCGCTGCGCGCCTGCTGGGCGTTCTGCACGGTGCCGGCACCCTGCTCGGCCAGGCGGCTATAGCGGTTGACCTCATGGTCGGCGAACGCTGCTTCGGCCTGGGCCGCTTTCACGGCAGCCTCAGCCTGGGCAATCAGCGACGCCTGGCGCTCGAGGGTGGCACGGGCATCGGCGCTTTGCGCCTGGGCCACCAGCAACTGCGCCTGCGCGGCATCCAGCGCGGCCTGGTAGTCACGGGCATCGATGGTCGCCAACAACTGGCCGGCCTTGACCTGCTGGTTGTCCTCCACCAGCACCTCCTTGATGAAGCCGGCGACCTTGGGCGCGACCACGGTGTAGTCGGCGATCACATAGGCATCATTGGTGCTCTGGCGGTGGTCGCTGCCGAACATCCAGGGGCCGACGATGCCGGCCAGGACGGCCACGGCAAGCACCGAGCCGATGAACAGGGTTTTGCGGTTGTTGGTCATTTCAGTGGTTCTCGAATTCATCCAGGGTTCAGGCCACCGCGCGCGGCGGATAGACCCGGGTAGGCACGAAAGGAATCAGGCAGATCAGGGCCACGGCAATGCAGGCCATGACCAGGTAGAGGTCGGCGGAGGTCAGCACCAGCGCCTGGTCGTGGATGCGCCTGGCCAGGCCGGCTGCGTTACCGTCGACCAGCGGGGCGTTGCCCAGGCTGTCCACCAGGTGGTTGGAATGAAAGTGCCGGCGCAGGGTGCCAAGGGCGTCCAGCAGGCCACCGGCGATCACCGCGGCCAGGCCCTTGACGGTGTTGAACCAGCTGGAAGCGAACGGGCCTTCCTGCGGGGTCATGCCGTTGGTGGACAGCATCAGCAGCGGCAGCACTGCCATTGGCTGGCCGAACACCTGCAGCAGGTAGAACGGGTAGAAGTCGCCACGGATCCACTCGCTGGTCAGCAGGCTGCTGCCGACACAGGACACCGCCAGCATCGCCAGGCCGATGCCCAGCACCCAACGGCAGTCCACCGCGCGGATGTTGCACAGCGCCGCCGTCAGCGGCAGGGCGATCAGCTGCGGCATGGCTACCAGCATCATCAGCGGGCTGGTCTGCGCCGGCCGGTAGCCCTGGATCTGCGCCAGGTACGCCGACGGAATGCTGCCCACACCTGAGAGCACGATCAGCACGCCGGCCAGGGTCACCAGGGCGAAACTCAGGTTGCGCCGCGACAGCATGCGCAACTGGAAGAATGGCAGCGGCTCGGACCATTCGTTGTACATGAACAGCACCAGCAACAGCAGGCCACCACCGAGCAGCCAGCAGATCAGTGGCGAATCGAACCAGCCCCAGCGGTCGCCCAGCGACAGGCCCAGCACGATGCAGCTGATGGCGGGCAGGCCGAGCAGCACGCCGCGCCAGTCGAACTGCTTGAAGCGCTCCAGGCGCAGCGGGTCCTGCGGCAGGCCCCAACCGACACAGAACATGGCCAGCATCGAGGGCAGGATGATCTGCCAGAAAGCCCACTGCCAGCCGACATATTCGGTCCACAGCCCTGCCAGCGGCGTGCCGAGGTTGGGGCCGAAGGTGGCGGTGAGGGCATAGCAGGCCAGGCCATAGACCTTGATGCCCGGTGGCAGGAAGCGCAGGGCCACGCTCATCAACATAGGCGGCAAGGCGCCAGAGGCGAAGCCCTGAAGCACACGCAGCAGCATCAGGCTGTGCAGGTTGGGGGCGAACGGTTGCAGCAGGCCGAGCACGGCGAACAGGCCGATGGCGCTCATGGTGAAGCGCCGCAGCGAGAACGTGGTAGCCAGCCATGGCGCGAAAGCCATGGCCGAGACCGAGGCGGCGCTGTAGACGGCCAGCAGCCAGGCGCCTTCGTCGGCGCCGATGCCCATGGCCCCACGGATATCGGCCAGGGAGATCTTGGTCACCGACTCGTTGAGGCCCGCGCACAACACGGCCAGCAACACACCGAACAGCCCGACCACTACCTGCAGGCCGAACGCAGTCTGCGCAGGCGCGGCCGGCGCGGGCGCGGCGGCAACCACAGCAGACGGGGCGGACAGGGAACTCATGGGCAGACATCTCCAGCAACAATTTGCGACTGGAGCAAGTCTAAGAAGGTCGAATGCTTACGAAAACTGACTTATCGGTAGGTTTATGTTGCGTCAGACGCAATCCACTTCAAAACCGAGTCGCCTGCTTCGCGGGCGCGCCCGCTCCCACAGGTACAGTGCACCTCTCAAGACCTGTGATATCCCTGTGGGAGCGGGCATGCCCGCGAAGAAGCCAACCTGGTATCAAGGGTCAACACTGCAGCAAGCCTTCAAGGTCTGCCGCAACCACCGATGCGCCGGGTCATTGTGAAACCGTGGGTGCCATGCCTGCAGCACGGTCACCCGCTCCAGCGGCACCGGGATTTCGAACGAGCGCAGCGGCAGCCCTAGCTTGTGCACGCTATTGAGGATGTTGGCCGGCATCGGCAGGATCAGGTCGGAATCCGGCAGCGAGAACAGCGCCGAGTGAAAACTCGGGGTAATCAGCGCCACCCGCCGCTGCACCTTGAAGTTGG
This sequence comes from Pseudomonas inefficax, assembly GCF_900277125.1. Classification (GTDB taxonomy): domain Bacteria; phylum Pseudomonadota; class Gammaproteobacteria; order Pseudomonadales; family Pseudomonadaceae; genus Aquipseudomonas; species Aquipseudomonas inefficax. The sequence goes on from NZ_OPYN01000207.1 coordinate 370,009, forward strand.
CCAGTTCCACATCGATCGGCCCATTGGCCCGTCCACGACGGGACACGCTGATCTGTGGATAACTGGCAAAACTGTGCGGCGTGATCGGCTGCTCAAAAATCGGGTGGTCGCGTCGCGCCAGCCCCACGTAGTAGGTCTGGAACAGGCTCTGCACCTTGATCTCCGGCCCCAGGTCCACGGTCGAGCTGATGATCAGGTCGGTACGACCGTCGCGCAGCACGCTGTCATCATCACCGCCGGGGCTTTCCGGCACGAAGCGCAGCACCGTGCGCGGTGCCTGCTCGTGCATGCGCCGCAGCAACTGGGCGCCGTACAGAGCGATGAACAGGTCGTTGGTGCGGATGTTGAAGGCCCGGTCAAGCTTGGGCAGGTCGACCTCGTCGGCACTCCGGAACACCTCGCCGGCCTGCTCCACCAACGCGGCCACCTGCTCACGCAGGGCCAGCGCCCGCGGTGTCGGCACCAGGCCACGGCCGGCGCGCACCAGGATCGGGTCACCCAATGCATCGCGGATACGCCCCAGGGTCCGGCTCATCGCCGCCGGGCTGAGGTTCATGCGCTGCGCCGCGCCGACCACGCTGCCCTCGTCGAGCAGGGCGTCGAGGGCGACGAGCAGGTTCATGTCCGGGAGTTGCATGGCCGTTTTCCGTTACAGCTGTGGGAGATGGCGATGGTAGCAGGTTGCTGGATTGCACCAGACGCAATGCGCTCGTGCGTGGCGGGGCATTTATTCAGAGAGTGGATTGAGCCAAGAATGAGGAATGGCAGGTTCGGCCTCTTCGCGGGTGAACCCGCTCCCCCAGTGACTGCACAAGCTCCGAATACTGTGGCGCACCTGTGGGAGCGGGTTCACCCGCGAAGAGGCCAGAACAGACAACCCCTTAGCCAGCCTGAAACAAGGACCCCACATGCCCAGCCCCGTCCTGATCGCCATCGACGCCTCCCCTGCATCCACCGCCCTGCTCACCCTCGCCCGCCGCTACTGCCACCCCGGCGAGCACGAACTGCACGTGCTGCTGGCCATCGACGCTACCTTCGCCGTCCACGACCAACCCGCGCCCTACACCGCAGAAGAACTGGAAGAATACCCCGCCGCCTGCGAAGAGCAGCACCAGGCCGACCACGCAGTGGCCGAGGCAGTGCGCCACTTGCAACAAGCCGGCTTCGCCTGCCAGGGCTGCATGGTGGCCGGGCAGCCGGTCGAGGCGATCGTGGCCAAGGCGCAGGAGCTGAATTGCGAACTGATCATCATGGGCCACCGCCACCTGTCCCGGCTGGGGCGGATGCTGGATCCGTCGATCAGTGCGAAGGTGATTGATCGGGTGAAGGTGCCAGTGTTGGTAGGGGCCGCGAGCTAACTGCACCGCTCCCACAGGATTTGCGCCAGCCCCAAGAGCAGCACATCACTTGAGGGAGCGGGCAAGCCCGCGAAGAGGCCAGTAGCTGCACTACCTCACCCCGGATCATCCCTCGCTCGGCTTCACCACCACCGTACAAGTCGTCCCCGCCGCCAGCAAGAACCCGTCCGGCACTTCATCGATATGAATGCGCACCGGCACCCGCTGCGCCAGGCGCACCCAGTTGAAGGTCGGGTTCACATCCGCGATCAACTCGCGGCTCTGCGGGTTGTCGCGGTCGTAGATGCCGCGGGCGATGCTTTCCACATGACCCCTTATGCGCTCGCCGCTCATCATCTGCAGCTCGGCCTGGTCGCCCACCTTCACATGCGGCAACTTGGTCTCCTCGAAGAACCCGTATACCCAGAACGAATTCTCGTCGACCACCGCCATCACCGCTTCACCGGTACGCGCATAGTCACCCTTGTGGATATTCAGGTTGGTCACGTAGCCGTCCACCGTGGCCACGATATGCGTGCGCTTGAGGTTCAGCTCGGCCGCAGCCAGTTCGGCAAGGGCCTGCTGGTAATCCGCCTGGGCGGAGTTGGCGATGTTGCTGGCGTCGTCGCGGTTTTCCTTGGAGATCACCAGGTTGTCCATGTCGGCACGGCGCTTGGCGTTGACCTTGCGCATTTCCCAGGTGGCCTTGCGCGATGCAACCTGCGCCTTGGCCTGGTCGACCGCCAGCTGGTAGTGCTCAGGGTCGATCTGGATCAGCAGGTCGCCCTTCTTCACCCGCTGGTTGTCCTTGACCGGCACGTCCACCACATAGCCAGGCACGTCGGCAGCGACGTTGATGATGTCGGCACGCACACGGCCGTCGCGGGTCCATGGCGTGGTCATGTAGTGCAGCCACAACTGGCGACCGATCACCACGGCAGCGGCAAGCACCAACAGGGTGGCGACCAGGCTGAAGAACTTTTTCATCGAAGGATTCTCACCAGTAGAGCGATAGCGCCAGGGCGCCGAACAGGCAGACGAACAGGCTCAGACGCAGCAGCGCCGGGTGCCAGAAGAAGCGATAGCCATCATGGCTGGCGATGAACCGGTCCAGGCCCCAGGCCAGGCCCAGGGCGAACAGGAACATCAAGGTCATGGTGGGCATGTACACGCCATGGAAGGCGATTTCACGGGGCATGGTTTCACGGAGCATCGTGCAGTCCTTTCGCCGGTGCCAACGGCGACTGTGGGTCGAGCAGGGAAGAACGGATGAAGTGCAGGTAGCTTTGTGCGCGGCGCAGCACCGAAGTGTCGAAGTGGCGGGCGAAGGGCTCGTCGGTGGCCTGCACGCGGGCGATGGCGTGGTCCACTGCCACCAGCGCGCGTTCGTGGTTGCTGGCGCTGGGCTGCAGGAATAGCCGCGCCAGGGCACGGCCCATCACGCGGATGGCCTGGCGCCAGGGCTGCGATTCGGCGTAGGCCGGGTGCACCGGCGCACGGGCCTGCTCCTTGCGCAGCTCGATGATGGCATGGCCGATTTCCAGCACGGTGAACATCCAGCCCATCAACTGGCTCTGTACCTGCGGCTTGCCGGCTGCCAGGCCATAGGCCTGGTGCAGCAGGTCGCGGGTGCGGCTTTCGAAGGCCGTGCCGATGCCGCGCAGGCGGCCGCTGATGGCGAACAGCACCTGCTCGCGCAGCTCCTGTTCCAGGCGGCTCCACAGCCAGCGGCTGTTGGGCGGCAGGATGATCGCACCGGCAGCGGCACAGACGAACATGCCGATGACCATGCCGATGTAGTCGTTGATGAAGGTGTACGGGTCATACACGGTAAGGTTGTTCGGCACCGAACCGATGGCGAAGAACACCAGCAGGCCGATGCCGTAGCCAGCGTAGGCCGGCCGTGACGAAAGGAACGCGCCCAGCACGAACACCGGCGCCAGCACCATGCACAGCAGCGGGAAACCGTCGATCCAGGGGAACACGAAGAAGGTTTCGAAGAAGCCGACGAAGGCACCGATCGCCGTGCCGCAGGCCATCTGGAACGACATGCGCTTGGGGTTCGGCGAGGCCGCCGACAGGCCCACGGTGACGGTGGCGATCAGGGTCATCATGGCGCCGCTGGGCCAGTCGCTGAACAGCCAGTAGCTGCCCAGCAGCAACAGCACCGCCGAGGCGCGCACACCGGCGGCCAACGATACCAGCCAGCTGGTCTGCGCCACGTAGGGCTCATCCCACTGCTCGCGTTCGTGCCGGTGCGCGGCCAGCGAGGCGTGGGTTTCGGCGTAGCTGTACATCTCGTCGACGAAGCGGTAGAGCAGCTCGAAGGCGGTGTGGAAGTCGAGCAGGTCGGACTCGCTCGGCTCGGTTTCCAGGTACTCGGCGCGCAGGCCGCGCACCTGTGCCTGCAGGCCTTCCTTGTAGGCGGCCAGCTCCAGGGTCAGGCGCAGCGCATCGGCGTCGGTCAGCGCCCGGCCCACATAGGGCTGCAACAGCTCCACCAGGGTGTTCAGGCCCGGCTCGATGGCGCCCACGATCTGCAGCGGGCCGCGGGCGCGCAGGCGCTCCAGCAAACGGTGCAGGGCATTGAAGCGCGTGGTGATGGCCATGAACTCGCCGTTCATGCGCACCAGGCGACCAGAGCGCCGGCGCATGTGCGGGTCTTCGAAAGCGGTGACGTTGCGCAGGCTCTCGAGGCCCACGGCTTCAGCGACGAAGCGCACGTTGCTGCTCTCGAAACGGTCCCGCTGGCTTTCGCCGCGCAGGGCCTCGACCACCACCCCGGCGAACACGCCGAAGCGCTGGTACAAAGCGTTGCGCATGGCGGCACTGGCTGACTGTGGCAGGATCGCAGCGCTGACGAAGGTCGACACCAGAATGCCCAGGGCGATTTCCAGTACTCGCCATACCGCCGCCATGAACGCCTGGTCAGGGTGCTCCAGCACCGGCAGGCCGATCATTGCCGCGGTGTAGCCGGCCAGCACGAAGCCATAGGCGCGGAAGGTGCGGTAGCGCATGGCTCCGGCCGAGCACAGGCCTACCCACAGGGCCAGGCTGGGCAGGAACAGCTCGGTGTTTTGCGGGAAGATGGCGATCAGCGCCACCATCATCGCCGAGCCGGCCAGGGTGCCGAGCACCCGGTAGAAGCTCTTGGCGAACACATGCCCGCTTTGCGGCTGCATGACGATGAACACGGTGATCATCGCCGTGCGCGGTTGCGGCAGTTCCAGGCGCATGGCCAGCCACAGGGTGATGAACGCAGCGGCCAGCACCTTGAAGATGTACACCCAGGTCACCCCGTCGGTGCGCGCCCAGGCAAAGAAGCCCCGGCGCCATTCCAGGCTCTGCAGCCAGCGCACGGGCAAACTGGAAGTGCTCATTCGGCGTTATCCGGCTTCTTGTCGAAAATGGCCAGGGTGGCCGGGGTTTTCGGTGCGGCCTGGCGCTCCTCTTTCGGCACGTCCTGACCAGCCTGCAAGCCGCCGCCCAGGGCGGTGACCAGCTCGGCATGGGCAATCAAGCGGGCGGCCTGCACCTGCTGTTGCACCTGCTGCTGGCGGAACAGCAAGGTCTGGGCGTTGAGCACGTTGAGGTAGTCGGTAAGGCCACGCTGGAAGGCGACCATGGCGATGTCGTAGGTTTTCTGCGCGGCCGCGACCGATTCGGCGGCGAAGTGCGACTGCTCCTTCATCGACTCACGGCGGATCAGCTGGTCAGAGATATTCTTCAGCGCACCGACAACGGTCTGGTTGTAGCGCGCCACGGCCACGTCATAGCCCGCCGAGGCCACGCCCAGCTGCGAGCGCAGGCGGCCACCGTCGAAGATCGGCAGGCTGATGGCCGGGCCGACGTTGTAGTTGAACTTGCGCCCGGTGAGGAATTCCAGCGGGCCACCACCGGTTGCCATGAAGCCAAGGCTGCCGACCAAGTCTACGTTGGGAAAGAAGCCGGCGTGGGCTACATCGATGCCACGCGCCTGGGCAGCTACCTGCCAACGGCTGGCAACCACGTCGGGGCGTTGGCCGACCAGTTCGGCCGGCAGGTTCGACGGCAATTTCAGCGGCGCGGCCAGGGCCAGGCTCGGGCGCTGCAACTGCGCCCCCTCCCCCGGGCCCTTGCCAGCCAAGGCGGCCAGCTGGTTGCGGGCCAGCGCAATTTCTTCGTCGAGGCTATCGAGCTGGCGGTGGGTTTCCGGCAGCGGCGCTTCGGCCTGGCTGACCTCGAAGTGGGTGCCGATACCGGCATCCAGGCGGCGCTTGGCCAGGGCTAGGATCTGCTCCTGCTGCTCCAGCTCGGCCTTGACGATGTCGCGCTGGGCGAAGTGCAGGCTCAGCTGGATGTAGGCGCGCACCACGTTGTTCTGCAGCTCCAGCTGCGCCTGGCGGGCTTCGGCCACGCTCATGTGCGCCTGGTCCACGGCCTGCTCGCTGGCGTTGCGTTCGCGGCCCCACAGGTCGAGCGCATAGCTGAAGCCAATTGCGGCGTTGTTGTCCCAGGTATTGGCGCCGGACAGCGCGCCCGGGCCGTAGAACTGGTCCTCAGGCCAGTTGTGGCGCTTGAGCGTGGCCTGGCCGTTGGCCTGGAGCTTTTCCGCCGACTCGACCACGCCGGCCATGGCCTTGGCTTCGCGTACCCGCGCCGCAGCCATGGCCAGGCTCGGGCTGCCAGCCACGGCCAGGGCAACCCAGCGGTCCAGCTGCGGGTCACCATAGGCGCGCCACCATTGCTGATCGGGCCAATGGGCGTCGGTCGCGGCTTCGCGTATGGCCGCGTCGGTGGTCAGGGTGTTGGCTTGCAGCGTCTTGCTTTGCGGGGCGATGCCCCAGGTTCCGATACAGCCGCTCAGGGCGAGGGCAAGGGCACAGGCACTGAACGCATTGAGCGTTCTGATGATGCGACGCGGCACAGCTGCGATTTCCCGAGGAAGAGGTGAAGAGGCCGGGCAATTCTAGGGGGCGGCAGCACTGGCGATAAGCGTGGATTCCTGCGAATCTTTGTTACCAAAACAGCGATAATCCGCCTTTGGTCGAAGGCAACTTTTCATCTCTTTTACGTTACTTCGTGACACAATTTTGTCCTCTACATCGAGAGTGACCCATGGACACCCTGCAAAACATGCGTGCATTCAGTTGCGTAGCCCAACTCGGCAGCTTTACCGCTGCCGCCGGGCAGCTGGATACGACCACCGCGAACGTGTCGCGGGCGGTCTCCAATCTGGAAGCCCATCTGCAAACAAGGCTGCTCAACCGTACCACCCGCCGCATTGCGCTGACCGAAGCCGGCAAGCGCTACCTGATGCGTTGCGAACAGATTCTTACCTATGTCGAAGAAGCCGAGGCCGAGGCCAGCGACGCCCATGCCCGCCCGGCCGGGCAATTGAAGGTGCACTCGATGACCGGGGTCGGCCAGCACTTCGTGGTCGACGCCATCGCCCGCTACCGCGAATCGCACCCGGACGTGACCTTCGACCTGACCATGGCCAACCGCGTGCCCGACCTGCTCGACGAGGGCTATGACGTGTCCATCGTGCTGGCCACCGAACTGCCCGACTCGGGGTTCGTGTCCCAGCGCCTGGGCATCACCTACAGCATCGTCTGCGCCTCGCCTGCCTACATCGCCCGCCACGGCGTGGCGCACAAGCCTGCCGACCTGCTCAAGCACGCCTGCCTGCGCATGGTCAGCCCGGTGATCCCGTTGGAGAAATGGCTGTTCGACGGACCGGAAGGCCAGGAGATGGTCAACATCACCAGCTCGCCGTTCATGGTCAATACTGCCGATGCCATGAAGACTGCGATCCGCAGCGGCATGGGCGTAGGCGTGTTGCCGATCTATTCGGCCATCGAAGGCCTGCGCGATGGCAGCCTGGTGCGGGTACTGCCCGAGTACCGCCTGCAGGAGCTGAACCTGTACGCCATCTACCCGTCGCGGCAGTACCTGGATGCCAAGATCAAGACCTGGGTGGAGTACCTGCGCAACTCGCTGCCAGAGATTCTGGCAGCCCATGAGGCGGACCTGAAAACCCATCAGGTGATGATCGCCAACTAAAAAGCTGCTGCATTGCGGGGGCGGACAATGGTAGGTTGCTAACCATTGCCGGCCTCTTCGCGGGTAAACCCGCTCCCACAGGTACACCACTGCCTTCCAGGCCTGTGCAATATCTGTGGGAGCGGGTTCACCCGCGAAGAAACCACCACCGCCCCACTGCCTTGCAGAGAAGTTGCCCGATGAAAAAGACCGTCCTGGCCTTCAGCCGTATCACCCCGGCCATGGCCGAGCGCCTGCAGCAAGACTTCAACCTGATCCTGCCCAACCCCAAGCTGGGCGACATCAGCGCCCAGTTCAACGCAGCCCTGCCCGAGGCCCACGGCCTGATCGGCGTCGGCCGCAAGCTCGGCCGGGCGCAGCTGGAAGGCGCGGCCAGGCTGGAGGTGGTGTCCAGCGTTTCGGTCGGCTACGACAACTACGACCTGGACTACTTCAACGAACGCGGCATCGCCCTGACCAACACCCCCGACGTGCTGACCGAAAGCACCGCCGACCTGGGCTTTTCGCTGATCATGGGCTGCGCCCGCCGCACCGCCGAGCTGGATGCCTGGACCAAGGCCGGCAACTGGCAAGCTACCGTAGGCCCGGCGCACTTCGGCAGCGATGTGCACGGCAAGACCCTGGGCATCGTCGGCATGGGCAACATCGGTGCCGCAATTGCCCGCCGTGGCCGATTCGGTTTCAACATGCAGGTGATCTATTCCGGCAACAGCCGCAAGAGCGCGCTGGAGCAAGAGCTGGGCGCGCAGTTCCGTAGCCTGGAACAACTGCTGGCCGAAGCCGACTTTGTCTGCATCGTGGTGCCGTTGTCCGATGCCACCCGCAAGCTGATCGGTGCGCGTGAGTTGCAACTGATGAAGCCGAGCGCGTTCCTGATCAACATCGCCCGCGGGCCGGTGGTGGACGAGGCGGCGCTGATCGAGGCACTGCAGAGCGGCACCATTCGCGGTGCGGGCCTTGATGTGTACGAGAAAGAGCCGCTGAGCGATTCGCCGCTGTTCAAGCTGCCCAATGCCCTGACCTTGCCGCACGTTGGCTCGGCCACTGCCGAAACCCGCGAGGCCATGGCCAACCGGGCAATCGACAACCTGCGCGCGGCGCTGCTGGGTGAGCGGCCGCGGGACCTGGTGAACCCGCAGGTGTGGAAGGGCTGATAGCCCCGTGCTGCCTGCCTGGCCCTTTCGCGGGCTCGCCCGCTCCCACAGGTACACCACCGCCCTGAAGGCCTGTGCAGTACTTGTGGGAGCGGGCGAGCCCGCGAAAGGGCCGGCACAGGCAACCCATCACCTATTTGGCCACCACAACACCCCCAGCCAACTTGACTCTGGGCTTGCGAAACACCAGCACATTCCCCGCCATCACCGCCACCAGCCCCAACAAAGCCGGCGCCGTCCACTGATATCCCTCGGCCACCGCCGACACATTCAGCGCCACCAACGGGAACAGCACCGTGCAGTACGCTGCCCGCTCCGGCCCCATGCGCCCGACCAGGGTCAGGTAGGCGGTAAAGGCGATCACCGAGCCCGGCACCACCAGGTACAGCAACGAGCCGATATACCGTACGTTCCATTCCATGCTGAACGGCACCCCGCTGACCACGCAGAACACCGCCAGCATCACCGCCCCGTAGACCATGCCCCAGGCATTGGTGGTCATGGGTTTGAGCCCAGCCTTCTGCTGCATGCTCGACAGCATGTTGCCGGCCGAGAAGCACAGCGTGCCGAGCAGGGCCAGGCCGAGGCCGTACAGGGTTTCGCGGCTGGCCGCATGGTGCGCCAGCTCCGGCCAGAACAGCAGGCCCAGGCCAAGTAACCCCAGGGCGCCACCACCAAGCACATTGCCGGCGATCTTCTGGCCGAAGAAGATCCGCGCGTTGAGCGCGTTCCACAGGGTGGCGGTGGAGAACACCACGGCGATCAGGCCGCTGGCAATCCACTGGCTGGCGCTGAGGAAGCAGATGAAGTTGACGCAGAACAGGCACAGGCCCTGGGCTAGGCAAATCTGGTGGCCACGCCGGTTCATCGGCTGCAGGCGGCGAGTGAGCAGCAGGAAGGCGAACAGGATCAGCCCGGCCAGGGCGAAGCGGTAGACAATCGAGACCGGAATGGCGACCACGCCCAGCTGGAGTTTCAGGGCGATCCAGGTAGTGCCCCAGATCAGGACGGTGAGCAGGTAGAGTGACAGGTTCATGGCGGCGGTTCCTTGGGCCTTTCAAGATCGGTGCCCGGCGCTTCGCGGCTAAAGCCGCTCCCACAGGGACCGTGCTGCTCTCGAGGCTGGCGCGGTCCCTGTGGGAGCGGGTTCACCCGCGAATCGAGGGCGCAGCCCTCGCCGAGGCATTTCAGTGTTCTCCTGTCGAACACCCACGCGCTTGCACAAACTTGCGCATTTGTCCTGCCGGTGGCTGTAAGCCTGCCCAAGGCGCAGTAGGATGGCTGGCAAGAGGAACCGCCCATGACCCCACTTACCCAGCTGCAAGTGTTCAACGCCATGCACGCCTCGCCCCATGCCCGCCTGGAGCTGAGCGCGCACCTGGGCGACGGGCTGGCGGCAGCGTTGTGGAGCAACCGCGACGATGCCCGCGATTACCAGGCACCGAGCCATCACACCCTGTCGTGCTACATCGCCGACGGCACCGGCACCTTTCGCCGCCAGCGCCCCGGCGACAAAGGGGCACCCGACAAGCTGTGCGTGATGCCGGCCGGGCATGAATCGAACTGGGTGGTCAATGGCGCGATCCGCCTGGCACACCTGTATGTCAGCGAGGCCCAATTTGCCTTGGGCTGTGTTCGCCTGCTCGACCGTGAACCGCGTGAGCTGCAACTGCAGGAAGCGACCTTTCTCGATGACCCGCAGCAGGCCAAGCGCTTTCGCCAGCTGATAACTCTGGACTGGGACGAACCTGGCGAACGCTTGCTGGCCAGCAGCCTGGCGCACGATATCGTCGACCATGCGCTACTCAACCAGGTCGGGCTGCGCCAGGGCCTGCGCCTGAAAGGCGGGCTGGCTCCGAGCCTGCGCCGGCAAATGGTCGACTACATCGAAGCGCACCTTGACCAGCCCATTACCCTGGGTGAACTGGCCGTGCGCTGCAACCTGTCCGAATACCACTTTGCGCGCATGTTCCGCGCCAGTTTCGGGCTGCCGCCGCATCAATATCTGCTGGCCCGGCGGCTACATCGGGCTTGCCAGCTGTTGCGGTTGGGGGTGATGCCGCTGGGGGATATTGCCCTGTCGTGCGGGTTTGCCAGTGCCAGCCATTTCAGCAACCGGTTCCGCCTAGCGGTCGGTGCAACGCCGGGCGAATACCGTAGTGCTTTCTGTTCGTGATATTGGGGCCGCTTTGCGGCCCTTCGCGGGCACGCCCGCTCCCACAGTGACCGCGGCGCTGCCCATACTTGTGGGAGCGGGCGTGCCCGCGAAGGGCTGCAAAGCAGCCCCAAATGCCTAGAACTCGAAGGTACTGGACAAGCTCACCTGCCGCGCATCACCAATGGCCACAAAGTACTGGTTCACCGCCGAGCTGTAGTAGACCTTATCGAACAGGTTCTTCACGTTCAGCTGCAACAGCACCTTGTGCTCGTCGAGCCTGGTCTCGTAGCTGGCAAAGGCATCGGCCACGGTATAGGACGGCAGGTCGAAGGTGTTGGTCGGGTTGCCAGCGCGCTCGCCCACGTACCGCGCCCCCGCGCCAATGCGCAGGCGATCGCCGCCGAACAGGCTGCCATAGTCATACACCGCCGACAGCGAACCACTGTGGCGGGCCACGTTCTGCAGGCGGTTGCCCTTGAGGTCCGGGTCCTTGGTCACTTGCGCATCGGTGAAGGCGTAGCTGCCGATCAGGCTCCAGCGCTCACTCAACTGGCCGGTCAGGTCCAGCTCGACGCCGCGTGAACGCACCGCGCCGGCGTTGCGGTAGATGATTGTCCCGGGTTGGCTGTCGCCGTCGGCCACCAGTACGTTGCGCTTGTCGATGTCGAACAGTGCCAAGGTGCCGGTCAACGCGCCTGGCATGTCGAGCTTGGCGCCCAGCTCCCACGACTTGCCTTCCTCCGGGGCAAAGCTGCCGTCGAGGGTCTGGGTACGGCCGCCACCAATGCTCAAGGGAGCAATCGTCGAGTTGGGCTTGAACGATTCGCTGTAGCTGGCATAGAGCGACAGCTGTTCGTCTACCTTGTAGACCACACCGGCATGCGGTACCCAGCTCTGGCCGCCGGTGTCGGTGTTGACCAGGAACGGCCGGCCGCGCCCGGCCCACTGGTCGTATTGCTGGAAGCGTGCGCCAGCCACCAGGATCCAGTGGTCGTCCAGGTGCAGGGCATCCTGAAAGAACAGCGAGTCGGTCCGCAGCTTGTCGGTCTGGTCACTGTCGCTGGCCTTCACGTTGGTACCTTCCACTTCCTGGCCATAGACGGGGCTCACATAGCTGAAGGTGGATCGGGGCGTCTGCCGGATCAGGTCCCCACGAAAGACCTTGCGGTCTTCATGATCGACACCGAACAGCAGGTCGTTCTGCATCCCGGCCAGTTCCACATTGCCGGCCAGGCTCAGGGTGGCGAACTGGTCACGACTCATGGCGTTGTGGGTGCCATCGATACTGCGCGACAGCGTGCCGCTTTTTTCATTCGCGCCGGTCACCCGCACCTGGCTGGCATCATAGGTTTCGCGGTTGAAGCTGTAGCCGAAGTGCAGCTTCCAGTCATCGGCCAGCTGGTGATCGACTTCCAGACGGTACAGGTCGGAACGCCCTTCCATGTCGTTGAAGGGCTCGTCCAGGCGCCGCGTGGCAGGGATGTCCAGCGGGTGGCCGTTGCTGCCGAACGCAGTACCACGGTCGAAGGGGTAGAGAAACTCGCGGTGCTCATAGGCCAGTACTACCTGGGTGTCTTCACCCAGCCAGGCCAGCGACGGCGCCACCAGAGACTCACGGTGCACGCCGTAGTTGCGCCAGTAATCTTCATCTTCGTGGTCGACGATCAGGCGATAAGCCAAGTTGCTGTCGCCCAGCGCGCCGGTACTGTCGAAGCCGCCACCGCTGCCGTTCTTGCCGCTGCCGTAGGTGGACCCGCGCACGGTCAGGGCGTTGTACTGTTCGAGTTGCGGGCGCTTGCTGACCACGTTGATCACCCCGCCCGGGTCCTGGATGCCGTATAGCAGCGAGGCCGGGCCCTTGAGTACTTCGACCCGCTCGGTGCTGGCGTTGAGGCTGCGGCCCTGCACGATGGGCATGCCATCGCGCATGATCGAGCCGTCGCGGTTGTCGCCGAAGCCGCGCTTCATCACCGTGTCGGAGGTGCCACCGAAATTGTTGCCCTGGGTGATGCCGCTGACATTGGCCAGGGCGTCATCGAGGTTGCGGGGGGCCTGGTCACGGATGACCTGGGCCGGTACCACGTTGATGGCCTGGGGGATGTCCTGGCTAGGGCCCTGCCCGCGCATGATCGAGGCGATAGCCGGTGGCTGGTAGCTGTGGTCGTCCAGTTGCGAGGTCACGGTGATGGCCTGCAGGTTGAGGGCACCGGAGGTGTCCACCGCTTCGAGGGTGAAGGTGCGTGCATCGACGCGGCGCCAGGCCAGCCCGGTAGTGCCCAGCAGCTGTTGCAAGGCGTGTTCGGCGCTGAACCTGCCGTTCAGCGCCGGCGCCTGCTGGCCGGGAAGTTCCAAGGTGTAGACGACGCTCTGGCCTGTGGTGCGGCTGAAGGCATCGAGTGCCTGCGCCAAGGGTTGCGCCGGCTGGGCGAAGGTGTACGCCTGCTGTTGCTCCGCGGCGCAGGCCAAGGGGGCAAGAGTAAATGCCGGGAGCGCGCAAAGGCCGAGCCAGAGAGGGACGCAACGCGGGGTGAACTTCATGGACGCTGACCTGTGAGAGGGATATGACTGCGAATGAATCGCACTTCCACTCATTACACGGATGCCACGTTCTGTTACCTCACCCGCTATCTGAAAATATTTTTGCCTGTGCGGGCCTCTTCGCGGGTGAACCCGCTCCCACAGGCACTGCACAGGATTTGAAACTTGCGCCCTTCCTGTGGGAGCGGGCAAGCCCGCGAAGAGGCCGGCACAGGCGACTACCTGATGACAGTCAACCGCCCCAGCACAGTCTGCCGCGAAAAGCCCATCACCTTGCCCAGCGAATCCAGCGCCAGCATCGGCTCGGCCACGGGGAAACTGCCACTGACCTTGCGCTGCCCCAGTTCACCATCAAGCAACAGGATGCGCCCCGGGTAATAACGCCCCAGGTCCTCGATCACCTGCGCCAGCGGCACCTGGTAGTAATTCAGCCAGCCCTGGCGCCATGCCAGGCGGTTGTCGCTGTCCACCGCCAGGGTGTCGCCAACTCGGCCGGTAGCGTAGGCCACCTGCTGGTTGGCCGTCAGTTCACGCGCTGCGGCGCCCGGTGCCGGGCTCACCGCCACCCGCCCGCTGCGCACCGTGACCTGGGCGCCCTCGCCCCGCTCGCGCACCTCGAACTGAGTGCCAAGCACGCGCACCTCGCCGCCGGCAGCTTCCACCACGAACGGGGCGCCGGTATGCGTGACCTGGAAGAACGCCGCGCCATGCAACAACCGCACGCGGCGCTCGCCCTGCACAAAATCGACTGTAATCGCGCTCCCTGCATCCAGCGTCACCTGTGACTGGTCGGCCAAGGTCACCTGGCGAACTTGATCAGCACTGCTGTAGTCGGCCTGCAGGTCCTGCAGCCACAGGCCCGGGCGCCAACCACCGGCAACGCCCACGGCCAGCACCAGGCAGGCAGCCATCGCCAACGCCGCGACCCGTTGCCGCCAGGGGCGCCCGGCCGGCGGCCTGGCCATCGCATCCAGGTAACGTTGCAGCTTTGCCTGTTCTTCAGCGGCCAGGCGCGCCGCCGGGGCGGCGCTGTTCTGCCACAGCGCCTGGGCCTGGGCGTAGGCCTCACGGTGCCCAGGGTCGGCCAGCAGCCAACGCTTGAACGCCGTGCCCTCGGCTTGCGCAGGCTGCTCGTTGATGCGGCTGAGCCATTGCAGTGCAGCCCGGGACTGCGCCTCGGTGATCGGCGGTAAACAGCTCATCGACGGGCACTCCCTGGCCGGCGTGGGGTGGACGCGGGCTCGGCAACACTCGCCTTGCACGCTTCGAGGGCGCGCATCATATGCTTTTCCACAGCACTCTGGGACAGTTGCATGGCCTTGGCGATCTCGCCGTACTTGCAGCCGTGGATACGGTTGAGCAGGAAGATCTGCCGGGTGCGCTCGGGCAAGGCGCGCAAGGCAGCGTCGATGCGCTGCAAGTCGTGATCAACCTCCACGGCCTGCTCCGGGGCCTGGGCCATGGCCACCTCATCCAGCGGCAGCACAGCTTCGGCCACGCGTTCGCGGCTACCCTCGCTGCGCAGGTGGTCGATGGCCAGGTTGCCGGCGCAACGCAGCAGGTAGGTATCCAGCGCCTCGACCTTGACCTCGGGCCGACGCCAGAAGCGCAGGAACAGTTCCTGGACCAGGTCCGATGCCGTGGCGCGGCAGCCGACCCGGCGGCTCACCAGCGCCTCCATGCGCGCCCGCTGGGCCTGGAACACCTGGACGAAGCGCGCACGCCCGCCGCCGCTTTCGGCATCCACCTCGGTCATGTCGCCCGGCTCGCTCACCGGCTCACTCGGAGAACACGGCCAGTAACGGCCCCAGCACCACGCTGGCGGCGGCCAGGCCCAGCAACAGGCGGGGCTGGTATGGCAGGCCGAACACCCACAGGGTCACCCCGGCCATCAACACTGCGGTCCACTCCACCAGGCCATGGGCCCAGCCACGCAGGTGCACGCTCAGCACCAGCGACAGCACCAGCAGCAGCCAGCCCGCGCCGCGCAACAGGCGCAACTGCCCGGGGCGCGGCTTGCGCCCGAGCAGGTCGACAAAGTGTTTCTCCATGGCCAGGCACAGGGCAACGAAGCCGGCGTAAGCGATCAATGCATTACCCAGCATCAGCTCGCCTCCGCCGTTTCAGTGCTTGGCTTTTTTGCTGCACGAGGTGCCCGCTTGGCCACAGGCTTCGGGCTGCGCAACATCTTGCCGGCCAGCCAGCCCAGGAACAGGCCGGTGCCCAGCGCTGTCAGGTCGAAGCCGGCCATCGCCCAGTCACCCGCCGGCAGCGAATGGTTCAGGCCCTGGCCGGTGGTCAGGCCGTTGAGCAGCGGCAGCAAGGCAAAGGCCAGCGCGCCCAGCGCCAGTTGCTCGCCCCAGGCCCGGCGCCCGCTACGCAGCACAGCGTGCACCAGCGACAGGCCCCAGACGGTGAAGAAGGCGTTGACCTCCCAGTCGGCTCGGCCTTCGACACCCATCGGGATCAGGCGGTTGGCCCAGAAGAAGCCCGCCACGGCCAGCAGCAGGCCGCTCATGCTGGCGATATTGAGCACCTCGACCAGGCGCAGTTCGCCCGGCAGGCGTTCGCTGCTGGCATGCTTGAGCTGGCGTTTGCCCAGCCACATCACCAACCCGGTGCC
Source organism: Pseudomonas inefficax (assembly GCF_900277125.1). Taxonomy (GTDB): domain Bacteria; phylum Pseudomonadota; class Gammaproteobacteria; order Pseudomonadales; family Pseudomonadaceae; genus Aquipseudomonas; species Aquipseudomonas inefficax. The sequence goes on from NZ_OPYN01000207.1 coordinate 385,864, forward strand.
GATCACCGCGGTACCGGCCAAGCCAAAGAAGAAGTACAGCCAGCGCAGCCAGGGCCCGGCGAAATTGCCCATGTGCAGGCCGGCAAAGCTGAAGGCGGTCATCATTACACCGCTTTCCGGCTTGCCCTGGCTCAGCAGCGCACCGCTGGCACCATCGAAGGTCCAGTTGGCGCTGCGCCGATAGGCCACATGGTCAGCCGCGGACTGGGTGAAGGTGACGCGGGCATTGCTGTCGCCGGCGTTTTCCACCTGGATACGGCCAATACGCGCGCCCGGTTGCAGGTCCTGCACCTTGGCGTACAGGCTCGGCAACGGTACCAGCGGTGCGGCCACATGGGCCGCCTTGGGCGCATCGTTACGGCCGAACAGGTCGTTGAAGTACTTGCCGGTGTCATTGCCGTAGCCGGCCATGATGCCCGCCGGCATCACCATGTACATGAACAGCACCAGGCTGCTGTAGCTGATCATCAGGTGGAACGGCAGCACCAGCACGCCAATGGCGTTGTGCCCATCCAGCCAGGAGCGCTGGCCCTTGCCGGGGCGGAAGGTGAAGAACTCCTTGAAGATCTTCTTGTGGGTGATGATGCCGGTAACCAGCCCCAGCAGCATGATCAAGGCGCAGAACGTCGACAGCCAGCGGCCGAAGGGGTATGGCATCTGCAGCTGGAAGTGGAAGCGGTAGAAGAACTCGCCACCGCGGCTGTCGCGTGCCTCTACCGGCCGGCCGGTCTGGGTATCGAGGGTCTTGGTGACGAAGCCGCGTGGCCCGCCATTGGGGTCGCGATAACCCACGCTCAGGGCGGCCTCGCGTGCGTTGGGCATGCGGATCAGCCAGGTGCCCGAATGCCCGGCGTTGTCCTGCAGGTAACGCTGGGCCACCTCCAGGCTACGGGTCGGCTCCAGGGCATGGCTGCGCACCTCTGGCTGCGACCAATGGGTGATTTCTTCCTTGAAATACGACAGCGTGCCGGTGAGGAAGATGGCGAACAACAGCCAGCCGAAGATCAGGCCGGTCCAGGTGTGCAGCCAGGCCATGGCCTGGCGGAAGCCTTCTTTCATGGGTTTTTCATCCAGTAGGCCAACCCGCTGATCACCCCCAGCAGCACGCTTGGTGCCAGCACGCCCAGCCAGGCGCGCAAAGCGCTGCGGCAGGCAAAGCACCAGATGAACGCCAGCAGGTAGAAGACGAATGACAGCAGCAGGCCGGTGAGCGTGGCATCGACCCGTGGCAGCGGCGCTACCAGGGCAATGCAGACGCTGGCCATGGACGCCAGCAGGTAGCCGCCCAGCAGCGCGGCCAGGCTGCGTGAAGCCACGGCCAGACGATAGCTGGGCGAGAGACCGGCAGTTTTGCGCGTCATGGCGAAGGTCCGGGCGTTTTCGGGCCTGCAATAATAATGATTTCAATTCTCATAAGCAAAGGCCGAGCGATGAGCCGCCTGCCGCCCTGAATGCAACAAGAAATTTATTTTCAAAAAGGGCTTGAATTCGTTTCGCCGTTGCCTGACCTTAGAGTCAAGAGACGCAGAAATACCAAGGGTCTCAAAGGCCTAGGCGCGTCTCCATGCGAGCAAGCTGAATAAGGATTGAATCATGCAAATCCAGGTCAACAGCAGCAACCATTTCGAAGGCAACGCCCGGCTCGACCAGTGGGTCCGCAGCACACTGCAGAACTCGCTGGAACGTTACGAAGACGACCTCACCCGCATCGAGGTTCACCTGCGCGACGAGAACGGCGCCAAGCCCGGACCGCATGACAAACGCTGCCAGATGGAGGCTCGCCCCAAAGGCCACCAACCGATTTCCGTGACCCACACCGCCACTTCGCTGGACCAGGCGGTCGATGGTGCCGCCACCAAGCTCAATCACGCGCTGGAACACTTCTACGGCAAGCTGCGCAGCAAGCGCGGCGCCTTGGAGCTGAGTGACCCGGACGCCTGATCGGCACCGCAGACAACGCCCGGCCCCGTGCCGGGCGTTTTCGTTTGGGTCGATCAATGGCGCTGAACCAACTGGCGTTCGCGCCGGTCAACCTCTGCAGTCATTCACCGCAGAAGCAAGACCATGAACAACCCATTCGAACGAATCAGTGCTGCATTCGCCCCCGAATACCGGGTCAACCTGAGCATCACCAACCTCGACGGCAGCATCATGCTGACCCTGTCAGACGACGCCGGCGTGGTTGCCAAGCGGCTCATCACCCAAGCTCAGCGCAATGACCCGGTGCGCCTGCAGCGGGTGATCGACAGCATTCGCCTGGGCCTGGCCATCGAGCACAGCCAGAACCCGATGCAGGTGCTGGCCGCGCTGACCCGCGATGCCCGCCAGGAGCCGCGCCACTTCGTCGCCAACTGAGGCTTACTTGCCCTCTTCCACTTCCTTGCCGTTGGCGTCCAGCGCCTTGGTCGAGGGGTAGCGGTAGGAGGCGTAGCGCACCACCAGGATCGAGAACGCCAGCAACAGGATGCCGCCGCACACGTACAGCAGCCCTGCGTCCGGCGCCTTGTGGTGCGAGACATCGCCGATCAGCAGGCGGGTCAGCGCGGTGATGGCCACGTAGAGCAGGAAGCGGATCGGCATGTGGTTGGTCTTGAAGTAGATCCCGACCATCGCCCCCAGCTCCAGGTAGATGAACAGCAGCAGGATGTCATCGACACTGACCCCGCCCTTGCCGAGCATGTCCAGGAACGTCACCACCGCCGCATAGGCGGTGATCGCGCCAATGCCGAACAGTGCCAGGTAATGGAATGCCTCGACGCACAGGTTGCCCAGCGAGTCGGCGGAGCCGTGCAGGCCCTTGCGCAGCTTTTCTGCCCATTTGGTGTTCACGATGTTCCATTCCCCGATACGTCTTGAAGGATGATGCGTCACCGGTGTGACGCTTGTGCCATGCAGTTAAAGGGCCAGGCCCCTGGCTTGGAAGGCGACCGATTGCCGCAAGGCACGTTGAGGCCATGTTCCGGAAGGACTTTTGCACCAATGCTTGAGTGATGTGTCGCCTGGACCGGCCCTTTCGCGGGTAAACCCGCTCCCACAGGTACTGTGCAAGTCTTGAAGACTGTGATGATCCTGTAGGAGCGGGTTTACCCGCGAAGAGGTTCGGTTCATGCCACGCTACAATTTCTGCTTGCGAACCGATCAACATTGCCATTACTGTATATGGATACAGTACAAACCCAGCAAAAGGCATAGAGGTGATGAATGGCCGTCGAAGTGGTGTACCGCAGCAGCCGCGACCCGGAGCGCTTGTTCATGGATAAGGCCGAAGCAGACCGTCACGACAAGATGCTCGAACTGGCCGAGCGCCTGGCCGAAGTACTGCACAAGGCAGTGCCCTCGCTGAGCGAGAAACAGGTCGAGGAAGCTGGTATCTACATGGCCAAAAACCGCGATGTGTTCGCCCGGGCCTTCAAGAGCCAGCCGGATGCGTTGGCCGAGTTGCTCGAGGGTGGCGCTGCCGAGTGATGTCGGCGGCGCCTGCTTCGCGGGTAAACCCGCTCCCACAGGTACTCCACAATGTTCAAGACCTGTGCGATACCTGTGGGAGCGGGTTTACCCGCGAAGAGGCCAGCAAGGCCAATATCAACTTTCAGCCATACAACAACCGCTCCGCCAACATTTGCGCGACCCGCGCCGGCGAGCGCTTCTCTGCCTGGGCATGGCCAAACACTTCGGTCAGCCGTGAAGGTATTCGCGCCAGGTGCGCAGTGATGGTACCCAGGTCTTCGCCACGATGGGTAAGTGCCACGTAGATCAACCCTCCGGCATTGATCACGTAATCGGGCGCATACAGTATCCCGCGCGATTCCAGTTGGTCGGCTACCTGTAAAGTGGTCAGCTGATTGTTCGCCGCCCCCGCCACTGCCGCGCAACGCAACTGCATCACGCTCTGCCCGTTCAACACCGGCCCCACGCCGCAAGGAGCAAAGATGTCGCAAGGGGTGCTGATCAACGCATCGTTGGTCACCGGATGGGCATTGAACTGCTCCACCGCCAGCCGCACCCGCCCTGGGTCCAGATCGCTCACCAGCAGGTCTGCACCCGCCGCATGCAGTTGCTCCGCCAGCGCATAACCGACATTGCCCAACCCTTGCACCGCCACTCGCAACCCTTGCAGGTCATCACTGCCAAGGCGGAACGAAGTGGTGGCACGAATGCCGGCAAAAACCCCCATCGCCGCATGCGAAGAGGGGTCCCCCGAGGCCGTGGTGCTGGTCACATGCGGCGTAGTCTGAGCAATACAGTCCATGTCCAATGTCGAGGTGCCGCTGTCCACGGCGATGATGAAGCGCCCTTGCAAGGTATCGATGAAGCGGCCAAAGGCCTCGAACAGCGCGGCCCGGTTTTCCACATGCGGGTTGCGCATGATTACCGCCTTGCCGCCCCCCAGTGGCAGGCCGGCCAGCGCCGCCTTGTAGCTCATGCCCTGGGCCAGGCGAATGGCATCGATCATGGCGCTTTCATCATCGGCATAAGGCAAGTAGCGGCAACCGCCCATGGCCGGGCCCAACTGCTCGCTATGGATCGCCACCACGGCCTTCAGCCCGGTGGGCGGGTCGGTGAACAAGTGCAGCGACTGGGTCCGGGTGCTTTGCATCAGCGCGAACATCGACAGGCTCCCCTACGAGGTGCTCCTTCCAGTATAGGCGCGGCCCTTGGGCTGGCGCCGCCGCCGGACCACTGGACGAAACCGCCGGCTGCGGCTAATACTCAAGCGTGTGTGGAGAAGCCCATGAAGCCACGTCAAGCCTGCCTGGCCTGCCTGGAACGCGAGCCCGTCGCCCTGCTGGAAGCCGCATTATGGATTGCCGCCGAGCACGACCGAAGCGTCGAGCCCGCGGACAGCCTTGCCATGCTGCATGGCCTGCAGCGCGAGATAAGCGCCAACCTGCCGATGCTGCCACTGTGCGAACTGGCCCAGCCACTGCTGCGCCAACTCAATGCCCTGGGCTTCCAGCAGGATGAACACCACCCGCTACGCCCGCATGCCGCGATGATGGACAAAGTGCTGCAGCGACGCCGTGGCCAACCGCTGACCCTGGCCATCCTCGCCCTGGAACTGGCCCGGCGCCTGTCCATTCCCCTTGAGGGCGTAGGATTCCCAGGCCATTTCCTGGTGCGCGTGCCGGGTGCCGATCATCTGCTCGACCCCTGTGGCGGCCGGCGCCTGTACCCCAACGATTGCCGTGAGCTGCTGGCTCGCCAGTTTGGCCCGCACGTAGCGCTGACTGCCGAGCACATGCGCAGTGCCAGCCCGCTGCAGATGCTGCAACGCCTGTCACGCAACCTGCGCCAGTTGCATATCAGCAACGACAACCACCTGGCGGCGCTGATTGATGCCGAGCGGGTCATGCAACTTGGCCCGGTGCAGGTCAGTGACTATGTGACCCGTGCTTCGCTCTACCAGCATCTGGATTGCCCGCAGGCCGAGCGCTTTGACCTGGAGCATGCGTTATTGCTGACAGAGGACCCGGTCCAGCGCCTGAAACTGTCCGAACGTATCGGCAAGCTTCCGGCGACGAACCGTTCCATTCACTGAGCCGGGCTGTCCGGCTGCCGGGCGGGATGGGCCTGTACGAACGCCGGGTGCCCCGCCGCCAGGGCGGCAACCCGCAGGATGCGCGGGTAGCTGTCGAGGTCGATATTGAAGCGTTCGGCCGCATACAGCTGCGGGATCAGGTAGATATCCGCCAGGCCCGGCTGATCACCGAAGCAGAAGCCGTGATCGCCAATCAGTTGCTCCACTGCCGCCAACCCCTGGCTGATCCAGTAGCCGATCCACTGGTTGACCTGACTTTCGTCCTGGCCAGCCTGGCGCAGCCGGTTGAGCACGCTGACGTTGTGCAGCGGGTGGATGTCGCAGCCGATGATCGCCGCCACGCCCCGCACCTTGGCGCGCGCCTCGGCCGTGGCAGGCAGCAGCGCGGGCTGTGGATAAGCCTCTTCCAGGTACTCGATGATCGCCGGCGACTGCACCAGCAGCTCACCGCCATCGGTGCGCAAGGCCGGCACGCGGCCCTGCGGGTTGACTGCGACATAGCCCGCACCGCGCTGCTCACCCTGCAACAGGTTGACCGGCAAGGACTGGTAGGCCAGCCCCTTCAGTGCCAGGGCAATGCGCACCCGGTAGGACGAGGTGGAACGGTAATAGGTGTACAGCTCCATGCCCGTGCCCCTCAGTTGGCGGCGATGACCGTGCCGCGGCATTCGCCGAAACCGATGCTGGCCACGCCATCACGCGCGCAGCGGGCACGCAGGATGATCTCGTCGCCGTCTTCGAGGAACTTGCGCACCTCGCCACTGGCCAGTTCCACCGGCTGCTTGCCGCCTTCGGTGATCTCCAGCAGGCTGCCGAACGAACCTGGCGTGGCGCCCGACAGCGTGCCCGAACCGAACAGGTCACCCGGTTGCAGCTGGCAGCCGTTGACGCTGTGATGCGCAACCAGCTGCGCGACGGTCCAGTACATGTTGCGGGTATTGCTCAGGGCCAGGCGGTGCGGGGCAAGGCCTTGCTCGCGCATGCGCTCGGTCAGCAGCAGCACCTCAAGCTCGATATCGAAAGCACCGGCGGCCTGGTCGCGCTTGTCCAGCAGGTACGACAGTGGCTGCGGGTCGCCTTCCGGGCGTGCCGGCTGGGCACAGCGGAACGGTTCCAGCGCTTCGGCGGTCACCACCCAGGGCGAGATGCTGGTAATGAAGCTCTTGGACAGGAACGGCCCCAGCGGCTGGTATTCCCAGGCCTGGATATCGCGCGCCGACCAGTCGTTGAGCAGACACAGGCCGGCCACGTGCTCGGCGGCATCGCCTACCGGGATCGCCTGGCCCATGTCGTTGCCCTGGCCGATCCAGATACCCAGCTCCAGCTCGTAGTCCAGGCGCGCGCAGGGACCGAAGCTTGGCTCGGTGTGCCCGGCCGGCAGGGTCTGGCCCTTGGGGCGGCGCACGTCGGTGCCGGACGGGCGAATGGTCGAGGCGCGGCCGTGATAACCGATCGGCACGTACTTGTAGTTGGGCAGCAGCGGGTTGTCGGGGCGGAACAGCTTGCCCACGTTCTTGGCGTGCTCGATGCCCACGTAGAAGTCGGTGTAGTCACCGATCTGCGCCGGTACATGCAGCTGGCAAGCGCTAGCCGGATACAGTGCGGCCTGCAGCGCCGCCTGGTGCTCGCTGTGTTCGCCCAGCAGTACCAGCAGGCGCTCGCGCAGGGCAACGCGGGCACTGCGGCCGAGGGCGAAGAATGCGTTCAAGACCCCACCATGGGTGGCCTCGACAGCGGCCTTGGCGGCACCGTCGAACAGGCCGGCGGCCAGCACCGCTTCCAGGTCGAGGATCGCGTCGCCGATGGCCACGCCACAGCGTCTGGCTTCACCCGGCCGGCTGAAGATGCCCAGCGGCAGGTTCTGCAGCGGGAAGTCGCTGTGCCCGTTGGCGTGCTCGACCCAGCTACGGGCAATGGCAGTGTGATTCATGGGTTATCTCCGGCTCGGGTTGAAGGTGCTCGGCAAGGTGGCCCAGCAACTATCGTAGTCGGCCTGCAACTGCGGGCATTCAAGGGCTTGCAGGCTCGGGCGCAGCACCTGGCTGGTCTCGAACATGAAGGCCATGGTGTTATCGATCTTGTGCGGCGCCAGGTCGGCGGCAATGGCCTTTTCGCAGGTTTCGGCGTCGGGGCCATGGGCGCTCATCACCCCATGCAGCGAGGCACCGCCCGGCAGGAAACCCTCGGCCTTGGCGTCGTAGGCACCGTTGATCAGGCCCATGAACTCGTTCATCAGGTTGCGGTGGAACCATGGTGGACGGAAGGTGTTCTCGGCCACCATCCAGCGTGGCGGGAAGATCACGAAGTCCATGTTGGCCAGGCCATGCACGCTTGTCGGCGAGGTCAGCACGGTGAAGATCGACGGGTCCGGATGGTCGAAGCTGACCGTGCCGATGGTGTTGAAGCGGCGCAGGTCGTACTTGTACGGCACGTTGCTGCCGTGCCAGGCGACCACGTCCAGTGGCGAGTGCTGCAGTTCGCAGGCCCAGTGTTCGCCAAGGAACTTCTGCACCAGTTGCACCGGGCCATCGGCCTCTTCGTAATGCGCCACCGGCGTGAGAAAGTCGCGCGGGTTGGCCAGCCCGTTGCTGCCGATCGGGCCCAGGTCCGGGATGCGCAGCGGCGCGCCGTGGTTTTCGGCGATGTAGCCGCGTGCCTCGCCGTCGAGCAGTTCGACGCGGAACTTCATGCCACGTGGGATAACCGCGATTTCCAGCGGCTCGACTTCCATCACCCCCAGCTCGGTGGCAATGCGCAGGCGCCCCTGTTGCGGCACCAGCAGCAGTTCACCGTCGGCGTTGAAGAACACGCGCTCCATGGAACGGTTGGCGCGGTAGATGTAGATGCTCACGCCGGCCGGTTTTTCCGCAGCAGCGTTGGCCACCATCGGCAGCCAGCCTTCGATGAAATCGGTCGGTTCGACGGGGATTGGCTGGGGGCTCCAGCGCAGGCGGTTGGGGGTGATGGCCCCCAGCGGGCCGGTCAGCGGCTGGCGCGCCAGGCGCTCGAAACGCGGGTGCAGGGCAGACGGGCGAATACGGTACAGCCAGGTGCGGCGCAGCTCGCTGCGGGTCATGGTGAACGCCGTGCCCGACAGCAGCTCGGCATACAGCCCATAGGGTGCCTTCTGCGGCGAGTTCTGCCCGACCGGCAGGGCCCCTGGCAGCGCTTCGCTGGCAAACTCGTTGCCGAAGCCGCTGAGGTAGTGAAGGTCGGGTGACGTATCGCGATTCATCGATGCCTCCGGGCTCTGGCCGAGCCGTTGCTGGCAGCTGGCTGCTGGCCCGGGGCGGGGTGGCAGCGCGTCTGCATTGTTTTTATCGTAATCAGATTACGAATAACGTAATTTGCTACGGACAATGCGTCAAGCTATAAAGGCGCGACTCGACGAATCCGGAAGAAGATGTCCATGGCCAAAGCCAGCTCCCCCGCCGACAACGGCAAGCAGAAAGTCCGCTCGGCGGAGGTCGGCACCGACATCCTCAAGGCCCTTGCCGAGCTCTCCCCGTCCACCTCCCTGTCGCGCCTGGCGGAACATGTGCAAATGCCAGCGAGCAAGGTGCACCGTTACCTGCAGGCATTGATCGCCAGCGGTTTTGCCGAGCAGGATGCGGCCACCAACCATTACGGCTTGGGGCGCGAGGCACTGCGGGTGGGGCTGGCGGCGCTGGGCAGCATCGATGTGCTGAAGATTGCCGCGTTGCCGTTATCGCAGCTGCGCGATGAACTTAACGAGAGCTGTTTCGTTGCCGTATGGGGCAACCAGGGTGCGACAGTGGTCAGCATCGAGCCGGCAGTACGCGCGGTCACCGTGGTAACGCAGATCGGCTCGGTACTGCCGCTGCTCACATCGTCCACCGGGCTGGTATTCGCCGCCTACCTGCCCGAGCGCGAGACCGTGGAGTTGCGTGACCGGGAACTGGCCGCCCTGCAGCACAACGCTGCCGACTACCAGGCGGTGTTGGCGGGCATCCGTGAACGTGGCCTGCACCATGTGCACGGGCTGTTGATGCCGGGCGTGGATGCGCTGTCGGCCCCGGTGTTCAATGCCATGGGGCAGATCGCCGCGGTGATGACGGTGGTCGGGCCAACGTCGATCTTCCATGCCGACGAGCATGGCCCGGCGGCGCAGCGGCTGCTGGCGGCAACGCGGGAAACCAGCTGGCGCATGGGGTACTCGCCCGCTAGCTGAGCGCCTGCGGCACTATTGCCCGAAACGTAAAGGTGAATGTCATAAGCGGCTATTTTTCCTACAGGATCAGGCGCTTATTCTTAACTCACTGGCCGGCATGAAGGGCTCTCCCCCCCGCCTTTCAGGCCTGCGAGGTTCACCGACGTAGATTTTGAAGCTCCTTGATCTGACGTCTCGATTGGCCGCTGCGGCTTGCAGCGGCCTTTTTTATTTGCCCTGAAAATTTCCGTCGCCTGTGCTGGCCTCTTCGCGGGCTTGCTGAACTGGCCTAATGATCCCGGACACCTCTTAAGGGCGATATGATTCGCCCAATCAGGAGGTTCATGCAAGAACGAAAGACCTACACCCGCGAGTTCAAGCAACGTGCTGCCAGCATGGTTCTAGATGACCACTGCTCGATTCCCGACGTCTGCGCATCAATGGACGTCGGCCCTACAGCCCTGCGCCGCTGGGTTGATCAGGTACGTAAAGAGCGACAGAAGGGCCAGCCAGTAGCCGGTACCAAAGCGATCAGCGACGAACAGCGAGAGCTCCAGCAACTGCGAGCCAAGATCAAGCGCCTGGAGACCGAGGCTGAAATCTTAAAAAAGGCTACGGCTCTCTTGATGTCGGATCCCGATCGTTTTTCCTGATCGAGGAACTGAGAGAGTCAGGTTCGTATCCGACCAGCCTCCTTTGCAGTGCGCTGAGCGTGTCCCGTAGCGCGTTTTATGACTGGCTTCGCCGCCGTTCAGTGCCGAATACCAAGCGTGACGAACTCAGAGAAAAAGTCATTCAACTGCACGGCGAAAGCAGGGGAAGCGCGGGTGCGAGAATGATCTCTGAGCACCTGAAGGCCCAGCAGCTCAAGGTGGGGAGGTATCTGGCCGGAAAACTCATGGAGGAGGCAAATCTGGACAGCAAGCAACGCCGTCCGCATCGAAATCGCTCCAAAGGCGTTGAAGCGTTTGTGGCCAAGAATCTGCTCGCGCGTAACTTTGAGCCAACAGCAATTAACCAGGTCTGGTGCGGTGATGTGACCAGTTTGATGGTCGGGAAGCGCTGGTATCACCTAGCAGTAGTGATTGATTTGTTCGCGCGTCGGATCGTTGGCTGGGCGTTTTCCCTGATCAACGACGCCAACTTGGTTAGCAAGGCGCTGAGGATGGCGGTAGGGGTCAGGGGCAAGCATGCAGGCTTGATGTTTCACTCGGATCAAGGCTGCCAATACACCAGCCAGCGCTTCCAGTCCGAGCTGCTTGAGCATGGGACAACGCA
>NZ_OPYN01000208.1 GCF_900277125.1 Pseudomonas inefficax
CACCGTTCTCGCGGCTGGCGAACAGGCTGCAGACCACGCAGGTCAGCACCAGGCCACCCGGCGCCGAAGGCCAGGCGGTGGCCAGCCAGAAGCCGCTCATTACCAGAAAGGCCAGCGCACTGCGTGAGCCGAACAGCAAGGCCAGCGACCAGTCGCGGTGCGCAGCCAGGCCTTGGGACACATCCTTGGGCGCCCTGCCCGCCTCTACATCCTCAAGCGCCTGGCTGGCAGCCATCGCGTAATCCAGTAGCAGCGCCATTCGCGCAAGGCAGAAGTGCTCCGCTGGGCTGATCTGCTCATCGTGGGCGGCATCCCAGATGCGCTGGCGCAGCACCAACAGGCCCGGCTGGTCGGGCTTGCCCAGCAGTGCGCGCACCTCCTCCAGCCAGGGCGCCAGGCGTTGGGCCTCGCGCTCATCCAGTTGCCGCCACTGTCGGCGCACCGACCGGGAAATGCGCAGCAGCACCATCAGTTTCTGGCTCAGGCCGCGAATGGCACGAGCACGCTGGCGCCCGCGGTTGCCTTCGAACCAGGCGTGTTCGCGCTGGCTGTCGATGGCAACGATACGCCCCAGGCTCTCCAGCAAGCCTTTGCGCGCCTCGTCTTCACCGCCCAGCATGGCACTGGCGGCCTGCAGGCCGTTCTGCCAGGCCTGGCGGGCCTGCCCGCCCAGTTGCTGCTCTACCCGCATGGGCCAGAGCAAGGCACTGCTGACGGTGGCACAGAAGATACCCAGGCAGATCTCGGTGCAGCGCGCCACGGCCTGGTCGAACACCTGCAATGGGTGGTCGATGGCCGGCAGGGCGATGATCGCCGCGGTGTAGCCTGCCAGCACGAAGGCATAGGCCCAGGCGCTGCGCAGCTGAGTGGAGGCTGCGGTGCACAGGGCCAGCCACAGAGCCAAGGTGAGCAGGAACAGGCCGGGGGTCTGGGCGAACAGGCCGATGAACAGCACCGACACAATCGTGCCGACAAGAGTGCCCGCCAGCCGCGCCAAGCCCTTTTGCACCACCATGCCCGATAAAGGCTGGGCGACGATGAAAGCGGTCATCAATGCCCAGGACGGTTGCTCCAGGCCCCAGCGCATCGCCAGCCACAGCGCCAGGCCGCCACCGAGCAGGGTCTTGATGGCGAACTTGAGTGCGAGGCTGCTGGGGGCGAACAGGGCCTGGAGAGTGATGGGCACGAGGCGGACCTTGCGGGGATGGTCTTGTAGAAAGATAGACAATGATGGGAAGGATAAGGCGGAAAGGATTAATTAGCTAGCTAATCATCTTTACTGAGAGGTCGATTTCACCTGTACCGGCCTCTTCGCGGGTAAACCCGCTCCCACAAAGGACCTCGTCGGATTCGGACTATGAGCGGTCCCTGTGGGAGCGGGTTTACCCGCGAAAAGGCCGGCACAGGCAACACAAAAATTGCAGGCAAAAAAATGGGCGACCGAAGTCGCCCTAAATGCCTTGCGTGCTCGTGTACCCGGAAGGTCAGCGCGGCTTGCGCTTGTTCGAGTCCTTCCAGATGAAAATGCCCAGACCGGCAAAGAAGACGACCATCAACCCGACCGTTACCACTCCGGCGATAACCACGTTGTCGAAGAACATGCTGGCCTCCCCATTCGTTTGCCGTTGTCCGATGGGTGCAAGTT
>NZ_OPYN01000209.1 GCF_900277125.1 Pseudomonas inefficax
TTGGTGCAGGAGAACAGGTTGGCGATGGTGTCGCTGTGCCAGGCCTGCTGGCCGTCCTTGTCGGCACTACCGGCCCACAGGTCGACCACGGTTTCGCCACCAACCTGGATGCACAGCGCGGCGCCACGCTCCTGGGGATCATCGAACAGCGCGGCGAAGGCTTCGCGCACTGCTTCGAACTTCAGCTCATAGTGACCCTGGATCTGCACCCGCTGTTCTCCGTACGACCAATTCCGAAAATGGTGTGCATTGTTTCAGTACTTGCGAGTTTTGCAAACTGGCTTGGGCCAAGTGGTCGCGATGAATGGTATGCGCCTCTGGCAAAGCGCATCCCCTTGTGGGAGCGGGCGTGCCCGCGAAGAATTCAACGCGGTGGCTGGCACCGGCTACGCCGGTGTTCGCGGGCACGCCCGCTCCCACATAACAACAGACCGCGTCAGCCTGGGCTAGGGCGCTGGCTTTTCCAATTGGGTGCGCAACTGGCCCATGACCTGCAGGTTGCTCTTGCGCACGGCATCGACAAACCCCGGGTATGGCATATCGGTAATCGCCACCAACCCGAGGTGGCCGTTCTCGCCGTCGAGCAGGCGGCCGCTGGCCGGCTGGTCGAGGTACTGAAACCAATGCGCGCCAACGATCATCGGCTCTGCCAGGGCCGCCTTGAGGAAGTTGCCGTAAGCCGGGCCACGGTCTTCTTCCCGCGCCACTTCCAGCGGCCCCGGCCAGAACGGCCCGCGATCGCGCGAGCCGAACTGGAACTCGGACACCAACACCGGCTTGTCCAGTTCGGCCAGGCGGGCGAAGTCGTAGCCGTCCTGCGGCTTGAGGGTATAGAAGTTGAAGCTGAGCACATCGCAGAACTCGGCGCAGGCCTTGACCGCCTCCGGCGTGCTGCCGGCAAAGCGGCCGCCCAGCAGCAAGTGATGGGGCGCATGCCACTTCAACGAGTCGGCAATGGTTTCGAAGTAGGGTGCGGCGAACCCCTGCTGGAAGTGCTGGTAGTCACGCTCGATTTCCGGGTGCTCCGGGTTGGGCAACGGTGCCTCGAAGCCCGGGTCTTCCATCAGTTCCCAGGCCGCCAGCTCGATCCCCCAGGCCTTGGACAGCCCTTCCTGGTTGCGGTAATTGTCACGCAACTGCTTGAGGAAGGCGCGCTTGGCCGGTAAATCGGTGGTCAGGCGCAAGGTACCGTAGGCAAGGCCATAACGCGCCTTCGGGTCGTTACCTGGGGCGGCCCAGGCCAGTTCGTTGTCGGCGAAATAACCGATCAGCCAGGGGTCGTCGCGGTGATCGCGGGCGGCGATGGCCACGGCGCGCTCGGTGGCCATGGCAAAACGCGGATCGAACGGATCGGGCATGCGGCCCCACCAGTCCATGCCGGTGCTGATGCTGGCGTAATCCCCCACGATCGATAGCGGCAAGGTGTACGGCATGCGCCTGGCTTGGCCCAGAACCGGCTCGCTCCAGTTGCCGACCGTGTTGAAACCCCAGGCCTGCAGGCGGTCGAGCGCATGCGCCTGCCAGCGGGCGCTATCCAGCGCCACCGGCGGGCAACTGGCCGGCTGCCCTTCTACCGCGGGCGGGCAAGATTTGCCATGGGTGCGCTGCAGGTTGGCGGCATAGAAATCGAACCAGCGCCCCTGTTTGAAGTTGCGCCCTTGCGACGAGGGGTTGCCGTCGTCGTTGTTGCCGTCGCCATAGAATGCGGCCAGTGCATCACCCTCGCCCGGCAACACCTTGAACATCCCTTCACGCCCGGCAACGTAGGTACGCCCGCCATCCGCAGCCACGGCATTCACCCCCAGGGAATAGAACGGATGCCCCTCGGGCGTTACCAGGTACCAGCGGCCGTCACGCTTTTCGGTGCGGAAGAAGCCTTTGGCCTCGAACGCCGGGCCGGCCAGCAGGCCACCGTATGCGTCCAGCTGCTGTTTGTCGCGCTCTGCCAGCCAGCCTTTGAGCTGTTGCTGCTCGCGCGCATCGGCCGCCTTGAGCTGCTCGTCATTGGCAACCTTTTCTGGCCAATGGCCGCGGGTGGACTGGCCATAGGCATCGATCAGCT
>NZ_OPYN01000210.1 GCF_900277125.1 Pseudomonas inefficax
TGACGACAGCACATGGCTAGCTACCCTGCTGCAAGGCCTGCTGGCCGGCAGCGGCTTCTGGCTGGCGCTAGTGTTGTTCGCCGACCTNCGCCAGCGCAGCGCTCATGCCGCAGCCCCCGGGGCAATGCGCGGCCTGCCCATCGAACTGCTCGGTGCCGGGGTGATGGCCATGGCGTTTTCAGGCTTCAACGGGCTGTTCGCCCAATGACTGCCAAGCCCGACCCGCGGCTCCGCACCAGCATGGGCCTGGTGTTGCTGGCTTGCGTACCTGGCCTGCTGGCGCTGTTCTGGCTGCATGGCTGGAGTTTGCTGCTGAACCTGTTGCTTTGCGCCAGTGCCGCGCTGCTGTGCGAGGGGTTGGTACTCACATTGCGAGCACAACAGTGGAGCACGGCGCTGAATGATGGCAGCGCGCTGGTCACTGCCGTGCTGCTGGCCGCCGCCCTCCCCCCCCTGACGCCATGGTGGTTGCCGGTGATCGCTACCAGCGTTGCCATCGGCATCGGCAAGCAGGCCTTTGGTGGGGTCGGGCGCAACCTGTTCAACCCGGCCATGGTCGGCTACGCCTTCGTGCTGCTGAGCTTCCCGTTGCAGATGAACCATTGGCCAGGGCCAGCACCTGGCCTGCTCGACAGCCTGCAACAGGTATTCATCGGCAGCGATCAGATCGATGCCTGGGCCCGGCCGACACTGCTCGACGGCCTGCGTCACAACCGCAGCCTGACCATCGATGAGCTGTTCGCCAGCCACCCGGGCTTCGGCAGCATCGGAGGGCGGGGCAGCGAATGGGTCAACCTGGCATTTCTGCTGGGCGGCCTGTTCCTGCTGCAACGCAAGGTGATCAGCTGGCATGCGCCGGCAGGCCTGCTGGCAGGGTTGTTCCTGTTCAGCCTGCTGGGCTGGAATGGCTCGGGTTCGGACTCCAACGGCTCCCCCCTGCTGCACCTGTTCTCCGGCTCGACCATGATGGCGGCGTTCTTCATTGCCACCGAACCGGTGACCGGGCCCCGGCAGGAGTGGGCGAAGCTGGGGTTCGGCCTGGGGGCAGGCCTGCTGATATACCTGATCCGCACCTGGGGTAGCTACCCGGACGGCACGGCGTTCGCCATCCTGCTGATGAACCTCACGGCGCCGAGCCTGGAACGCCTGGCCTTGCAGCGCCAGCGGGTCGCCCGATGAAGCGCCTGATACGTGACATGGGCGTGCTGCTACTGACTGGGGCACTGGCATTGTCGGCCACCCTTGCCTTGCGCCACTGGACCAGCGCGGCCGTCGCCGACGCAGAAAAACAATTGAACAGCAGGCAGCGGCTGGCGGTACTGCCAGAAGGCAGTTACGACAACCAGCCGCTGGACAGCCCCCTGCCCAGGCCCGCCGCACAGCGGCCAAACAGCCGGATCCTGGCCGCTTACCGGGCGACACTGGCGGGCAAACCGGTCGCCATCATTCTGGTCACCCAGGCACAAGGCTATGCTG
>NZ_OPYN01000211.1 GCF_900277125.1 Pseudomonas inefficax
GACGTCGATGAGCCCGTTGCAGTACCAGAAGCAACTGCGCCTGCAGGAGGCGCGGCGGTTGATGCTCAATGACGGGATCGAGGCAGCGGTGGCAGCCTACCGGGTGGGGTATGAGAGCCCGTCACAGTTCAGCCGTGAATACAGCCGGCTGTATGGCGCGCCGCCGATTCGTGATGTGGCCAGGTTGCGGGCGACTGCTGGCTGAGTTTGGCTTTGCCTGTGCCGGCCTCTTCGCGGGTAAACCCGCTCCCACAGGTTTTGCACAGATACTGAAAACTGTGCAGTACCTGTGGGAGCGGGCAAGCCCGCGAAAGGGCCGGTACAGACGATAGCTTCACTTCAACCCAACACAGCCCCCTGCCACTGATTCTGGTCAATCTGGATCAAGGTCGGCCCCTTACGCTCCACTGCCTGCCCCAACGCCACCTGCAGCTGCGCCACATCCGCCACCTGCTCCGCCGCAGCGCCCAGGGCCCGCGCCACACCGATGAAGTCCGGCGTATGGATATCCACCCCGACCGGCTCGATCGCTCGGTTGACCATGTACTTCTTGATTTCCTCATACCCCTGGTTGTTCCACAACAGCACGATCAGCGGCACCTGCGCTTCCACCGCGCTGGCCAGCTCCGGCAAGGTGAACTGCAAACCGCCATCACCAATCAGGCACACCGCTGGGGCACGCTCGTCGACCTGTTCCGCGCTGCCCAGCCAGGCCCCCATGGCAGCTGGCAATGCGTAACCCAAGGTGCCATAGCCGGTCGAGGCATTGAACCAACGGCGTGGCTGGTCCATGTCCAGAGTCAGGTTGCCGGTGTACACCGGCTGGGTCGAATCGCCCACCAGAATGGCATTGGGCAGGCGCTCGAGAATCGCGTTCAACAAACGCGTCTGGCTCAGGGTCGGCTGGTCCCAACCCGCCGCCAGTGCCTGGCGCAATCTGGCAACCCGCGCTGCCCCCCATGTGCTTTCACGCACGGGTTGCGGCAGTGGCTGCAAGGCGCCGAGCAGCGCCTCGGCGGCCAGTTCGGCATCGGCCACCAGCGACAGCGTTGGCAGGTAATTGCGCACGGTCTGGTCTGGGTCGATGTCGATGCGCAACAGGTTGCCAGGGATCTCGAAACCACCTTTGAAGGTAATGTCATAGTCGGTTTCGGCCAGTTCGGTGCCGATCGCCAGCACCACATCGGCCTCGGCCACCAGCGCCCGCGTGGCTGGCAAAGACTGGGTCGAGCCAATCTGCAGCGGGTGGCTGGCCGGCAGCAGACCCTTGGCATTGATGGTCAGCGCCACCGGCGCCTGCAGGTGGTCGGCCAGGCGCGCCAGCGCAGCGCCCGCGGCCAATGCGCCGCCCCCGGCCAGGATCAATGGCCGCCTTGCATTGGCCAGGCGCTCGGCCATCTGCGCCACGGCCTGCGGCGCTGCCCCCGCCCGGCTACTGCGCACCACGCGCCCCGGCAACAGGTGATCGGCCGGCTCGACCAGCACATCGAGCGGGATCTCGATATGCACCGGGCGCGGTCGGCCTCCTTCGAACACGGCGAATGCCCGGGCCAGCACCTGCGGCAGGTCATCGGCACTCATCAGGGTGTGGGAAAAAGCCGCCACACCCGACACCAGCGCGGCCTGGTTGGGTAATTCATGCAGCTTGCCGCGACCACCGCCTAGCTGGTCGCGCGACTGCACGCTGGAAATCACCAGCATCGGGATCGAGTCGGCATAGGCCTGGCCCATGGCAGTGGTGATGTTGGTCATGCCCGGGCCGGTGATGATGAAGCACACCCCCGGTTTGCCGCGGGTGCGCGCATAACCGTCGGCCATGAACCCGGCACCCTGCTCGTGGCGCGGGGTGACATGGCGGATCGAGGAGCCCGCCAGGCCGCGGTAGAGCTCCACGGTATGCACGCCAGGAATGCCGAAGACATGGTCCACGCCATCGCCTTCAAGTAGTTTTATTAGGACTTCTCCGCCGCTTCCCATCGGG
>NZ_OPYN01000212.1 GCF_900277125.1 Pseudomonas inefficax
AGGTGGCAGTGGTGCCGTACTCGCCGCCTACCGACAGGCCCTGGATCAGCCGGGCCAGCAACAGCAGCGCCGGGGCCCAGGTGCCGATGCTGGCATAGGTGGGCAGGCAAGCGATCATCAGGGAGCCGAAGCACATCATCAGCACCGAGATCATCAGGGAATTCTTGCGACCATGGCGGTCAGCGAGGCGGCCGAAGATCCAGCCACCGATGGGTCGCATCAGAAAGCCCGCAGCAAACACGCCCGCGGTATTCAACAACTGCACGGTCGGGTCATCGGAGGGGAAGAACGCCGGGGCAAAATAGATCGCGCAGAAGGCATAGACGTAGAAGTCGAACCATTCCACCAGGTTGCCTGAAGAGGCACCAACGATAGCGAAGATGCGTTTGCTGCGTTCTTCGCCGGTGTAATAGGCTGAGGTCATGGTGAGTTTACTCCTGGAGGGTCGCAGGTAATTCTAGACACACCTGGTAACACCCTCGTTCCGCTATTTGCCTGGCAATTGGCTTTGAGACGCATGTGCCGGCCTCTTCGCGGGTAAACCCGCTCCCACAGGGAATGCGTGGTTCCCTGTGGGAGCGGGTTTACCCGCGAAGAGGCCAGTACAGGTCAAACCCGCTCGATGGCCAATGCCAAACCTTGGCCAACCCCTACACACATGGTCGCCAGGCCTTTACGCCCACCGCTCTTCTCCAGCTGGTGAAGCGCAGTCAGCACCAGGCGCGCACCGCTCATGCCCAACGGGTGACCCAGGGCGATGGCGCCGCCGTTGGGGTTCACCTGCGGTGCATCATCGGCAACACCCAGCTCACGCAGCACCGCCAACCCCTGGCTGGCAAAGGCTTCGTTGAGCTCGATCACATCGAAATCATTCACCGCCACACCCAGGCGCTCGGTGAGCTTGCGCACCGCCGGCACCGGGCCAATACCCATCACCCGCGGCGCAACGCCGGCACTGGCCATGCCCAGTACCCGGGCACGTGGGGTCAGGCCGTGTTTCTTCACCGCCTCGGCCGAGGCCAGGATCAACGCCGCAGCTCCGTCGTTCACGCCCGAGGCGTTGCCGGCGGTGACGGTCTTGTCCGGGCCGTTGACCGGCTTGAGCTTGGTCAGGGCTTCCAGCGTGGTTTCCGGGCGCAGGTGCTCGTCACGCTCGACGATGGTCTCGCCCTTCTTGTGCGCGATACGCACCGGCACGATCTCTTCGGCGAAGAAGCCGGCGGCCTGGGCAGCAGCTGCCTTCTGCTGGCTGCGCAGGGCGAAGGCGTCCTGGTCAGCACTCGAAACCTGGTAATCGTCGGCCACGTTGTCGGCGGTTTCCGGCATGGAATCCAC
>NZ_OPYN01000213.1 GCF_900277125.1 Pseudomonas inefficax
CAGTAAAAATTCAGGCTGGCATTGGCGGGGGGCGCTTCGCACCCCGATCGCGACACAAGGCCGCTCCTACAGGCATCGCGTAACCTTGTAGGAGCGGCCTTGTGTCGCGATGGGCCGCAAAGCGGCCCCTACCCCCTCAAGCCATAAGCTTGGCAATCTTCCCAACCAATCCCGCTCTGCGCCGTATTGCGCAACAACCACTCCACCGCTGGCTGCGCCTTGGGCAGGCTGTCATGGAACTGGATCACCCCCTTGCGCCACAGCAGCATCAAGGTCAGCACCCGCTGCGCAGAGGCTTCTGCACTTAATGCACCATCATCCTGGGCATCGATGTCCCACAACGACACCTGCAACTGCTGGCTGGCCATGAACGCCTCGCCATCGGCCCGGCGCTGCCCGTAAGGCGGGCGGAACAACGGTACATACTGCTCCGGCAGGTCGGCCTGCACCCGCGCCTGGCTGCGCCGCAACGAGTCCTGCCAGCCGGTCCACTGCGCATGGGAGCGGTACTCCCAACCCTGGATCCCCACGCACTGCCCGCCATAGAGCTGGCGCAAGGCATCTGCCGCCCCGGCGTCGCGCCGTTGCTGCAGACGGTTGCCGAGCACGAAGAACGTACCTTCAAGCTTTTGCCGACGCAGGTAATCAGCCAGCAGGTCGGTACTGCCGCCATCCGGCCCGGGGCCGCCGACGAAGGTCAGCAGGAACATGCGGTCGTTCAGTTCATCCCCATTGCGCTCGCCCGGGGACAACCGCTCCACCTCGCTGCTGGTCTGTGGCAGCAATGCAGCCTTGCGCAGTTGGTCGTCCAGATAACGGACATGGAACTGATGGCTAGGCTCGATCCACCCCGTGTAGAACGTGCCGACATCAGCGGCGAACGTCGCTGCCTGCGTACGCAATTCCGCCATCGACGTGACCGGATAGCAGAACGACGCATCCTGCTCGCAACTGCGCTGCGCCTGTTGATACCCTTCCCACAAACGCTGCCACATGCGCGCCCGCACCTGGCGCACCTTCTGCAGGTTGACCTGCCGTAGCCCCAAACGTGACGCTAGCGCCGCGTCGTCCAGCAGTTCGCTTTCGTGCAGCACCTGGGCAAACGAGAGGATCTCGGCCCGCGAGGCCACATCGAACAACGCCGGGCTGTCCAGCTGTTCAGGCCACAGGCTGCGGTCCAGGCTCGGCTGGGGTGAAGGGGCGGCTTGCGCGGCCAGGCTCAGCAGAGCGGCCAGCAAGGCAGAGGCAATACGCACGGTTGAAGGCTCCGCAACGGCGAAACGCGCACTATAGCCTCTGCATCGGCCATGGTCTGTGACTATCGTCGCCATAGTTTGGAGTTGCACTGTCCAGCCCGTAGAATTCCCGGCCAACGATGCCAGGAGCCGACCCGATGCTGACGGTGATTTCACCCGCCAAGACCCTCGACTACGACACCAAGCCTGTGACCGAGCGTTTCACCCTGCCCCAGTACCTGGACGACTCTCAGGAGCTGATTCAGCAGCTGCGCGACCTGTCGCCGGCGCAGATCAGCGAACTGATGCATCTGTCCGACAAGCTCGCCGGCCTGAATGCCGCGCGCTTCGGCAGCTGGACCCCGGACTTCACCCCGGCCAATGCCAAGCAGGCGCTGCTGGCGTTCAAGGGTGACGTGTACACCGGCCTCGACGCCGAGAGCTTGAGCGAGGATGACTTCAGCTACGCCCAGCAGCACTTGCGCATGCTTTCGGGCCTGTACGGCCTGCTGCGCCCGCTCGACCTGATGCAACCCTACCGCCTGGAAATGGGCACCAAGCTGGCCAACGCCCGCGGCAAGGACCTGTACGCCTTCTGGGGCACGCGCATAAGCGAATGGCTGAACCAGGCCCTGGCCGAACAAGGTGATGATGTGCTGCTGAACCTGGCCAGCAACGAGTATTTCAGCGCGGTAAAACGCAGCGTATTGAAGGCTCGGGTGATCAACGTCGATTTCAAGGACTTGAAGAACGGCCAGTACAAGATCATCAGTTTCTACGCCAAGAAGGCACGGGGGATGATGAGCCGCTTCGTGATCCAGCAGCGCATCAGCGAGCCGGAACAACTCAAGCAGTTCGATGTGCAGGGGTACTACTACAGTGCCGAGCAGTCGAAGCCGGACCACCTGGTGTTCCTGCGCGATCACCCTGCCGAGTGAGCCTGGAACGCCCTCTTCGCCCTTGCTCGCGGTTCAGGCTCGATAGCAGCCCCATGATGTCTTGCGCCGTATCGCCATCCAGGTTTCCCGTTGGCTCATCGGCAAGCAGTATTCGCGGCCCGGTAACCAACGCCCGAGCGATCGCAACACGCTGGCGCTGGCCGCCGGACAGATCAGCGGGCCGGTTCAAGGCACGATGGGCCAGGCGGACTTTTTCCAGGTGAGCCTTCGCGGCCTGCCGTGCCGAGGCCAGGCGGATACCCCGGTAAGTTAGCGGCAGCGCGACATTGTCCAGAACGGACAGGCGTGGCAGCAGGTTAAAGCTCTGGAACACGAAGCCCAGCGAGCGATTGCGGGCGATGGCGCGTTGGTCAGCATTTGCCTGCGTCATGTCACAACCGTCCAGTATCAGACGCCCCCGACACGGCTGGTCGAGCAGGCCGATCAGGTTGAGCAGCGTACTTTTGCCTGAGCCAGAGGAGCCAATAATGGCGCATGACTGGCCTTCAACAAATGACAGAGATACATCATCGAGAACTATCCGGCCGTCAATCGAACGTTTTACTGATTCAAGACGAAGATGGCTCATTACCCACCTCCAAATTATCTGTCAAACGATCCTGATCAGCCCCCCATTCAGTGGCAATCATATCGATCAGCGAAACGTTAAACTCAGGCCATTCGATCTCCGATGAATTCAACTGCG
Source organism: Pseudomonas inefficax (assembly GCF_900277125.1). Lineage (GTDB taxonomy): Bacteria > Pseudomonadota > Gammaproteobacteria > Pseudomonadales > Pseudomonadaceae > Aquipseudomonas > Aquipseudomonas inefficax. The sequence continues at coordinate 2,880 of NZ_OPYN01000213.1, forward strand.
TCGTTATCATGACCTCATAATTACCGAACCGGGCTTCCTCGATCGCTGGCAAAGATCGATAGTAAGACAAGATCTCCTGGAGACCCTGCGCACTACTACCGCTAGTCTGCTGCTCTGCACTGATCTTGCTGCAGATATATACGGACCATTCACAGTAACGCCTGCTCGTTTCCATCGCTGCGGCCTTACGCTCATTGACTGTAAAAACTCCGCCCTCATCGTAAGCGATAAGGCTCAACTGCTCCTGAGTCAGCTGGGCAAACGGATTACCCGCTCTGCCATTAACAAAATCAGTAGCTTGTTTAGCCCTGGCAAGCCATTCAGGGTCTTCTGTGTCGGGGGTTTCAGCATCATGAGCGACCTTGGCGAACTCATAGCCCAAGCCAAAAAGCCGCTCGCTTATTTTAGCCGCCAACACTGCCAGATCGCTTCTTGACAACTGGCTATCTCGCAACTCGGCACGCTCTGCCGCTGCACTCAAGGCCTTCGCCAGCGAGGAAATCTGTTCGTCAATCACTTCTTTGGGAGTTTCCAGCTCTGCCATGCGCTCAATCGCGGTCGAACGCTCCCGCGCACCGAAATCTTGCGCACTACGCAAAGCTCCCCCTACATATCTTATTTCCATGTAAGCCCCACCTATCGTAAGCAAACCTAATACTTGATCAGCAGCGCTTCGCCGCAAATTCGCGACGAAGCAGCTACCCTTTCTAGTTGAAATGCTTATTTCATGGTGAACTCGACACGCCATGAATTATCAGCGGAGGTGCCGGTAATATTGGCCGTACAGGTCGCGCCGCCACTTGGAGTGGCTGTTTTTGTCCATTCGGGTTTTTTGATACCGCCAGGCATCAGACGCATCTGAAACGTGGTACCGAAAGCACAGGTTTTACGTCCCATCGTGTATCGCACCATCGCCGCGTTTACATCCGGGCTGACAACACGTTGAACGCCGAAAGTACTCACTGTGCCGGGGGCCATCTCCTGTGCAGGGCGAGGAACAGCGATCTGATAGGTGCTGGATTCGTTCGAGGTCACCAGCTTGAGAACCATTGTCTCGGCTCCCTGGTTTTTGACGGTTACGTCTACCTTCGGCCCCGCCTGGACCATGCCAGCCATCAGCAACGAAACACTGGCCAACAGGACCTGCGATTTCTTCTTCATTTTTGGCTTTCTCTCATCTCTTCCATGTGGTTTATGGATGAGACGCCCCTGGTGACCTAGGGTCCCAAGGCTGCCCAAGACGCTCCTTCGTTCATGGACAGCTCCATAGAGCGCCCAGGTGGGGTAACGGCAGGCCACGGCAAAGCCTTAGCTTTCTTGTGGTCTTGGTATATTTCTGCATGTGTCGTCGCGTTGGCCCCAGAACGGGGCAAGACTCAAATAGCCATCACGCCACGAATCCGGCGCCAAAAAATCGCCAGGTGGTGACTTATAGCCAAACGCCATAAGACCGTTCGTAGCTTTTTTGACGAATTTTTCAAAATATTTTTCGATGCTGGCACAAAAATATCTCGCAACAGTTTCGCCCTTTATATATAGGGGCAAAACACCCGTGTGCTATCAGATTGAAATTGTCCGCCACTGAAAAAATATTTAGAAATCTTTCATCCGCGCCGAACCCACCCCGGAACTTCTGCTACGACGAATCGCTCATAGTGCCGTAACGATTTTCCTGCCCACG
>NZ_OPYN01000214.1 GCF_900277125.1 Pseudomonas inefficax
CCANCACCCCCGACGTGCTGACCGAAAGCACCGCCGACCTGGGCTTCTCGCTGATCATGGGCTGCGCCCGCCGCACCGCCGAGCTGGATGCCTGGACCAAGGCCGGCAACTGGCAAGCTACCGTAGGCCCGGCGCACTTCGGCAGCGATGTGCACGGCAAGACCCTGGGCATCGTCGGCATGGGCAACATCGGTGCCGCCATTGCCCGCCGCGGCCGGTTCGGCTTCAACATGCAGGTGATCTATTCCGGCAACAGCCACAAGACCGCGCTGGAGCAAGAGCTGGGGGCGCAGTTCCGCAGCCTGGAGCAACTGCTGGCCGAAGCCGACTTTGTCTGCATCGTGGTGCCGTTGTCCGATGCCACCCGCAAGCTGATCGGTGCGCGTGAGTTGCAATTGATGAAACCGAGCGCGTTCCTGATCAATATCGCCCGCGGGCCGGTGGTGGACGAGGCGGCGCTGATCGAGGCACTGCAGAGCGGTACCCTTCGCGGTGCGGGCCTGGATGTGTACGAGAAAGAGCCGCTGAGCGACTCGCCGCTGTTCAAGCTGCCCAATGCCCTGACCTTGCCGCACGTTGGCTCGGCCACTGCCGAAACCCGCGAGGCCATGGCCAACCGGGCAATCGACAACCTGCGCGCGGCGCTGCTGGGTGAGCGGCCGCGGGACCTGGTGAACCCGCAGGTGTGGAAGGGCTGATAGCCCTCTACTGCCTGCACCGGCCCTTTCGCGGGTAAACCCGCTCCCACAGGTATTGCACAGGCTCTGAGGTCTGTGGGGTATCTGTGGGAGCGGGTTTACCCGCGAAGAGGCCGGTGCAGACAACCCATCACCTACTTGACCACCACAACACCCTCAGACATCCTGGCCTTGGGCTTGCGAAACACCAGCACATTCCCCGCCATCACCGCCACCAGCCCCAACAAGGCCGGCGCCGTCCACTGATATCCCTCGGCCACCGCCGACACATTCAGCGCCACCAACGGGAACAGCACCGTGCAGTACGCCGCCCGCTCCGGCCCCATGCGCCCGACCAGGGTCAGGTAGGCGGTAAAGGCGATCACCGAGCCCGGCACCACCAGGTACAGCAACGAGCCGATGTACCGCACGTTCCACTCCATGCTGAATGGCACGCCGCTGACCACGCAGAACACCGCCAGCATCACCGCCCCGTAGACCATGCCCCAGGCATTGGTGGTCATGGGTTTGAGCCCGGCCTTCTGCTGCATGCTCGACAGCATGTTGCCGGCAGAGAAGCACAGCGTGCCGAGCAAGGCCAGGCCGAGGCCGTACAGGGTTTCGCGGCTGGCCGCGTGGTGGGACAGCTCGGGCCAGAACAGCAGGCCCAGGCCAAGTAACCCCAGGGCGCCACCGCCAAGCACATTGCTGGCGATCTTCTGGCCGAAGAAGATCCGCGCGTTGAGCGCGTTCCACAGGGTGGCGGTGGAGAACACCACGGCGATCAGGCCGCTGGCAATCCACTGGCTGGCGCTGAGGAAGCAGATGAAGTTGACGCAGAACAGGCACAGGCCCTGGGCCAGGCAAATCTGGTGGCCACGCCGGTTCATCGGCTGCAGGCGGCGGGTGAGCAGCAGGAAGGCGAACAGGATCAGCCCGGCCAGGGCGAAGCGGTAGACAATCGAGACCGGAATGGCGACCACGCCCAACTGGAGTTTCAGGGCGATCCAGGTGGTGCCCCAGATCAGGACGGTGAGCAGGTAGAGTGACAGGTTCATCGGTGGGGCTCCTCAGGCGATCGACCATGCATCCCGGGGCCGCTGTGCGGCCCATCGCCGGCAAGCCAGCTCCCACAGGGACAGCGTCAACCTCAAGCTGGGCACTGACCTGTGGGAGCTGGCTTGCCGGCGATCGAGGGCGCAGCCCTCGCCAGTGCAATCAGTGTTCGCCCTGCCCGACACTTTGCGCTTGCACAAACTTGCGCATTTGTCCCGCTGGTGGCTGTAAGCCCGCCCAAGGCGCAGTAGGATGGCTGGCAAGAGGAACCGCCCATGACCCCACTTACCCAGCTGCAAGTGTTCAACGCCATGCACGCCTCGCCCCATGCCCGGCTGGAGCTGAGCGCGCACCTGGGCGACGGGCTGGCGGCAGCGTTGTGGAGCAACCGCGACGATGCCCGCGATTACCAGGCACCGAGCCATCACACCCTGTCGTGCTACATCGCCGACGGCACCGGCACCTTTCGCCGCCAGCGCCCCGGCGACAAAGGGGCACCCGACAAGCTGTGCGTGATGCCGGCCGGGCATGAATCGAACTGGGTGGTCAATGGCGCGATCCGCCTGGCACACCTGTATGTCAGCGAGGCCCAATTTGCCCTGGGTTGCGTGCGCCTGCTCGACCGAGAACCGCGTGAGCTGCAACTGCAGGAAGCGACCTTTCTCGATGACCCGCAGCAGGCCAAGCGCTTTCGCCAGCTGATAACCCTGGACTGGGGCGAACCAGGCGAACGCTTGCTGGCCAGCAGCCTGGCGCACGATATCGTCGACCATGCGCTATTCAACCAGGTCGGGCTGCGCCAGGGCCTGCGCCTGAAAGGCGGGCTGGCACCGAGCCTGCGCCGGCAAATGGTCGACTACATCGAAGCGCACCTTGACCAGCCCATCACCCTGGGTGAACTGGCCTTGCGCTGCAACCTGTCCGAATACCACTTTGCGCGCATGTTCCGCGCCAGTTTCGGGCTGCCGCCGCATCAATATCTGCTGGCCCGGCGGCTGCATCGGGCCTGCCAGCTGTTGCGGTTGGGGGTGATGCCGCTGGGGGAGATTGCCCTGTCGTGCGGGTTTGCCAGTGCCAGCCATTTCAGCAACCTGTTCCGCCAGGCGGTCGGTGCAACACCGGGCGAATACCGTAGTGCTTTCTGTTCGTGATATTGGGGCCGCTTTGCGGCCCTTCGCGGGCACGCCCGCTCCCACAGTGACCGCGGCGCTGCCCATACTTGTGGGAGCGGGCGTGCCCGCGAAGGGCTGCAAAG
>NZ_OPYN01000215.1 GCF_900277125.1 Pseudomonas inefficax
CCACCGCTTCGAGGGTGAAGGTGCGTGCATCGACGCGGCGCCAGGCCAGCCCGGTAGTGCCCAACAGCTGTTGCAAGGCGTGTTCGGCACTGAACCTGCCGTTCAGCGCCGGCGCCTGCTGGCCGGGAAGTTCCAAGGTGTAGACGACGCTCTGGCCTGTGGTGCGGCTGAAGGCATCGAGTGCCTGCGCCAAGGGTTGCGCCGGCTGGGCGAAGGTGTACGCCTGCTGTTGCTCGGCGGCGCAGGCCAGGGGGGCAACAGTGAATGCCGGGAGCGCGCAAAGGCCGAGCCAGAGAGGGACGCAACGCAGGGTGAACTTCATGGACGCTGACCTGTGAGAGGGATATGACTGCGAATGAATCGCACTTCCACTCATTACACGGATGCCACGTTCTGTTACCTCACCCGCTATCTGAAAATAATTTTGCCTGTGCCGGCCTCTTCGCGGGCTTGCCCGCTCCCACATGGACTGCACAAGTTTCGAATCCGGTGCAGTACCAGTGGGAGCGGGCAAGCCCGCGAAAAGGCCGGCACAGGCGACTACCTGATGACAGTGAACCGCCCCAGCACTGTCTGCCGCGAAAAGCCCATCACCTTGCCCAGCGAATCCAGCGCCAGCAACGGCTCGGCCACCGGGAAACTGCCACTGACCTTGCGCTGCCCCAACTCATCATCGAGCAGCAGGATGCGCCCCGGGTAATAACGCCCCAGGTCCCCGATCACCTGCGCCAGCGGCACCTGATAGTAATTCAGCCAGCCTTGGCGCCATGCCAGGCGGCTGTCGCTGTCCACCGCCAGGGTGTCGGCAACTAGGCCCGCAGCGTAGGCCACCTGCTGGTTGGCCGTCAGTTCACGCGCTGCGGCGCCCGGTGCCGGGCTCACCGCCACCCGCCCGCTGCGCACCGTGACCTGGGCGCCCTCGCCCCGCTCACGCACCTCGAACTGGGTGCCGAGCACGCGCACCTCGCCACCGGCAGCTTCCACCAGGAACGGCGCACCGGTATGCGTGACCTGGAAGAACGCCGCGCCATGCAACAACCGCACACGGCGCTCACCCTGCACAAAATCGACTGCAATCGCGCTCCCTGCATCCAGCGTCACCTGTGACTGGTCGGCCAAGGTCACCTGGCGAACTTGATCAGCACTCCTGTAGTCGGCCTGCAGGTCCTGCAGCCACAGGCCTGGGTGCCAACCACCGGCAACGCCCACGGCCAGCACCAGGCAGGCAGCCATCGCCAACGCCGCGACCCGTTGCCGCCAGGGGCGCCCGGCCGGCGGCCTGGCCATCGCATCCAGGTAACGTTGCAGCTTTGCCTGTTCTTCAACGGCCAGGCGCGCCGCCGGGGCGGCGCTGTTCTGCCACAGCGCCTGGGCCTGGGCGTAGGCCTCACGGTGCCCAGGGTCGGCCAGCAGCCAGCGCTTGAACGCCGCGCCCTCGGCTTGCGCGGGCTGCTCGTTGATACGGCTGAGCCATTGCAACGCGGCCCGGGACTGCGCCTCGGTGATCGGCGGTAAACGGCTCATCGACGGGCACTCCCTGGCCGGCGTGGGGTGGTCGCGGGCTCGGCAACACTCGCCTTGCACGCTTCGAGGGCGCGCATCATATGCTTTTCCACAGCACTCTGGGACAGTTGCATGGCCTTGGCGATCTCGCCGTACTTGCAGCCGTGGATACGGTTGAGCAGGAAGATCTGCCGGGTGCGCTCGGGCAAGGCGCGCAAGGCAGCGTCGATGCGCTGCAAGTCGTG
>NZ_OPYN01000216.1 GCF_900277125.1 Pseudomonas inefficax
GACCCGGTGCGCCTGCAGCGGGTGATCGACAGCATTCGCCTGGGCCTGGCCATCGNGCACAGCCAGAACCCCATGCNGGTGCTGGCCGCGCTCACCCGCGATGCCTGCCAGGAGCCGCGCCACTTCGTCGCCAACTGAGGCTTACTTGCCCTCTTCCACNTCCTTGCCGTTGGCGTCCAGCGCCTTGGTCGAGGGGTAGCGGTAGGAGGCGTNGCGCACCACCAGGATCGAGAACGCCAGCAACAGGATGCCGCCGCACACGTACAGCAGCCCTGCGTCCGGCGCCTTGTGGTGCGAGACATCGCCGATCAGCAGGCGGGTCAGCGCGGTGATGGCCACGTAGAGCAGGAAGCGGATCGGCATGTGGTTGGTCTTGAAGTAGATCCCGACCATTGCCCCCAGCTCCAGGTAGATGAACAGCAGCAGGATGTCATCGACACTGACCCCGCCCTTGCCGAGCATGTCGATGAAGGTTATCACCGCCGCATAGGCGGTGATCGCGCCAATGCCAAACAGTGCCAGGTAATGGAATGCCTCGACGCACAGGTTGCCCAGCGAGTCGGCGGAGCCGTGCAGGCCCTTGCGCAGCTTTTCTGCCCATTTGGTGTTCACGATGTTCCATTCCCCGATACGTCTTGAAGGATGATGCGTCACCGGTGTGACGCTTGTGCCATGCAGTTAAAGGGCCAGGCCCCTGGCTTGGAAGGCGACCGATTGCCGCAAGGCACGTTGAGGCGTGGCAGGAGTATTGTCTTGGCTGGCCTCTTCGCGGGTAAACCCGCTCCCACAGGATCTCCACAGACCTTGAGGTACATGCAGTACCTGTGGGAGCGGGTTCACCCGCGAAAGGGCCCGGATGGCGAAGGCGCTGATGGATGATGCTGAGTTGGCGATGAAGCAATAAGCCCTCCCCGCCACGCTACAATTTCTGCTTGCGAACCGATCAACATTGCCATTACTGTATATGGATACAGTACAAACCCAGCAAAAGGCATAGAGGTGATGAATGGCCGTCGAAGTGGTGTACCGCAGCAGCCGCGACCCGGAGCGCTTGTTCATGGATAAGGCCGAAGCAGACCGTCACGACAAGATGCTCGAACTGGCCGAGCGCCTGGCCGAAGTACTGCACAAGGCAGTGCCCTCGCTGAGCGAGAAACAGGTCGAGGAAGCCGGTATCTACATGGCCAAGAACCGCGATGTGTTCGCCCGGGCGTTCAAGAGCCAGCCGGATGCGCTGGCCGAGTTGCTCGAGGGTGGCGCTGCCAAGTGATGCCGGCGGCGCCTGCTTCGCGGGCTCGCCCGCTCCCACAAGGCCACCGCTGATATCGAATTCTGAGTTGTACCTGTGGGAGCGGGCGTGCCCGCGAATAGGCCAGCAAAGCCGGTATCGCCCCTCAGCCGTAGAGCAACCGCTCCGCCAGCATCTGCGCCACCCGCGCCGGCGAGCGCTTCTCTGCCTGGGCATGGCCAAACACTTCGGTCAGCCGTGAAGGTATTCGCGCCAGGTGCGCAGTGATGGTGCCCAGGTCTTCCCCCCGATAGGTAAGCGCCACGTAGATCAACCCACCGGCATTGATCACGTAATCGGGCGCATACAGTATCCCGCGGGACTCCAGCTGGTCGGCTACCTGCAAGGTGGTCAGCTGGTTGTTGGCCGCCCCCGCCACAGCCGCGCAACGCAACTGCATCACGCTCTGCCCGTTCAACACCGGCCCCACGCCGCAAGGAGCAAAGATGTCGCAAGGGGTGCTGATCAACGCATCGTTGGTCACCGGATGGGCATTGAACTGCTCCACCGCCAGCCGCACCCGCCCAGGGTCCAGATCGCTCACCAGCAGGTCTGCACCTGCCGCATGCAGTTGCTCCGCCAGCGCATAACCGACATTGCCCAGCCCTTGCACCGCCACTCGCAACCCTTGCAGGTCATCACTGCCAAGGCGGAACGAAGTGGTGGCACGAATGCCGGCAAAAACCCCCATCGCCGCATGCACAGAGGGGTCTCCCGAGGCCGTGGTGCTGGTCACATGCGGCGTAGTCTGAGCAATGCAGTCCATGTCCAGGGTCGAAGTGCCGCTGTCCACGGCGATGATGAAGCGCCCTTGCAAGGTATCGATGAAGCGGCCAAAGGCCTCGAACAGCGCGGCCCGGTTTTCCACATGCGGGTTGCGCATGATTACCGCCTTGCCGCCGCCCAGTGGCAGGCCGGCCAGCGCCGCCTTGTAGCTCATGCCCTGGGCCAGGCGAATGGCATCGATCATGGCGCTTTCATCATCGGCATAAGGCAGATAGCGGCAACCGCCCATGGCCGGGCCCAACTGCTCGCTGTGGATCGCTACCACGGCCTTCAGGCCGGTGGGCGGGTCGGTGAACAAGTGCAGCGACTGGGTCCGGGTGCTTTGCATCAGCGCGAACATCGACAGGCTCCCCTACGAGGTGCTCCTTCCAGTATAGGCGCGGCCCTTGGGCTGGCGCCGCCGCCGGACCACTGGACGAAACCGCCGGCTGCGGCTAATACTCAAG
>NZ_OPYN01000217.1 GCF_900277125.1 Pseudomonas inefficax
CTACAGCTACCAGCCACAGGCCTTCGACAACGGCGGCGTGGCGAATGCGGCCGGGCAGAACGAAGGTTCGTGCAAGACCCTGGGCCTGGCGCTGCTGGAAGGGCTGAGCGACCAGGAAGCGCTGCTGGCCTTCGGCGAGCACTACCGTGACGTGGTGGCCACGCCCGAAGGCAGCGACCATGGCAATATCCGTGCGCTGATCGAGCATGGGCTGGCGGGCGTCAAGTTTGCCGAGCTGCCGCTTGCGCGCAAGGCTTGAGATAGCCCGGGCTGCTTTGCAGCCCATCGCGACACAAGGCCGCTCCTACAGAACACCGGGTTCCCTTGTAGGAGCCGCCTTGTGTCGCGATAGGGCCGCAGAGCGGCCCCAAAATCTCGAAACCACCTCAGCTGATGATGGTTCCCGGTACTTCACCCGCCAATTCCCCCTGCCGCAACCACTGCAACGCCACCGGCCACAAACTCTCGCGAAACCGGTCATGGAAGAACGCGAAGTGGCCAATTTCATCGACCGAGATATCCACAGGCGCAATGCGCAGGTGCTTACGTTCGGCGCCCTGCAGATAGCCCAGCAAACGCTCGGTCGCCGCCACGGTACCAAAAGGGTCATCGGTCAGGCTGATGGCCAGCGTCGCCGCCCGCACCTGGGCGAACGGTAGTGCCTCCAGTACGCGCCCGCTGGGTCGATGCTCATAGCGCGGGGTACGGGTGGTCCAGTCGTGCACCACGCCGGCTGGCGTGTCCTCCAGCCAACCCAGGCGCTTGCCGGGAAAATAACCGAACACCCGGGTGAGCAGCGGCATTACCACATGCCACTTGCCGAATAGCCGCCAGCGCTGACCAACCGCGTAATCGCGCCAGTAGGCGAATTGTGCGCCAACCATCACCACCCGGCGTATCTTGCTCGCTGACGGTGCCAGCCCCACTGCGCAACCACCAAAACTGTGCCCCACCACGTCCACCGGCTGGCCGGGGAAATGTTCTGCGGCGTGCATAAGTATGGCTTCGAAATCCAGCCGGCCCCAGTCGCTCCAGGATGCCTGGAAGCCGCGCAGCGAGGCCGGGCGGGATTCGCCGATGCCACGGTAGTCGTAGGTCAGCACATCGCAGCCTTGGGCGAACAGGTAGTCGGCGAAACGCGAGTAGTAGCGACAGCGTACCGAGGTGGCAGCGTTGATGATCACCAGCGGGCGCTGGGGATCAGGTCGGGCGTGGCGCCAGCGGAAGCCGCCGAGGCTGTAGCCGTCGGCTGCGGTGTGGCGAAAGGCGGTGGCGGGTTGGGTGAGGCTGCTCATGGCACATTCCCTGTTGTTGTGCGCCAAAGCTAGCAAAGTTTTTATAGCCTGTACCGGCCTCTTCGCGGGCTTGCCCGCTCCCACAAGGTCCCCACTGCCTTCAGGCTTGGTGAGATCCCTGTGGGAGCGGGTTTACCCGCGAAAGGGCCGGTACAGGCCAACAGCGATTACAGCTCGACGCAGTCGAACTTCACATCGGTAGCCACGTCTTCGTCGTAGTTGACGTCAGCGCGCTCGAAGCCGAACAGGTTGAGGAACTGCTTCTTGTAACCGGCATAGTCGGTCAGCTCGAACAGGTTCTCGGTGGTCACCTGT
>NZ_OPYN01000218.1 GCF_900277125.1 Pseudomonas inefficax
CTTCTTCGGGCCATCCTCGCGCACGCCCAGTTTGCGGGTGGCTTCGATCTGGTCACGGACGTTGAGCTCGCAGCCCTTCGGGTGAGTCGTGGTGCAGATGAAACCGCGGACCTTAGGATGAATGATGGCCAATGTCTGTACCTCGTCAGGTTTATGCCGGGGGAAGCGCCGCCATGGGCGATTCCGGTTGATCAGAGGGTGAGACTACCCCTGCAGGTTATCCGACACATATTACGGGGTGATCTTGGGGATGCAAAACGGTGGTTCGCCTGTTCCGGCCTCTTCGCGGGTGAACCCGCTCCCACAGGGACGGCGCAAATCCTGAGGGCTGCGCAATACCTGTGGGAGCGGGTTCACCCGCGAAGGGGCCAGTACAGGCAACATCAATCTGACAAGAGAGCCTCTTTCAGCCATTCCAGGAACTGCCGGGCCAGCGGATCATCCTGACTATCCCGATGCACCAGGCAAGCCCACGCCGGCCCACGCACGCGCTGCGCCGACAACGCCTGCAAACGCCCCTCCTCCACCACCCGCCGTGCCAGCAACTGGCTGACAAGGGCTATCCCCAACCCCTCGCTTGCAGCATCCAGCAGCAGCCCGGGGTCAGAAAAGTTCAGCCCCTTGCCCTGCTGCCCCACATCCTCGCCCCCCTCCAGCTGCCAGTGGCTCCAGTCCATCTCGCGCTCGCCATGCAAGGTGGTGCGCCGCGACATAGGCGTTTGCAGCAACGCTGGGTGGCAGGCCGGGTACAGCTGGTCCTGATACAGCACGTTGAAGCTGCACTCGGCCTGGACACTGAGGTCGTCGCGGATGGCCAGGTCGATGGTCTCGGTCGCCATGTCCGGCACCTCGAAACTGGTGAACAACCACAAGTCGACATCCCGGCAGCGCTGGTGAAAGTCGGCCAGCCGCGGCAACAGCCAGTGCCTGGCAAAGGCCGGGCTGGTGTTGACCACCAGCTGGTTGGGCTTGCGGTACTGGTCGAGCCGGCGAATGCCCACCGCCAGGTGCTGCAGCAGCGACTGCGTGGTGCTGAGCAGGTCGTGCCCGGCGTCGGTCAGGCTCACGCTGCGGCCACTGCGGTGGAACAGCGGCTGCTCCAGGTAGGTTTCCAGGCTGCGAATCTGCTGGCTGATGGCCGACTGGGTCAGGTTCAGCGCTTCGGCGGCCTTGTGGAAGCTGCCCAGCCGCGCAGCGGCTTCGAAGCCGCGTAGGGCATTCAGGGGCGGCCAGTGCTTGAGCATGATTGATAAGCCTTGCTGATCAGATGTGCGCTAAATCTATCGTTTGTCGCAGGCCAAGCCTAGCCATAGCATGGACATCAACACCCGCGACGGCGGGCTTCGTTGATAAAAATCCTTAATTGATCGGAGTTCTCTATGCACCTGTCCCTCGACAGCGGCTGGCGCATGCCCGCCGAATGGGCCCGCCACGCTGCCACCTGGATGGTCTGGCCACACAACCAGGCCCTGTGGGAAAGCGGCTGGCACGTGCGCCTGGCCGACGTACAGCAGGACTATGCCCGGGTCGCGGCGGCCATCGCCCGTTTCGAGCCGGTGAAGATGGTGGTCGACCCTTCGGCCTTGCAAAGCGCACGTGCCCTCTGCGGCGCCAACATCGAACTGATCGAAATGGCCGTGGACGACAGCTGGTGTCGGGACAGCGGCCCTAGCTTCGTCTGCCATCCTCAACATGGCCTGGCCGGCCTGAGCTGGCGCTTCAACGCCTGGGGAAGCAAGTCGCAGCACGGCCAGGACCGCAGCCTCGGCCGGCGCATCCTCGACCACCTGGGCCTGGATGGTTTCAGCACGGCGCTGTGCAACGAAGGCGGGGCGATTCATGTGGACGGCGAAGGCACCCTGATCACCACCGAGTCGGTGCTGCTCAACCCCAACCGCAACCCTGGCGTGAGCAAGGCCGAATTCGAGGCCTGCTTCGCCCGCTATCTGGGCATCCGCAAGACCATCTGGCTACCGGGCGACCCACAATACATCACCGGCGACATGACCGACGGCCACGTCGACGGTGTATGCGCCTTCGCCCGCCCTGGCATGCTGCTGGTCGACGCTACCCATGACCCGCATTCGGTGTACGCCGAAGTCGTGCGGCAAAACCGCCGTGCCCTGGAACTGGCCACCGACGCCCAAGGCCGGCACTTCGAACTGCTCGACCTGTATGAGGCCAGCGCCGCCGTCGACCAGGATGCCGAGCTATTCTGCGCCTCGTACACCAACTTCTACATCGCCAACGGCGCGATCATCATGCCGGCCTACGGCATCGCCGCCGACCAGGAAGCCGCCGCGCAACTGGCCCACGCCTTCCCGGGCCGGGAGATCGTACCGGTGCGCATCGACCACATCGCCCATGGCGGTGGCGGCATTCATTGCATCACCCAGCAACAACCCGAAGTGCAGCCATGGGCATGAGCATGAAACGCCACGTTATGGCCGCCTTGGCGCTGGCCGTCTGCGCCTGCCAGGCTCAGGCCGAGCAGCCCGTGCTGCGCCTGTACAACTGGGCCGACTATTTTGCCGAAGACACCCTCAAACAGTTCACGGCCGAAACCGGCATCCAGGTGATCTACGATGTGATGGATGGCAGCGAAGTGCTCGAGGCCAAGCTGATGTCCGGGCGCAGTGGCTACGACCTGGTCTTCCCCGGTGACACAGTTGCCGAGCGCCTGGTGCGCGCCGGTAGCCTGCAGCCACTGGACCACAGCCGCCTGGAGGCCCTGGACGACATCGAACCCGGCCTGCGCCAGCTGCACGCCCGCTACCCCAAGGCCAGCCAGGCAACCGTGCCCTATACCTGGGGCACCATCGGCCTGACGGTGAATGCCGACAAAGTCCGCCAGCGCATGCGCGATGCACCGCTGGACAACCTCGACCTGCTGTTCAAGCCGGAGCTGGCCGCCAAATTCGCCGACTGCGGTATCTCAGTCATCGATTCACCCGACGAAGTGCTGGCAGTGGTCCTCAACTACCTGGGCCGCGAGCCACACAGTGCCAAGCGCGAAGACCTGACCGCAGCCAGCGAACTGCTCAAGGCGATTCGCCCGTACGTGCGCAAGTTCCAGTCGCAACCGGTGACCGAACTGGTCAACGAGAACCTGTGCCTGTCACTGGGCTACAGTGGCGACGTGATCCAGGCGCAGCGTACCGCCGACGCCGCGGGCAAGCATCTCGACTTCCAGTACCGCGTGCCGCGCCAAGGCACCACGGTGTGGATGGATACCATGGCCATCCCGGCCGATGCCAAGCACCCGGAATACGCCTATCGTTTCATCAATTTCGTCATGCGCCCGGCGAACATGGCGGCCATCAGCAACTTAACCGGTTACCCTACCGCCAGCGCCAAGGCCCGCCAGGCAGTCGACCCGCGCATGCGTGACAACCCCGATATCTACCTCGATCAAGCCACCTATGCCCGGCTGATCCCGGGCCGCGATATCCCACAGGCCGACATGCGTGCACGCATGCGCGTGTGGACCCGCTTCAAGACTGCACAGGACTGAGCCATGCCAAGCCGTAGAACCTTCCTGCAACTTTCACTGGCCGCCGGCCTCGGTGCCAGCCTCGGCCTGCCGCTGGGCCTGGCCCGCGCCGAAGAACCGGGGCGCTGGTTCATGCCGGACGAAGGCGAGCCGCAGCAGCGCGCATTTATCGCCTTCGGCGCCCAGGATGCGATCTGGGAGGATTTCACCGCCGATGTGCAGGCCGCTCTCGGTCGTATCGCCCAGTCCATCGCGCGCTATCAGCCGGTGACTGTGTTCTGCCGGGCCAGCGAGCGCGAGCTGGCCGAGCAGCACTGTGCCAGCCACCGCACAAGTTTCGTCGAGTGTGAGCTGGACGACATCTGGATGCGCGACATCGGCGCCAACTTCGTCGTCGATGATGACGGAGCCCTGGCGGCGGTAGACTTCAACTTCAATGGCTGGGGCAACAAGCAACGTCACCGCAACGATGCCCAACTGGCCAGACGCGTGACCAAGCTGGCCGCCGCCCGCTACCAGCGCAGCGACCTGGTGGGTGAAGGCGGCGCCATAGAGGTGGACGGCCACGGCACGGGCATCATGACCGAGAGCAGCTGGGTCAACGCCAACCGCAACAAAGGCTGGAGCAAGGCCGAGATCGAGGCGGAGCTCAAGCAGCGCCTGGGGTTGAGCAAGATCATCTGGCTACCCGGCATCGCCGGCCAGGACATCACCGACGGGCACGTGGACTTCTATGCCCGCTTCGTAAGACCGGGGGTGGTGATTGCCAACCTGGATAACGACCCGGACTCGTATGACTACGCCGTGACGCGCAAGCACCTGGAGATCCTCAAGCGGGCCACCGATGCCGAGGGCCGCAAGTTACAGGTGCATGTCGTGTCACCGCCGCTCCACGGGCGGCGTAACAGATTCAGCAAAGGTAATGACGACTTTGCCGCGGGGTACATCAATTACTTCGTGCTCAATGGCGCGATCATTGCGCCACAGTTTGGCGATGGGGCGGCGGACGAGAAAGCGCGCGGGCTGCTGGTGACGCTGTATCCGGGGCGGGATATCGTGCAGCTGGATATCGATGCCATTGCTGCGGGGGGCGGGGGTATTCACTGTGTGACCCACCAGTGCCCGGCCGTGTAGCAGATGCTGCCTGTGCTGGCCTCTTCGCGGGTAAACCCGCTCCCACAGGTACTGCGCAAACCTTGAGTTTTGCACAGTCCTTGTAGGAGCGGGTTTACCCGCGAAGAGGCCGCCACAGTCAATCGCGGTGCCGACGGCGCCCCGTGATCATCGACCAGGGCAGGTTTTCCCGCATGCGCACGCTCTCGTAGATGGCCGCCAGCACATGCACGCAAACCAGCACCAGTAGCGCATTGGCCAGCCAGCTGTGCAGGTCCATCGGCCAATCGACGCCAAACAGCGCGTCCACTTCCTCCGACGCCCACCCGGTAAGGCCCAGGCCGGCGATGCAGGTCAGCATCAGCACCATCACCAGCGCACCAATCGGCGAATGCCCCATGTGATGGTCAAGCTCCCCATGCAGCAACGCCCGGGCATGCCCGAGCAGGCTTGCCGGGGTTGGCCAGAAATCGGCCCAGCGCGCGCTGCGTGGCCCGACAAAGCCCCAGATCACACGCACCACCACAACGGCCAGTGCGTAGTAACCCAGCCACTGGTGCCAGTCGTCACCTTCCTCGTTGAAGAAGTAGTTGGCGAAGAACACCACGGCGATCGACCAGTGGCACAGCCGCAGTAGGGGGTCCCACAGCTGCACCGTGCCGTCGCTGTTCAATCGTGGTACTCGGTCTTGACTGCCTTGCCCGTCACTGGATCATGGTAGATCTCGACCTTCTTGCCATCCTTGTCGAAACCGT
>NZ_OPYN01000219.1 GCF_900277125.1 Pseudomonas inefficax
TNCCGATTGCAGTTGCTCGGTGAAAATGGTCTGGATCGAGTCGATTACCATGACTCGCGGTTTCTCGACACGGGCCGTGGCGATGATGGTCTCGATACAGGTTTCGGTCATAACCTTGGGCTGGTCCTCGGGCAGGCCCAGGCGCCGGGAGCGCATGGCCACCTGCTGCTGCGACTCCTCGCCGGTGACATACAGCGCCGGCATGCCCACGGCAATGTTGCACAAGGTCTGCAGCAGGATGGTCGACTTGCCGATGCCAGGGTCACCACCGATCAACACCACCGAGCCATCCACCAGGCCACCGCCCAGCACGCGGTCCAGTTCGGTGCTGCTGGTGGTGAAACGCGGGATTTCCTCGACGCTGACTTCGGCCAAGGTCTTGATCTGCGCCTGCTGACCGGTCCAGCCGGCACGGCCGCTACTGGGCGCAGCGGCACCGCCGCTTTCGATCATGGTCTCGACCAGGGTGTTCCAGGCCCCGCATTCGCCACACTGGCCGGCCCATTTGGGAAAGGTCGCACCGCACTCGGTGCAGCCATACAAGCGCTTGGCCTTGGCCATGGCTGGGGTCTCCTGGGGAAAAACCGCCATGATAGCCGAGCTGGATGTGCCTCGAACGCCTTGGGATGCGACAAAACTATTCGTTCTAACCGCAGTCTGTGGCCCTGAGCACAACGCATGAAGCGTTTGAGTGGCTTACACTGCGTAAACCTTACCTTTTGTTACAAGGAACCAAACATGGGCATGATCAGTGAGTTCAAGGCCTTCGCGGTCAAAGGCAATGTCGTCGACATGGCGGTTGGTAGCATCATTGGCGCGGCCTTCGGCAAGATCGTCTCTTCCCTTGTCGGTGACGTGGNCATGCCGCCACTGGGCCTGTTGATCGGTGGCGTGGACTTCAGCGACCTGGCAATTACCCTGAAGGCTGCCGAAGGTGACATTCCGGCGGTGGTGCTGGCGTATGGCAAGTTCATCCAGACCGTGATCGACTTCGTGATCGTGGCCTTTGCCATCTTCATGGGGGTCAAGGCGATCAACCGCTTGAAGCGCGAAGAAGCCGTGGCGCCGTCTGCGCCGCCAGTGCCTTCGGCTGAAGAGACCTTGCTGACCGAGATTCGCGATTTGCTCAAAGCCCAGAACCAGAACCGCTTGCCCTGAGATTGCGGGGGCCTGCCTTGCAGCCCTATCGCGACACAAGGCCGCTCCTACAAGGTTTTTGCATCTCCTAGGAAATCGCGGTTCCTGTAGGAGCGGCCTTGTGTCGCGATGGGCCGCAAAGCGGCCCCAACGGCCTTACCAGTAGTTTTCCACAGCCACCTGCCCCGGCCGCTTGCTCAGGCTCAACTGCAGGTCGCGCGCCTTAAGTACCTTGCGCGTTTCATCAATCATCTCCGGGTTGCCACACAGCATCACCCGCGAGTGCTCCGGCGACAGTTCCAGCCCCGCCGCCGCTTCCAGCCCGCCATTCTCGATCAGCGTGGTAATACGCTGGTTCAACGCCCCTGGGTGCTGTTCACGAGTCACCACCGGAATGAACTGCAACTTGCCGGCGAATTCGGCCAGGTAATCACGCTGTTCCAGCCCGGCGATCTCATCCACATAGGCCAGCTCTTTCGCTTCGCGCACCGAGTACACCAGCTTGATGTTGTCGAAACGCTCCCAGGCCTCGAAGTCCTGCAGGATCGACATGAATGGCGCAATGCCAGTTCCGGTCGCCAGCAACCACAGGTCGCGGCCACCGACGAAGCGGTCGAGAGTCAGGAAGCCGAAGGCTTGGCGGTCGATCAGCAGGGTATCGCCTGCTCCCAGCCGGCTCAGCTCGCTGGTGAACTCCCCTCCTGGCACCACGATCGAGAAGAAATCGAGGTGCTCGTCATGGGGCGCGCTGACCATGGAATACGCGCGCCACACCACGCTGCCATCGGCCTTGGTCACACCCAGGCGGGCAAACTGGCCGGAACGGAAGCGGAACCCCGCATCGCGCGTAACCCGCAGGCTGAAGAGG
>NZ_OPYN01000220.1 GCF_900277125.1 Pseudomonas inefficax
AGCAACTGGAAGTCCTCGAAGCTGTGCAGCACCTTGCCCGCCCATTGCTCCCACGCGGGGTCATCAATGGCGGTATCGAGGGCCGGGCGGAAGCGGCCAAGGGTGCGCAGATAACTGCGGTAACCCTGCGGGCCGTCGCTGCCGCGGTTGAGTCCGTCGAGCAGCAGACGGTCGAAGGCGCGGTCCTGCTCGTGCTTCAGGGCCAGGCTGTACACATCGGGCGGCGGCGCGGCCAGCAGGTTGCGCGCCGCATGGGCGTCCTGGCGGTTGACCAGCCGGGCCAGCTGGCCAATGCCGCTGCCTTCGCCGAAACGCCGCGAGAAGCGCAGCATCACCACCTGCTGGGCCAACGGGTTGCGTTGCTCATCGCCAGCCTTGAGGCCGCTGCCCTCCAGTGACTCGCCTCCGATCTGCTCCAGCCATGCCTCGGTCGCCGGCGAGTAACAGCCCTCCTCGGCATCCCGGCACAGGTCACCCAGTACCGCACCGGCTTCGACCGAGGCCAGCTGGTCCTTGTCGCCCAGCAGTACCAGGCGTGCCCGCGGCGGCAAGGCATCGAGCAGGTTGGCCATCATTTCCAGGTCGATCATCGACGCTTCGTCGACGACCAGCACGTCCAACGGCAGCGGGTTGCCGGCATGGTGGCGGAAGTGCCGCGAACCGGGGCGGCTGCCGAGCAGGCGGTGCACGGTGCTGACCTCGGTGGGGATCTGCCCGCGCACCTCGGTGCTGACCTGCAGGCGCTCGACCTGTTGGCCAATGGATTCGGTCAGGCGCGCGGCCGCCTTGCCTGTCGGCGCGGCCAGGCGAATGCGCAATGGCCTGCGCTGCTCTACCGCCGGCGCCTGCAGCAAGGCCAGCAGGCGCACCACGGTAGTCGTCTTACCCGTGCCGGGGCCGCCGGTGATGATGCTGAAGCCTGCGCGGGTGGCCAGGGCGCAGGCGAGCTTCTGCCAGTCCACCTGGCCTGCCGGCGCACCACCGTCGAACAGTTGCGCCAGACGGCCAGGCAGGTCGGCCGGAGGCGCTTCGGCCTGGGTCAGGCGCTGGCGAAGGGTATGGTCGATGCGCCGCTCGTAACTCCAGTAACGGCGCAAGTACAAACGCTCGCCGCTTAGCACCAGAGGCCGCGCTTGCTGGCCAGGTGTATCCCCGGCGGCCACCAGCGGGCTGGCGGTAATGCGCTGGCGCCAGGCGTGCAGGTCGAGGTTGGCCAGCAACTGCGAGGGCAGCAGCAAAGGGCCGGTCAAGGCGTCACCTTCAGGCGGCAACGACAGGGCGAAATCGGGCTCGGCCAGGGTTTGCTGCAGGTCGAGGCAGACATGGCCGTGGCCCAGTTGGTGGCTGGCCAGGGCGGCGGCCAGCAACAGCAAGGGGTCGCTATCGGGGGCTCGCTCCTCCAGGAACGATACGAACGCACGGTCCAGGGCACGCAGCCAGCCCCGCTCTACCCAGCGGTCGAGCAGGTGCAACAGGTCACCGCTGTCATGCTGTGGCGCCAGTGCGAGCAGGTGCTCGGCGTGCAGCGGGGTGGGCAACAGGTCGACGAGGCTTCGGCTCATATCACGGCTCCAGCAAACAGGTCCTGCTGTACAGGCGGGTGCTCGCCACGGAACAGCGCATCGAGGCTTTCGATCAGCTCACGCGGTGGCTTGGCGTGGTAAACGCCGTGGCCGCTGCTGCTGGCGCCTCGCAGGAAGATGAACAGGGCGCCGCCAACATGGCGGTCGTAGTCGTACTCAGGCAGGCGGGCGCGCAACTNGCGATGCAGGGNNNNGCCAGTTGGACTTGTAGTCGGTCACGTAGTAACGCCCGTCCAGCTCGAAGGCCAGGTCGATGAAACCCTTGAACATGCCATTGAGCAAGGTCGGCTGCGCCGCCGGCCGCGCCAGGCCGCGGTGGGTATGACGTACCACCAGGCGGTCGAGCTGTTCGGCATCGACCTGATGGCTGGCGAACCAGAACTCCATTTCGATCTGGTAGTGGCGCAGCTGCCCGAGCGTCACACCGAGGTCGCTGCCCGGCAACGGCAGCGCTTCGCCCAGCAGGCGCTGCAGCCAGTGCGTCAGGGTGGGGATCCAGCCGGTCCAGTCACGACGGTTGCAGCGCTGGCCAACGGTTCGCTCGATCAGCCGTGCATTGCCGCTGACCTGGCTGAAACCCTCGCGGCCAACCCATTCCAGCAAGCCATGCAGGAAGGTGCCGGGGTTGGGCCCGCGCGGGAAGCGGTGAATATCACCACTGTCGGCCGGGACCTCGCGCAGCACCTGGGTATCGACCACTTCATCATCCAGTAACTGCTGGGCCTGGGAGCTGTCGGCACCGAGGGTCTGGTCGCCGATGCGCAGAGCACTGTACGAGGCAATCCACCAATGCTCGGCGCCCGCCGCGCGGCGCGGTTTGCGGGCAGGGAGCAGCTCATGCTCGGCGTGCGGCATGCGATACACCTGCTCATCTGCCGCCGGCAGGCTCGGGCAAGAGATGTGCGGGCAGGTCTTGGCCAAGGCCTGCAACCAGTCCGTCAGTTGCTGCGAGCCCGGCAGGGCGAGGCCGCCACCCAGCAGGTAGCCGAACGCCGAGCGGTGCAGTTGCGAGCTCTTCTGGTTGCCCCGCTTGAGGTCGGCGACACCCAGCCAGCAGGCATGCTGGGCGCGGGTCAGGGCCACATAGAGCAGGCGCAGGTCTTCGGCCAGGCGCTCGTCGTCGGCGCGGTCGATCTGTTCCTGGTCTGGTGTGAGGGTGAGATGGGCGTTGCCCTGGCTATCATGCCAGGCCAGCGGCAGGCGGCTGCCGTCCACCGGTTTGCTGGTGCAGATGAACGGCAGGTAGACCAAGGGGTATTCCAGGCCCTTGGATTTGTGGATGGTCACCACTTTCACCAACTGCTCGTCACTCTCCAGGCGCAGGATCTGCTCTTCACCAGCCTGGCCGGAACTGGCCAGGTGCTCGGCCAGGTGGCGGATCAGCGCCTGTTCGCCGTCCAGTTCGCCGGCGGCCTGTTGCAACAGCTCGGCCAGGTGCAGCAGGTTGGTCAGCACCCGCTCGCCATCGCTGCGGCGGATCAGCGTGCGCGGCAGCTGGAAGTCATGCAGCAGGTGCCGCAGCATCGGCAACACGCCCTGGCGCTGCCAGGTGTCGCGGTAACGGCGAAAACGCATGACCCAGTCTTCCCAGACCCGCTCGTCCTGGTTCAGGCGGTCCAGCGCAGCCAGCGACAGATCGAGGGTAAGGCTGGCAAGGGCAGCCTTGAGCAGGCGCTCCGAGTCGGGTTCGGCGCAGGCCTTTAGCCAGGCCAACAGGTCGTGGGCTTCCTGGGCGGCGAATACCGAGTCCTTGTCGGACAGGTACACACTTCGCACCTCGCGCGCGGCAAGCTCGGCGCGGACCATCTGCGCTTCATGGCCATCGCGCACCAGGATGGCGATGTCCGATGGCAGGCACGGGCGCAGTTCGCCCTCGGCATTCTGGAAACCAGCCGTGCCTTGCTGGCCGCCATTGAGCAAGGCGACGATATGGCTGGCGCAACTGGCTGCCAGCTGCTGCCGGTAAACGCTGCCGGAGACCGGCTCTTCGCTTTCCAGATGCCAGCATTGAAGGGCTGCGCAGGCTTCACCGTCGATCAACAGCTGCTCGCCACGGCCTTTGGCGCGGACCTCGATGAACGGCAGCGGGTTGTCATCAGCCTCGCGGAACAGGAATGCGCCACGCCCTGCCTCACGCGCCTCGGCCTGCAGGAACACCTGGTTGACCGCCGCGACCATGGCCTTGCTGGAGCGGTAGTTGGTGTCCAGGCTGTGCAGGCGACCACTCGTGGCACGGCGGGCGGCAAGGTAGGTGTAGATGTCGGCGCCACGGAAGGCATAGATCGCCTGCTTGGGGTCGCCGATCATGAACAGGCCGGTTTCGGCGCGGTTTTCGCTGATCTGGTAGATGCGCTCGAAGATGCCGTACTGCACCGGGTCGGTGTCTTGGAACTCGTCGATCAACGCCACCGGGAACTGTTCGCGGATCAGGCTGGCCAAGCGCTCGCCGGCCTCGCTGGCAAGGGCGTGCTGCAGGCGCAGGAGCATGTCGTCGAAGCCCATTTCCGCACGCCGACGCTTCTCCACTTCGAAGCGTGCCGATACCCAGTTGGCGGCATGCTCGAGCAATGGGGCATCCGGGCTGTCCAGGGCTTGGAGCTGTTGCTGCAAGCTCTGCATGGCATTGAGGGCCGGGTGCTCGGGTGGCTCGCCCTTCCAGGCTTCGGCCATGCCCGCCGGGGTCAGGCGGGTAAAGCCGGTGCCCAGGTCGAGTTCCGCCAGTTGGTCGTCCGCGGCCCAGGCGCAGAGCTTGTCGAACCAGGGTTCGAAGTAACGGGCCTGCATCTTGCGGCCATCGACCTGTTTGGCGGCCAGCGCATCCCGGCAGATCTGCCGCAGTTCCTCGGCCCACTGCGCCCAAGGCGCCTTGAGCCGGGCCAACTGCTCGCCACGCTGCTGCAGCGATGCCTTGATCAGTGCCGCAGGCTCTGGCCCGTCCTGCTGTGCGCACACGCGACCGAACAGCGGGCGTATCC
>NZ_OPYN01000221.1 GCF_900277125.1 Pseudomonas inefficax
GCGCATTATAAGGGGATTCGGAGGGGCGTCAACCTTTAATTTCATATATTCGAAATATTCCAGGCGAAGACACTATCAAGGCCGCCAGGTGACCGCCACAACACATTCTGCGCCTGAGAGATCGAGCGCCGCCCGCGCGGCGCTTCGCAGCACAAGGCTGCTCCTACATCTGTTTCGGGCCAATCATTCCTGCGCCATTGGCGCGCGTACCCTAGGTGTATGGCTGGAGATTGCTGAAGAGCAGCAGGCGCAACCTTCGATATTTGAATGGGACAGACAAGGCGGTCGCGCGCGCCAGGCACAGGAGAGACTGGCCCGAAACAGATGTAGGAGCAGCCTTGTGCTGCGAAGCGCCGCGCGGGCGGCGCTCGATCTCACAGGCGCCAGAGAACCTAAGACAGGCACCTCTCAAAGCCAATGCCATCCCAAGACAGCCCCCTAGCAGCCCCACCCACTCTCAAACCGCCCGCCCCTGCCTCCGCCCAACCTTGGGCAGCACCCGCGAAACCGCCGGAACCCGCAACACCATCAACACCACCCCAATACCCGCATAGATCGCCCACTCCCGCAGATCCGAACGCACGATCCACAAGAAATGCAACAACCCCAACCCGAGCACGGCATACACCAACCGGTGCAGCTTCTTCCAACGCGCTCCCAACCGCCGCTGGCTATACCGATTCGAGGTAACCGCGAACACCAGCAACCCAAGAAACCCCAGCGCCCCCACAATAATGTAGGGCCGCTTGCGCAACTCCACCGCCAGCTGTCCCCAATCCAGCCCAAGGATAAAGAACAGATAAGCCAGGATGTGCAGCACGATATAGGCAAACACCCACAACCCCAGCTGCCGCCGGACCACGATCCAGCCCGACCACCCCGTCAGCTTCTGCAGCGGCGTCATACCCAAAGTAACCAGCAGGAAGGTCAGCGCGCCGAGCCCGAGACGATCCATCATGATCTTCCCGGGATCAGGCCCCAGCAGACTCATCGCCGCCTCATACAACCACCACGCCGGGAACAGGCACCCCACGATGAAGATGGCCAGACGAAACCATGGGTGACGCATCAATAGTTCTTCCGTAGATCGAGCCCGGCATACAGCGACGCCACTTCATCGGCATAGCCATTGAACATCTGGGTTTCGCGCACATTGGGACTGAACAGCCCGCTGGGCAGCCGCCGCTCACGCGCCTGGCTCCAACGCGGGTGGTCGACCGTCGGGTTCACGTTGGCATAAAACCCATACTCATCCGGTGCCAGCCCTTCCCAGGTGGTACCGGGGCGTTCGGCAACCAGGCTGATACGCACGATCGACTTGATGCTCTTGAAACCATACTTCCACGGCACCACCAGCCGTAACGGCGCGCCATTCTGGTTGGGCAGCTCGCGGCCATACATACCCACCGCCAGGATCGCCAACGGATGCATAGCCTCATCCAGGCGCAAGCCTTCTCTATAAGGCCAGTCGATCAGGGCGAAACCCGAACGCTGCCCTGGCATGTGCTCTGGGTCTTTCAGGGTTTCGAAGCGCACATAATGCGCCTTGGACGTCGGCTCGACCTGCTTGAGCACCTGCGCCAAGGGGAAGCCCAGCCACGGAATGACCATCGACCAAGCCTCCACGCAACGCAGCCGGTAGATGCGCTCCTCAAGTTGGTACGGCTTGACGAAGTCTTCCAGTGCATAGCGCCCGGGCTTACCTACCTCGCCATCGATCACAACACTCCACGGCTCGGTTTTCAGGCTGTCGCCATTGGCTGCCGGGTCGCCCTTGTCGGGCCCGAACTCATAGAAGTTGTTGTAGTGGGTGGCATCCTTGAACGGTGTGATTGCTTCACCCGTGACCGTTACCGCCTGCCATCGGGCGGCCGCAAGCTTTTCATTGAACCAGCCAGGCGCCTTGCCCGCCTCGACATCGGCGTAACGGCTGGCTTCAGCTGCACGCGCCATGCCCGGCAAGGCGCCCAGGGCCAAGCCAGCCAACGAGCCACCCAGCAGAGTACGACGGGAGAGGTAGATACCTTCGGGGGTGATCTCCGATGCCTTGCACTCGGAAGACCTGGGTAGCTTGATGAGCATGAGCGGCTCCACAGCACTGGATAACGGATGTACCAGTAAGACTATGGAGCCGGCGGGTTATTCCAGCATTAAATGATTGTCACGCTTTACGACGGCGCGACTTCAGCAGGAACTGGATCGGCCCCGAAGCCGCATAGGCGAGGAAGATCAGCAGCAGGATGCGGGGCGGGTCGCTGAACACCACGGCAAACACCAGCACCACGGCCAGGATCGCCACGAACGGCACACGGCCCTTGAGGTCCAGCTCCTTGAAGCTGTTGTACTTGATATTGCTGACCATCAACATGCCGGCAGCGGCCACCAGCAGCGCCACCAGGAACGACAGCTTGGAGCCCTGGATGCCGTAGTCGCTGAACGCCCACACGGTACCAGCGACCACGCCCGCAGCAGCCGGGCTGGCCAGGCCGATGAAGTAGCGCTTGTCGGCGGTGCCGACCTGGGTATTGAAACGTGCCAGGCGCAGTGCTGCACCGGCCACATAGATGAAGGCGACCATCCAGCCGACCTTGCCCATGTCGCCAAGCGCCCAGCCAAAGGCGAGCAAAGCCGGAGCCACACCGAAGGCAACCATGTCCGACAGCGAGTCGTACTCGGCACCAAAGGCGCTTTGGGTGTTGGTCATACGCGCGACACGGCCATCGAGGCCGTCGAGCACCATGGCCACGAAGATGGCGATGGCGGCGAAGGCAAAGTATTTGCTCGC
This sequence comes from Pseudomonas inefficax, assembly GCF_900277125.1. Taxonomy (GTDB): domain Bacteria; phylum Pseudomonadota; class Gammaproteobacteria; order Pseudomonadales; family Pseudomonadaceae; genus Aquipseudomonas; species Aquipseudomonas inefficax. The sequence goes on from NZ_OPYN01000221.1 coordinate 2,786, forward strand.
CTCGCGCGGGTCACCGGCACTCAGGGCGCTCTGCGCGCTCATCGAGCTGATGATGGAATAGAAACCGGCAAACAGGTTGGCGGTGGTAAACAGGTTGGGCAGCAGGTAGATGCCACGGTGGCGCACCTTGCGCCCTTCGGCGTCATGCCCTTCTTCAACGTGCTCATCGACAGGTAGCAGGCTTTCGGCGTCGGAGGGCTTGTTCGGCTCTTCGGGACGTTCGCTCATGGAGGGTACCTTGCAACAGGATGGAAAATGTTCGACACGGGCCTGCAAAACAGGTTCTGACGGCAGGCCACTGGTCTGCTTTATACCAGAAGCTGACTGTCAGAACGAAAAAACGCGGCCAAAGCCGCGTTTTTCATCTTTCGATAAGACTCAGTTCTTGGTCTTGTCGACGATTTTGTTAGCCGAAATCCACGGCATCATCGAGCGCAGTTGCTCGCCGATGATTTCGATGCCGTGAGCGGCGTTGTTGCGGCGCTTGGCAGTCATCGATGGGTAGTTGGTAGCACCTTCGGAGATGAACATCTTCGCGTACTCGCCGTCCTGGATGCGCTTCAGGGCGTTGCGCATGGCCTTGCGGGATTCTTCGTTGATGACTTCCGGACCGGTTACGTACTCACCGTACTCGGCGTTGTTGGAGATCGAGTAGTTCATGTTGGCGATGCCGCCTTCGTACATGAGGTCAACGATCAGCTTCAGCTCGTGCAGGCACTCGAAGTAAGCCATTTCCGGCGCGTAGCCAGCTTCGACCAGAGTTTCGAAACCGGCCTTGACCAGCTCGACGGTACCGCCGCACAGAACGGCCTGCTCACCGAACAGGTCGGTTTCGGTTTCGTCCTTGAAGGTGGTTTCGATGATACCGGTACGGCCGCCGCCTACGCCCGAAGCGTAAGACAGTGCAACGTTCTTGGCATTGCCCGAAGCGTCCTGGTAGATGGCGATCAGGTCAGGGATACCTCCGCCTTTGACGAACTCGGAGCGCACGGTGTGGCCAGGTGCTTTCGGCGCGATCATGATCACGTCGAGGTCGGCACGCGGAACGACCTGGTTGTAGTGGATCGCGAAGCCGTGGGAGAAGGCCAGGGTAGCGCCCTTCTTGATGTTCGGCTCGATTTCCTGCTTGTACAGCTGGCCCTGGAACTCGTCCGGGGTCAGGATCATGACCAGGTCGGCAGCAGCGACGGCAGAGGCAACGTCGGTCACTTTCAGGCCGTGGGCTTCTGCCTTGGCAACGGTGGCCGAACCTTTACGCAGACCGATGGTGACATCTACACCGGAGTCCTTCAGGTTGCACGCCTGAGCGTGGCCCTGGGAACCGTAACCGATGATGGCGACTTTCTTACCCTGGATGATGGAAAGGTCGCAGTCTTTATCGTAGAAAACTTTCATGAAAATACCCCTGGTTATATCTCGGCCCCTGCGGAGCCATCGCTAATTTTTGAATTTAGATGCTGAGCACTTTGTCGCCACGGGCAATGCCGGTAACGCCGCTGCGCACGGTTTCGAGAATCGATGCGGTGCCGATCGCCTGGATGAAGCTGTCCAGTTTATCGCTGGTGCCGCTCAGCTGTACGGTGTACACGCTGGCGGTCACATCGACGATCTGGCCACGGAAGATATCCGTGGTGCGCTTGATCTCGGCGCGCTGGGCACCGGTGGCCTTGACCTTGACCAGCATCAGTTCACGCTCGATGTGAGCGCTTTCCGACAGGTCGACGAGCTTGACCACTTCGACCAGCTTGTTCAGGTTCTTGGTGATCTGTTCGATCACTTCGTCATGGCCAACGGTGGTCAGCGTCAGACGCGACAGGGTCGGGTCTTCGGTCGGCGCCACGGTCAGGCTTTCAATGTTGTAGTTACGCTGGGAGAACAGGCCGACCACGCGGGACAACGCACCTGGTTCGTTTTCCAGCAGCAGGGAGATGATGTGCCGCATATCAGGTACGCTCCGTCTTGCTCAGCCACATGTCACGCATCGAGCCATCCTTGATCTGCATCGGATAGACGTGCTCACTGCGGTCAACCGCGATGTCGATGAACACCAGGCGGTCCTTCATCGCGAACGCTTCTTCCAGCTTCGGCTTGAGGTCCTTCAGGCTGGTGATGCGGATACCCACATGGCCATAGGCCTCGGCCAGCTTGATGAAGTCAGGCAGCGACTCGACATACGAGTGCGAGTGACGACCGTTGTAGGCCATGTCCTGCCACTGGCGGACCATGCCCAGCACACCGTTGTTCAGGTTGACGATCTTCACCGGCAGGCCGTACTGCATGCAGGTGGACAGCTCCTGGATGTTCATCTGGATGCTGCCTTCGCCGGTCACACAGGCCACGTCCTGGTCCGGGAAGTTGAGCTTGACGCCCATCGCCGCCGGGAAGCCGAAGCCCATGGTGCCCAGGCCACCGGAGTTGATCCAGCGGTTCGGCTTGTTGAAGCGGTAGTACTGCGCAGCGAACATCTGGTGCTGGCCAACGTCGGAGGTGACGAAGGCATCGCCATTGGTCACTTCGCACAGGGTCTCGATGACTTTCTGCGGTTTGATGACATTGCCGTCGCCCTTGTCGTAGGGGAACAGCTCGCCATCGCCACGCCATTCGTCGATCTGCTTCCACCAGGCATCCAGCGCCGCCTTGTCAGGCTGCTCGCCGATTTCCTTGAGGATGCCGAGCATTTCGCTGAGCACGCTGTCGACCGGGCCGACAATCGGCACGTCGGCCTTGATCATCTTGGAGATCGACGCCGGGTCGATGTCGATGTGGATGATCTTGGCGTTCGGGCAGAACTTGGCCGGGCCGTTGACCACGCGGTCGTCAAAGCGAGCACCGACGGCGAAGATGACGTCGGCATTGTGCATGGCCATGTTGGCAGTGAAGCTGCCGTGCATGCCCAGCATGCCGAGGAACTGGCGGTCGGTACCCGGGAAGCCACCCAGCCCCATCAGGGTATTGGTGACCGGCAGGTTCAACGATTTGGCGATTTCGGTCAGGGCTTCGGAGCCACCACCGAGGATCACGCCGCCACCGGAGTAGACGATCGGGCGCTTGGCCGCCAGCAGCATCTCGGCTGCCTTGCGGATCTGGCCGGAGTGGCCGCGTACCGCCGGGCTGTAGGAGCGCAGCTTGACCTTTTTCGGGTAGACGTATTCGAACTTCTCGGCCGGGTTGGTCATATCTTTTGGAATGTCGACCACGACCGGGCCTGGGCGACCGGATTGCGCCAGGTAGAATGCTTTTTTCAAGACTTCGGGGATTTCGCTGGCATGCTTGATCATGAAGCTGTGCTTCACGATCGGCCGCGAAATACCGATCATGTCAGTTTCCTGGAAGGCATCGGTACCCACCATGGTGCTAGGCACCTGGCCGGACAGGATGACCATCGGAATCGAGTCCATGTAGGCGGTGGCAATACCGGTAATGGCATTGGTCGCGCCCGGGCCGGAGGTTACCAGCACCACGCCGGCCTTGCCGGTGGCGCGGGCGTAGCCGTCCGCCATATGGGTAGCTGCCTGCTCATGACGAACCAGGATGTGCTCGACTTCCGGTTCCTTGAACAGCGCGTCGTAAACATGCAGGAGAGCACCACCAGGGTACCCGTAGATGTGCTTAACGCCTTCGTCACGCAAGAAGCGGACGACCATCTCAGCGCCAGATAAAAGCTCCACGTTGTTCACCTCTAAAACGCCAGAATACCGTCCTCACTGGACGGGTCTTAATAGGTTTACTGCCAAGCAGAGCATGAGCGAACGTCAGCACTGACTGAGCAAGTATTGGGAGCGCCCCAGAGTGTTGCGGGGTTTTCCCACCCAGCGCGAGGTAACGCGTTGCGGGGTGTAACAGGTCGGCGCGGGTGTGCGCCTCATGATCTGCTTAGCGGGTCTGCTTCTGGCAGTCCCTCTACAGCGGAGATTGGATTCTTCTGATTCGGGGCCAACAAGTCAAGAAAAATTATTGCCAATTTTTCCCCAAGATGAATTCCTGCCACCACTAAAAATCGCTTCAGCAGCAGAATAAATAAGATTTCCACAAAAAAGGGCCACAATCTGCGGCCCTTGAAGGAAAAACTGAAGAAATCAGGCGGAAGGAGCAATCAATTGATCAAATGCTGCCAACAGGCGGCGTAGCTCGCGACTTTGCTCTGGCCGGTCGGTAAACACGGTTTCGGCCATGACCAGGATGCCAGAGGCGTTGGGCAGCGGGTGGCCCAGCTCGATGATGATCTTCATGCGCGGCAGGAAGATCCATTGCAGCCACTGCTCGAAACTGAGGGTATCGACAGCGAAAGGCACAGCACTGGCCAGTGCCTCGTCGCTTGGCGGCTCGTCATCCCACCAGCCTTGCACCTGCAGCTCACGCTCGATCAGCAGCAGATGGTCGGCAATATCCAGAATGCGCTGCTCGATCATCACGAATTGACCCGTGCCTTTTGCCGGGCCAGGGCGGCACCAGCGCTGTCACCCTGCTTCTCGCGGGCCTGGGCGATGGTGTTCCACAGTTCGGCCTGCAGGCTCGGGCGGCCATTGGCGTAAGTCAGGGCACGACGCGCCAACTGCTCGGCCTGCGGCGCATCACCTTGCGACAGGCGCACCTGGGCCAGGCGGTACAGCACCTGCGGCTCGCGTGGGGCAATGCGCTGGGCACGCTCCAGGCTCGAGGCGGCACCGTTGAAGTCACCACTGCCCTGCTGGGTCTTCGCAGTGGTCAGCAGCGCCAGCACCGGGCCGTCCAGCTGCTCGTCGGCCGACAGGCCACCTGCAGCGGCGCTGCTACGCGGAATGCCAGTTGGCGCGCTGGTGCTCTGCGGGGCGCTGTTCATCGCCGCGATGTCGAAGGGTTCGTCGGCGATCGGGTTGGGGTTGGTGGTCATAGGTGCCGAACTGACCGGTTCGGTGGTAATCGGTCCTGGAGTGATCGGCCCCGGGGTAATCGGCGAGGTGCTGATCGGCGCCGCGCCATTTGCCGCCGGGAACGTCTGAATGCTCGAAGCGCCCGCGCCCTGCGGGATCATCACGGTGACGCCCGAGTCCTCAGGCAGCGTTTGTGCCTGCGCGGTGCCCGCGTTATAGCCACCGGCAGAGCGGTTGGCCGTCACGCGTTCACTGTTGGACACGCGGGTGCTCGAGTCGACCACCGGAATATTGCCGCGCGGGACGCTGGCGCACCCCTGGAGCACAGCCAGCGCCGTCACGGCAGGAAACAGCCACTTGTTCACGTCACACCTCATCAATGCAGCCTGTGCTTAATTCATCCAGCCCTTGACCCAGTCCATGACCGATTCAACTGGATCCTGCTCGCCGCCACAGGCCGCGCCGGCGGGCGGTTCACTCCCGCGAATATACGGCATCTGCACCGCTCCCGGACAGCTGCCATCAGACCCGTGGCCACTGTATGGGTCGATCCAGGCCTGCACCACGTTGTCCGGTTGCGGCATGTCCAGCGGCAGCGGGTCGGCCTTTTTCATGAAGCTGGTCCACACCTGCAGGGCACCGGTAGCACCGGTAAATGGCGTCTTGCCGTTATCGTCGCGGCCCATCCATACCACGGCCAGCAGGTCCTGACTGAAGCCGGAGAACCAGCTGTCACGCGAATCGTTACTGGTACCGGTCTTGCCCGCCAGGGTGAGATTGCGCGGCAACGTGTTGTACACCGAGCGGCCGGTACCTTCGCGCATCACCCGCTGCATGGCGTTCTGCACCAGGTAGATAGCCCCCGGGTCGAACGTTTGCTGGATCTGGAACGGGTAGCGCTTGAGCGGCTCGCCCTCGGCGGTCAGCACGCTGCGGATACCGCGCATCGGGGTGTTGAAGCCGCCATTGGCGATGGTCTGGTACATGGTCGCGACCTGCATCGGCGACATGCCACCGGCACCCAGCAGCATGGCCGGGAAGGCTGGCCAGTCGACATTCACACCCAGCCGGCCAATGGTCTTGATCACATTGGGCACGCCCACATCCAGGCCGATCTTGGCAGTCGACAGGTTGTAGGAGTTGGCCAGCCCCTGGTACAGGTAGATGGTGCCGTGCGGGCGGCGGTCGTAGTTTTGTGGGCGCCAGACCTGGCCGTCGGCACCTTTTACCGAGAACGGTTCGTCCTGCACCAGGCTGGTCAGGGTGTACCTGGTCGGCTGCTCCAGCGCGGTCAGGTACACCGCTGGCTTGACCAGCGAGCCGATCGGCCGCACGGCATCGATCGCGCGGTTGAACCCGGCGAAGCCGGCCTGGCGGCTGCCGATCAGTGCCTGCACCTCACCGGTTTCCGGGTTGGTCACGACCATCGCCGACTCAACCTCGTCCGCCCCCTTGCGGCCCGCCAGGCGCTTGAAGGTCTCGCTCATCGAGGTTTCGGCCTTCATCTGCAGGATCGGGTCAAAGCTGGTGAAGATGCGCAGGCCTTCTTCGGTCAAGTCTTCATCGCGGTAGTCCTGGCGCAGCTGACGCTTGACCAGGTCGAGGAACGCCGGGAACGAGCTGTCGGCCAGGCTGCCGCGCTTGGTCACGCCCAGCGGCATCTTCTTCGCTGCATCGACTTCTGCCTGGCTGGCCACGCCCTGCTCGGCCACCAGGTCGAGTACCAGGTTGCGGCGGGCCAGGGCGCGGTCGGGGTAGCGACGCGGGTTGTAGTAGGACGGCCCCTTGACCATGCCCACCAGCAAGGCGATCTGGTGCAATTTCAGCTCCGACAGCGGTTGGCTGAAGAAGAACTGGCTGGCGAGGCCGAAGCCGTGCACCGCACGCTGGCCATCCTGGCCGACAAACACTTCGTTCAGGTAGGCCTCGAGGATCTCGCGCTTGTCGTAGTGCAATTCCAGCAGCACGGCCATCATCGCCTCGGTCAGCTTGCGGCTGAGGCTGCGCTCGCTGGTTAGGTAGAAGTTCTTCACCAACTGCTGGGTCAGGGTACTGCCACCCTGGCGCATGGAACCTGCCGAGGTGTTGACCCACATGGCCCGGGCGATGGACTTCGGAGACACCCCGAAGTGGCTATAGAAGTCGCGGTCTTCCGTCGCCACCAGGGTTTCGAGCAGATACGGCGGCACCTGGTCGATCTTGATCAGGATGCGGTCTTCGAGGTTTTTCGGATAGATGCCGCCGATCATCAGCGGCTCCAAGCGCACTACGTCGAGCGTCTTGCCGTTGGCGCCGGAAAGGCCCGCCACGTAATCGCCGGAGAAGCGCACACGCACGAACTGCGCCGGCTCCATGCCCTCGTAGAACTGGAAGCCACGGGTATTGAGCTCGACGGTATTGCCGTTGACTGCCGCCGCGCCCGGGCCGTTGGCCGCGCTTTCACGCCGGTAGCCAAGCGCATCCAGCTCGGTGAGGAAGTCGTTCTTGCTCAGCTTCTGGCCGGTGAACAGCTCCAGCGGCCGGGCATACACCTTGGCGGGAATGGTCCAGCGCTTGCCGGAAAACTTTTCCTGGACGACGGCATCGAGGTAAACCGCGAAGCCAGCGACGATCACCAGGCCGACCAGGCTGAGCTTCAAAGCCCAGCCCAGCCAGGCGCGGGAGCGGCCGGTCGGGCGTTTCTGAGGGGTACGGGGATTTCGGGTTCGGGTCATGGCGGCGGATTATACGCACTTTATAAAGGCTGGGCAGACGCCCCCGGCGGTAGGCAGGGACGGCACCATTGACCATAATGGCGCATTCGAATTCCCTGCCCCCGGAAGGATTTCCCGTGAGCCAAGCCCTTATCACTGCGTTGCAGAACCCAGCCCTGTACCCTCACCCCGTGGATGGGTTCCAGCTCATCGAGACGCATATCTCCTGGGTCCTGCTCACCGGCGAGTATGCCTACAAGATCAAAAAACCGATGAACTTCGGCTTCCTCGACTTCACCGGCCTGGACCAGCGCCAGCATTTCTGTAACGAAGAATTGCGCCTGAACCAGCGCCTGACCGACGGCCTGTACCTGGAAGTGCTGCCGATCACCGGTAGCGTCGACGCGCCGCAGATCGGTGGTGAAGGCGAAGCCATTGAATACGTGCTGAAGATGCGCCAGTTCCCCCAGGGGCAGATGCTCAACACCCTGCAGGCCAACGGCGAACTGAACGCCGCGCACATCGACCAGATGGCCCGGCAGATCGCCGAGTTCCACCTGCAGGCTCCACGCGTGCCGGTGGAGCACCCGCTGGGCACGCCGGACAGCGTGATGGCACCGGTGGAGCAGAACTTCGAGCAGATTCGCCCGTTCCTCAGCGACAAGGCCGACCTGCAACAACTCGACGCCCTGCAGGCCTGGGCACGCAGCAGCTTCGAGCGCCTGCATGGCCTGCTGGAAAAGCGCAAGGCCAACGGTTTCATCCGTGAATGCCACGGTGACATCCACCTGGGCAACGCCACCCTGATCGACGGCAAGGTGGTGATCTTCGACTGCATCGAGTTCAACGAACCGTTCCGCCTGACCGACGTTTACGCCGATACCGGCTTCCTCGCCATGGACCTGGAAGACCGCGGCCTTAAATGCCTGGCCCGCCGTTTCATCAGCCAGTATCTGGAACTGACCGGCGACTACGAAGGCCTGGAACTGCTCAACTTCTACAAAGCCTACCGAGCGCTGGTACGGGCCAAGGTGGCGCTGTTCAGCATGCCGGCCGATGCCGATGGCGTGCAGCGCGCCACCACCCTGCGCACCTACCGCAACTATGCCAACCTGGCAGAAAGCTACAGCGCCATCCCGTCGCGCCTGCTGGCCATTACCCACGGTGTTTCGGCAGTGGGCAAAAGCCACGTGGCCATGCGAATGGTCGAGGCGCTGGGCGCCGTCCGCGTGCGTTCGGATGTGGAGCGCAAACGCCTGTTCGGCGAACAGCAGCAGGCTGACGCTGGCTTGCTGAGTAGCGGCATCTATGACCAGGACGCCAGTGTCGCGACCTACCAGCGCCTGCACGAGGTGGCGGCAACCGTGCTGCGGGCCGGCTTCCCGGTGGTGCTGGATGCCACCTACCTCAAGCGCGATCAGCGCCAGGCCGCGGCGAACATCGCCAGCCAGACCGGCGTGCCGTTCCTGATCCTCGACTGCCACGCGCCGGATGCTGTCATCGCCAGCTGGCTGGAGCAGCGCCGGGCAGAAAACACCGACCCGTCGGATGCCACCCTGGAAGTGGTCAAGGCCCAGCAGGCCAGCCGTGAGCCACTGGATGCACAGGAGCTGGTGCAGAGCACCCGCGTCGATACCCAGAGTGCCGGGAGCATGGACCAGGTGATCGAGCAGATTCGCCAGCGCTTGCCTGGGCTGTAAGTTCAGAGTTTTCCTGGGCTGGCCTCTTCGCGGGCTTGCCCGCTCCCACAGGTACAGCGCAGTCCTTGAAGCTGCGCCTCACCTGTGGGAGCGGGCAAGCCCGCGAAGAGGCCAGTGCAGGACATCTCGTCGCCCCCCATGGCAAAAGGCCGCGCATTTCCCATCCCCCGCTACACTCCTCTCTGACCTGCTCGCGATTTATCCCCCAATCCCCGTTCAGCCATCGCAAGGAGGCTCGATGAACGATGAATTGCAGCATCTGAAGAACCTTGGCAAGACCTCTGCGCAGTGGCTGCATGCAGCCGGCATCCACAGTGCATCGGATCTGCGCCGCCTGGGCGCGGTGGGTGCTTACCAGGCCGTGAAGACACGAGGGTTCCGCGCATCGAAGGTGCTGTTGTATGCCATTGAAGGCGCCCTGCTGGACATGCACTGGAACGATTTGCCGCTAGAGCGCAAAGAAGCGCTCAATCAACAACTGGATGCGAAAAGCCCTGCGCAAAAAAATCAGAAATAATCCCGAGAAGGGGATTGACGCAGAAATGAGAATCGTTATGATTATCACGACTGGTCGCGAGACTGGTTGGATAAGCTAAGAGCCCCTGGTTCGGACTCTCAGATTATCTCCTCATCAGGCTAATCACGGTTATTGACCCGGCAATTTGCCGGGTTTTTTTTGCCTTTTTTCAGCCCTGTCACCGCAGTTGCGCGCAATAGTCCTGCTCCGGCATAGCGGCCGTGTACCACACAAAATCAGCCTCGCCTGCATCGACCTGCTCACCGACCTCGGCCAGCAGCAGTACCTTGCTCTCCCCCTGCGCGTTCAGGTCAGCCAAGTGCAACGGCACACCCAGATCCTTGCGCACGTGATAAGCCCCGGCCAGCAGCAGTGCCGGCTGCGGCGCCGCCAGCAAGCGCTCGGCCATGCGCCGGTCGCGCTGCTGCTGCACGGCCAGCATTGCCGGCAACCGGCTTTCTGGCAGCATCCCGCAATGCCCGGCACGCACATGCTCCAGCAAGGCGGCCTTCACCTTCGGCGCATTGGACCGTTCGCCCGGTAACGAAACCGGCTGCCGATAGGCCTGGCGCATCTCGCCGGGCGACAGGTTGGCGGCCAGCAAAGGTACTCGCTGCTGCAAAGCCTCGGTCACAATTGGCCCGTACAACTGCCAATCCCAGCCATCCTGCCAGGCCAGGGCCTGGGCCAGGTCTGCCGGCAAAGGTTGCCCGGCGAGCTTGTCCAGCAGCGGTTGCTGTTCAGGCTGCAGCATTTCCAGCAGCAGGCTGCCCTGCACACGTTGGCGTTGCAGGGCGCGTAGCAGCCATAACTGCAGTGCGTGATGGTCAGGATTGTCGTGTTTCTCGCCGACCAGCACCCTGGGGGCGGTAGACAGGCGCTGTACCAGTTGCTCAGGGCTGATCAACTGGCCATCGGCGAGATCGACGATATGCCCCAGCTCGGCATGGCTGCGCCCCTCACTGCTCTGCCTGCCGGGCAGCGGTGGCAGGCTGGCCTGGCAGCCACCCAGTACCAGCACCAGGCACAGCGAGAAAGCGGACAGCAGCGGATGTCGCATGGGCAGTACCTCCATGTCACTCAACAATGTATAGGCCTGCACCGGCTCTTGTGGGAGCGGCCTTGTGTCGCGAAAGGGCTGCGGAGCAGCCCCAGCAATTTGTGCATCACTGCTGAAAATCCGGGGCCGCTTTGCGGCCCTTTCGCGACACAAGGCCGCTCCCACAAAAATCGCGCACGCCTCGGCGTCTTGAATCCTCACATCAACGGGTGATGATCAGCGGATGCCCACGCTCCGGGTGCGCCTGTACCAGTACATCGATCCCGTAAACCGCCTTCAACGCCGCCGGCGTCAGCACGGCTTCAGGTGCGGCAAAGGCATGGCAGTGCCCCTGTTCCAGCAGCAGGATACGGTCACAGTAGCGCGCCGCCAGGTTCAGGTCATGCAGGATCACCAGCACTGCAGCGCCACGCTCGGCAAAGCGGCGCACGGCTTCCAGGGTGGTGTGCTGGTGCAGCGGGTCGAGCATCGAGGTTGGCTCGTCGAGCAGCAGCGTGGTACCCGCCTCGCCCGGCCATAGCTGCGCCAGCACTCGCGCCAGGTGCACGCGTTGCCGCTCGCCGCCAGACAACGCCAGGTAACTGCGCTCCACCAGGTGCCAGGCATCCGCCGCCCGCAAGGCCGCTTCGACGATTTCCGCATCGCGCCGCTGCCCGGTGCCATGAGGCATGCGCCCCATGCCCACCACTTCCTCGACCCGGAACGAGAACCCCAGGCTGGACACCTGCGGCAACACCGCCAGACGCCTGGCCCGTTCCTGTCCGGCCCAGTCGGCCAGCGGCCTGCCCTGTAGCGTCACCTGCCCTCGATCGGGTACCAGTTCACCACACAGTACACCCAGCAGGCTGCTCTTGCCGGCACCGTTGGGGCCGAGCACGCCCACCACCAGCCCTGGGCTCAGCTGCAGATGAATGCCGTGCAGCACTTCGTTGCTGCCTCGCCGCAAGTACAGCCCCTCGGCTTGCAACATCAGCTGCGTCCTCGTATCAGCAGGAACAGGAAAAACGGCGCACCGATAAAAGCCGTGACGATGCCAATCGGCAGCTCTGCAGGCGCCAGCAACAGCCGCGCCGCCAAATCGGCGAACAGCATCAGCACGCCGCCCGCCAACAAGGAAGCTGGCAGCACCACCCGGTGATCAGGCCCGGCCAGCAAGCGCACCAGGTGCGGCACCACCAGCCCGATGAAGCCGATCAGCCCCGCTGCCGCTACCGCCGCCCCCACACCCAGCGCCGTGCAGAACACCAGCTCGCGCTTAAGCCGCTCCACATCGATACCCAAGTGACGCGCTTCCGACTCCCCCAGCAGCATGGCATTCAACGCCTTGGCCCGACGTGGCAGCCATACCGCCACGCCCGCAGCCACCACCAGCAATGGCCACAGCCGCTGGTAACTGGCGCCATTGAGGCTGCCCAGGTTCCAGAAGGTCAGCGTGCGCAACGTGGCGTCGTCGGCCAGGTAGGAGAACAGCCCCACGGCAGCACCGCCCAACGCGGTCATGGCCACACCGGCCAGCAGCATCGTGGCGACGTTGGTCTGGCCATCACGCCGGCCCAGGCGATATACCAGCGCAGTCACCCCCAACCCGCCGATGAAAGCACACAGCGACAACAGGTAAGGGGCAAGCATATCCGGCAAACCGCCCAGCCAACTGCCGCCAACGATGGCCACTGCCGCGCCCACCGCCGCTCCGGCCGCAACCCCTACCAGCCCGGGGTCGGCCAGCGGATTACGGAACAGCCCCTGCATGGCCACACCGGACAACGCCAGCACCGCGCCCACCGCCAGCCCCAGCAAGGTGCGCGGCAGGCGAATCTGGCCGAGGATCATCTCGGCCTGCTGCAGGCCATCAGCGGCAATGGGCAGCCCCAGCAGGCGCAGGCCGGCACGCAGGGTATCGAACAGCGGCAGGCTGACTGGCCCCAAGGCCAATGACAACCACACCGCCAACAGGCACAACAGGCTCAGGCAAACGAACAGCGTGCGTGGCCGGACCCGCTGCTTCATTGGGCGAGACTGGCCTTGGCAGCCGGGTAGAAGGTGGCTGTCAGGGCCTGCAGGGTTGCCGGCAAGCGTGGCCCGAGCCCGCCGACCAGCAGCGTTGCATCAAGCGATACCAGGCGCTTCTCGCGTACGGCGCGCGAGGCGGCCAGCGCAGGGTTTTCTTTCAGCAACGCCTGCAGAGCCTGCTCATCGGCCAGAGCCCGGTCGGAAAACACGATCACATCCGGGTCCAGAGCCGCTAGTGCTTCGCTGGAGAAATTCTTGTAGCCCTGATGTTCTGCCAGGTTGCGCCCACCTGCCCGGCTCAGCAGCCAATCACCGGCGGTGCCCTGCCCAGCAATCAGCGGCTTGGCGCCGGCATGCCCGACCAGCAGCAATACCCCTGGCGCCTTTTGCCCGGCCTGGGCCTGCCTGACCTTGGCTTGCATGGCATCGAGCTGCTGGTGGTAGCCCGACGCCAACACGGCGGCCTGCTGCTCTGCGCCCAACAATTGCCCCAAGTGCTTGAGGTTTTCATCCACCGCCGCCAGCTCGGCCTTGCTGGAGAACAGCTCGACCCGCACGCCAGCCTTGCGGATTTGCGCCAGTACCGGTGGCGGCCCCATTTCCTCGGTGCCCACCAGCACATCCGGGCGCAGGCTGAGAATGCCTTCCGCAGACAGCTGCCGCTGGTAGCCGACACTGGGCAGTGATTTCAGCGATGGCGGATGCTGGCTGGTAGTGTCCACACCCACCAACCGCGCTTCACCACCCAGCGCGCTGATCCATTCGCTCAGTGCACCACCAGCACTGACCCAACGCTGCGGCAGCTCGGCCGCCAGGGCCTGGGTAGAGAGCACAAGGCTCGCGCACAGGGCGAGCAAGGCGACGGGACGGCGCATCATCGGGTTCCTTCTGCAGGCGGGCCGCGCGCCTTGTGGCGAGCGACGGAACTGCGCACCATAGGCAGCCGGGCGCAGCGAATGCGGGCAATTTGATAATTATTCGCATTGAAGCGTCAAGCCAACACTTGTTTCACGAGTCGTCCTTGCCATGCACTTCCTTTGTACCTCCCACGGTCTGACCGAAGGCCAAAGCCGCGCCTTCAGCGTAGACGGCATCGAACTGTTCGGCGTGCGCCGCCAAGGCCGAGTGTATCTCTACCGCAACCGTTGCCCGCACCGCGGCATCCCGCTGAACTGGGCGGAAGATGCATTTCTCGATGACAGCGCCAGCCTGATCCACTGCGCCCATCATGGCGCGCTGTTCCTGATCGAAAACGGCGAATGCGTGGCCGGGCCGTGCGAGGGCGAACAACTGCAGGCCCTAGGCTGCCACGAGGACAGCCAGGGCATCTGGTTCAAGGGGTAAGTAGCACCGGCAGGCGGCGGTCGATGACGATACCTTCGGCGTCCAGGCGTGTGCCGTAGGCCAGCACCTCCACCCCTTCCGCCACCGCCGCGCGCAGGGCCTGGGCATAGGCCGCATCGATCTCCTCGGCCGGGCGCACCGCGTCGATGCCGGTCAGGTTCACGCAATACAGCTGTACCGCCCGCACGCCCTGCCTGGCCAGCTTCGCCAGCTCGCGCAGGTGCTTGGCACCGCGCTGGGTCACCGCATCAGGGAAGGCCGCAACCGTGCTGCCTGGGTAGCCCAGGGTCACGCTCTTGACCTCGACATAGGCCGGGGCACCGTCGAACTCCAGGCGAAAGTCGATGCGGCTGCCTTCCTCGCCGTAGGCCACTTCACGCCTTAGAGCACTGAAGCCGGCTAGTTCGGCGATGATGCCGGCACGCAGGGCCTCTTCAACCAGCGTATTGGCCCGCCCGGTGTTCACACAGGCCAGCCGCCCCTGCGGAGTTTCGCTGATTTCCCAGGTGCCCGGCAGCTTGCGCTTGGGGTCGTTGGAGCGGCTGAACCACACCTGCCCGCCTTCACGCATGCAGTTGAGCATGGAGCCGGTGTTCGGGCAGTGGATGGTCAGTTGTTCGCCGCCGGTCAGTTCGATATCCGCCAGAAAGCGTTTGTAGCGGCGCAGCAGGCGGCCTTGTTCGAGTGGGGGATGGAACTGCATCAGCCTTGCCAACTCCGCAGGCCACGAGCAATCCGCTGCACCGCCTCTTCCAGGCGTGGCAGGCTCTGGGTGTAGGCAAAGCGCACATGGTGGCCGGCCAGGTGACGGCCGAAGTCCAGCCCCGGGGTGAAGGCCAGGTGTTCGGTCTCCAGGAAGTGCCGGCAGAAGGCGAATGCGTCACCGCCAAAGGCACTGATGTCGGCATACAGGTAGAACGCGCCCTGAGGCTCGACAGCAATGCGGAAGCCCAGTTCGCGCAGGGCGGGCAACAGGTAGTCGCGGCGGCGGGCGAATTCGGCGCGGCGCTCCTCGAAAATGGCCAGGGTTTCGGGCTGGAAACACGCCAGCGCGGCATGCTGGGCCATGCTTGGCGCACTGATGTACAGGTTTTGTGCCAGCTTCTCCAGGTCGGCAACCGCGCCAGGAGGCGCCACCAACCAGCCAAGGCGCCAACCGGTCATGCCGAAATACTTGGAAAAACTATTCAGCACGAATGCCGAGTCGTCCACTTCCAGCACGCTGGGCGCGTCCATGCCATAGGTCAGCCCGTGGTAGATCTCGTCCACCACCAGGTGGCCATGCCGTTCGCGGGTGGCGCGGGACAGGCCGGCCAGCTCGTCACGACCCAGCACGGTGCCAGTCGGGTTGGCCGGCGAGGCGACCAGGGCACCGACCGTGTCCTTGTCCCAGTAGCGGTCGACAAGGTCGGCGGTCAGCTGGTAATTCACCTCCGGGCCCACCGGCACCAGCTGCGCCCCGCCCTCGACCAGGCGCAGGAAGTGACGGTTGCACGGGTAGCCTGGGTCGGCCAGCAGCCAGTGCTTGCCTGGGTCGACCAGCAGGCTGCTGGCCAGCAGCAGCGCACCGGAGCCGCCCGGAGTGATGAGAATCCGCTCAGGGTCGATACTCAGGCCATAACGCTGGCCGTAGAAACCGGCGATGGCTTCGCGCAGCGCCGGCAGGCCGCGTGCGGCGGTGTAGCGGGTGTGCCCGGCAGCCAGTGCTGCCTGGCCGGCGGCAACGATGGGCGCGGCCGTGGTGAAGTCCGGCTCGCCGATTTCCAGGTGGATCACGTCGTGTCCGGCCGCCTGCAACTCGTTGGCCCGGGCCAGCAGCGCCATGACGTGGAAGGGTTCGATGGCGCGGCTGCGCGCACTGTAGGTGTGGGCCATGACCTTCTCTCAATTGGGTCTAAACTGGAGATTCTACCTCTGCACGCCACCGAACGTGCGGCTCGCGCCGCTGTCAATTACCAGGATCGGGCGGGGTAGCGCACCCCCGATCTATCTGGTAAGTTCGGCGGCTCGCAGTCGCAGGGCCGGCGGGTGCCGGAGATGGAGCAGCCTGCGCATTGGATCAGATGAGTGAGAGGCGGTCTATTCATGTCCACCGTAGAAAAGCAAAAAGCCCAGACCATGTACGGTGTCGAGCCCTACGTAGAAACCAAGGGTGAAGAGTACATGGGCGAGCCCATGAAAAAGCACTTCACCAAGCTTCTCGGCGCCTGGAAGCAAGAGCTGATGAACAGTGTCGACCGCACTGTGGACCACATGAAGGACGAGGCAGCCAACTTCCCCGACCCGGCCGACCGCGCCAGCCAGGAAGAAGAATTCGCCCTGGAGCTGCGCAACCGCGATCGCGAGCGCAAGCTGATCAAGAAAATCGACAAGACCCTCGACAAGATCAAGGCCGACGAATACGGCTGGTGCGAATCGTGCGGCATCGAGATCGGCCTGCGCCGCCTGGAGGCGCGCCCTACCGCCGACCTGTGCTTCGATTGCAAGGAAATCGCCGAGAAAAAGGAAAAGACAGTCGGCAAAGGCTGATCTTTCTTTCCACCTGAACGGGGCGCATCATGCGCCCCGTTTCATTTTATATGCCCAGCCTGAACATGACCGACTCAAGCTACATCGGGCGTTTCGCCCCCACCCCCAGCGGCTTCCTGCACTTCGGCTCGCTGGTCGCCGCCCTCGCCTCCTGGCTCGATGCCCGCGCGGTGAACGGCCGCTGGCTGCTGCGCATGGAAGACACCGATCCGCCTCGGGAAATGCCCGGTGCACGCGATGCCATCCTGCAGACCCTGGAGCGCTACGGCCTGGAGTGGGACGGCGAAGTGGTGTTCCAGAGCCAGCGGCACGATGCCTATGCTGCAGTCGTCGACCGCCTGTTCAACATGGGCCTGGCCTACGCCTGCACCTGCTCGCGCAAGCAGCTTGAGGGTTACCACGGCGTCTACCCTGGCCTTTGCCGCAATGCCGGGCATGCGCGTGAAGGCGCTGCGATCCGCCTGCGCGTGCCGGAACTGATCTACCGCTTTACCGACCGGGTGCAGGGCGAGTTCCAGCAGCACCTGGGGCGTGAAGTAGGCGACTTCGTCATCCAGCGTCGCGACGGGCTGTATGCCTACCAGCTGGCGGTGGTGCTGGACGATGCCTGGCAAGGTGTTACCGACATCGTGCGTGGCGCCGACCTGCTCGACAACACCCCGCGCCAGCTGTACATGCAAGAACTGCTGGGCTTCTCGCAGCCGCGTTACCTGCATATCCCGTTGATCGTGCAGCCGGACGGGCACAAGTTGGGCAAGTCGTACCGCTCGCCGCCGTTGCAGGCGGACCAGGCGACACCGCTGTTGCTGCGGGCGCTGCGAGCGTTGGGGCAGGAGGCAGACCCTCAGTTGCTGCTGGCAACGCCGGCTGAGGTGCTGGCGGTAGCTCGCAAGCAGTGGAAGCCCGAGGCGATTGCGCAGCGGACCACGGTGCCAGAGGCTGATTTGCGCTGAGGCATTACCGGCCATATCGCCGGCAAGCCAGCTCCCACAGGTACAGGGGAGCGTTCAGATCCTGTGGCGATCCTGTGGGAGCTGGCTTGCCGGCGATAGGGCCAGAACAGGCAACCCACCCCGCAAAAAACAAAAGCCCAATAAATTCAACCTCTTGGCGAACACCATGGATTCCCGCTAGCATCCCCCCAGCCATTTGCGCCAATAATAAGTCCAAGCCCGCAGCGCCCAACCATCGAGGCCAGCATGTACATCTATCGTTTGGTCCTGCTTCTGGTCGTGGGGATCTACCTGTTCTCCCCGGCCATCATGGACTGGTGGATCGAACCGACCGGAGCCTGGTATCGCCCTTACCTGCTCTGGCTGATCCTGATCGTCGTCACCTTCATCCTGCAGAGCCAACGAGATGCCGATGAGCTTTAGCCTGACCCAGATGATCCTGATCAGCGCCGCGTACCTCATGGTGCTGTTCGGCGTGGCCTGGATCAGCGAGCGGGGGTTGATTCCGCGCTCGATCATTCGCCACCCGCTCACCTACACCCTGTCGCTGGGCGTGTACGCCAGTGCCTGGGCCTTCTATGGCTCGGTGGGCCTGGCCTACCAGTACGGCTACGGCTTCCTAGCCTGTTACCTGGGGGTGTCCGGCGCGTTCCTGCTGGCGCCGGTGCTGCTCTACCCGATCCTCAAGATCACCCGCACCTACCAGCTGTCATCGCTGGCGGACCTGCTGGCATTCCGCTTCCGCAGTACCTGGGCCGGCGCGCTGACCACCATTTTCATGCTGATTGGCGTGCTGCCCTTGCTGGCCCTGCAGATCCAGGCCGTGGCCGACTCGATAAGCATCCTCACCGGTGAGCCGGTCAAGGCGCGGGTCGCCTTCGCCTTCTGTACGCTGATCATCCTGTTCACCATCTTCTTCGGCTCGCGGCACATCGCCACACGCGAAAAACACGAAGGGCTGGTATTCGCCATCGCCTTCGAGTCGGTGATAAAGCTGCTTGCCCTGGGCGGTATCGGCCTGTACGCCCTGTATGGCGTGTTCGGCGGCCCGCACGAACTGGAAGTGTGGCTGCTGCAGAACCAGACCGCCCTGGCCGCTCTGCATACGCCGCTGCAGGAAGGCCCATGGCGCACCCTGCTGCTGGTGTTCTTCGCCTCGGCCATCGTCATGCCGCACATGTACCACATGGCCTTCACCGAAAACCTCAACCCGCGCTCGCTGGTCAGCGCCAGCTGGGGCCTGCCGCTGTTCCTGCTGCTGATGAGCCTGGCAGTGCCGCTGGTGCTGTGGGCCGGCCTGCGCCTGGGCGCCACCACCAACCCCGAGTACTTCACCCTGGGCCTGGGGCTTGCCGCCAACAACCAGGCACTGGCGCTGTTGGCCTACATCGGCGGCTTGTCGGCCGCCAGCGGGCTGATCATCGTCACCACCCTGGCGCTGTCGGGCATGGCCCTGAACCACCTGGTGCTGCCGCTGTACCAGCCGCCGGCCGAAGGCAACATCTACCGCTGGCTGAAGTGGACGCGCCGCGCGCTGATCGTCGCCATCATCACCGCCGGGTTCATGTTCTACCTGACCCAGAACAACCACCAGAGCCTGGCCAACCTGGGCATCGTCGCCTTCGTGGCCACATTGCAGTTCCTCCCGGGCGTGCTGTCGGTGCTGTACTGGCCGACTGCCAACCGCCGTGGCTTCATCGCCGGCCTGCTGGCGGGCACCCTGGTGTGGATGGTGACCATGCTGCTGCCACTGCTGGGCAACCTGCAGGGCTTCTACATCCCGCTGCTGGACATGATCTACGTGCTGGACGACACCAGCTGGCACATGGCGGCCATCGCCTCGCTGGCGGCTAACGTGCTGCTGTTCACCCTGATCTCGCTGTTCACCAACGCCAGTACCGAAGAAGTAAGCGCCGCCGAAGCCTGCGCGGTGGACAACGTGCGCCGCCCGCAACGCCGCGAGCTGCACGCGGCCTCGCCACAGGAGTTCGCCACCCAGCTGGCCAAACCGCTGGGCGCCAAGGCTGCACAGAAGGAAGTGGAACAGGCCCTGCGTGACCTCTACCTGCCTTTCGACGAGCGCCGCCCCTACGCCTTGCGTCGGCTGCGCGACCGCATCGAGGCCAACCTGTCCGGCCTGATGGGGCCGAGCGTGGCCCAGGACATGGTCGAGACCTTCCTGCCGTACAAGTCCGGTAACGAAAACTACGTGACCGAGGACATCCACTTCATCGAAAGCCGCCTGGAAGACTACCACTCGCGCCTGACTGGCCTGGCCGCCGAGCTCGACGCCCTGCGCCGCTACCACCGCCAGACCCTGCAGGAGCTGCCCATGGGCGTCTGCTCGCTGGCCAAGGACCAGGAAATCCTGATGTGGAACAAGGCCATGGAAGAGCTCACCGGCATCGCCGCCAAGCACGTGGTCGGCTCACGCCTGGTTACCATCAGCGAACCTTGGCGCGGCCTGCTGCAAGGTTTCATCAATGTGCCCGACGAGCACCTGCACAAGCAGCGCCTGGCGCTGGACGGCCAGCCGCGCTGGCTGAACCTGCACAAGGCGGCCATCGACGAGCCTCTGGCCCCGGGTAACAGCGGCCTGGTGTTGCTGGTAGAGGACCTTACCGAAACCCAGGCGCTGGAAGACAAGCTGGTGCACTCCGAACGCCTGGCCAGCATCGGCCGCCTGGCCGCCGGGGTGGCCCACGAGATCGGCAACCCGATCACCGGCATCGCCTGCCTGGCGCAGAACCTGCGCGAGGAGCGTGAGGGCGATGGCGAAATCATCGAGCTGTCCAGCCAGATTCTCGAACAGACCAAGCGGGTATCACGTATCGTCCAGTCGCTGATGAGCTTCGCCCATGCCGGCGGCAGCCACCAGAACAGCGAAGAGCCGGTATGCCTGGCCGAAGTGGCGCAGGATGCCATCGGTCTGCTGGCGTTGAACCGGCGCAATTTCGAAGTACAGTTCTTCAACCTCTGCGACCCGGAGCACTGGGCCGAAGGGGACCCGCAGCGCCTGGCCCAGGTGCTGATCAACCTGCTCTCCAACGCCCGCGACGCATCAAAGCCTGGCAGCGCCGTGCGCGTGCGCAGCGAAGTCAGCGAGCACACCGTCGACCTGATCGTCGAGGATGAGGGCAGCGGGATCCCGAAGAGCATCATGGACCGCCTGTTCGAACCCTTCTTCACCACCAAGGACCCGGGCGAAGGAACCGGACTGGGGCTCGCTCTGGTCTATTCCATCGTGGAAGAGCATTATGGGCAAATCACCATCGACAGCCCGGCCGATATCGAACGGCAACGTGGCACCCGGATCCGCGTGACCCTGCCCCGGCATGTCGTAGCGACGTCCCCTGAAATTCGAGACCGTCGAGAGAATTGAATCAATGCCGCACATTCTGATCGTCGAAGACGAAACCATCATCCGCTCGGCCTTGCGTCGCCTGCTCGAACGGAACCAGTACCAGGTCAGCGAAGCCGGCTCGGTGCAGGAAGCCCAGGAACGCTTCAGCATTGCCACCTTCGACCTGATCGTCAGCGACCTGCGCCTGCCAGGCGCGCCCGGCACCGAACTGATCAAGCTCGGCCAAGGCACCCCGGTGCTGATCATGACCAGCTACGCCAGCCTGCGCTCGGCAGTAGACTCGATGAAAATGGGCGCGGTGGACTACATCGCCAAGCCCTTCGACCATGACGAGATGCTGCAAGCGGTGGCGCGTATCCTGCGTGACCGGCAGAACGCCCCGGCTGCTGCTCCAGTGGCCGAGCCACGGGCCACCAACGGCAAGGCCGCCCCAGCCGACAAAGGCAGCGCGGCAGCCGCCAATGGCGAAATCGGCATCATCGGCTCGTGCCCACCGATGCAAGACATGTACAGCAAGATCCGCAAGGTCGCGCCCACCGACTCCAACGTGCTGATCCAGGGCGAGTCGGGCACCGGTAAAGAGTTGGTGGCACGCGCCCTGCACAACCTGTCGCGCCGGGCCAAGGCGCCGATGATTTCGGTGAACTGCGCGGCCATCCCCGAGACACTGATCGAGTCCGAACTGTTCGGCCACGAGAAAGGCGCGTTCACCGGCGCCAGCGCCGGGCGCGCCGGCCTGGTGGAAGCTGCCGATGGCGGTACCCTGTTCCTCGACGAAATCGGCGAACTGCCGCTGGAAGCCCAGGCCCGCCTGTTGCGCGTGCTGCAGGAAGGCGAGATTCGCCGGGTGGGTTCGGTACAGTCGCAAAAGGTTGATGTACGCCTGATCGCCGCGACCCACCGTGACCTGAAGAACCTGGCCAAGGCCGGCCAGTTCCGTGAAGACCTGTATTACCGCCTGCACGTGATCGCCCTGAAACTGCCTGCCCTGCGCGAGCGCGGCAGCGACGTCAACGAAATCGCCAGCGCCTTCCTCGCCCGCCAGAGCGCGCGCATCGGCCGCGACGACCTGCACTTCTCGGCCGAAGCCGAGCAAGCCATCCGTCACTACAGCTGGCCGGGTAACGTGCGAGAGCTGGAAAACGCCGTGGAGCGTGCGGTGATACTCAGCGAGAGCGCAGAAATTTCCGCCGACCTGCTGGGCATCGACATCGAGCTGGGTGACCTGGAGGATGATGAAATCCTCGACAACGCCCTGGTCGTGGCCAGTGCGGCGAATGCCAGCCATGAGCCGACCGAGGACCTGTCGCTGGAGGACTATTTCCAGCACTTCGTGCTCGAACACCAGGACCACATGACCGAGACCGAGCTGGCTCGCAAGCTCGGGGTCAGCCGCAAGTGCCTGTGGGAACGCCGCCAGCGCCTGGGCATCCCGCGGCGCAAGAGCAACGCTACCAGCGAATAAGCGATCTGCCGGGGCGGGAGGTTCCTCCTGCCTCTTCTACACAGCCTCGCCGGCCCTTTCGCGGGTAAACCCGCTCCCACAGGTATTACCCCCTCGAGGAGAGTGAATTACCTGTGGGAGCGGGTTTACCCGCGAAAGGGCCGGCAAGGCCAGCGCACACACCCCAGGTAACACATCAGCCCCCGCAAAAATCTGTTACCCAAGCTTTCCGCCGTAACAGTTCCCGAGGCGTACGGTAACGAAATTTCGACATTTTCGACCGCTGAAAAACTGCTAGCCACCTCCAACCCTTTGATTTTACTGGGTTTGCAAAAGTTGGCACGGCACCTGCTATATGTCTGGTACAAGAACAATAACAAGCACTGCAACTCAGAATAAGAACAAGACGAAACGGCTCACGCACAATAAAAACAAGACGGCGGAGGCGCAGCTAACTGATTCTTTTGGAGAGGATGCGTGTTTGGGGCTTGCCCCACAACCAGGCAGAGAACAATAAAAACTGCACTAAAAAGCAGCGCCTGAATTGGTTGGATCGACAGATCAACGTGACATCAGCGACCAAAGCAATCCGTTTGCTCTTAACCCCTGGCTTGGGGGTCGTCCACAAGCTTCGAGATTTGTGGACAGGGCACTCAACAAAAACAAGAAGCCCAGCAGAAAAACAATAAGAGCACGCAACGACTTCTTGGGGAGCTTAGGCTCCCCTTGTCGTTTCTACCCTTCCGGCAGGCATCCTGCTACCCGCCTACACCATTCCTTGAGTAAATGCTAGAATCCCCGCCCATCATGCGGCCATTCTCCTATTCTTGGCCGAACATTCCTTCAAACAGTGCATCCCATGCTGAAGAAGCTGTTCCAGTCGTTCCGCCCGCCCGTACCGGGCCCGCACCACAGGCGCACCACGCCTGAGGTGATCAACAAGAGCCAGCACTCGCTGCAACGCCACCAGTTCAGCCGCCATGCGGTGAACATCGTGGAACGCCTGCAGAGCGCCGGTTACCAGGCTTACCTGGTCGGTGGATGTGTCCGCGACCTGATGTTGGGCATCACGCCGAAAGACTTCGACGTCGCCACCAGTGCCACCCCCGAACAGGTCCGCGCCGAGTTCCGCAACGCGCGCATCATTGGCCGCCGCTTCAAGCTGGTCCACGTGCATTTCGGCCGTGAGATCATCGAGGTCGCCACCTTCCGCGCGCACCATTCGGAAGACGACCAGGGCGACAGCCACCGTTCGTCGCACAATGCCAGTGGCCGCATCCTGCGGGACAACGTGTACGGCACCCTGGAAGAGGACGCGCAACGTCGCGACTTCACCATCAACGCCCTGTACTACGACCCGGTCAGCGAGCGCATCCTCGACTACGCCAACGGCGTGCACGATATCCGCAACCGCCTGCTGCGCCTGATCGGCGACCCTACCCACCGCTATCAGGAAGACCCGGTGCGCATGCTGCGCGCGGTGCGCTTCGCCGCCAAGCTCGACTTTGGCATCGAAAAGCATACCGTCCAGCCGATCCGCGAGCTGGCCCCAATGCTGCGCGAGATTCCGCCAGCGCGCCTGTTCGAAGAGAGCCTCAAGCTGTTCCTCTCCGGCCAGGGCGCCATGGTCTTCGAAATGCTGGTCGATCTGCAGTTGTTCGAGCCGCTGTTCCCGGCCAGTTCGCATGCCCTGGACGAGCGCCCGACTTATACCCACACGCTGATCAGCCAGGCGCTGAACAACACCGACCTGCGCGTGAAGCAAGGCAAACCGGTAACCCCGGCCTTCCTCTTCGCCGCGCTGCTGTGGCCAGCCCTGCCCGCCCGCGTGCTGCACCTGCAGAACCAGGGCGTGCCGCCGATCCCTGCCATGAACGGTGCGGCCCACGACCTGATTGCCGAGCAATGCGCACGCATCGCCATCCCCAAGCGCTTTACCCTGCCGATCCGCGAGATCTGGGACATGCAGGAGCGCCTGCCACGCCGCAGCGGCAAGCGCGCCGACATGCTGCTGGACAACCCGCGCTTCCGCGCCGGCTACGACTTCCTGCTGCTGCGGGAAAGCGCCGGGGAAGAAACCGATGACCTTGGCCAGTGGTGGACCGACTACCAGGATGCCAACGACAGCGAGCGCCGCGAGATGATCCGAGAGCTGGGCAGCCGTGACGAAGGCACCGGTGCCGGCCCGCGCAAACGCAAGCGCAGCGGTGGCAAACGCAAGCGCAGTGGCGACGAGGCGTTCGAGTGAGCACCCGCGCCTATATCGGCCTGGGCAGCAACCTGGACGCACCTGCGGAGCAGTTGCGCAGCGCCTTGCAGGCCCTCGACCAGGTCGAAGCCACACGCCTGGTGGCGGCTTCGGCCCTGTACACCAGCGATTCGCTGCTGCCCGGCCAGCCGCGCTACACCAACGCCGTCGCTGCCCTGGACACCGCCCTGGCGCCGCTTGCCCTGCTCGATGCCCTGCAGGCCATCGAGAACGAACAGGGCCGCGTGCGCAAGGAGCGCTGGGGCCCGCGCACACTGGACCTGGACATCCTGCTGTTCGGCGACCAGGTGCTCGACGAGCCACGCCTGAAAGTGCCGCATTACCACATGCATGCCCGGCCTTTCGTGCTGTACCCGCTGGCGGAACTGGTACCGGGCGATTTTCGCCTGGCCGATGGCCGCGCCCTCGCGCAACTGCTCGCCGACTGCCCGTTCGTCGGCCTGGAACGCCTGTAAACCGGGCGTTCCAGCCTTGCGCACTGGCGCGGTAACGCCAGTAACACCCTGATCGTAACAATGCGGTAACAGGGTCATTGACTTCCCCCACCTCGCTCACGACTATAGGCGTCCCGTGTGGCACCAAAGTGCCGCATACCCGTATTTAGGCCCGGACGGACCTGTGCCCGAACATCACGCGCGATGATGTGCCGCTCCGGAAGATGACTACACGCGTTGAATGCAGTCGTTTCTTACAGCGCCTGAACGAGGAATTTCCTACATGCCTGAAGTAACCCTGACCACCCTCAATGGCCTCAAGGCCAAGGGTGAAAAAATCACCATGCTGACCTGCTACGACGCGACCTTCGCCAAGGCCGCCAGCCAGGCCGGTGTCGAAGTGTTGCTGGTGGGCGACTCGCTGGGCATGGTCCTGCAAGGCCACGACAGCACACTGCCGGTAACCACCGCGGACATGGCCTACCATACGGCCAGCGTCAAACGTGGCAATGACGGCGCGCTGATCCTCGCCGACCTGCCGTTCATGGCGCATGCCACCCCGGAGCTGGCCTTTGCCAACAGCGCCACGCTGATGCAGGCCGGCGCCCACATGATCAAGATCGAAGGCGCTGCCTGGCTGGCCGAGACCATCCGCCTGCTGGCCGAGCGTGGCGTGCCGGTATGCGCGCACATGGGCCTGACCCCGCAGACTGTCAACGTGCTGGGCGGCTACAAGGTCCAGGGCCGCCAGGAAGCCCAGGCCCGGCAGATGCGCGCCGACGCCATCGCCCTGGAACAGGCCGGTGCGGCCATGCTGCTGCTCGAATGCGTGCCCAGCGAACTGGCGGCGGAAATCACCAGTGCCGTAGCCATCCCGGTGATCGGCATTGGCGCGGGCAGCGGCACCGATGGCCAGGTACTGGTCCTGCACGACATGCTCGGCCTGTCGCTGAGCGGCCGCGTACCGAAGTTCGTGAAGAACTTCATGCAAGGCCAGCCGGATATCCACAGCGCCCTCGTCGCTTACGTCGAGGCGGTCAAGCAAGTCAGCTTCCCAGGCAGCGAACACGGGTTCAGTGCATGAATACAGTCAAGACCGTCCGCGAACTGCGCGCCGCAGTCGCCCGCGCCCGCGGTGAAGGCAAGCGCATCGGCTTCGTGCCAACCATGGGCAACCTGCACAGCGGCCATGCCGCGCTGGTGACCAAGGCTGCGCAGCGCGCCGATTTCGTGGTCGCCAGCATCTTCGTCAACCCGCTGCAATTCGGCGCCAACGAAGACCTCGACAAATACCCGCGCACCCTGGCCGCCGACCAGGAGCGCCTGCTCCAGGCAGGCTGCAATCTGCTGTTCGCGCCCAGCGTCGAAGAGATGTACCCCGACGGCATGAGCGTGCAAACCCGCGTCAGCGTGCCTCACCTTTCCGAAGGCCTGTGCGGCGCCAGCCGGCCCGGGCATTTCGAAGGCGTGGCCACCGTGGTCAGCAAGCTGTTCAACATGGTCCAGCCCGACCTTGCCGTGTTCGGTGAAAAGGACTTTCAGCAGTTGGCGGTCATACGTGCCATGGTGCGCGACCTGAACATGCCGATCCAGATCATCGGCGAGCCCACCGTGCGGGCCGAGGACGGCCTGGCGCTGTCGTCGCGCAATGGTTACCTCACACCTGAGCAACGTACTGCGGCGCCAGCGTTGTACCGCACGCTGCAGCATATCGCTGCTGGTATCGGCCGTGGCCAGCGAGACTTTGCCGCGCTGGTTGCCGAAGGCCAGGCGCAGTTGACCGCCGCTGGTTTCCGCCCGGATTACCTGGAAGTGCGTCATGCCGTGAGCCTGCGCCCGGCAGTGATCGATGATCGAGATCTGGTGGTGATTGCGGCGGCTTACCTGGGTAACACACGGTTGATCGACAACCTGTACCTGCATGTGGAAGAGAAGACCGCGTAACGGCCTGGGCTGCTTTGCAGCCCATTCGCAGCACAAGGCTGCTCCTACAGAGGAATACTATCTCCTGTAGGAGCAGCCTTGTGCTGCGAATGGGGCGCAAAGCGCCCCCCCAAATTCCCCGCCATACCCATTCCCTGCAAGTGGCCTTTGCCTATAATGGTGCCAGCCTGAACCCGGCAATGAGTGCCGTGTCCAAGGTCTCACCACGCACCAAGGGAACCCCGCGCAATGGCGTATTACCGTACACCCCACGATGTCACGGCCCTGCCCGCCTGGCAGGCGCTCCAGCAACACCGCGACGCCATGCAAGGCTTCAGCATGCGCGAAGCGTTCGCCGCCGATGCCAAGCGCTTCGATCAGTTCTCCCTGAGCTCCTGTGGCCTGTTCCTCGACTATTCGAAAAACCTGATCACTGAACAAAGCCGCGACCTGCTGGTGAACCTGGCCAACGAAGTGGGCCTGCAGGACGCCATCAAGTCGATGTTCGCCGGCGAAATCATCAACGCCTCCGAAGGCCGCCCGGTGCTGCACACCGCCCTGCGCCGGCCGGTAGGCGACAAGCTCAGCGTCAACGGCGTGAACGTCATGCCGGAAGTACACAAGGTGCTCAATCAGATCACCGAACTGGTCGGCCGTATCCACGACGGACTGTGGCGCGGCTACAGCGAAAAACCGATCACCGATGTGGTCAACATCGGTATCGGTGGCTCGTTCCTCGGCCCCGAGCTGGTCTCTGAGGCGCTGCTGCCCTATGCCCAGCGCGGTGTGCGCTGCCACTACCTGGCGAACATCGACGGCAGTGAGTTCCACGAGCTGTCGGCCAACCTGCGCGCCGAAACCACCCTGTTCATCGTCTCGTCGAAATCGTTCAACACCCTCGAGACTTTGAAGAACGCCATGGCCGCGCGTACCTGGTATCTGGCCCAGGGCGGCTCGGAAGCCGAGCTGTACCGCCACTTCATCGCCGTTTCCAGCAACAAGGCTGCCGCCGTGGCCTTCGGCATCCGCGAAGAAAACATCTTCCCGATGTGGGACTGGGTAGGCGGGCGTTACTCGCTGTGGTCGGCCATCGGCCTGCCGATCGCCCTGGCCATCGGTACCGCCAACTTCAAGGAACTGCTGTCCGGTGCCTACACCATGGACCAGCACTTCCAGACCGCGCCGTTCGAAAAGAACATGCCGGTGCTGCTGGCCCTGCTGGGCGTGTGGTACGGCAACTTCTGGGGCGCCAGCAGCCACGCGATCCTGCCGTACGATCACTACCTGCGCAACATTACCAAGCACCTGCAACAGCTGGACATGGAGTCCAACGGCAAGAGCGTGCTGCAGGACGGCACCCCGGTGAAAACCGACACCGGCCCGGTGATCTGGGGCGGCGTCGGCTGCAACGGCCAGCATGCCTATCACCAGCTACTGCACCAGGGCACCCAGCTGATTCCGGCCGACTTCATCGTGCCGGTGGTGAGCTTCAATCCGGTGGCTGACCATCATCAGTGGCTGTACGCCAACTGCCTGTCGCAGAGCCAGGCGCTGATGCTGGGCAAAACCCGCGAGGAAGCCGAAACCGAGCTGCGCGGCAAGGGCCTGAACGAAGCGGACATTGCAAAGCTCGCACCGCACAAGGTGATCCCGGGCAACCGCCCGAGCAACACCCTGGTGGTGGAACGCATCAGCCCGCGCCGCCTGGGCGCGCTGGTGGCGATGTACGAGCACAAGGTCTTCGTACAGAGCGTGATCTGGGGCATCAACGCCTTCGACCAGTGGGGCGTGGAGCTGGGCAAGGAGCTGGGCAAGGGCGTTTACCAACGCCTTGTCGGCAGCCTGGAAGACAGCGCCGAAGATGGTTCCACCCAAGGCCTGATCAACTACTTCCGCGGCCGTCACCGCGGGTGATCTGAAACCTTCGCCAGCCTCTTCGCGGGCTTGCCCGCTCCCACAGGTACTGCACAGGCTTCGAAAACTGTGCGGCCCCTGTGGGAGCGGGCGAGCCCGCGAAGGGGCCGGTACAGGTTGAACACCTCTCCCAGCTACACTGTCCTATCGAATAGCCGTTGCAGTCCATCGCCCCTTACAAGAGCAGGACCACCCGCCATGTTCGATATCCGCAACTACCCCCAGGCCCTGGCCGTCAGCCAGTCCGCCGCCATCACCCCCGACGAGTACCGCCGCCTCTACCGCCAGTCGGTGGATGACCCCGACACCTTCTGGGCCGAACAGGCCAAGCGCCTGGACTGGATCAAGCCTTGGTCGAGCGTGCAGCAATGCGACCTGAAGACCGGCAACGCCCGCTGGTTCGACGGCGCCCAGCTCAACGTCAGCTACAACTGCATCGACCGCCACCTGGCACGACGCGGCGAACAGATCGCCCTGCTGTGGGAAGGCGATGATCCCAAGGATTCCAAGGCCATCACCTACCGCGAACTGCACCGCCAGGTCTGTCGCCTGGCCAATGCACTGAAAGCACGCGGGGTGAAGAAAGGCGACCGGGTGTGCATCTACATGCCGATGATTCCCGAGGCCGCCTTCGCCATGCTCGCCTGCACCCGCATCGGTGCCATCCACTCGGTAGTGTTCGGCGGCTTCTCGCCCGATGCCCTGCGCGACCGTATCCTAGATGCCGACTGCCGTACGGTGATTACCGCCGATGAAGGCGTGCGCGGCGGCAAACGTATCCCGCTGAAACAGAACGTCGACAAGGCCCTGGCCAGTTGCCCCGCGGTCAGCAGCGTATTCGTGGTGCGCCGCACCGGCGGCGATGTCGCCTGGGCCGAAGGCCGTGACCTCTGGTACCACGAGGCAACGGAAAAGGCCGGCGACGACTGCGCTCCCGAGCCGATGGGCGCCGAAGACCCGCTGTTCATCCTCTATACCTCCGGCAGCACAGGTAAACCCAAAGGAGTGCTGCACACCACCGGCGGCTACCTGCTACAGGCCACCCTCACTTTCAAGGTGGTGTTCGACTACCGTGAAGGCGAGGTGTTCTGGTGCACCGCCGATGTCGGCTGGGTCACCGGCCACAGCTACATCGTCTATGGCCCGCTGGCCAACGGCGCGATCTCGCTGATGTTCGAAGGCGTGCCCAACTACCCGGACACCTCACGTTTCTGGCAGGTGGTGGACAAGCACCAGGTGAACATCTTCTACACCGCCCCAACCGCCCTGCGCGCGCTGATGCGCGAGGGTTCCGCGCCGCTACAGAACACTTCACGCCAGAGCCTGCGCCTGCTGGGCAGCGTCGGCGAGCCGATCAACCCCGAAGCCTGGGAGTGGTATTTCGAGGAAGTAGGGCAAAAGCGCTGCCCCATCGTCGATACCTGGTGGCAGACCGAAACCGGCGGCATCATGCTCACCCCGCTGCCCGGCTCGCAGTCGCTCAAGCCCGGCTGTGCCACCCAGCCCATGTTCGGCGTGCAACCCGTGCTGCTGGACGAAAAGGGCAAGCTCATCGAAGGCCCCGGCGCTGGCTTGCTGGCGATCAAGGCCAGTTGGCCGGGGCAGATCCGCAGCGTCTACGGCGACCATCAGCGCATGGTCGACACCTATTTCAAACCGATGCCCGGCTATTACTTCACCGGCGACGGTGCCCGCCGCGACGCCGATGGCGACTACTGGATCACCGGGCGTATCGACGACGTGATCAACGTTTCCGGGCACCGCATCGGTACCGCCGAAGTGGAAAGCGCGCTGGTACTGCATGACAGTGTCGCCGAAGCGGCGGTGGTCGGTTACCCCCACGACCTCAAGGGCCAAGGCGTTTACGCCTTCGTCACGCCCATGAATGGCGTAACGCCGGACGACGCGCTCAAAGCCGAGTTGCTGGCCCTGGTCAGCAAGGAAATCGGCAGTTTCGCCAAACCCGAGCTGATCCAGTGGGCCCCGGCATTGCCCAAGACACGCTCAGGCAAGATCATGCGGCGTATACTGCGCAAGATCGCCTGCAACGAGCTGGACAACCTGGGCGATACCTCGACCCTGGCCGACCCCAGCGTGGTGCAGGGCCTGATCGACAAACGCCTCAACCAGTAACCGGCGGCCGCTGTTCATGGCCGCCCTGAACCACAGGTCGCCATGGAAGCCCTTCGCCGCCGCATCGAAACCCAGGTCATGAGCCTTACCGGGCTGGCCCTCGGCCAGCTCGACCTGGAGTCGCCAAAGGGCGACCCGGGCCTGTTCGGCCCGCACAGCATCAGCTGGCGGGTACATGGCGACTTCCCGAGCATGCTGGTCGGCGGCATCAGTGCCCTCATGCTGCAGTTGCTGCACCCGCTGGCCCTGGCCGGGGTGTGGGACCATTCCAACTTCCGTGAAGACCTGCTCGGCCGCCTGCGCCGTACCAGCCAATTCATCTCCGGTACCACCTTCGGCGCCACCCGCGATGCCGAGTGGCTGATCGACAAGGTGCGCACCATCCACCTGCAGGTGACCGGCACCGCGCCGGATGGTCGCCCATATGCGGCCAGCGACCCGGACCTGCTGACCTGGGTGCATGTGGCGGAAGTCAGTAGCTTCCTCGCCGCCCACCTGCGTTACCGCAACCCGCAGCTTGCGCGCGCCGAGCAGGATGCCTATTACGCAGAAATCGCATTGATTGCCGAGCGCCTTGGCGCCTGCGATGTGCCGCGCTCATGCCAGCAGGTCGAGGACTACCTGCAGCACATGCGCCCGCAGTTGCACTGCGACGCACGCAGCCATGAGGTGGTCGGCATCCTGCTCGATGCCCCCGCTCCCAGCCGCCTGGCACAGCCGGTGGGCAAGCTGATGCTGCACGCCGGTATCGACCTGCTGCCGGGCTGGGCCCAGGCCATGCTCGGGCTACAGCACGGCCCGTTGCAGCGGCGCATGATCCGCCTGGGCCTGCAACGCACCGCGCCAGTACTGCGCTGGGCGATGCGTGACGGCTCGGCGCACCGTGCCAAACGGCGCATGGGCATCGAATGAAGTCGAATGGTCGCCTCAGCGGAACTGATTTAACGTGCCATACTCCAAGCTCTCCTGCTTAGACAGACGAAGCGACACATGTACAAAGGATTGACTCGCGCCGCTGGCGCACTTCTGGCCCTCGTAGCCCTCTACAGCCTTCTCGGCTTTCTCGTTCTCCCCGGTGTCACGCTGCGCATCGCCAATCAGCAGTTGGCCCAGTACGCAACCGTACCTGCCCACCTCGAACGGATCGAGCTCAACCCCTTCAGCCTCGAGCTGACATTGTGGGGCCTGCAGATCGGCGAGCCGGGCAAGGAGCAGGTCGGCTTCGACCGGCTTTACGCCAACCTCTCGCTCGACAGCCTGTGGAGCGGCGCCTTGCACCTGGACGCAGTGGAACTGGTCAAGCCTCGCAACGAAGTGCTGTTCGCCAAGGACGGTACTCTAAACCTGACCCGCCTGTTCAAGCTGCCAGCCAGCGAAGCCAAGCCTGACGAGCCGCCCAGCGACCCGTTCCCGCTACGCATCGGCAGCATCAAGCTCAGCGACGGCTATCTGCACTTCGAGGACCTGCGTCCGAGCGAGCCGATCGAGTTCCTCTACGACAACATGAACCTGGAGTTGAAGAACCTCAGCACCCTGCCCAACGACAATGCCGACATGGCCCTGGTGGCCATCGGCCCCAACGGCGGGCGCATCGACTGGAAAGGCACCCTGAGCCTGGCGCCGATCGCCTCTGAAGGCACACTGAAAATCACCGAAGGCAGGATGAAGGCGTTCTGGCCCTATGTGCGCGATGCGGTGCCACTGGTGCTGGAAGACGGCGTGGTCAGCCTCGACACACACTACAAGCTCAACCTCGCCAAGCAGACCGAGCTATTGCTGGACAACGCGTCGGTGCGCATTGCACCGTTCGCCATCAAGGCCCCGGATGGCCGCCCGCTGGCACGCCTGGCCAGCCTGGAAGTGAGCGAGACCTCGGTCGACCTGGTCAAGCAGCTGGTCACCGTGGGCAAGATCCGCAGCGAAAAACTGGAAACCTGGGCCGCGCTGGAAAAGGACGGCCAACTCGACTGGCAGAAGCTGTTCGCCAGCCAGCCGGCCAAGGCCACGCCGAAGGAAAAGGCCGAACCAGCCACCGCCGAGCCCACGCCTGAACAGCAAGCCGCCAAGGAGCCGAGCAAACCCTGGCAGGTACTGCTCAAGGACGTGCAATTGCGTAACTACCTGGTGCACCTGGCAGACCGTACCCAGAAGGAGCCAGTGGCCCTCGACGTCGGCCCGCTCAATGCCGACCTGCAAGGGTTCGACAGCCTCAACAAGTCGCCCTTCACCCTCAAGCTCGATACCGGCGTGGGCAAGCAGGGCAAACTGCAGGCGGCCGGCCAGGTCAATCTGGCGCCCATCTGGGCCAAGCTGGACGTAAGCAGCCGCGACATCGACCTGCGGGTGGCCCAGGCCTATATCAGCCCGTTCATCCTGCTGGAGCTGCGCAGCGGCATGCTCGCCAGCGACCTCAAGGTCGACCTGAAGAACACCGCACCGCTGGCCTTCAGTGTCACCGGCAAGGCTCAGGTCAGCCAGCTGCACACCCTCGACACCATCAAGAGCCGCGACTTCGTCAAATGGCAGCAGGTGAACGTCGACGGCCTGTCCTACGTTCACGGCGATGCGCTGTCGATCGACAAGGTGACACTGCTGCAGCCCTATGCACGCTTCATCATCAACGAAGACCGCACCACCAACATCAACGACCTGCTGATCCCGCAGCCGGCCGACGCCCCGGCGGCCAGCCAGGCGAAGCCGGCCGCGGCCAGCAATGACAAGCCGCTGGGTATCCACATCGGCCAGATCGACATCAACGACGGCTCGGCCAACTTCGCCGACCTGTCCCTCACACCCAACTTCGCCACGGCTATCCAGCAGCTCAACGGCCGGGTCGGCACCATCGACAACCGCAAGCCGGTGCCGGCCAAGGTCGACGTCAAGGGCAAGGTCGACCGCTATGCGCCGGTCACCATCAAAGGCGCCCTGAACCCGTTCAATCCGCTGGCCAGCCTGGATATCGCCACCAGCTTCAAGCGGGTCGAGCTGACCACGCTCACCCCCTACTCTGGCAAGTTCGCCGGTTTCCGTATCCGCAAGGGCCGGCTCAACCTCGACCTGCACTACCTGATCACCAATGGCCAGCTGAAGGCCGAGAACAAGGTAGTGGTAGAGCAGCTGCAGTTGGGCGAGAAGGTCGACAGTCCGGACGCAGTGGACCTGCCGATTCGCCTGGCGGTGGCACTGCTGAAGGATACCGAAGGCAAGATCTCGATCGAGCTGCCGGTGTCGGGCGACCTCAACAACCCGCAGTTCAGCGTGATGCCGATCGTCTGGCAAACCCTGCGCAACCTGGTGTTGCGTGCGGCGCAGGCACCGTTCAAGTTCATTGGCGGGCTGGTTGCCGGCGGTGGCTCGGAAGACCTCGGCAATGTGTCCTTCGCCCCGGGCTCCAGCGAGCTCAATGGCGACGCCCAGGCATCGCTGGACAAGCTGGCGTCGGCCTTGAAGGAACGCCCGGAACTGCGCCTGGAAATCGAAGGCACCAGCGCCCAGGCCAGTGACGGCCCGCTGATCGCCCAGCAGCGCCTGGAGCGTGAGTACCAGGCCACCTGGTACAAGATCCTGCAGCGTCGCGGTGACAAGGTGCCGGCCAATGCCTCGATGCTGGTGGTCGACAACAGCGACAAACCGGCGATGCTCGAAGGCATCTACCGTAACCGCCTGAAGCAGCAGCCGCCTGCCGAATGGGAGCAACTGGGCCGCGACGAGCGCACCGCCAAGCTGCGCGAGGCGGTGATCAAGTCCTGGGCCGAAAGTACCGCGCTGCTGCGTACACTTGGCCAGGAGCGGGCCAGCAGCATCAAGGATTACCTGGTCGACAAGGGCCAGCTGGAAGATGACCGGGTGTACTTCATCGATACCAGCCTGGGGCAGGCCGAGAGCGATGGGCGGGTGGTGACGCCGATGCATCTGGATGCCGAGTAATCTCTACCAGCAGGTCTGGCCTCTTCGCGGGTAAACCCGCTCCCACAGGTACTGCACAGGCCTTGAGCAGTGCGCGATCCCTGTGAGAGCAGGTCTGGCCTCTTCGCGGGCTTGCCCGCTCCCACAGGTACTGCACAGGCCTTGAGCAGTGCGCGATCCCTGTGGGAGCGGGTTTACCCGCGAAGAGGCCGGTACAGGCTTCACACCAACCGCTGCCCCGACACTGCCGGGTGATACAGCGGCTGCACCATGTTACCCGCCGGGTCCAGCAGGTGGAAGCTGCGCGCACCGTCACCATGATTGAACGGCCGATCCAGCAAGGTCACGCCATGGGCCTTGAAGTACTGGTACCAAGCCTCCAGCTCCTCCACGCTATCGACGATGAATCCATAGTGGTCCAAGGTCTGCAAACCATTGGCCGCCCCGGCCCCACGCCCTAGCGACAGATTGTCGTTACCGCAGGTCAGGTACACCAGGTCTTCATTGGCGCGGTTCAGCACTTCCATGCCCAGCACATCGACGTAGAAGCGTTCGCACTCCTCAAGGTTCGGTACCAGCAAGGCGATATGGCGAAGGCCGTTCAGGCGACCAGGGCGGGCAGGCAATTCGGACATTGGCGAAGCTCCATTTTTGTATACAATTCATAATCGAATTTAAAACAAATGGAGCGACTTGTGTATAGCCTGTTCATCAAGACTCGGGTGAAGCCCGGCTGCGCAGAAGACTTTCTGAACGCGATCAAGGTCAATGCGGCGGCTTCCGTCGCCACCGAACCCGGTTGCCTGGTGTTCGATGTGTCGCAAGATCGGGTCGACCCGGACGTGATCTACCTGTACGAGATCTACCGCGACGATGCGGCGTATGAAGCGCATACCCAAACCGCGCACTTTCGCGATAGCCGACCATTGGTCGAGCCGCTGATAGTCGAGCAGGAATGCTTTGAAAGTGATGTGGTTGCGCGCAATCCGGTTTACTAGGCACACAATGAAAAGCCCCGGCAATAAGCCGGGGCCTGGAGCAAAGGTGGCCAAATCCGTTTGGCCGACGGGACATTCCTTACTCGGCTTTCAGGCCGTCGGACATGACGCTCTTGACGCCTTTGATGTTCTTGGTAATGCGAACGGCTTCTTCTTTCTGGGACTGAGTCACTGCCACGTCAGACGACAGCGAGACGACGCCCTGGCTGGTCTCGACTTTGATGTCGCTGCCTGGAATACCTTTTTCAGTCAGCAAGTCCGCTTTCACCTTGGTGGTGATCCAGGTGTCGGAACCTTCCTGCTTGGCGTTGTCCACGGTGTTCGCGGCCAACATGACTGGAGCCTGGGTTGGCTCTGCAGCGAACGCGCCGTTGGCCATGGTCAGGGTCAGAGCGGTAGCAGTAGCGGCAGCAATGGCGAACTTCTTCATGTGAGTCACTCCTGTTTATCGAAAGGTCTGCGCCGTATCTCCTGGCGTCAGGTATCAGGATAGTTGCATGCGCTGTGCCAGCTTTGCCGTTTCGCTTGTTTCCTTTTAAAACAACAACTTAGGAAAATAGCCATCCCGGCGGCGTCGTGCATTCTGCAATCTGCACGATAAACCTGCATGCAAGATGCAAGTCCGCAAAAGGTTCCGTACCGGCATAAAAAAAGGGCCCCTTGCGGGGCCCTTCTTTCTACTGCGAGCTACTGCGAGGCAATCCTCAGACGCCCGAAGCCTTGGCTGCGGCAACATCCTTGATCGACAGCTTGATACGGCCGCGGTTGTCCACGTCCAGTACCAGTACTTCAACTTCCTGGCCTTCTTTCAGGATGTCGGTGACTTTCTCGACGCGAGCATCGCTCAGCATCGAAATGTGCACCAGGCCGTCCTTGCCAGGCAGGATGTTGACGAAGGCGCCGAAGTCGACAATGCGCTCGACCTTGCCGACGTAGATCTTGCCGATCTCGGCCTCGGCGGTGATGCCCAGGATGCGCTGCTTGGCAGCATCTGCCGCTTCCTTGGTTTCGCCGAAGATCTTGATCGAGCCGTCGTCTTCGATGTCGATCGAAGCCTTGGTCTCTTCGCAGATGGCGCGAATGGTGGCGCCGCCTTTACCGATGACGTCACGGATCTTGTCGGTATCGATCTTCATGGCGATCATGGTCGGGGCGTTGGCCGACAGCTCGCTACGCGACTGGGCGATGATCTGGTTCATCTGGCCGAGGATGTTCAGGCGCGCTTCCAGGGCCTGGCCCAGGGCGATTTCCATGATCTCTTCGGTGATGCCGTTGATCTTGATGTCCATCTGCAGCGCGGTAACACCCTTGGCGGTACCGGCTACCTTGAAGTCCATGTCGCCCAGGTGATCTTCGTCACCCAGGATGTCGGTCAGGACGGCGAACTTGTCACCTTCCTTGACCAGGCCCATGGCGATACCGGCAACTGGTGCCTTCATCGGCACACCGGCGTCCATCAGCGCCAGGGAAGCACCGCAGACCGAAGCCATGGAGCTGGAACCGTTGGATTCGGTGATTTCCGAAACCACGCGGATGGTGTACGGGAATTCGCTGTCGCTCGGCAGCATGGCCTGCACGCCACGACGGGCCAGGCGACCGTGGCCGATTTCACGACGGCCGGCACCGCCCATGCGGCCGCACTCACCCACCGAGAACGGCGGGAAGTTGTAGTGCAGCATGAACGGGTCTTTCTTCTCGCCTTCCAGGGTGTCCAGTAGCTGGGCGTCACGGGCGGTACCCAAGGTCGCGACGACCAGGGCCTGGGTCTCGCCACGGGTGAACAGCGCCGAACCGTGAGTCTTCGGCAGTACGCCGACTTCGATGTTCAGCGGGCGCACAGTGCGGGTGTCACGGCCGTCGATACGCGGCTTGCCGTTGACGATGTTCTCGCGGACGGTGCGGTATTCCAGCTCGCCGAAGATTTCCTTGATGGCGCTGGCGGACGGGCCGGTCTCTTCGTTGCTCAGACGGGCGATGGCCTCGTCGCGCAGCTGGCCCAGGCGGTTGTAGCGGTCAGCCTTCTGGGTAATGGTATAGGCCTGCGAAACGGCTTCGCCGAACTCGCCACGGACCAGGTTCATCAGCTCGACGTTGGCCGGAGCTGGCTGCCAGTCCCAGGTCGGCTTGGCGGCTTCGGCGGCCAGTTCCTTGACGGCCTGGATCACGGCCTGGAATTCGTCGTGGGCGAACAGCACGGCGCCCAGCATCTGGTCTTCGGTCAGCTCTTTGGCTTCCGATTCGACCATCAGTACAGCCGATTCGGTACCGGCAACGACCATGTCCAGGCTCGAGGCAGCCAGTTGCTCGTAGGTCGGGTTCAGCAGGTAGCCGGTGCTTTCGTGGAAGGCAACGCGAGCGGCGCCGATCGGGCCTTCGAACGGAATGCCGGAAATGGCCAGGGCAGCCGAGGTACCGATCATCGCAGCGATGTCCGGGTCGGTCTTCTTGCTGGTGGAAACCACGGTGCAGACGACCTGCACTTCGTTCATGAAGCCTTCCGGGAACAGCGGACGGATCGGACGGTCGATCAGGCGCGAGGTCAGCGTCTCTTTCTCGGAAGGACGGCCTTCACGCTTGAAGAAGCCACCCGGGATCTTGCCGGCGGCGTAGGTTTTTTCCTGGTAGTGAACCGACAGCGGGAAGAAACCCTTGCCTGGATCAGCCTGTTTGGCACCTACCACAGTCACCAGCACGGTGACGTCGTTGTCGACGGTAACCAGCACGGCGCCGGTTGCCTGACGGGCAATACGGCCCGTTTCGAGAGTAACGGTCGATTGACCGAACTGGAAAGTCTTGATTACCGGGTTCACGGTTTCCTACCTTTTTTCAGTGGCTCTGGGGGAACTGGTTTCTTGCGAATTCTTGGGCAGAACAGGGAATCGGCCCCGTTGACCGTCCAGATACAACACGAGGCTGGGAGCCTGGCACCAAGCGGAAAATCCGCTCAGCATTGCCAGGCTGCCAACCTCGGAGATACGCGTGGCGTGTCCAACGACAGCGCTGCAAAACAGCCCTGCCGAAGCCTGCGACACGCCATGCACACCACTGGCCAGGCCGCTATTAGCGACGCAGACCCAGGCGACCGATCAGGGCGCTGTAACGAGTGGTGTCTTTGCCCTTCAGGTAATCCAGCAGCTTACGACGCTGGTTGACCATACGGATCAGACCACGACGGGAGTGGTGGTCTTTGTCGTTGGCCTTGAAGTGGCCTTGCAGCTTGTTGATGTTGGCGGTCAGCAGAGCAACCTGCACTTCCGGGCTACCGGTATCGCCGGCGGCTTGCTGGTATTCGGCAACGATCTGAGCTTTTTCTTCAACGCTGAGGGCCATTTGGCTTCTCCTGATAACGGATCCCGCATGCGGGGTCCAATAGGCCAGGGACAAATCCCTGTATTAATAAAAAAGGTGTGACCGTGCCTACTGACAGCCACCCTTGGTGCCGTGGGACCAGGCAATTGCCTTTCCCCGCGGTTTCGGTCATTCCGACCGAATCAGCCGACGCGGCGCAATGCGCCCGTCTTCGCTCACTTCACCGATACCGATGAAGCGGGCATTGTGATCCTGTACCCGGACCATGCCAAATTGTGGCGCGTCCGGCGCGCGTACTGCCTGCCCATGCAGCCAGTAGAACGCACTGTGCTCGGACAGGCACACCAGTGGCCAGTCCTGCAGGCCGCTGTCCGAGGGCATCAGGAAGCGGTCGAGCGCTTCGTTGCCGCCTTCGGCGTGGGCCTGTTCGAGTTCCTCGAGGGTGACCGTCTGTGCCAGCGCGAAGGGCCCGGCCTGGGTCCTGCGCAGCTCGGCGACATAGGCGCCGCAGCCAAGGGCCTCGCCGATATCCTCCACCAGGGTGCGGATATAGGTGCCTTTGCTGCATCCTACGCTCAACCGTGCACGGGTGCCTTCGCACTCGAGCAACTCCAAGCGGCCAATAGTAACAGAACGCGCCTCGCGCTCCACTACCTCTCCTGCACGAGCCAGCTTGTACAGCGGCTGGCCGTCACGCTTGAGCGCCGAGTACATCGGCGGTATCTGGCTGATCTGGCCACGAAAACGCGGCAGCAGGGCCTCGATGTCGGCGCGACCAACGGTCACCTCGCGGGTCTGCAGCACCTCACCTTCGGCATCGCCGGTGTTGGTAGTCTGCCCCATCTGCATGACTGTTTCGTAGCCCTTGTCCGAATCGAGCAGGTACTGCGAAAACTTGGTCGCTTCGCCAAAGCACAGCGGCAGCACGCCGGTTGCCAGCGGGTCGAGGCTGCCGGTGTGGCCGGCCTTTTCCGCATTGAGCAGCCAGCGCACCTTTTGTAGCGCGGCGTTGGAGGTGAAGCCCAGCGGCTTGTCGAGCAGGATGATGCCGCTGACGTTGCGGCGGATACGTTTGACCTGGGCCACCGCTTACTCCTCGGCGTCCGGCTTGTCGGCATCCTTGTGCAGGCGGTCTTCGGCCACTGCACGCTCGATCAGTGCCGACAGGTGTACACCGCGGCTGACACTTTCATCGAAGTGGAAGTGCAGTTGCGGCACGCTGCGCAGCTGCATCGAGCGCCCCAGGTGCAAACGCAGGAAGCTTGCGGCGCTGTTCAGCGCCTTCAGCGACTGCTGAACGGCGTCCGGGGTTTCCTCGCCCATGACGGTGATGAACACCTTGGCATGGCCCAGGTCACGGCTGACGTCGACGGCAGTGATGGTAACCAGACCGACACGCGGGTCTTTGACTTCGCGACGGATCAGCTCGGCCAGCTCGCGCTGCATCTGATCGCCGATACGTTGGGTACGGCTATATTCTTTGGCCATTCTTGCTACCTGTAACTTAAAGCGGCAAACGCCCGGACAGACCAATGGCCTGACCGGGCGCTACCTGAAGAGGTACCGCAAGCCGCCCTGCAGCGGGCGCTTGCGGCTCGCTCGCCCTTAAAGGGTACGAGCCACCTGGACTTTCTCGAAGACTTCGATCTTGTCGCCGACCTTGACGTCGTTGTAGCTCTTCACGCCGATACCGCACTCCATGCCGTTACGCACTTCGGAGGCATCGTCCTTGAAGCGACGCAGCGATTCCAGCTCGCCTTCGAAGATAACAACGTCTTCGCGCAGTACGCGGATCGGACGGTTGCGGTAGACGGTACCCTCGATGACCATACAGCCAGCGATGGCGCCGAACTTCGGCGAACGGAACACGTCACGGACTTCGGCAACACCCAGGATGTTCTCGCGAACATCGCTGCCGAGCATGCCGGTCAGGGCCTTCTTAACGTCTTCGATGATGTCGTAGATCACGTTGTAGTAACGCATATCCAGACCTTCCTGCTCGACGATCTTGCGCGCGCCGGCATCGGCACGCACGTTGAAGCCGAACAGTACTGCATTCGAAGCCAGCGCCAGGTTGGCGTCGCTTTCGGTGATACCACCGACGCCACCACCGATCACGCGCACCTGAACTTCGTCGTTGCCCAGGCCCGACAGCGAACCCTGCAGTGCTTCCA
This sequence comes from Pseudomonas inefficax, assembly GCF_900277125.1. Classification (GTDB taxonomy): domain Bacteria; phylum Pseudomonadota; class Gammaproteobacteria; order Pseudomonadales; family Pseudomonadaceae; genus Aquipseudomonas; species Aquipseudomonas inefficax. The sequence goes on from NZ_OPYN01000221.1 coordinate 44,310, forward strand.
GGGAACCACGCACGTCGGTCTTGAGGACGATGTTGAGGGTCTTCTTCTCTTCCTGACCCATGGTCTCGAAGATGTTTTCCAGCTTGCCGGCGTGAGCACGGGCCAGCTTGACCTCGCGGTACTTGCCTTGACGGAACATGGCAACTTCGCGGGCCTTCTTCTCGTCGGCAACCACGGACAGCTCGTCACCGGCTTCCGGGGTACCGTCCAGGCCGAGGATTTCGACCGGGATCGACGGGCCGGCTTCCTTCACAGGCTTGCCGTTCTCGTCGAGCATGGCGCGCACGCGGCCATAGTTGGAACCGCACAGGACCATGTCGCCCTGACGCAGGGTACCGTCCTGAACCAGGATGGTCGCCACCGGGCCACGGCCCTTGTCCAGGCGCGATTCGACGACCACACCACGACCTGGGGCGGTCGGGGTAGCGGTCAGCTCGAGAATCTCGGCCTGCAGCAGGACAGCTTCGAGCAGCTCGTCGACGCCGGTACCCATCTTCGCCGAAACCTTGACGAACGGAGTATCACCACCCCAGTCCTCGGAGGTCACGCCTTCGACGGCCAGCTCGTTGCGGATGCGGTCGAGGTCGGCACCCGGCTTGTCGATCTTGTTCACCGCGACCACCAGCGGAACGCCAGCTGCCTTGGCATGCTGAACGGCTTCGCGGGTTTGCGGCATCACGCCGTCGTCCGCCGCCACCACCAGGATGACGATGTCGGTGGCCTTGGCACCACGGGCACGCATTGCGGTGAACGCAGCGTGGCCAGGGGTGTCGAGGAAGGTGACCATGCCGCGGTCGGTTTCCACGTGGTAGGCACCGATGTGCTGGGTGATACCACCGGCTTCGCCAGCGGCAACCTTGGCACGACGGATGTAGTCGAGCAGCGAGGTCTTGCCGTGGTCAACGTGACCCATGACGGTAACGACCGGCGCACGCGATTCGACTTCACCTTCGAACTTCAGCGATTCGGCCAGGGAGTCTTCCAGGGCGGTATCGCTGACCAGGGTCACCTTGTGGCCCAGTTCTTCGGCGACCAGCTGAGCGGTTTCCTGGTCGAGCACCTGGTTGATGGTGACCGGGGTACCCAGCTTGAACATGAACTTGACCACTTCAGCGGCCTTGACCGACATCTGCTGGGCCAGCTCCGAGACAGTGATGGTCTCGCCGATGGTCACGTCACGAATGACTGGACCGGTCGGGTTCTGGAAGCCGTGCTGGTTGCGTTTCTTCAGCTTGCTCTTGCCACCGCGGCCACGGCGTACGCCATCGCTTTCTTCATCGGTGGTGCGCGGCGCGGCACGAGGAGTCGGAGCCTTTTCCTTCTCCTTGACCTTGACCTTGATCGACACGCGCGGGGCCTCGCCACGGCGACGGTCTTCGTCACGGGTGCGACCTTCGTTGCGACGGGCTTCGTCCTTCTTGCGCTCGGCAGCACGGGCTGCGGCGTCTTCGGACGCCGGAGCGTCGGCAACTACCGGGGCCGGGGCAGCAGCAGGTGCCGCCTCAGGCTTGGCAGCAGGCGCAGGGGCGGCAGCCGGGGCTTCGGCGGCCTGACGGCGAGCCTGCTCCTCGTTGCGCTGGCGAACTTCAGCGTCGACCTTGTCGCGAGCGGCGTTTTCAGCCGCGCGGCGCTCTTCCAGCTCACGCTTCTGCTCAGCCTGGATTTCTTCCGGGCTGCGCTGCACGAATACTTTCTTCTTGCGTACTTCTACGCTGATGCTCTTGCTACCGGCGACACGCAGGGTGCTGGTGGTTTTGCGCTGCAAGGTAATCTTGCGCGGTTCTTCCGCCTTGCTCTTGTGGCTGCTCTTCAAATGAGTCAGCAGGGTCTGCTTCTCATTGTCGGTCACTACCTGACCGGCGTCGGTGTGCGGCAGACCTGCCTCACGCATCTGCTGCAGCAGGCGCTCTACCGGTGCCTCGACCTCTTGGGCCAGTTCTTTCACCGTGACTTGCGTCATGCACTTCTCTCCTCAGGCCGCGCCTAATTACTCGAACCAGTGGGCTCGGGCGGCCATGATCAACTTGCCGGCACGCTCTTCGTCGATGCCGTCGATGTCGAGCAGATCGTCGATCGACTGCTCGGCCAGGTCTTCGCGGTTAACCACGCCGCGCACCGCCAGTTCAGCCGCCAGGTCCTTGTCCATGCCCTCGAGGGAGAGCAGGTCTTCGGCCGGGTGGGCGTCTGCCAGTTTTTCTTCGGTAGCGATGGCCTTGGTCAACAAACGGTCCTTGGCTCGAGCGCGGAGCTCATTGACGATATCCTCGTCAAAGCCATCGATGTTGAGCATTTCTTCCAACGGTACGTAGGCAATTTCTTCGAGGCTGGTGAAGCCTTCGTCGACCAGCACTTGGGCCAGCTCCTCGTCGACTTCCAGTTCATCGATGAAATTGCGCAGGATGTCACCGGTTTCGGCCTGTTGCTTGGCCTGGATGTCCTTCTCGGTCATCACGTTCAGGGTCCAGCCGGTCAGCTGACTGGCCAGGCGAACGTTCTGACCGCCACGGCCAATGGCCTGGGCCAGGTTGTCCTCGGCGACGGCGATGTCCATGGCATGGGCATCTTCATCAACGATGATCGCCGCGACTTCAGCCGGCGACATGGCGTTGATGACGAACTGCGCCGGGTTATCGTCCCACAGGACGATATCCACACGCTCACCACCCAGCTCCCCGGATACGGCCTGGACGCGCGAACCACGCATGCCGATGCAGGCGCCTTGCGGGTCGATACGCTTGTCCTTGGAGCGGACGGCGATCTTGGCTCGCGAACCCGGATCACGGGAAGCGGCCATGACTTCGATCAGGCCCTCGGCAATTTCCGGCACTTCGATGCGGAAAAGCTCGATCAGCATCTGCGGCGCGGTGCGCGACAGAATCAGCTGTGGGCCACGGTTTTCAGTGCGAATTTCCTTCAGCAGCGCACGCAGGCGCACGCCGACACGGAAGGTTTCGCGCGGAATGATGTCTTCGCGGGCCAGCAAGGCCTCGGCGTTGTTGCCCAGGTCAACGATGACGTTGTCGCGGGTAACCTTTTTCACGGTACCGGAAATGATCTCACCGACGCGTTCGCGGTAGGCATCGACCACCTGGGCACGCTCGGCCTCACGGACCTTCTGCACGATGACCTGCTTGGCGGTCTGGGCGGCGATACGACCGAACTCGATGGACTCGATCTTCTCTTCGATCACGTCACCTACCTTGGCTTCAGGGTGGGTGTCCTTGATCTTGTCGAGCCAGGTCTCGATCGCCGGATCATCAAGATCGGCTTCATCGACCACGGTCCAGCGACGGAAGGTCTCGTAGCTACCGGTGTGGCGGTTGATTTCCACACGCAGGTCGACTTCGTCTTCAAAACGTTTTTTGGTTGCAGTGGCCAGAGCCACTTCCAGCGCTTCGAAAATGACGCCGGGCGGTACACCTTTTTCGTTGGATACCGATTCAACAACCAGCAGTACTTCTTTGCTCATCGTACGCCTCGCCTTGCGCAAGCCATTGGGCCCGGATAGTCCGCCGGGCCCGGCACGTCTCAGTCAAAACTGGGAATAATATTGGCCTTGTCGATCGAGTCGATCGGCAACAGGAACTCTTGATTGTCCACCTGGACCACCACATCCTGCTCCTCCACACCGCGGAGAAGGCCCTGGAAGTTACGACGACCCTCGAAGGGTGAGCGCAGCTTGATCTTCACTTGTTCGCCGGCATGCGAGGCAAACTGTTCCAAAGTGAACAGTGGGCGATCCATGCCTGGAGAAGACACCTCGAGGGTGTACTCACTGCTGATCGGATCTTCCACATCGAGGATTGCGCTGGCCTGACGGCTGACTGCTTCGCAGTCGTCCACCAGGATGCCGCCTTCCTTGTCGATGTAGATGCGCAGTACCGAATGCTTACCCTGGGAAACGTATTCGATCCCCCAGCACTGATAGCCCAGACCCTCGACAACCGGGGCCAACAAGGCCTGCAACTGTTCTAGCTTGCTCGACACCTGAACCCCCTCGTGCATGCTGTGCAAATAAAAAATGGGCGAAGCGCCCATCCCTGAAAGCGCCGTTGGACAACGACGCCGAAAACTGTTCGGTTAGCAAAAAGCCCCTGAAAAGGGGCTCCGCTGAAGCTGGTTGCGGGGGCTGGATTTGAACCAACGACCTTCGGGTTATGAGCCCGACGAGCTACCAAGCTGCTCCACCCCGCGACAAAGCTGGGGCAAAAGTATAAGACCGAACCCTCACGAGGGTCAAATCCGAACCTTCACCTGCAAGAAAGCCCGCTAAAGCGGGCTCTCAAGCTTTAATTGGTACCGAGAAGGGGACTCGAACCCCTACACCCTATGGGCACAACCACCTCAAGGTTGCGTGTCTACCAATTCCACCACCTCGGCAATACTACTACTTGAAACCCGTTACTTCTGCTCTTGTGCCGGAGGAGGTACATCACCCGTATTCGGAGTGGTTTCGCTCTTCTGCTGCTGGAGCACCGGTACATCATCATTAACTGCCGGTTTCTGCGGCTCTTTCACTTCTAGCACTGCTGGATCTGGAAGACCTGCTTGGCTAAGCTGGTGAGCTTGTTGCTTCGCGAAGTATCCTAACCCAAGTGCTGTCAAAAAGAAAGTGGCAGCGAGTATAGCAGTTAATTTACTCAGGAACGTTGCAGAGCCCTGGCTTCCGAACACGGTATTTGAAGCACCCGCGCCGAAAGATGCACCTGCTTCAGCACCTTTACCCTGTTGCAACAGAACCAGCACTACAAGCGACAGCGCTGCCAACAGATGAAAAACAACGATGACTGTTTCCAGCATTTGTTCAGTTTCCTGCGGCGCGACAAATTGCACCGAATTCGTCTGCGTTCAGGGAAGCTCCACCAATGAGCCCCCCATCGATATCCGGCATGCCGAACAGTTCGGCCGCATTGGCCGCCTTCACGCTGCCGCCGTAGAGCAGCTGCACCTTCGCAGCCACTTCAGCATCTTCTGCCGCCAGCTGGCTGCGGATGGCTGCATGCACATCCTGAGCCTGCTGTGGCGTGGCCGTAAGGCCAGTGCCGATGGCCCATACAGGCTCATAGGCAATTACTGCATTGGCAAAAGCCTTAACACCGAATGCTTCGATGATACTGCTTAGTTGACGCCCGACAACTTCGAGCGTTTTGCCGGCCTCGCGCTCTTCCAGGGTTTCCCCTATGCAAAGCACTGGCTTCAAACCTTTGGCCTGGGCCGCTGCAAACTTTCGATTAAGCACTTCGTCGGTTTCACCAATGATCTGGCGACGCTCCGAATGGCCAATCAATACGAACTTGCAACCTGCTTCAACCAGCTGTTCCGGAGCAACTTCTCCGGTCAGCGCACCCTGTTCGGGCTGTACTGCAGAATTCTGTGCGCCGACAGTAATTTCCTTACCTGCCAGGCCATCGATCACTTGATTGATGAACAAGGCCGGTGGAAACACAGCGACTTCCACTCCGCTCGGCAAGGCCAGATTTCTCAAGCCTTCGGTAAGCTCAGCGACGCTAGCGCGGGTACCGTGCATCTTCCAGTTACCAGCTACCATAGGGCGACGCATGCTTTACCTCGTCGGTCAAAGTGGGCGCAGATAGTACCCAACCCTATCTGCGCTGGCAAGCGCCATCAGACACAAACTTCGCCAACCAGTTTGGCCAGCGCTTCTGCGTGCATGCGCACCTGGCTTTCGTCCTCGCCCTCGACCATCACACGCACCAACGGCTCGGTACCGGATTTGCGCAGCAGCACGCGACCGCGGCCGGCCAAGGCATCGGTCACCTTGGCGCTGGCCTCCTTGACCGCCGGGTGCTCCAGCGGGTCGACCTTGCTGGCGCCATAGCGCACGTTGATCAGCACCTGCGGGCACTTGCGCAGGGCCTGACGGGCCTGCGCCAGGGTTTCGCCACGACGCTTGAGCGCCATCAGCACCTGCAGCGCAGCGATGATCGCGTCACCCGTGGTGGTGTGGTTGCAGCACACGACGTGACCGGAGTTTTCACCACCGACCAGCCACTCACGCTCCTGCAGTTCTGCCATGACGTAACGGTCACCGACCTTGGCCCGCACGAACGGAATATCCAGGTCCTTCAGCGCAAGCTCCAGGCCAAGGTTGCTCATCAGCGTGCCCACTACCCCACCCTGCAGCTTGCCTCGTTCCTGGAGGTCGCGAGCGATGATGAACAGCAGTTCGTCACCGTCGACGATGGCGCCGGTGTGGTCGACCATCAGCACGCGGTCGCCGTCACCGTCGAAGGCGATACCCAGATCGGCATGACCGACCAGCACGGCAGCCTGCAGCGATTCGATGTGTGTCGAGCCGCAGCCTTCGTTGATGTTCAACCCGTCGGGTTGGGCATGCAGCACGGTCACATCGGCGCCCAGCTCGCGGAACACGCTTGGCGCGACCTTGTAGGTGGCACCGTGGGCGCAATCGACAACCAGCTTGAGGCCGTCGAAGCTGGTGCTGCTCGGCACGCTGCTCTTGCAGAACTCGATGTAGCGGCCGGCAGCATCATTGATGCGCGATACCTTGCCCAGCTTGCCCGATTCGACGACAGTCATCGGCTGGTCGAGCAATTCCTCGATCATCAGCTCGACTTCGTCCGGCAGCTTGGTCCCCTGGCCCGAGAAGAACTTGATGCCGTTGTCATCGTGCGGGTTGTGCGAGGCACTGATGACAATGCCGGCTTCGGCGTGGAAGGTACGCGTCAGGTAGGCGATGGCCGGCGTAGGCATTGGCCCGAGCAGCATCACATCGGCACCTGCTGCGGACAGGCCGGCTTCGAGTGCGGACTCGAACATGTAACCGGAGATACGCGTGTCCTTGCCAACCAGCACCCGGCAGTGGCCCTGCTTGCGGAAGGCCATGCCGGCCGCCCAGCCAAGCTTCAGCATGAAGTCCGGCGTGATCGGGTATTCGCCGACGCGGCCACGAATGCCGTCGGTACCAAAGTATTTTCTGCTCATAGGGACTCCAATGTTCTTATTCGGCGCTTTGCACCGCAGCGATCATGCGCACCACATCAACGGTTTCGGCCACGTCATGGACACGAAGGATGCTCGCCCCCTTGGTCATGGCCAACGCCGCCAGCGCAAGGCTGCCGTACAACCGCTCGCCGACCGGACGTTCCAGCGTCAGGCCGATCATGCTCTTGCGTGAAACACCCACCAGCAGCGGGCGCCCAAGGCGATAGAGCGCTTCCATGTGCTTGAACAGGCTCAGGTTGTGCGCCAGTGTCTTGGCGAAGCCGAAGCCCGGATCAAGGATGATTCTGCTTTCATCGATGCCCGCCGCAGCACAGGCGGCCATTCGCTGTTCAAGATAACGCGTAACGTCTGCGGTCACATCTTCGTAATGCGGGTCGTCCTGCATGTTACCCGGCTCGCCGCGCATGTGCATGAGACACACCGGCAAGCCGGTATCCGCGGCGGCATCCAGCGCGCCATCGCGCTCCAGGGCACGCACGTCGTTGATCAGCCCTGCACCGAGGCGCGCCGCTTCACGCATGACCGCTGGCGTGGAGGTATCGACGGAGATGACCACATCGAGGCGGCTGTTGATGGCCTCGACCATGGGGGCCACCCGCTCCAGCTCCTCGGTCACCGATACCGCGCGCGCCCCCGGCCGCGTGGACTCGCCGCCGATGTCGACAAGCGTGGCGCCTGCGGCAACCATCGCTTCGGCATGACGCAACGCCTCGTCGCGCTGATTGAAGCGCCCGCCATCGGAGAAGGAATCAGGAGTGATATTGAGAATACCCATGACATGGGTACGCGACAAATCAAGAACCCGGTTGCCGCAAGGCAACCGGGTCGGGTACTGCACTGAGCTCATAGATGCCCTTAGTGTTGAGCCGCTGGACCGCCGATCGGCGATTCCGGGCGATCACCCTGGGCAGCAGGCTTGCCCGAAGCCGAGTCATCATCCCAGTCGCGCGGTTCGCGGGGGGTACGGCCGGCCATGATATCGTCAATCTGCTCGGCGTCGATGGTCTCGTACTTCATCAGCGCTTCGGCCATGGCATCGAGCTTGTCACGGTTATCGGTGAGCAGCTGCTTGGCTGTGGCGTAGCACTGGTCGATGATGCTGCGCACTTCCGAGTCGATCAGCTTGGCGGTTTCGCCGGAAACGCTGGCGTGCTGGCTGGCAGCACTGCGGCCCAGGAACACCTCGCCTTCTTCCTCGGCGTACATCAGCGGGCCAAGTTTTTCCGAAAGGCCCCACTTGGTCACCATGTTACGGGCGATCTGGCTGGCACGCATGATGTCGTTGGACGCGCCGGTAGTGACGCCGTCGAAGCCCAGGGTCATTTCTTCGGCGATACGACCGCCGTACAGCGAGCAGATCTGGCTGATCAGTGCGCGCTTGGACAGGCTGTAGCGGTCTTCTTCCGGCAGGAACATGGTCACGCCCAAGGCACGGCCACGCGGAATGATCGAAACCTTGTAGACCGGATCGTGCTCTGGCACCAGGCGGCCGACAATGGCGTGGCCAGCTTCGTGATAAGCGGTGTTCTGCTTTTCTTTCTCGGACATGACCATGGTCTTGCGCTCGGCACCCATCATGATCTTGTCCTTGGCCAGTTCGAACTCTTTCATTTCGACCAGGCGTTTGTTGGAGCGCGCAGCAAACAACGAGGCTTCGTTGACCAGGTTGGCCAGGTCGGCACCGGAGAAGCCGGGGGTACCACGGGCGATGACCGCCGGATTGACGTTCTCGCCGACCGGCACCTTGCGCATGTGCACCTTGAGAATCTGTTCGCGACCACGAATGTCCGGCAGGCCGACCACCACCTGGCGGTCGAAGCGGCCGGGACGCAGCAGCGCCGGGTCGAGCACGTCCGGACGGTTGGTAGCGGCGATGACGATGATGCCGTCATTCATCTCGAAGCCATCCATCTCCACCAGCAACTGGTTGAGGGTTTGCTCACGTTCGTCGTGACCACCGCCCATGCCAGCGCCACGGTGGCGACCAACGGCGTCGATCTCGTCGATGAAGATGATGCATGGGGCGTGCTTCTTGGCCTGCTCGAACATGTCACGCACACGGCTGGCGCCAACACCGACGAACATTTCCACGAAGTCCGAGCCGGAAATGGTGAAGAACGGCACTTTCGCCTCACCGGCGATGGCCTTGGCCAGCAGGGTCTTACCGGTACCAGGCGGGCCGACCATCAGCACGCCACGCGGGATACGACCACCCAGGCGCTGGAACTTGCCCGGATCGCGCAGGAACTCGACCAGCTCGCCAACCTCTTCCTTGGCCTCGTCGCAACCGGCGACGTCAGCCAGGGTCGTCTTGACCTGGTCTTCGGACAGCAGGCGCGCCTTGCTCTTGCCGAAGCTCATCGGCCCGCCCTTGCCGCCCGCACCGCCCTGCATCTGGCGCATGAAGAACATGAACACGGCGATGATCACCAGGATCGGGAAGCTCGCCACCAGCAACTGGGTCCAGATGCTCTGCTGCTCGGGCTGCTTGCCTTCGATGATGACGTGGTTATCGACCAGGTCGCCGATCAGGCCGTTGTCGGTAATGGCCGGGCGAACGGTTTTGAAATTGTCGCCGTCGGCGCGCTTGCCGGTAATGATGTAGCCGTCGACAGTCACACGCTCGACCTTGCCATCCTTGACCTGCTGGATGAAGTCGGAATAGTTGAGGGTCTGCGGCTCGTTAGGGCTGGAGAAGTTGTTCATCACTGTCACCAGGACAGCTGCGATGATCAACCACAGGATCAGATTCTTTGCCATGTCGTTCAATTCGCTACCCTCTGAGGCCGGCGCACGACGCAGCCGTTCCTCGCATGATATTCATCGCCCTAACTTACTACATTACCTACGCAGCCGCAGGCACCGTCTGTAACCCTTTGTGAAAGGTAGACTACACGAAGTTCGGACGATCCTGACGCAGCGGCCGATTGGAAATAACTATCGTCCACCACGCTTCACGCCTTTCATGCCCCTTTGAAACCCCTGCCCAGCAGGTACTGCTCGCGGGAACGGTCACGCGACGACGATGGCTTGCGCATCTGTACCTTGTCGAACTTGCTGCGCACGTCCTTGAGGTACACGTCAAAACCTTCGCCCTGGAAAATCTTGATCAGGAAATCGCCGCCGGGCTTAAGCACGCGGGTTGCCAGATCGAGCGCCAGCTCGCAGAGGAACATGGCCCGCGGCATGTCCACCGCAGGCGTACCACTCATATTGGGGGCCATGTCGGAAATCACAAGGTCTACGTGCGAATCGCCGACCGCCTCGAGAATGCGCTGCAGCACTTCATCATGGGTGAAATCGCCCTGGATGAACGTCACATCGGGGATCGAGTCCATCTCCAGGATGTCCGACGCGATCAGGCGGCCCTGGCCACCAATCAGACGACTGGTCACCTGCGACCAGCCCCCAGGAGCCGCGCCGAGGTCGATCACGCTCATGCCTGGGCGGATCAGCCGGTCCTTTTCCTGGATCTCCAGCAATTTGTAGCTCGCACGCGAGCGGTAGCCATCCTTTTGCGCCTGTTTCACAAAAGGATCGTTGAAATGCTCTCGCAGCCAGTTTGCGCTGCTTTTGGAACGTTGTACCACGGGGCACCTCGATGATATGCGTCGTGATTGACTGGGCGGAGCCGGTGGCCCTCGGGTAAAATGCCGGTCAATTTTACAGAATCAGACGGAAAGGGTCAGATTATGCCGCTCAATAACGAGCAGAAGAAGCAATACAAGTCCATTGGTCATGACCTGAAGCCGGTCCTGATCGTTGCTGGCAACGGTTTGAATGAAGGCGTCATCGCCGAACTGGAGCGTGCTCTGGTCGACCATGAGCTGATCAAGGTCGAAATTCGCTCGGAAGACCGCGAAGAGCGCGCCGAGACCATTGCCGAACTGTGCAAGGCCGGCCGTGCCGAGCTGGTGCAGACCATCGGCAAGAAAGCCCTGATCTACCGCAAGAACCCACAGCCGAACAAGCAGCTGTCCAACATCCACCGTTACAAGTAACGGCCCGGGCTTTCAGCCTGATGCCGGCACTTGTGGGAGCGGCCTTGTGTCGCGATTGGGCCGCAAAGCGGCCCCGGATATCAGCATTTGGCAGATATTGCTGGGGCTGCTTTGCAGCCCTTTCGCGACACAAGGCCGCTCCCACAAGGAATGCGGCCGCCTGGGCTAGCGACGGGCCCTGACCGGAACCGGCTGGGCCACCAGCACGATGCCGGAAAAGCCCAGTACCAGAAAGCAGAACATCTGCCAGCGCTCGCCCACGGAAATACCGTAGCGCAAGGTGTAATACCCCACGCAGGCGCCAAGGCCGAGCAATAGCATCTGCCCCCGGAACTGCCGCCACCAGGCCGGCAGGCCGTCCACTTTGGCCAGCACGACCAACTGGATAAGCAAGCCAAGCATCGCCACACCGATCAACCAGCGGTCGATCTGCCCGGCGATGTCCTGTACCAGAAGCGGTGCCAGGCCACTGACCTTGAGCGCAGGCACCAGCCCCACGTGGAACACCCACAGGCCACCGACCCAGAAAACCTGGGCCAGCTGCCAGAGGATCCCCTCGAGGGATGGCGCCCGCAGGCGCCGGTCAGATGTGTTTGACTTCGACAATCTCGTACTCGACCGTACCGTTTGGCGTCTTCACGACAACGGTATCCCCTTCTTCCTTGCCAATGATGGCACGGGCGATCGGCGCGCTGCTCGACAGCTTGCCTTTCTTCACATCGGCTTCATCTTCGCCAACGATCTGATAGGTCACTTCATCATCGGTTTCGGTGTTCGCCAGCACCACGGTAGTGCCAAAAATCACCTTGCCGGTGTGAGCGATGGTGGTCACGTCGATCACCACCGAGTTCTGCAGGCGACCTTCGATATCGCGGATACGCGCCTCGACCATGCCCTGCTCTTCACGAGCAGCGTGGTATTCGGCGTTTTCCTTCAGGTCACCCAGTTCGCGCGCTTCGCCAATAGCCTGGCTCAGGCGCGGACGCTCGGTCTTGCTCAGGAACAGCAGCTCCTCTTCCAGGGCGCGAGCGCCCTGGACGGTCATCGGGTACTTGGTAATGCTCATGCTTTCAATCCTGCGTGCAGATCCTGCAGGCGGCGAACGGTCTTTTCCGGACCAAATTTCAGCGCCTCGCAGATGGCTTCACCGGCCGCAATGGTAGTGGTGCAGTAAATCTTGTGCTGCAGCGCATTGCGACGAATCGAGTAGGAATCGGCGATCGACTGGCGGCCTTCGGTAGTGTTGATGATCAGCGACACTTCGTCGTTCTTGATCATGTCGACCACGTGCGGGCGACCTTCGGTCACCTTGTTCACACGGCGCACTTTCAAGCCGGCCGCCTCGATAACCTTGGCAGTGCCGGCAGTTGCAACCACTTCGAAGCCCAGGGCGATCAGGTCGCGGGCAACGCCAGCCACTTGCGGCTTGTCGTCGTCACGCACGCTGATGAACGCGGTACCGCCGGTCGGCAGCACTTCGCTGGCTCCCATCTGGGCCTTGGCGAAGGCTTCACCGAAGCTGTCACCGACACCCATGACTTCACCGGTGGATTTCATCTCAGGGCCGAGGATCGGGTCAACCCCAGGGAACTTGGCGAACGGGAAGACGGCTTCCTTGACGCTGTAGAAGTTCGGGATGATTTCCTGAGTGAAGCCCAGCTCTTTCAGGGTTTTGCCAGCCATGACGCGGGCCGCGATCATCGCCAGGGAAGTGCCGATGCACTTGGACACGAATGGCACGGTACGCGAAGCGCGCGGGTTGACTTCGATCACGTAGATCTTGTCGCCCTGCAAGGCCAGCTGCACGTTCATCAGGCCGACCACGCCCAGCTCCAGGGCCATTTTCTTGACCTGTACGCGGACTTCGTCCTGTACTTCCTTGCTCAGCGAGTAAGGTGGCAGCGAGCACGCCGAGTCACCGGAGTGAACGCCGGCCTGCTCGATGTGCTGCATGATCGCGCCGATTACCACGTCGGTGCCGTCGCACACCGCATCCACGTCCATCTCGATGGCGCAGTTGAGGAAGTGGTCGAGCAGTACCGGGCTGTCGTTGGACACCTGTACGGCTTCGCGCAGGTAGCGCTTGAGCTCGTCCAGCTCGTAGACGATTTCCATGGCACGACCGCCCAGTACGTAGGACGGACGCACGACCAGCGGGTAGCCGATACCGCCAGCAGCGCTGATGGCTTCTTCTTCGCTGCGCACGGTAGCGTTTGGCGGCTGCAGCAGGTTCAGGCGCTGCACCATCTGCTGGAAGCGCTCGCGGTCTTCGGCGCGGTCGATGGCGTCCGGGCTGGTACCGATGATCGGTACGCCGGCTTCTTCCAGGGCACGGGCCAGCTTCAGCGGGGTCTGGCCGCCGTAGTGGACGATCACGCCTTTCGGCTTCTCGACGCGGCACACTTCCAGCACGTCTTCCAGGGTCAGCGGCTCGAAGTACAGGCGGTCGGAGGTGTCGTAGTCGGTGGAGACGGTTTCCGGGTTGCAGTTGACCATGATGGTCTCGTAACCGTCTTCACGCAGCGCCAGTGCGGCGTGTACGCAGCAGTAGTCGAACTCGATACCCTGGCCGATACGGTTAGGGCCGCCACCCAGGATCATGATCTTGTCGCGGGTCGACGGGTTGGCCTCGCACTCTTCCTCATAGGTGGAGTACAGGTAGGCGGTGTCGGTGGCGAATTCGGCAGCGCAGGTATCGACGCGCTTGTACACCGGGAACACTTCCAGCTTGTGGCGGTGACGACGCAGGTTCTTGTCGGTGATACCCAGCAGCTTGGCCAGGCGCTGGTCAGAGAAGCCCTTGCGCTTGAGGCGCAGCATGTAGTCCTTGTCAATCGACGACAGGGCCAGGGTCTTGACCTTCTCTTCTTCCTTGATCAGGTCTTCCATCTGCACCAGGAACCACATGTCGATGCCGGTCAGATTGAAGATTTCTTCGCAGGTCATGCCCGAACGCATGGCGTCGGCGACGTACCAGATACGCTCGGCACCTGGCACGGTAAGCTCGCGCTTGAGGATGCTGGAAGCTTCCGGGCTGGCCAGGTCGACTTTCGGGTCGAGACCGCACGCGCCTACTTCCAGGCCGCGCAGGGCTTTCTGCAGGGACTCCTGGAAGGTACGGCCGATGGCCATGACTTCACCCACGGATTTCATCTGGGTGGTCAGGCGGGCGTCGGCTTTCGGGAATTTCTCGAAGGCGAAGCGTGGCAGCTTGGTGACGACGTAGTCGATCGACGGCTCGAAGGATGCCGGGGTACGACCGCCGGTGATGTCGTTCTGCAGTTCGTCGAGGGTGTAACCGATGGCCAGCTTGGCGGCGATCTTGGCGATCGGGAAGCCGGTAGCCTTGGAAGCCAGCGCCGAGGAACGCGAAACACGCGGGTTCATCTCGATCACGACCATGCGACCGGTGTTCGGGCAGATACCGAACTGCACGTTGGAACCGCCGGTTTCCACACCGATTTCACGCAGCACCGCCAGCGAGGCGTTGCGCATGATCTGGTATTCCTTGTCGGTGAGGGTCTGCGCCGGGGCAACAGTGATCGAGTCACCGGTGTGCACGCCCATCGGGTCGAAGTTCTCGATCGAGCAGACGATGATGCAGTTGTCCTTTTTGTCGCGGACCACTTCCATCTCGTATTCTTTCCAACCGATCAGCGATTCGTCGATCAGCAGTTCCTTGGTCGGCGACAGGTCCAGACCACGGGTGCAGATTTCTTCGAATTCTTCACGGTTGTAGGCGATACCACCGCCAGTGCCGCCCATGGTGAACGACGGGCGGATGATGCACGGGAAGCCGAGCTTCTCGAGGACCGCATAGGCCTCTTCCATGCTGTGGGCGATACCGGAGCGCGGGCACTCCAGGCCGATATCCTTCATGGCCTTGTCGAAGCGCGAACGGTCTTCAGCCTTGTCGATGGTGTCGGCGTTGGCACCGATCATCTCTACGCCGAACTTTTCCAGAACGCCGTGGCGCTCGAGGTCCAGGGCGCAGTTCAGTGCGGTCTGGCCACCCATGGTCGGCAGGACGGCGTCCGGGCGCTCTTTCTCGATGATCTTGGCCACCGACTGCCACTTGATCGGCTCGATGTAGGTGGCGTCGGCCATGGCCGGGTCGGTCATGATGGTGGCCGGGTTGGAGTTCACCAGGATGACGCGGAAACCTTCCTCGCGCAGGGCTTTACAGGCCTGGGCGCCGGAGTAGTCGAATTCGCAGGCCTGGCCGATCACGATCGGGCCAGCGCCGAGAATCAGGATGCTTTTGATATCTGTACGTTTTGGCATGGTTGTCACTCAAATCCGGGGTCAGTCGGCAAGCCGCTTTGAACAATCTGGGTCAGGCGCTTCCGGGCGCGGCGCAAGCCGGCCCGGGGCCTTGAAGCAGGATGCTCAGCGGCGCTTGGCCATGGCATCGGTGAAACGATCGAACAGTGGCGCGACGTCAGTCGGGCCTGGGCTCGCTTCAGGGTGGCCCTGGAAGCTGAACGCGCTCTTGTCGGTACGCTCGATACCCTGCAGGGTGCCGTCGAACAGCGACTTGTGGATGGCGCGGACGTTGCCCGGCAGGGTGGCCTCGTCAACGGCAAAGCCGTGGTTCTGGCTGGTGATCATGACCACGCCGGTGTCCAGGTCCTGGACCGGGTGGTTGGCACCGTGGTGGCCGTGGCCCATTTTCACGGTCTTGGCGCCGGAAGCCAGGGCCAGCAGCTGGTGGCCGAGGCAGATGCCGAATACCGGGATCTCGGTCTCGAGGATTTCCTTGATCGCCTGGATGGCGTAGTCGCACGGCTCGGGGTCACCAGGGCCGTTGGACAGGAACACGCCGTCCGGGTTGAGTGCCAGTACTTCGCTGGCCGGGGTCTGGGCTGGTACAACGGTCACGCGGCAGCCACGGGCAACCAGCATGCGCAGGATGTTCAGCTTGACACCGTAGTCGAAGGCGACCACGTGGTAAGGCAGGTCAGCGGCTTCGATGGTCGGGTGGCTGTCGGTCTTCAGCTCCCACACACTGGAGCGCCACTCGTAGCGTTCCTTGGTGGAAACGACCTTGGCCAGGTCCATGCCCTTCAGGCCCGGGAAGGCGCGAGCAGCGGCGATGGCAGCTTCTTCGCTGATGTTGTCACCGGCGAGGATGCAACCGTTCTGAGCGCCCTTTTCACGCAGGATTCGGGTCAGGCGACGGGTGTCGATGCCGGCGATGGCGACGACGTTGTTGGCCTTGAGGTACTCAGGCAGCGACTGGGTGTTACGCCAGTTGCTGGCCAGCAGCGGCAGGTCACGGATGACCAGGCCAGCGGACCAGACACGGTTCGACTCGGCATCTTCCGGAGTGGTACCGGTGTTGCCGATGTGCGGGTAGGTCAGGGTAACGATTTGCTGCGCGTAGGAAGGGTCTGTAAGGATTTCCTGGTAGCCGGTCATAGCGGTGTTGAATACCACCTCACCAACGGTCTGACCGTCGGCACCGATAGCTTCACCGCGGAAAATACTGCCGTCGGCAAGGGCGAGTATGGCTGGCTTTGTCAAGAAGACCTCCCGTAAATCAAGCATGAAAGGGCGATCGCAGGTTGCAAAAAAGCGGAGTGACGTATGGACACGTCACCCCGCTTTCATGTGCTGAATTCAATTCGCTGCGCGCTTTTAGTGGACACACTAAAGCTGTAGCTTACAGAAAAGTGCGTTTTCGGTCTACCGTAGATGTGTCTCTAAAACACATGAATGCGACAGGCTGACATTGGCGGCGGCCTCTTCGCGGGTAAACCCGCTCCCACAGGGACCGCGCAAAGCCTGAGCCCTGCATAATTCCTGTGGGAGCGGGTTCACCCGCGAAGAAGCCAGCACCGCTCCAACGGATCAGCGCAGTTCGAGCACATCCTGCATGTCATACAACCCAGGCTCGCGCCCGTCCAGCCACAGCGCCGCACGCACGGCGCCCTTGGCGAAGGTCATGCGGCTGGAAGCCTTGTGGGTAATCTCGACGCGCTCGCCTTCGGCGGCGAACAGCACGGTATGGTCACCCACCACATCACCGGCACGCACGGTGGCGAAGCCAATGGTCTGGCGTTCACGCGCACCGGTCTGCCCTTCACGGCCGTACACGGCCACTTCCTGCAGGTTACGGCCCAGCGCCTGGGCAACCACTTCACCCATGCGCAGCGCGGTGCCCGACGGCGCATCGACCTTGTGCCGGTGGTGCGCTTCGAGGATTTCGATATCCACATCGTCACCCAGCACGCGCGCCGCGGTATCCAGCAGCTTCAGGCACAGGTTGACGCCGACGCTGAAGTTGGCAGCGAAGACGATCGGGATTTCCTTGCCGGCTTCGGCCAGTTGCTGCTTCTCTTCCGGAGTGAAGCCGGTTGTGCCGATGACCATGGCCTTGCCCGCCTTGCGGCAGAATGCCAGGTTCTTCAGGGTCACCGAAGGGTGGGTGAAGTCGATCAGCACGTCGAACTCGTCGACCACCTTGGCCAGGTCGTCGGAAATCGGCACACCAATACGGCCCAGGGCTGCCAGCTCACCGGCATCAGCCCCCACCAGCGTGCTGTCCGGGCGGTCGATCGCTGCCGTCAGGCCTGCCTGAGGTGCCTGTTGCTGCACGGCTTCGACGAGGGTCTTGCCCATTCGCCCTGCCGCGCCCATCACTGCAATACGTCGCATAGCCATTTCCTTGTCAGAGATCGCCGAAGAAGCGCTTCACGCCATCGAACCAGCCACTGGCCTTGGGCGAGTGGGAGCTATCGCCTTCCAGCGAATCACGCAGCTCTTCGAGCAACTCGCGCTGACGACGGCTGAGATTGACCGGAGTTTCCACCGCCACACGGCACAGCAGGTCACCCGCACCACCACCGCGCACCGGGGCAACACCCTTGCCGCGCAGGCGGAACTGCTTGCCGGTCTGGGTGCCTTCCGGGATCTTCAGCTTCACCCGACCATCGAGGGTCGGCACTTCCAGCTCGCCACCCAGGGCGGCGTCGGTGTAGCTGATCGGTACTTCGCAGTACAGGTGCTTGCCATCACGCTGGAAGATCTCGTGCTCGCGCACGTTGATCACCACATACAGGTCGCCAGTCGGGCCACCATGGGTCCCCGCCTCGCCCTCGCCCGACAGGCGAATGCGGTCGCCGGTATCGACACCCGCCGGCACCTTGACCGACAGCGTCTTGTACTCCTCGACACGGCCTTCGCCGTGGCACGAGGTGCAGGGGTCGGTAATGATCTTGCCCTGGCCGTGGCAGCGCGGGCAGGTTTGCTGTACCGAGAAGAAGCCCTGCTGCATGCGCACCTGGCCGATACCACCGCAAGTCGGGCAGGTGGACGGGGTCGAGCCCTTCTTGGCACCTGAGCCGTCGCATGGCTGGCAGTTGACCAGCGTTGGCACGCGAATGCTGACCGTGGTGCCGCGCACCGCCTCTTCCAGGTTCAGCTCGAGGGTGTAGCGCAGGTCGCTGCCGCGTTGGGCACCGCCACGGCCGCCACCGCGACCGCCACCGAAGAAGTCGCTGAACACATCGCCGAAGATGTCGGAGAAGTTGGCACCGCCGAAACCGGCACCACCGCCACCCATGCTCGGGTCCACGCCGGCATGACCGTACTGGTCGAACGCAGCACGCTTGCTGGCATCGGACAGCACTTCGTAGGCCTCGTTGGCCTCCTTGAACTTGTCTTCCGACTCTTTGTCGCCCGGGTTGCGGTCCGGGTGGTACTTCATCGCCAGGCGGCGGTAAGCCTTCTTGAGGTCAGCTTCGCTGGCGCCGCGCTCGACACCCAGAACCTCATAATAATCACGCTTGGACATAGGTCATTTGCACCTTGTTGGGCGTCTGGCATCTGCGCCGCGCCATCAGCACCTGCCTTTTGCCCACAGGGCGACTGACAGATGCTGTAAAAATTCTCGAATTCCAGATACGCCAACGCGGGAGCAAGCCCCCGCGCGGTGACATCCTACCAGCTCACCGCCAAACGACGGTGAACTGGCCGACAACATGCAGGGATTACTGCTTGTTGTTGTCTTTCACTTCTTCGAACTCGGCGTCAACCACGTCATCGTGCTTGGCTTCCGGCTCGGCCTGCTGCGCGCCACCCTGAGGCTGTTCGGCCGACTGCTCGGCGTACATCTTCTGGGCAACCGGTGCCGAGACCTTGGACAGCTCTTCGACCTTGGCATCGATGGCAGCCTTGTCGTCGCCTTTGACAGCGGCTTCCAGGGCAACAACGGCAGCCTCGATGGCAGTTTTCTCTTCAGCGGTAACCTTGTCACCAGCGTCAGCGACCATCTTGCGGGTCGAGTGAACCAGCGCATCACCCTGGTTACGGGCAGCGGCCAGTTCTTCGAACTTGCGGTCTTCCTCGGCGTTGGCCTCGGCGTCACGCACCATGCGCTCGATCTCTTCGTCCGACAGGCCGGAGTTGGCCTTGATCACGATCGACTGCGACTTGCCGGTGGCCTTGTCCTTGGCGCTGACATGCAGGATGCCGTTGGCGTCGATGTCGAAGGTTACTTCGATCTGCGGCACGCCACGTGGAGCCGGCGGAATGTCAGCCAGGTCGAACTTGCCCAGCGACTTGTTCTGGGCAGCCTGCTTGCGCTCACCCTGCAGCACGTGAATGGTCACGGCACCCTGGTTGTCGTCGGCAGTCGAGAACACCTGCGACTTCTTGGTCGGGATGGTGGTGTTCTTCTCGATCAGCGAAGTCATCACGCCACCCATGGTTTCGATACCCAGGGTCAGCGGGCTGACGTCCAGCAGCAGTACGTCTTTCACGTCACCAGCCAGTACCGCACCCTGGATGGCAGCACCCATGGCCACGGCTTCGTCCGGGTTGACGTCCTTGCGCGCTTCTTTACCGAAGAAATCGGCAACGGCTTTCTGCACCAGCGGCATACGGGTCTGGCCACCGACCAGGATCACGTCGTCGATCTTGCTGGCATCGATGCCGGCGTCCTTCAGAGCGATGCGGCAAGGCTCGATGGTACGGGCAACCAGGTCTTCGACCAGCGACTCCAGCTTGGCGCGGGAAATCTTCACGTTCAGGTGCTTCGGACCGGTAGCGTCTGCAGTGATGTACGGCAGGTTCACGTCGGTCGACTGAGCGGAGGACAGTTCGATCTTGGCCTTTTCAGCGGCTTCTTTCAGACGCTGCAGTGCCAGCGGATCGTTCTTCAGGTCCATGCCGGACTCTTTCTTGAACTCGTCGACGAGGTAGTCGATCAGGCGCATGTCGAAGTCTTCGCCACCCAGGAAGGTGTCGCCGTTGGTAGCCAGTACTTCGAACTGGTGCTCACCGTCGACTTCGGCGATTTCGATGACCGAAACGTCGAAGGTACCGCCACCCAGGTCATAAACGATGACAGTGTGGTCGCCCTTGGCCTTGTCCATGCCGTAAGCCAGTGCAGCGGCAGTCGGCTCGTTGATGATGCGCTTTACGTCCAGGCCAGCGATGCGACCGGCATCCTTGGTGGCCTGACGCTGGCTGTCGTTGAAGTAGGCCGGAACGGTGATGACCGCTTCGGTAACTGGCTCGCCGAGGTAGTCTTCGGCGGTTTTCTTCATTTTCTTCAGCACTTCGGCGCTGATCTGCGGCGGCGCCATGTCCTTGCCGCTGGCCTGTACCCAGGCGTCGCCGTTCCCGGCCTTGACGATCTTGTATGGCACCAGCTTGATGTCTTTCTGCACGACGTCTTCTTCGAAGCGGCGGCCGATCAGGCGCTTCACTGCGAACAGGGTGTTGTGCGGGTTGGTGACAGCCTGGCGCTTGGCCGACTGACCGACCAGGATTTCGCCGTCGTTGGCGTAGGCCACGATCGAAGGGGTAGTACGCGCGCCTTCGGCGTTTTCGATGACCTTGACGTTACCGTTTTCCAGAACGGAGACGCACGAGTTGGTGGTCCCCAGGTCGATACCGATGATTTTGCCCATGTTAACTCTCCCGAAACTTGAATTTGGTAGCAGCGACTACTTTGGCCAACTGCGGTAATACTTGAACGCTTGACACCTAGATGGGGATGCCCCGGAGGATTTCAAGCCTTCTCATTGATCGAGGGTTGTGGCGCGCTCGGCGCCTTGCTGACCACCACCATGGCGGGGCGCAGCAGGCGGCCATTGAGCAGGTAGCCCTTCTGGAACACGTTCAGTACGCTGTTCGGCTCTACTTCGGCGTTTTCCTGCATGGCCATGGCCTGATGGTGCTCAGGGTTGAACGGCTGGCCATGCGGGTCGACCGCTTCGAGGTTGTAGCGCTTGAGGGTGTCCTGGAACATCTTCAGGGTCAGCTCGACACCTTCGCGGATCTGCTTGACGTGCTCGTCTTCGGCACTCGAATGGGCCAGGGCCAGTTCCAGGCTGTCGATCACCGGCAGCAGGTCGCTGGAGAACTTCTCCAGGGCGAACTTGTGGGCTTTCTCGACATCCTGCTCGGCGCGACGGCGCACGTTCTGCAAGTCGGCAACGGCGCGCAGCGACTGGTCCTTGGCGGCGGCCAGCTGTTCCTCGAGTTCCAGAACACGGGCGTCAGCAGTGGTTTCTGCACCGGTTTCTTCAACGTTAAGGTCTTTTTCGTTCAGCTGCTCGTCAGCCATGGGGTCTCTCCTGCGCAATTTTCTGGACTGCGAGCCAGGCTCGCCTTGGATGTCGGCTATATGGGGCCGGAAAAACCAGCTTCAAGGGGCAAGGTGCTTTCCGCACCGAACAGAATCTGCCGAGGGGCATTGGCAGGCCTGAAAAAAGTACTGTATAAATAACCAGACCTGACTTTCGGGAGCGGCCCCATGCTGGTGCACCTGTCCATTCACAACTACGCCATCGTCGAGCACCTCGACCTCGAGATCGCCCGTGGCATGTCCGTCATCACCGGCGAGACCGGCGCCGGCAAATCGATCATGCTCGACGCCCTCGGCCTGGCCCTGGGTGACCGGGCCGACAGCGGCGTGGTGCGCCCTGGTACGGACAAGGCAGACATCCTCGCCACCTTCGACCTGGTGGACATCCCCGAAGCGCATACCTGGCTGGCCGAGCGCGACCTGGACAACGACGGCCCGTGCATCCTGCGCCGGGTGATCACCGCCGAAGGCCGCAGCCGCGGCTACATCAATGGCACGCCCTGCCCGCTTGGCGACCTCAAGGCGCTCGGCGAGCTGCTGATTGACATTCACAGCCAGCATGAGCACCAGTCGCTGCTCAAGACCGACACCCACCGCCGCCTGCTTGACGAGTATGCCGGTGCCGTCGACCTGGCTCGCCAGGTGCAGCTGGCCGCCAAGCGCTGGAACCAGACCCGCCTGGAACTGGAACGCCTGTCCAACTCCGGTGACGAGCAACGTGCTCGCCATCAGCTGCTGAGCTATCAGCTGGAGGAGCTGGACAACCTCGGCCTGGGCGAACACGAGCTGGAGCAGCTGGAGCAGGAACACAAGAACCTGACCAGCGCCGAAGCGCTGTTCGCCATCTGCCGCCAGGTCATCGACCAGTGCAGCGAAAGCGATTCGGGCAACGTGCTCAGCGCCCTCACCTCCAGCCTCAACCGCCTGGGCGCCGCCACCAACTCGCCGAAGGCATTGGGCGAAGCGGCCAACCTGATCGCAAGTGCGCAGATCCAGGTCGAGGAAGCCGTGGGCGAGCTCAACCGTTTCCTCGACAACTTCGACGCCGACCCCATGCGCCTGCAGGCGCTGGAAGAACGCCTCGACACTATCTATACGCTGGCGCGCAAGCACCGTGTGCACCCGGCCGAACTGCCCCACCTGCAGCAGCAGTTGATGGAAGAGCTGGAAAGCCTGAACGCCAGTGACGAGTCGATCGAGCAGCTGGGTGAAGAGCTGGCTGCCTTCGCCCAGCATTACCAGGAGAAGGCCCGCGAGCTCAGTGCCCTGCGCCAGCAGGCCGCGCAGCAGCTGGCGGTGGCCGTCGAACAGGAAATCCAGCGCCTGGGCATGCCCGGCGGGCGCTTCTGCATCGCGCTCACCCCCAACGAAAGCGCAGACCTGTCCCCGCATGGCCTGGAGCAGATCGAGCTACTGGTCAGCGCCAACCCCGGTCAACCGCTCAAAGGCCTGGCCAAGGTCGCTTCGGGTGGTGAACTGTCGCGCATCAGCCTGGCGATCCAGGTGATTACCGCGCAGACCTCGCGCATTCCCACCCTGGTATTCGACGAAGTCGATGTCGGTATCGGCGGGCCTACTGCCGAAATCGTCGGCCAACTGCTACGCCGCCTGGGCGAGCGCGGCCAGGTGCTGACGGTAACCCACCTGCCGCAGGTGGCGGCGCAAGGGCATCATCATCTGTTCGTGCACAAGGTGCGCAATAGCGACACTACCCACACCGCCGTGGCCAGCCTGGGCAAACGCGAGCGGGTGGAGGAAGTGGCGCGGATGCTGGGCGGCATCGACCTGACCAAGGAATCCCTGGCGCATGCGCGCAAGATGGTAGTGAGCGGCAAGGCCTGAGCCCTCATTTTTCAGGGCCATTCGCGGTAAACCCGCTCCCACAGGATATTCGCAGTACCTGTGGGAGCGGGCTTACCCGCGAAGAGGCCGAAACAAACGACACACCTCCCAGCCCCAGAAAGCACAAAGGCGACCCGAAGGTCGCCTTTGCCATCCATAACGATTAAATCGTTACTTCTTTTTACGCACGTACAGGACCAGATTGTGGTCCACCAGCTCGTAGCCATGCTCGGCCACGATTTCGCGCTGGCGCTTCTCGATTTCGGCATCCATGAACTCGATGACTTCACTGGTCTCCACGTTGACCATATGGTCGTGGTGACCGCCATCGGCCAGTTCGAACACCGCATGACCGCCGTCGAAGTTGTGGCGAACCACCAGACCCGCCGCTTCGAACTGGGTCAGTACGCGATAGACGGTGGCCAGGCCCACGTCCTCGCCAGCCTCCATCAGCGCCTTGTAGACATCCTCGGCGCTCATGTGACGCTGCTCGGTGGAGTCGAGCATCTGAAGGATCTTGACTCGAGGCAGGGTCACCTTGAGACCGGCTTTGCGCAATTCGCTATTTTCAACCATGGTCAGCTTTCTCGCCGATGCTGCTTCGCAGCTTCTCTTAATACGGGTATGATCGGGGTTTACGTTGTCCAGCCAAGATAGTGGAAGTCGCCCACCGATGCAAAACACCAAGCTCTTGCTAAACAGCCTCGCCCTCGCGGGACTGCTCGCACTCGCCGGTTGCTCGTTTCCCGGGGTTTACAAAATCGACATCCAGCAGGGCAATGTCGTTACGCAAGACATGATAGACCAATTGCGCCCCGGAATGACCCGCCGGCAAGTAAGGTTTATCATGGGTAACCCGCTGATCCAGGACACCTTCAACACCAACCGTTGGGATTACCTGTACAGCCTGCAGCCAGGCGGCGGCAAACGCCAGCAAGAACGCATGAGCGTGTTCTTCAACGAAAGCGACCAGTTGGTCAGCCTGTCTGGCGACTTCATGCCAGGCGTCAGCCGCGACCAGGAAATCCTCGGTGGCAGCAGCGACACCACGGTCAGCCCGGCCAACCAGCCAGAGCAGCCAACCGTGCAGCCTGAAGAAAAACCGGCCAAGCCAGGCTCGGTGGAAGAATCCATCCAGCGCGAGATCGACACCATCGAGACCACCCCGGTCCCGACTCCGGCTCCGCTGGAAACCTCGCCTCAATAAGCGGCGAGCAGATACAAAAAAGCCCGGACCTGGTCCGGGCTTTTTGTTGCCGCTTTTTCAGTCAGGTATTCAGCTGCTTGGCGCGCTGGCAGAACGCATCCACCAGCGTGTTCGCCGCCTGGTTGAACAGCGGGCCCAGAGTGGCGCGCACCAGCGGGCCAGCATAGTCGAACGACAGGTCCAGGCTGATTTTGCAGGCCTTGTCACCCAACGGTTTGAACACCCACAAACCATGCAGCTGGGTGAACGGCCCCTCTTCCAGGTTCATCTCGATGGACTGCCCCGGCACCAGCACGTTGCGCGTGACGAAGTGCTGGCTCATGCCACCCTTGGCCACTTCGAGCTTGGCGCGCATGTGCGTGTCGCTGGCTTCCAACACCGTGGAATCGGAGCACCAAGGCAGAAATTCCGGGTAGCTGGCGACATCATTGACCAGGTCATACAGCGCCTGGGCGGGGTATGGCAGCAGGGCGGAGCGTTGAATATGGGTAGTCATCCAGGCGTCACTTCCAGGGCTGGGTGGCGTTGCTTCGCAGCGCGCCGAAAACATTTTCTGTAGCTATGACAGCGTCGGTATTGTCCGGTATTCATTGCAGTGGCTCAAGCACACCGAAATCCCATAGCGGACGACGCGCCGACTTGCCTATAATGCCGCCCCTATGGCTAAGCAAAAAAAACATCCGACCGGGACCATCGCGCAGAACAAGAAAGCGCGACACGATTACTTCATCGAACACAAGTTCGAGGCCGGGCTGGTCCTGTCCGGCTGGGAAGTAAAAAGCCTGCGAGCCGGCAAGGCTCACCTGACTGACAGCTACGTGCTGCTGAAGGACGGTGAGGCCTGGCTGTTCGGCAGCCACATCACCCCGCTGACCACGGCCAGCACCCACGTCATCGCCGACCCCATCCGCACCCGCAAGCTGCTGCTGAACAAGCGCGAGCTTGAGCGCCTGGAAGCGGCCGTGGCGCAAAAGGGCTACACCTGCGTGGCCCTGGCGCTGTACTGGAGCAAGCACCTGATCAAGTGCGAAATCGCACTGGGCAAGGGCAAGAAGGAATTCGACAAGCGCGACACCATGCGCGAGCGTGATTCCAACCGCGAGCTGCAGCGGGCTGTGCGGAACAAGGGCAAGGAAGAGTAATAGCTCTTCTTTTGCCTGTTCTGGCCTCTTCGCGGGTAAACCCGCTCCCACAGGATTAACACTGAGTTCAGATCCGGTGCAATCTCTGTGGGAGCGGGTTTACCCGCGAAGAGGCCAGCACTGCCAGCACAAATCTCAACGCCCGCTACGCCGCTCCGCCCGCGCCACTCGCTGCGCTTCTTCGTGCGCCTCTTCCAGCACCTCCTGCACATACAGAATGTGCCGGCTGGAAACTTCCCGAGCATCCTCTGCCCGGCCCTCGACTATCGCCAGGTACAGCTCCCGGTGCTGGCTGATCAGCATGTCCCGGGTCTCGGTCCGTTGCTGGTACATGCCGCCAATGTTGGTTACCACGTTGCGCTTGAGCAGGTCGAACAAGCCCCGAATGGTGTGCAGCAGCACGGCATTATGGCTGGCCTCGGCAATCGCCAGGTGGAAGCGCGCATCGGCCGCGCCCTCCTCCGCCCGGGTCACTTCGTCAGCCCTGGCATAGCAGTCCTGCAGCGCATCGAAGGCCGCCTTGAGCCGCGCGCGGTCCGGCTGGGTGGCGCGCTGGGCCGCGTAGTAGGCGCAGGACGCCTCCAGGGTATGGCGAAACTCGAGCAAGTCACGCTGCGCCTCGGCACTGTGCTCTAGCAGCTGCAGCAACGGGTCGCTGAAAGTGGACCCCAGAGACTCTGCAACAAAATTGCCCCCACCCTGGCGGCTGACCAACAGCCCCTTGGCCACCAGCTTCTGGATCGCCTCACGCAGTGACGGGCGGGACACGCCGAACTGCTCGGCAAGGACGCGCTCGGCCGGCAGCCGCTGCCCCGAGGTCAGCGTGCCTTCCAGAATCATCCCTTCCAACCGATCGACGATGTCGTCGGACAGGCGCCGTTGGCGGACCTGATCAAAAACCATCACATGCTCTCCACAAACCCCCGGCAATTTCAGGGGGGCGCCTATTCTCGCCGATCCAGGTCACGCAAACACCCATCAGGCGACGATTTTCCCAGCTCATCAGGCGCCCGCTCATCGGCACGCGACCAAAGTTTTGCACGGGACAAATTGACACACCCACGAAGACGCTTTTAACCTAGCGCCCAGCCATTGTAAATTGGTCTTACCAATTATCCAATGCCAGTGCCTGACCAACAACAATTAGGGGCCACCCCATATGCAAACCTGGCAACAAATCTATAGCCCGCTTGGTAGTCTTGGCCTGTCCGCACTGGCGGCGGTCATTCCCATCGTCTTCTTCTTCCTTGCCCTCGCCGTGTTCCGCCTCAAAGGCCACGTGGCCGGCAGCATCACCCTCGCATTGTCGATCCTGGTGGCGATCTTCGCCTTCCAGATGCCTGTCGACATGGCATTCGCCGCCGCGGGTTATGGCTTCCTGTACGGCCTCTGGCCGATTGCCTGGATCATCGTTGCCGCGGTGTTCCTGTACAAACTCACGGTCAAGAGCGGCCAGTTCGAAGTGATCCGCAGCTCGGTACTGTCGATTACCGACGACCAGCGCCTGCAAGTGCTGCTGATCGGCTTCTGCTTCGGTGCCTTCCTGGAAGGTGCGGCGGGCTTCGGCGCACCGGTGGCAATCACTGCCGCGCTGCTGGTGGGCCTGGGCTTCAACCCGCTGTACGCCGCCGGCCTGTGCCTTATCGCCAACACCGCGCCAGTGGCCTTCGGCGCCCTGGGCATCCCGATCATCGTGGCCGGCCAGGTCACCGGCATTGACGCCTTCCACATCGGCGCCATGACCGGTCGCCAACTGCCGCTGCTGTCGCTGTTCGTGCCGTTCTGGCTGGTGTTCATGATGGACGGCCTGCGTGGCGTGAAAGAAACCTGGCCTGCCGCCCTGGTCGCCGGCCTGAGCTTCGCCGTTACCCAGTACTTCACCTCGAACTTCATCGGCCCGGAGCTGCCGGACATCACCTCGGCCCTGGCCAGCCTGATCGCCCTGACCCTGTTCCTGAAAGTCTGGCAGCCAAAACGTTCGTTCGCCGAAGCCAAAGGCAGCGTCGGCGCTGCCGTGGTTCAGCCAAGCGGCAGCCAGCCAAGCCCCTACAGCTTTGGCGAGATCTTCAAGGCCTGGTCGCCGTTCCTGATCCTCACCGTGCTGGTCACCATCTGGACCCTGAAGCCGTTCAAGGCGGCCTTCGCCCCAGGCGGCGCGATGTACAACTTCGTGTTCAACTTCGCCATCCCGCACCTCGACCAACTGGTAATCAAGACCGCGCCGATCGTCGCTGCGCCAACCGCCATGCCAGCGGTGTTCAAGCTCGACCCGATCTCTGCCACCGGCACCGCGATCTTCCTCTCGGCACTGATCTCCATGGCCGTGCTGAAGATCAACTTCAAAACTGGTCTGACCACTTTCAAGGAAACCTTCTGGGAACTGCGCTGGCCGATCCTGTCGATCGGCATGGTGCTGGCCTTCGCCTTCGTCACCAACTACTCGGGCATGTCCTCGACCATGGCCCTGGTGCTGGCCGGTACCGGTGCCGCGTTCCCGTTCTTCTCGCCGTTCCTCGGCTGGCTGGGTGTGTTCCTGACCGGTTCCGACACCTCGTCCAACGCCCTGTTCAGCTCGCTGCAGGCCACTACCGCGCACCAGATCGGGGTCAACGACACCCTGCTGGTAGCAGCCAACACCAGCGGCGGCGTGACCGGCAAGATGATCTCGCCGCAGTCGATCGCCGTGGCCTGCGCCGCCACCGGCCTGGTCGGCAAGGAATCCGACCTGTTCCGCTTCACCGTCAAGCACAGCCTGTTCTTCGCCACCATCGTCGGCCTGATCACCCTGATCCAGGCCTACTGGCTGACCGGCATGCTGGTTCATCACTAAAGTGAAAGGGGCCGGGCGCCATGGCGCGCCCGGCAATCCCCACAAGCAACGCTGCGAGAATCCATGATCATTTCTGCCTCTACCGACTATCGCGCCGCGGCCCAACGCAAGCTGCCTCCCTTCCTGTTTCACTATGCCGATGGCGGCGCCTACGCCGAGCACACCCTGCGCCACAACGTCTCGGACCTGGCCAGCATTGCCCTGCGTCAGCGCGTGCTGAAGAACATGTCCGAGCTCAGCCTCGAGACCAAGCTGTTCGACGAAACCCTGAGCATGCCGGTGGCCCTGGCCCCGGTCGGCCTCACCGGCATGTACGCCCGCCGTGGCGAAGTGCAGGCAGCGCGCGCGGCGGCGGCCCACGGCATTCCGTTCACCATGTCGACGGTGTCGGTGTGCCCGATCGAAGAAGTCGCACCGGCGATCAACCGGCCAATGTGGTTCCAGCTGTACGTGCTCAAGGACCGCGGCTTCATGCGCAACGCCCTGGAGCGGGCCAAGGCCGCCGGGGTCAAGACCCTGGTGTTCACCGTCGACATGCCGACACCCGGCGCCCGCTACCGCGACGCCCACTCCGGCATGAGCGGCAAGAACGGCCCGCTGCGCCGCGTGCTGCAAGCCATGACCCACCCCGAGTGGGCGTGGGATGTCGGCGTTATGGGGCGCCCACACGACCTGGGCAACATTTCCACCTACCGTGGCAACCCCACGGGCCTTGCCGACTACATCGGCTGGCTGGCCAACAACTTCGACCCGTCGATTTCCTGGAAAGACCTGGAATGGATTCGCGACTTCTGGGACGGCCCGATGATCATCAAGGGCATCCTTGATGCCGATGACGCCCGCGATGCTGTCCGCTTTGGCGCCGACGGCATCGTCGTGTCCAACCACGGCGGCCGCCAGCTCGACGGCGTGCTGTCCAGCGCCCGCGCCCTGCCGGCGATTGCCGACGCGGTCAAAGGGGAGCTGAAGATCCTTGCCGACTCCGGCATCCGCAGCGGCCTCGATGTGGTGCGCATGATCGCCCTGGGCGCCGATACCGTACTGATCGGCCGCGCCTTCCTCTACGCCCTTGCCGTGCACGGCCAGGCCGGGGTGAAGAACCTGCTGGAGCTGTTCGAGAAGGAAATGCGCGTAGCGATGGTGCTGACCGGCGCCAAGTCGATCAGCGAAATCACCCGCGACTCGCTGGTACGCGAACTGGGCGCCTGAGCGCCCGCAAGAACGACCGCCTGATTGACCCGGGGCATGTGGCGCACAGACGCCACAGCCCCGCGAGGAGACTGCATGAGCCTGCCCGCCGCATTCCTGCGTGATGCCGAGCGCCTGATCCCCGCCGAACGCCGCTTCGACGACCCGACCTCCACCCTGGCCTTTGGCACCGACGCCAGTTTCTACCGGCTGGTCCCCAAGCTGGTGGTACGCGTCGAGTCCGAGGACGAAGTGGTCGGCCTGATCAAACTGGCCCAGCGCGAGCGGGTGCCGGTCACCTTCCGCGCCGCCGGTACCAGCCTGTCCGGCCAGGCCATCAGCGACTCGGTACTGATCGTGCTGGGCGATAACTGGAACGGCCGCGAAATCCGCGGCCAAGGCGAGCAGATCCGCCTGCAGCCCGGCGTCATAGGCGCCCAGGCCAATGCCTGGCTGGCCCCCTTCGGGCGCAAGATCGGCCCCGACCCGGCGTCGATCAATGCTTGCAAGATCGGCGGCATCGTCGCCAACAATGCCAGCGGCATGTGCTGCGGTACCGCGCAAAACACCTACCACACCCTGGCCGGCCTGCGCCTGGTGCTGGCCGATGGCACCCGCCTGGACAGCGAAGACCCGGCCAGCGTTGCCGCTTTTGAAGCCAGCCATGCCGACCTGTTGGAGTCGTTGGCCAGCCTGGGCCGTGAAACACGCGCCAACACCGCCCTGGCCGAGCGCATCCGGCACAAATACCGGCTGAAGAACACTACCGGCCTGTCGCTGAATGCGCTGGTGGATTACGACCAACCCCTGGATATCCTTCAGCACCTGCTGGTCGGTTCCGAAGGCACCCTGGGTTTCATCAGTGCCGTCACCTACGACACGGTGCCCGACCACCCGCACAAGGCCAGCGCGCTGCTGGTGTTCCCCAGCGTGGAAAGCTGCTGCCGTGCGGTGACCGTGCTCAAGCGCCAGCCGGTCTCGGCCGTGGAGCTGCTCGACCGCCGCAGCCTGCGCTCGGTGCAGAACATGCCCGGCATGCCGCTGTGGGTAAAAGGCCTGTCGGACAATGCCTGCGCCCTGCTGATCGAGTCCCGCGCCGCCAGCCAGAGCCTGCTGCATGAACAGCTGCAACAAGTGATGGCTTCGATCGCCGACTTCCCACTTGAGCAGCAGGTGGACTTCAGCGAAGACCCGGCCGTGTACAACCAGCTGTGGAAAATCCGCAAGGACACCTTCCCCGCCGTCGGCGCCGTGCGCCAGACCGGCACCACAGTCATCATCGAAGACGTCACCTTCCCCGTCGAGCAACTGGCAGAAGGCGTCAACCGCCTGATCCAGCTGTTCGACAAGCACCGCTACGACGAAGCGATCATTTTCGGCCACGCCCTGGAAGGCAACCTGCATTTTGTCTTCACCCAGGGCTTCAACAGCGCCGAGGAAGTCGCCCGCTACCAGGCCTTCATGGACGATGTGGCGCAACTGGTGGCAGTGGAGTTCGGCGGTTCGCTAAAGGCGGAACACGGCACCGGGCGCAACATGGCGCCGTTCGTGGAGCTGGAGTGGGGCCATGACGCCTACCAGCTGATGTGGAAGCTCAAGCGCCTGCTCGACCCCAACGGCATTCTTAACCCAGACGTGGTGCTGAGCGAAGACCCGGACATCCACTTGAAAAACCTCAAGCCGCTGCCCGCTGCCGACGAGATCGTCGACAAGTGCATCGAATGCGGCTTCTGCGAACCAGTGTGTCCGTCCAAAGGGCTGACCCTCAGCCCGCGCCAGCGCATCGTCATGTGGCGTGACATCCAGGCCAAGCAGCGCGCCGGCATCGATACCCGCCAACTGCGCCAGACCTACCAGTACCAAGGCATCGACACCTGCGCCGCGACCGGCCTGTGCGCTCAGCGCTGCCCGGTCGGCATCAACACCGGCGAACTGGTGAAAAAACTGCGCAGCCAGGCTGCCGAGCACGAAAAGACCGCCGACTGGCTGGCCGAACACTTCCACACCGCCCTGGGTGGCGCGCGCCTGACCCTGACCGCCGCCAACACCGCACGCAAGCTGCTCGGCGCCCCACGCCTGGGCCGCCTGAGCGCCTCGCTGAACAAAGCCAGCAAAGGCCGCTTGCCGCAGTGGACCCCGGCGATGCCACAACCCTTGCGCCCACTGGACTTCGGCCCGGCCAGCAACGATGCCCGCCCGCGCGTGGTGTACCTGGCCGCCTGCGTCTCGCGGGTGATGGGCCCGGCCTATGCCGACCGCGAGCAGAGCTCGTTGCTGGACAAAACCCGTGCCCTGCTGGAAAAGGCCGGCTATCAGGTGGTCTTCCCTGACAATGCCGACAGCCTGTGCTGTGGCCAGCCGTTCGCCTCCAAGGGCTACCCCGAGCAGGCCGAACACAAGCGCCAGGAACTGATCGCCGCGCTGTTGCATGCCAGCCGCGGCGGCCTCGACCCAATCTACTGCGACACCAGCCCCTGCACCCTGCGCCTGGTACAGGACCTGAGCGACACGCGGCTGGACCTGTACGACCCGGTGCGCTTCATCCGCACCCACCTGGTCGATCGACTGGAGTTCACTCCCCAAGACGAGCCGGTTGCCGTGCACGTGACCTGCAGCACCCAGCACCTGGGCGAAAGCCAGGCGCTGATAGACCTGGCGCGGCGCTGCAGCAAGCAGGTGGTTATCCCGGAAGGCATCCATTGTTGCGGCTTCGCCGGCGACAAAGGCTTCACCACCCCCGAACTCAACGCCCACTCGCTGCGTAGCCTGAAGGATGCGGTGCAGTATTGCAGCGAAGGCATCTCCACCAGCCGCACGTGCGAGATCGGCCTGAGCAGCCACAGCGGCATCGACTATCACGGCCTGGTCTACCTGGTCGACCGCGTCACCCGCCCCCGCAGCATCTGACCCTGTGGGAGCGGGCATGCCCGCTCCCTCCTGTTCAGCGCATACCCCGAGCTAACCCAATTTCATGTGGGAGCGGGTTCACCCGCGAACACCGGCAAAGCCGGTGCCATCCCCTCCATCATTCCCCCCCTTCACCATCCCGATTGAACCCCCGCCAATCCCCCACAGTCCACCCTTACAGGCCCACCTTCCAGAGGCCCAGAAGGAGACTCCCATGAAAGGTACCGCGCTTTCGGCCCTGTTCGCGGCCGCGACTCTGCTGGCTTCCCCGGTGTTTGCCGCCGAAGACCTGTGCACCACCAACCTGCAAAAGATCGACGACAGCATGGCCACCGCCGGCGCCACCTCCGAAGGCCTGGACAAAGCCATCACCGAGCAAGTCGACAAAGCCAAGGCAGCCCAGGCATCGGGCGACACCAAGGAATGCATCGCCATCACCAGCAAAGTGCTGGAGCGCCTGGAAAAAACCGAAAAAGGCAGCGGCACCAGCGGTGGCGGTAGCGGCGCGTGAGCCCAAAAGCGGGCGACCGGGCCGGCAGTCGACGTCGCCCGCACAATGGCGTATACTCCGCATCACGTGCCGTAAGGTGCGTTAGCCAAGAGCTAGTGTGGGGCCGATTAGGATTCGACGCCGGTAGCGAAACTCTAGGTGCATGCCGAGTTGGTAACAGAACTCGTAAATCCACTGTTGCAACTTTCTATAGTTGCCAATGACGAAAACTACGAGGGCTACGCTCTCGCTGCGTAAGCAGCTGAGCCCGCTCTCCTGGTAGCTTCGGCTCCAGCAATCATCAGGGGATGCCTGTAAACCCGAAATGATTGTCATACAGAACAGGATCGTCGTGTAGCACGTTGGGGGCAAAGCGACTAAAACTTACCCAACTCGTCCAAAGCACCCTGCCCGTCGGGCGGCTGCGGATTAACTCAGTAGACACGGCTAAGCATGTAGTACCGACAGCGGAGTACTGGCGGACGGGGGTTCAAATCCCCCCGGCTCCACCAAATCCCAAAGAAGAAGACGCCCTCGGGCGTCTTTTTTTGTGTCTGAATTTTGGGGTGTGCAAGCTCAGAAAATCAGATTTTGCCCCTTTCGTGTAGGGCGTTTCCCAAAGATACTCCCAGCGCCTGTTTTCCGTTGCGGTCGTTTTTTCAGAGTTTTAGTCTCGTCGGGTCGTTGCTCATCAACGGCATGACTTTGACAGGTCGCGACGGTAAACAACAAACGGCTCGTCGTTATGGCGGCTGTACGTGCGGGCACGCTTGCGTGCGCCGGAACTTGTTGTTTCCGCCGGTCTGTCAACCCGCGTACAGCTGCCACCCTTCTGTTTGACAGCAGAGGGTGACGGCCCTGAAATGGAAGCAATCATGTTGAAGATAGTACCCGACCCGCCCCACCATCTCCTTTCCCTCGAAGACACCATCATGCTGGCCTCGGACTACGCGCTCTGTGCCGAAGCCGTAGCCCAGCAGGCAATGCTGATGCAGCCGCGATCGCCGACGTCATTGTTGATCATGGCGTCGATGCACGAGCTTGAAGCCCTGCGCAAACTTCTCGAGTCAGCGCTGGCACACATACACAAGCCAGCGGACCCGCAAGCCGTGCACTGATTCACCACCAGGGAGATCGATCAATGACCACCGAAGACACTAAATGCACCGTCGGTAAAACCATCTTCTACCAGGGTGAAAACCAGACGCACCCGCTGTTCCGCATCGAGCCCGGCATCCCCTGCCAGAACGCCCGCGAGCAAGCTTCGGAACTGATGGGCTATGCCCGGGACCTGACCATCGACGGCCTGATGGAAGACAAGCCGAAACTGATTTGGGCCGCACATTACCTTTGCGCCTTAGGTAAAGCACTGCTGGATGACGCCGAGCTGGGCATGATGCGTTAGCCACCATACCGTGAGTTGCGCTGTCGCGCGGAGCACCGAGCTCACAAAAAGAGTTTGCTCATTACCCTGTGGGAGCGGGTTTACCCGCGAAGAATCCAACGCGCTGCATGGCACCGGCTACGCCGGTGTTCGCGGCCACGGCCGCTCCCACAGGTACCGTGTAAACTCAAAGCCAGCGCAAGTACCTGTGGGAGCGGGCAAGCCCGCGAAGAAGGCAACGCGGTGTATGGCACCGGCTGCGCCGGTGTTCGCGGGCAAACCCGCTCCCACAGGACCCCGCCAAATCACTGAGTTGTGTGCAGCCCCATGAAAACCCGGCTTGCCGGATGCCGAACTCGGCATGATGCGCTGAACACCACACTACCCTCTCCCGTGCTCGGCCAACCTCAAAAACGGACTTGAACCAACAGATACGGGGGGCAAAGGACGAATGGTCAAAATGTGTCAGGCACGGGGAATTGCTGGGAGTTTTTTGCCACTACAGGCGTTTCAACCAAGCGCGTTCGTCTTGGTGAAGTGAACTTCACTTTTCCGGCGTGTCAGATTAGGTCCTTGTCGAGCGAACTTCAGTAGAGGTACAGCCTTATGAGCATGGCCACAATTGTAAGTGCGTTGATTTCCAGTCTCGCACCAAGTGTCTTTGACCATAGCAGCCTGCAAGACTCCGGCGCGCATGTTCCTGCTGTCGAATACCATTATGGTATGAACATCGATGTGAAACGGGTATTGCAACGCACCGATACATCAGCCAAGACCGGCGTGGTGCCGGTGACCGTTGTGTATGAAGACAGCAAGGGCGAAATTCATAAAATCCGCTTCCTCGAATGGGGTGGAAGCCCCGCCGCTCCTGCTAGCGTGGCCTGATCCGAGCAAAGTCAAAGTTACAAGCCTCGCCATAAACGCAAGTCGAAATTCATGGGCACCCGGTGCAGATGATATTTCCGTTACCTGAAATGGACATGATCGAATGATCAAAAGTCATTCGAGACAACCTCTATTGCCTTTTGCAGAGCACCAACACATATAAGTAACCGAACTCCAGCCACCATCAACAACAGCAAACTCCAACCTAGTCGTGCTGAGTATCATGCTGAGCAGTTAAAAAGTTTCAATTGAGGATACGCAAATGAAAAACATGAAAGTTCTCTTCGTTGCCGCCGCTCTTACCGCTTCTTCTTTGGCGATGGCCTCCGGCGGTGGTGATCGGACCTTCGCACGCATGGAGTCAGCCCGAAAGGCCTCGATGCAGGCCTTCCAGCTCGCAGAGAAACAGAAAACAGAAGCAGCTGTAGCTGCAAGCAAAACCAAGCCGGCCAATGACGCCAAAGGCTGATCGGTTGGAACGTCCTCCACCTGGTCGGATCGCAGGCGCTTTCCGGCCAACAGGGTGCAGGTCAGAGTAAAACGCTGACTGGTTCCTGCACTGCGGGAAGTTTCGTGCTATTGACGCTTGAGTTGCGTCACAGCCTCTATGAAGCCGTAGTTTCCATGCTACCTGCCGCGCAGGCGACCACAAGCGCCACGATACAAGCCAGCAAAGCGAATGCCGTGAACACTGCCATAACATGCATGCATGGCATGACATGGTTCCAGGCTCGGGCCACCCCCAGAAAAGCGGCGAACAGCCAACCACTCATGGAGAAAGCCCCCAATAGTGCAAGGCGACCACGGTCGGAACCCGGTAAAAATACGAAAGGGGCTTTCTGCAACAACGGGAAGCCGATGCGATGTAACAGACCACCGTTCAATGTCAGCAGCGCAACAACCGCAACCTTGGCCCAGAGCTTCTGGTTGAGCAAATACGCCGCGCCTTCGAGAAGATATCCCTGAAGTATCAACAGCAGGCCACTGCCCCAAAGAGCCAGTAACGCGAGGGTGGCAATTTTCCTGGTTTCTTCCAGGTACTCATGCTTTGCCTGATCCAGCGCTTCCTTGCGCCAACTCCAAAGCTTGTGATCGGCAAGCAAGACCCTACCGAGGGCAATACAAGTGGCGAGCAGGTGAACATACACGAGGAGCATTTTCAGCATTCTTTTTTGACCTTCTTTTTATATGGACAATGCTCTCCCTGCGTCCTGGATTTCAAATCTTAATGATGCTTATTACCATCTGCAACATAAAGTTTCAAAATCTCTGGGCCAGTATCTTGACGGATTGGTCTACTTTTTATAGGCATCTCAGCTACCCAGGTCAGTAGCGCAGCCTTTGATCCGTTCCAGTGTGTTCATGCCTCCCCTTTCCACTCTTCTGCGCAGACCTGGTTCTGCAAAAGCACCAGCTTGCTTTGCAGCTGCGCGATGTGCGCTTTGTCGGCACGCTGTGCCGAGCGTAGCTCCCGATTTTCCATATCCCATGGGCACTGCTGAAGTACGTATTGCAGCGCTACCAGATCGACCACCGCAACCTTGCAGTACTGCCCGAGGCGCAGCAGCTGGTGGTGAGCAACCTCAAGGAACTGAAGCCATGGCTGTTGAATGACTGATTGTCGAATGCCGCAACCAGGGGCTTGATGCCCCTAGTCACTGTATCGTGGTGCTCCTGCGCACGCGTCATGATTTCCCTTCAGCCAGCAAAGCCTCCGGCAGGGCTGGCAGCGGTCGGCTCAGCAACACGCCGACCAGCATCGCGAACAACAGCGCCGCCACACCAGCGACTTGCAACACGGCTTCGAAGCCCCCGATGAACGCTTGGCGGGCCAAGGGTGCCACCGCTTCTCGCAACCCGGGCTCAAACAACGCCAATGCCGCCTGCAAATCACCAGCGGCAACCCGCGCAGCCATTGCGGCAACCTGGCCCGATTGCCCAGGCGCCACGGCAGCCACGGACTCATGCAGCAACTGCTCACTACGCGCAGCCAGCACACCACCCAGCCCAGCGATGGCCAGCACGATCGCCCCGAACCGCGTGGTTGTACTCAACCCCGAAGCCATGCCGGTACGCTCACGCGGTACGCAAGCCATGATGTTCTTCTGCGTGTCGCCATTCAGCAGCCCGGCGCCAGCGCCCAGCACCAGGCTGGCCAGGGCGAATGCACCGTAACCGCCCTGCTGCGTGGCCCAGGCACATAGCAGGTTACCCACCCCGACCAATACCAGGCCAAGTGCGAACACCTGCGCCGGGCTCAAGTGCGCAGCCAGACGCATGCCCAGGCGTGGCGTCAGCAGCATGGCCACGGCAAACGGCAGCATGCCAGCCCCTGCGGCCAAGGCCGACAATTGCAGGCCGTTCTGCAGGTACAGCGGCAGCAGGGTCATCATCACCTGGGCGCAGGCTGCGTAGGCGAACATGCCCAGCAAGGCGCCGACGAAACGCCCGCTACGTATCAGTCGCAGGTCGATCATCGGTCGTTCCTGGCTGCGCTCGACCATGACGAACAGGCCGAACAGGAAGGCGCTGATCACCAGCCGCCCCAAAGTTTGCGCACCGCCCCAGCCTACCTGGTTGGCATCGATCATCGCCCAGATCAGGTAACCCAGGCTGCCGGCGAAAGTCAGGCTGCCCCATGGGTCGAGCCGGGCCGCAGCGCTGTCACGGGACTCTTCGACACTGCGCAGCACCATCACTGCAAGCACTGCCACCAGCGGCAGGTTGATGTAGAAGATCCAGCGCCAACCAAGGGTGCTGGCGATCAGCCCGCCCAGCAACGGCGCAAAGGTAATGGTGGCGCCCATGCAGGCGCCCCAGAACGCCCAGGCGCGCATGCGTTCCTGGGGTTGGTGAAAGCGGTTGCCGATCGCGGCCAGGGCCGAGGTCAGCAGCAACGCCGCACCAACGCCCTTGGCGGCCCTGGCCAGGTCGAGGAACAGCAGGCTTGGCGCCGCGCCACAGGCCAGCGAGGCGATGCCGAACAGGGCCAGGCCGAGCAGCAGCATGCGCCGCCGGCCGAAGCGGTCGGCCAGGCTGCCGGCAGGCAGCAGGCAGGCGGCGAAGGCCAGCAGGTAGGCGCTGACCACCCATTCGATATCGGCGAACGAGCCGGACAGGTCGCGGGCGATGCTGGGCAGGCTGACCGCGACGATGTTGGTGTCGAGGATGATCAGGGCGCAGACCAGGGAAGCGGTGAGCAGGGTGAAACGCGCAGAGGGCATGGTGAGGCTCCAGAAGCTGAGCTGGTTGGCTTGGAGAGTGCCGTTTAACTGCAAGATCGCCAGGGCTACTTTGCAGCCCATCGCAGGCAAGCCAGCTCCCACAAGTACGGGATCGCTCTCGAAGGTTGTGCAGCACCTGTGGGAGCTGGCTTGCCTGCGATGGACCACGAAGCGGCCCCCTGCAATCCCCAGGCAGCCTTTGCCGCCAAGCCACCAGCCTTGTAGTGTTGGCTCCCACAAGTACGGCATCGCTTTCGAAGGTTGTGCAGCACCTGTGGGAGCTGGCTTGCCTGCGATGGACCGCAAAGCGGTCCCCTGCAATCCCAGGCAGTCTTTGCCGCCAAGCCACCAGCCTTGTAGTGTTGACGTCACCATAACGCCGCCGACCCCGAGCTTTGTTAGCCCCGGCGACCCGCGTCATTACCCTGCAGGTAACACCCATGGAAATCCGCCATTTCCGCTACTTTCTCTGCGTCGCCCGCCACGGTCACTTCACCCGCGCCGCCGAGCAACTGGGCATTGCCCCGCCCACCCTCAGCCGGCAGATCCAGGATATGGAGCGCGAACTGGGCGTACGCCTGTTCGAGCGCAACCAGCGTGAGGTCAACCTCACCGCCGCCGGCCAGGCCCTGTTTATCGAGGCCGAACATGCCGTACGCCAGTTCGATGCTGCACAACTGGGCGCGCAACGGGCCGCCCGTGGCGAAAGCGGGCGTATCGAACTCGGCTATGTGGCCTCGGCCGCGTACTCGGGCATGCTCCAGCAGCAGGTCAGCCGCTACAGCGAAACCTGCCCCGGCGTGCGCCTGAACATTCGCGAACTGCCGATGGCCGAACTGCCCGGCATGGTCCGCGATGGCCTGCTCGACCTTGCCTATGTGCGCTCGCCGATGAAGCTGCCGGAAGAACTCGAAGCCATCGCCTTGCACCAGGAAGGTTTCGTCCTCGCCCTGCCCGCAAGCTCGCGGATCAATGAAGTGCCACAGATCCCGGCCTCGCGCCTGGCCAATGAAACCTTCATCCTGCCCGAACAGATCTCCGGCACGCTGGAGGTGGCCGCACAAGGTGGCTTCGTCCCGAGGCTCGGCCCACAGCCGGGTAGCCTGGTGGCGGTGATCACCCTGGTGTCACTCGGCCAAGGCATCGCAGTAGTGCCGGAATCGGTGGTGCAACGCATCAGCCTGCCGCAGGTGAACTACCGGCGTATTGTCGACTGCCAGGCCAGCTCGTGGCTTAGCCTGATCCACCGGCGCTTCGAGAAAGCGCCGGCGGTGATGCGTTATGTGGAAAGCGTGAAGTGCGGCATTTGATGGGTGCTCATGCGCCCTGTTCCTCAGCAGCGCCCAAGGCATAGAACTCATGCAGCTTGGCTTGCAGCAGTGCCTTGTCCGGCAAGCGCGTTTGATACTCCGCAATCAGCGCTGGAGACAAACTGCGATTAAGTGCGTACTCGACCACCTCGTCGTCCCTGCTGGCACATAGCAACACGCCGATGGCAGGGTTTTCATGAGGCTTACGCTCATTGCGATCCAGCGCCTCCAGATAAAAATCGAGCTTGCCCAGATACTCAGGTTCGAAGCGACCGACCTTCAGTTCGATCACCACCAGGCAGTTGAGGCCGCGGTGGAAGAACAGCAAGTCCAGTGCGAAGTCCCGGCCGCCAACCTGAAGTGGATATTGAGAGCCGACGAAGCAGAAATCCCGGCCCAGTTCGCTCAGGAACTCTTTTAGCCGGTCTATCAATGCGCCATGCAGGTCTGCTTCGGCATGATCCCTAGGCAGGCCGAGGAACTCAACCATGTAGGCATCTCGGAAAACCTCCATGGCTGCCGGGTAGTCCTGCCGCAGTGCTGCCGAAGCCCTCGCCGGGCTTGCGACGCTGCGCTCAAAAAGCGAGGCCTTGAATTGCCTTTCCAACTCTCGGCTTGACCACTTTTCCTGTACTGCCATGCGCAGGTAGAACTCGCGCTCCTGGGGAAGCTTGCTCTGGCTGAGGATCGTCAAATTATGAGTCCACGGCAATTGTCTCAGCAGTGCTGAGACTTTTTCATCGTGGCGATACGCCTCGTAGAATTGACGCATACGAAACAGGTTAGGCCTGGTAAAACCACGTAGACCCGGCTGCGTCTGAGCAAGGTGAGCAGCCAGCTGGCTTACCACCGAATCCCCCCATTCAGCCCTCTCCAGCTTTCGACTAATGTAGGCTCCCACCTGCCAGTACAAATCGATCAACTGAGTATTGACCGCCTGCGCCACCCGCTGCCTGGCGCCTTGAATCAACGCCAACACTTCCTCAAAACGGTCATCCTTTACCAAAGGAAGGGCCGGCGGCGCTTGTGGGTCTTGTTGTTCAGCGCTCATGCATCGACTCCCTTTATGAATTCGAAAGGGAGTCTACGCCCGGTGAGTCGCCGTTCGAGCGTCAACGACACCGAACAAGTGTTTCAAAAAAACAAAGGGCACCATCCACTGGTGCCCTTTGCCCTACCGCCAGGTGAACTCAATCACCCCATCGAACGCACCCCCACCGGTTGCGCGTTGCCCCGCGTGGTCACGATCCCCAGGAAGGAAATCACGATCGCCAGGCCCAATGTCGAGCTCACTTCTGCCCGGTGTTCAGGCGTGTACATCATTACCGCCAATGCCCCGCCAATGAACAGGATCACCGCCCAGGTCAGGTACGGGAACAGCCACATGCGGAACTTCAGCTCGGTGTTTTCCCGCTCCAGGCGGCGGCGCATGCGCAGCTGCGAAATGGCGATGACCATGTACACCAGCAAGGCAATGGCGCCGGAGCTGGCCAGCAGGAACTCGAATACGCCCTTCGGCGCGAAGTAGTTGAGGATGGCAATGGCCGCGCCGATCAGTGTGCTGCCGAACACCGCAGCACGCGGTACACCCACCTTGGAGGTCTTGTTGAGCATGGCCGGCGCATCACCGCGCTTGGCCAGCGAGTACATCATCCGCGAGGCGATGTAGATCGAAGAGTTCATGCAGCTGGTCACTGCCACCAGCACCACCAGGTCGACCATGAAGGCAGCGTTGGGGATGTTCATGATCTCCAGCGCACGCTGGTAGGAGCCCACCACCGCCAGCTGCGGGTCGTTCCACGGCACCACCGAAATGATCACGAAGATCGACAGGATGTAGAAGGTGCTGATGCGCCAGATCACCGAGCGAGTGGCCTTGGCGATGTTGCGCGACGGGTCGCTGGATTCGGAAGCTGCGATGGTCACCGCTTCGGTGCCGATGAAGCTGAACATCACGGTGATGAACGCACCGACCACGGCCGACCAGCCCTTCGGCGCGAAGCCGCCGTGCTCGGCCATCAGGCCGCTCAGGCCGCTGACCTCGCGATTGGGCAGCCAGCCCATCAGCGCAGCGAAACCCAGGCCGATGAAACCGAGAATTGCCGTGACCTTGAGGATGGCGAACCAGAACTCGAACTCACCGTACTTGGCCACGCTGAACAGGTTGGTACCGGCCAACAGCAGCACCGAAGCCAAGGCGAATATCCAGCTGTCCACCTGCGGGAACCAGGCGTTCAGAACATGCCCGGCGGCCAATGCTTCGATCGGGATTACCAGTACCCAGAACCACCAGTACAGCCAGCCGATGGTGTAGCCGGCCCAGCGGCCGATGGCCTGCTCGGCGTAGGTGGAAAACGATCCGGTGTCCGGGTGTGCAACGGCCATTTCGCCGAGCATGCGCATGACCAGTACCACCAGGGTCCCGGCCACGAAATAGGAAATTATGGTAGCTGGC
This sequence comes from Pseudomonas inefficax, assembly GCF_900277125.1. Taxonomy (GTDB): domain Bacteria; phylum Pseudomonadota; class Gammaproteobacteria; order Pseudomonadales; family Pseudomonadaceae; genus Aquipseudomonas; species Aquipseudomonas inefficax. The sequence continues at coordinate 86,762 of NZ_OPYN01000221.1, forward strand.
CCGGCTGCCGCGATGGCGTGGCCAGAGCCGACGAAAAGTCCGGCGCCGATGATGCCGGCGATGGACAGCATCGTTACATGACGTGGCTTGAAACCTTGTGCAAGGTTGCCATCAGATCCCACGGTGTTCATTGATGTTGTTCTCTTTTTGCTGACACAAGGATGGACGGGCAGGCGTAGGCGAAAATATCTCCTTTGAAATCAATAAGTCGACACGTTACTCGCGCTCTGTTGTTGATATTTGGCACGCGTCACAGAGCAACATGTCAATGCGGGTCGGGCTTCATTTAAGCCCCCCAGGGCTGCGGGAAATTACACGAGAACGCCCCGGAACTGTTCGATCACGACAGGGCGTTTCCATTAACGCCGGATGTCGCGAATGGCATGCCCAATCGCGTCACCGGGCCGTCTGGAGCTTTTGTTTTTCATTTGGGTGTGTTGTGGCTGTAACGGCCCTTTCGCGGGCTCGCCCGCTCCCACAGGTACCGCACAACCCTCAGGACCTGTGGTGTACCTGTGGGAGCGGGCAAGCCCGCGAAGAGGCCAGCAGCCTTAACGCACCAGGCAAGGCCGCTTGTTATCGAAGCTCCACCCCGGAATCAGGAACTGCATCGCCACGCTGTCGTCCCGCGCGCCCAACCCCATGTTGCGGTAGCACTCATGGGCCTTGGCCAATTGGTCTTCATCCAGTTCCACCCCCAGCCCCGGCCGTGCCGGCACGTGCACATGCCCGTCGACGATGCGCAGCGGTTCGCGGGTCAGGTACTGGCCGTCCTGCCAGATCCAGTGGGTATCGATCGCAGTGATTTCACCCGGCGCCGCAGCTGCCACCTGGGTGAACATCGCCAGCGAGATATCGAAGTGGTTGTTGGAATGCGAACCCCAGGTCAGCCCCCAGTCGTTGCACATCTGCGCCACCCGGACTGAACCCTGCAATGTCCAGAAGTGCGGGTCGGCCAGCGGAATGTCCACCGACTGCAACTGGATCGCATGGCCCATCTGCCGCCAGTCGGTGGCGATCATGTTGGTGGCGGTGGGCAGGCCGGTGGCGCGACGGAACTCGGCCATCACCTCACGGCCCGAGTAGCCGTTCTCGGCACCGCACGGGTCTTCGGCGTAGGCCAGCACATCGTGCTTGTCGCGGCACAGGGCAATGGCCTCCTTCAATGACCAGGCACCATTCGGGTCGAGGGTGATGCGTGCTTCGGGGAAACGTTCGGCCAGCGCCGTTACCGCTTCCATCTCCTCCTCGCCGCGCAACACCCCGCCCTTGAGCTTGAAGTCGCTGAAGCCATAGCGCGCCTTGGCGGCCTCGGCCAGGCGCACCACCGCGTCCGAGGTCAGGGCTTTTTCGTGGCGCAGGCGGAACCAGTCGTCCTCGGCATCGGCTTCGTTGCGGTAGGCCAGGTCGGTCTGCTGGCGGTCGCCGATGTAGAACAGGTAACCGAGCATCTTCACTGCTTCGCGCTGCTGCCCTTCGCCCAGCAGTGCGGCCATCGGCACATCAAGATGCTGGCCGAGCAGGTCGAGCAGCGCCGATTCGATGGCCGTCACCGCATGCACGGTGATGCGCAGGTCGAAGGTCTGCAGGCCACGACCAGCCGAATCACGGTTGGCGAAGGTCTGGCGCATGGCATTGAGCACACGCTGGTAATGGCCGATCGGCTGGCCGACTACCAGGCTGCGGGCGTCTTCCAGGGTCTGGCGGATCTTCTCGCCGCCGGGCACCTCACCCAACCCGGTATTGCCGGCGCTGTCACGCAGCACCACCACGTTGCGGGTAAAGAACGGGCCATGGGCACCACTGAGGTTGAGCAGCATGCTGTCGTGCCCGGCGACGGGGATCACGCGCAGGTCGGTGACCACGGGGGTGCTGGTGTGAAGGGTCTGCATGTTCATGGTTGTTGTCTCGCAGTCATCAATGGCTCTGACCCAGGGCCGAAGGGGCCTTGAGATCATCGGAAGGGACACACTTTGGGCGAGTGCGTACGAAGAAGATGGCAATGGCCGCCAGCACCGAAGTCACCGCCAGACCGTACAGGCCGCCCTGGATCGAGCCGGTCTGCTGCTCCAGCAGGCCGAAGGTGGTGGGGGCGACGAAGCCGCCGAGGTTGCCGACCGAGTTGATCAACGCGATCACCGCAGCGGCGATGCGGGCATCCAGGTAGCCCTGCGGGATCGGCCAGAACAGTGACGACGCCGACTTGAAACCGATGGCCGCGAAGCACACCGCGACAAAGGCGAACACAGGCCCACCCGTGGTGGACATGAACATGCCGATGGCTGCGATTACCAGCGCACCTGCCACCCAGGCCTGCTGGAACTTCCAGCGCGCCGAACCGGCGGCGAAGGCATACATGGCCAGAATCGAAATCAGCCACGGGATCGAATTGAAGAAGCCGACCTGCAGGTCGCTCAGGTCACCCATGCGCTTGATGATGCTCGGCAGCCAGAACGTGGCGGCATAGATGGTCAGCTGAATGCAGAAGTAAATCAGGCAGAACAGCAGGATCTGGCGGTCCTTGAGCAGGCTCCAGGCCGATGGCCTGACCGCGCCGACCGCTTCGCGCTCAAGCTGCTCGCGATCGATGGCGGCCACCAGTGCATCCTGCTCGGCCTGGCTCAGCCACTTGGCGTCCTGCGGCCTGGAGTCGAGCCAGAAGAACACGAAGAAGCACAGCGTCACCGAGGCCATGCCTTCGATGAACAGCATCCACTGCCAGCCATGCAGCCCCAGGCCCTGAATCTGCATAAGTGCACCGGCCAACGGCCCGGAAATCAGCGACGCCAATGCCGAACCACTGAGGAAGATGGCAATCGCCTTGCCACGCTCGGCAGCCGGCAGCCAGCGGGTGAAGTAGTAGATCACCCCGGGGAAGAAGCCCGCTTCGGCAACGCCCAGCAGAAAGCGCAGCACGTAGAACTGGGTTTCGTTCTGCACGAAGGCCATGGCCGTGGCCACCAGCCCCCAGGTGAACATGATGCGGGTCAGCCACAGCCGTGCACCGACCTTCTGCAGCAGCATGTTCGAGGGCACCTCGAACAACGCGTAGCCGATGAAGAACAGGCCGGCGCCAAAGCCATAGGCCGCGGCGCTGATGCCCAGGTCGCTTTCCAGGTGCGGGCGGACGAAGCCGATGTTGACGCGGTCCAGATAATTGACAATGAACATGATGACGAACAGCGGCAGGACGTGGCGCTTGACCTTGGCCACGGCGCTGGCCAGGGCGTCGCCTTCATTTCGGGCAGACGGAGCGAGGGTATCGTTCACTTGCGGATCTCCCACTAATTGTTTTTGTGCGGGTCGAGGTTGTCTGACATGGCAGTGGGAAGGAGCATATGCGCAGCCTAGTTGTACGACAAGATAGGCAAGATCGGAAAAATCGCAAAATACAAGCCACTATAATGCCTATATGCTCCTATCTTGCAAAAACCAACAGGCTAATGGCGGGTTTGAGCATCGGAAAAATCGGCAAAAAATATTTTTATCGTTTAACTTGTCGTACAAGTACAACAATAATCGGACACCGCCATGGCCACCGAGCAAGCCCACAAACGCGGCCACAGCCGCGCCCATGACCTGGTCTCCAGCCTGACGCAACAGATCCTGTTGGGTACCTTCAAACCAGGCGACAAGTTGCCCTCGGAGAACAGCCTGGTGCGCGAGCATGGGGTCAGCCGCACCGTGGTTCGCGAGGCCTTGTCCAAACTGCAGGCCTCGGGGCTGGTTGAGCCACGCCACGGTATCGGTACGTTCGTGATGGAGCGCCAGGCCCAGCCCGGCCTGCGCATCGCTGCGGAAAGCGCAGCCAATGTGCGCGACCTGCTGGAGCTGCGCATCGGCCTGGAAGGCCAGGCCGCCGCCCTGGCTGCGCTACGCCGCGAGGAGGGGCACCTGACGCGCATGCGCCAGGCGCTGGATGACTACCAGGACTTGGCCGCCGCTGGCGACAGCTGTATCGAGGCCGACCGGCGCTTTCACCTGCTGATTGCCGAGGCCACTGGCAACCTGTACTTCACTGAAATGCTGTTGCAGCTGGGCAGCGGCCTGATCCCGCGCAACCGCATGGCCTTGGCCGAACGTAGCGGGGCGAAGCTGGCGCGGCAGGCATACCTGGCCAACCTCGAGCATGAGGCGATCCTCAATGCCATCCGCCGGCAGGACCCGGACGCGGCGCGGGCAGCGATGTGCCTGCACCTGTCCAATAGCCGCGACCGGCTACTGCCCGAACAGGCCTGACACGATCCCCTGTAGGAGCGGCCTTGTGTCGCGAAAGGGCCGCAGAGCGGCCCCAGGATTTCAGCGATTATGCAAAAATTGCTGGGGCCGCTTCGCAGCCCTTTCGCGACACAAGGCCGCTCCTACAAAGAGAACCGCGTCGGGCCCTGGTTACCAGGTCAGGCAGATCTTGCCGAAATGCCGGTTGCTCTCCTGATAACGGAATGCGTCGACGATCTGCTCCAACTCGAAATGCTTGTCTACCACTGGCCGCAGGCCATTGGCATCGATCGCCCGCACCATCGCCTGTTGCTGGGCACGGCTGCCAACCAGCACGCCCTGCAGGCGAATCTGCCGCACCAGCGCCTGCACCAGCGGCAACTGCCCGGCCACGCCGGTGAGGATGCCGATCAACGACACATGCCCACCAATGCGCGCGGCAATCATCGATTGCTCCAGCGTCGCCGGGCCACCTACTTCGATCACATGGTCGACACCGCGGTTGCCAGTCAGCTCGCGCACTTTCTCACCCCAAGCCGGGGTGCTCTTGTAGTTGATCAGGTGATCGGCACCCAAGGCCTTCAGGCGCTCCAGCTTGGCGTCGCTGGAAGAGGTGGCGATCACCGTCGCGCCGGCCAGCTTGGCAAACTGCAGCGCGAAGATCGACACACCGCCAGTGCCCTGCACCAGCACTGTATCGCCAGGCTTGAGGTGGTCGTCGCTCATCAACGCACGCCAGGCAGTGAGACCGGCCGTGGTCAGCGTGGCAGCTTCAGCATGGCTGAAGCCCTTGGGCGCCAGGGTGAAGGCGCTGGCGCGAGCGGTGACCTGTTCACGGGCGTAACCATCGATACCGTCGCCGGGGACCCTGGCGAAGCCTTCCACATTGGCCTGCCCGTCGAGCCAGTCGGGGAAGAAAGTGCTGACCACATTGTCGCCGACCTGGAACTCGGTGACGCCGCTACCCACCGCGACCACCTCGCCAGCGCCATCGGCCATGGGGATGCGCCGCTCGCTCGGGCCCCACATGCCGCTGACCACGGCGAAATCGTGGTAGTTGAGAGAGCTGGCGTGCAGGCGCACGGTGATCTCGCCGGCCTCGGGTGCAGAGGCTTCGCAGGTGCCGACCTCGACCTTGTCGTAGCCGCCGCCGGGTTGTACGTAGATGGCCTTGTTGGTCATGGGTGGGTCTCCGTTCAGGGAATAGATTGGGGTTCAGCATAGACAGGTCCGGCCTCTTCGCGGGTGAACCCGCTCCCACAGGTTGAGCGCTGGTCTTGAGCTCGGTGCGGTCCCTGTGGGAGCGGGTTTACCCGCGAAGAGGCCCGCACAGGCGACACAAAAATTCAGCCCAGCATCACCTTCAATGCCCGGCAATCGGCCGCATGCCAATCCACCAGCTCCGGCCACGGATTGTCCGGCAGGTTCACCAGCACCGTGCGCGCCCCTGCGGCCCGCCCACAGTCCAGGTCAAACCGGTAATCCCCCACCATCACCAGCTCACCTGGTGCCACACCCCAGGCATTGGCTATTTTCAACAGCCCATCCGGGCTTGGCTTGGGCGCCGCTTCGTCACGCCCGAGAATGTGCTCCACCGGAAAGCAGTCCGCCAGGCCGATGGCCTCCAGCGTCACATGCGCCAGCTCGCGGGCATTGCGGGTCAAAATGCCCAGCCGGCAACCACGCTCGGCCAGTTCGCGCACCAGCTCCACCGCCCCGGCGGCCGCTGTGGAGGCAATTGCCAGGTCACGCTCATGCTCCAGCAGCCAGGCATGCTTGGCCGCCGCTTCATCCGCTGGCAAGGCTGCCAGGTGGGTGAGGATGTCGTGCTCGGCAGGGATATCCAGCGCCACCCGGATAGCGGCAAAATCGTGCACGGCCACGGTCAGGGTGCCGTCCATGTCGAACACCCAGTTGCGCAGTTCGCCCAGGCTCATGCCCAGTCCTTGCGGTGACGAATCAGGCCTTCCTGGCACGACGAGGCCACCAGTTGCCCGGCCTGGTTGAAGATGCTGCCGCGGCAGAAGCCGCGGGCATTGCCTGCCCAAGGGCTGTCGGTGGCGTACAGCAGCCACTCATCGGCACGCAGGTTGCCATGGAACCACAGCGAATGGTCGAGGCTGGCGATCTGCATGTCACGTTGCCACACCGATTTGCCATGGGGCAGCAACGAAGTGGTCAGCAGGCCAAAGTCCGAGGCGTAGGCCAGCATGTATTTGTGCAGGGCGGGGATATCGGGCAGGCTGCCGTCGGCGCGGAACCAGGCGTACTTCACCGGGTCGCCAGGCTTGGGGTTGAACGGGTCGCGTTCGGTGACCGGGCGTATCTCGATCGGCTTGGCGCACAACACCTTGTCGCGAATGCGCTCGGGCAACCGGTCGGCCATGGCCCTGGCCAGCTCGACTTCAGTTGGCAGGTTCTCCGGGCCGACCACCTCGGGCATCTGCGCCTGGTGCCCGAAACCTTCCTCGTCGTACTGGAACGAGGCGCTACAGGTGAAGATCGGCTGGCCCTTCTGAATCGCCGTCACCCGCCGGGTGCTGAAGCTGCCGCCATCGCGCACGCGGTCCACCGAATACACTACCGGCAGGCTGGCATCGCCAGGGCGCAGGAAGTAGCCGTGCAACGAATGCACATGGCGTGCATCCTCGACCGTCTGGCTGGCCGCCGACAACGACTGGCCCAGTACCTGCCCGCCGTACAGCTGGCGAAAGCCCAGGTCCTGGCTGCGTCCACGGAACAGGTTCTCCTCGATGGACTCGAGGCTCAACAGGTCGACCAGGTCGTCCAACACATGACTCATCGGGGGTTCTCCTAGCAAGGCAAACAGGTCTCTACAGCACTCTTATGAAGGCAAATGATACAGGGTTTGTCATTCGCGCCGGGCATGGCCATGCATTCAGGCGCGCAGGGTACGCTCCCAGTGAGCGCGGTCGATGCGGTACAGCACATGCGGGCGCAGCGGATGGCCCACGGGCAGGCGGGGGTGTTCGAAACTGCCATTCAGGTCCTGCTGCATACCGATGGCCTGCATGACCTTTTGCGACGGCAGGTTGCTCTCGCTAGTGAACGACACCACCTCCTCCAGGCGCAATTGGGCGAAAGCACAGCGCAGGCAGGTCCACGCCGCCTCGCTGGCGAAACCCAGGCCCCAGTGACGGCGTGCCAGGCGCCAGCCGATCTCCACCGCCGGTGTGAAATCGGCATCGAACCCTACGTGCAGCAACCCGGTCATGCCGATGAAGGCACCGCTGTCCTTGCGCTCCAGGGCCCACAAACCAAAGCCGTACTCATTGAAATGCCCGCGCACACGGCCGATCAGCGCGGCTGCCTCCAGGCGGGTCAGCGGCGCCGGGAAGTAGCGCATCACCTGCGGGTCGGCACACAGGGCGGCGAACTCGCGCAGGTCGTCGTCGTGCCATTGGCGCAGAACCAGCCGCGCGCTTTCCAGTTGCAGGATTGGGGTCATCGGGTGTGCTCCGGTTTTACCGTGTTGCAGTTTACAGCGTAGGCGCGGGTGCCGGTTTCACCCAGCCGGCGCGCCCGAATGCAATTTTCACACGCCCTTCACCGCCCCCCGACAGGACAGTTGGCAGGATGCCAGCAACACCGTCGCGCCGGCCGCGACCACGCCAACGGAGCAACACATGTTATCGAGCAACACCTTGGGGCACCCTGCCATCCACGCCCGGCGCAAGCGACGCCTGACCCGCAAAGCCCTCGGTGCCGCCCTTGGCCTGTGCATGGTCGTGGCGGCGTTGAGCACCTGGCTTGCGACGAGGACGCACATCGTGGAGCTTGGCAACGATCGACAATTGAGTGACAGCGGCCTGCTGCAGGACTGGGCCGACGGTGCGGTGATCGTGATGATCCGCCACGCCGAGCGCTGCGACAGCGCCCCCGGCCCGTGCCTGGACGACCCCACCGGCATCACCGTGGCCGGCAGCCAGGCTGCCGGGCGCGTTGGCCAGGGGTTGCACCGGTTGGGCCTGGACAACGCCGACATGCTCAGCAGCCCGAAACTGCGTACTCGGCAAACCGCGCATTTTATCCTTGGCCAGGCGGTGGCCAGCGGGGACTGGCTGGAGGGATGCGACAAGCAGTTCGCCAGTGAAGCGCTGGCGCATAAACGCCCCGGACACAACCTGGTGCTGGTGACTCACAACGGCTGCATCGATCACTTCGCCCGCCAGCAGCATGTTGTGGGTGGCGAGCGTGAGAGCGGCTATGCCAGTGCGCTGTTCGTTTCGGTGGATGGCAATGGCAAGGCGCGCATTCTCGGTCGCCTGAACGAACCGGACTGGCAGCGGGTGCTGGCCAGCATCGCGAAATAACACGTCAATCGTCCAGGCTGTCACTATTCCCTGTAGGAGCAGCCTTGTGCTGCGAAGAGTCCATAACCGCCACAGAAAATTGTCCTCCATGACGGCCCTTTCGCAGCACAAGGCTGCTCCTACACGTGATCGGCCAGCAAGCTCATGGCAAGATCAGCACTGGCCCCGATTGCGACCTCACCCATGCCGTTGCCGCTGATCTACCACGAAGACTACAGCCCGGAGTTCCCTGCCGAACACCGCTTCCCCATGGACAAGTTCCGCCTGCTGCACGACCACTTGATCGACAGCGGGCTCACCACCGACCAGGCCCTGCTGCGCCCGGACATATGCCCCAACGACATCCTTGCCCTGGCCCACGACCGCAGCTACATCGAGCGCTACATGAATGGCGACCTGTCGCGCGAGGACCAGCGCCGCCTCGGCCTGCCCTGGAGCGAAGCCCTGGCCCGGCGTACCGTGCGCGCCGTAGGTGGCTCGCTGCTGAGCGCCGAGATGGCGCTGCAGCACGGCATTGCCTGCCACCTTGCAGGCGGCACCCACCACGCCCATTACGACCACCCTGCCGGCTTTTGCATCTTCAACGACCTGGCCGTGATCAGCCACTACCTGCTGGAAGCTGGCCGGGTACACCGGGTGCTGATCTTCGACTGCGATGTGCATCAGGGTGACGGCACCGCGCGCATACTGCACGACACGCCAGACGCCATCACCGTGTCGCTGCATTGCGAACAGAACTTCCCGGCGCGCAAGGCACAAAGCGATTGGGACATCCCCCTGCCCCGCGGTATGGGCGACATGGCCTACCTGAAGGTGGTGGACGACGCTCTCAACTACCTGCTGCCACTCTATCGACCGGACCTGGTGCTGTATGACGCCGGGGTCGATGTGCACAAGGATGACGCCCTGGGCTATCTGCAACTAACCGATGCAGGCGTTGCCGCCCGTGACGAAGCAGTGCTGCGCCACTGCCTGGGCCGCGACATCCCGGTGGTGGGTGTGATTGGCGGTGGCTACAGCAAGGATCGCGCAGCGCTGGCCAGGCGCCATGGCATCCTTCATCACAGCGCGGCGCGCGTCATCGGTTGTTCACAATGACTGTGGAACCGCTTGTGGATAACCTGCGGGAAAGGCGCTGCAGCCCTTTACAAACAAGGCCTGCAGAGTAGTGATCATTTTTTGATCAGTGCTTCCACAGGCCGCGCTGCGCTAGAATGCGCTTCTTTTCCACAGCCGCTGCCCACCATGCCTGATCTGAGCCACGCCTCCCCTCCTCTCGCTGTCGTCATCGGCGGCGGCCCAGCCGGCCTGATGGCCGCCGAAGCACTGGCCCAGGCGGGCCTAGCGGTCGAGGTGTTCGATGCAATGCCTTCGGTAGGCCGCAAGTTCCTGCTGGCGGGTGTCGGTGGCATGAACATCACCCATTCCGAGCCCTACCCGGCGTTCGTCAGCCGGTATGCCGAGCGCCAGGGCGAAATCGCTGCGCTGCTGCAAGACTTCGATGCCGACGCCTTGCGCCAGTGGATTCACGGGCTGGGCATCGAAACCTTCGTCGGCACCTCAGACCGGGTATTTCCCACCGACATGAAAGCCGCGCCACTGCTGCGCGCCTGGCTCAAGCGCCTGCGCGACAGCGGCGTAGTTATCCACACCCGTCACCGCTGGTTGGGCTGGAATGCCGAAGGAGCATTGCGGATTGCTTATCCACAAGGCGAGCGGCTGGTGAAGGCCGCCGTGGTGGTGCTGGCGCTGGGTGGCGGCAGCTGGGCGCGACTGGGCTCTGACGGCAGCTGGCAGCCGCTGCTGGCCGAACGAGCTGTGGATATCTCGCCATTGCAGCCCAGCAACTGCGGTTTTGAAGTGGCAGGCTGGAGCGCGCTGCTCAAAGACAAGTTCGCCGGTGCGCCGTTGAAGAACATTGCCCTCAGCATTCCCGGCAGCGCGCCGCGCAAGGGTGAGTTCATCCTGACCGCGCAGGGTGTGGAAAGCAGCCTGGTGTATGCATGGTCAGCTCCGGTGCGCGAGGCCATCAACCGTGAGGGCCATGGGGTGTTGCTGTTAGACCTGTTGCCGGACAAGCCTGTGGACAAGATTGCCCGGGCGCTGGCCAAGCCACGGGGTTCGCGCTCCATGGCCAAGCACCTGCACAGCCAGCTGGGTATCGATGGGGTCAAGGCGGCGCTGTTGCGCGAGCTGACCGATCAGGCGACCTTTGCCGACCCTGATGCCTTGGCGAAGGCGATCAAGGCCTTGCCGATAACGCTGGTGCGCACACGGCCACTGGACGAGGCGATAAGCAGCGCGGGAGGGGTGCGTTTCGAGGGGCTGGATGAGGGCTTGATGCTAAAGGGCATGCCGGGGGTGTTCTGTGCTGGCGAGATGCTGGACTGGGAGGCGCCTACCGGGGGGTATTTGCTGACCGCGTGCTTTGCCAGCGGGTTGCGCGCCGGGCGGGCGGCAGCAAGCTGGCTCAAATCCCGAGGTTGACACCGCTCCCCTGTGGGAGCGGGTTCACCCGCGAAACATGCGACGCGGTGTATGGCACGGGCTTCGCCCGTGTTCGCGGGTGAACCCGCTCCCACAGGGACCGTGTAGGCCGCGAATCTACGGCTTACGCTTGCGCGGCCCACCATTGAAGCTCGGCACCTTGCGCACCGCCTTCACCGCCGGCTCCGCACTGCCTGCTTCAGCGCTGTCCATCCAGCGCCCCAACCCGCGCTTGGCGCTGTTTTCCTTCGGCTTCTTGGGCTTTTTCGGTTTCTTGATCACCTGGCCACTGGCGTCGGTCATCGGCACCCGGTGGTCAGGGATGAAGTCCGGCTCTTCATGACGCGGCAGGGTCTGCCGGGTCAGCACTTCGATCGCCGCCAGCAGCTGCACTTCATCGGCACACACCAGCGAGATCGCCTCACCCTTGTTGCCCGCCCGCCCGGTACGCCCGATGCGGTGCACGTAATCCTCGGCAACGATCGGCAGGTCAAGGTTGACCACCAGCGGCAAGTCATCGATATCCAGGCCGCGAGCCGCCACATCGGTCGCCACCAGCACCTGGATTTCGCGGGCCTTGAAGCTGTCCAGCGCGCGCTGGCGGGTAGCTTGCGGGCGGTCACCATGGATACCGTCGGCATTCACACCCTCGGCCAGCAAGCGTTCCACCAGTTGATCGACGCCATTGCGAGTCTTGGCGAACACCAGTACCTGCTTCCAGCGTTGCTTGCGCAGCAGGTGGCAGAACAGGTCGACCTTGCGCTTTTTATCCACAGGCACCAGCCACTGCTTGACGCTGCTGGCCGTGGCATTGCGCGGGCTGACTTCGATGCTCAGCGGGTCATTCAGGGCCAGCCCCGCCAGCATGCGAATCTGGTCGGAGAAAGTGGCAGAGAACAGCAACGTCTGGCGCTTGCGTGGCAGCGCCGCGTACACGGACTGCAGCTCTTCGGCAAAGCCCAGGTCGAGCATGCGGTCGGCTTCGTCCAGCACCAGGGTCTGCACCTGGTTGAACTTCACGGCGTTCTGCCGGAACAGGTCGAGCAAGCGCCCTGGGGTGGCCACCAGCAGGTCGACACCACGGCGCAGGCGCATCATCTGCGGGTTGATGCTGACTCCGCCATACACCGCATAGGTACTCAACGGCAGGTTCTCGGCGTACTCGCGCACGTTGTTGTGCACCTGCTCGGCCAGCTCACGAGTGGGCACCAGCACCAGTGCGCGGATCGAGTTGCTGGCCACCTTCTCGCCTTCCAGCGCCAGGCGCTGCAGCACAGGCAGGGCAAAACCCGCTGTTTTGCCGGTGCCGGTCTGGGCCGCGGCCATCAGGTCGCGGCCGGCCAGCACGGCGGGGATGGCCTTGGCCTGCACCGGCGTCGGGGTGGTGTAGTCCAGTTGCTGCAGGGTGCGCAGCAACGGTTCGATCAGGCCGAGTTTGGCGAAATTCATGGCAATACCGTCAGGGGGTTCAGCGAAGGCGGCAAGTTTACCGCATCGCCCCTGTCTACTTGCAGATTTCGCCTTTCAACGGCTGCGCCGGCTCAGGTGCCTTGCGCCACTGCGGCAGGCCGATCAGCACCACCGCGCCGATGATCACAGCCATCGCCACACACTCTTCGGCACCAATCTGCTCACCGGCAAAGACGATGCCCAGCAGCACGGCCACGGCCGGGTTGACGTAGGCATAGCTGGTGGCAGCTGCCGGGCGCACGTGCTTGAGCAAGTACATGTAGGCACTGAACGCCAGGATAGAACCGAAGAACACCAGGTAGGCCAGTGCACCCCAGCCGGCAGCAGTCGGCACCTGCGTCATGCGCTCGCCAGACAGCACGCTGCCGAGCAACAGCACGGCGCCACCAACGAGCATTTCCGCGGCGCTGGCCATGGGCCCCTGGGGCAGCGGCAAGGTCTTGCTCCACACCGAGCCGAATGCCCACGACGCTGCCGCAAAAATGATCAGCGCAGCACCAATCGGGCTTGCCTGCAGGTTGGAGCCCAGGTTCAGCAGGCCGATACCCACCAGCCCCAGGGCGATCCCTGCCCACTCCAGCTTCGAATTGCGGTGCCCGAACAGCAGGCCGAACAGCAAGGTGAACAGCGGTACCGTCGCCACCGCCAACGCCGCCACGCCCGAGGCCACACCCGCATGCTCGGCCACGGTCACGCCACCGTTGCCACAGCTGAGCAGCAGAAAACCGATCGCACCCGCCGCCCGCCACTGCGGCCAGGTCGGTGCCGGCACACCGCGCCAGCGCAAGAAGCCATACAGCAGGCCCCCGGCAATCAGGAAACGCACCCCGGCCATAAGCATCGGCGGCCAACTTTCGACGCCTATGCGAATGAACAGGTAGGTGGAGCCCCAGACCAGGTACAAGGCCAGGAAAGCGCCAATGAGCAACAACGGGAAGCGACGGGAGGCAGGCATGGGAAACACTCGAAATCCGTTTACGGGTGGCTTAGTTTAGAAAGGCCACCGGGTAAACTTAAGTTACAAAACAACTTTAAATCACCCGAACACTTTGCATTGCATGGTTATTCGGATGCTTTTCAATCGAATCGAAACAAGACGGGAATAACCCATGGACAAGTACGACCGCATGCTGCTCGCCGCCCTGCTCGACAATGGCCGCGCTACCTTCGCGCAACTGGCACGCCAGGTGAACCTGTCGGCGCCGGCGGTGGCAGAGCGGGTGGCCAAGCTCGAGGCCAGCGGAGTAATCACCGGCTACCAGGCCAAGGTCGACATGAGCAAGATCGGCCTGCCGATACAGTGTGTGATCGAACTGCGCCTGGCCAGCCACGGCAACCAGCAGGCCTACGAAGCGTTGACCCAGATCCCCCAATTGACCGAATGCCACAGGGTAACAGGCGACCCCTGCGTCATCATGCAGGCAGCGGTGGGTTCGATGCCCGAACTGGAAGAGTTGATCAACCGGGTAGCGCAGTTCGGCTTCAGCAAGACATCGATCATTCTTTCCAGCGCTGTGGAGCGGCGGGTGCCGCTGACGCAACTGGAGAAGAAACCCTAACAGTACCTGGCCAGGGCTTCGCGAACCTTGGCGGCCGGGGTTTTCTGCAGGCGGCAGAGCAGGTCGTGCGAAAGCTGCTGTACACCGTGGCCCTGGCGCAGCACGCCAGCCAAGTGCTGCAGCAGGTTGGCGGCCATTTCGGCATCGGCCATGGCTCGGTGCGCGGTACCGGTATCCGGCAGCCCGGCCCAGCGGGTCAGGGTGCCCAGCTTGTGGTTCGGCGCCGCCGGCAACAGGCGCCGTGACAGCAGTAGGGAACAGGCGAAGGCCTGGCTGCGGTTACGGCCGATGCGGCTCAGTTCGTAGTCCCAGAACTTCTGGTCGAAGGCGGCATTGTGTGCCAAAAGCGGGGTATTACCGACGAACTCGGCCACTTCGTTCATCACCTTGTCCACCGGCGGCGCACTGCGCAGCATGGCCGTGGTGATGCCGGTGAGCCCGGCGACGAAGGCCGGTACCGGCACACCGGCGTTCATCAGGCTCTGGTAACGCTCGACGATGCGCCCGCCCTCCAGCATCACCACCGCCACCTCGGTGGCGCGGCAGCCGGCGCCGGGGCTGATGCCGGTGGTTTCAAAGTCGATGACAGCGATACGTTCCATGAAAAGTCTCAGTGTTTGAGCAACAGCGCACCCTCGATGGGTACATAACGGGTGGCGGCACGGATCAGCGACAGTGCGGTAAGCCCGGGCACACCATACACCACTGCCTCGGTGCCATGGCGCTGTATCACCCGCTCCAGCAGCAGGTCGAAATCGCCATCCCCGGAAGCCAGTACCACTTGGTCCACGCGGCTGGCGGCGTCGATAACATCCAAGGTGATACCCACATCCCAGTCACCTTTGGCCGAGCCATCGCTGCGCTGGATGAAGGGTTTGAGGCGCACATCGAAACCTAGGTTGCGCAGGATCTGCTGGAACTGTTGCTGCTTGCTGTCGCCACGGTCGATGGCATAAGCCACGGCCTCGACGATCTGGCCTTCGCGGCTGACATCGGCCCACAGGGCGGTGTAGTTGAAATGGCAGCCGTGGGCCTGGCGCACGGTGTAGTAGAGGTTCTGCACATCGGCGAACAGCGCGATCTTTTTCACCTTGGAACCCCTTGGTCGGCCTGGAATGCTGGGGGGCTGCTTTGCAGCCCTTTCGCGACACAAGGCCGCTTCTACAGGGATTCGCGTACCCTTGTAGGAGCGGCCTTGTGTCGCGAAAGGGGCGCAAAGCGCCCCCCAAAATTACCAGCAGTATGCCAGACCTGTCAGACGTACGAATCGTCGTCCGAGAAGAACCCACCGTCATCGCTGCCATAATCGCTGTCGGCATAACCACCCTGGTCGCTGCCCCAACCGCCGTTGTCAGCCACCTGCTGCTGCGCCCCCGAGTCGTTCCAGCCACCGCTGTCGCTGGCCGGTGCCGGCTCTTCCTTGATCACCTCGACCACCTCCTCCGGCTGCGAGTTGTGGTTGAACAGACTGCTGATACCCTGCGCCAGCAACACACCACCCGCCACACCGGCCGCAGTCTGCATCGCACCGCCGAGGAAGCTGCTGGCACCACCGCGTGCCGGCGCAGCGCCAAAGCCAGGCTGCTGCGCTTGTGGCTGGGAAAAGCCCGGCGCCGACGGCTCACGCCAGCCACCGCCCGATGCCACGGGGGCTGCAGCGGGACGCTGCGGCTGCACGGCCGGGGCCGCATTGCGCCCAGACGAACCGAAGATGCTGGACAGGAATCCAGCACCACCATTGCTCGACGAACTGCTGCTGGCACGGGCGGCCTCGGCCTGGGCACGGGCCTGCTTCAGCTCGGCTTCCAGTTGCTTGTTCTGCTCGTCGAGGCGCTTGATCGCCGCCTCCTGCACCAGAATCGCCTGGGCCATGTAATAAGGCGCCGCCGGTTGCTGACGCACGTGTTCCTCGATGCATGCCTGGGCCTGCGCATCGCGTGGCTGGCTCGGGTCCTCGGCTTGCTTGAGGCGGCCGAACAGGCCGTCGATCAGGGTTTGTTCTTCAGTATTCATGGGGCGACCTCGTGGGTAGCGGGACAACGGACAGCGTCAAAGATGGGGCGTACAGGCGTGGGATTCAATCACCGGCGGCGTGAAACTTTTTTCAGCAAGTGACAGCCCCCAGCCTGCTTTGGGCTAAAGTTATGCCCCTGTTTTTACTGCCATGCGATGTTGACTGATGAATCCGCTGAGCGTCCTGCGCGACTCCCTGTATTTCTTCCGCCGCCACCTGCCGAACATCCTCCAGCTATGCCTGCCGCTGGTGGTGCTGGAAGCCTTGCTCACCCAGCTGCTGTATCGGCAATTGGGTGACCAGGCATCGCCGGCCTACGGCATGCTGATCAGCCTGCTGTTCTACCCGCTGTACAGCGCCGCGCTGATCCTGTACCTCGACACCCGCAGCAACGGCCAGGAAATCGCCAAGCGCGACCTGTTCGCACGTGCCCTGCAATTGTGGCCACAGCTGGCCCTGCTGATCCTGATCAGCTCGCTGCTGATCATGGCCGGCCTGGCGCTGTTCATCTTCCCGGGCGTGTGGATCATGATCAACCTGGTATTCGCCGAGTACCTGCTGGTACTGCGCGGCCGGCCGGTGGTGCAGTCGATGCGCGACAGTGCAAGCATGACCACCGGGCACTTCATGCGCATCATGATCTGCGTGGTAGGTGTGCTGGCGCCGATCTGGCTGATCGACGGGCTGCTGCTGATGGCCTTCCCCGAGCCATCGCCAGGCATGGAGCTGGCCATGGACAGCCTCAGCGGCTTCCTGCAGCTGTTCAGCACCGTGGTGCTGTACCGCCTGTTCATGTTGCTGGAAGGCGAAGCCGGGGCGTAATGCCCAGGCTCACCGCTTGACCGGAACTCACTGTTATCAGGTCCCTCGAGGCTTGGCCCGTGCCGTTGCCTCGGCCACCAGCGGGTCATCCGGCCAATAGTGCTTCGGATAACGCCCCTTCAAATCTTTCTTAACCTCGGCATAGGTCGTACGCCAGAAGTTGGCCAGGTCCTGGGTCACCTGCACCGGGCGGCGTGCCGGGGACAGCAGGTGCAGCTTGACCTGCTGGCGGCCGTTGGCAATGCGTGGGGTGTCGGCCAGGCCGAACAGCTCTTGCAGGCGCACCGCGAGGATTGGCGGGTTTTCGCTATAGTCCAGGCGGATGTTCGAGCCGGACGGTACCGTCAGGTGCGCAGGGGCTTGCTCTTCCAGGCGTTGCGGCAGCGGCCAGGGCAACAGGTTGCGCAGCATCGACGGCAAGTCCAGTGCGGCGAAATGGCTGAGGCGCGACACCTTGCCCAGGTAAGGCTGCAGCCAGACTTCCAGGCTGGCGAGCAAGGTCTCGTCTGCAAGGTCGGGCCATTCGCTGTGGCCGTCCTTGGCCAGGTCCAGCTGACGCAGCAAGGCCACGCGCGCCTGCCATTGCCGAAGCTCGGGAGTCCAGCTCAGCAGGTTCAGGCCTTTGCGCCGGACCAGGCCAAGCAGCGCGCGAGCCCGCGCTTCGTCATCCAGGCCGGGCAGCGGTTCGCGGCTGAGCACCAGCTCGCCGACCTTGACCTGGCGTTCGGCGCGCAACACCTGCTCGCGCTCGTCCCAATCGAGGATATCGACCCGCTCGACCTGTTCGGCCAGCACGCCCTCGAGCAGCGCCGGATCGAACTCGGCGGCCAGATAGATACGTTCTTCGCGCTGGCCCTGGCGGCTGCCCAGGTCGGCGATCACCAGCCACGGGCACTTCATCAGTGCGTCGACTTCGGCAAACAGCGCCGCACGGCCGTTGGCCAGCCGATATTCCGCACCGCCCTCGCGGCGCTGCTGGGCGACGCGGTCGGGGTAGGCCAGCGCCAGCAGCGCGCCCAGCCAGCGCGGGTGATCAGGGTCTGCAACCGGCGCGCGGGGTTTGCCACGCAGCAGGCCACGGTACTGGCGGGCCAGTTGGCGCGCACGCTGCACACCGCCGTGGCTGCCACGGGCGGCCTTGCTCTCGCCACTGACCAGCGCCAGGCGGCTGTGCAAATCAGCACCGCCGCCGCGCTGGATATCCCGCTCACCCAGCAGCGCAGCCACATCGCAGGCCATCTGTGCCAGGCCCAGGTCCTGACCGCGCAAGAGCAGATGCGCGATACGCGGATGCGCCGGCAACTCGGCCATGGCCTGACCGTGTTCGCTGAGGTTGTCACGGCAGCCAGGCTTGAAGGCATTGAGCCGCGCCAGCAGGTCCTGGGCCTGGGCGAAGGCGGCCGTGGGGGGCTGGTCGAGCCAGCGCAACTGCTCGGGCGTCACACCCCAGCGCGCCAGTTGCAGGGCCAGGCCGGCCAGGTCGGCCTGCATGATCTCGGCGCTGCCGTGGGCGGCCAGTTGGTCATGCTGGGCCTCGGACCACAGCCGGTAACACACACCGGGTTCCAGGCGGCCGGCACGGCCGGCGCGCTGGGTGGCGCTGGCGCGGGAGATGCGTTGGGTGTCCAGGCGGGTCATGCCGCTGCCAGGGTCGAAGCGCGGTACCCGGGCCAGGCCTGCATCGATTACCACGCGCACGCCGTCGATGGTCAGGCTGGTCTCGGCTATGTTTGTGGCCAGCACCACCTTGCGCAGGCCCTCGGGCGCAGGGTCGATGGCCGCACGCTGGGCGTCGAGATCGAGCTCGCCATGCAACGGGCAGAGCAGGACCTCGGGGCGCTCGCCCAACGCTTCCTGCAGGCTCTGGTGCACCCGGCGGATCTCGGCCTGACCCGGCAGGAACACCAGCACACTGCCGGTCTGGTCAGCCAGTGCCTGCAGCACGCTGTCCACTACCCGTGGCTCGATGAACTCGCCCGGCTGGAAAGGCCGCCCCCAACGGATGTCGACGGGGTGCATGCGGCCTTCACTGCTGACCACCGGGGCATCATTCAGCAGCCGCGAAAGGCGCTCGCCCTCCAGGGTCGCGGACATCAGCAAAACCTTCAGTGGCGGATCGTCCCGCAGCAGTTCCCGACCATTCAGGCTCAATGCCAAAGCCAGGTCGGCATCGAGGCTGCGCTCGTGAAATTCGTCGAAGATCACCAGCCCCACACCCTCCAGCGCCGGGTCGGCCTGCAGGCGGCGGGTGAGGATGCCTTCTGTCACCACCTCGATGCGTGTTTTCGGCCCGACCTTGCTGTCCAGCCGGATGCGATAGCCCACGGTTTCGCCGACCTTTTCGCCCAGCTCGCTGGCCAGCCGTTCAGCAGCCGCGCGAGCAGCCAGGCGCCGGGGCTCGAGCATGAGAATGCTCTGCCCAGCCAGCCAGGGCTCGTCGAGCAGCGCCAGCGGCACGCGGGTGGTTTTGCCGGCGCCAGGTGGCGCCTCTAACACCGCTTCGTCACGGTTTTCCAGGGCCTGGCGCAGGGCGGGCAAGACAGCATCGATCGGTAATGAAATCATGGTGGTCCTCGAACAGTCCCGCGAGTATAACGGCGAACCCAAGCTGCCTTATCATGGTCTTAGCTTCAGGTGCAGGCGTTTCGCTTGCCCTGCTGAATACCTTTTCGGAGTTTTCACATGCGCATCCCATCCCGCGTCATCGGTGGCGCCCTCATCGTCACCTTGCTGACCCAACTGACGGCCTGCGGCACCATTCTGTACCCGGAACGTCGTGGCCAGATCGGTGGCAAGATAGACCCTGTGGTTGCCGCAATGGATGCCATCGGCATCCTGTTCTACGTAATCCCCGGGTTGATCGCCTTCGGCATCGACTTCGCCACCGGCGCCATCTATTACCCAGGCGGGCGCTCCGCCCAGGTCGACCCGGTCAAACTGCGCGAAGCCGTGAGCCCCGATGGCAAGGTCGACAACACCAAGTTGCAGGCCATTCTGGAAAGCGAACTGGGTCAGCGCCTGCCGCTGAACGACCCACGGCTGATCCAGCAACGCGGCAGCATCGAGCAGCTGGCCAGCCTGGGCCTGGTGCCTGCAGCCTGAAGCACAAGGACACCGCCCACGGATGATGACCACCCCGGCTGAACACCAGCGCCTGCTACGCCTGGCCACTCGCGCATCGCTGGCAGTGGCCAGCATACTGGTCCTGAGCAAAGCGCTGGCCTGGTGGTTGAGCGGCTCGGTCAGCCTGCTGGCCGGGCTGACCGACTCGGCACTGGATGCCGTTGCCTCGTTCCTCAACCTGCTAGCCGTGCACTATGCCCTGCGCCCGGCCGACAACGACCACCGTTTCGGCCATGGCAAGGCCGAAGCCCTGGCCGGTATGGCGCAGGCGCTGTTCATCGGGGTCAGTGCGGTGCTGATCGGGGTGCAGGCGGTTGAACGCCTGCACACCCCGCAACCCATGGGCGATACCGCTGTCGGTATCGGGGTAATGCTGCTGTCGCTGGTGCTGACCCTTGCCCTGCTGGCACTGCAACACAGGGTCATCCGACTGACCGGCTCCACGGCGGTGCGGGCCGACTCCCTGCACTACCGCTCGGACCTGCTGCTCAACGGCAGCATCCTGCTGGCCCTGCTGCTGGCACGCTTTGGCTGGCCGCAGCTGGATGCCCTGTTCGGCCTGGGCATCGCCGTCTATATCCTCTGGAGCGCGCTGCAGATCGCCCGGGAGAGTACGGCCATCCTCATGGACCAGGAACTGCCCGGCGATGTTGGCGAGGACATGGCTGCGCTGGTGCTGGCCATTCCCGGGGTCAAAGGCGTGCACGACCTGCGTACACGAGTGTCGGGCAACCAGTGGTTCGTGCAGTTGCATCTGGAGATGCCGGGGCAGTTGCCGCTGCATGAAGCGCACGGGTTGTGCGTAGAGGCATCGAAGGTGATCCGTCATCGTTATCCACAGGCGGATGTGATGGTGCATGCCGACCCGGTGTGAATCAGTGAGCGTAATTGTGGGAGCGGGTTTACCCGCGAACACCGGCACAGCCGGTGCCATGCACCGCGTTGCATTCTTCGCGGGTAAACCCGCTCCCACAGGGCTCTGACCCGGCTTCAATCAATGGATGAGGCACAGTTCCATCGCCGGGACACGTCCCGCTTCAGTTGATGCTGTAGCCCCGGCCGCTGAAACAGGCGCCCAGGGCCCGCCGGTAGTTATCGGCCACATTGGCAGGTGGTGCATAAGTTGCCGTTGCCGGGTCGAACCCTGACTGGCTCATCGCCCAGCGATGGCACTGGTAACGGTCCTGATCCTGCTGCTCCTGCCCTTGCCCATGCATCGGATAGGCCACCACATCATACCCGCCGCCGACAGGTGCCGGCGTGGCAACCGGCGGGTTGACCACCACGTATTCGCGGCTGTCCGCCAAGTACTGGTAGTAGGTATCGGCCACCAGGAAGAACAGCGCCCCGCCCAGCCAGACTTCCCGCGCATAAGGCGGCAGGTAGTCGACCCCCACGCCTTGGGGCGGGGTCACCACGACATAACGGCCACCATGGGGGCGATACCAGTAACCACCGGAGTAGAAGTAGTCATCGCCACGATAAGGCACTTTCCAGTAACGGTCCGGGAAATGATCGATGGTGTGCCCCGGGCGATACTGCGGCCCCGGCCCCCAACCATTGCCATGACCATCCGGGCGCCCCTGCCAGTCACCGCCAGGCCGTTGCCCCGGGCCACCGGCTTCCCAATAGCGGTTATCACCATGGCGGCGGGGAATGTCCTGGTAATAGCCCTGACGTGGCGGCTGGGTCTGCTGCACTTCGTCACGCGAATTGAGCGAGCGGCCAGACGCCCCCTCGACCGGCACTTCGGCCAAGGCCCCGAGGCTGATGCTCAACCCCAACACACCAACACCTGCCAACTGCCAGATGCGCGACTTCATGCTGTTCCTCTCGGTAGAAATAAGGCAACCACAGCCAGTCTACCGCGCCCGTAACCCAGGCCAATTAAATTTCCAGCCATGAAAAAAGGGAGGCCGCTGGGCCTCCCTTCAGGAATTGTCGTCCGTGCTCGGCACTTGTGGCGCCGGCTCACCTCACACCGTCTTCTGGAAGGCGTGTAGCCCGGGGGCCTGCAGATCCTGTTGGATGGCTGGCCGCGACCGCCCGCCTAGGGCGCGTCGCCGTGGACTGATGTCCGGGCAGTGATTCTGTGGATAAAGATACCGGACAGGTTGCGGCAGATGATTGCGAAGATTGCTCGGATAAATAGCACTTGCGCAATTTTTCACCCTGGATTGATAATTCGCAGCAATCTGAACAGAAAAGGCATAAACCATGAGCAAGCTTGACCGCTACGACCTGAGCATCCTTGCCGAATTGCAGCGCGATGCGCGCATTTCCAACCAGGAACTGGCCGAACGCATCGGCCTGTCGCCTTCGCCATGCTCGCGTCGGGTCAAGCAGCTGGAGGACGATGGCTACATCTCGCGCCAGGTGGCCCTGCTCGACCGCAAGAAGCTGGGCCTGAGCCTGACTGCCTATGTGCTGATCGGCATGGACCGCCACACACCGGAGCGTTTCGAAACCTTCGAGGCGGCCATCCGCAACCTGCCACAGGTGCTCGAATGCAGCCTGGTCACCGGCATGGATGCCGACTACCAGCTGAAGGTGGTGGTGCCCGACATGGACCACTACCAGAAACTGCTGCTAGGCAGCCTGACTCGCATTGAAGGCGTCACCAGCGTACGTTCGAGCTTCGTGCTGAACCAGGTGCTGGCCAGCACCGAGCTGCCCTTGACCCACCTGCGTTAATTGCCTGCGCCAGCAGGCGTATAATCGGCCGCTCAACCCGCCTGGAGAACACCGATGGATCCCGCCGTATTCGAAGAGTGGATGATGATCATCCTGGTCACCGTGTTGATCGGTTTCATGGGTTTCATCGTCTGGGACCTGGCGAAAAAGTCCAAGGCCGGGCGGTTCGGGACGCTGATCCTGTTCTTCGTGCTGGGGCTGGGGGTGCTGGCCTTCATCATCAAGAGTGTGGTGGTGGGGTTTCTCGAAGGGGTTTAGGGCTTTGGAACGCCGGGAGCGCTTTGCGCTCCTTTCGCGACACAAGGCCGCTCCTACAGGGATCGCGCGATGCTGAGTTTGCGCTGTGCCTGTAGGAGCGGCCTTGAGTCGCGATGGGCCGCAAAGCGGCCCCCCTAGCGCTGCAACTTCGCCGGGACTTCACGCCAGCAGCCCTGCTCCAACTCATCCAGCGCCCAGTCGCCAATCCGTACCCGCACCAGGCGCAAGGTCGGCAACCCCACCGCCGCCGTCATCCGCCGCACCTGGCGGTTACGCCCTTCGCGAATCACCAGCTCCAGCCAGCTGGTCGGCACGCTCTTGCGAAAACGCACCGGCGGGTTGCGCGGCCACAGCGTCGGCTCGTCCAGGTGCCGCGCTTCGGCCGGCAAGGTGGGCCCATCGTTCAGTTCCACACCATCGCGCAAGCGCTGCAACTGCTCCTCGCTCGGCTCCCCCTCCACCTGAACCCAGTAAGTCTTGGCCAGCTTGTGCTTCGGGTCGGCAATGCGCGCCTGCAGGCCGCCATCATTGGTCAGCAGCAACAGGCCTTCACTGTCGCGGTCCAGCCGCCCGGCCGGGTACACGCCGGGGATGTCGATGTAGTCCTTGAGCGTCGCGCGCCCGTCGCCGTCGCTGAACTGGGTCAGCACGTCGAACGGTTTGTTGAACAGGATCAGACGCGGCTCGGCCGGTGGCGCCTTGGGCTGGCGACGCGGGCCGGTGGCAGGCCGCGCCTGGGGGCGGCGCGGCTTGGAACGGGGTGGCAGTGACATGGATCCTCAGCGGAACGGCGGCTCATCGAAACTGCGCAGTTTACGCGAGTGCAGCGAGTTGAGCTCGGTGCGCAGCAGGTCGAGGGCGGCAATGCCGATCTTCAGGTGCTGGCTGACCGCCCGGTTATAGAAGGCGTTGGCCGAACCCGGCAGCTTGATCTCGCTGTGCAACGGCTTGTCGGAAACACACAGCAAGGTGCCGTACGGTACGCGCAAGCGGTAACCCTGGGCGGCGATGGTACCGCTTTCCATGTCCACCGCCACGGCACGCGACAGGTTGATCAACGGCCGCTCCTGAGCCCAGCGCAGCTCCCAGTTGCGGTCGTCGTAGGTCAGCACGGTGCCGGTGCGCAGGCGCTTCTTCAGCTGTTCGCCACGCTCGCCGGTGACCTGCGCGGCGGCTTCCTGCAAGGCCAGCTGCACTTCGGCCAAGGCTGGAATCGGAATATTCGGCGGCACCACCCGGTCGAGAATGCCGTCACGGCGCATGTAGGCATGAGCCAGCACATAGTCGCCGATGGTCTGCGACTGCCGCAGGCCGCCGCAGTGGCCGATCATCAGCCAGCAATGCGGGCGCAGCACGGCCAGATGGTCGGTGATGTTCTTGGCATTGGACGGGCCGACGCCGATGTTGACCAGCGTGACGCCGTCGCCGTCGGCGGCGATCAGGTGATATGCCGGCATCTGGTAGCGGTGCCAGACCACGCTGGCCACCAGGGCCTGGGTTTCACCGTGGTCCATGCCCTTTTCGATCACCACGTTGCCCGGCAGCACCATACGCACGAAGCGCGGGTCGTCACGCAACTGGTCGAGGCCGTGGCTGATGAACTGGTCGACATAGCGATGATAGTTGGTCAGCAGGATCCACGGCTGCACATGACGCCAGTCGCTGCCGGTGTAGTGCACCAGGCGGCGCAGCGAGAAGTCGACCCGCGCGGCATCGAACAACGCCAGCGGCAGGGTTTCGGTACTGTCCCAGTCATACAGGCCGTCGGCGATGTTGTCGGTGGCAGCCGAAAGGTCGGTGCTGGGGAACACCCGCGCCAGCTGCGCGGCGGTGATGCCGCTGCCGGCCAGCTCGTCGCCCTGGTCGACCACGTAGGGGTAAGGGATGTTCTGTTCGCTGACGCCGACCTCTACCGTGACGGTGTAGTCGTGCATCAGCGGGCGCAGTTGTTCCAGCAGGTAGCCACGGAAAGCAGCCGGCTGGGTGATGGTGACGCTGTAGGTACCGGCCACCTGGACCTTGGCGTAGGCCCGCGTGGTGGCGGCGACTTCGCCGTGGCTGTAGTAGGTCAGGCGCAGCGCCGGGTAGCGGAACAGGTCGCGCTCTTCGACGCCCGGTTCGGTACGGTCCTTCAGGTAACGCTTGAGGGCCTGGCTAAGGGCCCCGGTGGCCTGGTCATGCAGGGCCGCCAGACGGTCGACGGCCTGTTCGGGGGTATCAACGACTACAAAAGCTTGGCTCACACTGTGCTTCCTGTCTGGACATGCATGTGAACCATCTTGCCTGCCTTCTTGGCTAAATACACCCCCATTGATCGGTGTTAATCAGCAGGCCAGCGCTGGTCCCTGTAGGAGCGGCCTTGTGTCGCGATAGGGCTGCAAAGCAGCCCCGGCAATTTGTGCATCTGCGCTGATCCCCTGGGGCTGCTTCGCAGCCCTATCGCGACACAAGGCCGCTCCTACAGGTCCTGTGCTGGCGTCGCCCTGGCCACCAATGCCTCCACATCCACACCCCGCGGCAACGCTCCGTACACGCGCCCGCCCCCAGTCAAGCGGCTGTCGATAAACGCATCACTGACCACCGCATTGCCCGCCTCCAGCAACAACTTGGCCTGCAGCGCCAGGGCAATATCCTCGGTCAGCTGCCGCGCGCGGTACTGCATGTCGCCAGTGTCGGCAAACGCCCCCTTGAGGTTGCCGATGTGCGCCGCCAGGCGCGGGTCACCGTGCCCATCGCCCAGCTCGGCGAACAGCGCATCGAGCACGCCCGGCTCCTTGGACAAGGCCCGCAGCACGTCCAGGCACTGCACATTGCCCGAGCCTTCCCAGGTCGAGTTGACCGGCGCTTCGCGGTACAACCGTGGCAGGATACTGTCCTCCACATAACCGGCCCCGCCCAGGCACTCGGCGGCTTCGTTGATCATCGCCGGCGCGCGCTTGCAGATCCAGTACTTGCCCACCGCCGTGACCAGCCGGGCGAAATGCGCCTGCTGCGGGTCTTCCAGCTGCTCCAGCGCCTGCCCCATGCGCAGGCTCAGGGCCAACGCGGCCTCGCTTTCCAACGCCAGGTCGGCCAGCACGTTCTGCATCAACGGCTGCTCGCTCAGCAGCCGCCCGCCAACCTTGCGGTGCGCGCAATGGTGGGTCGCCTGGGTCAGCGCCTGGCGCATCAGTGCGCTGGAGCCGACCATGCAGTCGAAGCGGGTCATGGCCACCATTTCGATGATGGTCGGCACGCCCCGCCCTTCCTCTCCGACCATCCACGCCAGGGCACCGCGGAATTCCACCTCGCTGGAGGCGTTGGAACTGTTGCCCAGCTTGTTCTTCAGGCGCTGGATATAGAACTGGTTGCGGCTGTCATCCGGGCGGTGACGCGGCAGCAGGAAGCAGCTCAGGCCTTTTTCGGTCTGGGCCAGGGTCAGAAAGGCATCGCACATCGGCGCCGAGCAGAACCACTTGTGGCCGACCAGCTCGTAGGCCTGACCCGGGCCTGCGGCGCCGACCGGATAAGCCCGGGTGGTGTTGGCGCGTACATCGGTGCCACCCTGCTTCTCGGTCATGGCCATGCCCAGGGTGACTCCGGCCTTGTGACGGTCCCCGACGTTACGCGGGTCGTATTCGCAGGCGAGGATTTTCGGCAGCCAGTATTCGGCCAGTTCGGGTTGCAGCCGCAGCGCTGGCACGGCGGCGAAAGTCATGGTCAGCGGGCAGCCGGTACCGGCTTCGGCCTGGCTGTGCAGGTAGGTCATCGAAGCCCGCGCCACATGGGCGCCTGGGCGGGGTTCGGCCCATGGCAGCGACGGCAGGCCGTGCTCGACGGCGGTGCGCATCAGTTCGTGGTAGGCGGGGTGGAACTCGACCAGGTCGATGCGATGGCCGTAGCGGTCGTGGCTGCTGAACTCCGGCTGGTGCGCATTGGCCAGGAAACCCGCCTGCATCAGCGGGCCGCCGGCCAGTGCCCCGTAGGCATCGATCCGCGACTCGGCCCAACCCGCACCGAAACGCCGTGACCATTCCTGTAGCGGCAGGTCGAGGCGGTACAGGTTGGCACCGTCGAGGGGCGGTGGCTGGTTGGTGACTTCGTGGGTTTCAGCGTACTGGTGCAGGTTCATCGGGGGGCTCCTGGATCCGGGTAGGCTTGAGAGACCCAGTGAAGCACTCCCGACGGGTCAGTCAAAGTGGCATTAATGACTAAACATGTGGTGAGGGCATGTCTTGGGGATCAGCGGGGCTGACAGGTGTTCGCCACGACAGGCGCTGAATGTGTGATGGCGAACATCTGTCAGCCCTCACCAAACTCCATGCCTTCAAAGCAACTGTCGCGCCTGCAGAACATTCGATGCCATCTGCACCTGCGCAATAGCCATGTTCAAACTCAACTCGAACCGGCTGCCCAACCCCCGCGTCGACTCATGCGACAACCGCGCCCCCAGCAATTCCCCCATCTGCCGGCAAATCGACAACCCAATCCCCAGCCCGCCATAACGCCGGGTCATCGAGCCATCGACCTGGAAGAAGCGCTGATACAGGGTCGCCTGGTCGAGGTCATCGAAGCCGATACCACTGTCGCTGACCATGAAGGTCAGCGCCAGGTCGTCAGGCCCCACCCGGCGCCCGCGCACCTGGATCATCACCCCGCCCTGGTGGGTGAACTTCAACCCGTTGTCCACCAGGCACCCCAGGCAGCGGGCCAGCTTCTGGGCATCGCCCAGCAACCCGTCCGGCACATCGGCCGGAATGTCCAGGCTCAGGTACAAGCCTTTGCCCAAAGCCTGCCCGGCATAACCGGCACGCACGCCCTGCAGCAGGTCACGCAGGCTGAACGGCGCCGACTGCGCGCGCAGGCGGCCGGCCTGTAGCTCGGACAGGGTCAAAATGGCATCGACCATATCCATCATGCTCTGGGCCGACCCCACCGCCGTTCGGTGGTACTGGGCCATCTCGGCCTCCATCGGCAGGGTCTGCATCAGCTCCAGCGAGCCGATCACGCCATTCATCGGCGTACGCAGTTCATGGGTCACGCTGGCCAGGAATTCGTCTTTCAGCCGGTTGCTCCTGGCCAGTTGCAGGTTCAGTTGTTCCAGCGTGCGACCCGTGTCACGCAAGGTCTGGGCCTGCTGCTCACGCAGGCTGTTGATGCGGTCGGCCAGCGCCAGCGACAGCAAGGCCACTTCCAGCGCTGACCCCAGCTGGCTGGCATACATGGTAATGAACACGTTCGGCAGGTAGCCCAGCACCATCAGGGTGTTGACCAGGCCACCGAGCAAGAACGCCGTCCAGGCGATGATGAACCAGCGTGCCACGCGCAAGCCATGCCACCAGGCATACAGGCCGGCACTGAAGATGCTCACGGTAAACAGTAACGCCAGCACCGTGGCCATGCGCAAAGCGACACCGTAGGGCATGGTCACCGCCAGCACCATGACCAGCGCGCCACCCAGCATCAGCAGCTGCAGCAACCGGTCCATACCACGGCTGACGCTGCCAAGTTGCAGGAAATGCCGGGCGAACTGGCAGCCGAACAGGCCGGCGGCACCGATGAACAGCGGCGTCGAAGCATTCGCCCACCACGGGCTGTCCGGCCAGAAGTAGGCCACACCGGCGCCATTCACCGACACCTGGTAAAAGCCGAACGAAGCAATATAGAGGATGTAGTAGAGGTAGCTGACGTCGCGCACGCTGAGGTAAATGAACAGGTTGTATACCAGCATCACCAGCAGCACGCCGTAGATCATCCCCAGCACATACAGGCGCGTGGGCTGCTCCTCCATATAGGCCTGGGCAGACCACAGCGCCAGCGGCGCCTGCACCGAGCCCTGGCTGTGCAGCCGCAAATAGGCGGTAGTGACCTGGCCAGGCGGTAGCTGCAGTTCGAACAGGTAGTTGTTCTGCAGGATCTGCCGGCTATGGTAGGGCAATGCGTCGCCGGTGCGCCGGGCAAGGCGGTAACTGCCACTGCTGTCGGGCAGGTACAGCTCGAGGTGATCCAGCGGTGGATAGGCCAGCTCCAGCAGCCATTGCCGTGGGGCAGCGCCGGGCGCGGCGACAGGGCGCAGTTCAATCTTGAGCCAGAACACCGAGGTGGAGTAACCGGCGTTCAGCACGTCGTCGTGATGGGGGCGAAAATGCTTGGCAAACCCTGGGGCACTGACCTGAGCGATGCTGGCACTGCCATCGAGGTCTTCATAAAGCTGCATGGCCTTGCCCAGTGGAAGATGCCGGGTAGCGTCGTCGAAATCGACTGCCCCGGCCAGCACGGGCAGCAAGCCCAGAAGCACAATCAGCAAATAGCGCATACAGCCCCAGCATGGCCTGTCCAGTCGAGTCGCGGTTGCCTCCCATCCGTTTGAGACGACACGATCCGGCAGAACCCGTTTGTAGAGTTATCCGAGCACTCTAGCATAGCTTCGCAACCTGGCAATCGACCACATCCAAACACAAAGAAAAGGCTCTAAATCAACGCTTACAGAAAGAAAGTCGCAAGAAATCTGACCTATTGATCAACAAAACTCGTTTGTAGGACGATCCGCCCAAACGGGATTGGTGGTAAGCTCGCCGACCATGAATACCTACAGCTCCCGCCCCGTTGTCCTCTGTCTCTCCGGCCACGACCCCAGTGGCGGCGCCGGCCTGCAGGCAGATATCGAAGCCCTGATCGCCCAAGGCTGTCACGCCGCACCCGCAGTGACCGCCCTGACCGTGCAGGATACCGTCAACGTTTCCGACTTCCGCGTGCTCGACCGCGAGTGGGTGCTGGCCCAGGCCAACGCCGTGCTGGCCGACTCTACGNTGGCCGCCGTCCAGCTGGGCATGCTCGGTTCGATCGA
>NZ_OPYN01000222.1 GCF_900277125.1 Pseudomonas inefficax
GAAGCCGATGTTGACGCGGTCCAGATAATTGACGATGAACATGATGACGAACAGCGGCAGGACGTGGAGCTTGACCTTGGCCACGGCACTGGCCAGGGCGTCGCCTTCATTTCGGGCAGACGGAGCGAGGGTATCGTTCACTTGCGGATCTCCCACTAATTGTTTTTGTGCGGGTCGAGGTTGTCTGACATGACAGTGGGAAGGAGCATATGCGCAGCTTAGTTGTACGACAAGATTAGCAAGATCGGCAAAATCGCAAAATACAAGCTACTACAATGCCTATATGCTCCTATATTGCAAAAACCCACAGGCTACTGGCGGGCTTGAGCGTCAGAAAAATCGGCAAAAAATATTTTTATCGATTAACTTGTCGTACAAGTACGACAATAATCGGACTCCGCCATGGCCACCGAACAAACCCACAAACGCGGCCACAGCCGCGCCCATGACCTGGTCTCCAGCCTGACGCAACAGATCCTGCTGGGTACCTTCAAGCCAGGCGACAAGTTGCCCTCGGAGAACAGCCTGGTGCGCGAGCATGGGGTCAGCCGCACCGTGGTCCGCGAGGCCTTGTCCAAACTGCAGGCCTCGGGGCTGGTTGAGCCACGCCACGGTATCGGTACGTTCGTGATGGAGCGCCAGGCCCAGCCCGGCCTACGCATCGCTGCGGAAAGCGCAGCCAATGTGCGCGACCTGCTGGAGCTGCGCATCGGCCTGGAAGGCCAGGCAGCTGCCCTGGCCGCGCTACGCCGCGAGGAGGAGCACCTGATGCGCATGCGCCAGGCGCTGGATGACTACCAGGACCTGGCCGCCGCTGGCGACAGCTGTATCGAGGCCGACCGGCGCTTTCACCTGCTGATTGCCGAGGCCACTGGCAACCTGTACTTCACTGAAATGCTGTTGCAGCTAGGCAACGGTCTGATCCCGCGCAACCGCATGGCCTTGGCCGAACGTAGCGGGGCGAAGCTGGCGCGGCAGGCATACCTGGCCAACCTCGAGCATGAGGCGATCCTCAATGCCATCCGCCGGCGGGACCCGGACGCGGCGCGGGCAGCGGTGTGCCTGCACCTGTCCAATAGCCGCGACCGGCTACTGCCCGAACAGGCCTGACACGATCCCCTGTAGGAGCGGCCTTGTGTCGCGAAAGGGCCGCAGAGCGGCCCCAAGATTTCAGCGATGATGCAAAAATTGCTGGGGCCGCTTCGCAGCCCTTTCGCGACACAAGGCCGCTCC
>NZ_OPYN01000223.1 GCF_900277125.1 Pseudomonas inefficax
GCGTTGCCGCCCGTGACGAAGCNGTGCTGCGCCACTGCCTGGGCCGCGACATCCCGGTGGTGGGTGTGATCGGCGGTGGCTACAGCAAGGACCGCGCAGCGCTGGCCAGGCGCCATGGCATCCTTCATCACAGCGCGGCGCGCGTCATCGGTTGTTCACAATGACTGTGGAACCGCTTGTGGATAACCTGCGGGAAAGGCGCTGCAGCCCTTTACAAACAAGGCCTGCAGAGTAGTGATCATTTTTTGATCAGTGCTTCCACAGGGCGCGCTGCGCTAGAATGCGCCTCTTTTCCACAGCCTGCTGCCCACCATGCCTGATCTGAGCCCCGCCTCCCCTCCCCTCGCTGTCGTCATCGGCGGCGGCCCAGCCGGCCTGATGGCCGCCGAAGCACTGGCCCAGGCGGGCCTGGCGGTCGAGGTGTTCGATGCCATGCCTTCGGTAGGCCGCAAGTTCCTGCTGGCGGGCGTCGGTGGCATGAACATCACCCATTCCGAGCCCTACCCGGCGTTCGTCAGCCGGTATGCCGAGCGCCAGGGCGAAATCGCTGCGCTGCTGCAAGACTTCGATGCCGACGCCTTGCGCCAGTGGATTCACGGCTTGGGCATCGAAACCTTCGTCGGCACCTCGGGCCGCGTGTTCCCCACCGACATGAAAGCCGCGCCACTGCTGCGTGCCTGGCTCAAGCGCCTGCGCGAAAAAGGGGTAGTTATCCACACCCGCCACCGCTGGTTGGGCTGGAATGCTGAAGGTGCATTGCGGATTGCTTATCCACAGGGCGAGCGGCTGGTGAAGGCCGCCGTGGTGGTGCTGGCGCTGGGTGGCGGCAGCTGGGCGCGACTGGGCTCGGACGGTAGCTGGCAGCCGCTGCTGGCCGAACGAGCTGTGGATATCTCCCCCTTGCAGCCCAGCAACTGCGGTTTTGAAGTACCAGGCTGGAGCGCGCTGCTCAAGGACAAGTTCGCCGGTACGCCGTTGAAGAACATTGCCCTCAGCGTTCCCGGCAGCGCGCCGCGCAAGGGGGAGTTCATCCTGACCGCGCAGGGTGTGGAAGGCAGCCTGGTGTATGCATGGTCAGCTCCGGTGCGCGAGGCCATCAACCGTGAGGGCCACGGGGTGTTGCTGCTGGACCTGTTGCCGGACAAGCCTGTGGAAAAGATTGCCCAGGCGCTGGCCAAGCCACGGGGTTCGCGCTCCATGGCCAAGCACCTGCACAGCCAGCTGGGTATCGATGGGGTCAAGGCGGCACTGTTGCGCGAGCTGACCAATCAGGCGACCTTTGCCGACCCTGATGCCTTGGCTAAGGCGATCAAGGCCTTACCGATAACGCTGGTGCGCACACGGCCACTGGACGAGGCGATAAGCAGCGCGGGAGGGGTGCGTTTCGAGGCGCTGGATGAGGGCTTGATGCTCAAGGGCATGCCGGGGGTGTTCTGTGCCGGCGAGATGCTGGACTGGGAGGCGCCGACCGGGGGGTATTTGCTGACCGCCTGCTTTGCCAGCGGGTTGCGCGCCGGGCGAGCGGCAGCAGACTGGCTCAAATCCTGACACTTACTCGATCCACTGTGGGAGCGGGCGTGCCCGCGAACACGGGCGAAGCCCGTGCCATGCACCGCGGTGCCTGCTTCGCGGGCATGCCCGCTCCCACAGGGGCCAAGCTTCCCCAGGCTACGGCTTACGCTTGCGCGGCCCACCATTGAAACTAGGCACCTTGCGCACTGCCTTCACCGCCGGCTCCGCACTGCCTGCTTCAGCGCTGTCCATCCAGCGCCCCAACCCGCGCTTGGCGCTGTTTTCCTTCGGCTTCTTGGGTTTTTTCGGTTTCTTGATCACCTGGCCACTGGCGTCGGTCATCGGCACCCGGTGGTCAGGGATGAAGTCCGGCTCTTCATGACGCGGCAGGGTCTGCCGGGTCAGC
>NZ_OPYN01000224.1 GCF_900277125.1 Pseudomonas inefficax
GCCCTGGCTGTGCAGCCGCAAATAGGCGGTAGTGACCTGGCCAGGCGGTAGCTGCAGTTCGAACAGGTAGTTGTTCTGCAGGATCTGCCGGCTATGGTAGGGCAATGCGTCGCCGGTGCGCCGGGCAAGGCGGTAACTGCCACTGCTGTCGGGCAGGTACAGCTCGAGGTGATCCAGCGGCGGATAGGCCAGCTCCAGCAGCCATTGCCGTGGAGCGGCGCCGGGCGCGGCGAGAGGGCGCAGCTCGACCTTGAGCCAGAACACCGAGGTGGAGTAACCGGCGTTCAGCACGTCTTCGTGATGGGGGCGAAAATGCTTGGCAAACCCTGGGGCACTGACCTGGGCGATGCTGGCACTGCCTTCGAGGTCTTCATAAACCTGCATGGCCTTGCCCAGCGGAAGATGCCGGGTAGCGTCGTCGAAGTCGACTGCCCCGGCCAGCATGGGCAGAAAGCCCAGAAGCACAATCAGCAAATAGCGCATACAGCCCCAGCATGGCCTGTCCAGTCGAGTCGCGGTTGCCTCCCATCCGTTTGAGACGACACGATCCGGCAGAACCCGTTTGTAGAGTTATCCGAGCACTCTAGCATAGCTTCGCAACCTGGCAATCGACCACATCCAAACACAAAGAAAAGGCTCTAAATCAACGCTTACAGAAAGATATCCGACAAAAATCTGACCTATTGATCAACAAAACTCGTTTGTAGGACGATCCGCCCAAACGGGATTGGTGGTAAGCTCGCCGACCATGAATACCTACAGCTCCCGCCCCGTTGTCCTCTGTCTCTCCGGCCACGACCCCAGTGGCGGCGCCGGCCTGCAGGCAGATATCGAAGCCCTGATCGCCCAAGGCTGTCACGCCGCACCCGCAGTGACCGCCCTGACCGTGCAGGATACCGTCAACGTTTCCGACTTCCGCGTGCTCGACCGCGAGTGGGTGCTGGCCCAGGCCAACGCCGTGCTGGCCGACTCTACGGTGGCCGCCGTCAAGCTGGGCATGCTCGGTTCGATCGAGATGGTCGACACCGTCGCCGAACTGCTGGCCGCCCACCCGCATCTGCCGCTGGTCTGCGATCCGGTGCTGCGTGCCGGTGGTGGTGGCCGACTGGGCAAGGACGAAGTGGGCTACGCCCTGCGCGAACGCCTGCTGCCGCTGGCGACCATCGCCACGCCGAACCTGCCCGAAGCCCGCATCCTTGCCGAACTGCCCGAAGGCACCGCCGACGAGTGTGCCGAGAAACTGTTGCCGTTCTGTAGACACCTGCTGATTACCGGTGGTCACGGCGACGAAGACGAAATTCACAACCGCCTGTACAGCCGCGACGGCCAGCGCCACACCTGGACCTGCCAGCGCCTGCCGGGCAGCTACCACGGCTCTGGCTGCACCCTGGCCAGCGCCCTGGCCGGCCGTCTGGCCCTCGGCGAGCAGCTGGAAAGCGCCGTCCGCAGCGCCCTGGCCTACACCTGGCGCACCCTGCGTGACGCCGAACAACTGGGCAAGGGCCAGTTCGTACCACGCCGCCTGCCGCTGGATTTCTGTTCCTGACACGAGGCCTCCAATGAAGCTACGCGGTCTGTACGCCATCACCGACAGCCAGCTGCTCGCTGGCCGTTTCCTGTCCCATGTCGAGGCGGCACTGGAAGGCGGCGTGTGCCTGCTGCAGTACCGCGACAAAAGTGACGACGCGGCGCGCCGCCTGCGTGAAGCCGAAGGGCTGCTGAAGCTCTGCGAGCGCTACGGCACCCAGTTGCTCATCAACGACGACGCCGAACTGGCCGCGCGCCTGGGCGTCGGCGTGCACCTGGGCCAGACCGACGGCCCGCTGACCCCGGCCCGCGCATTGCTCGGCCGCCAGGCGATCATCGGTTCCACCTGCCACGCCAGCCTCGAACTGGCCGCCCAGGCTGCCAGCGAAGGCGCCAGCTACGTGGCCTTTGGCCGCTTCTTCAATTCCGTCACCAAGCCGGGTGCACCCGCTGCCAACATCGAACTGCTGGAGCAGGCCCGCGCCCAGGTGAAACTGCCGATCGCGGTGATCGGCGGCATTACCCTCGACAACGCCGCCCCGCTGGTCGCCCATGGCGCCGACCTGCTGGCGGTGATCCACGGCCTGTTCGGTGCCGACAGCGCGCAGGAAGTCACCCGCCGCGCCCGCGCCTTCAACGCCTTGTTCGCATCCTGATTCGAGAGAACCCCATGTCCCGTTCCGAAGCCCTGTTCGCCCAAGCCCAGAAGCACATCCCCGGTGGCGTCAACTCGCCGGTCCGCGCTTTCAAGAGCGTTGGCGGCACGCCGCTGTTCTTCAAGCATGCCGAAGGCGCCTACGTCGTTGACGAGGATGACAAGCGCTACGTCGACTACGTCGGCTCCTGGGGCCCGATGATCCTCGGCCACGGCCACCCGCAGGTACTGGACTCGGTACGCAGGCAGCTGGAGCACGGCCTGTCCTATGGTGCCCCGACCGCCATGGAAACCGAGATGGCCGACCTGGTCTGCTCGCTGGTGCCGTCCATGGAGATGGTGCGTATGGTCAGCTCGGGCACCGAAGCCACCATGAGCGCCATCCGCCTGGCCCGTGGCTACACCGGCCGTGACGCCATCATCAAGTTCGAAGGCTGCTACCACGGCCACTCAGACAGCCTGCTGGTAAAAGCCGGCTCCGGCCTGCTGACCCAGGGCGTACCGAGCTCGGCAGGCGTGCCGGCCGACTTCGCCAAGCACACCCTGACCCTGCCGTTCAACGACATCGCCGCCGTCGAGAAAACCCTGGCCGAAGTCGGCCAGACCGTAGCCTGCATCATCGTCGAGCCGGTAGCCGGCAACATGAACTGCGTACCGCCAGCGCCAGGCTTCCTCGAAGGCCTGCGGGAGCAGTGCGACAAGCACGGCGTGGTGCTGATCTTCGACGAAGTGATGACCGGTTTCCGCGTTTCGCTCGGCGGCGCCCAGGGGCACTACGGCATCAAGCCGGACCTGTCGACTTTCGGCAAGATCGTCGGCGGCGGCATGCCGGTCGGCTGCTTCGGCGGCAAGCGTGAAATCATGGGCTGCATCGCCCCGCTCGGCCCGGTGTACCAGGCGGGTACCCTGTCGGGTAACCCGCTGGCCATGGCCGCTGGCCTGACCACCCTGAAGCTGATCAGCCGCCCGGGCTTCCACGCCGAGCTGACCGACTACACCAGCCGCATGCTCGACGGCCTGCAACAGCGCGCCGATGCCGCAGGCGTGCCGTTCGTCACCACCCAGGCCGGTGCCATGTTCGGCCTGTACTTCAGCGGTGCCGACGACATCGTCACCTTCGAAGACGTGATGGCCAGCGACGCCGAGCGCTTCAAGCGCTTCTTCCACCTGATGCTCGATGGTGGCGTGTACCTGGCGCCTAGCGCGTTCGAGGCCGGCTTCACCTCTATCGCCCATGGCGACAAAGAGCTGCAGATTACCCTGGATGCGGCTGAGAAGGCTTTTGCAGCCCTGAAGTAATTGTCAGCCCGTACCGGCCCTTTCGCGGGCACGCCCGCTCCCACAGGTTCTGCACCAACCTTGAAAATGGTGCGATCCCTGTGGGAGCGGGCGAGCCCGCGAAGAGGCCGGTACAGGCAACAAATACCCATGCACAATCAGCTGACTTCCCCAACCAAGCAGAAAATCGAGTAAAACTTTGTAAGGTTGGCGCTGCTTATCCCATAATGTGCCACCAGAGACATTGGCCGCAGCTTTGCAGAGGTAAGTCGATCCCCATGAACCGCACCGGCCGCGCCCTGACCCTGGGCTGCCTGTTGCTTCTTCAGCCCCTGCTGGCCCTGGCAGAGGGCGGTAACTCGTTGCTCATTCCGGCGACGGGCCGCTGCACCTTGAATGTCCAGCCCGAAGACCTGGCAAACGCCCTCAAGGCTTGTGAGCAGACGGCAACCAGTGGGGATGCCCAGGCGCAATTCGAACTGGGCGAGTACTACTACACGCAAACGCCGAAAAATCTGGGCAAAGCCCTTAACTGGTTCGAAAAGGCCTCGCTGCAAGGCCATGCCGAGGCCCAGTACCGCCTGGGCGCCATGTTCTTCCGTGGCGAAGGGGTCAAGGCCAACAATGTGCAGGCCTACATCCTGCTGAAGATGGCCGCGGTCAACGGCGCCGAGGACGCGCTGGACATGGCCGACGAAGTGACCGAGCAGATGCCCCGCGACGAACTGGAGCATGCCACCCAGGTGCTCGGCCAGATCTTCCGCAAGTACCTGCTGGAGCTGCAGAACGCCGAAGGGCGCACGCCGTTCTCGCCACTGCCCTGAGTGGTCACTTTTCCGGCATCGGCATGGGGAATGGCATCACGTTGCCGCCGCCCTTGGCTTCGCTGATCTTCGCCGTGCCCAGGCGTTCCACCTCGTCGATGCGCACGATCGAGTGCATCGGCACGAAACTGCGGATCACCCCCTCGAACTGGCTCTTGAGCTTCTCCTCGCTTGGGTCCACCACCAGCTGCGAGCGCTCGCCGAACACGAACTCCTCGATCTCCAGGAACCCCCATAGGTCGCTCTGGTAGATCTGCTTGGCATACATCTCGAAGACTTGCCCCTGGTTGAGGAAGATCACTTTATAGATGGCAGGTTCGCGCTTGCTCATGTTCGGTGAAATAACACATGCGTAAGAAAAGGGGTGCATCATACCTGTACCGGCCCCTTCGCGGGCACGCCCGCTCCCACAAGTATTGCATCCATCTTCGAAGCGGTGCGGTACCTGTGGGAGCGGGCGTGCCCGCGAAGAGGCCAGAACAGGCCACACATACCCTTGATCGTTTCAGTGCTTTCGCCACTGCCATTCAAGGGTTATTCTTGAGCTCACATCCATTGCCGTCGAGCGGCTAAAAACGACCTTGAACGCACCCATAGAACCCCATCGTTTCATCCTCGAACCTTTCGAGGCCCACCGTTTCGCCAACTTGTGCGGCCAGTTCGACGAGCACCTGCGCCTGATCGAACAGCGCCTGGCCATCGAGATCCGCAACCGCGGCAATCAGTTCGAGCTGATCGGCGAACCCAAGACCACCTCCGCTGCCGAGCAGTTGCTGCGCCGTCTCTACCGCGAGACCAAGGCCAGCGACCTGTCCCCGGAAACCGTGCACCTGTACCTGCAGGAATCGACCGTCGAGAACATCGACAACCCGGCCGTCAACGAGGTCAGCGTGTCGCTGCGCACGCGCAAGGGCAACATTCGCCCGCGCGGCGTCAACCAGCAGCGCTACGTCAAGGAAATCCTGGCCAACGATATCAACTTCGGCATCGGCCCGGCCGGTACCGGCAAGACCTACCTGGCCGTTGCCTGTGCCGTGGACGCGCTGGAGCGCGAACAGGTGCGCCGTATCCTGCTGGTGCGCCCGGCGGTCGAAGCGGGCGAAAAGCTCGGCTTCCTGCCCGGCGACCTGGCCCAGAAGATCGACCCGTACCTGCGCCCGCTGTACGACGCCCTGTACGAAATGCTCGGCTTCGAGCACGTGGCCAAGCTGATCGAACGCCAGGTGATCGAGATCGCCCCGCTGGCCTACATGCGTGGCCGTACCCTGAACAACAGCTTCATCATCCTCGACGAGAGCCAGAACACCACGCTGGAACAGATGAAGATGTTCCTCACCCGTATCGGCTTCGGCTCCACCGCGGTCATCACCGGTGACATCACCCAGGTCGACCTGCCCCGTGGCACCAAGTCGGGCCTGGCGCACGTCATCGAGGTGCTGAAGGACGTTCCGGGGATCAGTTTCACCCACTTCCAACCCAAAGATGTGGTTCGTCACCCACTGGTGCAGCGCATAGTCGAGGCCTACGACCGCTTCGATGCCCGCCAGGCCAAGCCCGAGGCGCCCGGCAAAGATGCTTGAACTCGATATTCAACGGGCCACGGATGCTGCCGCCCCGGATGACACCGCCTTTCGCCGCTGGTGCGAACTGGCCCTGCGCCAGCGCAGCGCCGACTCGGAAATGACCATTCGCCTGGTCGACGAGGCCGAAGGCCGCGAGCTGAACCACACCTACCGGCACAAGGACTACGCGACCAATGTGCTGTCGTTCCCGGCCGACGTCCCCGACGACCTGCTCGATATCCCGCTGCTGGGCGACCTGGTGATCTGCGTGCCGGTGGTCGAGCGCGAAGCCGCCGAACAGGGCAAGTCGCTGGAAGCGCACTGGGCACACCTGGTCATCCACGGTTGCCTGCACCTGCTCGGCTACGACCACATCGAGGATGAGGAAGCCGAGGAAATGGAAGGCCTGGAACGGGAATTGCTGGCAGAACTGGGTCATCCCGACCCGTACGCCGACGATGAAACCGACACCCTCACACACTGATACACGAAGGATCACGAGAACCGCCATGAGCGAAGATCGATCGAGCAACGGGCAGAAGTCCTGGCTGGGTAAACTGACCCAGGCTTTTGCCCATGAGCCGAAAAACCGCCAGCAACTCCTTGAATTGCTGCGCGAAGCCCATCAGAACAAACTGCTGGACAGCGAAGCGCTGACCATCGTCGAAGGCGCCATCCAGGTGGCCGACCTGCAGGTTCGCGACATCATGGTGCCGCGTTCACAGATGATCAGCATCAAGGCCAGCCAATCGCCCCGGGAGTTCCTGCCGGCGGTGATCGACGCCGCGCACTCGCGCTACCCGGTGATCGGCGAAAGCCACGATGATGTGCTCGGGATCCTGCTCGCCAAAGACCTGCTGCCACTTATCCTCAAAGAGAACGGCGACAGCTTCAACATCAAGGACCTGCTGCGCCCGGCCACTTTCGTGCCCGAGTCCAAGCGCCTGAACGTGCTGCTGCGCGAATTCCGCGCCAACCATAACCACATGGCCGTCGTCATCGACGAGTACGGCGGCGTGGCCGGCCTAGTCACCATCGAGGACGTGCTGGAGCAGATCGTCGGCGACATCGAGGACGAGCATGACGTCGAGGAAGACAGCTACATTAAGCCGCTGCCCAGCGGTGACTTCCTGGTCAAGGCGCTGACCCCGATCGAGAACTTCAACGAGTTTTTCGACAGCGAATTCTCCGATGACGAGTTCGACACGGTCGGCGGCCTGGTGATGAGCGCCTTCGGTCACCTGCCCAAGCGCAACGAGACCACCGAGATCGGCCCTTACAAGTTCCGTATTCTCAATGCCGACAGCCGGCGGATACACTTGCTGCGCCTGACACCGATCACCCGTTAAGGACAAACATGCGTTGGATCACCCGCCCCGGCTGGCCCGGTAACCTGCTGGCCCTGGCGGCCGGTGCCTCCACCCTCCTGGCCCTGGCGCCATTCGACATCTGGCCATTGGCCGTGTTGTCCATCGCCCTGCTCTACCTCGGCCTGCGCGAGCTCAGCCCGCGCCAGGCCATGTGGCGTGGCTGGTGGTTCGGCTTCGGCCTGTACGGTGCCGGCACCTGGTGGATCTACGTCAGCATGAATACCTACGGCGGCGCCTCGCCGCTGCTGGCAATCCTGCTACTGCTGGCGTTCTTCGCCGCCCTGGCCTGGTTCTTCGCCCTGCCCACCTGGCTGTGGGCACGCTGGTTGCGGCGGACCGAAGCACCACTGGCCGACGCCTTGTGCTTTGCCGCTCTGTGGCTGCTGCAAGAGGCCTTCCGCGGCTGGTTCCTGACCGGTTTCCCATGGCTCTATGCCGGCTACAGCCAGCTGGACGGCCCACTGGCCGGCCTGGCACCGCTGGGCGGCGTATGGCTGATTTCCTTTGCCCTGGCCCTGACCGCTGCGCTGCTGTGCAACCTGCACCGCCTGCGTGCCCGCCCCTCGTTCCTGGCGGTGGGCTGCCTGCTGTTGCTGGCCCCTTGGGTGCTGGGCCTGGTGCTCAAGGGCCATGCCTGGACCAAGCCGGCGGGCGATCCGTTGAAAGTGGCGGCCATCCAGGGCAACGTAGAGCAGGACCTGAAATGGGACCCGGCGCACATCGACGCGCAACTGGCGCTGTACCGTGACCTTAGTTTCAGCTCCAGGCCGGTAGACCTGCTGGTGTGGCCGGAAACCGCGGTTCCGGTGCTCAAGGACCAGGCCCAGGGCTATATCGATGTGATGGGCCGGTTCGCCGCCGAGCGGCATTCGGCGCTGATTACCGGCGTGCCGGTGCGTGAAGTGGTGCACCACCAGCGCCGCTACTACAACGGCATTACCGTCACCGGTGAAGGCGATGGCACCTACCTCAAGCAGAAGCTGGTGCCGTTTGGTGAGTACGTGCCGCTGCAGGACATGCTGCGTGGCGCCATCGAGTTCTTCAACCTGCCCATGTCGGACTTCGCCCGCGGCCCGGAAGACCAGCCGCTGTTGCAGGCCAAGGGCTACCAGATTGCGCCTTACATCTGCTACGAAGTGGTCTACCCCGAATTCGCTGCTGGCCTGGCGGCACGTAGCGACCTGCTGCTGACCATCAGCAACGACACCTGGTTCGGCACCTCGATCGGCCCATTGCAGCACCTGCAGATGGCACAGATGCGGGCGCTGGAAGCCGGGCGCTGGATGATCCGCGCCACCAACAACGGCGTGACCGCGCTGATCGACCCGTTTGGCCGCATTACCACGCAGATTCCGCAGTTCCAGCAGGCGGTGCTGTATGGCGAGGTAGTGCCGATGCAGCAGCTGACGCCGTACCTGCAATGGCGGTCGTGGCCACTGGCGATTGTCTGTGCATTGCTGCTGGGTTGGGCGTTGCTGGCGGGCCGTATAGCCAAGACTGTTTGAGCTTTCCTGTACCGGCCTCTTCGCGGGCTTGCCCGCTCCCACAGGTACTGCGCACGCCTCAAGGGCTGTGATGAACCTGTGGGAGCGGGCAAGCCCGCGAAGAGGCCGGTACAAGCAATACAAGGCTCAGTAAAACAGCCGATACCCCACCAGCCCCGCCACTTCATTGAGCAACTGCCCGCTCTGCCACATCGCCCGGCTCTCCGGGAGCAACCCGCCGAACGGCCGCGCATGATCACGCCCGAGGAACCCGACCGGCGCCGGCACCACCTCGAACCCCGCCTGCTCGAAACTCCAGCGCGAGCGCTGCATGTGCCACGCCTGGGTCACCACAACCACCCGGTGAATTCCCAACGGCTGCAGCACCTTGGCCGTCAGCTGGGCATTCTCCCAGGTCGTGCGGCTGCCCTCCTCCCGCCATTTCACCTCGACGCCGAAATCTTCACGCAGGCGATCAGCCATCAAGCGCGCCTCGCTCGGCGGCGTACCATAGTGCAAACCGCCACTGGTCAGCACCGGCAAACCCGAAGCCTTGGCCAGCCGCGCGGCAAAGCGCAGGCGCTCCAGCGCTGTGGCTGTGGGCTGGTCGCTACCGCCCCAGGCTGGGTCACCGCGCTCTCGTCCCGCGCCCAGCACCACGATGGCATCCGCCCGGCTTGCCAGGCCGGCCCAATCGCTTACCGCCAGCGGCGCTTCCGTCTCCAGCACACGAGCGGTTTCCTGCACCACCAGCGGCAGGCTCATCAGCCACAGGCCACCAACGCCCACGGCAAAGCACAGCGCTGCCAGCCTGGGCCGACGGCGGCGCAGCCACCACGCCACGAGCAGCAGCAGGAGCAAGACGCCTGGCGGCATCAACCATTGTTTGACGAAGAATCGGATCGGCATTGGCTACACCTCCTTGGCAGGCGTGCAGCCTAGAAGGATCGACGCCGGTCAACAAGGGTGCGGCCGGCGCCGATCGTGAGCTGTGCAAATTTTGAAGAACCGGCGCGCGATAGCCTGCGCCTGGCGTCCTGAACGGCTAGCGATGTGGCAGCGTCCTGGATCTCGC
Organism: Pseudomonas inefficax; assembly: GCF_900277125.1. Classification (GTDB taxonomy): domain Bacteria; phylum Pseudomonadota; class Gammaproteobacteria; order Pseudomonadales; family Pseudomonadaceae; genus Aquipseudomonas; species Aquipseudomonas inefficax. Next base: position 9,776 of record NZ_OPYN01000224.1, read on the forward strand.
CGTGCTGGCGGGGCGTTTCTTGTCCTTGAGCCAGATGATCTTGGCCGATGTCGGCTCCGCTTGTGGGTAACTGCCGACACAGGCATTGTGGCGCTCCGGGAGGGAATCCAGGTAGGCCTTGATCACTTCGAACTCTGCGTGGCTCAGGCCACGCAACTCCAGCTCGGCTGGCATCTCGTCGCGCAATCGCACCGAGGTCCTGGCCACTTCCAGTGCCAGGCCAAGCCGGTCGATCAGGCGTTCGTATAGCTCCGGTCTGATTGCGGGTAGCTGCGTCTCTCCCATCCGTTCACCTCATTGAAGATAAGAATATCTCCCCCCACACCTGAGCTTAGCGTCGTTGCAAAAAGCAGCCGTGTGCCGCGACCAGCGGGCATTCGCAACGAAGGTTTCCCACGATGCGCGGCGCTGCTGTATGCTACGGCGTTCACTCTAAACGACACCGGAGTGCCGGACGCAGCGAGGTTCCGCTGCCTGGAACAAGGTCTCTTCCCTCTCAGCAAAAAGTAGCCATGCACGAACAATACACGCCCCGTGATATCGAAGCCGCCGCCCAGAAGTTCTGGGACGAGCAACAATCGTTCGCTGTTACCGAACAGCCAGGCAAGGACACCTACTACTGCCTGTCGATGTTCCCGTACCCGAGCGGCAAGCTACACATGGGCCACGTGCGCAACTACACCATCGGTGACGTGATTGCCCGCTACCAGCGCATGCTGGGCAAGAACGTCCTGCAGCCGATGGGCTGGGACGCTTTCGGCATGCCCGCGGAAAACGCGGCGATGAAGAACAACGTCGCCCCGGCCAAGTGGACGTACGAAAACATCGACTACATGAAGACCCAGCTCAAGAGCCTGGGCCTGGCCATCGACTGGGCACGTGAAGTCACCACCTGCAAGCCCGACTACTACCGCTGGGAGCAGTGGCTGTTCACCCGCCTGTTCGAGAAAGGCATCATCTACCGCAAGAACGGTACCGTGAACTGGGACCCGGCGGACCAGACCGTACTGGCCAACGAGCAGGTCATCGATGGCCGTGGCTGGCGTTCGGGCGCGCTGATCGAAAAGCGCGAAATCCCGATGTACTACTTCCGCATCACCGACTACGCCGACGAGCTGCTGGAAAGCCTCGACGAGCTGCCGGGCTGGCCTGAGCAGGTCAAGACCATGCAGCGCAACTGGATCGGCAAGTCGCGCGGCATGGAAGTGCAGTTCCCCTACGACCTGGCCAGCATCGGCCACGAAGGCACCCTCAAGGTCTTCACTACCCGTCCCGACACGCTGATGGGCGCCACCTACGTCGCCGTCGCCGCCGAACACCCGCTGGCCACCCAGGCCGCCCAGGGCAACCCGGCGCTGCAGGCGTTCATCGACGAGTGCAAGAGCGGCAGCGTTGCCGAAGCCGACATGGCCACCCAGGAGAAGAAGGGCATGGCCACTTCCCTGCTGGTCGAGCACCCGCTGACCGGCGAGAAGCTGCCGGTATGGGTCGCCAACTACGTGCTGATGCACTACGGCGATGGCGCCGTCATGGCCGTGCCAGCCCACGACGAGCGCGACTTCGAGTTCGCCCACAAGTACAACCTGCCGGTCAAGGCCGTGGTACGCACCAGCGCTGGCGATGAAGTCGGCAGCGAGTGGCTGGCCGCCTATGGCGAGCACGGCCAGCTGATCAACTCCGGCGAGTTCGATGGGCTGGACTTCGCCGGTGCCTTCGACGCCATCGAAGCCGCCCTGATCCGCAAGGAACTGGGCAAATCGCGTACCCAGTTCCGCCTGCGCGACTGGGGTATCAGCCGCCAGCGCTACTGGGGCTGCCCGATCCCGATCATCCACTGCCCGTCCTGCGGCGACGTACCGGTGCCGGAAGACCAGCTGCCGGTCACCCTGCCGGAGAACGTGGTGCCGGACGGTGCCGGTTCGCCACTGGCGCGCATGCCTGAATTCTACGAGTGCAGCTGCCCGAAATGCGGCACCGCGGCCAAGCGCGAAACCGACACCATGGACACCTTCGTCGAGTCGTCCTGGTACTTCGCCCGCTACGCCTCGCCGAACTACGAAGGTGGCATGGTCGACCCGAAAGCGGCCAACCACTGGCTGCCGGTCGACCAGTACATCGGCGGTATCGAGCACGCCATCCTGCACCTGCTGTACGCGCGCTTCTTCCACAAGCTGATGCGTGACGAAGGCCTGGTCACCTCGAACGAGCCGTTCAAGAACCTGCTGACCCAGGGCATGGTGGTCGCCGAAACCTACTACCGTGTGGCCAGCAACGGCGGCAAGGACTGGTTCAACCCGGCAGATGTCGAGATCGAGCGTGATGCCAAGGCCAAGATCATTGGCGCCCGCTTGAAGACCGACGGGTTGCCGGTGGAAATCGGCGGCACCGAGAAGATGTCGAAGTCGAAGAACAACGGCGTCGACCCGCAATCGATGATCGATCAGTACGGCGCCGACACCTGCCGCCTGTTCATGATGTTCGCCTCGCCACCTGATGCGAGCCTGGAATGGTCCGACTCCGGCGTCGAAGGTGCCAGCCGCTTCCTGCGCCGTGTCTGGCGCCTGGCCCAGGCCCACGTGGCTCAAGGCCCGGCAGGCAAGCTGGACATCGCCGCCCTGGACGACGAGCAAAAGGTCATCCGCCGCGCCATCCACGCTGCCATCAAGCAGGCCAGCACCGACGTCGGCCAGTTCCACAAGTTCAACACCGCAATCGCCCAGGTGATGACCGTGATGAACGTGCTGGAAAAGGCCCCGCAGGCCACTGAACAGGACCGCGCCCTGCTGCAGGAAGGCCTCGAGGCCGTCACCCTGCTGCTGGCACCGATCACCCCGCACATCTCCCACGAGCTGTGGCAACAGCTGGGCCACCAGCAGGCCGTCATCGACGCCAGCTGGCCAGTCGTCGACGAGGCGGCCCTGGTACAGGACACCGTCACTCTGGTGGTGCAGGTCAACGGCAAGTTGCGTGGCCAGGTCGAAATGCCGGCCGCCGCCAGCCGCGAAGAAATCGAAGCCGCCGCGCGCAGCAACGAGAACGTCCTGCGCTTCATCGATGGCCTGACCATCCGCAAGGTTATCGTGGTTCCGGGCAAGCTGGTCAACATCGTCGCCAACTGATGGCAACGCCCGCCCGCAGCCACTGCGGGCGGGCGAACAGGCCCACAAGGGAGCAACAACATGATCAAACGCAATTTGCTGGTAATTGGCCTGGCGGTCATGCTCAGCGCCTGCGGTTTCCAGCTGCGCGGCACCGGCTCTACCGAGCTGAGCGTGAAGGAAATGGACGTCAGCGCACGCAACGCCTACGGCCCGACCGTGGTTCAGCTGCGTGAAGTACTGGAGCGCAGCGGCGTCAACGTGCACGCTGGCGCACCGTACCGCCTGGTGCTGACCAACGAGCAGGAGCGCGAGCGCTCGGCGACCTACAACAGCGGCAACCGTACTGCCGAGTACGAGCTGACCACCGTGCTGAACTACAGCATCCAGGGCCTGAACAACCTGGAGCTGATGAGCGACAAGCTGGAAGTGCGCAAGATCTACTTGCGTGACGGCTCGAACATCACCGGCTCCGAGCAGGAAGCCGACCGCGCCCGCGAAGAAATGCGCCGCGACCTGGTCAACGCCATGGTCGTTCGCCTGCAGATGCTGACCCCGTCCCAACTGGACGAGCTGCAGCGTCAGGCCGACGAGCGTGCCAAGGCCGAAGCCGCTGCACTGGACGCCGCTCGCCGCCAGCAGGCCGAGACGCCTCAGCAGTCGCCACTGGAAGTACCGGGCAACTAAGCCCGAGCGGGGTACCTTCGGGTGCCCCGCCTGTATCCCATGAAGCTCGCCCCCGCCCAACTCAACAAGCACCTGCAAGGCGCCCTGGCACCGGTCTACGTGGTCAGCGGCGACGACCCGCTGCTGTGCCAGGAAGCCGCTGACGCCATCCGCAACGCCGCGCGCCAGCAGGGCTTCGACGAACGCCAGGTATTCAGTGCCGACGCCAACTTCGACTGGGGTACCCTGCTCCAGGCCGGCGCCAGCCTGTCCCTGTTCGCCCAGCGCCGCCTGCTGGAGTTGCGCCTGCCCTCGGGCAAGCCCGGTGACAAGGGCGCTGCTGCGCTGATGGAATACTGCGCCAACCCCGCCGAAGATACTCTGCTGCTGGTCAGCCTGCCCAAGCTCGACGGCAGCGCACAGAAGACCAAGTGGGGCAAGGCGCTGATCGAAGGTGCCCACTGCCAGTTCATCCAGATCTGGCCGGTGGATGTGCACCAGCTGCCACAGTGGATCAATCAGCGCCTGCAACAGGCCGGCCTGTCGGCACAGCGTGACGCCGTCGACCTGATTGCCGCGCGCGTGGAAGGCAACCTGCTGGCGGCCGCACAGGAAATCGAAAAGCTCAAGCTGCTCGCCGAAGGCAACCAGATCACTGTGGAGACCGTACAGGCCGCCGTCGCCGACAGCGCCCGTTTCGATGTCTTTGGCCTGGTCGATGCCATTCTCAACGGCGAAGCTGCGCATGCGTTGAGGATGCTTGAAGGCTTGCGCGGTGAAGGCGTGGAGCCACCGGTGATTCTCTGGGCCCTGGCCCGAGAGTTACGCCAGCTGGCGGGGCTGGCCCAGCAGTTCAGCCAGGGCGTACCGCTGGACAAGGCTTTCAGCCAGGCCCGCCCGCCGGTCTGGGACAAACGCCGGCCATTGGTCAGCAAGGCCCTGCAGCGCCTGTCGGCGCAGCGCTGGGCGCAGTTGCTGCAGGATGCCCAGCGTATCGATGCACAGATCAAGGGCCAGGCCGAGGGCTCGCCCTGGACAGGCCTGGCGCGCTTGTCGCTGCTGATGGCCGGCCAGCGCCTGACACTACCTCCCGAGTAATGGGGCCACTGTGGGAGCGGGCATGCCCGCGAATCAGGCGACGCGGTGGATGGCACCGGCTTCGCCGGTGTTCGCGGGCACGCCCGCTCCCACAGGGCTGCAATGCCCCCAGCATCTCGACCATATACACAATCAATTGGCCCCACCCTGCCCCAAGCCCCTACAGTGCGCCGCGAAACCCACCCAACCCGGGAACCCCGCCATGAGCAAAAAGCCGAAAAAGCACGGCCCCAACAAGGCCAAGTCGATCATCGCCCAACCACTGTTCCGCTGCCGCCAGGAACGGCCAGACAAGGGCAAAGGCAGCTACCGCCGCGAAGCCTTCCAATCGAGAGATTGGGAGGCTTCCTACTTTTTGGCTGCATGAAAGCATCGAAAGCGCAGGCATGGTATGGTCGTCACCTGACCTGCAATTCTGGATCTGTGAATGCTCCTCAGTCTTCTCCCCCGCTGGAAAACCCGTCAGCTGATCGCGGCCTCCAGTTTCATCCTGCTAGTGGCCTGCGCAGAAAAGCCCACCGCCGCCGATGCCCTGCCGCTGGCCCCTGCCCAGCCCACCCCGGTGGTGACCCTGCCCGGTACGACGCCCGATACCAGCACTGAAATCCAGCCTCTGCAAACCTTCGCGCAATGGCAAGCAGGCTTTCGCCAGCAAGCCCTGCAAGCCGGCATTTCGCAGGACACCTTCGACCGCGCCTTCCTCGGCGTCACCCCCGACATGGACGTGATCAAGGCCGATCGCAGCCAGCCGGAGTTCACCCGTCCGGTATGGGAATACCTCGAAGGCGCCCTGTCGCCTTTGCGCGTGCGCAACGGCAAGAAGCTGCTGGAACAGAACGCCGAACTGCTGACCCGCATCGAGCAAAGCTATGGCGTCGATCGCCAAGTGCTGGTCGCGGTATGGGGCATGGAAAGCAATTTCGGTCAGTTTCAGGGCAACAAGTCGGTGATCCGCTCGCTGGCTACCCTGGCCTATGAGGGCCGCCGCCCGCAGTTCGCCCAGGACCAGCTGATCGCCGCGCTGCAGATCATCCAGCATGGCGATATCCTGCCTGAGGCCATGCGTGGCTCGTGGGCCGGCGCCATGGGCCAGACCCAGTTCATCCCGACCACCTACAACACCCATGCCGTAGACTTCGATGGCGATGGCCGCCGTGACATCTGGAACAGCACGGCAGACGCCCTGGCCTCGACCGCGCACTACTTGCAGAGCTCGGGCTGGAAACGTGGCCAGCCGTGGGGCTTCGAAGTACAGGTGCCGGCTGACTTCGATTACTGGCAGGCCGATGGCGCCCTGCGCAAGCCGGTGAGCGAGTGGCTGGCGATGGGCGTGAAACTGCCAGCCGGTACCCAGTTACCGGTGGGCAGCAACCAGCTGTCTGCCGCCCTGCTGCTGCCAGCGGGCGCGCGTGGCCCGGCGTTCCTGGTACTGGACAACTTCCGCGCCATTCTCAAGTACAACAATTCGTCGTCCTACGCGCTGGCGGTAAGCCTGCTGGGTGACCGCTTCACGGGCTGGGGCTTCATTGCCGGCAGCTGGCCAAAAGAAGACCTGCCGCTCAGCCGCAGCGAGCGCATGGAGCTGCAGAACCTGTTGAACAGCAAAGGGCACGAAGCCGGCAATGCCGATGGCATCATTGGCGCCAATACCCGCAAGGCGATCCGCAATGCGCAGCAGGGGCTTGGGTGGCCGGCGGATGGGTATCCGACGCACAAGCTGCTCGAGAGCCTGCGTCAGCAGTAACCTTGGGGCCGCTACGCGGCCCATCGCGACACAAGGCCGCTCCTACAAGCGATCGCGAACCATCGGGGTAACGCGCTCTCCTGTAGGAGCGGCCTTGTGTCGCGATGGGCTGCAAAGCAGCCCCGGCAATCTCAAGCCTTGAACAAGTCCTGCTCCAGCACCAGCGTTTGCTGGACACTGTCCAGCCTGACCCGAGCCCCCAACGGCAAGCACACATTCGGGTCACAATGCCCACTGCGCCACCCGGCCAGCACCGGCACACCCAGTGGCGCGAAGATATCCTTTAGCAGGGGCGTCAATGCCGCAGTGGTAATCCCGGCAAAATCCCCTACCAGAACACCCTTCACCCCCTCCAGCTTGCCCGCCAGGCGCAGCTGGGTGAGCAAGCGGTCCACCCGGTAAAGCGGCTCGTTGACGTCCTCGATGAACAGGATGCAGCCCTGCGTATCCAGCTCGGCAATCGTCCCCAGGGTCGCGCCCAGCATCGACAGGTTGCCGCCCAGAAGCGGCCCGCTGGCCACCCCATGCAGCACGCTGCTCAAGGCGAAGTCAGCAGGGTGCTCGATCTGCTCTCCGGCCCGCACATGCCCACCCAGCTGCGCCAGCAACGAAGCCTCGGTTGGCGCCAACTTGCCCCCCAGCAGGTCGGCATTGAGCATCCCGCCATGGAAGGTGAGCATCCCGGTATGCCGGTAGATCGCCGTGTGCAGCGCGGTGATGTCGCTGTAACCGATCAGCGGTTTGGGGTTGCGCCGGATCAGTTCGAAATCGAGCTGGTCTAGCAGGCGCATGCTGCCGTACCCCCCACGCATGCACAAAATGGCGTCGATGGCCGGGTCGGCAAAGGCATCATGCAAGTCCTGCAACCGCTGCTGGTCCGGCCCCGCCAGGTAGCCCTGGGCTTGGTGTGCCCCTGGGTAGATCCGGCACCGGTAGCCGCGCTCGGCAAACCATCGGGTGGCCTTCTCGGTATCCAGCCGGGCAGGGCCAGCGGGCGCAACGATGCCAAAGCAGGCGCCGGGCAGCAACGCCATCGGCAGATAGGGTTGGATACGCTCAAGGCAATTCACATGCAACTCCTTGCAGGTCGAAGGGCGTGATTCTATTCGCGTGGGCCAAACCCGAGCACAAGGAAACCCCCTCAACAAAAATGCCGATGCCGCCTTCCGGCATGCATCGGCATTTGGCCCAAACTTTGATCAGAGCTTGATCTTGGCTTCGTGAGCCTGCTGGTCAGCGTGGTACGAAGAACGTACCAGCGGGCCGGAGGCAACGTTCTTGAAGCCCATCTTGTAACCTTCCTCGGCGAACCATGCGAAGGTGTCCGGGTGGACGAAACGCTGCACCGGCAGGTGGCTGCGCGACGGTTGCAGGTACTGGCCGAGGGTGAGCATGTCGATGTCATGCTCACGCATGCGGTGCATCACTTCGATCACTTCCTCGTCGGTCTCGCCCAGGCCGAGCATCAGGCCCGACTTGGTCGGTACGTGCGGCACCAGCTGCTTGAACTTCTGCAGAAGGTCCAGCGACCAGTCGTAGTCCGAACCCGGACGCGCGGCCTTGTACAGGCGCGGTACGGTCTCGAGGTTGTGGTTGAACACATCCGGCGGCTCTTGCGCGGTAATCTCCAGGGCAATATCCATGCGCCCACGGTAGTCCGGCACCAGGGTCTCTAGCTGTACGCCCGGCGACAACGCACGGATTTCGCGGATACAGTCGGCAAAGTGCTGGGCACCACCGTCACGCAGGTCGTCGCGGTCCACCGAGGTGATTACCACGTACTTCAGGCGCAGGTCGGCGATGGCAACCGCAAGGTTCTTCGGCTCATCGAGGTCCAGCGGTTTCGGCCGGCCGTGGCCAACGTCGCAGAACGGGCAACGACGGGTGCAGATGTCGCCCATGATCATGAAGGTGGCGGTACCTCCGGAGAAGCACTCGCCCAGGTTCGGGCAGGACGCCTCTTCACACACGCTGTGCAGCTTGTGCTTGCGCAGCAGCTGCTTGATACGGTCTACCTCGGGCGACACCGGGATACGCACGCGAATCCAGTCGGGCTTCTTCGGCAGCTCTTCGGTAGGGATGATCTTCACCGGGATGCGCGCCACCTTTTCGGCACCACGCAGCTTGACCCCGGCTTCCACCTTCTTCGGCGCTGGGCGCGGGGTGGCATCCTGGGAGGGTGTCAGGTTCGGCACGGCTTCTTGCACAGTTGTCATATTCAGTCGATTCCGCCCGTGAGGGTCGTCTGCTCAGCGTAGTCGAGGTGCTTGACCAGCTGTCCGCGCAGCCTTGTCCTGACCTCGTCGAGTTCGATCGGACCTGCCAGGTCGCGCAGCTGGGTCATCGCCAGCCCCGCATAGCCGCAGGGGTTGATTCGGCGGAATGGCGCAAGGTCCATGTCCACGTTCAGGGCAAGGCCGTGGAACGAACGGCCGTTGCGGATTCGCAGGCCGAGGGAGGCGATTTTCGCTCCGTCGACATAGACGCCCGGGGCATCGGGCTTGGCCGCGGCCTGGACATCGTAACTGGCGAGCAGGTCGATGAGCGTCTGCTCGATACGGCTGACCAGCTCACGCACGCCAAAACCCAGTCGCCGCACATCCAGCAGCAGGTAGGCCACCAGCTGCCCGGGGCCATGGTAGGTCACCTGGCCACCGCGATCGGTCTGTACCACCGGGATGTCGCCCGGCACCAGCAGGTGCTCGGCCTTGCCGGCCTGGCCCTGAGTGAAGACCGCAGGGTGCTCGACCAGCCAGACTTCATCCTGGCTGTCCGTGCTGCGCTGCTCGGTGAAGCGACGCATGGCCTCCAGCACCGGTTCATAGGGCTGCAGGCCAAGCTCGCGAAAACCGAGGCAGGCGGACATCAGAGCACCATTTTCACGATGCCGGTAGCGCGCAGGGCGCTGTTGATATCGTGCAGCTGGTTCTCGCTTTCGGCAACGATGTGCAATTGCACGGTGGTGTATTTGCCTTCCTTGCTCTGGCGCTCGGCCAGGGTGGAAAGGTCGACCTTGGCGTGCTTGCTCAGGATCTCGATCACCGTGTCCTTGAAGCCGACAACGGTGTCACCGATGACCTTGATCGGGTAATCGTCGCAGGGGAATTCGATCTTGTGCGACTTGACGTCTGGTTCGCTCATGGCGGAAACGGCCTCGTAAGCCGTGGCAACAACAACGCCCCCGCTGGATACGCGGGGGCATGCAGGTCACGTATCAGTTGAACAACCCGTAGAAGAATAGACGGATGCTATCCCACATACGGCGGAAGAAACCACCTTCCTCGACGCCATCGAGGGCGATCAGGTCGGCGCTGTGAACCACTTTCTCGTCCAGTTTGACTTCCACTTTGCCGATCACGTCACCTTTGGCGATTGGCGCGGTGAGCTGCGGGTTCATGGTCATCGAAGCCTGAAGGCGCTTCAATTGGCCTTTAGGCATAGTCAGGGTCAGGTCGTTGGCCAGGCCGGCCTTCACTTCGCCAGTCGCACCTTTCCAGACCGGCGACTTGGTCAGCTCGGTGCCCTTCTGGTAGAAGGTCTGGGTTTCGAAGAAGCGGAAGCCGTAGGTCAGCAGCTTCTGGGTCTCGGCAGCACGCGACTGCTCGCTGTTGGTACCGAACACCACGGCGATCAGGCGCTGGCCATCGCGAACGGCCGAAGCCACCATGCAGTAGCCGGCTTCGTCGGTGTGGCCGGTCTTCAGGCCATCGACGGTCTTGTCACGCCACAGCAGCAGGTTGCGGTTTGGCTGCTTGATGTTGTTCCAGAAGAACTCTTTCTGCGAGTAGATGGCGTAGTGGGCCGGGTCGACGTTGATGATCGCACGGGCCAGGGTAGCCATGTCGTGAGCCGACGAGTAGTGCTCCGGGTGCGGCAGGCCGGTCGGGTTCATGAAGTGGCTGTTGGCCATGCCCAGGTCGGCAGCGGTCTTGTTCATCATGTCGGCGAAGGCGTCTTCGCTGCCGGCGATGTGCTCGGCCAGGGCGACCGAGGCGTCGTTGCCGGACTGGATGATGATGCCGTGCAGCAGGTCGCTGACGGTCACCTGGCTGCCCACCTTGATGAACATGCGCGAGCCACCGGTACGCCAGGCGTTTTCGCTGACGGTAACCGGGTCGTTTTCACCGATCTGGCCGCGGCGGATGTCCAGGGTGGCGATGTAGGCGGTCATCAGCTTGGTCAGGCTGGCCGGCGGCAGGCGCTCGTCACCGTTGTTCTCGACCAGCACGTTGCCGCTGGACGCGTCCATGAGTACGTAGGACTTGGCTGCCAGTTGCGGTGGTGCCGGCGTCATCTGCTCAGCCGCGAAGGCAGCAGGCGTGATCATCAGCAGTACGGGCAGGCAAAGTCGTTTGGCAAGGTTGGTGATGTTCATCCGTCTCTCGAAAATCGCTAATGGTCTGATGTTCCCTGGGCAAGATCATGTGCCCAGCGCCAGTCAGGCTAGTTTTTGTGGCCGTAGGCCAGGCTCGCAAACTGCGGCTTTATGTCGCTGCGGGCAAAAGCCAACATTGTACATGCCCGCGCCCGGCAATTCATGACAAAACCGACAGTTTGGTGTTGCCTTCTTCGCGGGCGCGCCCGCTCCCACAGGGTTTCGCATGCCCCTGTGGGAGCGGGCGTGCCCGCGAAGAAGGCAACGCGGTCAGTCAGCTGTGACCAGCTTGGCTTGCCCAAGGTTCGCCAGGCGGATGCTGTCCTGCGCTTGCTGGATCTCGCCCTGGCTGTTGATCGGCCCCAGGCGCACGCGGTGCAGGGTCTGCTGGTTTCGCACGATCGAGCTGATGAACACTGGCGCGCTGACCATGCTGCTGAGCTTGGAGCGCAGCAGTTCGGCGGCGTCCGGATTGGCGAAGGCGCCCACCTGCAGGAAGCTGCCGCCATTGCCGGCCGGCACGTTGTTGCCAGCCACCTGCACCGGCACCACCGGCGCCGCGTGCTGCTGGGGCGGCGGGGTCCATTGCTCGACGCGCCCGGTACTGGCCGGGATTGCCTGGGTCTGGGCTACCTGCGGCTCTTTCAGCACCATCGGTGGTGTCTGGCCACGCTGGGCCCACCACTGCTGCGGGTCGATGCCTTCGACGCGCACGTGCGCGGTACCGATCTCGGCATAACCAAGCTTTTTCGCCGCAGCGTAGGACAGGTCGATGATGCGGTCCGAATAGAACGGGCCACGGTCGTTCACCCGCAAGATCACGCTGCGGCCGTTGGCCAGGTTGGTCACCCGCACGTAGGCCGGCAGCGGCAGGGTCTTGTGCGCCGCGCTCATGCCGTACAGGTCGTACAGCTCGCCGTTGGCGGTGTTCTGGCCGTGGAACTTGGTGCCGTACCACGACGCGGTACCCTCCGCGCGATAATTGCGCGAGTCCTGCATCGGGTAGTAGGTCTTGCCCAGTACCGTGTACGGGTTGGCCTTGTAGTTGCCGGTGTGCACGGTTGGCGTGGCGTCGGGGATCTTGTTCACATCCACGTCCCACCACGGCGCGCCGTCCTTGTGCGCCCGGTTGATGTCCAGGCCCGGCTGGGTGCGCACCACGTTGCCACTGCTTTGCTTGGGCGGGCGGTTGGACGAACAGCTGGCCAACACCACGCTGACGGCGAGGCAGGTGAGCAGCTTGAAAGAGTTGCCAGAGATGATTGCGCGCATTACTTGACGCCCCGTGCTTGAACCAGCTGTTCCGATAGCTGATGCACCGCCATGGCATACATCACGCTGCGGTTGTAGCGAGTGATCGCGTAGAAATTCTTCAGGCCCATCCAGTACTCGGGGCCATTGTCGCCCTCGAGACGGAAGGCGGTAACCGGCAGATCATCGCGCAGCGAATCATGGACCGACCAGCCAAGCGTGCGCAACTCCCCAACGGTTTTTACCGGTTCGATGCCGGTGGTCAGGCCTTCGTCGGCGCGCCCACCGTCCGCCCAGGCGCGGCTGACCACACCTTCGCCAGCCACCCAGCCGTGGCGCTTGAAGTAGCTGGCCACGCTGCCGATGGCATCGTCCGGGTTGTTCCAGATATTGATGTGGCCATCACCGTCGAAGTCCACCGCGAAGTTGCGAAAGCTGCTCGGCATGAACTGCGGCAGGCCCATGGCGCCAGCGTAGGAGCCTTTGAGCGTCAGCGGATCGAGCTGCTCATCACGGGCCAGCAGCAGGAATTCGCGCAGCTCCTTGCGGAAGAATTCGGCCCGTGGCGGGTAGTCGAAGCCCAGGGTCGACAACGCATCGATCACCCGGTAGTTGCCGGTGTTGCGACCAAAGAAGGTTTCCACGCCGATGATGGCGACGATGTACTGTGCCGGCACGCCGTATTCCTGCTCGGCACGGGCCAGCACCGCCTCGTGCTGGCGCCAGAAGTCCACACCGCGGGCAATGCGCGCGTCAGTGATGAACATCGGCCGGTAGTCCTTCCACGGTTTTACCCGTTCGGCCGGGCGCGAAATGGCGTCGAGGATCGACTGTTTGCGCTGCACCTCACTGAACACAGCCATCAGCTGCTCAGGGGCAAAGCCATAGTCGCGGCTCATTTCACCAACGAACTGGGCCACCTGGGGCGAGCCTTGGTAATCGCCGGCATGGGCCAGCTGTACAGCGCCGAACAGGCCCACCGCGCCGATCCACGGCGCACAACGGGCAGCCCAGTTACGCACTGCTTGCATGAAATTCTTCACCTTATTCAAACCTGAGCGATCCATTTGCGGTGCGTGTGGATCGACATCAGAACGCCAAACGCTGACAGCAGCGTCACCAACGAAGTTCCGCCATAGCTGATGAAGGGCAGCGGCACGCCCACTACGGGCAGAAGGCCGCTGACCATACCGATATTGACGAACACGTATACAAAGAAGGTCATGGTCAGGCTGCCCGCCAGCAGCTTGCCGAACAGGGTCTGCGCCTGGGCGGTGATCATCAGGCCGCGGCCGATCAGCAGCAGGTAGACGATCAGCAGCAGACAGATGCCGACCAGGCCGAATTCCTCGCCGAGCACGGCGATGATGAAGTCGGTGTGGCTTTCCGGCAGGAAGTCCAGGTGCGACTGGGTGCCGAGCAACCAACCCTTGCCGAACACGCCGCCCGAGCCAATGGCCGCCTTCGACTGGATGATGTTCCAGCCAGTGCCCAACGGGTCGCTTTCCGGGTCGAGGAAGGTCAGCACCCGCTGCTTCTGGTAGTCGTGCATCACGAAGAACCACATCGCCACCGCAACCGGCACCGCAGCCGCCAGTACGCTGAGGATCCAGCGCCAGCGCAGGCCGCCCATGAACAGCACGAAGGCCCCGGAGGCAAGGATCAGCAGCGCCGTGCCCAGGTCGGGCTGGCGCACGATCAGGATGAACGGCACGCCGATCAGCACCAGGCTGATCGCCACATGCTTCAGATGCGGCGGCAAGGTGCGCTTGGACAGGTACCAGGCGATGGTCGCCGGCATGATGATCTTCATGAACTCCGAGGGCTGGAAGCGGATCACCCCGGGGATGTTGATCCAGCGCGTGGCGCCCATGGCGTTGTGGCCCATCACGTCCACCACCACAAGCAACAACACCCCGGCCAGGTAGGCCAGCGGCACCCAACGGGCCATGAAGCGCGGCTCCAGCTGGGCGATGATGAACATCGACACCAGGCCGATGCCGAACGAGGTGGCCTGCTTGAGCAGCAGGTCCCAGTTCTTGCCACTGGCCGAATACAGAACAAACAGGCTGCCGGCCGCAAGGGTCAGCAGAATGACCAGCAAAGGGCCGTCGACGTGGATGCGCTGCAGAAAGCTGGCGCGCCTACGCATCACATCCTCGCTGGAGAGCATGCGATCGAAATTGTTCATCACAGGGCTGATTCCTGGGTAACGGTGGCAGGCGCGAACTCGGGCTTGAGCCGGCCGTTTTCGTCGAGCAGCCAGGCGTCCATCACCTGGCGCACCACCGGGGCGGCGACGCCCGAGCCGGACTCACCGTTCTCGACCATCACTGAAACGACGATCTTCGGGTCCTCGGCCGGGGCGAAGGCGACGAACAGGGCGTGGTCGCGGTGGCGCTCCTGCAGCTTGTTGCGGTCGTACTTCTCGCCCTGCTTGATCGCCACCACCTGGGCCGTACCACTCTTGCCGGCAATGCGGTACTGCGAGCCGATGGCCGCCTTGCGTGCGGTACCACGAGCGTTGTGCATCACCTGCTCCATGCCATGAGTGACCTTGGCCCAGTCGGACTTGTCACGCAGCACGATGTTTTCCATGGGGTTGTCGTCCACCGGCGGCTGGCCTTCGATGGTCTTGGCCAGATGCGGGCGGTTCCACACACCCTTGTTGGCGATCAGCGCCGTGGCCTGGGCAAGTTGCAGCGGCGTGGCCTGCATGTAGCCCTGGCCGATGCCGAGGATCAGGGTTTCGCCGGGGAACCAGGCCTGGCGGCGGGTGGCGCGCTTCCACTCGCGCGACGGCATCAGCCCGGCGGATTCCTCGAACATGTCGAGGGAAACCCGCTGGCCGATGCCGAACTTGTTCATGTAGCTGGACAGCCGATCGATGCCCATCTTGTGGGCAAGGTCGTAGAAGTAGGTGTCGTTGGAACGCATGATCGCGGCGTCCAGGTCGACCCAGCCATCGCCCGAGCGGTTCCAGTTACGGTATTTGTGATCGTAGTTGGGCAGCTGGTAGTACCCTGGGTCGAACACCCGGCTGCCGGCATTGACCACACCGCTGTCCAGGCCGGCGATGGCCACCGCCGGCTTGATGGTCGAGCCAGGCGGATACAGGCCGCGCAGCACGCGGTTGAAAAGCGGTCGGTCGATCGAGTCTCGCAGTTCGGCATAGGCCTTGAAGCCGATGCCGGTGACGAACAGGTTGGGGTCGAAGCTGGGCTGGCTGACCATCGCCAGCACCTCGCCGGTACGCGGGTCAAGCGCCACCACAGCACCACGCCGGCCACCCAGGGCGGCCTCGGCGGCCTCCTGCAGCTTGATGTCCAGGCTCAGCACGATGTCCTTGCCCGGTTTCGGGTCGGTGCGCTTGAGCACCCGCAGCACACGGCCGCGGGCGTTGGTCTCGACTTCCTCGTAGCCCACCTGGCCATGCAATTCGGCCTCGTAGAAGCGTTCGATGCCAGTCTTGCCGATGTGGTGGGTGCCGCTGTAGTTCACCGGGTCCAGCGTTTTCAGCTCTTTTTCGTTGATCCGCCCCACATACCCCACCGAATGGGCAAAGTGCGCGCCCTGCGGGTAATGGCGTACCAACTGGGCCACCACTTCCACGCCCGGCAGGCGGAACTGGTTCACCGCCACGCGGGCGATCTGCTCTTCGTTGAGTTCGAACAGGATCGGCACCGGCTCGAACGGCCGGCGACCCTGACGCATGCGCTTCTCGAACAGGGCGCGGTCGTCGGGCGTAAGCTCCAGCACTTCGACGATGGTATCCAGCACTTCCTGCCAGTTACCCGCACGTTCGCGGGTCATCGACAGGCTGAAGCTGGGCCGGTTGTCGGCGACGATCACCCCGTTGCGGTCGAAGATCAGCCCGCGGGTCGGCGGGATCGGCTGCACATGCACCCGGTTGTTCTCCGACAGCGTCGAGTGATAGTCGTGCTGGATGACCTGCAGGTAGTACAGCCGCGCAATCAACACGCAAATAAGCAGCATGATCGCCACTGCGCCGACCACGACGCGGTTGCGCACCAGGCGGGCGTCTTTCTCGTGGTCCTTGAGACGGATCGGCTGCGACATCGGACTGCTTACAGGCTCATTTATGGTAAGGATGCCCGGACAGCACGGTCCAGGCGCGGTAGATCTGCTCGCCGATGAGTATCCTTACCAATGGGTGCGGCAAGGTCAGCGGCGACAGCGACCAGCGTTGCTCGGCGCGCGCGCAGACCTCGGGCGCCAGGCCTTCCGGGCCACCCACCATCAAATTCACCGTGCGCGCATCCAGGCGCCAGCGGTCCAGCTCGGTAGCCAGCTGCTCGGTACTCCAGGGCTTGCCATGGACCTCGAGGGTAACGATGCGTTCCCCTGGCTGAACCTTGCTCAGCATGGCCTCGCCCTCCTGACGGATCAGGCGGGCGACGTCGGCATTCTTGCCTCGGGTGTTCAGCGGGATTTCCACCAGCTCCAGCGACAGCTCGGCGGGCAGGCGCTTGGCATATTCATGCCAGCCTTCCTCGACCCACTTCGGCATGCGCGAGCCGACCGCGATCAGGCGCAGACGCACAGCGCTTTCCTTATTCGCGGTCTTTGAGCTTGTCGGAGTACTCGTGGGCATGGTCCGGGCTGTGGTGCTTGCCATCAGCAGCACGGCTCTGCTCGGCACCTTGCCACAGGCGCTCCAGGTCGTAGAACTGGCGGGCAGCGGCGGTCATCATGTGCACGATGACGTCGTTCAGGTCCAGCAGCACCCAGTCGCTGTCGCCCTTGCCTTCTTCACCCAGTGGCTGGGCACCCTTGGCCTTTACCGCCTCGCGGACCTTTTCGGCCATCGCGTTGATCTGGCGGTTGGAGGTACCGGTGGCAATGATCATGTAGTCGGTCAGGCTGTGCTTTTCACGCACGTCGATGACCTGGATGTCCTGGGCCTTGACGTCTTCCAGCGCGGCCTTGGTCACTGCGACCAGTTCTTCGCCGTAAATTTTCTGCTTGGTCATATAAAACTCGTTCAACTCGTTGGATGAGGCGCCAGAGGCACCGTCAGTTAGGTGCACGATACAGTTCGTGCGCCTCGATGTAGGCCAGTACGGCGTCCGGCACCAGGAACCTCACCGATTTGCCGCTGGCCAGCAGCTGTCGGATCTGTGTAGCCGACACCGCAAGCGGCGTCTGCCAGACGAACGAAATGTTTCCCGCCGGGCCGGACATGGCGGTGGGATCGCTCTCCGAGCGCGCAGCCAGCAGGTTGCGCAGCTCGTCAGGGGGTTCTACGTCGGCATCCGGGCGCTGCAGCACCAGGATGTGACAGTGTTGCAGCAATTCTTCCCAGCGGTGCCAGCCGGGCAGGCCACAGAAGGCATCCCAACCCAGCACCAGGAACAGCTGGTCGTCGGCGGCCAGTTCGGCGCGGATCGACTCCAGCGTGTCGATGGTGTACGACGGCTTGTCGCGCGCCAGCTCGCGGTCATCCACGCTCAGGCAGGGCACGCCCTGCACGGCGCCTTGCACCATGGCCAGGCGGTCCTGCGCAGCCACCTGCGGGGTGTCACGGTGCGGCGGCCGGGCGTTGGGCAGCAGGCGCAGCTCGTCCAGCCCCATGAACTCCGCCACTTCCAGCGCGCTGCGCAGGTGGCCGATGTGCACGGGGTCGAAGGTGCCGCCAAGAATGCCGATGCGCCGGACTGCCTGGGCCTTGCTCAACTCAGCAGGACTCCTGGCCGCGCAGCTGGCCATCGCCGATCACTACGTACTTCTCGCAGGTCAGGCCTTCCAGGCCGACCGGGCCACGGGCATGCAGCTTGTCTGTGGAAATGCCGATTTCCGCACCCAGGCCGTACTCGAAGCCGTCAGCAAAGCAGGTCGGGGTGTTGAGCATGACCGACGCCGAGTCGACCTCGGCCATGAACTGGCGGGCTTCGCCCTGGTGTTCGCTGATGATCGAATCGGTGTGATGCGAGCCATAGTGGTTGATGTGCTCGATCGCCTGATCCAGGCCGTCGACCACGCGGATCGACAGGATCGCGTCCAGGTATTCGGTGTGCCAGTCGGCCTCGCTGGCCGGCTTGGCGTCGATGATCGCCCGGGTGCGCTCGCAGCCACGCAGTTCGACGCCCTTCTCCAGGAAGCGGCGGGCCATTTCCGGCAGGAAGCGCTCGGCCACCTGCTGGTCGACCAGCAGCGTTTCCATGGCGCCACAGATGCCGTAGCGGTACGTCTTGGCGTTGAACGCCACGCGCCAGGCCTTGTCCAGGTCGGCGTGCCGGCTGACGTAGACATGGCAGATTCCGTCAAGGTGCTTGATCACTGGCACTCGGGCATCGCGGCTGATGCGTTCGATCAGGCCACGGCCACCGCGCGGCACGATGACGTCGACGAATTCCGGCATGCTGATCAGCGCGCCCACGGCTTCGCGGTCGGTAGTCTCGACCACCTGCACCACGGCTGCCGGCAGGCCGGCAGCGGCCAGGCCACGCTGGATGCAGGTGGCGATGGCGCGGTTAGAGTGGATGGCTTCGGAGCCGCCGCGCAGGATGGTCGCGTTACCAGACTTCAGGCACAGGCTGGCGGCATCGATGGTCACGTTCGGGCGCGATTCGTAGATGATCCCGATCACCCCCAGCGGCGTGCGCATCTTGCCGACCTGAATACCCGATGGGCGGTAGCTCATGTCGCGAATGGCACCGACCGGGTCCGGCAGGCTGGCCACCTGGCGCAGGCCGGTGATCATGCCGTCGATACGCGCCGGGGTCAGCGCCAGGCGATCGAGCAGCGCAGGCTCCAGGCCGTTGGCGCGGCCCGCGGCCAGGTCCAGCTCGTTGGCAGCAGTCAGCTCGGCACGAGCGGCGTCCAGTGCGTCGGCGGCAGCTTGCAGGGCGCGGTTCTTCTGCGCGGTGCTGGCACGACCGATCACCCGGGAAGCCTCTCGGGCAGCGCGACCCAGGCGGGTCATATAGTCAAGAACGGACTCAGTCATGGGTTCGGTGTCTTGGCGAAGGGGAAATCGGCTGATTATAACTGGCGCGCAGGTGTACGCCCAGCGGCGGGTGGCGGATGGTAGAAAATGGCTGGGGGCATTGTGCAGGAAAGATGTAACTGCGCTTAACGAAATTTCTTGCTCCTACTGCGGCCTATTCGCGGGTAAACCCGCTCCCACAGGGGTTGCATGACTCGAGCCTTGTAAATTCCCTGTGGGAGCGGGTTTACCCGCGAAGAGGCCGACCCTGCCAACATCACTCTTGATTCAGCCTCGATTAAGCCATTCATTGCTATCATCCCCGCCTCCCCAACCGCGAACCGCCCGCATGCCAGCCTTGCCCGACAGCTTTTTCGACCGCGATGCCCAAACCCTGGCCAAGGCCTTGCTGGGCAAGGTCATCCGCCATCGCCACGGCGACCTATGGTTGGCCGCGCGCATCATCGAGACCGAGGCCTACTACCTCACCGACAAGGGCAGCCACGCCTCGCTCGGCTACACCGAGAAACGCAAGGCGTTGTTCCTCGATGGCGGGCATATCTATATGTACTACGCGCGCGGCGGCGACTCGCTGAACTTCAGCGCCCACGGGCCAGGCAACGCCGTGCTGATCAAGTCGGCCTATCCTTGGCAGGACGCCCGTTCAGGGCCGAACAGCCTGGCGCAGATGCAACTGAACAACCCCGATGCCAGCGGCAATCTGCGCCCCGTCGAGCGACTGTGCGCCGGCCAGACCTTGCTGTGCCGGGCGCTGGGCCTGAAGGTGCCGCACTGGGATGCCCAGCGTTTCGATGCCGAGCGCCTGTACGTGGAAGATTGCGGCAACGCCGTGCCACGGGTGATCCAGGCTGCCCGCCTGGGCATCCCGCATGGCCGCGAC
The DNA here is from genome assembly GCF_900277125.1 of Pseudomonas inefficax. Lineage (GTDB taxonomy): Bacteria > Pseudomonadota > Gammaproteobacteria > Pseudomonadales > Pseudomonadaceae > Aquipseudomonas > Aquipseudomonas inefficax. Next base: position 29,858 of record NZ_OPYN01000224.1, read on the forward strand.
GAGCACCTGCCCTACCGTTTCGTCGATGCCGAGTACGCCCGTTTCTGCACGCGGAACCCGTTACGTCGTGGCCAAGTCGAAGGCCGCGACTTCTTCATTCTCGAACAAGGAAGCTGAACCATGGGCCAATGGCTCGACAGCCTGACTGGCTGGCTCAGCGCCAACCCGCAGTGGCTTGGCCTGGCAATATTCCTGGTGGCCTGCATCGAGTGCCTGGCCATTGCCGGCATCATCGTGCCAGGCACCGTACTACTGTTCGCGGTTGCGGTACTGGCCGGCAGCGGCACCTTCAGTCTGGGCGAAACCCTCCTGCTGGGCTTTCTCGGTGGCCTGGTTGGCGATGCCTTGTCGTACACGGTGGGCAAGTACTTCCACCAGAACATTCGCCGCTTGCCCCTGCTGCGCCACCATCCGGAATGGATAGGCAGCGCCGAGGCCTATTTCCAGCGCTACGGCATCGCCAGCCTGCTGGTAGGGCGTTTCATAGGGCCGTTGCGGCCGATGCTGCCGATGGTCGCCGGCATGTTCGACATGCCGCTGCCGCGCTTCATCGCCGTCAGCCTGGTGGCCGGTGCCGGCTGGGCGGTGGCTTATTTGCTGCCCGGCTGGGCTACCGGCGCAGCCATGCGTCTGCCCTTGCCGGAAGGGTTCTGGCTGGACGCCGGGATCATCGCCGGCACCCTGGCAGTCATCATCGGGCTGAGCCTGAACACCAGCATTCGCGATCAACGCCACGGCACCCGGCTGATCGCCGGCATGAGTTTCCTTGCCTTGGCCGGGGTATTCCTCGGCTGGCCCTACCTGCACGAGTTCGACCAGGGCGTGATGACACTGGTGCAGGAGCACCGCAGCCAGGCCATCGATGGCGCCGTGGTGCTGGTGACCCGGCTGGGCGACTTCCGCACCCAGTTATTCCTCGGCGGCCTGCTGACGGGCCTGTTGCTGCTTGCCCGGCAGTGGCGGCATGCGATGTTCGCCGCGGGCGCGCTGATGGGTACGGCATTTGCCAATGGCACGCTGAAGTGGCTGTTCGCGCGCGCCCGCCCCGAAGTGCTGAGTGACCCGCTGACCAGCTACAGCATGCCCAGCGGGCACAGCTCGGCGTCGTTTGCGTTCTTCCTGGTAATGGCGGTACTGGCCGGGCGCGGGCAGCCGCCGCGGATGCGCCTGACCTGGGTAATGCTGGGCTGCATTCCGGCGCTGGCGATTGCCCTGTCACGGGTGTATCTGGGCGCGCACTGGCCGACTGACATCCTCGCCGGGGCCTTGCTGGCATGCTGTGTGTGCGCGCTCAGCCTGGCACTGGCGCAGCGTCACCAGACCCTGCCGGCACTGCCACTGCGGGTGTGGTGGCTGGTGTTGCCGGCGTGTGTCGCGTTGCTGGCGTTCTTTGCCATGCATGCGCTGCCGCAGGCTTTGCTGCGGTATCAGTATTGATGTCGCCAGTACCGGCCTCTTCGCGAGCCTGCCCGCTCCCACAGAGATAGCGTCGCTCTCAAGCCTGAGGCAGTACCTGTGGGAGCGGGCGAGCCCGCGAAGAGGCCGGCACAGGCAGTGAAGGCTGATCAGGCAAACAATTCACCCTGAATCCGCTCCAGCAGCTTCTGGATCTCGCCCAACCGCTCCTGTGGCGAGTCGAGGCTGAGCAAATCCAGCTTGTCCTCCTCCATGAACGGCAGCAGGTACGCCAGCTGGTTGGCCAACGCCTGGCGCCCGTCCACCGGGCGCGGCATGTCCAGGGCTTCGACCATCGGGTGCTCGCCCAGGGCCACCAGCAACGCCAGCAGATCTTCATCCACCTCGAGCAACGGGCTGTCCACCTGCTCCGGCAACCATTGCACCTGCCCTACCAGCAACTGGTCCTTCTGCACCTCGGTGCTATCCAGATTGAAGCGTCGCACACCTTCCACGCGGATACCCAGCAAGCCGTTATCCTGCTGCACGAAGTCACGGATCACTGCCTCGCAGCCGATCGAGGCGACCACTGGCGGCGCCTTGCCAACCTGCTCGCCTTCCAGGATGCATACCACACCAAAACCTTCGCCCCGCTTCATGCAGCGCCCGATCATGTCCAGGTAGCGCGCCTCGAAAATCTGCAAATCGAGGAAACAACCAGGAAACAGCACGGTATTGAGAGGAAACAGCGGTAGCGTCATCACAAGTCCTCAAGCCACCAGGCTGACCGCCAGCGGCAGGAATACCGCCGTGGCCACCCCCATCAGGCTCATCGCCAGCGCGGCAAAGGCGCCGCATTCGTCACTTTCCTGCAGGGCCACCGAAGTGCCCACCGCGTGTGCCGTCACGCCCAGCGACATGCCGCGCGCCTCGGGGCTATGCACGCCAAAACGGCTCAGCAGCGCCGGACCGAAGATTGCTCCGATCACCCCGGTAATCAACACGAACACCGCAGCCAGGGCCGCCACGCCGCCAATCTGCTCGGCCACCAGCATGGCGATTGGCGAGGTCACCGACTTCGGCGCCATGGTCATGAGAATCATGTGCTCGGCACCGAACCACCAGCCCAGCAACAGGCAGCACAGCGTGGCGAACAGGCCTCCGACTACCAGCGTAGTAAATGTGGGCCAGAACAGCTGCCGGATACGCCGCAGGTTGAGGTAGAGCGGCACGGCCAGGGCCACGGTGGCAGGCCCCAGCAGGATGTTCATGATTTCGGTGCTCTTGCGGTATTCGCTGTAGTCGATGCCACACACCAGCAACACGCCGATCACCAGCAGCATCGATACCAGTACCGGCTGCAGGAAGATCCAGCGGGTCTTCTCGTAGGCCGCCAGTACCACCTGGTAGGCCCCAAGCGTGATGCCGATACCGAACAACGGATGATGAACGACCGCATCCAGTGCGCCTTGCCAGTCGAGCATCATGGCTGCTCCTCGCGTCGGCCCTGGCGGTGGATGAGCTTTTGCATCAACACGCCGACGAACACCAGGGTCACAAGGCAGGAGATCAGCAAGGCACCGGCAATGGCCCAGAAGTCGGCGGCAATATCCTTGGCATACACCATCACCCCCACCGCTGGCGGCACCAGCAACAGCGGCAGGTAACGCAGCAGGCTGCTGGCGGCCTCGTTCAGCGGCTTGCCCACCTCACCACGGGCCATGAGGAAGAACAACAGCAGCAACAGGCCGATGATCGGCCCCGGCAGAAACGGCACCAACAGGTGGTTGATTGCCGTCCCCAGCAGCTGGAACAGCACCAGCCAGGTCAAACCACGCAACAGCATAAGCATCTCCCTCGAGCATGGCCGCCATTATAAGCATGTGCCGCCACATACCGATATTCGTCGAAAAGCGCGCAACTTGACTGAAACGGTTCGTCGTGCTGATCTTGCACTTTCGTACCAACTTACAACTCGGAGAGTCCGCGATGCCCCATGTACCGGTTACAGAGCTTTCGCAGTACGTTGGTAAGGAACTGGGCCACTCGGCCTGGCTGAAGATCGACCAGCAGCGCATCAACCTGTTCGCCGAAGCAACGGGAGATTTCCAGTTCATCCACGTCGACCCCGAAAAGGCGGCAAAGACCCCGTTTGGCAGCACGATCGCCCACGGTTTCCTGACGTTGTCGCTGATTCCGAAGCTGATCGAGGACATCCTGGTCCTTCCGGAAGGGCTGAAGATGGTGGTGAACTATGGCCTGGACAGCGTGCGGTTCATCCAGCCGGTCAAGGTCGACAGCCAGGTCCGGCTCAAGGTGGATCTGGCCGAGGTGACGGAGAAGAGGCCGGGGCAGTGGTTGCTCAAGGCGATTGCCACGCTGGAGATCGATGGTGAAGAGAAGCCTGCTTATATAGCTGAGTCGCTTTCGCTCTGTTTTGTCTGATGCATTCTGAGGGCGCTTCGCGCCCTATTCGCAGCACAAGGCTGCTCCTACCGGGGTATGCGACCTCCTGTAGGAGCAGCCTTGTGCTGCGAATGGGCTGCAAAGCAGCCCCGATCCACAAATCCCCCGCACTCGCGTAAACTGCCAGCCTTCGCGCAGCCTTGGGCTGCCCCTGTCGATTTACCAAAGGTGCCCGCCATGCCCTGGCTGCAAGTACGCCTGGCCATCAGCCCGGAACAAGCCGAAACCTACGAAGACGCCCTGCTCGAAGTGGGTGCCGTCTCGGTCACGTTCATGGATGCCGAGGATCAACCGATCTTCGAACCAGACCTCAACACCACTCCGCTGTGGTCGCATACCCACCTGCTGGCCCTGTTCGAGGCCGATGCCGAGCCCGAGCAGGTGTTCTCCCACCTGCGCCTGCTGACTGGCGCCGAGCTGCCCGAGCACCAGGCCGAGGTGATCGAGGACCAGGATTGGGAACGTAGCTGGATGGACAACTTCCAGCCGATGCGCTTCGGCCGCCGCCTGTGGATCGTGCCCAGCTGGCACGAGGCCCCGGAACAGGACGCGGTGAACCTGCTGCTCGACCCAGGCCTGGCGTTCGGTACCGGCACGCACCCCACCACTGCCCTGTGCCTGGAATGGCTCGACGGCCAGCAGCTCGAAGGCACCCAGGTGCTGGACTTCGGCTGCGGTTCGGGCATCCTGGCCATCGCCGCGCTGCTGCTGGGCGCCCGTGAGGCGGTCGGTACCGATATCGACGTGCAGGCGATCGAGGCTTCGCGCGACAACGCCCAGCGCAACGGCATCGCCGACGAGAAGCTGGCGCTGTACCTGCCCGAGAACATGCCGACCATGCAGGCCGATGTACTGGTCGCCAACATCCTCGCCGGCCCGCTGGTGTCGCTGGCACCGCAACTGTCCGGCCTGGTCCGCCCAGGTGGCCTGCTGGCGCTGTCGGGTATCCTCGCCGAGCAAGGTGAGGAAGTTGCCGCCGCGTATGCCGCCGACTTCGAGCTGGACCCGATCGTCGTGCGCGACGGCTGGGTGCGCATCAGTGGTCGCCGCCGTTAAGCAGGCCTAGAATACTTTTCTGCACAGCTCCCGGATCGCCGCATGACCGACAGTTTCGTCACCCAGTGCCCGCATTGCCAGACCAGCTTTCGCGTCACCCATCACCAGTTGAGTGTGGCCCGCGGCGTAGTGCGCTGCGGCCACTGCTTGCAGGTGTTCAACGCCGCCAGGCAGCTGCTGGAGCAGAACCGCGCCAGCGGAGCCAGCGCCCCTGCGGTGACGGCGCCGATGCCAGCTGCCCCTGCCGAGCCGCCGGTCGAGGCGATCGAACCGGCGATCGAACCCGAGCCTGTCGCCAGCGCGCCGGGCATCACCCCGGACGAGGACTGGGCACTTACCTCCCAGGCGCTGGAAGCGCTAGATCTCGACATGGAGCTGGAGCGCCTGGAACGCCGCGGCCAACCGGCCACGGCTCGCCCGGCAAGCCAGGATGACGGCTTGCAGGCGCGGCGTGACGAACTGCACCCGGACGAACATGCCGACGACCTGTTCGGTACGGCTACCGATGAGCCGTTCGAACCGCAACCGGAGATTGAACCCGCACCCGTGCTGCGGGAGCCGGAGCCCCTGGAGCTGAATCTGGAACCCGCGCCTGGCGAGCGTACCGAGCCGACATTAAGCGGCAATCTGGACCTGGACATCGACGACGAGCCGCCGGTACGCCATGCCGCCGAAATCGCTGACCACCCTGAATTCGACGAACCGCTGAGAGCCAGCGATGATGAAGCCCCCATACTGGGCCTGAGCGCCCGCGATGACGAGCCGCTGGAGCTGCGCCTGTCAGCGCGCGATGACGAGCCTGTCGAGCCGCTACCCGGCGAACGCCTGGAACCAGGCCTTGCCGGCAAAGCCGAGCGCCCGGCGCGCAAGGAGCCGCTGGTCGACGTGGTCGACGACCCGCTGCAGCTGGGCTGGGAAAAGCCCGCACCCAACTGGGGCAAGCGCCTGTTGTGGGGCTTCCTGACACTGCTGGCCGCTGGCTTGCTGGCGTTCCAGTACGTGTGGTTCCATTTCGACGAAATGGCCCGCCAGGACCAATATCGGCCGCTCTTCCAGCAAGTCTGCCCGCTGGTCGGCTGCGAGGTGCCGACCCGTGTCGATATCGCCCGAATCAAGAGCAGCAACCTGGTGGTACGCAGCCACCCGGACTTCAAGGGCGCGCTGATCGTCGATGCGATCATCTACAACCGCGCGCCGTTCGCCCAGCCTTTCCCGCTGCTGGAGCTGCGCTTCGCCGATCTCAACGGCCAGCTGATCGCCAGCCGGCGCTTCAAGCCCAGCGAGTACCTGTCGGGCGAACTGGCCGGACGTGGCGAAATGCCCAGCCAGACTCCGATCCATATCGCCCTGGACATCCTCGACCCGGGGCCAAAGGCAGTGAACTACAGCCTGAGCTTCCGTTCGCCGGAATAGCCACCAACCCTGTGGGAGCGGGCGTGCCCGCGAACACGGGCGAAGCCCGTGCCATCCATTGCGCCGCCTGCTTCGCGGGCACGCCCGCTCCTACAGGGGCCGCGCAAGGTCCTGGGGCCTCATCCGTACCAAAAGTCATAAGCCGACAACTGTTCAGATTTTATCCAAATCCATCTTTATCCGGTCATCGAGAGCGGGTATCATGCCAACCCTTTTTCGAACTCCAAGATTCGGCCCCACAACAGGGATCACCTATGTCGGCGGTACGCATCGGCCCATACACACTACGTAACAACCTGATCCTCGCGCCCATGGCCGGGGTCACGGATCAGCCTTTCCGTACACTTTGCCAGCGCCTGGGTGCCGGCATGGTGGTGTCGGAAATGGTCTCCAGCGACATGAGCCTGTGGAACAGCCGCAAGTCGAGCCTGCGCCGCATCCATGAAGGTGATCCCGAGCCACGCTCGGTGCAGATCGCCGGTGGTGATGCGCAGATGATGGCAGCGGCGGCGAAGGCCAACGTCGAAGCAGGTGCCCAGATCATTGATATCAACATGGGCTGCCCGGCAAAAAAAGTCTGCAACAAAGCCGCAGGCTCTGCTTTATTGAGAGATGAAGCCTTGGTCAGCGAGATTCTCCACGCCGTGGTCGGCGCCGTGGACGTTCCGGTGACCCTGAAGATCCGCACCGGTTGGGACCGGGCGAACAAGAACGGCCTGAACGTGGCGAGGATCGCCGAGCAGGCCGGCATCCAGGCGCTGGCGGTGCATGGCCGCACACGCGCCGACCTGTACACCGGCGAAGCCGAATACGACACCATCGCTGCCATCAAGCAGGCGGTGTCGATCCCGGTTTTCGCCAACGGCGATATCACCTCGCCAGAAAAGGCCCGGGCGGTGCTGGACGCCACCGGGGTCGATGGCCTGTTGATCGGCCGTGCCGCCCAGGGGCGGCCATGGATCTTTCGCGAGATCGAGCATTACCTGCGCACTGGCGAACACCTGCCAGCGCCGCAGCTGGACGAAGTGGAACGCATCCTGCTGGAGCACCTGGCCGCGCTGCATGCCTTCTATGGCGATGTGATGGGCGTACGTATCGCCCGCAAGCACGTTGGCTGGTACCTGGCAACACGACCCGGCGGCAAGGAGTTTCGCTCCCGGTTCAACGCTTTGGAAGACACACAAGCGCAGTGCGCCAACGTTCGCGCGTTTTTCAGCGAACGTCGACAGAGCCTTGAGACAGAGGACGGACAAGGGGTGGCCGCATGACGATGATGACCGAGACATTTGTGAGTGGAACAACGCCCGTGAGCGACAACGCCAACCTGAAACAGCACCTCAACACGCCGAGCGAAGAGGGCCAGACCCTTCGCGACAGCGTCGAGAAGGCGCTGCACAACTACTTCGCCCACCTGGAAGGCGCGACCGTGACGGACGTGTACAACCTGGTGCTCTCCGAAGTCGAGGCGCCCCTGCTCGAAAGCGTGATGAACTACGTGAAGGGCAACCAGACCAAGGCCAGCGAGATGCTCGGGCTGAACCGAGGTACCCTGCGCAAGAAGCTCAAGCAGTACGACTTGTTGTAAGCCAGAATCCCAACCAGAAAAGGCGGCTCCCTGAACAGAGGCGCCTTTTTTGCTGACTCCACCGCGTTATTGGAACCCGAAATGACCGACCAGACTACCCGCCTGCCAGTCCGCCGCGCCCTGATCAGCGTCTCCGACAAGACCGGTATCCTCGAATTCGCCCGTGAGCTGCAGCAGCTCGGTGTCGAGATCCTGTCCACCGGCGGCACCTACAAGCTGCTCAAGGACAACGGCGTCAACGCGGTGGAAGTGGCCGACTACACCGGCTTCGCCGAAATGATGGATGGCCGGGTCAAGACCCTGCACCCAAAAATCCACGGTGGCATCCTCGGCCGTCGCGGCACCGACGACGCCATCATGAACGAGCACGGCATCAAGCCGATCGACCTGGTAGCGGTCAACCTGTACCCGTTCGAAGCGACCATCTCCAAGCCTGGCTGTGACCTGCCGACCGCCATCGAGAACATCGACATCGGCGGCCCGACCATGGTCCGTTCAGCTGCCAAGAACCACAAGGACGTGGCCATCGTGGTCAACGCCAGCGACTACGCCGGTATCGTCGAAGGCCTCAAGGCCGGTGGCCTGACCTACGCCCAGCGCTTCGACCTGATGCTCAAGGCGTTCGAACACACCGCTGCCTACGACGGCATGATCGCCAACTACATGGGCACCATCGACCAGGCCAAAGAGACCCTGAGCACTGAAGGCCGCAGCGAGTTCCCGCGCACCTTCAACAGCCAGTTCGTCAAGGCCCAGGAAATGCGCTACGGCGAGAACCCGCACCAGAGCGCGGCGTTCTACGTAGAAGCGAAGAAAGGCGAAGCCAGCGTTTCCACCGCTATTCAGCTGCAGGGCAAGGAACTGTCGTTCAACAACGTTGCCGACACCGACGCCGCACTGGAGTGCGTGAAGAGCTTCGTCAAGCCGGCCTGCGTTATCGTCAAGCACGCCAACCCGTGCGGCGTGGCCGTGGTACCTGAGGACGAAGGCGGCATCCGCAAGGCCTACGACCTGGCCTACGCCACCGACACCGAGTCGGCGTTCGGCGGCATCATCGCCTTCAACCGCGAACTGGACGGCGAAACCGCCAAGGCCATCGTCGACCGCCAGTTCGTCGAAGTGATCATCGCCCCGAAAATCTCCCAGGCCGCGCGCGACGTGGTTGCCGCCAAGCAGAACGTACGCCTGCTGGAGTGCGGCGAGTGGCCAGCCGAGCGCGCAGCCGGTTGGGACTTCAAGCGTGTCAACGGTGGCCTGCTGGTACAAAGCCGCGATATCGGCATGATCACTGCCGATGACCTGAAGATCGTCACCAAGCGTGCGCCGACCGAGCAAGAGATCCACGACCTGGTGTTTGCCTGGAAAGTGGCCAAGTTCGTCAAGTCCAACGCCATTGTCTACGCCAAGCAGCGCCAGACCATCGGCGTCGGCGCCGGCCAGATGAGCCGCGTCAACTCCGCGCGCATTGCTGCAATCAAGGCCGAGCATGCCGGCCTGCAAGTGCAGGGCGCAGTCATGGCGTCGGATGCGTTCTTCCCGTTCCGCGACGGCATCGACAATGCGGCTAAAGTAGGTATCAGCGCCGTGATCCAGCCGGGTGGTTCGATGCGTGATGCCGAGGTGATTGCTGCCGCTGACGAAGCCGGCATCGCCATGGTCTTCACCGGAATGCGCCACTTCCGCCACTAATTACGCGGATCCCGGGCAGGCGGCGATCCTGTGGGAGCGGGCGTGCCCGCGAATACGATGGTGCATGCACCGCCGCATTCGCGGGCACGCCCGCTCCCACAGAGTTCGCCGTAAGCCTCAGGATCACCTGAATCGAGGTTTTGACATGAAAGTTTTGATCATCGGCAGCGGCGGCCGTGAGCACGCCCTGGCCTGGAAAGTCGCCCAGGACCCACGCGTCGAGAAAGTCTTCGTTGCACCGGGCAACGCCGGCACCGCCATTGAAGCCAAGTGCGAGAACGTTGCCATCGATGTGTGCGCCCTGGAGCAACTGGCTGACTTCGCCGAGAAGAACGTCGACCTGACCATCGTCGGCCCGGAAGCCCCCCTGGTCATCGGTGTGGTCGACCTGTTCCGCAGCCGCGGCCTGGACTGCTTCGGTCCGACCAAGGGCGCGGCCCAGCTGGAAGGTTCCAAAGCCTTCACCAAGGATTTCCTGGCGCGTCACAAGATCCCGACCGCCGACTACCAGAACTTCACCGAAATCGAGCCAGCGCTGGCCTACCTGCAGGAAAAAGGCGCGCCGATCGTGATCAAGGCCGACGGCCTGGCCGCGGGCAAGGGCGTGATCGTCGCCATGACCCTGGAAGAAGCCGAAGCCGCCGTGCGTGACATGCTGGCCGGCAACGCCTTCGGCGATGCAGGTTCCCGCGTGGTCATCGAGGAGTTCCTCGACGGCGAGGAAGCCAGCTTCATCGTCATGGTCGACGGCCAGAACGTGCTGCCCATGGCCACCAGCCAGGACCACAAGCGCGTCGGCGACCAGGACACCGGCCCGAACACCGGCGGCATGGGTGCCTACTCCCCTGCCCCGGTAGTCACCGCCGAAGTGCACCAGCGCGTGATGGACCAGGTGATCTGGCCGACCGTGCGCGGCATGGCCGAGGAAGGCAACGTCTACACCGGCTTCCTCTACGCCGGCCTGATGATCGACAAGGCGGGCAACCCCAAGGTCATCGAGTTCAACTGCCGCTTCGGCGACCCGGAGACCCAGCCGGTCATGCTGCGCCTGGAGTCGAGCCTGGTGCTGCTGGTCGAGGCAGCCTTCGCCAAGGCACTGGACAAGGTCGAAGCACAGTGGGACCCGCGCCCGAGCCTGGGCGTTGTGCTGGCTGCCGGCGGTTACCCGGGCGACTACGCCAAGGGTGACGTGATCAACGGCCTGGACGCTGCCGCGAAAATCGAAGGCAAGGTGTTCCATGCCGGTACCGCACTCAAGGATGGCAAGGTGACCACCAACGGTGGGCGTGTGCTGTGTGCTACCGCCATGGGCAGCACTGTTGCCGACGCGCAGCAGCAGGCTTACCGCCTTGCCAAGGAAGTAAGCTGGAACGGCAGCTTCTACCGCACCGACATCGGCTACCGGGCCATCGCCCGCGAACGCGGTGAGCACCAGCAGTAAGTGGTACCGGACTGCCGCAGCGCGCCCAGCATCTTGCGCCTGCGGCATCCGGCTCGTCGACAGGGCCCCGAGGGGCCTTGCCTTCGACTTGGCGCGCCGCGCATAGTTAATACCCGGCACCTTGGCTAAGAAGGGATCTCGTAGTGCGTCGGCTTCGGATTGCCTCAGCTCTGATCGTCAGCTTGCTGACCTTGCTCTGCATGTTCCCGGCTGCGGCCGAACAGGACGGAGGCTGGGCCGTTCTGCTCGACGAACAGGCCAACCTGCAACTGAGCGACGTGCGTTCCGAGCGTTATCGCAACCAGTTCAGCCCGCTGGTACTTGCCGACCTGGATGCCGCACCTGCGGAACAGGCCCTGTGGTTGCACTACCGCCTGGACCCCGGCGAGCAGGAACAACTGCTGCGGGTTTTCGCCCCAGACCTTTCCGGCCTGGACCTCTACGCCCTCGAGGGCGACCAGCTTCTGCGTCAGCTGCACCATGGGCGCCAGGCCGGCAATGCCAGCCCGACCCTGCGCGGCAGCGACCATGTATTGCCCCTGCCCAACAGCAAGCAACCCCTGGATATCTACCTGCGCCTGGTTTCCGAACACCAGCTACGCCCGGCCATCAGCCTGGAGCCTGCAGCCGTGGCAGCCTCCGACCAGCGCCAGCCACTGCTGTTCGGCATGCTTTTCGGCGGGCTGGTGATGCTGATCCTGCACAACCTGATCCGCTTCCTCTACAGCCGCTCCAACACCACCCTGATACTGGCGCTGTACCACGGCCTGATGCTGCTCAGCGGCCTGATCCTGCTGAACCTCAGCGGCCCCTGGTGGCACGTGTGGCATAGCGCGCAAACACCCGCCGCATACCTGACACTGGTCCTGGCCGGCCTGGCCGGGCTGTGTTTCACCCAGCATTTCTTCTCGCCATGCAACTCGCCACGGCTCAACCGCCTGCTGCAGGGCGAGATGCTGGTGGCCGGGGTGAGCGGGTTGGTGCTGCTGTTTGTCGACACCCTGCCGCTCAACCTGATGACCTACGCCCTGATGGCCCTGGGCAGCGTGAGCATGCTGCTGGTCAGCAGCTACCATTGGTACAAGGGCTATGCGCCAGCACGCCTGTTCAGCCTGGCCATGGTGGTGTTCAACCTCGGTGGCCTGGTGCTGCTGCCGGCACTGCTGGGCCTGACTCGTACCTCGACACCCTGGCTGCTGTGCATCCTGCTGGGCCTGACCGTGGCCAGCGGCCTGCTGCTCAACCTGGCAGTCAGCGAACGTCTGCGACGCATGAGCGAGGAGCGCTTCAGCGCCAGCCGCGCCCTGGCCGCCAGCGATGCCGAGATCAACGCCAAGGCTGAGTTCCTGGCCAAGATCAGTCACGAAATCCGCACCCCCATGAACGGTGTGCTGGGCATGACCGAGCTGCTGCTGGGCACGCCGCTGTCGGTCAAGCAGCGCGACTACGTGCAGACCATTCACAGCGCCGGCAACGAACTGCTCACGCTGATCAACGAGATTCTCGACATTTCCAAGCTGGAATCCCGGCAGATCGAACTCGATGATGTGCAGTTCGACCTCAACGCCCTGATCGAGGATTGCCTGAACATCTTCCGCGCCAAGGCCGAACAACAGAACATCGAACTGATCAGCTTCACCCAGCCACAGGTACCACGGGTGATCAGCGGCGACCCGACGCGCCTGCGCCAGGCCTTGTCGAGCCTGCTGGAGAATGCCCTGAAAAACACCAGCCAGGGCGAGATCCTGCTGGTAGTGGCGCTGGACCAGCGCGGCGAGGTACCGCGCCTGCGCATCGCCGTGCAGGACAGCGGCGAACCGTTGCCCGCCGCTGACCGCGAAGCCCTGCTACAGGCCGAGTTGCACAGCCATCACTTCCTCTCCAGCAACAAGCTGGGCGGCCACCTGGGGCTGGTCATCGCCAAGCAGCTGATTGGCCTGATGCAGGGTGAGTTCGGCATCAAGAGCAGCACCGGCATGGGCAACACCCTGTGGCTGACCCTGCCACTGGACCCTTCGCGCCTGGAACAGCCACCGGCAGACCTCGACAGCCCGCTGCGCGATGCCCGCGTGCTGGTGGTGGACGACAACGACACCTGCCGCAAGGTGCTGGTACAGCAGTGCAGCGCCTGGGGCATGAACGTCAGCGCGGTCCCGTCGGGCAAGGAAGCCCTGGCCCTGCTGCGCACCAAGGCTCATCTGCGCGACTACTTCGATGCCGTGCTGCTGGACCAGAACATGCCAGGCATGACCGGCATGCAGCTGGCCGCCAAGATCAAGGAAGACCCGAGCCTGAACCACGACATCCTGGTGGTGATGCTCACCGGCATCAGCAATGCGCCGAGCAAGGTCATTGCGCGCAACGCCGGGGTCAAGCGGATCCTCGCCAAGCCGGTGGCCGGCTACACGCTGAAAACCACCCTGGCCGAAGAGCTGGCCCAACGCGGCCGCGAGCAAGCCGTACCGCCCAGTTTGCCCGGCAGCCCCCAGGCACTAGACCTGCCCGGCGACTTCCGCGTGCTGGTCGCCGAGGACAACAGCATTTCGACCAAGGTGATCCGCGGCATGCTCGGCAAGCTCAACCTCGAGCCCGACACCGCCAGCAATGGCGAAGAGGCCTTGCAGGCGATGAAGGCGCAGCACTATGACCTGGTGCTGATGGACTGCGAAATGCCGATACTGGACGGTTTCTCGGCCACCCAGCAGCTGCGCGCCTGGGAAGCCGCCAACCAGCGCCAGCGCACCCCGGTGGTGGCGCTGACTGCGCACATACTTGCTGAACACAAGGAACGCGCCCGCCTGGCGGGCATGGATGGGCACATGGCCAAGCCGGTGGAATTGTCACAGTTGCGAGAGCTGATCCAGTACTGGGCCAATCAGCGGGAAGCCAAGGTGGATCCCGCGCATACTTCCTGATCTGAGGCGCCTGTGCCGGCCTCTTCGCGGGTGAACCCGCTCCCACAGGGATAGCATTGCCTTCAGGCCTTGTGCAGTACCTGTGGGAGCGGGTTCACCCGCGAAGAGGCCGGCACAGGCTATCAATAGAATCTGCTGATAAACTCTGCCCAGCCATAACTGCCTGGACTAGCCCCCATGCTCCATGAGTTGTTCAGCGTCTACCTGAAAATGCTCGTGCTCTACAGCCCGTTCTTCGTGCTGTCGTGCTTCATCAGCCTGACCCGCGGCCACTCCAGCAAAGAGCGCAAGCAGCTGGCATGGAAGGTGGCTATTGCCGCGCTCGTCGCCAGTGTCCTGCTGTACCTGTTCGGGCGGGCGATCTTCGGCATCTTCGGCATCACCGCCGACGCTTTCCGCATCGGCGCGGGCAGCGTGCTGTTCATCTCGGCACTGGGCATGGCTCAAGGCAAATCCGCAGTACAGGCCGACAACGTGCAGCAGGACGTCACCATCGTACCGCTGACCATCCCGCTCACCGTTGGCCCCGGCACCATCGGGGCACTGCTGGTAATGGGCGTCGGCCACCCGCATTGGGACGACAAGCTGCTGGCCATCATCAGCATAGCCCTGGCCAGCTTCACCGTCGGCCTGGTGCTGTACCTGTCACACCGTATCGAGCGCATCCTCGGCGACCAGGGCCTGCAGATCGTCAGCCGCCTGATGGGGCTGTTCGTCTGCGCCCTGGCGGCGCAGATCATCTTCACCGGAATCAAGGGCTACCTGACCTCCTAGAGGGCGTAATCCAGAACACGCTGCATGGACACCTGCACCACCCGGTCCTGCACCTTGGGCAAGAAGCTGTGCTCGAATGCCAACAGGTTGAAACGTATCAACTCCGCACGCACGTTCCGGTAGCTGCGCTTGTGGCTGATGAAGCCCGCGCCGAAGGCCGAGCGCGTGTCGGTCTCATGGTAAAGCACCATATCCACACGATTGGCACCGGCCGGCGCACACGGCAACAACTGGAAGTGCTGGCGTTCATAGGCGCGCCGCTCAAGCTCCTGCAGAACCGACGGGTTGGCCAGCAGCTTCTGCATGGAGATGCCGATGGCCGAGGCAAAATGTTCGCCGGCGGTTACCGCGATGGTTTCCAGCACCTGATCGGCCTGCCGGGCGCGGCGCTGGTCGGGCCAATGAAGCTGCTCGGCAGACACGGCGTCCCAGCCCATGTACTTGAGCTGGTTGCGGTAGTAGGCAAACCAGTCCTCGACCAACCCTTCCCTGCACGCCGTCTCGGTCGCGCGCTCGGCCATCGCCAGGGCCAGTTTCACCTTGGTTTTGTGCGCCGCGGAAATACCCGGCAGAAACGAGACAATTCCTGCACCGATCACGGCAGACGTGGCTTCACTCATGATGTGCTCCTGTTGCTGGCGCATGAGGGTCGAATCGGTAGTCACCCTGGGCATCCTTCAGTCTCATCAATGCCTGCAGTTCGTCACGCTGGTGTTGGAAGCGCCCGTTATCCAGCAACAGAGAAACTGCATTGAACTCGGCTTCCCCCTGAAGCAGTTGTTCGCTTAGCAATCGATCCAGCGAGACGCCCGAGATCGGCTTGTCGATTTGCAAGGTGATGCTGCAAAGCTCGAGGGCCGGACCTGGTTTGAGCAGGCCAAGCTCGATCACCAACTGCGAACGCTGCGCCTGGTCCTGCGCGCTGAATTTCAGCAAGTGGCAAAAACCTGCTGCTGATCGTTCCAGGCCCGCCTTTACCGCGGCCAGCACGGCCTCGTGGCGGATCGAGCGTATTTTCAGCCATGCCTCAAGTGGCTGAACCTGCGCGCTACGCGCGGGTTGCCCCAACTGTTTGAGGTCATGCGTGCTGGCCAGCTTGATCCAGCCCAGTTGGCGGTATGCATCTAGGTAGGCGGCGTACCAGCCGTCGTAGTTTTCAAAGCGTGACCCAGCGTTCTTGTTGGCCAACAACTGCGCGTAAAGTATCGAGTCGAAGGCGGCCTGACGCTGAATCGGGCCGGTTCCCGCGGGATACAGCAACGCCGTTCCACCAATCAACATCAGTTGTTCAACTGTCTTATCCATTGCGTTGCCTCGTCACAAGGAGTCGAACAAGGCGGCGTTGCGTCAACGCCGCCTTGCACTCAGATGTCGTATTGGAGAACGTTCTCGACGCTGCGCACACCGAGTTTGTTTTCCACGGTTTCGCGGATTTTGTCGTAGACGAAGGTGTTGAGGGTGAGTACCGCCGTGCCGGCATAGTAGTGGGTCTTGTCCAGCTTCCACTGGATGCCCAGGATGTCGTCATCCAGTTGCGGGGCAGAGGCCTGGATGCAGCTCACCACCATGACCACATCCTTGTTTTGGGTTTCGATGCAGGCGGCCAGGCCGACCATGCCCCTGGCCTTGTTCTTGCGCTTGTGGTCGAGCACCTTGGCGTCGTTTTCGACTTCGGTCATTTTGTCGAAGGCCACCTTGGCCAGCTTACCCAACTTGGTACCAGCCAGCATTGCATTCCCCGCCACACCGATCGCCCGTATAGCGACAGCGCCTACGGTGACAGACAGTTCCGCCGAGGTTTCCAGTTCGAAACTACGCTTGGGAATGGTAAAGCCAAGATCACGCATGACATCGATGAACCGCTCGTACCACTCCCTGCTCTGCTTTTCTGCATCGAAGGATTTGTCAGCCACCAGGGTGGCAAAGTGGAAGGCGTTCTTTACGTCATGACGGCTTTGCGCCGACATGCCAGCGCCGCAGGCCAGCAGGTTGCCTTCGACCAGGATGGCGGAATCTTTGGTGGTGGTGCCTTGTATTGCTTCGGACATGTGGAAACTCCTTGATGGTTGCCCCATGAGTCAGGGGCAGCCACCTTAGCCAGCGCGGGCGATACGCAACGCGCTGAAGAGTTTCCGAAGTATTCAGGAGGCCGAGGGATACCAACGTGGAGTGTAGGCCCACACTCCACCCGACAGGCGAGGAAACACGCAGGTTGTCGAGGAGCCCACCAACACCATGGTGCGCATGTCGACCATTTCCGGCAGCAGCTCGGCCAATGTGACGACCTTCAGCGTCTGCCCCGGCCTACCGATATCCCGGCCAAGGACTACAGGCGTGTTCCCCTCGCGGTGTCGGCGCACGACCTCCAGCGCAACCCCAAGCTGGTGTGGCCTGGCCTTGGAAATCGGGTTGTAGAACGCCAGCACCAGGTCGGCCTGGGCCGCCAGGTCCAGGCGCTTTTCAATGATCGACCAAGGCTTGAGGTTGTCCGACAGCGACATCACGCAGAAGTCATGCCCCAGCGGCGCGCCTGCCTGCGCGGCTGTCGCGAGCGAAGCCGACACCCCCGGCAGTATCTCGAGATCGACGCGATGCCACGCGGGGTCGCTCGATTCGTGCAACGCTTCGAGCACCGCAGCAGCCATGGCGAACACGCCTGGGTCGCCAGACGAAACCACCACCACCGAACGCCCTTGGGCCGCCAGTTCGAAAGCGTGCCGGGCACGCTGCATCTCTTCACGATTATCGGTGCAGTGCAGCACCTGGTCGTCACGGAACGGACCGGCCATGCGCACGTAGGTTTCGTAACCGAGCACATCCTCGGCCCGCGCCAGTTCGGCCTTTACCGCCGGCACCATCAGCTCGGCTGCACCCGGCCCCAGGCCAATGACCGCCAGGCGACCCCGACGACGGCCAACCTGCGCCACCTCGACCGGGGCAGGCGCCACCGCGATGACTACATCTGCCACCTCGATCAGTTGCGCAGCGGGCAATGCCGCAGCAACCATGCCCGCCACATCATGCGCTTTGGCGGCAAAACGCAAGGCGACACCCAGGGCCTGTGCCGCTTCGTGCAGGGCGCCATCGGCCATGGCTTGCTCGTCGGCCAGCAGGCAGGCCACTGCAGGCTCGGCGATGCCGGCCTGCTGCAATGCCGCACGGATACTGGCCAGGCTGCCGCCGGCAACACCCACTACCACCGAACGCGGGTGGATCAGCAGCTCGTCGCGGCTGGCCGGGCGGGCCTGGTGCCCCACATGGATGGTACGCCGGGCCGCCTCGCTGGCAGGCAACTGCGCCTGCTGCAGCCACGGCGCGTCACCTTCGATGCGCACCGCCTCGCCAGCCAGCAGGTCGGAGACGAAGCGCTTGCCTTGTTCGATATCCCCCAGCGCATAGCCTTGCGGCGGGTTCAGCAGACAGGTGCCGAAACGCAGCTCGCCGCTGGTGGTGATCGCCGCAGCAACCCCCAATGCTTCAGCGATCTGGCGCGCGATCACGTTCACACCGCCAAGGCCACCGAGCAACGGCACTACGGCACTGCCGTCTTCGGCCACGGCCAGTACCGGCGGCTCGACACCTTTCTCGCTGAGCAAGCTGGCCAGGCTGCGGATGACGATACCCGCCGCGCACAGGGCGATGATCGGTGTGTTCTGCTGGTACAGCTCGCGCAGGGTATCGCCGAACGCGGTGTAGCAAAGGTCGGCACCCTCGACCCGGCCTTCCAGCCCATGGATCGATGCTTGTGGATAACACTGCTGGATACGCTGCGCCGTGGCCAGGCTGCCCTGGCCAAGAATGACGATCGCCGGTGCCTGGTGCATGTTCAGCCCTGCCATTTTTCACCCGGTACGATGATCAGCGAGAAGTACGGTGACGACTGTGGGTCGACCTGGTCCAGCGGCACGATCTTCTGGTTGGCCATGGTCGCCCGCTCCACATACAGCGCGCGCCCGTCCAGGCCCAGTTCAGCCAGCACTTCGCGCACCTTGGGGAAGTTGCGGCCAAGTTTCATGATCACCGCCGCGTCGGCGTCGGCCAGGCGACGCTTGAGCTCTTCGGCCGGCAACACGCCAGACAGCACCGACAGGCTCTGGTTGCGGTATACCAACGGCGCGCCCAGTACCGAGGCGCCACCGAGCATCGAGCAGACGCCCGGGATCACTTCGGCCTCGTAGCGCTGCGCCAGTCGGTCGTGCAGGTACATGTAGGAACCGTAAAAGAACGGGTCGCCTTCGCAGATAACCGCCACGTCGCGGCCGGCATCCAGGTGCTCGGCTACCTGCACGCTGGCCTCGTCGTAGAAGTCGCTGATTACCTGCTCATAGGACAGCGGCGCCGGCAGCGCTTCGGTGGTTACCGGGTAGACCAGTGGCAGCAAGGTCTGCTCGGGCTGCAGGTGCGCCTCGATGATGCCGAAGGCGTTACCGCGCTTGCCCTTGGCCACGAAGTAGCCGACCACGGGCGCTTCACGCAGCAGGCGCAGGGCCTTGAGGGTAATCAGTTCAGGGTCGCCAGGGCCTACGCCCAGGCCGAGCAGACGTCCACGCGGCGCCATCATTCCACCTCCGTGGCCAGGGCGTTGACCGCGGCGGCGGCCATCGCGCTGCCGCCCAGGCGGCCCTGCATGATCACGAACGGCACGCCACGGCTGTCGGCGGCGAGCATCGCCTTGGACTCGGCGGCACCGACGAAACCGACCGGGAAGCCTAGGATCAACGCCGGCTTGGGGGCGCCGGCGTCGAGCATTTCCAGCAGGTAGAACAGTGCGGTAGGCGCGTTGCCGATCACCACCACACTGCCTTCCAGATGCGGGCGCCACAGCTCCAGGGCCACGGCGGAACGGGTGTTGCCGGCGTCTTTCGCCAGGCCCGGCACGCTCGGGTCGCGCAGGGTGCAGATGACCTTGTTGTCGGCGGGCAGGCGGGCGCGAGTGATGCCTTCGGCGACCATATGCGCATCGCACAGGATCGGCGCGCCGTTCAGCAGCGCCTCGCGCCCGGCCCGGCCGGCGCCTTCGGAGAACTGCAGGCCGTCGATGGCGTCAACCATGCCACAGGCGTGGATCACGCGCACGGCGAGCTTTTCGAGGTCTGCGGGGATCCGCTCGAGTCGGGCTTCTTCGCGGATGATCCGGAAGGAGTTGCGATAGATCTCCTGACCATCGCGGATGTAGTCAATCATCAAGGTGCTCCGTCGGCAGGTCGAGCATGGCGCCTGCTTCATTCAAGGTAAGGTCGGTGGCGCGCAGGGCGCCGAAGCCCGGCTGGCGTGCATCACGCAGGTACAGGTCATAACGGCCCGGCGCGCGGGCCAGCAGGGTGGCCGGGGCAACATGGGCCACGGCGCAGGATCGGGGGCAACCGGACAAGTGCACGCTGCCGGGCAAGCCAGGGCCGAGCAATGCCGCCAGGGTGACGGCGTCGGACTTGGTCTCGCCCAGGGCCTTGGCGCAGCCACTGGCGCCGGTACAGGCGCTTATGCGTGCCAGCGGCTCATGGTCGTGGCACAGCAGGCCCAAGGCGGACAACTCGGCCTGGGCGTGGTCGATGTGTTGCGCTTGCAGGTTGGTCAGCACCAGGCTTTGCCAGGGGCTCAGGCGAAGGCTGCCATCGCCATGTTCACGGGCGACGCGCGCAGCGCCACGCAGCATGGCCGGGGTCAGGCGCCCCTGCGGCGGGGCAACGCCCAAGGCGAGGCCCTGCGCCTGCGGCAGAACGCCCAGCCACGAGACGCTGCGCGGTTCACGCCGCCATGCGAGCACGGCGGCATCGCGGCGGATGGCCAGGCCGAGCCCGTCGATAAAGTCGATTACGGAACACACCTCGAGCAACTGGCGCATGCGCGACTGTGCCGGGGTCGCCAGGTCGAGGAAACGCTCCAGTACCGCACGCACCAGTGCAAGGCCTTGTTCCGCCGGCACCGCGCCGAGCACCTTGCCGTCTGCCGGGCAACCCGCCAGGCCAAACGCCAGCCAGGTCTGCTGCTCCAGGCGCAGGGCCGACAGCCACAGGTCATGGGGGTGTTCGAGCATGGCCAGGTTTTCGCCGGCATCCAGCTGCACGGCGAACTTGGCCGACAACTGGTGAAAACGCGGGGTGCCTTCCAGCAGGTCGAGGATCTGCCCAGCCAGCGGCCGAGCGTCCAGCAACATCGCCGGGTCATGCCCGGCCAGCGGGCTGAGCATCAGGTTGCGCACATCGTCCCCGGCGGCATCACGTGGGCCCAGGCCGGCAGCGAGCAGTGTCTCGACCAGGCCGCGATGCTCGCTGCCGATGCCGCGAATCTGCAGGTTGCCGCGGTTGGTGGCTTCGATCACGCCACCGGCGAAACGCTCGGCAGCCGCCGCCACCGCATCGGCCTGGTCGGCCAGCAGCAGGCCGCCCGGCAGCTTGATGCGGCAGATGCCGCCATCAAGGGCACTGACGATACGCCACAACCCCGGGCAGGCCGAGGGACGGGGCGATTCATGGGGGGCATTGGCCTGGGTCAATGGGGCGTCCGGCAATCTGTGAAAATGCGCTTGAGTGTAGAAGGCGCGGTATTATGCCTGCTTTGTCCGGCGGCATGAAAAGCCGGTGGTCGAGCATCATCGACGATCGAGTGGAAATCCAGGACCGCGTCGCCTTCTTCGCGGGCATGCCCGCTCCCACAGGACCAACGCTGCCCTCAACGGCTGCGCTGCACTTGTGGGAGCGGGCGAGCCCGCGAAGGGGCGCGCAGCGGCCCCAAAAATGGCGGAATGAAATACATGGCACCCTGGCTGACAGTAGTAGGTATCGGCGAAGACGGCTTCAGCGGCCTGGGCAAGCAGGCCCGGCGCGCGCTGCTGGGCGCTGAGCGGATCTTCGGCAGCCCGCGCCAGCTGGCCTTGCTGCCACGCTGCGTGGCCGGCGAACGGCTGGGCTGGCCAAGCCCGTTCTCGCTGGCCCCGGTACTGGCCCTGCGCGGCGAGCCGGTGTGCGTGCTGGCCAGCGGCGATCCGATGTTCTACGGCGTGGGCGCCAGCCTGGCGCGCCAACTACCCGCCGCTGAAATGCGCGTGCTGTCGATGCCCTCCTCCTGTGCCCTGGCTGCCGCCCGCCTGGGCTGGCCACTGCAGGATGTGCAGGTGGTATCGCTGGTCGCTCGGCCCCTTGCAACGCTCAATGCCCACCTGCACAGCGGCGCACGCCTGCTGGTGCTGAGCAACGACGGCGACAGCCCGGCAGCAATTGCCATGCAGCTGCGCGAGCGGGGCTTTGGGCCAAGCCGCCTGCGGGTCTTCGAACACTTGGGTGGCGCGAACGAACGTGAGGTGGCCGGCACCGCCCAGGACTGGCCGCACAGCGACGTCGCCGCGCTCAACCTGGTAGCCATCGAGTGCCTGGCCACGCCCGAGGCCCCGCGCCTGCACCGCCTGGCAGGGTTGCCAGACAGCGCCTTCCGGCATGACGGCCAGCTGACCAAACGCGATGTCCGTGCTATCACCCTGGCCCGCCTGGCACCGCAGCCCGGCGAGCTGCTGTGGGACGTGGGCGCCGGCTGCGGCTCGATCGGCATCGAATGGATGCGTGCCCACCCCGCCTGCCGCGCCCTGGCCATCGAGGCCGACGAAGGCCGCCAGGGTTTCATCGAACACAACCGCGATGCGCTGGGTGTACCCGGCCTGCAACTGGTCCGCGGCAAGGCCCCGGCGGCGCTGGAAGGCCTGGAGCAACCGGATGCTGTCTTCATCGGTGGCGGCGTCACCCGCGAAGGTGTGCTCGACCTGTGCTGGGCAAACCTGCGCCCCGGTGGCCGGCTGGTGGCCAACGCCGTGACCCTGCAAAGCGAGCTGGCCCTGGCCCATTTCCGTGAGCGCCACGGCGGCGAGCTGACTCGCATCCATGTCGCCCATGCCCAGCCACTGGGCGCGTTCGACACTTGGCGCCAGGCGCTGCCGATTACCTTGCTGGACGTGGTGAAACCCGCCCATGCGTGAAGAAACCCGCGAACAGCCCGCCCCATTGCGCAGCGGCCTGACCACCGGCAGTTGCGCCACCGCCACCAGCCTGGCGGCAGCACGCTTGCTGCTGCTCGGCGAGAGCAGCGATGCCGTCAGCATCACCCTGCCCAAGGGCAAGGTGGTGCAGATGCGCCTGGAGTTCTGCCGTCTCACCAACCAAGGTGCCGAAGCGGGCACGCTCAAGGACGCCGGCGACGACCCGGACGTGACCCACGGCGCCCTGCTCTACAGCCAGGTGCGCCTGTTGGCCGAACCGGGCATCCGTTTTGTCGCCGGTACTGGCGTCGGCACCGTGACCCGCCCGGGGCTGGTGCTGGCGGTGGGTGAGCCAGCCATCAACCCGGTGCCCCGGCGCATGATCAGCGAACACCTGCAACGCTTGGCGGACGAATGCAGCTACCCCGGCGGCTTCGAGGTCACGGTCAATGTGCAGGGCGGCGAGCAACTGGCCCTGAAGACCATGAACCCGCGCCTGGGCATCCTCGGCGGGCTGTCGATCCTCGGCACCAGCGGCATCGTGCGGCCGTTTTCCTGCGCTGCCTACATCGCCTCGATCCACCAGGGCATCGACGTCGCCCACACCAACGGCTACACGCATATCGCCGCCTGTACCGGCAACGCCAGCGAAGACACCATGCGCCGCGTCTATGGCCTGCCGGAGATAGCCCTGATCGAAATGGGCGACTTCGTCGGTGCAGTGCTCAAGCACCTGCGCAAGGTGCCGGTGCCACGCCTGACTCTTTGCGGGGGCTTCGGCAAGATCAGCAAACTGGCTGCCGGGCACATGGACCTGCACAGCCGCCACTCCAGCATCGACCTGCCACAACTGGCCGGCTGGGCAGCGGACATCGGCGCCGACGAGGCGCTGCAGGCATCGATCATTGCCGCCAACACCAGCCAGCAGGCCCTGGCACTGGCCCATGCCGCCGGCATCCACTTGGGTGACGCGGTGTGCGCCCACGCCCTGGCCTTCGCTCGCAGCGTGGTGCCGGCGCAGGTACAGGTGGAGGTGTTCGCCATCGACCGCCAGGGCGGCATCGTCGGCCGGGCGGGTGTGCAATGAACGGGCGCATCCTGCTGCTGGGCGGCGTCACTGAAGCTCTGGCCATCGCTCGCCGTCTGGGCCCGCAGCACATCTACAGCCTGGCGGGCATCGGCCGGGTGCCGCAGGACCTGCAATGCCAGGTTCGAGTCGGCGGCTTTGGTGGCGCCGAAGGGTTGGCCAACTACCTGCGCGAGGCAGGCATCACGTTGCTTATCGATGCCACCCATCCCTATGCCGCGCAAATCAGCAGCAATGCTGCCAACGCCGCAAGCATGGCCGGTATCCAGTGCTGGGCCTTGCGCCGCCCGGCCTGGCAGGCACAAGCCGGGGACGACTGGCGCGAGGTCGAGGACTGGACAGGTTTGATCGGGGCACTCAAGCCGTTTCGCAGGCCATTGTTCACGCTGGGGCGTGAGCCGCTGCAGCATCTGGACGAGATACCGCCAGAGCAATTCTGGACCTTGCGGGCGCTGGAGGCGTGCCCTGGCAACGATCGCTGCGAAGTGATTGGTGCGCGGGGGCCATTCCATATAGAGGATGAGCGGGCGTTGTTCCTGCGCCGCAAGATCGATGTGCTGATCAGCAAGAACAGCGGCAGCGTGGCGACCGAACCGAAGCTGGAGGTGGCGCGGGAGCTGGGCGTGCCGGTGCTGATCCTCAAGCGCCCGCCGTTGCCGGAGGTGGACCGGGCTTTCGACTCGCTGCCTGATCTGACAGCAGCGCTCGACCTGCGCGGATAACAAATCCCGTCATCGCGCTGCGGATCCCTGTGGGAGCGGGTTTACCCGCGAAGAAATCAACGCGGTGCATGGCACCGGCTTCGCCGGTGTTCGCGGGTGAACCCGCTCCCACAGGGAACGCGGCAATTTTCATACATTTGCGCAAGGCAGCTACTCCTACAGCCATTTCGGACTTTTCTTTCACACCATGAAGTGGCCCTGTGCCGCCCTGCTACCTTAAACTCGGCACTCCCCCCGGAAGGCGCTACACATATGGAAATGCAATGGTGGATCTGGCTGGTGTTCGGCATCGCGCTGATGCTGCTCGAACTGGTCCTGCCGACGTTCTTCATCCTCTGGTTCGGCATCGGCGCCGTGCTGGTATCACTCATTTCGCTGGCCGCCCCCAGCCTGCAACTGGATATGCAGGTACTGCTGTGGGTGCTGATGTCGTCAGTCACCACTGCACTGTGGTTCAAGCTGTTCCGGCGCAAGCAACCCGACGTGCGCTGGACCGCCGAAAGCGTGATCGGCGAAGTGGGGCTGCTGACGGCTGGTGTATCGGAGTTCCAGAAAGGCCGCGTGCGCTTCCAGAAGCCGATCCTCGGCAACGAGGAATGGGTCTGCATCGCCAACAGCGAGATCGCTGCCGGCGAGCGGGTACGCCTCACCGCCATCGAAGGGAACACCGCCCGGGTCATTCGGGCCTGAATCCGCACTAAAAGGAATTTCGCATCATGACCAGCCTCATCGTCGTCATCGCCATCGCCCTGTTCGTCCTGATCACCGTGTTCAAGGGGGTGCGCATCGTGCCCCAGGGCGAGGAATGGGTCGTCGAGCGCCTGGGCCGCTACCAGAGCACGCTCAAGCCCGGCCTGAACATCGTCATCCCGTACATGGACGTGGTCGCCTACCGCCTGCCGACCAAGGACATCATCCTCGATGTGCAGCAGCAGGAAATCATCACCAGGGACAACGCGGTGATCGTCGCCAATGCCTTGTGCTTCGCCAAGGTGGTCGACCCGCAGAAGGCCGCCTATGGCGTACAGGACTTCTCGTTCGCCGTCACCAGCCTGACCATGACCTCGCTGCGCGCCATCGTCGGGGCCATGGACCTGGACGAAGCGCTGTCCAGCCGCGAGCAGATCAAGGCGCGCCTGCGCGAGGCGATGTCCGAGCAGACCGAAGACTGGGGCGTGACCGTGCGCTCGGTGGAAATCCAGGACATCAAGCCCTCGGAGAACATGCAACTGGCCATGGAGCGCCAGGCGGCAGCCGAGCGTGAGCGCAAGGCCGACGTGACCCGAGCCGAAGGAGCCAAGCAGGCGGCGATCCTGGAAGCAGAAGCACGCTTGCAGGCTGCCAGGCTGGATGCCGAAGCGCAGATCAGCCTGGCCGAGGCCTCGGCACGGGCGATTTCGCTGGTAAAGGACGCGGTCGGCAACGAGACCGTGCCGGCGATGTACCTGCTGGGTGAGCGCTATGTGGGGGCGATGGAGAACCTGGCGGGCAGCAGCAATGCCAAGGTGGTGGTACTGCCGGCGGACCTGCAGGAAACCGTGCGCGGGCTGATGGGGCGTGGCAAGGCTTGAGCTTGATTCAGTCTTCTTCTCGGGCACGCCCGCTCCCACAGTTCAGCACAGGCCTGAGATCTGCGCGGTCCCTGTGGGAGCTGGCTTGCCGGCGATTGGGCTGCAAGGCAGCCCCGAAACCGCAGCGACCTGCGTCACTTCACCGCACCCCGCCATTTTTACCTATACTCCGCCTTACAATACCCACCATGATTCCTGACCGGATCTCTCCATGCCCCCACGTCGGCACATAGCCTGGATAGCCTGCCTTGCAGTGCTGTTCAACCTGCTGGCCATGCCGCTGTCTTCTGCCGCGCCCAAGGGCCCGGCCGAGCAGCTGCTGTGGGGGGCCTTCTGTTCCAGCATGGCCAACAAGGCCAAGGTCGACGTCCAGGCCCTGGCCAAGATCAACCTCGGCCCGCAAAGCGACGACAGCGCCAGCATGATGAGTTGCTGGTGCTGTACCGGTGCCGCGCCACTGCTGGCCCTGCCCGGCTACCCGCCGCAGCTGCACAACCCGCCGATACTGCTCGCTGGGCTGCTGCCGCCACCCGCCGATTACCACGCCACGCCGCGCCAACTCTGGCCGGCGCTGAACCCCCGTGCCTCTCCGCTGGCCTGAGTTCATCACGCTGTCTGCCTGAACCTGAACAGAAACGGAGATTCACCATGCTCAAGCACGCCCTCGTCATGGCCGCCCTGCTGCTGCCCGGCGCCTTTGCCAACGCCCACGAATACAGCGTGGGTGACCTGCACATCGCCCACCCCTGGTCACTGCAGCTACCCCCCAATGCCCCCAACGTCGCGGCGTATTTCGTGGTGCACAACAATGGCCAGGCCGACGACCGCCTGCTCGGTGTCGACAGCCCCATCAGCGATGACGCACAACTGCACGAGCATGCCATGAGCGCCAGCGGTGCCATGAAGATGCAGCAGGTGCCCAGCGTGCTGGTGCCCGCAGGCAAGGACCTTACCTTCGCCCCCAGCGCCTACCACGTGATGCTGATGCAGCCCAAGGACCGCACCCTGCTCAGCGACGGCAAGCGCTTCCCGTTGACCCTGCACTTCGAAAAGGCCGGCGATATCACCGTCGATGTGGCCGTGCAGAAGCAGGCGCCAACGGACCAGCCGCAAGCGCACGAACACGCGCACTGATCAGCCGCTGAAAGGCACTCGTCATGAGCCTGGCACGCAACAGCATCAGCCGTACTACCCGCCCTGACCGCAGGCGCGCCGGTGGCGGATGGCTGAGCCTGTTCGCCATGTGGATGGTCTTCATCGGCCCGCTGATTTCCCAGTCGATGCCGATGGACCACCACCGCGGCATGAGCATGCCGATGGACATGCCGATGGCGACCGCCCATCAGCACGGCGGCGACACCCATCACGGCCAGCCTGGCGATGGCCAGCTGCATGTGATGTGGGAAAAGTGCGGTTACTGCAGCCTGTTGTTCAACTGCCCGGCCCTGCCTCAGGCCCTCAGCCCGCTCAGCGCAGGCAGCGTCGTACCCACCACTCACCTGTTCGCACCCACGCGCCAGGGCCATGCCCGGCAGGCTGTATTCCCTGGTGCGCGCAGCCGCGCCCCACCTTCCTCGATCAACGTCTGAATCCACATTTTTTGCGCACGAAGCCAGCAGGCTTCGCGCTGACTCATGACTGATCGACTGGAATCATTATGTACGGCTGCACCCCTGTTTTTGCCTTGTCCCTGCGTGGGACCATCGCCGCCGTGTGCGGCTCGCTGCTCGCGCCCGTGGCCCTGGCCGCCGACCCTGGCCATGAAGGCCATGTACATGACGCCCCCGAGCTGAGCCCGACGGTGATTACCGCCGTGGCCCCGAGCTCGCCGCTGACCGTGGTCACCAACCCGAAGGACCCGCGCCAACCGGTGCCGGCCAGCGACGGTGCCGACTATCTGAAGACCATCCCCGGTTTCTCGGCCATCCGCGCCGGCGGCACCAACGGCGACCCGGTACTGCGCGGCATGTTCGGCTCGCGCCTGAACATCCTCACCAATGGCGGCCTGATGCTGGGCGCCTGCCCCAGCCGCATGGACGCCCCCACCTCGTACATTTCGCCAGAAACCTACGACCGCCTGACCGTCATCAAAGGCCCGCAAAGCGTGATCTGGGGCCCGGGCGGTTCGGCAGGCACCATCCTCTTCGAGCGCGAGCCGGAGAAGTTCGGCACCCTCGGCAGCCGGGTCAATGCCAGCCTGCTGGCCGGCTCCAACGGCCGCTTCGACAAGGTACTGGACACCGCCGCCGGCACCGACCAGGCCTACGCCCGCTTCGTCGGCAACCAGTCGCGCTCGGACGACTACCACGACGGCGATGACAACACCGTGGCGTCACGCTGGGACAAATGGAACGGCGATGTCGCCCTCGGCTGGACGCCCGACCAGGACACCTTGCTGGAACTCACCGCCGGCAAGGGCGATGGCGAGGCCCGCTATGCCGGGCGCAGCATGGACGGCTCGCAGTTCAAGCGCGAAAGCCTGGGCCTGCGCTTCGAAAAGTCCAACCTTGGCGAGGTGCTCGACAAGGTCGAGGCGCAGGTCTACTACAACTACGCCGACCACGTGATGGACAACTACAGCCTGCGCACACCCTCGGGCAGCGGCATGATGGGCATGCCGATGGTCAGCAATGTCGACCGTCGCACCATGGGCACCCGCATCAAGGCCACCTGGCGCTGGGCCGATGTGCAACTGATCAGCGGCATCGACGCGCAGACCAACGAACATCGCAAGCGCGGCGGCATGGGCGTGGACGCGCACAAAGGCCAGGCCTGGACCAAGGACGCCGACTTCCACAACTATGGTGCCTTCGGCGAGCTGACCTGGTACGTCAGCGGCGAGGACCGGCTGATCAGCGGTGCCCGCCTGGACCGCGCTTCGGCCCGCGACTTCCGCGCGAATAGCGCCACCAACGGCAACACCCGCGCCGACACCCTACCCAGCGGCTTCGTACGCTACGAGCACGACCTGGCGGCGCTGCCAGCCACCACCTACATCGGCCTCGGCCATGCGCAACGCTTCCCCGACTACTGGGAGCTGTTCTCGGCGGGCGGCCCCACCGGCTCGGTCAATGCCTTCGACAGTATCAAGCCGGAGAAGACCACCCAGCTCGACTTCGGTGTGCAGTACCGCGACGAGCGCATGGAAGCCTGGGCTTCCGGCTACGTGGGGCAGATCCGCGACTACATCCTGTTCGACTACCAGGGGATGAGCTCCCGGGCCCGCAATATCGACGCCCGCATCATGGGCGGCGAACTGGGCGCGGCCTACCAGCTGACGCAAAACTGGAAGGCCGACGCCACGCTGGCCTACGCCTGGGGCAAGAACAGCAGTGACGGCACAGCACTACCGCAAATGCCGCCCCTGGAAAGCCGCCTGGGCCTGACCTACAGCCGCGATGTGTGGAGCGTCGGCGCACTGTGGCGGCTGGTGGCGGCGCAGAACCGCATCGCCGAGAACCAGGGCAACGTGGTTGGCAAGGATTACGACAAGAGCGCCGGCTTCGGCGTGTTCTCGCTCAATGGCGCCTACAAGGTGAGCAACCACCTCAAGCTCAGCGCGGGGGTCGACAACCTGTTCGACAAGACCTACGCCGAGCACTTGAACCTGGCCGGGAATGCCGGGTTCGGCTACCCGGCTACTGATCCACAGCCGGTCAACGAGCCAGGCAGGACCTTCTGGACCAAGGTCGACTTCAGCTTCTGACAACAACAACGGGCGCGGCGCAGTTCGCGCCCATCTGCTGGTCAAACAGGAGGTTCCCATGAGAGGAACACGCATCAACTTCTACAACCTGGCCTGGCGTTGGCACTTCTATGCGGGGTTGTTCGTGGCCCCGTTCATGATCCTGCTGGCAGTTACGGGGATCATCTACCTGTTCAAGCCGCAGCTCGACCCGCTGCTGTACCGCGAGCTGATGGTGGTCGAAGCCGGCCACCACCGACAGGGCGCGGACACGCTGCTGGCCGAGGTACGCAAGGCCTACCCCGAGGGCCACGTAGGCCAGTACCTGCCGCCGCTGGATGCCGAACGCAGCGCGCAATTCGTGGTGCATGACGCCGGACGCGAACTGAACGTGTTCGTCGACCCCTACAGCGGCAAAGTCCTTGGCGAACAGGATGGCAAGCAGAACCTGCAGGCCATCGCCCGCGCCCTGCATGGCGAACTGATGGTTGGCACGGTCGGCGACCGCCTGGTGGAACTGGCCGCGGGCTGGGGCATCGTACTGGTGGTGTCGGGCCTGTACTTGTGGTGGCCACGCGGGCGCAATGGCGCTGGCGTGCTGTGGCCACGGCTGTCTGCCCGCGGCCGACTGCTCTGGCGCGACCTGCATGCGGTGACCGGCTTCTGGGGCTCGGCCTTGTTGTTGCTGATGCTGCTCAGTGGCATGACCTGGACCGGCCTGTGGGGCAAGCAGTACGCCGACTTGTGGAACCGCTTTCCGGCGGCCATGTGGAACGACGTGCCCAAGTCGGACCAGCAGGCGGGTGAACTCAACAGCGCGCACCGCCAGACCGTGCCCTGGGCGCTGGAAAACACGCCGATGCCGCAGTCCGGCGCACATGCCGAACATGCAGGGCATCACACGATGTCGAGCGCGCCGGCAGCGCCACGGATAAGCCTGCAGCAGGTCGAAGACATCGCTACCGCGCGCCAGGTCGAACCGGGTTACAGCATCACCGCGCCGACCACGGCCGATGGCGTGTTCACCATCGCCGTATTCGCCGACGACCCGCGCAACGACGCTACCCTGCATGTCGACCAGTACACCGGCAAGGTCCTGGCCGATGTGCGCTGGCAGGACTACAGCCCGGTCGCACGTGCCACCGAGTTGGGCGTGATGCTGCATGAAGGCAAGATGTTCGGGGTGCTCAACCAGATCATCATCCTGCTGGTGTGCCTGATGATCTTGCTGGGCTCGGTGAGCGGATTGGTGATGTGGTGGAAGCGCAGGCCGGCCGGCGGGCTGGGTGTGCCGCCGCTGCGCCATGACCTGCCGCGCTGGAAGGCGGCGGTGGGGGTGATGCTGGTGCTGGGCTTGATGTTCCCGCTGGTGGGGGTGTCGATGGTGGTGATGTGGCTGGTGGATAGCCTGGTGGTGCGCCGCCGGGTGCTGGCCAGCGCTTGAGCCTTGCTTCGTCTGTGCCGGCCCTTTCGCGGGTAAACCCGCTCCCACAGTTTCTGCGCCAAGCCTGAGGGGAGCGCGGTCCCTGTGGGAGCGGGTTCACCCGCGAAGAGGCCGGTACAGGCAAACACTGCTCCCCAAAAGTCGAGTCGATCTGTCGCGCCCCAACCTGGAACGCGCGTGTTAGCCTAGCCGGCTACCTCTGACAAGACGACCGACTTTCCAAGGGAATGCAGCCTATGACGCAAACCTCACCCGCAGCGCCAGATGAACAGCATCTGCAGCGCAACCTGACCAACCGCCACATCCAGCTGATCGCCATTGGCGGCGCGATAGGTACCGGCCTGTTCATGGGCTCGGGCAAGACCATCAGCCTGGCCGGGCCGTCGATCATCTTCGTCTACATGATCATCGGCTTCATGCTGTTCTTCGTCATGCGCGCCATGGGCGAACTGTTGCTGTCGAACCTCAACTACAAGTCGTTCATCGATTTCTCCGCCGACCTGCTCGGCCCCTGGGCGGGCTACTTTACCGGCTGGACCTACTGGTTCTGCTGGGTGGTCACCGGCATCGCCGACGTGGTCGCCATCGCCGCATACACGCAGTTCTGGTTCCCCGAACTGCCGCAGTGGATACCCGCGCTAACCTGCGTAGGGCTGCTGCTGTCGCTGAACCTGGTAACGGTGAAGATGTTCGGTGAAATGGAGTTCTGGTTCGCCCTGATCAAGATCGTCGCCATCATCGGCCTGGTCGTCACCGGCCTGTACATGGTCATCAGCGGCTTCACCTCGCCCAGCGGGCGCACCGCGCAACTGGCCAACCTGTGGAATGACGGCGGCATGTTCCCCAATGGCCTGATGGGCTTCTTCGCCGGCTTCCAGATCGCCGTGTTCGCCTTCGTCGGCATCGAGTTGGTGGGCACCACCGCCGCCGAAGCGAAGAACCCGGAACGCACCCTGCCACGGGCGATCAATTCGATCCCGGTGCGGATCATCGTGTTCTACGTGCTGGCACTGATCGCGATCATGGCCGTGACCCCATGGCGCGATGTGGTTCCGGGCAAGAGCCCGTTCGTGGAGCTGTTCGTGCTGGCCGGCCTGCCGGCGGCGGCGAGCATCATCAACTTCGTGGTGCTGACCTCGGCGGCCTCGTCGGCCAACAGCGGCGTGTTCTCCACCAGCCGCATGCTGTACGGCCTGAGCCAGGAGGGTGACGCACCCAAAGCGTTCGAGAAACTGTCGAGCCGCTCGGTGCCGGCCAATGGCCTGTACTTCTCCTGCATCTGCCTGCTGCTGGGCGCAGTGCTGATCTACCTGGTGCCGAACGTGGTCGAGGCATTCACCTTGGTCACTACCGTTTCGGCGGTGCTGTTCATGTTCGTCTGGACGCTAATCCTGCTGTCGTACCTGAAGTACCGCAAGCACCGCGCAGCGCTGCACCAGGCCTCGAAGTACAAGATGCCGGGCGGGCGCTTCATGTGCTACGTGTGCCTGGTGTTCTTTGCCTTCATCCTGGTGTTGCTGAGCCTGGAGGACGATACCCGCGCGGCGTTGCTGGTGACGCCGATCTGGTTTGTGCTGCTGGCGGTGACTTATCAGGGGGTGCGCAGCAAGCGTCATCCGCGCACGGCTGTGCGTAACGGCTAATGGCCTCGGGGGCTGCTTTGCAGCCCATCGCGACACAAGGCCGCTCCTACAGGAGTACGCGTTTCCCTGTAGGAGCGGCCTTGTGTCGCGATGGGCCGCAACGCGGCCCCAATCCTGTGCACACTAATCCATCAGGCACCAACCTGGACCCAACCAACGCCCCAACACCTCGCACAACCCCTCTACTGCGCACCTTCCGCCGTTAGGCACACCCCTTGCAACACCCCTCCCCGCTTGCCCAACACATAACAACTCAGCGGAGAGAGCACATGAAGCGACGCAGTCTGATCAAGGCCTTCACCCTTAGCGCATCGATTGCCGCAATGGGCCTGAGCTGGAGCATCCAGGCCGCCGAAACCATCAAGGTCGGCATCCTGCATTCGCTGTCGGGGACCATGGCCATTTCCGAGACTTCGCTCAAGGACATGGCGCTGATGACCATCGAGCAGATCAACGCCAAGGGC
The DNA here is from genome assembly GCF_900277125.1 of Pseudomonas inefficax. Classification (GTDB taxonomy): domain Bacteria; phylum Pseudomonadota; class Gammaproteobacteria; order Pseudomonadales; family Pseudomonadaceae; genus Aquipseudomonas; species Aquipseudomonas inefficax. The sequence continues at coordinate 63,171 of NZ_OPYN01000224.1, forward strand.
GGCGTGAACGGCAAGCTGCTCGAACCGGTGGTGGTCGACCCGGCCTCCAACTGGCCGCTGTTCGCTGAAAAGAGCCGCCAGCTGCTGACCCAGGACAAGGTGGCAGTAGTGTTCGGCTGCTGGACCTCGGTGTCGCGCAAATCGGTACTGCCAGTGTTCGAAGAGCTCAACGGCCTGCTGTTCTACCCGGTGCAGTACGAGGGTGAAGAGATGTCGCCGAACGTGTTCTACACCGGTGCAGCACCCAACCAGCAGGCCATCCCTGCCGTGGAATACCTGATGAGCGAAGACGGCGGCAGCGCCAGGCGCTTCTTCCTGCTGGGCACCGACTATGTCTACCCGCGCACCACCAACAAGATCCTGCGTGCCTTCCTGCACAGCAAGGGCGTGGCCGACAAGGACATCGAAGAGGTGTACACGCCGTTCGGCCACAGCGATTACCAGACCATCGTCGCCAACATCAAGAAGTTCTCCGCCGGCGGCAAGACTGCGGTGATCTCCACGGTCAACGGCGACTCCAACGTGCCGTTCTACAAGGAGCTGGCCAACCAGGGCCTGAAGGCCACCGAAGTGCCGGTGGTGGCCTTCTCGGTAGGCGAAGAAGAACTGCGCGGCATCGACACCAAGCCGCTGGTGGGCCACCTGGCGGCGTGGAACTACTTCGAGTCGGTGGATAACCCGGTCAACCAGAAATTCGTCGCCGACTGGAAGGCCTACGCCAAGGCCAAGGGCCTGCCAGGCGCCGACAAGGCGGTGACCAATGACCCGATGGAGGCCACCTACGTGGGCATCCACATGTGGGCGCAGGCGGTGGAAAAAGCCAAGTCCACCGATGTCGACAAGGTGCGCGAGGCCCTCGCCGGGCAAAGCTTCGAGGCGCCGTCCGGGTTCACCCTGACCATGGACAAGACCAACCACCACCTGCACAAGCCAGTGATGATCGGTGAGATCCAGGATGACGGGCAGTTCAGCGTGGTGTGGGAGACCGAGCAACCGCTGCGGGCGCAGCCATGGAGCCCGTTCATTCCGGGCAACGACAAGCGCCCTGATTATGCCGTGAAAGGTAACTGAGTGCATGGGGCCGCTATGCGGCCCATTCGCGGGTAAACCCGCTCCCACAGGTACGGTGCAAGGTCTGAAACCGGCGCGGTCCCTGTGGGAGCGGGTTCACCCGCGAAGAATCCACCGCCGATTTCCAGGATTGCCCGCATGCTCAGACTGCTACTCACCCTGCTAATGCTGATCCCTCTGGCCACCCAGGCGAGCGAGGGCGAATTCTTTCTCACTGCCAAGCCCGCCGAGCAAGCCCGCCTGCTCGAAAGCTGGGCGGCGCAACCCGATACCGCACGCCTGCCGCTGCTGGACAACCTGCGCCAAGGCCGCATCGCCGCCGATGACACCCGCAAGGTACGCCTGAACAACCGCCTGCGCGGCCTGATCGACAACGCCCTGGCCAGCCACCAGTTGCTCAGCAACACAAGCGCCACCCGCCTGGCCGCCGCCCAGCAACTGCAAAAGAGCGCGCAACCGGCGCAGATGGCCTTCCTCGACCGGCGCTTTGCCCTTGAAGTGGACCCCGCCGTGCACGCCGCCATCGGCCTGGCCCTGGCCAACCTGCAACTGGATGCCAGCGAACCGGCAGTACGTTTGGCCGCCGTTCGCCTGCTCGGCGAAACCGGTGACCCGCTGGCCCGCACCCGCCTCGAGGCATTGCTGCAACCCAACGCGGAAACCGACCCCGGCGTGCGCACCGCTGCCGAAACCAGCCTGGCCCAGGTGCAGCGCAAGCTGCTGGTGGGCGAACTGCTCGGCCAAGCCTTCAGCGGCCTGTCGCTGGGTTCGATCCTGCTGCTGGCAGCCCTTGGCCTGGCCATCACCTTCGGCCTGCTCGGGGTGATCAACATGGCCCACGGCGAAATGCTGATGCTCGGTGCCTACAGCACGTACATGGTCCAGATACTGCTGCAGCGCTACGCCCCCGGTGCCATCGAGTTCTACCCGCTGATCGCCCTGCCGGTGGCTTTCGCCGTCAGTGCCGGGGTCGGCATGGCGCTGGAGCGCACGGTAATCCGCCACCTGTATGGCCGCCCACTGGAAACCCTGCTGGCGACCTGGGGCATCAGCCTGATCCTGATCCAGGCCATCCGCCTGCTGTTCGGCGCGCAGAACGTCGAAGTCAGCAACCCGGCCTGGCTGTCGGGGGGCATACAGCTGCTGCCCAACCTGGTGCTGCCATACAACCGCCTGGTGATCATCGGCTTCGCCCTGGCCGTGGTTCTGCTCACCTGGCTGCTGCTCAACCGCACACGGCTGGGCCTGAACGTGCGCGCGGTCACCCAGAACCGCAACATGGCCGCCTGCTGCGGCGTGTCTACCGGGCGTGTCGACATGCTCGCCTTCGGCCTCGGCTCGGGTATCGCCGGGCTCGGCGGCGTGGCCCTGAGCCAGGTCGGCAACGTTGGCCCGGACCTGGGCCAGAGCTACATCATCGACTCGTTCCTGGTGGTGGTGCTCGGTGGCGTCGGCCAGTTGGCCGGCAGCCTCTGGGCAGCCTTCGGCCTTGGCATCGCCAACAAGCTGCTTGAGCCGCAGATCGGTGCCGTGCTCGGCAAGATCCTCATCCTTGCGTTGATCATTCTGTTCATCCAGAAGCGCCCGCAAGGCCTGTTCGCCCTCAAGGGACGGGTAATCGACTGATGAACCAGCCACTGCTTGTCACCGCTACGCAAAAGGCCGGGCCACGCTTGACCCTGGCCATTGGCGCCATCGTCGTCCTGCTGCTGGTGGCCCTGCCACTGCTGTCGCTGCTGCCGGCGGGCCATGCCCTGCAAGTGTCGGCCTACACCCTGACCCTGGTCGGCAAAATCCTTTGCTACGCCATCGTCGCCCTGGCCCTGGACCTGGTCTGGGGCTACGCCGGGCTGTTGTCGCTGGGGCACGGGCTGTTCTTCGCCCTCGGTGGCTACGCCATGGGCATGTACCTGATGCGCCAGGCCGCCGGTGACGGCTTGCCAGGGTTCATGACCTTCCTGTCGTGGAGCGAGCTGCCCTGGTATTGGGCTGGTACCCAGCATTTCGCCTGGGCCCTGTGCCTGGTAGTACTGGCGCCCGGGCTGCTGGCGCTGGTGTTCGGCTGGTTCGCCTTTCGCTCGCGGATCAAGGGCGTGTACTTCTCGATCATGACCCAGGCCCTGACCTTCGCCGGCATGCTGCTGTTCTTCCGCAACGAAACCGGCTTTGGCGGCAACAACGGCTTCACCAGCTTCCGCACCATCCTCGGCTTCGACATTGCCGCCCAAGGCACCCGCGCGGTGCTGTTCCTGCTCACCGTCGGCCTGCTCCTGGCCAGCCTGTACCTGTGCTGGTGCCTGACCCGCAGCAAGTTCGGCCGCCTGCTCACGGCCGTGCGCGACGCCGAGAACCGCCTGATGTTCTGCGGCTACGACCCGCGCGGTTTCAAGTTGCTGGTGTGGGTGCTCAGTGCCGTGCTCTGCGGCCTGGCCGGTGCGCTGTATGTGCCGCAAGTGGGCATCATCAACCCCGGCGAGATGTCACCGACCAACTCCATCGAAGCCGCCGTGTGGGTGGCCCTGGGTGGGCGCGGCACCTTGATCGGCCCGCTGCTGGGCGCCGGCCTGGTCAATGGCATGAAAAGCTGGTTCACCGTGGCCTTCCCGGAGTTCTGGCTGTTCTTCCTCGGCGCATTGTTCATTCTCGTCACCCTGTACCTGCCCCAGGGCGTGGTCGGCCTGTTGAAGAAAAGGAGCCAGCCATGAGAGGCGTGCCCCCGGTACACCCGGAATTCATGCTCGAACCGGTGTTCGACAACCTCGGCGCCGGCCGCGACGCCATCGGCCTGGGCCAAAGCCGCAAGGCCGGCCTCGACACCCGCCACGGCACGGTGCTGAGCCTGGAAGACATCAGCGTCAGCTTCGATGGCTTCAAGGCGCTGAACGCGCTGAACCTGTACATCGGCGTGGGCGAGCTGCGTTGCATCATCGGCCCCAACGGTGCCGGCAAGACCACGATGATGGATGTGATCACCGGCAAGACCCGGCCCGACAGCGGCACGGCCTATTTCGGTGACACTCTCGACCTGACCCGCATGAGCGAATACCAGATCGCCCAGGCCGGCATAGGCCGCAAGTTCCAGAAGCCCACGGTGTTCGAGGCGCTGACGGTGTTCGAAAACCTGGAGCTGGCGTTGAAGACCGACAAGTCGGTGTGGGCCAGCCTGGCAGCGCGCCTGGGTGGTGAGCAGCGCCAGCGCATCGAGGAGGTGCTGGGCACCTTGCGCCTGCTGCCGCTGGCCCAGCGCCAGGCAGGCTTGCTGTCGCATGGGCAGAAGCAGTTTCTGGAGATCGGCATGCTGCTGGTGCAGGAGCCGCAATTGCTGTTGCTGGACGAGCCGGTGGCGGGCATGACCGATGCCGAGACCGAGTTCACCGCCGAGCTGTTCAAGGGGCTGGCTGGCAAGCATTCGCTGATGGTGGTGGAGCATGATATGGGCTTTGTCGGCAGCATTGCCGACCATGTGACTGTGCTGCATCAGGGCAGCGTGCTGGCGGAAGGGTCGCTGGAGCAGGTGCAGGCGGATGAGCGGGTGGTCGAGGTGTATCTGGGCCGCTAGACATTGAAACCTGTGTCGGCCTCTTCGCGGGTAAACCCGCTCCCACACAGGCCTGAAGAGCTGCGCGGTCGTTGTGGGAGCGGGCGAGCCCGCGAAAGGGCCAGCACAGGCACAGCAACAATTTCAGGAGTCCACACATGCTCAAGATCGACACCCTGCACCAGTACTACGGCGGCAGCCACATCCTCCGGGGCCTGTCCTTCGAAGCCAAGGTCGGCGAAGTCACCTGCCTGCTGGGCCGCAACGGCGTGGGCAAGACCACCCTGCTGCGCTGCCTGATGGGCCTGGTCCCGGCGCGCGACGGCAACATCCAATGGGAAGGCAAGCCGATCACCAGCCTCAAGCCACAGCAACGGGTCCACGCAGGCATCGCCTACGTCCCCCAGGGCCGCGAGATCTTCCCGCGCCTCACTGTTGAGGAAAACCTGCTGATGGGCCTTTCGCGCTTCCCCGCCCGTGAAGCGCGGGAGGTACCGCCCTTCATCTACGAACTGTTCCCCGTGCTGGAACAGATGAAACAACGCCGTGGCGGTGACTTGTCCGGCGGCCAGCAGCAACAGCTGGCCATCGGCCGCGCCCTGGCCAGCCGCCCGCGCCTGCTGATTCTCGACGAGCCCACCGAGGGTATCCAGCCTTCGGTGATCAAGGAGATCGGCGCAGTCATCCGTCGCCTGGCCGAGCGCGGCGACATGGCCATCCTGCTGGTGGAGCAGTTCTACGACTTCGCCGAGGAGCTGGCCGACCAGTACCTGGTGATGGCCCGCGGCGAGATCATCCAGCGGGGCCGCGGCGAAAACATGCAGGCCGAAGGTGTGCGCGGGCTGGTAACCATTTAATCTGCAAGCAACGACCCTGCGAGACGCTGTCATGAGTCATGAAATCCGCGACGCCCTGCTTTCCGATGTGCCGGGCATCCTCGACATCTACAACGACGCGGTGCGCAACACCACGGCGATCTGGAACGAAACGCCGGTGGACCTGGCCAACCGCCAGGCCTGGTTCGATGCAAGGGCACAGCAGGGCTACCCGATCCTGGTGGCGGTGGATGAGAGCGGGGTGCTGGGCTATGCGTCGTTTGGCGACTGGCGGCCATTCGAGGGCTTTCGCCTTACCGTCGAGCATTCGGTGTATATCCGTGGCGACCAGCGTGGCAAGGGGCTGGGGCCGGTACTGATGGCGGCGCTGGTCGAACGCGCGCGCGAATGTGGCAAGCATGTGATGGTGGCGGCCATCGAGAGCGGCAATGCAGCGTCGGTGCGCCTGCACGAGCGCCTGGGCTTCGTGGTGACCGGGCAAATGCCGCAGGTGGGGGTGAAGTTTGGCCGGTGGCTGGATCTGACCTTCATGCAGCTGGTGCTGAATCCGGGGGCAGAACCAAGCTGAATTTGATTTTGCCTGTACTGGCCTCTTCGCGGGTAAACCCGCTCCCACAGGTACTGCACACATCTCAGGAATCGTGCGATTCCTGTGGGAGCGGGCAAGCCCGCGAAGAGGCCGGGCCTGCAAACCTCACATCTGGGTAAACCTGCCCAACCGCTGCCTCAGCATGTTGTTCTCGCTGCGCAACTGCTGCACTTCCTGCAGCAGCTCCAGCGCCAATGCCACCCCTTCCCACTCCAGTTCCAGCTCCTGATGCAGCTTCGCCGCACGTTTGGCCAGCAACGGCGCCTGATCGTCGAACAACCAGTCCTCCGGCGTTCGGCCGGAAGGTTCGACAATGCCGTGCTCGACGATTTCGATCACGCAGTCAGCCGTGATATCGGCCTCCTGACACAAGGTACGCATGTCCAGTTGAACGATCAGGGTGCTGCTCATGATCACTTACTCCATTGTGTCCTCGGGTTGAACGCAGCCTTCTCGGAAAGCTTGGTCCACAGTTCGCGGGCAGACTCGTCGGATGCAGGCGGCATGACCACTTTCAGTTGCGCGTAAAGGTTGCCGCGCTCGCCACTCTTGTTGGCCAGGCCCTTGCCCGGTACGCGCAGGCGCTGGCCACTCTGGCTGTCGGGGCGGATGGTGAGGTTGATCTTGCCGTCCAGGGTCGGCACGGCCACCTTGGCGCCCAGTGCTGCCTCCCACGGTGCCAGCGGCACGGTGATGATCAGGTCATGACCTTCGACATCGAACAGCGGATGCGGTGCCATGCGAATGGTCAGGAACAGGTCGCCATTGGCCCCGCCGCCACTGCCCGGCGCGCCCTGGCCCTTGAGGCGGATGCGCTCGCCGTCGGTCACCCCGGCCGGGATCTTCACGTTCAGGGTCTTGGTAGTGAAGCCGGTGCGCTGGCCCATGGCATTGGTCTGCGGCACCTGGAAGCTGATCTGCTTGGACTCCTTGCTCAGGGTCTCTTCAAGGAATACCGCCAGTTCTAGCTCCACGTCCTGCCCCCGCCTGCCGGCGCTGCGTTGCTGCTGCCGGGCACCACCGAACGGGTTGCCCCCCCGGCTACCAAAGATCGAACTGAAGAAGTCGGAAAAATCACCGCCTTCGAAACCACCGCCACCGCCGCGGCTTTCCCAGCCCGGTGGTGCCTGGAACGGCCGGCCATGCTGGCCGCCATACTTGCGGATTTCGTCGAATTCGGCACGTTTCTGCGCGTCGCCCAGCACTTCGTAGGCCTCGTTGGCCTCCTTGAATTTTTCCTCGGCGTCGCGCTCCTTGCTGACATCGGGGTGATACTTGCGCGCCAGCTTGCGGTACGCGGCCTTGATCGCCTTGTCGTCCGCCGTGGGCTCTACGCCGAGTATCTTGTAATAGTCTTTGAAGTCCATCTATGGATCACCAATGTGAATGTGCGTGTTGCAAGAGAAGATAGGGGTCAAGCATAGCCTTTCAAGACCGCCTTGGGTTTGCTCCATGGCAGACGACCGGTCTTGATTCTGTAGCCAACTGGCATACACTGCGCGGCCGTTTTGCCTCCGGAAGCTCATTTCCCATGTCTGACGTATCCCCGGCCCGCGCCCTGGGCATCGACTTTGGCACCTCCAACTCCACGGTCGGCTGGCACCGCCCCGGCGTCGAGTCGCTGATTGCCCTGGAAGACGGCAAGATCACCTTGCCCTCGGTGGTGTTCTTCAACATCGAGGAGCGTCGCCCGGTATATGGCCGCCTGGCACTGAACGAGTACCTGGAAGGCTACGAAGGCCGCCTGATGCGTTCGCTGAAAAGCCTGCTGGGTTCCAAGCTGATCAAGCACGACACCAGCGTGCTGGGCAGCGCCCTGCCGTTCAAGGACCTGTTGGGCATGTTCATCGGCGAGCTGAAAAAACGCGCCGAGGCCACTGCCGGGCGCGAGTTCGAGCAGGTGGTGCTTGGCCGTCCGGTGTTCTTCGTCGACGAAGACCCGGCCGCTGACCAGGAGGCCGAGGACACCCTGGCCGAAGTGGCGCGCAAGATCGGCTTCAAGGATGTGTCGTTCCAGTACGAGCCGATTGCCGCGGCCTTCGACTACGAGTCGAGCATCAGCCGCGAAGAGCTGGTGCTGATCGTCGACATCGGCGGTGGTACCTCGGACTTCACCCTGATCCGCCTGTCGCCCGAGCGCCACCTGGTCGCCGAGCGCCAGAGCGACATCCTCGCCACCGGCGGTGTGCACATTGGCGGTACCGACTTCGACAAGCAGTTGAGCCTGCAGGGTGTGATGCCACTGTTCGGCTACGGCAGCCGCATGAAGAGCGGCGCGCTGATGCCGACCAGCTATCATCTCAACCTCGCCACCTGGCACACCATCAACGCCCTGTACTCGCAGAAGTCGCAGCTGGCCCTGGGCAGCATGCGCTATGACATCGAGGACAGCTTCGGTATCGATCGCCTGTTCAAGCTGATAGAGCAGCGCGCCGGGCACTGGCTGGCGATGGAAGTGGAAGCCAGCAAGATCGAGCTGACCGAGCAGGCCAGCCGCCGCATCGACCTGGGGCGAGTCGAGCCCGAGCTGGCTGCGGAACTGACCCGCGCGCTGTTCGAAGAGGCGATCGAAGGTTTGCTGGAGCGAGTGCGTGGTAGCGTGAGCGAACTGCTGGCCAAGGCTGGAGTGAGCGAGGCCCAGGTCGATACGGTGTTCTTCACCGGCGGTTCCAGCGGGATTCCGGCGCTGCGCAACAGTGTGTCGGCGATGCTGCCGAATGCACGGCATGTGGAAGGCAACATCTTTGGCAGCATTGGTAGCGGGCTGGCCATCGAGGCGCGCAAGCGTTACGGCGCGGCCTGAGCCATTTTGGGGCTGCTTTGCAGCCCATCGCGACACAAGGCCGCTCCTACAGAAGTTCGCGCAATCATTGGATTCACGCGGTCGCCTGTAGGAGCGGCCTTGTGTCGCGATAGGGCCGCAAAGCGGCCCCAGCAATCTGTCAGACCAGCTCCGCCCGCTTCAGCTCACTCTTCAGGTAGGCATAGTAGATCGGCCCTGCCACCACCCCAGGCAGCCCGAACGCCGCCTCGAACACCAGCATCGCCAGCAGCAATTCCCACGACTTGGCACTGATCTGCCCGCCGACGATCCGCGCGTTGAGGAAATACTCGACCTTGTGGATGACGATCAGGTAACCCAGCGCCGCCGCCGCCACCCAGATCGACAGCGACAGGCCGACGATGGTGATCAGGGTATTCGACATCAGGTTGCCGATCACCGGCAGCAGGCCCAGCAGGAAGGTCAGCACGATCAGCGTCTTGGTCAGCGGCAGGTGCACGTCGAACATCGGCAGCACCACCGCCAGGAAGATGCCGGTGAAGGTGGTGTTGAGCAGCGAAATCTTGATTTGCGCGAAGACGATGTTGCGAAACGCCTGCACCAGCAGGCTCAGGCGCTCGAACAGCGCTGCCGCGAGCGGCTTGCGCCGGGAGATGTCGGGGATGCGCTGCAAGGCGACGATGGCGCCGAGGATCATGCCGATCAGCAGGGTGACGAACATGTGCGCCATGCCCTTGCCGACCAGCTGCAGGTCGCTCAGGTGGCTCTTGATCCAGTCACCGATGGCCACCTTGAACTCCGCCGCACTGGCCGGCAGGTAGCTTTCGATGGACGGCGGCAGCTGGCTGCGGGCACGTTCCACCAGGGCCATGAACTTGTCCAGCGAGGCGCCGGGGTTTTCCGCCTCGTGCAGCAGGAAGCTGAAGGCACCGGCAAACAACAGGGTCAAAGTGCTGACCACAAGCGTGCCGAGCAGCGCCACCGCCAGCCACCGCGCACGCTGCCCGGCGATCAGCGGCTGCAGCCGCGGCGTTAGCATGTTGACCAGCTCGAACACCAGCAAGCCGGCCAGCAGGCTTGGCAGCAACTTCAGGGGCAACGCCAGCAACAGGCCGGCAAACACGATGATCCAGCTGGCCAGGGTGACCTGGCGGGGGGTGAAGGTCATACAGCCTCAACGGCAGACAACGGGAAAGACCCGCAGTCTGCCAGCCTTACGTCTGCAGGCATAGGCGCAGGTCATTTCTTCTTCAGGCAGTCGCTCATGAACGCTTTGCGCTCGTCACCCTTCAGTGCCTTGGTGGTGGCATCAGCGTTGCAGGTTTTCATCTTCTCTTGCTGGGTTTGTGGCACATCCTTCTTCAGGCAAGTGCTCATGAAGGCTTTGCGCTCATCGCCCTTGAGGGCCTTGGCGGTGGCGTCGGCGTTGCAGGTTTTCATCTTTTCCTGCTGCGCGGTATTGGCGGCGAAGCCTTGGGCGCTGAACAACACCGCCAGTACCAGTAAGGGGATTTGCAGCACTTTCATGGAGTAGTCTCCTTGGCTCCGCGCCCGATGCACGGGGGTCGAGCTGAGTGTAGCCAAGATTCTCAACGCCCTGCCCGTGCCTGGCGACGGTAATGCTCGGGCGTGCACCGGGCCTGGCGCTGGAACATGGCGATGAACGCCGAGGCGCTGCTGTAGCCCAGGTCGAAGGCGATGGCCTGGATCGGCTGGCCGGCCTCCAGCGCTTCGATGGCGCGCAAAAAACGCAGGCGCAGGCGCCACTCGCCAAAACTAATACCCAGTTCGCGCAGAAACTGGCGGGCCAAGGTACGTTCGCTGACATGCACCTTGGCGGCCCAGTCGGCCAGCGGGCGGTTGTCGCCCGGCTCGGCACCGAGGGCATCGAGCACCTGGCGCAAACCTTCGCTGTGGGCAAACGGCAGGTAGCAGGCCTGGGTGGGCGCCAGCAGCAGTTGGTCGACCAGCACCTGCACCAGGCGCTGGTCGCGCTCGCCCTCGGCTACTCGCAGGTCGCGCCGGGCGAAGTCGGCGAGGATGGCCTTGAGGATGTCGCTGATCATCAGGCTGCATGGTTGCTGCGGCAGTGCGGCGCACAGGCTGCGGTCCAGGTAGACCGAGCGGTAGACGATGGCCTGTGGGTTGTAGCAGCCATGCTCGGTGTCGGGCGGCACCCACACGGCGTATTGCGGTGGCGACAGGAAGTGCTGGCCGGCGACCTCCAGGTGCATCACGCCGTGGGCGGTGTAGTTGAGCTGGCCCCAGGCGTGGCGATGCAGGGCGCTGCGGGTGTCGGCACCGAACTCGTCGTGGCGGAAGTACACCGGGGCCGGGAGCTGGCTGAACTGGGGAATGTCGAGGTATTTGCGCGGCATGCTGTCTGCTTTGCGGGGTGGGTTGTCTGGATAGGAGTATAGGCTTGTGAACAGACAATCGATAATACAGGCCTGTCTAGGGCCTGCTCCGCAGGCCTTCGCGGGCTTGCCCACTCCCACAGGATCCACGCCAGCTTTCAGGCCTGTGATATCCCTGTGGGAGCGGGCAAGCCCGCGAAGGGCTGCAAAGCAGCCCCAATCCAAGCCCCAGCGAGTAACCTGCTTCATGAACTACCTGTTCCCGCTCACCGCCATCCTGATCTGGGCTGGCAACACCGTGGTCACCAAGATGTCCGCCGGTGCCATCCACCCCGCCGAGATCGGCTTCTACCGCTGGCTGCTGGCCGCGCTGCTGTTCACCCCGTTCCTGCTGCCCGCCGTGTGGCGCAATCGGGTGGCCATCCGCCCACACCTGGGCAAGGTCTTCGTGCTGGGCGTGCTGGGCATGGCGCTGTACCAGAGCCTGGCCTACTTCGCCGCCGGCATCACCAGCGCCACCAACATGGGCATCATCCTCTCGCTGATGCCACTGATGTCACTGGCACTGTCCATCGCCTGGCTGGGGCAGCGCCTGAGCTACGGCGCCCTGCTGGGCGCGCTGGTGTCATTTCTCGGTGTGCTTGAAGTGGTAAGCGCCGGCCACCCTGCCAGCCTGCTGCAACAAGGCCTGAACAGCGGCGACCTGCTGATGCTCGTGGCCACACTGGCCTACGCGCTATACAGCTTCCTGCTGAAGAAATGGCAGCTGCGCCTGCCGCCGATGCAGCTGCTGTACCTGCAGGTGCTGGTAGCCATCGTCGTGCTGCTGCCGCTGTTCCTGCTGTCGGACAAGACTGGCCTGAACAGCCGCAACATCGGCCTGGTGCTGTACGCCTGCGTGCTGGCCTCGATGATCGCGCCCCTGGTGTGGATGCAGGCCGTGCACCGCCTGGGGCCCAGCCGCACCACGCTGTTCTTCAACCTGCTGCCGCTGGTCACGGCACTGATTGCCGCCGTGGTGCTCGACGAGCAGCTGGCCCGCTATCACCTGGTCGGCGGCCTGCTGACCTTGGTGGGCGTAGTGCTGGCCGAGCGCTGGACCACACCGATTCGTCGCTAGAGCCCTGCCGCCTTGAGCCTGGCGGCATGTTCGGTGAACAGCCGTACCGGTTCGGCCCCCTTGCCCACCGCACCAAGCGACTGGTTGACGATATCCAGGTGGTCGAGCGGGTAATCGTCGCCGATCACCTGCCCCAGGTGCGAACTGAAGCGCCCGACCATACCGTCGCAATGGCCCTTTTCCTTGACGAAACTGCGCGCGAACAGGCGGCAGAAGTGGCTGCTGCCGTCAAAACGGTTGCGCCGCTGGTCGGTCAGGCCGGGCTGCAAGGTGCCAGACCAGGAGTAATAGCGCACGCCATCGACCTCATAGGCCCCTTCCCCGCCCCAGCTGTTTGGCAACCCCTGTGGATAAGCCTGGTTGAACAGCGCCACCCCGGCGCTGGTCAACGACTGGTGCGAGGCGTGTACATCCACCGGCAGCGGGTAGCGGCGCCAGCCGGTTTCCAGCCACACCAGCAGCACGGCCAAGCCATGCAGCACAGCCTTCAGGATACGCCCCTGCGGGGAGTCGCCCGGTGCCGTGCGCTCCAGGTAGTCGGCCAGTTCCGAGCCATGGTTGGGCCCCGCCACCGAAGTGACCGAAGCCACCCGCCCGGGCCGCCTGGCGGCCGCGTAGCGCGCGCTCAAGGCGCCCTGGCTGTGGCCGATGAGGTTGACCCTTTGCGCACCGGTGCGCTGGCAGATGTCTTCGATGATCGCCAGCAATTGCTCGCCGCGCACCTCGCTGGAATGCAGCGGCGAAACCTGTACCGGGAACACCTGCGCCCCACCCTTGCGCAGGGCTGGCACGATGCCGAACCAGTAGGGGTAGAGCACTACCCGGACAAAACCGAGCATGCCCGGCACCAGCACCAATGGGTATCGCGTGGCCAATTCCTGCTGCATTGCCCCAGCCCCTTTCCGTGGACGATCGGCCAACACTACAGCGGCCTTGATGACCATCGCAATCGAACTCCCGGCGCGCGCTGCGGTTCCAAACCAGACATACCCTTTGCAAGGAGCGGGACCATGTACAAGCAGACCCTGGCAATCCTTCTGGCAAGCGCCACCCTCGCCGCCTGCGGCAGCCGCCCGGAAAACCCGGTGGACTACGTCACCTACCGCGACGAGCCGCTGGTCAAGCAGGTGGAAAACGGCATGACCATGCAGAAAGTCATCGCCATCGGCGGCAGCCCGTCCAACGTCATCGACCTCCCCCATGGCGGCACCTGCAACGACTACATCCTCAACCATGACGGCCACCAGCAGCCCTACTACGTGCGCTTCGATGCCACTGGCCATGTCGATGCCAAAGGCTTCAAGACCTGCAAGCAACGCCAGGAAGACAGCGACGCTGCCCACGGCGCATAACTTTCACAGGACCTGCCATAACCACCCTGATGCTTTCGGAGATGAACATGAATGCGACTGAACTGACTGATGTGCAAACGCTTCGCGAACGAGCTCGCCAGCATGTCGAGAACGGGGCCGTGACCGAGGGTTACCAGGCTGACCGCGAGCAAATCATCAGCCTGCTCAACGAAGCCCTGGCCACCGAGCTGGTCTGCACATTGCGCTACAAACGCCACTACTTCATGGCCAGCGGCATCAAGGCCAGCGTGGCTGCCGCTGAATTCCTCGAGCATGCCAACCAGGAAGCCGAGCACGCCGACAAGCTTGCCGAACGGATCGTGCAGTTAGGCGGAGAGCCGGATTTCAACCCGGACAACCTGAGCAAGCGGTCTCATGCCCAGTATGTGGCGGGCACTTCACTGAAAGAGATGGTGCTGGAAGACCTGGTGGCGGAGCGGATCGCCATCGATAGCTATCGCGAGATCATTCGGTACATTGGTGACAAGGATCCTACTACGCGGCGGATTTTTGAAGACATCCTGGCGCAGGAAGAAGAGCACGCGGACGATATGTCCGACCTGTTGCAAGGCTTGTGATTCTTGGGGGCGCTTTGCGCCCCTTTCGCGACACAAGGCCGCTCCCACAGGTATTCAACAAGTCTTGAGGGCTGTGAAATACCTGTGGGAGCGGCCTTGTGTCGCGATGGGCTGCGAAGCGGCCCCTGCTACTTCCGCTCTTTCACCACCGCTGGCGCCTTGCCCGCCTTCATCTGCTGCAACAGCGGCGTGCACTGGTTGGGATCATCCCCGCTGCTAGGCGCAATCAGCGCCAGCAACCCCGCAGCCGGCCCGGCCACCACGCCCAACGCCACCATCCCCGCCCCGCGCAAGGCCAGCGGCACCGCCTGCACCCCGGCACTGGGCTTGGCGAACGGTCCGCGCACATACAGCGGCGAGCGCAGCGAGAACAGCCGCAACCCTTTCGATTCAGGGGTAATTTTCAGGTCCAACTGCTCAGTGGCGAAATTGGCCGTGCCGTTAATGTAGATGATCGCGTTCTCGGTATCGAAGATGAACAGGCGCGTAGTCGCCAGGCCATCCTTGATACCGACATCAGCCGCCGCGCAATTGATCTTCACATCCTCATCGCCAAACAGCTTGCCGACCACATAGTTGCCCACGTTCAACCCGGCAATCTCCATCAGGCTGCGGCTGATGGCGCCATCGTTGATGAGCATGCGCAGGTCGCCATTGGCGGTGCCCAGCAAGGCGGCCACCGAGTTGCCCCGGCCGGTGATATCGGCATCGCCGTTCAACTCACCAAAGCTGGTCTGCATTGGCGCAAAGGAGGGGAACAATTGCTTGAGCTTGAAGCCCCGCGCCGTCAGCCGGGCACGCCCCTGTAGCGGTACGTTGCGGCCATCCAGGCGGATCCTGGACGCCAGGTTGCCGCCAGCGACGCCAAAGCGCAGGGGCTCCAGGCGCAGCAGGCCGTCTTCCAGAATCACGTGGGCCGAAAGGTCGTTGAACGGCAGTTGCGCGCTGTGCACGATGCGCTTGCCGGCGAAGGTTACGTCAGCGTCCATCGCGCGCCAGCGCTCGGTGCGGAACTCTTCCACCGGCAGCACCTTGCCCGTCGGCTGCTTGCTGGCACCACCACGGGCCTTCTGCTCGGCGTTGGAGTCGGCGCCGATCAGCGGCGCCAGGTCCTTGAACAGCAACTGGTTGGATACCAGGTTACCGGACAGCTTGGGCCGTGGCTGGCTGGCAACGAAGGCCAGGTCGCCGTGGATATCGCTGTCACCGATCTTGCCGTTGAAACCCTGGTAGTTGAAGGTGGCCCCTTGCGCCGCGTGCAGGTTGGCGCTGAGGTGGCCGTCGGTGGAATAGGCCGGGGTATCGGGCAAGGTTACGCCGGTCAACGGGTAGAGGTTGCCCAGGCTGGCCCCGGACAGGCGCAGGCGCAGGTCGAGGGCACCGAGGTTGCGCGGGTCGGTCAGGGTACCGGCGAGCACCACATGAGTGTCGGCGATACGCACATCAGCCTGCAGCGGGAACGGTTGGCTGGCGTCCTGCAGGGCCAGCAGGCCGCCGATCTTGCCAGAGCCGGACACCGGCTGGCCTTTGTAGCGGCCCTGGGCCTTGAGCCCGAAGGCATAGTCCTGCGCGGCACCGGCCTTCTCGGCGCTGGCCTTGCCGACGATGTCGCTGAACGGGACAGGCTTGCCCAGCGGGTCGATCTGTACCTTCATGCTGGTTTTCAGGGTTTGGTCATCGAAGCTGACATTGCCCTGGTCGAAGCCGATGGCGCCAATGTCCAGCTGCCATTTGGAAGGCTCCGCATTTTCATCCTTTGGGCCGAAGTCAAAAGTCCAGTTGGCGCGGCCGTCGGCCAGGCGGGTGAGGCTGGCTGTGGGCTTGGTCAGGTCGATGCGCGGGATGCTGATCTGCTGGAACAGCAGGGGCAGCGGCGCCAGGCGGAACGCCACGCGCTCCAGGCCGACCATCTTCGGTTCCTTGAGCCAATCGGGGTTGCCCAGGGTCAGGTCTTCGGCAATGAAGTGCGGCCAGGGCACCCAGGCACGCCAGCCGCCTTCTTCTGGTTCGGTGCGCCAGTCCACGGCAAGGTTGCCATTGATCGCGAAAGGACGCTGCAGGGCCTCGGAGACTTTCTCGTTGAGCAGGGGCTTGACGCGGTTCCAGTCGAAGGTGGCGATCACCACCACCAGGATCGCCAGCAGGGTCAGCAGGCTGGTTAAAGTCCAGACGAGGATTCTGGCGGGACGCGTCATTGCGTGATTCTCCTTGCGGTATGGCACAGAACAGGCGCAGCGGTGGCGCTCAATATCTCGGACTGATGAAAACCCGTGGGGTTTTATCAATGGCGCCATGATAGCGAAGTTTTTCCTGGCCCTTTGCTCAGCAATTCGTCGCGCCAGAGCATGCGTGTTACTCGGAAGTGACGACATCAAATTGCCACCAAATGACCTGAAAATCGCTATCTAGAGCAGCTTCTGACCTCTATCAATACGGTCGATTGTTACCATTACCCGTATGAACTTCTCTCTGGCGTTACCCGGCGTAGCATTGGCTCCGTACCCAATTTCCAGCCCCCGAGAGGAGCACCGAATCATGAAACGCCATCTGCTGACCCTGACCCTGTCCATCCTGGCTGCCAACGCTTTTGCCCTGCCAGCCGACGAGCAACATCTGAGCGCCGAATCGCGCTCCAGCGCAGCTGAAATTGCCCAGCCGCTGAAAACTGTTGCCGAAGGCGGCGCTGATCGCCTGATCGAACGTAGTGGCCGTGTTGCCGAAGGTGGCTCCGATCGCCTCATCGAACGTAGTGGCCGCGTTGCCGAAGGTGGCTCCGATCGCCTGATCGAACGTAGTGGCCGTGTTGCCGAAGGTGGCTCCGATCGCCTGATCGAACGTAGTGGCCGTGTTGCCGAAGGTGGCTCCGATCGCCTGATCGAACGTAGTGGCCGCGTTGCCGAAGGTGGCTCCGATCGCCTGATCGAACGTAATGGCCGTGTTGCCGAAGGTGGCTCCGATCGCCTGATCGAACGTAATGGCCGCGTTGCCGAAGGTGGCTCCGATCGCCTGGTTGAACTCAGCCGTGTGAGCTGATCACCATGGCCGAAAACAACAACTTCTGTCACAACGCCTGCTCCCCTCCAAGCCCGGTCCATTGACCGGGCTTTGTTTTTTTAACTAGAGTGCCCAGCCTTACCGCCACAGAAGCCCGCACCATGCTGCCGCGCGCCGAACAGAAGCTACAGACCCGCCAGGCCCTGCTCGATGCTGCCTGCCAGCTCATGGAGAGTGGCCGTGGTTTCGGCAGTATCAGCCTGCGCGAAGTGGCGAAGACGGCCGGCATCGTACCCACCGGCTTTTACCGGCATTTTTCCGACATGGACGCCCTTGGCCTGGCCCTGGTTGCCGAGGTCGACACTACCTTCCGCCAGACCATCCGCCTGGTGCGCCAGAACGAATTCGAACTGGGCGGTATCACTGACGCCTCGGTGCGCATCTTCCTCGACGTAGTCGCCGCCCACCGTGCGCAGTTCCTGTTTCTCGCCCGTGAGCAGTACGGCGGTTCGCAGGCCGTACGCCAGGCCATTGCCCGCCTGCGCCAGGACATCAGCGACGACCTGGCCACCGACCTTGCGCGGATGAAGCGCTGGCAGCACCTGGACAGCGCCGCGCTGGCGGTGATGGCCGACCTGGTGGTGAAAACGGTGTTCGCCACTCTGCCCGAACTTATCGACAGCCCCGAAGCGGGTTACCCACAGGCGCTGACGCCGCAGGAAAAGATCACCCAGCAGTTGCGCTTCATCTTCGTGGGGGCGCGGCATTGGCAGGGGCTTGGCAACCCGGGCTGATCGGTACCTGTACTGGCCTCTTCGCGGGCGCGCCCGCTCCCACAGGTACCCCACATTGCTCTAGCCTGTGGTGATCCTGTGGGAGCGGGCGCGCCCGCGAAGAGGCCGGCACAGGCTACCCACAACCCAGTTCTGCTACCATGGCGCCCTGCCCGACAGCGACGAGCGCCGAAATGTCCGACCCCCGCCCCACCCTGCCCGAACTGGCCCGCTTCAACCAGCACTTCGCCGAACGCATCGTGCCGTTGTGGCAAGGCCCGGGCTGGAACGCCGACATGGCCCTGCCCTACGAAGCCCTGGACGCCCAGCACCAGCCATTGCCGGTGCAGCGCTACCGGGCCATGGCCTGCGCGCGCCAGCTGTACCTGTTCAGCAGCCGCATCGGGCAACCGGGCGCAGCCGAGCGTGCGGCCGCCCTGTTCCGCTCGCTGCAAAAGCACTTCCATGACGCCGAACACGGCGGCTGGTTCTACAGCATCGACGCCCAGGGCAAACCGCTGGATCGGCGCAAGGACCTCTACACCCACGCCTTCATCGTCTTCGCCTGTGCGCATTACTGGGGCAAGGTGCGTGAAAACCTGGTGAAGTCCACGCTGAACGCCGCGCTGGACATCATCGACCAGCAGTTCGCCCGCGACGATGGCCTGTACGAAGCCAGCCTCGCTGAAGACTGGGCAGACCTTGGCAGCGGCCCGCTGCAAAACCCGCAGATGCACCTGGCCGAAGCCTTCCTGCAGGTGCTGGCGGTGCGTGAGGACGAGCACGCTCGCCAGTCACTGCTGCAACTGTGCGAAGCGCTGCAGGCGCACTTCATCGAACCGGCCCACGGCCTGATGCTGGAAAAGCCACGTGGCGCTGTGGATAACTGGTTCGAGCCGGGGCACCAGTTCGAGTGGTTCTACCTGCTGCATACCTCGCCACTGCTGCGCGATACCCCGCTGCATGCGTCCATCGACCGGGCGTTCGGCTTTGCCGAGCAGTACGGGGTAAAGGATGCGGCGGTGCTGGCCATGCTGGATGCAGACGGCAAGGTGCTCGACGCCACCCAGCGGATCTGGGCACAAGCGGAGTATCTGCGTGCGTTGGTCTTGCGGACAGGAGGCGAGGCGAAGCTGGCCGGGCAGCTGCAGGCGCTGGAAACACGGTTCCTGCGTGAAGCGGGTTGGTATGAGTGCCGGGATGGGCAAGGCAGTGTCAGCCGGCATGACATGCCTTCGACTACGCCCTACCATTTGGCGACTTGCCTGGAAGGGCTGCAGCGCCTGGGCTGACGCATTCGCGGGTGAACCCGCTCCCACAGGGATAGCGCCTGCTCTGAAACTGGTGCAGTACCTGTGGGAGCGGGTTTACCCGCGAAGAGGCCCTCGGATCAGCCCTTGACCGACCGGTCGATCGAAAACCCTGCCCAGTCCTGGCTCACCGGCATCAGCTCGAGGCTGTTGATGTTGATATGCGCCGGCTGGTTGAGGATCCAGAAGATGGTCTCGGCAATGTCCTGCGGCTGGATCGGCTCGGCCCCGGCATAGGTGGCGTCATATTTGGCCTGGTCACCGCCGAAGCGCACCAGCGAGAACTCGCTCTCGCACAGGCCTGGCTCGATGTTGCTCACACGCACGCCCGTACCCCGCAGATCGCAGCGCAGGCTCAGCGAGAACTGGCCGACGAAGGCCTTGGTGCCGCCGTACACGTTGCTGCCCGGGTACGGGTAGTTGCCCGCCACCGAACCCACGTTGAGGATCGACGCCCCACGGCCATGGGCGATCAGCCGTGGCAGCAGCAGGCGGGTGGTGTACATCAGGCCCTTGATGTTGGTATCGACCATGGTTTCCCAGTCGTCCAGGCTGCAGTTCTGCGCCGCGTCCACACCCAGCGCCAGGCCTGCGTTGTTGACCAGGCCACGCAACTTGTCGAAGCCGGCCGGCAGGTTGGCGATGGCCTGCTCCATGGCCTTGCGGTCACGTACGTCGAGCACCAGGCCGTGCACTTCGGTCTTGGCCGACAGTTCGGCGCACAGGGCGTCCAGGCGCTCTTTGCGGCGGCCAGTGAGCACCAGCTTCCAGCCGGCTTCGGCGAAGCGGCGGGCTGTGGCCTCGCCGAAACCGGAAGTCGCGCCAGTGATGAATACGGTGGACGTCATGCTCTGTTCCTCACGGTGGGTTGTCATCGGCAGTCTTGCAGCATGCCCGCGCCGGGCGCTTGCAGCAACCCGCCCGCGGCACTGTTCATTTTTTGATCATATGCGGCAAAGCCTTGCAGCAGAGGGCTCGGCAGCAGCTATGCGCA
This sequence comes from Pseudomonas inefficax, assembly GCF_900277125.1. Classification (GTDB taxonomy): domain Bacteria; phylum Pseudomonadota; class Gammaproteobacteria; order Pseudomonadales; family Pseudomonadaceae; genus Aquipseudomonas; species Aquipseudomonas inefficax. The sequence goes on from NZ_OPYN01000224.1 coordinate 83,465, forward strand.
CGTTATCCACAAGGCTTTCCCCACGGATTGGGGGCAACTTGGCCACGGTGCGGAACCCTTTCAGCGACTTGCGGTCGGTGGATATCTTTTCGGTGATGGCGCAGGGCTTTCAAACATACAGCCTGCAGCGGTCTGTCCAAGGTTTTTTCACAGGTTTATCCACAGGCTTTGCGCAAAGCCTGGAGTGAATGCATGGCTTTGAAAAACCTGAGATATTTATTCACAAGGCGCTTGTGATCAAAAAATGATCATGAAGCTGCAGGGCTTGGTATCAAAGGGCTTGAGCGAGATGCCACCATGTTTTCCACAGGCGGTTCCACATTATCCGTGGAAAAGATCAGGCCTGTGGAAACAATGGCTTGCGAAGGGATGCAGAGTGTATGGGGACAGGCCCCGCGACAAGTTGTCCACATTTGGAATCGGGGCTGCTTTGCAGCCCATCACGACACAAGGCCGCTCCTACAAGGGACCGCGATGTCACATGGAATCGCAAATCGCTTGTAGGAGCGGCCTTGTGTCGCGATGGGCCGCAAAGCGGCCCCCGAATGCAACTCAATGCCCGCCGAGATAGGCGTTGCGCACTTCCTCGTTGACCAGCAGCTCCTGCCCCGTCCCGCTCATGCGAATCTGCCCGTTGACCATCACATAAGCCCGGTCCGACAGTTTCAGCGCATGGTTGGCGTTCTGTTCCACCAGAAAGATGGTCATCCCGGTCTTGGCCAGTTCGCGCAAGGTCGAGAAGATCTGCTTGACCACGATCGGTGCCAGCCCCAGCGATGGCTCATCCAGCAGCAACAACTTTGGCCGGCTCATCAGCGCGCGGGCAATCGCCAGCATCTGCTGCTCGCCACCGGACATGGTCATGGCCCTTTGGTTACGCCGCTCCTTCAAACGTGGGAACAGCTCGTACATGCGCTGCATGTCTTCGTCGGCATGCTTGTCGCCGATGGGGATGGTACCCATCATCAGGTTCTCCTCGACGGTCATGTCGGGGAACACCCGGCGCCCTTCCGGCGACTGGGCAATACCGTTGGAGGCGATGTAGTGCGACGACTTGCGGGTGATGTCGGTGCCGCGGTACACGATATGCCCGGAAGCCGCGCGCGGCTGGCCGAAGATCGACATCAGCAGGGTCGACTTGCCGGCACCGTTGGCACCGATCAGGCTGACCGTCTCGCCCTCGTTGATGTGCATCGAGACCTTTTTCAGCGCCTGGATCGGGCCGTAGAACACGTCCAGGTCCTTCAGTTCGAGAATGGGTGCACTCATACCAGCTCCTCTTCATCGGCACCCAGGTAGGCGGCGATCACCGTCGGGTTGTGGCGGATATCCTGCGGCGCACCTTCGGCAATCACGTTGCCATGGTCGAGCACCACGATATGGTCGGAAATGCTCATGACCATGCCCATGTCATGTTCGATCAGCACCACGGTGATGTCGTGCTCGTCACGCAGCACGCGGATCATGCGGCTTAGTGCCTCGGTTTCCTGTGGGTTCAGGCCAGCCGCCGGTTCGTCCAGGCAGATGATCTTCGGCCGCGTGCACATGGCCCGGGCAATCTCCAGACGGCGCTGCTGGCCGTACGAAAGCTCACCGGCCAGGCGGTTGGCGCAATCGACCAGATCGACCACCTCCAGCCAGTAGAATGCATGGTCCAGCGCGTCGCTCTCGGCCTTGCGGTAGGCCTTGGTGTTGAGCACCCCGGCCAGCAGGTTGCGGTTGACCCACATGTGCTGGGCCACCAGCAGGTTCTCTACCACCGACATTTCCTTGAACAGGCGAATGTTCTGGAAGGTACGTGCCAGGCCAGCACGGTTGACCAGGTGGGTACCGCCGAACATCTTGTAGTACATGCGGTTGGCAAAGCGCGCCGGCGACACGAAATCGGCCGCCTGGAAGCGTTCGCCGAGCAGCTGGATGACATTGGTATGGCTGCCGCGCACGTTCAGTTCGATGCGCCCGCCGCTGGCTTTGTAGAAGCCGGTCAGGCAGTTGAATACAGTGGTCTTGCCGGCGCCGTTGGGGCCGATGAGGGCGAAGATCTGGTTACGCCGGACCTTCAGGCTGACATCGCTGAGCGCCTTGATGCCACCGAACTGCATCATCAGGTTGTCGACCGAGAGAATGATATCGTCGCTCATGGCGCCACTCCTTTACGCGGGGTCACACCGGTACGGCTGATGCGGATCAGCCCACGCGGTCGCCAGATCATCATCAGCACCATCAGCACACCGAACAGCAGCACCCGGTATTCGGAGAAGCTGCGCAGCAGCTCCGGCGCCACGGTCAGCACGAACGCCGCGATCACCACGCCCACGGTCGAGCCCATGCCGCCAAGCACGACGATGGCGAGGATCAGCGCCGATTCGAAGAAGGTGAACGACGACGGGTTGACGAAGCCCTGGTAGGTGGCGAAGAACACCCCGGCCAGGCCGGCGGTAGAGGCACCCAGGGTGAAGGCCGAGAGCTTGACCAGCACGTGGTTCAGGCCCATCGAGCGGCAGGCGATCTCGTCTTCGCGTAGCGCTTCCCAGGCACGGCCGACCGGCATGCGGGTCAGGCGGTGCTTGATGTAAAGCACGGCCAGCACGACGATGAACAGCACCGCGTAGATGAACACGAACTTGAGGTTGGCGTTGTAATCGAAGCCGAAGAACTCATGGATCGGCACCCCGCCGTCCTTGGCCCGGCGGCCGAATTCCAGGCCGAAGAAGGTCGGTGCCGGCGCCGGCATGCCATTCGGGCCACCGGTGAACGACAGCCAGTTGTTCAGCACCAGGCGGATGATTTCGCCGAAGCCCAGGGTCACGATCGCCAGGTAGTCGCCATGCATTCGCAGCACCGGGAAACCGAGTATGCACCCCGCCAGCGCCGCGGCGATGGCCGCCAGTGGCAGCACGCTCCAGAAGCCCAGGCCAAGGTACTGGTAACCCAGCGCCAAGCCGTACGCGCCAATGGCATAGAACGCCACGTAGCCCAGGTCGAGCAGGCCGGCCAGGCCGACCACGATGTTCAGGCCCAGGCCCAGCAGCACGTAGATCAGGCCGAGGATGACCACGGTCAGCAGGTACTTGTTGGCGAAGATCGGGAAGACGATGGCGATCACCACCAGCGCCGGGATGATGTAGCGCAGGCGCGACACGTAGTTCGGCGCGCGCACATGCACGCCCGAGCCGCCGCTATCGAAGCCTTCCAGCATGCGCCGCCCGGCGGCTGTCTGCAGGTACAGGCTGAGCAGGAAGCGCCCGAGCATCACCCCGCCGACCAGCCACGCCACACGCCGCGGCTCGGCATTGAAGGTGTAGCCGTCGAGCACCACGCCGACGACGGGGCCAAACACGATGAGTGCCAGCAGGCCGGCGACGATGGTCTCCAGCAAGCTGCGTTTAAGGTCGAAACCCTTGTTGGTTTCGCTTACAGCGGCAGTTTTGGCAATGGACATGTTCACACCTTAGCCACGAGCGGGCGACCCAGCAGGCCTTGTGGGCGGAAGATAAGGATCATCACCAGCAGCGAGAAGCTGAACACGTCCTTGTAGTCGGAGTTGATCAGGCCAGAGAACAGCGACTCGGAAATGCCCAGGATGATCCCGCCGAGCATGGCGCCAGGCAGCGAGCCGATGCCGCCGAGTACTGCGGCAGTGAACGCCTTGATACCGATGATGAAGCCTGCGTAGAAGTCGAAGGTGCCGTAGTTCATGGTGATCAGCACGCCGGCCAGGGCAGCCATTACCGCACCGATTACGAACACGTAGGAGATAACCCGGTCGGTGTTGATGCCCAGGATCGAGGCCATCTTGCGGTCTTGCTGGGTGGCACGGCACATGCGGCCGAGCTTGGTGTACTTGATCACGTAGGTGAGCAAGCCCATACCGACGAAGGCTGCGACCAGGATGAAGATCTTGGTGTAGGTCAGTTGCACGAAGCCGGTGCCCACTTCGACGCGCCAGGCGCCTTCGAGCAGGGTCGGCACACCTTGCTGGCGGGCACCCTGGCTGATCTGCGCGTAGTTCTGCAGGATCAGCGAGATGCCGATGGCACTGATCAGCGGCGCCAGGCGGGTGGAGTTGCGCAGGGGTTTGTAGGCGATGCGTTCAATGGTGAAGCCGTATACGCCGGTGACGACGATGGTGAACAACAGGGTGCCCAGCATCAACAGGGGGAACGACTCGATACCGAAGTAAGCCAGCAATGCCAGGCTGATCGCCGCGAGGTACGCGGAAATCATGTAAACCTCGCCGTGCGCGAAGTTGATCATGCCGATGATGCCATAGACCATTGTGTAGCCGATGGCGATCAGGCCATAGACCGACCCGAGGGTCAGGCCGTTGACCAGTTGCTGCAGGAAAATACCATCCATAACGCAATCTCACCTATTGAGATTGCACGAGCGCCGACCACGGCGGGCCTGGGACAGGCGGCCCTCGCAGCGCAGAACTGTGCAGATCTACGGATAAAGACAGGTACCGCGGGGCTTTGGCCCGGGCTGACGCGCCCGGGCCGTGGGCCGTTGTTATTTTTGTTTTTCCAGCTGGTGGTACTTGCCTTGGGCATCCCACTGGTAGACCACGTAGTCGGACACGGTCAGGTCACCCTTCTTGTCCCACTTCTTCTCGCCCATGACGGTCTTGACCGGGTTGGCCTTGAGCCACTTGGCAGCGTCTTCGCCCTTGTTCGACTTGGCGCCGTTGAACGCGGCGGCCAGAGCCTGCAGCGAGGCGTAAGCGTATAGGGTGTAGCCTTCAGGCTCGGTACCGGCCTTGCGGAACTCCTCCACCACCGCCTTGCTGTCTGGCAGCAGGCGCGGGTCGGCGCCGAAGGTCATGTACACGCCATCGACATACTGCGCGCCGCCAGCGGTGGACACCAGTTCGTCGGTAACGATGCCGTCATCGGACATGAACTTGACGTCCTTCAGGCCCTGCTCGCGCAGCTGACGCACCAGCGGGCCGGCTTCCGGGTGGAGGCCGCCGAAGTAGACCACGTCGGCACCGGTGGAGCGGATCTTGGTGACCACGGCGCTGAAGTCTTTCTCGCCACGGGTCAGGCCTTCGTACAGCACCGGCTTGACGCCACGTTTCTCCAGCTGCGCCTTGGTCGCATCGGCCAGGCCTTGGCCATAGGTATCTTTGTCGTGCAGCACGGCAACTTTCTTGCCCTTGAGCACGTCGACGATGTAGTCGCCAGCAACGATGCCCTGCTGGTCATCACGGCCGCACATGCGGAACATGGCGCCCAGGCCGCGCTCGGTGACCTGTGGGTTGGTGGAGCCCGGGGTGATGGCAATGACGCCAGCCTCGTCATACACCTCGGAGGCCGGGATGGTGTTGGACGAACAGAAGTGGCCGACCACACCGATCACCTTGTCCTGGTCGACCAGGCGGTTGGCCACGGCCACGGCCTGCTTCGGTTCGCAGGCGTCATCGCCTTTGACCAGGACGATTTTCTCGCCGTTCACGCCACCGGCGGCGTTGATCTTGTCGGCCGCTGCCTGCGCACCTTTCATGTACTGCTCGCCAAACGCTGCGTTGGCTCCGGTCATCGGGCCCGCTACACCGATCTTGACGTCGGCCTGAACATACGAAGAAACACCCAGTGCCGTAGCTACGGCCAGAGCCAGGAAACCTTTCTTGTAAAACGTCTGCGACATGAGGTGGTGCTCCTAGAGTTTTTTTTGGTTGGCACTACAACTTCTCAGCCCTGTGCTCCGAGCAAGGGCCGTGCCATAGGTTTTGTCTTCCGGGAAAACACACAGTGCACGTTGCCAGCAGGCGACCGACGGCCTTTTCTTTATTGAGCGTGCAACCGTCTGCCACGCGGCAGGCGCCACCACACGTACAGACAAGGAGCAACCATCGAGTGCCATCATTGCAACCCTGGCAAGTGTTTACGTGCAACCGCCCTGTAACAGCGGACGTCACCGAACTGCACACAGCTGGTGCGCGACTGCTACAGGCGGCACCGTTTCAAGGCTAGCTGGTGCACGAAAAAACACGCGGTTTTGGCAGTTCCGGCCTCTTCGCGGGTAAACCCGCTCCCACAGGGACCCCACTGAGCTCAAGAGCGGTGCAGCACCTGTGGGAGCGGGTTTACCCGCGAAGAGGTCGGTACAGGCCCAACAAGCCGCAAAAGGCTGGCACAATGTCCGCCATTCGCCGCTTCCGGAGCCCCATTGATGAGCGAGAGCGCATTCGCCGAGCGCATCGTGCACAACCTGCTCGACACCGACTTCTACAAACTCACCATGATGCAGGGCGTGCTTCACAACTACCCGGACGCCGACGTCGAATGGGAATTCCGCTGTCGCAACGGCGAGGACCTGCGCCCCTACCTCGGCGAGATCCGCAACCAGCTCGAACTGCTCAGCGACCTGACCCTGGATGACGGCCAGCTGGCCTTCCTCGAACGTATCAGCTTCCTCAAGCCTGACTTCCTGCGCTTTCTGCGCCTGTTCCGCTTCAACCTGCGCTACGTACGCCTGGGGATAGAAAACGACCAGCTGTTCCTGCGCCTGAAAGGCCCGTGGCTGCATGTGATCCTGTTCGAAGTGCCGCTGCTGGCGATCATCAGCGAAGTGCGCAATCGCCATCTGCACCCGCGCATGCGCCTGGCCGAGGCGCGCGACCAGCTGTACCGCAAGTTCGACTGGCTACGCGCACATGCCACTGATGATGAACTGGCCGAAATGCAGGTGGCCGACTTCGGCACTCGCCGGCGCTTTTCCAGCCGTGTGCAGGAAGAGGTGGTGCGCGTGCTGCGCGACGATTTCCCGGGCCGCTTCGTCGGCACCAGCAATGTCGACCTGGCATGGAAACTGGATATCAAGCCGCTGGGCACCATGGCCCATGAATGGATCATGGCCCACCAGCAACTCGGCCCGCGGCTGATCGACAGCCAGATCGCCGCACTGGACTGCTGGGTGCGCGAGTACCGCGGCCTGCTCGGCATCGCTTTGACCGACTGCATCACCATGGATGCCTTCCTCGGCGATTTCGACCTGTACTTCGCCAAGCTGTTCGACGGCCTGCGCCACGACTCCGGCGAACCGGTGGCCTGGGCGGAAAAAGCCATTGCCCATTACCAGAAACTGGGTATCGACCCGATGACCAAGACCCTGGTGTTTTCCGACGGTCTCAACCTGACCCGCTCGCTGGAAATCTTCCGAGCCCTGCGCGGTCGCATCAATGTCAGCTTTGGCATCGGCACCAACCTGACCTGCGATATCCCGGGTGTGGCCCCGATGAGCATCGTGCTCAAAATGACCGACTGCAACGGCGCGCCGGTAGCGAAGATCTCGGACGAAGCCGCCAAGACCCAATGCCGCGACGAGAACTTCGTCGCCTACATGCGCCATGTATTCAAAGTCCCCAGCAAGGAGTAACCCATGCAAGCGGTTCAGCAAGAGATTGCCCAGGCGCTGAAGGTACAGCCGCCGTTCGCCGACGCCGCCGCGCTCGAGGCCGAAGTTGCCCGGCGCGTGGCGTTCATCAAGGATTGCCTGGCCAACGCCCGGCTCAAGACCCTGGTGCTGGGCATCAGCGGCGGCGTCGACTCGCTGACCGCCGCCCTGCTCGCCCAGCGTGCCATCAATGAGTTGCGCGCCGAAACCGGCGACAAGGCCTACACCTTCATCGCGGTGCGCCTGCCCTATCACGTTCAGCATGACGAGCACGACGCCCAGGCTTGCCTGGATGTGATCAAGGCCGATGAAGTACACACCATCGACATCGCGCCAGCGGTCAAGGCGCTTGCTGCAGAGACTGAGGCGCTAAAGGGTGGCTCGCCCAGCCTGGTGGACTTCGTGGTGGGTAATGTGAAGGCGCGCATGCGCATGGTCGCCCAGTACACCATTGCCGGCGCGCGCGCAGGCCTGGTGATCGGCACCGACCATGCCGCCGAGGCGGTGATGGGCTTCTACACGAAGTTTGGCGATGGCGCTTGCGACCTCGCGCCGCTGAGCGGCCTGGTGAAGAACCAGGTGCGGGCAATTGCGCACAGCTTTGGCGCGCCGGAGTCACTGGTAGAGAAGGTACCGACTGCGGACCTGGAAGACCTTGCGCCAGGCAAGCCGGACGAAGCATCGCATGGCATCACCTACCAGCAGATCGATGCCTTCCTGCACGGGCAGCCGGTTGACCAGGAAGCGTTCGACATCATCGTCGCTACCTACCGCAAGACCCAGCACAAGCGCGAACTGCCGTTCGCCCCTTGATAAGGCTATGAAAGGACCTGTGGGAGCGGGTTCACCCGCGAATACGATGGTGAATCCACCGACGCATTCGCGGGTGAACCCGCTCCCACAGGGTTCACCGTCAGCCTTTGATTACTTGACGACGACCTTGCCCTTCATCATCGAGATGTGGCCCGGGAAGGTGCAGAAGAAGCTGTAGTCGCCGCCCGCCTCCAGTTTGGAAGTGTCCAGGGTGATGCTGGATTTTTCACCCGCACCGATCATCTTGGTGTGGCCGATGATCGCTGCGTTGTCAGCCTTGATGTAGTCCTTTTCCAGACCTTGCGTCATGCCTTCGGTGGCGATGGCCTGCATATCGGCAGTCTTGCTGATCACCAGGTTGTGACCCATGACGTTCTTCGGCAGCTTGCCACCGTGGGTCAGTTCGATTTCAACGGTCTTGCAGCTCTTGTCGACAGTGAATTCTTTGGTGTTGAACGACATCTGGTCAGTCGAATCGACAGTGACTTTGCAGTCGGCGGCGAAGACGGAGGCGCTGGCGAGGGTCAGCAGGGATACCGCTACAGCTTTCGCAAACATCATGAATCTCCTTGGCAGGGTTTTATCAATTGCGAGACTGCCTGAAACCGTTCAGCTCCCTGCTGACATGAGTCAAAGGGGTGGCAAGCGGCCAGCCAGTTGAATTGTTCAATCGATTGTATACAACCAATCTAAGAGCACATCATGCCCTTTTATTGGACGATGGGACAACCTCTCATTTAGGAGCAATACGAAATGACCCTTGGTAGCTTGATGAACAGCCTGCTGGCGGCCTACGCCCATGGAGCGACTGGCGCCATCTGTGAATTCTCCCGGCCGGAGTGAAACCGGCCTTGGAACTGTAGGACATGGCCCTTACCCTGTCAGCCTGAGTGACTGGAGATGAGCAATGCCCGTACGTTCCGTTTGTGTGTTCTGCGGCGCCAGCATTGGTGCCAACCCCGCCTACCGTGAAGCGGCCATCGCGCTGGGCCAGGCGATCGCCCGTCGCGGCCTGACACTGGTCTATGGCGGCGGCGCAGTCGGCCTGATGGGTGTGGTGGCCGATGCGGCCATGGCAGCCGGTGGCGAAGTGGTTGGAATCATTCCACAGAGCCTGCTGGACGCTGAAGTCGGCCATAAGGGCCTGACTCGCTTGGAAGTAGTGGATGGCATGCACGCGCGCAAAGCCCGCATGGCCGAGCTGAGCGATGCCTTCATCGCCCTGCCCGGTGGGCTGGGTACGCTGGAGGAGTTGTTCGAGGTATGGACCTGGGGGCAGCTGGGTTATCACGCCAAGCCCTTGGGACTGCTTGATGTGAATGGCTTCTACGACAAGCTGGGCGGGTTCCTCGACCATATCGTCGAAGAAGGCTTTGTGCGGCCGCAACATCGGGCGATGTTGTTGTTGGAGCAGCAGCCGGACGCGCTGCTGGATGGCATGGACAGTTTCATTGCGCCGGTGGCGCCGAAGTGGGTCGACAAGAAGCCTGACTGATCTCGATTGATGGGCTAAACACCTGACCTGTGGGAGCGGGTTCACCCGCGAAGGCGGCAGTGAAGCCACCATTGCATTCGCGGGTGAACCCGCTCCCACAGGTTCTTTATTCAGCCTTCAGAATCAACGTGGGATAACGGGCTGACGCGGCTTCTTGTTGCCCTTGCCACCCTTGGCCGCTTCCTTGCGCTCTTTGGCCGCCTTCTCGTTACGCGCAAACGCTTCGGCCTTGGCCTTTTCACGCTTGTCCCACGGCTTGCTGCCATCGCTGCCACGCGGCGGCAGACCGGTGTGCTGGGTAAGGATCTTCTGCTCCTTGCCCACCTTGTGGCTACCCGCCGGGGTCGAGTTCTTGCGGCGCGCACTCTGGTAGGTATCGCTCTGCGGCTGGTGCAGCGGGATCAGCTGATGCTTGCCCGGCCCGATCAGGTCAGCACGGCCCATGCGCTGCAGCGCTTCACGCAGCATCGGCCAGCCCTTCGGGTCGTGGTAACGCAAGAACGCCTTGTGCAGACGGCGTTGCTCCTCGCTCTTGACGATCTCCACACCCTCGCTCTTGTAGGTCACCTTGCGCAGCGGGTTCTTGCCCGAGTGGTACATGGCCGTGGCCGAGGCCATCGGCGACGGGTAGAACGCCTGCACCTGGTCGGCACGGAAGCCGTTGCCTTTCAGCCACAGGGCCAGGTTCATCATGTCTTCGTCGGTGGTGCCCGGGTGCGCGGCGATGAAGTACGGGATCAGGTACTGCTCCTTGCCCGCCTCTTTCGAGAACTTCTCGAACATGCGCTTGAAGCGGTCATAAGTGCCGATGCCCGGCTTCATCATCTTGTCCAGCGGGCCACGCTCGGTGTGCTCCGGGGCAATTTTCAGGTAACCGCCGACATGGTGGGTGACCAGCTCCTTGACGTACTCCGGCGACTCCACCGCCAGGTCATAACGCAGGCCCGAGGCAATCAGGATCTTCTTCACACCCGGCAGGGCACGAGCCTTGCGGTACAGCTCGATAAGCGAGCTGTGGTCGGTGTTGAGGTTTTCGCAGATGCCCGGGAACACGCACGACGGCTTGCGGCAGTGCTTCTCGATGTCATGGCTCTTGCAGGCGATGCGGTACATGTTGGCAGTCGGGCCGCCAAGGTCGGAGACCACGCCGGTGAAGCCCGGCACCTTGTCACGCATCTCTTCGATTTCGTGCAAGATCGACTCGTGCGAGCGGTTCTGGATGATGCGGCCTTCGTGCTCGGTGATAGAGCAGAAGGTGCAGCCACCGAAGCAGCCACGCATGATGTTCACCGAGAAACGGATCATCTCGTAGGCCGGAATGCGCTCCTTGCCGTAGGCAGGGTGCGGCACACGCGCATAGGGCATGCCGAACACGTAGTCCATTTCCTCGGTGCTCATGGGGATGGGTGGCGGGTTGAACCACACATCCACTTCGCCGTGTTTCTGCACCAGGGCGCGGGCGTTGCCCGGGTTGGTCTCCAGGTGCAGCACCCGGTTGGCATGGGCATAGAGTACCGGGTCGTTACGCACCTTCTCGAACGACGGCAGGCGGATCACCGACTTTTCCCGGGTCATGCTCGGGCTGTCGAGAATCTGCACGACCTTGGCTTCGTTCGGGTCCTCCTGGTCGCCCTTGGCCTGCTCGATGGCACAGGCCTGGGTGTCCTGGGTATTCACGTACGGGTTGATGATCTTGTCGACGCGGCCCGGGCGGTCGATGCGGGTCGAGTCGATCTCGTACCAGCCCTGAGGCGTGTCACGACGCACGAAAGCAGTGCCGCGCACATCGGTGATGGTCTCGATCTTTTCGCCGTTGGACAGGCGCTGGGCCACCTCGACCACCGCGCGCTCGGCGTTGCCGAACAGCAGGATGTCGGCGCTGGCGTCGATCAGGATCGAGTGGCGGACCTTGTCCTGCCAGTAGTCGTAGTGGGCGATGCGGCGCAGCGAGGCCTCGATGCCGCCCAGTACGATCGGCACATGCTTGTAGGCTTCCTTGCAGCGCTGGCTGTAGACCAGGCTGGCGCGGTCCGGGCGGCTGCCAGCCTGGCCACCAGGGGTGTAGGCATCGTCGGAGCGGATCTTCTTGTCCGCGGTGTAGCGGTTGATCATCGAGTCCATGTTGCCCGCGGCCACGCCGAAGAACAGGTTCGGCTCGCCGAGCTTCATGAAGTCGTCTTTCGACTGCCAGTTCGGCTGGGCGATGATGCCCACCCGGAAGCCCTGAGCCTCCAGCAGGCGGCCGATGATGGCCATGCCGAACGACGGATGGTCGACGTAGGCATCACCGGTCACGATGATGATGTCGCAGGAATCCCAGCCGAGCAGATCCATCTCCTCCCTGCTCATCGGCAGGAAAGGTGCTGGCCCGAAGCATTCGGCCCAGTACTTGGGATAGTCGTAGAGTGGTTTGGCTGCTTGCATGTCAGTGACCGGTTCTGGTGTGCAGGGAAATCGCGGGCGCGGAATATAGCACAAATTTTGACCAAATCCGACGGTGGTTGTCGGATTCATGGGGTGCCTGTACCGCCCTCATCGCCGGCAAGCCAGCTCCCACAGGGGCTCCACCGGCCTGAAGGCAGTGATCTCCTGTGGGAGCTGGCTTGCCAGCGATGAGGCCAGTGGCTTATTCGTCGTCGTCGAAGTTGTACATGCCCGGTGCAAGGTTCTCGAAGCGGGTGTACTTGCCAATGAAGGCCAGGCGCACGAAGCCGATGGGGCCGTTACGCTGCTTACCGATGATGATTTCCGCCACGCCCTTGTGCTCGGTCTCGGGGTGGTACACCTCGTCGCGATACACGAACATGATCACGTCGGCGTCCTGCTCGATTGCACCGGATTCACGCAAGTCGGAGTTGACCGGGCGTTTGTTCGGGCGCTGTTCAAGGGAGCGGTTCAGCTGCGACAGGGCGATGACCGGGCAGTTGAACTCCTTGGCCAGTGCCTTGAGCGAGCGGGAGATCTCGGAAATTTCATTGGTCCGGTTGTCACCGGCCGAACCCGGGATCTGCATCAGCTGCAGGTAGTCGACCATGATCATGGCGATTTCGCCGTGCTCGCGGGCCAGGCGGCGGGTACGCGCGCGCATCTCCGAGGGGCTGATGCCAGCGGTATCGTCGATGAACAGCTTGCGATCGTTGAGCAGGTTCACCGCCGAGGTCAGGCGTGGCCAGTCATCGTCGTCCAGCTGGCCGGAACGCACCTTGGTCTGGTCGATACGGCCAAGGGACGACAGCATACGCATGATCAGCGATTCACCTGGCATCTCGAGGGAGAACACCAGTACCGCCTTGTCGGTACGCAGTACGGCGTTTTCCACCAGGTTCATGGCGAAGGTGGTCTTGCCCATCGACGGTCGGCCGGCGACGATGATCAGGTCGGCAGCCTGCAGGCCGCTGGTCTTCTCGTCGAGGTCGGTAAAGCCGGTGGACACGCCAGTGATGTCGCTGTCGGAGTTGAACAGCGTATCGATGCGGTCGATGGCCATGGTCAACAGTTCGTTGACTCCCACTGGGCCGCCGGTTTTCGGCCGGGCCTCGGCGATCTGGAAGATCTGCCGCTCGGCGTCGTCGAGAATCTCTTCAGCGTTGCGCCCTTGCGGGTTGAACGCGTTGTCGGCGATATCGGTACTGATGCTGATCAGCTGACGCAGGGTGGCGCGCTCGCGAATGATCGCGGCGTAGGCCTTGATGTTGGCTACCGACGGGGTGTTCTTGGCCAGCTCGGCCAGGTAGGCCAACCCACCGACTTGCGAAGAAAGGCCTTCCTTGTCCAACTGCTCGTGCAGGGTCACCACGTCGAATGGCTGGTTGGCATCGGCCAACTTGTGCACGGCACGGAAGATCAGGCGGTGGTCATGCCGGTAGAAGTCGCCATCCGATACCTGGTCCAGCACCCGCTCCCAGGCGTTATTGTCCAGCATCAGGCCACCGAGCACGGCCTGTTCGGCCTCGATGGAATGCGGCGGCACCTTCAGGGCTGCGGTTTGCAGGTCAAGCTGTTCGGAAGTGGTGATCTCGTTCATGGCCACGAAAGAATTCTGGAGGACGAAAAAGACAAAGGGCACGGCCTGTCGAAAACAGGACCGTGCCCGATGTTAACCGCCTGACCCGCAAGGAGCCAGACAGTCAGCGCAGCTTAGGCAGCTACGACGACCACGCGTACGGTGGCTTCAACGTCGCTGTGCAGGTGCACGGCTACGTCGTATTCGCCAACCTGACGGATGGTGCCGTTCGGCAGACGAACTTCAGCCTTGGCCACTTCAACGCCGGAGGCGGTCAGGGCGTCAGCGATGTCGTGGGTGCCGATCGAACCGAACAGCTTGCCTTCGTCGCCAGCGGTGGCAGTGATGGTCACTTCCAGCTCGGCCAGTTGGGCAGCGCGGCTTTCAGCCGAAGCTTTCTTGTCAGCAGCTGCTTTTTCCAGCTCGGCGCGACGCTCTTCGAACGCGGCCAGGTTGGCGGCGTTGGCAACGGTGGCCTTGCCGAATGGCAGCAGGAAGTTACGGCCGTAACCAGCCTTAACTTTTACTTTGTCGCCCAGGTTGCCCAGGTTAGCGACTTTTTCCAGCAGGATCAGTTCCATTTGGTAAAACCTCTTAACTTTTAACCTTCACCGTTCGCGGAGTCATTCCCCTTGGGGGACTTGCGACCGCGAAAATCAATCAGGCTGTCGACAATGGCCAAAACCATCAGCAACGGATAAATCAGCTGCATGATCAGCGGCAGCGTCACGTACATGCCCACCAGCCAGAAACCGGCCAGTCGACCCTGTGCCACCAGCCCGTGCATCAAGGCGATGCCGGCCAGCACCAGTACCAGGCTCGAGGCCGATGCCAGGACGATGAACTGCGGCCCGATGAACGGGGCCACCACCATCACTGCCACCAAGACCGCCATGGTCTGTTTTGGCAACTTCAGTTCGCGAAACTCGCGACCGAAGCCTCCAGGGTTGTACAACGCTGCCTGCCAATAGCGCGCCAGCATCAACGCCAGCACACTGAACAATTGCACCGTCACTGCTGTGGAAGCGACCAGCACAGGGCGGATCAGCTCACCGGAGAGCACCGGCTGCCCTTCGATTTTCGGCATGGCTTCGGCAAACGCCTTGGCCAGCACATCGAAGGTTTGCGCCAGCGCCAGATCAAGCACGAGGCTAAACGCCACGGCGAACACGGCACTGGCGAGCAACACCCGGCTCCAGGGATGCTCGGCACGCAACATGGCGGCCAGGGCCAGGGCACCCGCAATCACCAGAAAGGTGATGGGATCGCCCATGACCCACACGGCCAGCCCGGCCAGCAGGCCGCCGGCGATGACCGTTGTAGCATCCTTGAACCCACGCCGCAGCAGCACAAGGCTGCCGGCAGCGGCACTCAACCAGAACAGCAGCGGCAGTACCGCGCTGATGACCACCACGAGGGTGGCCTGCACACGACCGCGCATGATGAAACTTGCTAACGCTCGCATGCTAATCCCTTACTGCTTGTCGACGACCCGGTCTCAGCGGCCGTGGCTGTCGGTGTAGGGCAGCAGGGCCAGGAAGCGGGCGCGCTTGATAGCGGTAGCCAGCTGACGCTGATAACGAGCTTTGGTACCGGTGATACGGCTTGGAACGATCTTGCCGGTTTCGGATACGTAAGCTTTCAGGGTGTTGAGATCTTTGAAGTCGATCTCTTTCACGTCTTCAGCAGTGAAGCGGCAGAATTTACGACGACGGAAGAAACGTGCCATTTAATAGGCTCCTCTAAAGGTCCGTGGATTACTCGTCAGCGTTATCGCTGGAGTCGCTGTCATTGCTGTCGTCGCCTTCGGCGGAGTCAGCATGCTCAGGACGCTCGCGACGCTCACGGCGCTCGCTGCGGTTCTCTTCAGCCTTCAGCATCTCGGACTGGCCGGTAACGGCTTCGTCGCGACGGATGACCAGGTTACGGATAACGGCATCGTTGTAGCGGAAGTTGTCTTCCAGCTCGGCCAGGGCCTTGCCGGTGCACTCAACGTTCAGCATCACGTAGTGAGCCTTGTGAACATTGTTGATTGCGTAGGCCAGTTGACGACGGCCCCAGTCTTCCAGGCGGTGGATCTTGCCACCATCTTCTTCGATCAGCTTGGTGTAACGCTCAACCATGCCGCCGACTTGTTCGCTCTGGTCCGGGTGAACCAGGAAGATGATTTCGTAATGACGCATGAATGCTCCTTACGGGTTAGTAGTCTGCCAGTGAATCTGGTCAGACAAGGAGTGAATGACACTGTATGTCTTGCACGGAGGGGAGGCACATGTGCGCCTGCCAGCTCGGCAAGGGGCGCAATTGTAGAGAAGGCGGGGCGCACAAGCAAGGTAATTGGCGAATATTTGAACAGCCTGAAACACATTACAGTCTGCCGGCCCTTTCGCGGGTAAACCCGCTCCCACAGGTACTCGACAGGGCTCAGGCCTTGTGCGATCCCTGTGGGAGCGGGTTTACCCGCGAAGAGGCCGGTACAGGCCGAAGATCAGCGCTTGGCCTGACGCTGACGCACAGCCTCGAACAGGCAGACGCCGGTCGCCACCGACACGTTCAGGCTGCTGACACTACCGCCCATCGGCAACTTCACCAGGAAATCGCAATGCTCGCGGGTCAACCGGCGCATGCCCTTGCCTTCCGCGCCCATGATCATCACCAGCGGCCCGGTCAGGTCCTGCTGGTAGATCTCCTGCTCGGCCTCGCCGGCGGTACCGACCACCCACAGGCCACGCTGCTGCAGTTTCTCCAGAGTGCGCGCCAGGTTGGTCACGGCCACCAGCGGGATCACCTCCGCCGCGCCGCAGGCCACCTTGCGCACAACCGGGGTCAGGGTCGCGGACTTGTCCTTGGGCACGATCACCGCCGTGGCACCGGCGGCATCGGCGGTACGCAGGCAGGCGCCAAGGTTGTGTGGGTCAGTCACGCCGTCCAGCACCAGGATCAGAGGGGGTGTTTCGGTGCGTTCGAGCAACTCCTCGAGCATCAACTCGCCCCACACCTGGCTCGGACTTACCTCGGCGACCACGCCCTGGTGCACACCCTCTACCCAGGCATCCATCTCACGGCGCTCGGCCTGGCCGACCGCCACGCGATTTTCTGCGGCCAACGCCAGCAGCGCCTGGAGGCGCGGCTCGCTGCGCCCTTCCGATAACCAGATCTGCTTGACCCGCTTCGGATGATGCTGCAGCAATGCCTGTACGGCATGCACGCCGTAGATCTTTTCCAGCTGACTCATGACTTGCTCTTGCTCTTGCGTGGCGCGCCGGACTTCGGCGGGCCTTTACGGTGCTTGGTCGGCTTGCCGGACGCCGAGGCCTTGCCGCCCTTGTCCGACTTGCTGCCGGCATGGCTGCCACTGCGCGCCTCGCTCATCAGCGCCTTCTTCATTTCGCGGCTCTTGCGCACTTCGGCGTTGCGCTGCACGGCGTCTTTCGGGAAATACGCCTCGGACGCTTCGCTCTTGCGGCTGCGCGGCTTCGGCGAGGCTTTCGCTTCAGTTACCGGCTGCTGCTGTTCAACCTTGTCGGCAGCTGGCGCAGCGCCACGCTGCTTGCGACCGATCGGCGCGGCCAGGGTCTTTTCCGACACCTCGAAGTCGATCTTGCGCTCGTCCAGGTCAACACGCATGACCTTGACCTCGATGGTGTCGCCCAGGCGGAAGCTGCGTCCCGTACGCTCGCCAGACAGGCGGTGGTGCACCGGGTCGAAGTGGTAGTAGTCGCCCGGCAGCGCACTGACATGCACCAGGCCTTCCACATAGATGTCGGTCAGCTCGACGAACAGGCCGAAACCGGTCACCGCGGTGATCACACCCGGGAAGGTCTCGCCCACGCGGTCCTTCATGAACTCGCACTTGAGCCAGTTGACCACGTCACGGGTGGCTTCATCGGCCCGGCGTTCGGTCATCGAGCACTGCTCGCCGAGCTGCTCGAGGGTGTTTTCGTCGTACGGGTAGATACGCGCCTTGGGGATGCTCATGGCGCCGGCACGCTTGACGTGCGGGGTATCCACCTTGGAGCGGATGATGCTGCGGATGGCGCGGTGCACCAGCAGGTCCGGATAACGACGGATCGGCGAGGTGAAGTGGGTGTACGCCTCGTAGTTCAGGCCGAAGTGGCCGTTGTTCTCGGTGCTGTACACCGCCTGGCTCAGCGAACGCAGCATCACGGTCTGGATCAGGTGGAAGTCCGGGCGCCCGGCGATGCTCGCCAGCAGGGCCTGGTAATCCTTCGGCGACGGGTCCTTGCCCTTGTGCAGGCTCAGGCCCAGCTCGCCGAGGAACGCGCGCAGTTTTTCCAGGCGCTCTGGCGGCGGGCCGTCATGCACACGGTACAGGGCCGGCACGCCATGCTTCTGCAAGAACTCGGCAGTGGCAACGTTGGCCGCCAGCATGCATTCCTCGATCAGCTTGTGGGCGTCGTTGCGCACGGTCGGGCGGATTTCCGCGATCTTGCGCTCGTCACCGAAGATGATGCGGGTTTCCTGGGTCTCGAAGTCGATCGCACCCCGGGTGTGACGTGCATCCACCAGCACCTTGTACAGGTTGTACAGGTTCTTCAGGTCCGGCACGACAGCCTTGTACTCTTCGCGTAGCGCCTTGCCCTCACGGGTGCGCGAGTGCTCGAGCATGCTGCTGACCTTGTTGTAGGTCAGGCGGGCGTGGGAGTGGATTACGCCTTCGTAGAACTGGTAGTCGACCATCTGGCCGGCTTTGTTCATGGTCATTTCGCAGACCATTGCCAGGCGATCGACATGCGGGTTCAGCGAACACAGGCCGTTGGACAGCTCTTCCGGGAGCATCGGCACCACGCGCTCGGGGAAGTACACCGAGTTGCCGCGCTGCTGGGCCTCGACGTCCAGGGCCGAACCCAGGCGCACGTAGCTGGACACATCGGCGATGGCCACATACAGGCGCCAGCCACCCGAGAACAGCCGCAGCTTGCCCAGCGGTTCGCAATAGACGGCGTCGTCGAAGTCGCGGGCGTCCTCGCCGTCGATGGTGACGAACGGCAGGTGGCGCAGGTCGACGCGCTTCTCCTTGTCCTTCTCTTCGACTTCGGAGCGGAACTTGCGCGCTTCCTTGATCACATCCTTGGGCCAGACGTGCGGGATATCGTAGCTGCGCAGGGCAACGTCGATCTCCATGCCCGGCGCCATATAGTTGCCGATGACCTCGACCACGTCGCCCTGCGGCTGGAAGCGCGGAGTGGGCCAGTGGGTGATCTTGATCTCGACGAACTGGCCGATCTTCGCGCCACCGTTGCGCCCGGCGGTGACCAGCACTTCCTGCTGGATCTTCGGGTTGTCCGGGGTCACGTAGCCGATACCGCCTTCTTCGAAGTAACGGCCGACCACGCTCTCATGGGCACGGGAGATGACTTCGACCAGCACGCCTTCGCGGCGGCCACGGCGATCGACGCCAGAGACCCGGGCCAGGCCGCGGTCGCCGTCGAACACCAGGCGCATCTGCGACGGGCTGAGGAACAGGTCTTCGCTGCCGTCGTCCGGGATAAGGAAGCCGAAGCCGTCGCGGTGACCGGAGACCCGACCGCAGATAAGGTCCAGCTTGTCTACCGGGGCATAAGTGCCGCGCCGGGTATAGATAAGCTGGCCATCGCGCTCCATGGCACGCAGGCGGCGGCGCAGGGCTTCGATCTGGTCTTCTTCATACAGACCAAACTCTTTCGCCAGCTCCTCGCGCGCAGCGGGTTCGCCACGGTCGGCAAGGCGCTGCAGGATCAGCTCACGGCTGGGAATGGGGTTGTCGTATTTTTCCGCTTCGCGAGCGGCCTCGGGATCGAGGGATTGCCAATCGGCCATCAGAAGGGGTTCACCTTGGGGTATATAGATATGAATTCTGGCATAGGCGTATTGAAACCGGAAATGTCAGCCTTGGACAGCCCCACGGGCATACCCGGCGAGCAGGAATAGGCCTGCGGAATCAACAAGTTGAATTTTTTGAAATTTTTTTTGCTTTGGGGGTTTACAGCCTCCAGGACCGTCCGTATAGTGCGCACCACAACGACGGACAACCCCGAAGTTGTAGTAGAGATGAGCGACGCTGTAAAGCATCAGGTAATCTCGAATGTGTGCCCAGGTGGCGGAATTGGTAGACGCGCTGGTTTCAGGTATCAGTGGCTTAACGGCCGTGGAAGTTCGAGTCTTCTCCTGGGCACCAAATATTTTCAAGTAACAGATGACCAAGGATCTGTTACTACTGTGTGAAAGCGAACGATAGTCGCCTTCTCCAGATGATGCAAAGCTTTGCCCAGGTGGCGGAATTGGTAGACGCGCTGGTTTCAGGTATCAGTGACTTAACGGTCGTGGAAGTTCGAGTCTTCTCCTGGGCACCATACAAAAACCCACTAGCTTGCTAGTGGGTTTTTTCTTGCCTGCGATTTTTGTATCCCCCTCTTTCGGCCCTGTTCCGGCCTCTTCGCGGCTAAAGCCGCTCCCACATTGTCAGCACCGACTTCCAGGCATGCACAGGATCAGTAGGAGCAGCCTTGTGCTGCGAAGAGGCCGGATGGGCAAAAAATCCTCTTTGCCGGTAATGGCCTCTTCGCAGCACAAGGCTGCTCCTACAGGCAATGAGGCAACCTGATGGGGCAAGACAGTTGCTCCCACAGGTATTTTCACTCCCCTCGATACCTGTGCCCCCCCTGTGGGAGCGGCTTCAGCCGCGAAGAGGCCAGCACAGCCAACCCACCTTCAGGCTCTTGCACCTTGGTCTGACCATGAATTTCTCGGCACCCGGCCACTTGAGAAACGATTTCGTTTACCATTGTTTCCAAATATGTAGCCGTAAGCGAGGAAGTACCCGCATGACGATCCGCCCGCAACCGCTGATGCGTACCTTGGCCGCCGCCGCGCTGAGCCTGGTCATCGGCGCTCCGGCCGCCATGGCAGACGCACCAGTCACCCTGACCATGTACAACGGTCAGCACAAGGAAATCGGCGAAGCCATCGCCCAGGCCTACGAGGCCAAGACCGGCGTCCACATCAATATCCGCAAGGGCAGCAGCAACCAGCTGGCCAGCCAGATCATCGAGGAAGGCGAACGCTCGCCGGCCGACATCATCTATACCGAAGAGTCCCCTCCCCTGAACAACCTGGGCGAACTGGGCCTGCTGGCGAAGATCGACGACGCCACCGCGAACATGATGCCCAAGGAGTACGTTGGCGCCAACGGCACCTGGATGGGCATTACCGCCCGTACGCGCATCGTCGTGTTCAACCCGAAGAAAGTCGACGAGAAAGACTTGCCGACCACAGTGATGGACTTCGCCAACCCCGAGTGGGAAGGCCGCGTCGGCTATGTGCCCACCAGCGGCGCTTTTCAGGAACAGGCCGTGGCCATCCTGAAGATGCACGGCCGTGAAGCCACCGAAGAATGGCTGACCGGCCTGAAGGCATTCGGCAAGACCTACACCAACAACATGGTCGCCCTCAAAGCCGTGGAAAAAGGCGAAGTGGCTGCGGTACTGGTGAACAACTATTACTGGTATGCGCTCGAGCGCGAGCGCGGCAAGCTGGACACCAAGCTCTACTACCTGGCCGATGGCGATGCCGGCAACCTGGTCACCATTTCCGGCGCAGCCGTGGTCAAGGCCAGCAAGCACCCGAAAGAAGCCCAGGCCCTGCTCAACTGGATGGCCAGCGAAGAAGGCCAGCGCGTGATCACCCAGACCACCGCCGAGTACCCACTGCACAAAGGCATGGTCTCCGACCGTGGCCTGAAGCCGTTCGAAGACCTGCGTCCGCCGAAGATCTCGCCAGCCGACCTGGGCAATGCCGAGGAAGCGATCGAGCTTGAGCGCGAGGTCGGCCTGCTCTGATGACTGCCGCCCTGACCGAACCAGTGCCGGTACGCTTCGTACCACGCCGCAAGCGCCCCTCCGTCTGGGTGGTGCTGCCTGTGCTGTTCCTGGTAGCGATGAGTTTGCTGCCTTTGCTGTACGTTGCCATGAAAGCCTGGGAGGCCGGCTGGCGCGAAGCCTTGCACCTGCTGTGGCGGCCGTTTGTCTGGGGACTGATGCGCAACACCCTGATGCTGATGGTCGGGGTGACGCTGACCTGCATGGTAGTCGGCCTGGCCCTGGCCTGGCTGCTGGAGCGCAGCAACCTGGCCGGCCGCCGATTGTGGGGCGTGGTGCTATGCCTGCCGTTTGCCGTGCCGTCGTTCGTCAGCAGCTTCACCTGGGTGTCACTGAGCTCGGACTTCGAAGGGCTGGGCGGAGCGATCATGGTCATGGCCCTGTCCAAGTACCCGCTGGTGTTCCTGCCGGTGGCCGCAACCCTGCGCAACCTCGATACCTCGCTGGAGGAGTCGGCACGTACGTTGGGCTGCAGCCGCTGGGGCGTATTCGTCAAGGTCACCCTGCCGCTGCTATGGCCATCGATGCTGGGCGGCGCGCTGCTGATCGCCCTGCACATGCTGGTGGAGTTCGGCGCCTTGTCGATCCTCGGCCTGCAAACCTTCACCACGGCGATCTACCAACAGTTCGAACTGGAGTTCAGCAACGCCAATGCGGCCATGCTGTCCGCCGTACTGTTGGCGATGTGCCTGGTGATGCTGTGGCTTGAACTGCGGGTACGTGGCAAGGCCCGCCATGTGCGCATCGGCCAGGGTGTGGCGCGTCGTGCGCAACCGGTGCGGCTGCGTGGCTGGTCAGTGCCGGCGCAATTGTTCTGTGTGGGCCTGGCGGTATTGGGCAGCGGTATTCCGCTGGCCATGCTCGGCTACTGGCTGAGCGTGGGTTCATCGGCAGCGTTCCCTGTTGCTGCCATTTCCAAGGCGCTGTTCACCTCGTTGTCGGTGTCGCTGGGTGGTGCCGGTTTCTGCGTGCTACTGGCCCTGCCGATCAGCTTCCTGGTGGTGCGCTACAAGGGCCACCTGGCAATCTGGGCCGAGCGCCTGCCGTACCTTCTGCACGCCCTGCCCGGCCTGGTGATTGCCCTGACCCTGGTGTTCTTCGCCCTGCATTACGTGCCGGCGCTGTACCAGACCACGGCACTGTTACTGCTGGCCTATGCGCTGCTATTCCTGCCGCTGGCCCAGTCACCGGTGCGCACCGCTTTGAACAAGGCTTCGCCGACGCTGGAAGAAGCCGCGCGAACCTTGGGCGCGAACAGCTTTGCCGCGTTCTGCCGGGTGACCTTGCCGATCATCTTCCCGGCCATGGCGGCGGCTTTTGCGCTGGTGTTCCTGGATGCGATGAAAGAGCTGACGGCGACCTTGCTGCTCAGCCCGACCGGCATGACTACCCTGGCGACCGAGGTATGGGCGCATACGGCCAACGTCGAGTTTGCAGCGGCGGCGCCTTATGCGGCGCTACTGATCGTGGTTTCGGGGTTGCCGGTTTATCTGCTGACTACGCGGATGTATCTGAACAAGGCCTGATCGGCAACGCTCCCCAAGCCTGCGCGGTACCTGTGGGAGCGGCCGTGGCCGCGAACACCGGCGCAGCCGGTGCCATGCTCCGCGTCGCCTGCTTCGCGGGCTTGCCCGCTCCCACATGGGGACGGCGCAGGCCCGGATTCACGCGGCACCTGTGGGAGCGGGTTCACCCGCGAACACCGGCGAAGCCGGTGCCATCCAACGCGCGGTCTTCTTCGCGGGTAAACCCGCTCCCACAGGGGTAGCAATGTTCCCGGGAATGTCTATGCCCTGAACTGTCCCAGGCTGGCGCGCAGTTGCGCGGCCAGGTCATCCAGCACCTTGCTGCTGGCGGTGGTCTGCATCACCACTTCAGCCGAGCGCTCGGCCTGGGCATGGATGGTTTCCACCCGCCCACGTACCGCCTGCGCCCCACTCGCCTGCTGCTCGGCGGCGCGGGTAGCGAGGCCGATGGCCGCATGCACCTGCTCCACCGCTGCCTGCACAGACTGCTGGCGGCGCTCGTTGTCACGCAGCACCAGCAACCCTTCGCTGGCCTTGAGCCCGGCTTGGCTGATGGTGGCCACAGCTTCCTTGGCGCCTTTCTGCAGTGCGGCAATATGCGCCTGGATATCCCCGGTGGAGCTTTGCGTCTTGCTCGCCAGCGCCCGCACCTCATCCGCCACCACGGCAAAGCCACGCCCGGTTTCCCCAGCCCGGGCCGCTTCGATGGCGGCGTTCAGCGCCAGCAGGTTGGTCTGCTCGGCAATACCGTGAATTACCGTCAGCACCACCTCGATCTGTTCACTCTGCTTGGCCAGGCGCTCGATCACCTGGGAACCGGCATCCACCTGCCCGGCCAGGTTCTCGATCAAACCAGCGAGCTGGGTCGAGGTACGGCTGTTCTCGTCAGTCGCCTGGCGGATATCCACAACCTGCTGCAGGGCTGCCTGCATCGCGTGGCTTTCAGCCTGGGCCTCGTCGGCCATGCTAGACAGGTCGCGCAGGCTCGCGGCCACTTCATCGCGTTGCAGTGCAGCGGCAGCATCGGCGCCGGCATTGCGCTGGGCCATCGCACCAATCTCAACACCAGTGCGTTGTGCCACCTCGCCCGCCTCGCGCACGATGGGTTGCAGCTTGTCGACGAAGCGGTTCACCGCCGACGCCATGTCACCAATCTCGTCGCGACTGTCCAGCGGCACGCGCTTGGTCAGGTCGCCCTCGCCCGCCGCCAGGTCATTCAGGGCGGCAATCAGCAGGCGCAGCTTGCTCAACACCCGACGGCCCAACACCACAGCCACCACCAGCAGCACGCCGAGACCGACCAGCACCAGGCCCAGGCCGATGCGCCAGCGCAGCTCGGCGGCAGCATCACGCACGGTCTGTGCGGTATTGGCCTGCATCGCAGCAGCGCTGCCCTGCGCCTTTTCCAGGCGCTCGCGCAAGGTCTTGCCACTGTCGGCTGCCGCACCGACCAGGCTGTCGCCGACCAGTTGTTCACCACTGGCGATCAGGGCGGCGAAGCGCTGGTCAAGGGCCTTGAGTTCCTGATCGATGCCGGCAGTGGAAACGCCCATCACCACCTTGCCGATTTCTGCCCCATTGGGGTTGATCGACGCCTCCACGAAGTACACCGCCGGGTCGCGCCGGGCCGCGTCGATCACTTTGTCGAGCGCACGCTCGCCCTGGCCCTTGTCCATCAATGCCTGGTTGATCGGGTTTTGCCGGTTCAGATAGCGGGTCAGGTGCTGGCCCTGGGCGTCGTCGTACACCACGAACAGCACGTTGGGGTTGCGCTGGGCACGCCGAGCGAAGTCGGAGAGCACCGGCACGTCGTTGTCCCAGATCGCCCGCGGGGCGACCGAAGCCAGCAGTTCGGCCATATCGTTGGCGGAGTCCTTGAGGTTCTTTTCCAGCGTGCTGCGCAGTTGCTGCTGTTCACTCTGCAGGCGCGCGGACAAGCCGGCACTCAGGCGCTGGCGGGTGCTGCTGGACAAACTGTCAAGGCCCGAACGTACATCCTGCCCGGCCCTCTCCAGTTCGCCGGCAAGTTGACGGCTGTCATTGCCCAGACGCTCGCCCAGGTCGGCCTCCAGGGCGGAAACCGTGCTGCGAGTCAGCGCAACAGCAACCAGTACCTGCACCAAAAGCGCGATACCCAGGGCAACAAACACAGGCCGCAAAAGGCGGCTTCGTAACAGTGAAAGGATGGCAGACACGGTGTAACCCTCGTGTTTTCTGGCGCCACTACTTTGATGGCATCGTCAGAAGCTTCTTACAGCAAGGGTTGTGCCGAGGGCAGCAGGGAAATGCGCCAAGGTCTAGCAATGAGGTTACCCGCACGGGCCTCTTCGCGGGTGAACCCGCTCCCACATGGACCGCGCAGGGCCCCAGGACTGTGCAGTACCTGTGGGAGCGGGTTTACCCGCGAAAGGGCCGGGGCAGGCATACCCCACAAACGAAAACGCCGCAGCCCCTTTCAGGGCCACGGCGTCAGATCAGCCTGGAAGGCAGATCAGGCGAACGGATGACGCAGCACGATGGTCTCGTTGCGGTCCGGGCCGGTGGAGATGATGTCGATCGGCGCGCCGATCAGCTCTTCGATGCGCTTGATATAGGCGCGAGCGTTGGCTGGCAGTTCTTCCAGGGTTTTCACGCCCAGGGTCGATTCGCTCCAGCCTGGCATCTCTTCGTACACCGGCTCCAGGCCGATGTAGCTGTCGGCATCGGAAGGCGCGTCGATGACGGCACCGTTCTCGTTCTTGTAGCCAACGCAGATGTTGATGGTTTCCAGGCCATCCAGTACGTCCAGCTTGGTCAGGCAGATGCCCGAGATGCTGTTGACGTCGATGGCGCGACGCAGGATGACGGCATCGAACCAGCCACAACGGCGTGCACGGCCGGTGGTGGAGCCGAACTCATGGCCACGCTTGGCCAGGGTAGCGCCAGTTTCGTCGAACAGTTCGGTCGGGAACGGACCGGAACCTACGCGAGTGGTGTAGGCCTTGGTGATACCCAGGATGTAGTCCAGGTACATCGGGCCAACGCCGGAGCCGGTGGAGATACCGCCAGCGGTGGTGTTGGAGCTGGTGACGTACGGGTAGGTACCGTGGTCGATGTCCAGCAGCGAGCCCTGGGCGCCTTCGAACATGATGTCCTTGCCGGCGCGACGCAGGTTGTGCAGCTCGGCGGTGACGTCGAGCATCATCGGCTTGAGCTGTTCGGCATAGGCCATGCACTCGTCCAGAGTCTGCTGGAAGTCGATGGCCGGCTCTTTGTAGTAGTTCACCAGCTGGAAGTTGTGGTAATCCAGCAGCTCACCCAGCTTGGCGGCAAAACGCTCGCGGTGGAACAGGTCGCCCACGCGCAGGCCGCGGCGTGCGACCTTGTCTTCGTAGGCCGGGCCGATACCACGGCCGGTGGTGCCAATCTTGGCTTCGCCACGGGCTTTTTCGCGGGCCTGGTCCAGGGCAACGTGGTACGACAGGATCAGCGGCGCAGCCGGGCTGATGCGCAGGCGCTCGCGCACCGGTACGCCCTTCTCTTCCAGCTTGGTGATTTCACGCATCAGGGCATCCGGGGCAACGACCACGCCGTTGCCGATCAGGCACTGTACGCCTTCACGCAGGATACCGGACGGAATCAGGTGCAGAACGGTCTTTTCACCGTTGATCACCAGGGTGTGACCCGCGTTGTGGCCACCCTGGTAGCGCACTACGGCGGCAGCATGTTCGGTCAGCAGATCGACGATCTTGCCTTTGCCCTCATCACCCCACTGGGTGCCCAGGACGACGACATTCTTACCCATTACATTGGTCCTCATTCACGCAAACTTGGTTGCCGGCCTGTTGCCGACGCAGAAACTCACTGGGCCAGCGGCAGAACCTGCCAGCGCCCGTCTTGCTGAATCAATTGCCGATCACAATCCGCCTCGAGAGCAGCACTCAACGGCTGGCCAGGCAGGGCCTGGACCACACGCTGGCCCTCGTTGCGCAACTGGCAGACTTGCTGCCAGAGGGCCGCGTCGCCACTGTCCGGCATCCAGATGCCGCCAGCTGGCAATACGACCTCCGCTCGCCCCAGTGTGACCAGGGTCTTCAAATCCGTGGAGAAACCGGTGGCCGGGCGTGCCCGGCCAAAGTCGGCGCCGATGTCGTCATAGCGGCCGCCCTGGGCGATCGATTGACCTTCGCCCGGGACGAACACGGCGAACACCACGCCGGTGTGGTAGTTGTAACCGCGCAGCTCGCCGAGGTCGAAGTACAGCGGCAGGTCCGGGAAGCGCGACGCCAGGCGATCGGCGATCGCCAGCAGGTCGTCCAGCGCCGCCAGCACACTGGCCGGGGCACGGCCCAGGCGCACGCGGGCTTCGGCCAGCACTTCGCGCCCACCACACAGTTCGACCAGGGCGCGCAGCATATTGCCCAGGTCCTTCGGCAGGTCGGCGGTCAGCACCTGCACTTCATCAACGGCCTTGCGCTGCAGGGCATCGAACAGCTGCTGCTCGACCGCGCCGGACAGGCCGGCAGCACGGGCCAGGCCGCGGTAGATACCGACATGGCCCAGGTCCATGTGCACATCCGGCACATCGGTCAGTTGCAGCGTGGCGAGCATCAGGCTGATGACTTCGACATCGCTGGTGGGGCTGGCGTCGCCGTACAGCTCGGCACCCAGCTGGATCGGGCTGCGCGAGGTGGACAGGGCGCGCGGCTGGGCATGCAGCACGCTGCCGGCATAGCACAGGCGGCTCGGGCCTTCACGGCGCAGGGTGTGGGCGTCGATGCGCGCCACCTGCGGGGTGAAGTCGGCGCGGAAGCCCATCAGGCGGCCGGACTGCGGGTCCACCACCTTGAAGGTGCGCTGATCCAGGTCCTGGCCGGCGCCGGTGAGCAGCGACTCCAGGTACTCGATATGCGGGGTGACGACCAGTTCGTAGCCCCAACTCTGGAACAGGTCCAACACCTGGCGGCGCGCGATCTCGATGCGCGCGGCCTCAGGTGGCAGTACTTCCTCGATGCCATCTGGCAGCAGCCAGCGGTCTACCGTTGCCATTACGCCATTTCCCCTCTGGTCCGGGCGGCTTGCCAGCAGGCGAGCCGTCAGTAAAGCCGGTATCGCGCACAGCAGCGGGCAGCACTGATCCCAGCGCAGCCACCGTACCCGATACCCTCGAATTGCCTTGCGACCTGACCAAACCGTCAACTGGCGGTTTGCCAATCAACCTTGCAGACGCAAAAAAGCCGGGAAATTTCCCGGCTGCCTCATCATACACCCCTTTTCATTCAGGATGCACCCCGCCTGGTGTTTTAGCTGCCAGGCGGGGCGCCGCTGCATGAAAATCAGGGCCTGAGCATCACGGCTTGCTCTTGTCCAGGAAGCGGAAGAACTCGTTCTTCGGGTCCAGGACCAGCACGTCGCTCTTGCTCGAGAAGCTCTCGCGGTACGCCTGCAGGCTACGATGGAACGCATAGAAATCAGCGTCCTGGCTGTAGGCCTTGGCGTAGATGGCGGCCGCCTGGGCGTCGCCGTCACCGCGGGTTTCCTCTGCTTCGCGATAGGCCTCAGCCAGCAATACGCGCCGCTGACGGTCGGCATCGGCACGGATACCTTCAGCCAGCTCGTTACCCTTGGCGCGATGCTCGCGGGCTTCACGCTCACGCTCGGTGCTCATGCGGTCGAACACGCTGCGGTTGACTTCCTTCGGCAGGTCGATGGCCTTGACGCGCACGTCGACCACCTCGATGCCCAGCTCCTTGGAGGCCATGCGGTTCAGCGAAGCAGTGATGTCAGCCATCAGCGCGTCACGTTCACCGGAAACCACTTCGTGCAGGGTACGTTTACCGAACTGGTCGCGCAGGCCGCTTTCCAGACGACGCGACAGACGCTCGTCGGCGATCTGCTTCATGCCGGATGTGGCGGTGTAGAAGCGTTCGGCGTCCTTGACGCGCCACTTGGCGTAGGCGTCGACCATCACCGCTTTCTTCTCCAGGGTCAGGAACCGCTGGGTCGGGGCGTCGAGAGTCATCAGGCGGGCGTCGAACTTGCGCACCTGGTTCACGTACGGAATCTTCACATGCATGCCCGGCTGGACATCCGCCTGGACCACCTTACCGAAGCGCAGCAGTACCGCACGCTCGGTCTGGGACACGATGTAGAAGCTGTTCCAGGCCACGATGGCCAGGACCACGGCGGCGATCAGGGCGATCAGCGATCTGTTGCTCATCAGCGGCTCTCCCTAGTACGCAGCGGCTGCTGTTGCTGTTGCAGGTCCTGCGCCGCACGGGCGGCCGCATCGTTGACCGATGGCGACACGCTGGTCGTCGGCGCGGACGGGTTGCGGCTGCCTTCGACCATCTTGTCCAGCGGCAGGTAGAGCAGGTTGTTCTGCCCGTCCTTGGTCGCCACCATGACCTTGCTCGAATTGCTGTAGACCTCTTGCATGGTCTCCAGGTACAGGCGCTGACGGGTCACGTCAGGTGCCTTGCGGTACTCGGCAACCAGCTTGGTGAAGCGGTCGGCCTCACCCTTGGCGCGGGCGATGACTTCGTCGCGGTAACCGTTGGCGTCCTCGATGATGCGCTGGGCCTGACCACGGGCTTCGGGCACCACGCCATTGGCGTAGGACTCGGCCTGGTTGCGGGCACGCTGCTCGTCTTCGCGGGCGCGGATCACGTCGTCGAAGGCTTCCTGCACTTCACGCGGGGCTGCCGCGCTCTGTACGTTGACCTGGGTAACGGTGATACCGGTACGGTAGGTGTCGAGGAAGCGCTGCAGGCGTTCGCGGATATCCACGGCCATCTGCTCACGGCCTTCGGTCAGCACCTGGTCCATCGAAGTGGAACCCACCACGTGGCGCAGGGCACTGTCGGTCGCGTGCTGCAGGCTGACCTCAGGCTGGTCGACGTTGAGCACGAAGTCCTGCAGGTTGCTGATCTTGTACTGGACGGTCAGCGGTACCTCGACGATGTTCTCGTCTTCGGTCAGCATCTGGCCCTGTTTGGTATAGGCACGCTCGCGCGTGACGTTCTCCATGTACTTGCGATCGATCGGCGGGAAGTAGATGTTCAGGCCGGGACCGACCGTCTCGTAGTACTTGCCGAAGCGCAGCACCACGGCCTGCTCCTGCTCGTCGACCACGTACACGGCGCTGTACAGCCAGATTGCAGCCAGCACCGCCAGGCCGATGCCCAGCAGGCCCAGGCCACCGCCCTTGCCGACATTGCGGTCACCGCCGCCACGTTTCTTGCCACTGCCGAACATGCCGTTCAGGCTGTCCTGCAATTTGCGGAAGGCCTCGTCCAGGTCCGGTGGACCTTTCTTGTCACCACCGCCGCCACCGCCATTTCGGCGACCGCCCCAGGGGTCCTGATTGTTCGAGTTGCCACCCGGCTCGTTCCAAGCCATAGCGCTCTCCATCTGATAAAGCAAAGACGCGCCCACGGCGCGCCGTCCAATGCTACAGAATGCCTGTCACTGCTGCCCGGCGACCTCGACGAGCATTTATTGCAAAGTGTGTTGCTCGACAAACATTTGCGGCTCCATGCCTTCGCGGCTGACCAGGCGATTCAGTTCGACCATGGGCAGTCGCACGCTCAGCAGGCTGCGCCCTTCTTCATCATGCTCTTCACTCTGCACGGCACCCAGGGCAAAGAATTGCGCGCGCAAGCGGGCAAAACGCTGCTCCAGACACAGGGTACCGACAAACAGATCATCCCCCAGCAACTCGGCAATCGCCTGGCCGACCAGCTCCAGGCCACGCCCATCGCGTGCCGATACCCAGACCCGTTCCGGCTTGCCATCGGCATTGCGCTGGATCTGCGGCTCGACATCTTCGAGCAGGTCGAGTTTGTTATACACCTCGAGGATCGGCAACCCTTCGGCACCAATCTCGCCCAATACCGCCAGCACCTGCTCGATCTGCTCCATGCGCTCCGGCTCATGGGCGTCGATCACATGCAGCAACAAGTCGGAATTGCTCGACTCTTCGAGCGTAGCCCGAAATGCCTCGACCAGCTTGTGCGGCAGGTGGCGAATGAAGCCCACGGTATCGGCCAGCACGATCGGCCCCAGGTCGTTCAGCTCGAGCCGGCGCAGGGTCGGGTCAAGGGTGGCGAACAACTGGTCTGCGGCATACACCTCGGACTCTGTCAGGGCGTTGAACAGCGTGGACTTGCCGGCGTTGGTATAACCCACCAGCGACACCGACGGGATGTCCGCGCGCTTGCGCCCGCGGCGCGCCTGCTCGCGCTGGCTGCGCACCTTCTCCAGGCGTGACTTGATCTGGCGAATGCGCACCCGCAACAGGCGGCGGTCGGTTTCCAGCTGAGTTTCACCCGGGCCCCGCAGGCCGATACCACCTTTCTGTCGCTCAAGGTGGGTCCAGCCGCGCACCAGCCGCGTGCTCATGTGCTCGAGCTGGGCCAGTTCGACCTGCAGCTTGCCTTCATGGGTACGCGCCCGTTGGGCGAAGATATCGAGGATCAGCCCGGTACGATCGAGCACACGACACTCGAACACGCGTTCGAGGTTGCGCTCCTGACTGGGCGTGAGGGTGTGATTGAAAATCACCAGGTCTACCTGCTCGGCATGGACCAGGTCGTGCAACTCTTCGACCTTGCCACTGCCAATCAGGTATTTGGCGGAAGGCTGATGCCTTGACACCGTGACCAGCGAGACGATGTCGGCACCGGCCGACAATGCCAGCTCCTGAAACTCCTGCGGGTCTTCGCGCGCCTCAGGGTTCTGACCTTCCAAGTGAACGAGCAACGCCCGCTCACCACCACCGTGGCGCTCAAAGAACAATGCAGGCTCCTATCAGGCGTTGCCTGGCTCGCTGTCGCCGTGCTCGGAATCGGACGGGCTTGGCAGGCGAACCGGACGGGCAGGGACCACGGTCGAGATGGCGTGCTTGTAGACCATCTGGCTGACGGTGTTCTTCAGCAGTACCACGAACTGGTCGAAGGACTCGATCGAACCCTGCAGTTTGATGCCGTTGACCAGGTAAATGGATACCGGGACCTTTTCTTTTCTCAAGGTGTTCAAGTAAGGGTCTTGTAGCGAATGCCCTTTTGACATATGCCGCACTCCTGTAAGGATAAATAATAGAAAATCAAGAAAATCGATAAATTAGGCCGCCCCTTCGCAAGAATAGACGGCAATCAGCAGGGACTCAGCTCAATATGGAGATGGCCCCAAGGTATTTCAAGGTGCGGGACAGATTGTCGCAGGCCAGGCTGTCAAGCCAGTGTACTTCAGGCCAGCCACGCAACCAGGTGAACTGCCGCTTGGCCAGCTGCCTGGTAGCAATGATACCGCGTTCACGCATCTCATTCTCAGTCAGCTTGCCGTCCAGGTAATCCCAGACCTGCCGATACCCCACTGCCCGTATAGACGGCAGCCCGGCGTGCAAGTCACTTCTGGCTCGCAGCGATCGGACCTCGTCGACGAAGCCCTGTTCCAGCATCTGTGAAAATCGTAACGCAATTCGCTGATGCAAAATGTGACGATCTGTAGGAGCAATCGCCAAACTCGCGACAGTATAGGGCAAATGTCCGCCAGCGCCTGCGTCTGCGCCGCGACTTTCCGCGAATTGACGCTGTCGATGTGCCGTCATGCTCTCGCCACTCACCCGGTACACCTCCAATGCCCGGATCAACCGCTGCGGGTCGTTGGGGTGGATACGCGCCGCCGACTCGGGGTCAACCTCGGCCAACTGGCGGTGCAACTCGGCCAGGCCCAGCGCTTCGGCCTGGGCTTCCAGCTCGGCACGCACTGCGGCATCGGCCGCCGGCATGTCGGCCAGGCCATCGATCAACGCTTTGTAATAGAGCATGGTGCCGCCCACCAGCAGCGGAATCTTGCCGCGTGCGGTGATCTCGGCCATGGCCTCCAGGGCATCGGCACGGAACTGCGCAGCCGAATAGCTCTCGGCCGGGTCGCGAATGTCGATCAACCGGTGCGGGTAAGCGGCGAGGACTTCTTTCGACGGCTTGGCCGAACCGATGTCCATGCCCCGGTAGACCAGCGCCGAATCGACGCTGATCAGCTCGCACGGCAGTGCTTTGGTCAGCTCGATGGCCAGGTCGGTCTTGCCGGCCGCTGTCGGGCCCATCAGGAATATTGCAGGGGGCTTGCCGCTCATTTCATCGACCGCGCAGGAAGAGTTTGTCCAGGTCGTCCAGGCCCATCTGGGTCCAGGTGGGGCGACCATGGTTGCATTGGCCGCTGCGCTCGGTGTTTTCCATGTCACGCAGCAGCGCGTTCATCTCGGGGATCGCCAGGCGCCGATTGGCGCGCACCGCGCCGTGACAAGCCATGGTACCGAGCAGCTCGTTGAGGTGCGCCTGGATACGGTCGCTGGTGCCGTATTCCATCAGGTCGGCGAGCACATCCTGCACCAGGCGGTTGGCCTCGGCCTGCTTGAGCAAAGCCGGGATCTGACGGATGGCCAGGGTCTCGGGGCCCAGGCGCTGCAGTTCGAAGCCCAGCCGCTGGAACCACTGCGCATGCTCTTCGGCGCAGTCTGCTTCACGCTGGCTCAAGGCAAGGGTCTCGGGCACCAGCAGCGGCTGGCCGCTGAGGCCTTCGCTGGCCATGGCCACCTTCAGACGCTCGTACATGATGCGCTCGTGTGCGGCATGCATGTCTACCAGCACCAGGCCGATGGCGTTCTCGGCCAGGATGTAGATGCCCTTGAGCTGCGCCAGCGCATAGCCCAGCGGGGGAATGTCACCCTGGCTTTCAGGCAGCGCCGTCGTCGGCG
The DNA here is from genome assembly GCF_900277125.1 of Pseudomonas inefficax. Classification (GTDB taxonomy): domain Bacteria; phylum Pseudomonadota; class Gammaproteobacteria; order Pseudomonadales; family Pseudomonadaceae; genus Aquipseudomonas; species Aquipseudomonas inefficax. Next base: position 117,315 of record NZ_OPYN01000224.1, read on the forward strand.
CCGCGCCTTCATCCAGCGGTTTGTAAAACTCGCGATACACTGCCTGTGCCTCGGCGGCCGGCAGCGGCTGGGAGGGGCGCGGAGTGTACTGGTACTGGTAACCCGCGCCACTGCCACCACTGGAAAACGACTGCTGCGGGGCACGTGGCTGCTCGAGCACCGGCGAGGCCAGGCGCATTTCGCCCTGTGGGCCGAACTCGCCGGCCTGCTGGCCCGTGGCGCGGACCACTTCGGGCACGGCAGCAGGCGCCGCCAACTGGTCCTCCGGGCGCACATCGGCCAGGGCGCGATGCAGGGTGCCATACAGGAAGTCGTGCACCGAGCGCCCCTCGCGGAAACGCACTTCGTGCTTGGTCGGGTGCACGTTGACGTCGACGCCGTTGGGTTCCAGCTCCAGGAACAGCACGAAAGTCGGGTGCCGACCATTGAACAGCACGTCGCGGTAGGCCTGGCGCACGGCGTGGGCGACCAGCTTGTCGCGCACCGCACGGCCGTTGACGAAGAAATACTGCAGGTCTGCCTGGCTGCGCGAGAAGGTCGGCAGGCCGACCCAGCCCCACAGACGCAGGCCGTTGCGCTCCACATCGATCGGCAGCGCCTGTTCCATGAAGCCCGGGCCGCAGATGGCGCCCACCCGCCGCGCACGGGCGGTTTCATCGTGAGCCTCATGCAGGCTGAAAATGCTCTTGCCGTTGTGCCGCAGGTGGAAGCCGACATCGAAGCGCGCCAGCGCCAGGCGCCGTATCACTTCCTGCAGGTGATCGAATTCGGTTTTCTCGGCCTTGAGGAACTTGCGCCGGGCCGGGGTGTTGAAGAACAGGTCGCGCACTTCCACCGAAGTACCCACCGGGTGCGCCGCCGGCTGCACCCGCGGGGTCATGTCGCGGCCCTCGGTTTCCACCTGCCAGGCCTCGGTAGCGCTGGCGGTGCGCGAGGTCAGGGTCAGGCGCGCCACCGAACTGATCGAGGCCAGGGCCTCACCACGGAAGCCCAGGCTCAATACCCCTTCGAGGTCTTCCAGCTCGCGGATCTTGCTGGTGGCATGACGGGCCAGGGCCAGCGGCAGGTCGTCGGCGGAGATGCCGCTGCCATCGTCACGCACCCGCAGCAGCTTGACGCCGCCCTGCTCCACTTCCACGTCGATACGCCGGGCGCCGGAGTCCAGGCTGTTCTCCAGCAGTTCCTTGGCGACAGAAGCTGGCCGCTCGACAACCTCGCCGGCGGCAATCTGGTTGGCCAGCCGCGGGCTGAGCAGCTGGATGCGCGAACCGCCACTCATTGCGAGGCCAATGTGGTAGCAGGGATGTCGAGGCGCTGGCCGACCTTCAGCTCATCGGTCTTGAGGCTGTTGGTGCTGCGCAGGCTGGTCACGCTGACCTGGTAGCGCACGGCAAGCATCGCCAGGGTCTCGCCGGGGCGCACCGTGTGCTCACGAGGGCCAGCGGCGATCTTGCCGGTATCGCGCAGCCAGGCGATGTAGGTACCGGGCGGCGGGTTCTGCTGGAAGTACTGGCGCACACCGGTGTGGATCGAACGGGCCAGGGCCTGCTGGTGGCTGGCGGTGGCCAGCTTGGCGGCTTCGTTGTTGTTCGAGATGAACCCGGTTTCAACGAGGATCGACGGAATATCCGGCGACTTCAGCACCATGAAGCCGGCTTGTTCCACCCGCTGCTTGTGCAGCGAGGTAATGCGGCCCATGTTGCCCAGCACCTTCTGCCCCACATTAAGGCTGGAGCTGAGCGTAGCGGTCATCGACAGGTCGAGCAGCACGCCGGCCAGCATGCGGTCCTTGTCGTCGAGGCTGACGTTACCGGCACCACCGATCAGGTCGGAACGGTTTTCCGTGTCGGCCAGCCAGCGCGCAGTCTCGGAGGTAGCGCCACGATCGGACAGGGCGAATACCGAGGCGCCAAAGGCGGCACGGGACGGAGCGGCGTCGGCGTGGATCGAGATGAACAGGTCGGCACCCTTCTTGCGGGCGATTTCCGTACGTTTGCGCAGCGGGATGAAGTAATCGCCAGTACGGGTCAGCTCGGCCCGGAAGCCTTTTTCGCTGTTGATCTGGCGCTGCAGCTCCTTGGCGATCTGCAGCACGATGTCTTTTTCATGCTGGCCACGCGAGCCGGACGCACCCGGGTCTTCGCCACCGTGGCCGGCGTCGATGGCAACCACGATGTCACGCTTGCCGCTGGGTACCGGCGGCAGCTTGATGGCTGGCTGGGCCGGAGTCACCGGCACTGCCGGCGTGGTTGCAGGCGTTGGTACCGGGGCTGGGGCCGGAGTCGGCGCGCTGGCCGCGATGGCGTCAGCCTCCTGGTCATACAGATCGACCACCAGGCGGTTGCCGTACTGGGCGTTGGGCGCCAGGGTGAAGCTTTTTGGGGTGACCGACTTTTTCAGGTCGACCACCACCCGCAGGTCGGTCGGGGTGCGCTGGGCCGAACGGACGCTGCTGATCGGCGTATTGGAGGTGGCCACGTTCAGTGGCGCAGCCAGGGTCGCGCCATTGATGTCGATGACCAGGCGATCGGGCGCGCTCAGGGTGAAGACGCTGTGTTGCACGGGGCCAGACAGGTCGAAGACCAGCCGCGTGTTGTCCGGCGCGCGCCACAGGCGCATGCTCTTGACTTGAGTGACGGCCAGAGCGTCAACGGTCACCGTTGTCAGCAGCAGCCCAACGATGGCGACCAGTGCGCGTATGCGCATACCTACCCCACTTACTGTTTATAGTGTTCGGCCAGTGCCACGCACCAGGCCTCGCCGCGAGCCCCCTGCGGCGAAAGGATCAGCGAGCGTCCGCCCGCTTGGGGGCTTATGGTAATGGTCAGGTCGGGCTTTGGCAAAACGCCCGCACCCTTTTGTGGCCACTCGAACAGGCACAGCGGGTCGCCCTCGAAATAGTCACGAATGCCCATGAACTCCAGCTCTTCCGGATCGACCAGGCGGTACAGGTCGAAATGGAACGCCCGCACCTCGCCGATCTCGTAAGGCTCGACCACAGTGAAGGTCGGGCTTTTCACTGCACCAGTATGGCCCAGGCCGCGAATCAGGCCACGCGACAGCGTGGTTTTGCCCGCACCCAGGTCACCTTCCAGAAAAATCACGCCGTGACCGCCGGTCACCTCGGCCAGTTGTGCACCGAATTTGACCGTGGCCGCTTCATCGGCCAGAAACAGGTTTAAGCCAGACACGCAGAATGCTCCTCCAACAACTCACGAATGACCGGCGCCAGATCGCTGGCAGCCAAGCCCCTACCTTTTACGCCCAGACGCTCGCCCGCGCAGGCGTGCAGCCATACCCCCAGCCCTGCGGCATGCCAGGCATCCAGGCCTTGGGCCAGCAGCGCCGCCAGCACGCCGGTCAGCACATCGCCCAGCCCAGCACCTGCCATGGCCGGGTGGCCACGTTCGCACAGCAGTAACTGCCCGACCGGGTCGACTACCAGAGTGCCGGCCCCCTTGAGCACGCAGACGCTGTTGTACCGGCGCGCCAGCTTGCGTGCGGCGCCCGGGCGGTCCGCCTGCACAGCCTCGGTGGAAATGCCCAACAGCCGCGCCGCCTCCCCCGGGTGCGGGGTAAGAATGCTGCCACTGGGCAGAGCTAGCGGGGTGCGCGCCAGCAAGTTCAGGGCGTCGGCGTCCCACACCTGCGGGCGCTCGGCATTGGCCACCGCCGACAGCAGGCTGCGGCCCCAGGCCGCCTGGCCCAGGCCAGGGCCGACCACCAGCACCGAAGCGCGCTCCAGCACGCCCATCAGCTGGTTGGCCGAGCTGGCGCCCAGGCACATGACCTCGGGCAGGCGCGCCAGGCTGGCAGTCACGTGTTCGGGCCGCGTCGCCACACTGACCAGCCCCGCGCCACAGCGCAGGGCAGCTTCGGCGCTGAGCAGCACGGCGCCGCCAGTGCCAAGGTCGCCACCGACCACCAGTACATGGCCGAAGTCGCCTTTATGGGCGTGCGCATGCCGTGCCGGCAGGCGCGCGACGCTCACGCTGCTGAGCAATTGTGGGGTATGGCTGGGGTGTTTGGTCTGCGGCATGGGGTCAAAGGCTCCAATGTCTGGCAGAATTATACGCACCTGAGCCCGTATTGCCTTGCCCATCCATGTCCGCCTGTACGCCTGACCTCATCCAACTGGCCCAATCGATCAAGATTTGGGGCCAAGAACTCGGTTTTGCCCATGTCGGCATCGCCGGGGTCGACCTTGGCGAACACGAACACCACCTGCAGCGCTGGCTCGACGCCGGCTACCAGGGTGAGATGGAATACCTGGGCGCTCACGGCAGCAAGCGCGCGCACCCAGAGCAACTGATCCCCGGCACGGTACGCGTGGTATCGCTGCGCATGGACTACCTGCCCGGCGATACGCAGATGGCGCAGCGCCTGGCACAGCCGGAGAAAGCCTATGTGTCGCGCTACGCCCTGGGCCGGGATTACCACAAGCTGGTGCGCAAGCGTGTGCAGTTTCTGGCCGATCGTATTCAGGAAGCCATCGGCCCGTTCGGCTACCGCGCCTTCGTCGACAGCGCTCCGGTGCTGGAAAAGGCCCTGGCCGAGCAGGCCGGGCTAGGCTGGATCGGCAAGAACACCCTGCTGCTCAACCGCAAGGCCGGTAGCTACTTCTTCCTCGCCGAGCTGTTCGTCGACCTGCCGCTGCCGGTGGACGAAGCCACCACCAGCGAACATTGCGGGCGCTGCCAGGCCTGCCTGGACATCTGCCCGACCCAGGCCTTCGTCGGGCCGTATGTGCTGGATGCACGGCGCTGCATCTCCTACCTGACCATCGAACTGCGGGGTCCGATCCCTGTCGAGTTGCGTTCGAAGATGGGCAATCGGGTGTTCGGTTGCGATGACTGTCAGATCGTCTGCCCGTGGAACCGCTTTGCCAGGCACAGCCAGGAACAGGACTTCCAGCCACGGCACGGGCTGGAGAATGCCGAGTTGGCGGAGATGTTCCTGTGGGATGAAAGGACCTTCCTGCGCAAGACCGAAGGTGGGCCGTTGCGCCGGGCCGGGTATGAGCGCTGGTTGCGCAACCTGGCAGTGGGGCTTGGCAATGCACCTTCGACGATCCCGGTGATCGAGGCGCTGAAGGCACGACGCGAGGATGCATCGGAGCTGGTGAGGGAGCACGTGGAGTGGGCGCTAGCGCAACACGGCGTTTCGTAGCCACACAATCCCTGTGGGAGCGGGTTCACCCGCGAACACGGGCGAAGCCCGTGCCATGCACCGCGTTGGATTCTTCGCGGCTAAAGCCGCTCCCACAGGGTACTCGGAGCGCCAGCGCAGCCCAAAGGGCTGGGTAATCCCCACAGGAGCCAGGTTGCGCCCGCGATTGCCTCATTGCTGGTCGTTGTAGTGAAACTTGGGCATTTCCCAATGGAACCGAATCGCCAGCAGCCGCACCAGGAACCCGCCAAACAAGGTCAGCAGCATCGCCTGCTCCGCCGGCACCTTGAAATACACGCAGCCCAGATAGAACCACGCCGCGGCAAACGACACGCTGGCGTACAGCTCGCGACGGAACACCAGGGGAATGTCGTTGCAAAAGATATCCCGCAAGATCCCGCCGAACACCCCGGTGATCACCCCGCTGATCGACGCCACCAGCATGCCCTGCCCCATCTCCAGTGCGGTCATGCAGCCGATCAGGGTAAAGGCCACCAGCCCCAGGGCATCGAGCACCAGAAACAGCGAGCGCAGGCGGCGCATCATCGGCGCGATGAAAATGGTCAGCAGCGCTGCACAACTGGTCAGCACCAGGTATTCAGGGTGCTTCACCCAGGTCAGCGGGTAGTGCCCAAGCAGCACGTCACGCACCGAGCCGCCACCCAGGGCGGTGACACAGGCAATCAGCACCACGCCGAACCAGTCCATGCCGCGGCGGCCGGCAGACAACGCGCCGGTCATGGCTTCGGCGGTGATGGCGATGAGGTAGAGCATCAACAACATGGTGCGGAGTCCGTGCGGGCGTGCGAGAAAGGCGCGCAGTCTAACCAGTTGCCCAGGGCACCAAAAGAGGGCGCAGATACAATATCTGCGCCTTTTCGGCTCACACCTTGATGAAGTGCTCGCGATAGTGGCGCAGTTCGGCGATCGATTCGCGGATGTCGTCCAGCGCCAGGTGGGTGTTGCCCTTCTTGAAGCTGTCGCGCACGTCAGGCGCCCAGCGTGCAGCCAGTTCCTTCAGGGTCGACACATCCAGGTTGCGGTAGTGGAAGTAGTTTTCCAGGTTGCGCATGTGCCGGTACAGGAAGCGGCGGTCCTGGCAGATGCTGTTGCCACAGATCGGCGACTTGCCTTTCGGCACCCACTGCTCGAGGAAGGCAATGGTCTGCGCCTCGGCTTCGGCCATGCCGACCTTGCTCTCGCGTACGCGCTGGGTCAGGCCCGAAGCACCATGGGTGCGGGTGTTCCATTCGTCCATGCGCGCGAGCACTTCGTCACTGTGGTGGATGGCGATCACCGGCCCTTCGGCCAGGGTGTTCAGTTCGCTGTCGGTGACGATGGTGGCCATCTCGATGATGACGTCGCTGTCCGGATCCAGGCCTGTCATTTCCAGGTCGATCCAGATCAGGTTCTGTGGGTTTTGCATGCGGGGACTCCTCGTATAGGCCGTCATAGTAGCGTAGTGGCCAAGGCACGCCCATTCACGGCACGAAGGTAAGCCAAATGGTCCGGCGCCTGGCGTGCTAAACTGCCTGCCGTTTTCAACCTGCCCCACGCACGGAACCTTCATGGCCAAACGCCAGCTCAATCGCCGCCAGAACTGGCGCATCGAAAAAATTCAGAACGAGCGCGCCGCGCGTGCGGCCAAACGCGAACAGCACGCACTGCAGGAGCTGGAGGGTGGCGACCTGGGGCCGGAGCAGCTGGGCCTGGTGATTGCGCACTTCGGTGTGCAGGTAGAGGTGGAAGCCCAGGATGGCGAAGCGGCTGGCCAGGTGTTCCGCTGCCACTTGCGCGCCAATCTGCCGGCGCTGGTTACCGGCGACCGCGTGGTATGGCGGGCGGGCAACCAGGGCATTGGCGTGATCGTCGCGCAGATGCCGCGCAGCACCGAGCTGTGCCGGCCTAACAACCACGGCCAGCTGAAGCCGGTGGCGGCCAACGTCGACCTGATCGTGATCGTCTTCGCCCCTGCGCCCGAACCGCACCCCAACCTGATCGACCGCTACCTGGTGGCCGCAGAGCACGCCGGCATTCGCCCGCTGTTGCTGCTGAACAAGGCCGACCTGATCAACGACGAGAACGGCCCGGGGCTGCACGCACTGCTGGAGGTTTACCGCGAGCTGGGCTACCCGCTGCTGGAAGTCTCGGCACATCACGGTGACGGCATGCAACGCCTGCAGCAGATGCTCGACGGCCACATCAGCGTATTCGTCGGCCAGTCGGGGGTGGGCAAGTCGTCTTTGGTCAACAGCCTGCTGCCGGACGCCGGCACCCGTGTCGGTGACCTGTCGGAATGGTCTGGCCAGGGCACCCACACCACCACTACTGCGCGGCTGTACCACTTCCCCAATGGCGGTGACCTGATCGATTCGCCGGGTATCCGCGAGTTCGGCCTGGGTCATGTCAGCCGCAGCGATGTGGAGGATGGTTTCATCGAGTTCCGCGACTTGTTCGGCACCTGCCGCTTCCGCGACTGCAAGCATGATCGCGAACCGGGCTGTGCGCTGCTCAAGGCGCTGGACGAGGGGCGCATCAAGCCGCAACGGATGAGTAGCTACCGCTCGATCATCGCCAGTTTGCCGGAAGACGCTTACTGACCGCTTGCGCCACAGGTTCTGCGCCGGTTTCAGCTACGGCGCGATCCTGTGGGAGCGGCCTTGCGTCGCGAAAGGGGCGCGCAGCGGCCCCAGATATCAGCATTAATACAAATATTGCCGGGGCCGCGTTGCGGCCCTTTCGCGACACAAGGCCGCTCCCACAAGGGACCGCGTAAGACGAAAAAGGGTTTACTGGTCCTTTGCCTCATCCATCTTCAGCGTCCCTTCTTCGAAGATGTTCAGCTTCTGGCGCAGCTCGCGCGGCTGCATGGGTGCCTGCCCGGCCTCCCCTGGCGCAGCCGGTGCCGCAGCGGCCGGCGGTGCGGGCTCGGCAGCCGGTGCTTCTGGCGCGCCCTGCTCGCCTTCGATATTGCGCTGGGCCTTCTTGGTCAGCACGATGATGTCGATGCGGCGGTTGACCGGGTTGAACGGGTCCTTGCGGTCGAACAGCGACGACGAGGCGTAGCCGACCACCCGTGCCACCTGGCCGTCCGGGTAACCACCAGCCACCAGCGCGCGGCGCGCGGCGTTGGCACGGTTGGCCGACAGTTCCCAGTTGCCGAACTCGCCAGTGCCGGCATACGGCTTGGCATCGGTGTGGCCACTGATGCTGATCTTGTTCGGCACCGCTTTGATGGTGTCGGCCATAGCCAGCAGAATGTCCTCGAAGTACGGCTGCAGGCGCGCGCTGCCGATGTCGAACATCGGCCGGTTCTCGGCATCCATAATCTGGATGCGCAGGCCGTCCTGGGTGATCTCGAACAGGATCTGGTCCTTGAACTTCTGCAGCTGCGGGTTCTCTTCCACCTTGTTCTGCAGTTCCTGCAGCAGCAACTCCAGGCGCTCACGCTCAACCTGCTCGGCCATGGTCTCCACCTGGTCCTTGTCCAGCTGGATGCTGGTATCAGGCGTCGGTTCCGACTTGGCTTCGGGGTTGATGGTCTTTTCCGGCGCCAGCTGAGGGGAGCCACCCAGGTCGATGATGTAGGGCGTACCGCTTTCCGAGAAGCCGATCGGGTCCTTGAAGTAGCCGGCAATGGCGATCTTCTGTTCCGGCGTGGCCGTGGACAACAGCCAAAGCACCAGGAAGAACGCCATCATCGCCGTGGCGAAGTCGGCGAAGGCGATTTTCCAGGCGCCGCCGTGGTGGCCGCCGCCATAGCGCTTGACGCGCTTGACGATGATGGGCTGATTGTTCTCCATGACTCAGCGACCGCGGACCGCTTGTTCCAGCTCGGCGAAGCTTGGGCGGTGCTTGGGGTACAGCACCTTGCGCCCGAACTCGACCGCCAGCGAAGGCGGCATGCCCGAGGCCGAGGCCACCAAGGATGCCTTGATCGATTCGTAGAGGTTCAGCTCTTCCTTGGCATCGTGCTCCAGGCACTTGGCCAGCGGGCCGAAGAAGCCGTAGGCCGCCAGAATACCGAAGAAGGTACCCACCAGTGCCGCACCCACATGGAGGCCGATCGAGGCCTGGTCACCCTCGCCGAGCGAGGCCATGGTCACCACGATACCCAGTACCGCCGCAACGATACCGAAGCCGGGCATGCCGTCGGCGATACCGTTCACCGCATGGGAAGGGTGCTCCAGCTCTTCCTTCATGCTCAGCAGTTCCATGTCGAACAGGCCCTCGAGTTCGTGCGGGGCCATGTTGCCGGTGGACATGATGCGCAGGTAGTCGCAGACGAACGCGGTCATGCGCTCATCGGCCAGCACCGTCGGGTACTTGGCGAAGATCGGGCTGGCGGCGGCATCCTCGATGTCAGCCTCGATGGCCATCATGCCTTCGCGCCGGCTCTTGTTGAGGATCTCGTACACCAGGCCCAGCACTTCCAGGTAGAAGGCATGAGTGAAGCGCGAGCCGAACATCTTCATCGACTTCTTGATGACGTGCATGGTCATGTGGCCAGGGTTGGCCTGCAGGAATGCACCAAAGGCCGCACCGCCGATGATCAGTACTTCGAACGGCTGGATCAGTGCCGCGATCTTGCCGTGGGAAAGCACGTATCCGCCGAGCACGCTCGCGAATACGACGATGATGCCGATAATTTTAGCCATAGGTTCAAAGCACTTGCTGTCGTGGTCAGGGGAAGAGACGGGAGCTTTAAAACTCTTCTTCTACTTATCGGCAGAACTGCGCCAGACTATAGCCACTCAATGCGAAAAGCCAGTTCGGACTGATGTCAAAATGCCAATTGAAACCAAGGTGCCCGCTCAGGCTCCACGTACGCTAGAGGCCTGGGTAAAGCTGCTCGAGAGTGTTCGCATCCCCGTGCCGAAGCACAGCTACGACCGGGTCATGGCCGCCATCTACGATAGCCGCCGCTCGCTGCGCGATATCGCCGAACTGATGCAGGATAGCCCGGCACTGGTGCTGTCGGTGATGCGCGAAGCCAATCACCCCACCAATGCCAGCCTGGCAGAGCCCGCCGAAAGCCTGGAAGTCGCCCTCAACCGCCTGGGCCTGGAGCGCAGCGAGCAGCTGCTCAAGCGCCTGCCCGCAGTGCCCGTCGAAGAGATCCCGCCGGTACTGTGCCAGTTCCAGCTGATCAGCCAGCACGCCTCGCAGCAAGCCAGCGGCCTGTTCGCCAGCCGTCTGGCACGGCTGTGGCAGGAAATCCACTGGGGCAGCCTGTTGTTCCTGTCGCCGCTCTGGCCGCTGGCGCTGGCCTACCCCAAGCTGCTCGATACCTGGGAGCTGCGGGTAATCCACAAGGGTGAAGACGCTGCACATGTCGAGGAAGAACTGTTTGGCGTGCGCATCATGGAGTTGTGCCAGACCATGGCGGAGTACTGGCGCCTGCCACAGTGGGTGACCCAGGGTTACCGCCTGCTGCTGAAAGAGCGCGAACAACTGGCCCAGGTGCTCAGCATCGCCCGCGACCAGGACCTGCTCAGCCAGCAACACCGCCTGGATGCCGAGCCTGGTCTGCGCCGCTGGTTCAACCAGCCGGCCAACACCGTGCTGCTGGCCAACAACCTGGCCCTGGCGGCACAGGTGGGCTGGGACAACCCGCACCTGCTGCGCTGGCAACTGCTGACCGCACTGTACCTGCAGACCTCGCTGGAAGACGTACAGCAACAGGTGCACCAGCAGGCTGCGGCCAGCGCCCGCCGCCATGCCCAGCATGCCCTGTTCCACCCAGCCGAAGCGCTGATCTGGCCCTGGCACCAGCGCCGCCCGCACCCGGACATGCTGGCTCCGCCACCGCCGACCAACGACGAACTGGCACGCTGGCGCAAGCTGTGCCAGGACCTTCTGGTCCAGCCCAGCCCGTTTACCAACAGCGTGCACCTGGCCACGCAGGTTATCGAGGCCCTTCTGGCCGCTGGCCTGCAACGGATCCTGCTACTGAGCCTGGACAGGGCCAACGACCAGCTGCGCGTGCAGCAGATGGCCGGCCTGCCCAAGGAAGCCGGGGCACTGGTACTGCCGGTGGCGGAGAACAAACTGCTGCAAAAGCTGCTGGCCAAGGCCGGACAATTGCGTATCACCCCGGAAAACCACAGCCAGCTCTCGGCCCTGCTGCCGGCCCCACTGCGTGCCTTGTTCCGCAGCGAGCACGTACTGCTGCGCTCACTGGCGGTAAACGATCAGGTGCTGATGCTGATGGTGGCTGACCAAGGCTGTCGGCCGCTGGCCGATATCAGCGTGCAAGCCTTCGGCAAGACCGCACAGTGCACCGAACGGGCGATGTCGGTGTTTGCCAACCGCAAGGCCTGAGCCATGCGCTACAATCGCCCCTCTTTCCACACTGGAGACCGTGGATGACTGACTTTTCCGGCCTGCCCCTGGTGATCGAAGCTGCGGACCTGCTGCCGCGCCTGGATTCGCCACAGCTGATCCTGGTCGACCTGAGCAGCGCCAACCGCTATGTCAGCGGGCATATCCCCGGCGCACGCTTCGTCGAAGGCAAGCGTACCCAGCTCGGCCAGCCCCCCGCGCCCGGCCTGCTGCCGGCCCTGGGTGAGCTGGAAAAACTGTTCAGCGAACTCGGCCACCGCGACGATGCCGTGTATGTGGTGTATGACGATGAAGGCGGCGGCTGGGCCGGGCGCTTCATCTGGCTGCTCGATGTGATCGGCCACAAGCGTTACCACTACCTCAATGGCGGCATCCAGGCCTGGCCCGCGGACAAGCTCTCCACAGAGGTACCCACCAGCGGCAACACACCGGTGCACCTGCGCATCGACAGTTCGCCCACCGCCACCCGCGAGTACCTGCAAAGCCGCCTGGGCGCCAACGACCTGGTCATCTGGGACGCCCGTGGCCCGCAGGAATTCAGCGGCGAAAAAGTACTGGCAGCCAAGGGCGGCCACATCCCCGGCGCAATCAACTTCGAGTGGACCGCCGGCATGGACCTCAACGACCACCTGCGCATTCGCCAGGACATCGCCGAAGTCCTGCAGAACCTGGGCATCACCCCCGACAAGGAAGTGATCACCCACTGCCAGACCCACCGCCGCTCCGGTTTCACCTACCTGGTGGCCAAGGCCCTCGGCTACCCGCGCGTCAAGGCCTACGCCGGCTCGTGGAGCGAATGGGGCAACCACCCGGACACGCCTGTAGAAGTCTAAGGAACCTGCATGAAATCCCGTTTGTTCATCATCAGCCAGTACCTGCTGCCGCACCACCTGCTGTCGCGGCTGGCCGGCTGCATCGCCGAGTGCCGCGTGCGCTGGTTCAAGAACGCCTTCACCGCCTGGTTCGCCAAGCGTTACCAGGTCAACATGAGCGAAGCGCTGGTCGAGGACCTGAGCGCCTACGAGCACTTCAATGCATTCTTCACCCGCGCCCTGAAGCCGGGTGCCCGCCCGCTGGACGAGACCCCGGGCGCTATCCTGTGCCCGGCCGACGGTGCCGTCAGCCAGCTTGGCCCGATCGAGCATGGCCGCATCTTCCAGGCCAAAGGCCACGGTTTCAGCGCGCAGGAGCTGCTGGGTGGTGACCCGGCCATGGCCGCGCCGTTCATGGGTGGCGAGTTCGCCACCATCTACCTGTCGCCCAAGGACTACCACCGCGTGCACATGCCGCTGGCCGGCACCCTGCGTGAAATGGTCTACGTGCCGGGCCGCCTGTTCTCGGTCAACCAGACCACCGCAGAGAACGTCCCCGAGCTGTTCGCCCGTAACGAGCGCGTGGTCTGCCTGTTCGATACCGAGCGCGGGCCGATGGCCGTGGTGCTGGTTGGCGCAATGATCGTCGCTTCGATCGAAACCGTATGGGCCGGGCTGGTGACGCCGCCCAAGCGTGAACTGAAAACCTTCCGCTACGACGAAGCCAGCCGCGCGCCGATCCACCTGGAGAAAGGCGCCGAACTGGGCCGCTTCAAGCTGGGGTCGACTGCTATCGTGCTGTTCGGGCCGGAGCAGGTGAAATGGGCCGAAACGCTGGGTGCCGGCTCTGCGGTGCGTATGGGGCAGCAGCTGGCGGCGCCTGTGCAGGCTTGATTGCCTGATAGAACTTGGGGCCGCTTCGCAGCCCTTCGCGGGCACGCCCGCTCCCACAGGCTAAGCGCGACCTTTTCTGTGGGAGCGGGCGTGCCCGCGAAGGGCCGCAAAGCGGCCCCAAGTTTGCAGATCAGCCGCGGGCGTCGCGGTCGCGCAGGCCCAGCAGGTACAGCACCCCATCCAGCCCCAGCGTGGAAATCGCCTGCTTGGCCGACTGACGCACCAGCGGCTTGGCCCGGAACGCAACGCCCAAGCCGGCCAGCGACAACATCGGCAGGTCATTGGCACCGTCACCCACGGCAATGGTCTGCTCCAGCTGCAAACCTTCTTCGCTGGCCAGCTTCTGCAGCAGCTCGGCCTTGCGCTGGGCATCGACGATCGGCTCCACCGCCACACCGGTCACCTTGCCGTCGACCACTTCCAGCTCATTGGCGAACACATAGTCGATGCCCAGGCGTGCCTGCACCTGGCGGGCAAAGTAAGTGAAGCCACCGGACAGTATCGCTGTCTTGTAACCCAGGCGCTTGAGCTCGGCGAACAGGTTCTCGGCGCCCTCGGTCAGGCGCAGCGACGCACCGATCTCGTCCAGCACACCCACATCCAGGCCCTTGAGCAGCGCCATGCGCTCCTTGAAGCTGGCGCGGAAATCCAGTTCGCCACGCATGGCGCGCTCGGTGATTGCGGCCACCTGCTCACCCACGCCAGCAGCCTTGGCCAGTTCGTCGATGACTTCGGCTTCGATCAGCGTCGAGTCCATGTCGAACACCGCCAGGCGACGGTTGCGGCGGAACAGATCGTCCTTCTGGAAGGCGATATCGATGCTCAGCTCTTCAGCCAGGGCGAAGAAGTCTGCACGCAGCGCCTGGGCATCGCTCGGTACGCCGCGCACGGAGATTTCGATAGCCGCCTTGCCCTTGTCGGTCTCGGCATCCAGCGCCACACGTGCCGACAGGCGCTCGATGCGCTCGATGGTCAGGCCGTACTGGCTGATTACCGCACTCACCCGCTGCAGCTGCTCTGGCGTGATCTTGCGGCTGAGCAAGGTGACGATGTGGCGCGCCTCGCCCTGGCCATCGGCCCAATGCTGGTAGTCTGCCTCGGAAATCGGCGTATAGCGGGCCTGCAGGTTCAGTTCGTGGGCCTTGGCCTGCACGCTCTGCAGCAGCGAAGTTGCCACTTCGTTGTCCGGGATATCGACCAGAATGCCGAACGACAAGGTACCGTGCATGACTGCCAGGCCAATGTCGAGGATGCTCACACCGCCCTGCAGCAGGACGCCGGTGATAGCCGCAGTGAGACCGGGACGGTCCTCACCGGTGATGTTGATCAGGACGATTTCGCGCACAACCTGGCTCCGACTTCGATGAAAAATGCGCATTCTACCGATTTTCCGTGACCATCGGGCGCCAACGATACTTTGCCGACAAAACCCGGCTCGCTATACTGCCCCACACTTTCATGCCATTAAGAGCCGAGCTCAGTGAACCGGCCCACGCCCGTCAAAGCAGACAACTTCTTCCTGATGATCTATCGCGCCCTGAGTCAACGTCGCGTGCCGCTGGCACTGCGCATCGCCTGCACCAACATATTCCTGGTGGCGCTGGCGTTGGTGATCTACGCCTGCGTAATGGGCCTGCAGTTCAAGCAGGCCATGCACGAGCAGGCCGATGCCCTGGGCCAAAGCCTGACCACCCAGACCGCCACCTCGGCGACCGAGCTGCTGGTGGCCAACGACATCCTCAGCCTCAACGTGCTGCTCGGCAACCTGGTGAAGAACCCGCTGGTGGCCCATGCGGCGATCTACAGCGTGGACAACCGCATCCTCGCCGAAGCCGGGCAGCGCCCGCGCAACAGCCTGCTGGGCGAGGCCGAAGGCCTGTACCAGACCAAGATCACCTTCCAGGATGTGACCGCCGGGCAACTGCGCATCAGCCTGGACATGAGCCAGTTCCAGCAGCCGATGCTGATCAGCCTGCAGAGCATGGGCATACTTGCCGCCATCCTGCTGGTGCTGGCGCTGACCTTGAGCCTGCGCCAGGGCCGCTTCATCACTCTGCCATTGCTGCAGCTGCGGGTGTGGCTGCGCGACCCGCAACCCTATACCCCGGCCACCGACCGGCAGGACGAGATCGGCGACATCGCCCGCCAGCTGCACGCGCGCCTGGCCCCGCCACCGCCACCTGAGCCGGAGCCTGAAGAAGAGGACGACGAGCAGTTCGATGACCTGCACGACGCAGTCCCGGCAGCCAAGGCCGCACCACGCGCCAAACCTGCCACCCAGGCGGACGATGATGATGAAGCCTTCGCCGGCCTGCTGGACGACGAAAGCGCGCCCAAGGCCGCCGTGATTGAATCCGACGAGCCTCAGTACAGTGCCGTGCTTGCCGTGCAACTAGGTTCGCAGGAGCAGCTGCGTCGCCTGCCGCGCACGCGCCTGACCGAACTGACCGAGCGCTACCGCGATTGCCTGGAGCACGCCGCCTCGCTCTACGACGGCGAAACTCACACGCTCAACGACGGCAGCACCCTGGTGCTGTTCCACAGCCGCGACTGCGGCGAGGACTATCTGACCAACGCCATCTGCTGCGGCGAGCTATTGCGCGCCCTGGGCCATGCCCTGCAGATCGAGGTAGCGGACAGCGGCATAACCCTGCAGCTGCAACTGGGCCTGGCCCTGGGCAATGACCTGCAAGGGCTGGAGCTGGTGGACCTGCTGATGGCCGAAAAGGCCCAGGACGCCCTGGCACTGTCGCAGCACAGCCGCAACCTGTTGCTGGTGGAGCGGCAGATCAGCGATGACACGCTGATTCGCCAACGCGCCCGCATTCGCCCGATTGCCAGCCCCGAAGGCGCCTGCTGCGTGGAGCGCCTGATGGAGCCCTACCCGTCGATGCTGGAGCGGCAACTGGCGCGGATGCACGAACGCCGAGCCTGATATCGAGGTGGCTTCTTCGCGGGTAAACCCGCTCCCACAGGGATATCACCGCCCTCAAGGCCTGTGTTGTACCTGTGGGAGCGGGTTTACCCGCGAAGAGGCCGGTACAGGCAGTACACAAACAGCAGATACGAAAAAGCCCGCATCGTTGCGGGCTTTTTCGTACCTGGCAGTTCGATCAGAACCGGTAGACTTCCATATCGGTCCGAATCGGCGCAGCCATCGGGATCTTGGATTTCTCCGGCGTCTTCTTTACCTGAACCGGAGCAGCCTGCTTCTTTGGCGACTCTTCGGCAATCGCCGGCTGGTTTGCCAGCGGCTTGACCGCCGTGCTCAGCTGTTCGGCCAGCTTCTGCAGCAATTGACCCTGGGCCTGCACCTGCGACGCCTCGCTGCCCGCATGTGGCTGCTCAAGGTGAACGATGCGGTTGTCACGCACGTGGCCTCGGCGGTCCAGCAGGCGCCACTGGGCATCCAGGATGGCCGGCTGGTCCTTGCCCGAGTCCAGGCGCGTGATCGACAGCAGCACTTGTACATCCGGGTTGAAACCGGCCGCCGCCGGCGCCAGCACCACACGCTGGCTGTCCAGGCGCCAGGCAAGCTGGCGCACCAGCAGCTGGTCGATATCCGACGAAAGGCTACCGGCCCAACGACCGTCGGTCGCCGAACTCAGGCTGCCATCGGGCTGACGCTGCAGGAACGTCTCACGTTGCAGGTAATCGGCTACCGATACCGGGCCGAGCACCACGGCCATGCCCGCACTCTGCGAAGGCTGACCAGGATCACCACTGTCGAGCTGGTACAGGGCAACCGGCTGGTGCATGGTGCACCCGCCAAGGCCCAGCAGGCCAGTCATCAACAGCGCAAATGGAAGGCGCAGAAATTTCATCATCCCATCCAGGCGGTCGCCAACAGGCCAACCGCAGTGATACATGTAGGTTCAAACGGGCACACGGCCACGCCGGCACCGCAAGGGCCATATCATCCGCGAAATAACCGTCCGACTCCAGCATTTCTGCCCGGAACGGCGCTGAAATTGCCGTTCCAGACATTTCACCGGTTATGCCGGCACTTCCACCTGCAACCCATCGACCCGCTGGAACCCGCGTGGCAGCTTGCTGCCGCGCCGTCCGCGCTCGCCCTTGTAATGCTCCAGGTCGTCCGCTTTCAGAGATAGGGTACGCTTGCCGGCTTGCAATACAAGAGTCGCGCCATCGGCAATCACTGCCAGATCGGTAACGAATTCTTCACGGCTGGCCACCCGGTCGCCCGGCACCCCGATGATCTTGTTGCCCTTGCCTTTGCCCAGCTGAGGCAGGTCACTGACCTTGAACACCAGCAGGCGGCCTTCGGTGGTCACCGCCGCCAGCCAGTCCTGCTCGCGGTTGGCCACCAGGCGCGGGGTCATGACCTTGGCACCGTTGGGCAGGCTGAGCAAGCCCTTGCCGGCCTTGTTCTTGGCCTGCAGGTCTTCACCCTTGACCACGAAGCCATAGCCGGCGTCCGAGGCCACTACGTACAGCGCGTCGTCGTCCGGCAACAGCACGCACTCGAAGGTGGCCCCCGGCGGTGGTGTCAGGCGACCGGTCAGCGGTTCGCCCTGACCACGCGCCGATGGCAGGCTGTGGGCGGCCAGCGAGTAACTGCGGCCAGTGGAGTCGATGAGTACGGCAAACTGGTTGGAGCGCCCGGCAGCGGCGGCCTTGAAGCCATCGCCGGCCTTGTACGACAGGCCGGTGGCATCGATGTCGTGGCCTTTGGCGCAGCGCACCCAGCCCTTCTCCGACAGCACCACGGTGACCGGCTCGGTCGGCATCAGCTCGTTTTCCGACAGGGCCTTGGCCTCGGCGCGCTCGACGATCGGCGAGCGGCGGTCGTCGCCATAGGTTTCGGCATCCTTGATCAGCTCGCTGCGTACCAGCTTGCGCAGCTTGGCCTCACTGCCCAGCAGGGCCAGCAGTTTGGCCTGTTCCTTCAGCAATTCGTCCTGCTCGCCGCGGATCTTCATCTCCTCCAGGCGCGCCAATTGACGCAGGCGGGTCTCGAGGATGTAATCGGCCTGGATTTCGGTCAGGCCGAAGCGGGCAATCAGCGCCTGTTTGGGGTGCTCCTCGGTGCGGATGATGTGGATCACTTCATCCAGGTTGAGGAACGCGGTCAGCAAACCTTCCAACAGGTGCAGACGCTTCTCCACCTTGTCCAGGCGGTGCTGCAGACGGCGACGAACGGTATTGGTGCGGAACTCCAGCCATTCCACCAGAATCGTCCGCAGGTTCTTCAACTGCGGGCGGCCATCCAGGCCGATGATGTTGATGTTGACCCGGTAGCTGCTCTCCAGGTCAGTGGTGGCAAACAGGTGCTGCATCAGTTCATCGGCATCCACCCGGTTGGAGCGCGGGATGATGACGATGCGGCACGGGTTCTCGTGGTCCGACTCGTCACGCAGGTCGGCGACCATCGGCAGCTTCTTGGCCTGCATCTGCGCAGCGATCTGCTCCAGCACCTTGGCTCCGGAGACCTGGTGCGGCAGCGCGGTGACAACGATGTCGCCATCCTCGACGCGGTACACGGCACGCATGCGGATGGAACCGCGGCCGCTTTCGTACATCTTGAGGATTTCTGCCCGCGGCGTGACGATCTCGGCCTCGGTCGGGTAGTCCGGCCCCTGGATGTGCTCGCACAGCTGCTCGATGGTGGCCTTGGGCTCGTCGAGCAGGCGCACACATGCCGTAGCCACTTCACGCAGGTTGTGCGGCGGCACGTCGGTGGCCATGCCCACGGCGATACCAGTGGTGCCGTTGAGCAGGATGTTGGGCAGGCGCGCAGGCAACACGGCCGGCTCCTGCAGGGTGCCGTCGAAGTTGGGCACCCAGTCCACGGTGCCCTGGCCGACTTCGCTGAGCAGCACTTCGGCGTAGCGCGAAAGACGCGCTTCGGTATAACGCATGGCAGCGAACGACTTCGGATCGTCCGGCGCACCCCAGTTGCCCTGACCGTCGACCAGGGTGTAGCGGTAGCTGAACGGCTGCGCCATCAGCACCATGGCCTCGTAGCAGGCCGAGTCGCCGTGGGGGTGGAACTTGCCGAGCACGTCACCAACGGTACGCGCCGACTTCTTGTGCTTGGCATCGGCATCGAGCCCCAACTCGCTCATGGCGTAGACGATGCGTCGCTGCACCGGCTTCAGGCCATCGCCGATGTGCGGCAGGGCGCGGTCCATGATCACGTACATGGAGTAGTTGAGGTAGGCCTGTTCGGTGAAGTCAGCCAGCGAGCGGCGTTCCACGCCGTCCAGGCTGAGTTCCAGTGAGTCGCTCATGCGGGCCTCGTCATTTCAGGTTCTGGCGCAGCAGCATGGTGCCGCCGCGCTGGGTAAATTCAAGTTGTTTCAGGGCACTCATGCCCAGCAATACGGTATGCCCGTCCAGGCCCGGTACCACGATGGCACGCACGTCCTGCAGGCGGATATCACCCAACTGCAGGCTGGCAAGGCGCGTTCGGTAACCTTCGGTACGACCGTTGGCGGTACTGAGCTGCACCGGGCTGCCGCGCTGCAGGCCCAGCTCGCGAGCCAATGCCTCGGGGATGGCCACGTCGGTGGCACCTGTGTCGAGCATGAAATGCACCACCTGGCCATTGATCGCGCCATCCACCACGAAGTGGCCCTGGCCGTTGCCGAGCAGACGCACCTCGATGAAGCCTTCGCCATGCGACGATTGCACCTGGGCATTGGGGTTGCGCTGGCTGTCTTCCCATTGGCCGAAGAAACGCGTGGCAAGGAACAGCGCCGCCGCCCAGGCGACGATCATCAATACCTTGCCAGCCCGCTTGCCCGGTGCCTGGCTCATGGCTTGGCGCTCCATCCGCCTTCCGGCGCATCGAAGCGCCAGACGATCGGGCGTGTCTCGCCATCGGCGCGGGCGCCGTTGTTGTTGTCCACACCGATCCAGGCGCCCTTGGCATCGATCACCAGGGCCTCGGCCAAGCCGAACGGCTGTTGATAACGGCGCGACTCGACCAGGGCATCGGCAGCGAACGACCAGCAGCGCTCGACCTTGCCACTGTCGGTATCGCGACGGCACACCCTGTAAGCGTTGCGTTCGAGGGTGAACAGCTTGCCTTCGAACCAGGCCAGGTCGGCAAAGTCGCGTGACAGCGCCTGGGCATTGGGCATCTGTGCCGGCTGCATTTCGACGCCAGCCTCGCTCAGCAGCACGCAGCTGCGCCCGCAGGTCCACACCGATTGCTGGCGCTCGATTGCCACCAGGCCCCGCCGTTCGCGCTCGGCGGCCAGCCACAGGCGGTCGCCCGCCGGGCTGATCGCCAGGCCTTCGAACAAGGCGTTGAAGTTCAGCAGCATGCCACTGGCCCGGGCCTGGCGCACCATCGCCGGGTCGATCTTCAACCAGTCCGGCTTGCCCTCCAGCGGTAGCTGCAGTACGGCAGCATGGGCCTCGCTGACCAGGTACAGGTTACCAGCCTGGTCACAGGTGATGCCTTCGAAATCCAGCTCACCACCGCGAACGTACGAAGCCGCCCAGTTGCGCGACTTCAGCCCCCACGGCAGGCCGCTTTCCGGCACCGGCGGCGGCGTGAAGGTGAGCGGCTGTGCGCGCCAGGTGGCGTTCTGCTGGTCAAGGCGGTAGATGCGGTCGTCGTCACGGTCGGACACGCCCCACAGTCCGCCCCGGCATTCCACCAGGCCAGACAGGTTGCCACCGCGCATGCCTTCGATCGGGTGCTCGGCGTTCAGCTTCAACTCTGGCCAGCTGCCCGCCAGGCTCGGCAGGGCAACCAGCGCCAGGCAGGCAGCCAGAAGCCGCCGAATCAAACCATGACCTCGGCCAGGTTGCCCTTGGTTTCCAGCCAGCTCTTGCGGTCGCCCGCGCGCTTCTTGGCCAGCAGCTTGTCCATCAGCTCGCAGGTGGCCTGTACATCGTCCAGGGTCAGCTGCACCAGGCGCCGGGTGTTCGGGTCCATGGTGGTTTCGCGCAGCTGTGGCGGGTTCATCTCGCCCAGGCCCTTGAAGCGGGTGACCTGTGGCTTGCCGCGTTTCTTCTCGGCCACCAGGCGATCGAGGATACCGTCACGCTCGGCCTCGTCGAGGGCGTAGTAGATTTCCTTGCCCAGGTCGATGCGATACAGCGGCGGCATGGCCACGTACACATGCCCGGCCTCGACCAGCGCGCGGAAGTGCTGGACGAACAGCGCGCACAGCAGCGTGGCGATGTGCAGGCCGTCGGAGTCGGCGTCGGCGAGGATGCAGATCTTGCCATAGCGCAGCTGCGCAAGGTCGGTGGCCCCCGGGTCGACGCCAATGGCCACGGCGATGTTGTGCACTTCCTGGCTGGCCAGGACTTCGCCACCGTCCACTTCCCAGGTGTTGAGGATCTTGCCACGCAGCGGCAGGATCGCCTGGAACTCCTTGTCACGCGCCTGCTTCGCCGAGCCACCGGCCGAGTCACCCTCGACCAGGAACAGTTCGGCGCGCATCGGATCCTGGCCGGCGCAATCGGCCAGTTTGCCGGGGAGTGCCGGCCCCTGGGTGATGCGCTTGCGCTCGACCTTCTTGCTGGCCTTCAGGCGACGCCCGGCGTTGCTGATGGCCAGCTCCGCCAGCTGCATGCCCAACTCGGGGTGGGCGTTGAGCCACAGGCTGAAAGCGTCCTTGACCACGCCGGAAACGAAGGCAGCCGCCTCGCGCGACGACAGGCGCTCCTTGGTCTGCCCGGAGAACTGCGGGTCCTGCATCTTCATCGACAGCACGAAGGTGATACGTTCCCAGACGTCTTCCGGGGCCAGCTTCACGCCGCGCGGCAGCAGGTTGCGGAACTCGCAGAACTCACGCATGGCGTCCAGCAGGCCCTGGCGCAGGCCGTTGACGTGGGTGCCGCCCTGGGCAGTAGGGATCAGGTTGACGTAGCTTTCCTGGATGCTGTCACCGCCTTCGGGCAACCACAACAGGGCCCAGTCCACGGCCTCCTTGTTACCGGCCAGGCTGCCGCAGAACGGCTCGTCGGGCAGGCGCTGGAACTCGTTGACCGAATCGACCAGGTAGGAGCGCAGGCCGTCTTCATAGTGCCATTCGACCTTCTCGCCGCTGGCCTTGTCCTCGAAGCTGACCAGCAGGCCCGGGCACAGCACGGCCTTGGCCTTGAGCACGTGCTTGAGGCGGCTGATGGAGAACTTCGGCGAATCGAAGTACTTGGGGTCGGGGCTGAAGTACACGCTGGTACCGGTGTTGCGCTTGCCAACCGAGCCGACCACTTCCAGCTCGCTGGCCTTGAAGCCATCGGCGAAGGTCATCTGGTATTCGTTGCCGTCACGTTTGACGCGCACGCGCACCTGGGTCGACAGGGCGTTGACCACCGAAATGCCCACGCCGTGAAGGCCACCGGAGAACTGGTAGTTCTTGTTGGAGAACTTGCCGCCGGCGTGCAGCTTGGTGAGGATCAGTTCGACCCCGGACACGCCCTCTTCCGGGTGGATGTCCACCGGCATGCCGCGGCCATCGTCGCTGACTTCCAGCGAGTGGTCGGCATGGAGGATGACCTGCACCGAACGGGCATGCCCGGCCAGGGCTTCGTCGACACTGTTGTCGATGACTTCCTGGGCCAGGTGGTTGGGGCGGCTGGTATCGGTGTACATGCCCGGCCGCTTGCGGACCGGGTCAAGGCCCGAGAGGACTTCGATGGCGTCTGCGTTATAGGCGCTAGCGCTGGGAGTGGCCATAGGGTCTCGTCGTCAGTCTGGTGAATGCAAAAAGTCAAAATACAGAAAAATCGAGCGCTGCATACTGCCCACGGGCAATGCCGGCGAAGGCCAGCAGTGCCGGCAGGCGCTCGGCGAAGCCCTGGAAGCTGTGATCGCCGCCGGCCTGTATGCGCAGCGCACAAGCACGGTAATAGCGCTCGGCATGGCGATAGTCCAAGGTTTCATCGGCGGTCTGCAGCCACACTTGATAGCGGCTGGCATCCACCGGGGCTGGTACTTCCAGTTCGGCCAGGGCCTGCACGTGATCGTGGGTCAACTCCCAGGCTTCACCGGTGTAGTGATTGTGCTGGATGCCCAGGTAGCCGTCGAAATGCTTGTGCGGGGTTACCGCCGGGTTCACCAGCAGGGCCTTGAGGCCGTGGCGCTCGGCCAGATGGGTGGCATAGTAGCCGCCGAGCGAACTGCCCACCAGTAATGGCGCGCCAAGTTCGCCGATGGCCGCTTCGAGCTGGGCGATGGCCTGGCGTGGGTGGTGGTGCAAGGCAGGCACCCGCAATTGGGCCGACAGACCCAGCTGCTGCATCACGGCCTCGAGTTGGCGCGCCTTGGTCGAAAGTGGCGAGCTGTTGAAGCCATGGATATAGAGGATGGAACCCGACATGCTGCCCCCGGAATCTGCGGCTTCGCGCCCGGTGATATGGGCGCAGGGACGCGCAGTGTAGCGCGTTCGCCGGGTTTTGACGCAGTGTCACGGGTTTCGCAACAATTTCTTCACCGAAGTCGCAACCACAGTTCCCTGTAGGAGCGCGTCTGCAGCCGCAGCTCAATACCCCGGGCTATCGAAATCGAGCTTCACTTCGAAGTCCAGCGCC
This sequence comes from Pseudomonas inefficax, assembly GCF_900277125.1. GTDB lineage: Bacteria > Pseudomonadota > Gammaproteobacteria > Pseudomonadales > Pseudomonadaceae > Aquipseudomonas > Aquipseudomonas inefficax. The sequence goes on from NZ_OPYN01000224.1 coordinate 141,056, forward strand.
CGCTCCACTCCAGTCTCCAACCGCCCATCGGCATGCAGGCGCAGCCAGCGGTATCCAGGCTGCTCGTCGCTCACCTTGAAGTCTTCGCTACCCGCCGCAAACTGGATACAAGTCGACGGGGTGGCCAGCAGGCGCCGACCACCGCGCATTTCATCCCATTCCTGATGCACATGCCCCCACAGCAGCGCCCGCACCTGTGGATAACCCTCGACGATATCGAACAGCGCCTGGGCATTGCGCAAGCCGATTGGCGCGATCCAGGCACAGCCGATATCCACCGGCTGATGGTGGAAGCACACCAGGCAGTGCCGGTTGCCCGCCTCTTGCAGGGCTGCCTTCAACACGCTCAGCTGGTCATCTTCCAGCAGCCCATGGGTGGCCCCAGGTACCGCAGTGTCGAGCGTGATGATGCGCCACGCACCGATATCGGTCACTGCCTGCACCAGCTCCGGTGCCACTTGCGCCATGACCCGCGCCTCGTCGTGGTTGCCCGGCAACCAGCGCGTGGGCACGGCAAATGGCGCGGTCAGCTCGCGGAACGCTTCGTAGGACGCCGCGCTGGCGTCCTGGGACAGGTCGCCGGTGCACAGCAGCAGGTCGACAAGCGGCTGCTCCCGCCGCACCTGGGCCACTACATGGCGCAAGCTGTCACGGGTATTGAGGCCCAGCATGCTGCCGGCCGGGTCGGCGAACAGGTGGGCATCGGTCAGTTGCACCACATGCACGGGGCGCGATTGGTCTTGCTGCGGCAACGGCCGTCTCCTCGAACGGATTCAGCAGGAATTATGGCTGTGCAACGGTCGCGAGCAAACACCCACGAACGACCTGCGTCACACTTCAGCGAACGCTCGCCAGTTCGTGACCACAAGCCAGGCAGTGACTCAGCCATTCACCGAGAAACAGGTTGAGCTGGGCCTTTTCGTCCGGCTGGTGCATGGCCTCGTTCGGATATGGGTAGATGCTGCGCAGGCGCCGGGTGTGCTCGGCACTGACCACTTCGGCCATGCGCGCATCGTGGTACACCTGCACTTCCAGGTGCGGAACCGGCAACCACGGCAGGCTGTGCTCTTGGCGCACGTGCAGGGTAGTGGTGTACGGGCAGGCCAGTACCACGTCGAGCACCAGCACGCCGAGCATCTGGTCGCCTTGGGTCATGCCGATGCGGCGCGAGCTCTGGGTGGTGCGCATGTCTGGCAACAGGCGCATCAGCCGGGCGTAGTTGGCCTCGCAGGCTGCCTGCAGCCCGACCAGGTCGACCCGATAACGCTCGCGCAGCAGGTTCACTTCCACATACCTCGTACTTCGTCACGATTCAGCGCCAGCCATTGCAGGCCGATGATGGTCGCCGCGTTGCAGATGCGCCCGTCGCGTACCGCCTGCAAGGCATCCTCGAACGACCACACGCGCACGCGAATGTCCTCGCCCTCTTCTTCCAGGCCATGCAGGCCGCCCGCCCCTTCACTGCGGCAACGGCCGAGGAACAGGTGAACGTATTCGTCACTACCGCCGGGCGACGGGAAGTAACGGGTCATCGGCCACAGGGCGCTGAAGGCCAGGCCGGCTTCTTCTTCGGCTTCGCGGTGAGCGACTTCCTCGGGTTGCTCGTCCTTGTCGATCAGCCCGGCCACCATCTCGATCAGCCAGGGGTTGTCGACCTTGTCCAGTGCACCGACGCGGAACTGCTCGATCAGCACCACTTCATCGCGCAATGGGTCGTACGGCAGCACGCACACCGCATCATGGCGCACGAACAGTTCGCGGCTGATCTCGCGGCCCATGCCCCCGGCAAACAACTCGTGGCGCAGGCGTAGCTTGTCGAGCTTGTAAAAGCCCTGGAAGCAGTTGGCCCGCTCGATGATTTCGAAGCCCTTGGGCACTGAGTTCAACGCGTCTGACATGGAAATCCTCATTACCTCGAATACCGCATCGCGCCATCCTACTCTGCACGCCTGCCGGTTTCACCCCTTTCCGGCAACCGTTCGCCCACTCGGGACAGCGCGCCTTCTCTCTGTTAGCTTAGTGGCGAACTGAAGGCCGCGCAGACGGTCAAAGGCCGACTTTTCCCTGTTCTGCAAGGATCCTCATGACACTCGTCAAACTGACTTCCGTGGCTGTGCTGGCCCTGGCCCTGGGGGCCTGCCAAAGCCTGTTCACGCCTAACTACCGGGCGCCGCTCGAGGTCAAGCGCGATGCCTGGGAGCATGTCAAACCCGGCTGCAGCGAAAGCGACTGCCCGCTGGTGAACATCGACATGATCCACTTCCCGGCCTTGCCCAAGCTCGATGGCATTGTCGAGAAACGCCTGCTGCAACTGACCGAAGACAACCAGCGCGGTAACGCACCCGCCACCCTGCAAGCCTACGAGCAGCAGTACCTGGCCAGTGCCGACAAGCGCAACAGCAGCTACCTGCAGGCCAAGGTACGCGAGCAGCATGACGGACTGGTGATCATCGAACTGTCCAGCTACCTGGACAGCGGCGGCGCCCACGGCATGCCCGGGCGCGGTTTCATCAACTATTCGCGCAAGCTGGACAAAGTGCTGACCCTGCAGGACATGCTGGTGCCCGGCCAGGAAGACACCTTCTGGAAAACCGTCGAAGAATCGCACCGCGCCTGGCTGATCAGCGTGGGCATGGACAAGGATGCCGAGTTCATCAAGACCTGGCCGTTCAAACGGTCGCCGCACGTCGCCCTGACGTACGGCGCGGTGGTGGTCAAGTACGAGGTCTATACCATCGCGCCCTATTCCATGGGCCACGTGGAATTAAAGATCCCCTACCCGCGCCTGAATGGCGTGCTCAAGCCCGAACTGTTTCCCGGCCGCGGCTGAAGCTCAGCAGCCCGTGCAGTAGCCCTGCCAGCAGCAATGCCGGCAGGGTCGCCCCCACGTCGGGCGCTTGCGCGGCGATCACATGGTACGCCGCAACACCCACCCCCCAGGCCAGCAGTGCCTGCCAGTGCAAGCCATGCACCTGTGCCGGCAGGCGGCGGCGACGGATCACGTAGTGGTCCATCAAGACCACACCGAACAGCGGTGCAAACACCGAACCGATCAGCAGCAGGAAGTTCTCGTACTGTGCCAGAGGCGCCAGCAGGGCGATCAGCGTGCACAGCACGCCAATGGCCAGCGCCAGGTGTTCGACCTTCAGGCGCACCAGCACCCCGGTGGAAACGGCCGCCGAGTGAATGTCGGCAAATGCCTTTTCCGACTCGTCGAGCAGGATCAGCAGCAGTGGAATGCCCATGCCAGCGCCCGCCAGGGCCAGCAGCAGGGCGTTGGCTTCGCCACTGCCGGCAAAGGCCAAGGTGTAGCCCACGCCCAGGCTCATCAGCCAGGTGTTGCCGATGAAGTAGCCCAGCACCGTACCGCCGAATACATGTTTGCCGTTACGGGCAAAACGCGAGTAGTCGGCGATCAGCGGCAACCAGGACAGCGGCATGGCAATGGCAATATCGAAGCCCACGGCCAGCGACATCGAACCGTCGCCGGCGCGGTCCCACAGTGCCGCCAGGTCGGCCTTGGCGAACAGGTTCCAGGTCAGCCACAGGCAAGCACCCAGCAGCAGCCAGATGCCCCAGGTACGCAGCACCTTGCGCACGAACGCCAGCGGCCCACCGACCGCGAGCAAGGTGGCCAGGGCGCCGAAGCACAGCGTCCAGAGCACAGGGCTGTTCCAGGCACTGGCTTCGCCGAACGCCCGCGCACCCAGCAGACTGGCGGCATCGCGCATGACGATGATCTCGAACGCGCCCCAGCCGACCAGTTGCAGCAGGTTGAGCAGCGCCGGCAAACGCGCGCCGTGGCCGCCCAGGCTCAGTTTAAGCGTGCCCATGGCCGACAGGCCGGTGTCGCTGCCAATGACACCGGCAGCCCCCAGCAGCAGCACACCCACACCGGTGCCAAGGGCGATGGCCAGCACTGCGCCTGCAAGGCCAAGGCCGGGGGCCAGCATGGCGCCGACCTGCAGCACCATCAGGCCGATGCCGAGGGAAAACCATAGCGAGAACAGGTCGCGGGCGCCGAAGATGCGCTGGGCGATGGGGACCGGGTGGTCGGGGGAGAATTGGCTGGGTGATGTCATGGTTGGCGCTCGCCGGCAATATTGTTGGTGTTCCTGGCGAGGACTGCGTCCTCGTATCGCGACACAAGGCCGCTCCCACAAAAACCGCACTGGCCTCAAGCCTTGCGCGGTCCCTGTGGGAGCGGCCTTGCGTCGCGAAAGGGCCGCAAAGCGGCCCCAGCGGTCTTAGACTTTGTGGTACAGCTGGCTGCCTTCCTGGCGGAACCGCTCGGCCTGCTCGCGCATACCTTGCTCAACCGTCACATCCACGGTTTCGATCTTGGCCGCGTACTCACGCACTTCCTGGGTAATCTTCATCGAGCAGAACTTCGGCCCGCACATCGAGCAGAAATGCGCGACCTTGGCCGATTCCTTCGGCAGGGTTTCGTCGTGGTAGGCACGAGCGGTGTCCGGGTCCAGGCCGAGGTTGAACTGGTCTTCCCAACGGAATTCGAAGCGCGCCTTGGACAAGGCGTTGTCACGAATCTGTGCACCCGGGTGGCCCTTGGCAAGGTCGGCGGCATGCGCGGCGATCTTGTAGGTGATGATGCCGGTCTTCACGTCATCCTTGTTCGGCAGGCCCAGGTGCTCCTTGGGCGTGACATAGCAGAGCATGGCGCAACCGAACCAGCCGATCATCGCTGCACCAATGCCCGAGGTGATGTGGTCGTAGCCAGGGGCGATATCGGTGGTCAGCGGGCCGAGGGTGTAGAACGGCGCCTCGTCGCAGCATTCCAGCTGCTTGTCCATGTTCTCCTTGATCAGCTGCATCGGCACGTGGCCTGGGCCTTCGATCATGCACTGCACATCGTGCTTCCAGGCGATCTTGGTCAGCTCGCCGAGGGTTTCCAGTTCACCGAATTGTGCGGCATCGTTGGCGTCGGCAATCGAGCCGGGGCGCAGGCCATCGCCCAGCGAGAAGCTGACGTCGTAGGCCTTCATGATTTCGCAGATTTCGTCGAAGTGGGTGTACAGGAAGTTTTCCTTGTGGTGTGCCAGGCACCACTTGGCCATGATCGAGCCACCACGGCTGACGATACCGGTGACACGCTTGGCGGTCAGTGGCACATAGCGCAGCAGTACGCCGGCGTGGATGGTGAAGTAGTCCACGCCCTGCTCGGCCTGCTCGATCAGGGTGTCGCGGAACAGCTCCCAAGTCAGGTCCTCGGCCACGCCGTTGACCTTTTCCAGGGCCTGGTAGATCGGCACGGTACCAATCGGCACCGGCGAGTTGCGGATGATCCACTCACGGGTTTCATGAATGTGCTTGCCGGTGGACAGGTCCATGACCGTGTCCGAACCCCAGCGGATGCCCCAGGTCAGCTTGGCCACTTCTTCCTCGATCGAGGAACCCAGGGCGCTGTTGCCGATGTTGCCGTTGATCTTCACCAGGAAGTTACGGCCGATGATCATCGGCTCCACTTCCGGGTGGTTGATGTTGGCCGGGATGATCGCGCGGCCACGGGCGATTTCCTGGCGCACGAACTCGGGGGTGATTTCTTTCGGGATGTTGGCCCCGAAGCTGTGGCCGGCGTGCTGCTCGTCAAGCAGGCCGGCGGCGCGTGCCTCTTGCAGCTTCATGTTTTCGCGGATGGCCACGTACTCCATCTCGGCGGTGATGATGCCCTGGCGGGCATAGTGCATCTGCGAGACATTGGCGCCAGCCTTGGCACGGCGCGGGTTGCGCACGTGGGCGAAACGCAGCTTGGCCAGTTCGGCATCGTTCAGGCGCTGCTGGCCGAAGTCTGAGCTCAGGCCGGCCAGCCGCTCGGTGTCACCGCGCGCCTCGATCCACGCTGAACGCACATCGGCCAGGCCCTTGCGCACATCGATGACAACGTTAGGGTCGGTGTACGGGCCGGAAGTATCGTAAACCAGCACCGGGGCATTGGACTCGCCACCGAAGTCGGTCGGGGTGTCGTCCAGGCTGATTTCACGCATGGGGACCCGGATGTCCGGGCGCGAGCCTTCGACATACACCTTGCGCGAACGCGGGAACGGTTGCACGGACTGCTGATCGACTTGTGCCGATTCGCTTAGGTTGATCGCTTTTTCTTGTTTGGTCATCACAGGCTCTCCAGACGGCTTCCTAGCAGTGGAATGTCGGGGTGAACCTGAAAGGCGCGGACGCACCCTTGATGGGTGCAGTGCCGGATATGGGGGTGCCTGAAGCTGCATGCAGCTGCGACATTCCCGGACCTGGCACAAGAGGCTCCCCGGGAAGGCGAGCAATCTTGTTCCCTACGCAGGCGCTAACCTGATCAGGTTCAACGGGATCCGCAACTTTGCGATCTCAGCCTTTGCTTCAAGGCACCCCGACAAGAACATGCGCAGTCTAGACTGGAGTGGTCGGTGAAGCCAAGCGGGTAAATGCGCGGATGATGAAAGGCACCCCGAGCGATTGTTGCCGGGTGCGCATGGCACTACACTGGCCCGTCGCTCGATACTCAACAGTTCAGTAATTAAATTTCGTACAAGGATTGCCTCTATGCTGCGCAAACTTTCACTGGCGATAGCCGTGTCTTGTGCGTCCAACGGAGTGGTCTGGGCAGCGGACGTGCCCCAAACAGTCAAGACCGACCTGGTCAGCGTCTACCAGGAAGCGGTCGACAACAACGCTGACCTGGCTGCGGCCCGTGCCGATTACGGCGCACGCCGCGAAGTGGTGCCACAGGCTCGTGCCGGGTTGCTGCCCAACCTTTCGGCCGGTGCCGAAATGCTGAACACCCGCACCAAGCTGGACGAACCCTCGGCCACCAGCAACCGCAGCGGCAATACCTGGAGCGCTACCCTGGCGCAACCTATCTTCCGCGCCGACCGCTGGTTCCAGTTGCAGGCGGCCGAAGCGGTCAACGAACAGGCGGCGCTGGAGCTGTCGGCGACCGAACAGAACCTGATCCTGCAAACCGCGCAGAATTACTTCGCCGTGCTCCGCGCCCAGGATAACCTGGCGGCGACCAAGGCCGAGGAAGCTGCCTTCAAGCGTCAGCTGGACCAGTCAAACGAACGCTTCGACGTCGGCCTCTCAGACAAGACCGACGTGCTGCAATCCCAGGCCAGCTACGACACGGCGCGAGCCAACCGGATCATTGCCGAGCGCCAGGTACAGGATGCCTTCGAGGCCCTGGTGACCCTGACCAACCGGGAATACACGTCGATTCAGGGCGTGGTCCATACCCTGCCGGTGCAGGTCCCTACGCCCAACGACGCCAAGGCATGGGTCGAAACCGCAGGGCGCCAGAACCTCAACCTGCTGGCCACCAACCATGCGGTGGTGGCGGCCGAGGAAACCCTGCGCCAGCGCAAGGCCGGCCATGCGCCGACCCTGGACGCAGTTGCCAAGTATCAGAAGGGTGACAACGATAATTTCGGTTTCACCAACCCCGCACCGGCCCCCGTCACGCGCTATGGCGGCGACGTCGAGCAGACCAGCATCGGCCTGCAGTTGAACATCCCGATCTACAGCGGCGGCCTGACCAGCTCGCAGGTGCGCGAGGCCTACCAGCGCCTGAGCCAGAGCGAGCAGCAGCGGGAAAGCCTGCGCCGCCAGGTGGTGGAGAACACCCGCAACCTGCACCGCGCGGTGAACACCGATGTGGAACAGGTGCAGGCGCGCAAGCAGTCGATCATCTCCAACCAGAGCGCGCTGGAAGCCACCGAAATCGGCTACCAGGTGGGTACCCGCAATATCGTCGACGTGCTCGACGCTCAGCGCCAGCTGTACACCTCGGTGCGCGACTACAACAACAGCCGCTATGACTACATCCTCGACAACCTGAGCTTGAAGCAGGCGGCCGGTACCTTGAGCCCGCAGGATCTGCAGGACCTCAAGCGGTACCTGAAGCCGGACTACAACCCGGACAAGGACTTCCTGCCGCCGGACCTGGCGGCTGCAGCGGCCAAGAACTTCGAGCGTCGCCCCTGAGAGTACTGGACCAAGGCGAGCGCGGTCGCTGTAGGAGCGGCCTTGTGTCGCGAAAGGGCCGCAGAGCGGCCCTAGAGAATCAGCATTGATGCACAGATTGCTGGGGCCGCTATGCGGCCCTTTCGCGACACAAGGCCGCTCCTACAAGGACCGCACCATTGCTGACTCTGGTTAGAAGTCAGCTGATGAGTTTGCCCAACCCATCGAGCAGCCGCTGCAAAGCCCCTTGATTGGCCCGCATCACCGCTCTGCCCGCCTCGCCCATGCGCTGGGCATCCTGCGGCAACTCGATCAGTCTCCGCACCGCTTCGGCCAGCCCGTCGGCATCGTCCACCTGCTGCAACGCCCCCGCCTCGCGCAGCATCGCGCTGATTTCGAGGAAGTTGAACACATGCGGCCCCATCAGTACCGGCAAGGCCAGCGCCGCGGGCTCCAGCGGGTTGTGCCCACCGGTTGCCACCAGGCTGCCACCGACAAAGGCGATGTCGGCCAAGGCATAGAGGAACAGCAGTTCGCCCATGGTGTCGCCGACCAATACCTGCGTCTTGGCATCCACCGGCGTACCAGCAGACCGGCGCACGGTGGTGAACTGCTCGCTGCATTGTGCATGCACCGTGGCGAACCGCTCGGGGTGGCGTGGCACCAGGATCAGCAGGGCATCGCCATGCACCTGCAGCAACTGCCGATGCGCCTGCAGGATCAATGCGTCTTCACCGTCGTGGGTGCTGGCGGCGATCCATACCGGGCGCTGTGCAGCGTCCCACTGTTCACGCAATGCCCTGGCGCGCGGCAACAGTTGCTCGTCGATCTTCAGGTCGAACTTGATCGAACCGGTGACCTCCACGCACTCCGAACGCGCGCCCAGGTCACGGAAGCGCTGGGCCTCGGTTTCGGTCTGCACGGCAATCAGGCTCATCTCGGCCAGCATGGGCCGGGTCAGCCTGGCAAAGCGCCCATAGCCACGGGCCGAACGCTCAGACAAGCGTGCGTTGGCCAGCGCTACCGGAATGCCGCGCTTTGCACACTGGTGAATATGGTTGGGCCACAGCTCGGTTTCCATGATGATGCCCAGCTTCGGCTGCACCTGGTCGAGAAAGCGCCCCGCAGCCCAAGGCAGGTCGTAGGGCAAGTAGCAATGCTGCACGCGCGGATCGTCGGCGAACATGGCGCGAATACGCTCGGAACCGGTCGGGGTCATGCAGGTAAGCGTGATCGGCAATTCCGGGTAGGCCTTGAGCAAGGCTCGCACCATCGGCGCCGCCGCAATGCTCTCGCCCACCGATACCGCGTGCACCCAGATGCCGCCCCGGCGCATGGCCGGCAGCTTGAAGGCAAAGCGCTCGCCGATGCGTTGGCCATAGGCCGGCGCCTTGCGTGCGCGCAGGTACAGGCGCAGCGCAACCAGCGGCAGGCCCAGGTGAAACAACAAGGTATAGAGAGTTCTGTTCATGGCCGCGGAGTTTACCCGATCGCGCGCAGGTGCACCGCAAAGCGCTCGGCCAGCCACTGCGCTGCCGGCCCCAGTGGCGCGTCGCGGCGCCAGGCCAGTTCAGCCACCAAGGCCGGTGGCCGCCACTCGCTGTCCAGTTCGACCATGTGCGCCTGGTAGGTCGGGTACTGCACCACGTGCCGCGGCAGCCAGGCCCAGCCCAGGCCGCGCATCAGCAGTTCGGCCATTGCATAGAAGCTGTCGGCGCGCCACACCTGCGGGCTGATCGCCTCGCCGCCGGGGTAGCCGCTTTGCTGCGGGGTGATCAGTAATTGTCGGTGGCGCGCCAGTTGCTGGCGGGTGACCCGGTCTTCGCCGGCGAGCGGGTGGCCGACCGCGCATACGGTGACCATTTCCACGCTACCCAGGGCGCGCCGCTCCAGCGAGGCCGGGATGCTCTCATGGTGGAAGAACAGGCCAAGATCGGCGCGCCGCTCTACCAGCTTGCGCGCCACATCGCCCTGGGCGCCGCTGGCCAGTTGCACCTCCAGGAACGGATAGCGGCTGGCCAGTTCGTCGAGGCTGTCAATGACCGGCTGATAGGGCATGGCTTCATCCTGGGCGACCCGCAACAAGGCCTCCTGCCCGCGCATCAGCGCCAACGCACGGCCATCCAGACGCTCGCACTGGCGCAACAGCTCGCGGGCATCTTCCAGCAAGGCGCTGCCGTTTTCGGTCAGCTTGGGTTGCCGGCCACTGCTGCGCTCGAACAGGGTGACGCCCAGATCGGTTTCGAGCAGGGCGATCGCGCTGCTGATCGCCGACTGGGCCTTGCGCTGCTCACGGGCCACGGCAGAGAACGAGCGCAGTTCTGCAACGCGCAGGAAGGTACGCAACTGTTCAAGGTTCCACTGCTCGGCCATCAGCCTATCTCCAATAGTGATAGGTAATGACTTTACCCCATCCAGGTAACGTCTAGAATGCCCGTCCAGTCACCGGAGGATCCCGCCATGAATGCCTACACTTACCTCGCCATCGCCATCTGCGCCGAAGTCATCGCCACCGCCTCGATGAAAGCGGTAAAAGGCCTGAGCACGCCGTTGCCGTTGCTGCTGATGGTGGTTGGCTATGGCATTGCGTTCTGGATGCTGACCCTGGTGGTGCGTAGCATTCCGGTGGGGATCGCCTATGCCATCTGGTCGGGGCTGGGGATTGTACTGATCAGTGTGGCGGCGCTGGTGATCTACGGGCAGAAGCTGGATATGCCGGCGATGCTGGGGATGGCCATGATTGTGGGTGGGGTGGTGGTGATTCAGCTGTTTTCGAAGACGGCTGGGCATTGATGTTTGCCTGATGGATTTTGGGGCCGCTTCGCGGCCCTATCGCGACACAAGGCCGCTCCTACAGGGACCGATGCATACGCGGGGCCTGTAGGAGCGGCCTTGTGTCGCGATGGGCTGCGCAGCAGCCCCAGGATCGCAAAGCCCACGCCGGCCCGACCCTGTATACTTGCCAGCTGTCCCAGTCTTCGAGGTACCGCCATGCCATCCGCCATTTCCACTGACGTGCTGATCGTCGGCGCCGGGGTCGCAGGCCTCTGGCTCAATGCCCGCCTGCGCCGCCTGGGCTATTCGACAGTACTTGTGGAACGCGCCAGCCTTGGCGGCGAGCAGACCATCAAGTCCCAGGGCATCATCCATGGCGGCACCAAGTACGCCCTCCATGGCGCCCTCACCGGCGCCTCGGAAGCCATCGCCGACATGCCACGCCGGTGGCGCGAAGCGCTGAACGGTAGCGGCGAACTGGACCTGACCAGCACCCGCCTGCTGTCCGACGCCCACTACCTGTGGTCACCAGGCACCCTGGCCGGCAACCTCACCAGCTTCTTCGCCAGCAAGGCCGTGCGCGGCCGGGTCGACCAGGTCAAGGGCGAACAACTGCCACCCGCACTGCAGGACCGTGCCTTCAAGGGCAAGGTCTATCGCCTGGCCGAGCTGGTCATCGACGTGCCCAGCCTGCTGGCCAACCTGGCCGAACTGGCAGGCCACAGCCTGCTGGCCGGTGAGTGCATCGAGCCGCTACGCGAGGGCGACGACCTGGTCGGCTTGCGCGTCGACGAACGCGACATCCGCGCCCAGCGCATCGTGCTCAGCGCCGGCGCCGGCACTGAAGACCTGCTGCATGCCCTGGGCCTGAACCAACCGGCCATGCAGACACGTCCGTTGCATATGGTGATGGCCAAGGGGGCCAACCTGAAGCCGCTTTACGCCCACTGCCTGGGTGGTGGGCCGAAACCACGGGTGACAGTTACCACCCACCCGGCCGCCGACGGCCAGTGGGTCTGGTACCTGGGTGGTGACCTGGCCGAAGCCGATGGCGTCGCCCGCGAGCCGGCTGCGCAAATTGCCGCGGCGCAGAAAGAAATCGCCAGCCTGCTGCCATGGGTCGACCAGAGCCTGGTGCGCTGGGCCACCCTGCGGGTCGACCGGGCGGAGCCGGCGCAATCGGGCCTGGTACGCCCGGACAACGCCTTCCTCGCCGACCAGCACCGCCTGCTGGTCGGCTGGCCGACCAAGCTGGCTCTTGCGCCGGACTTCAGCGACCGGGTCATCAGCCACCTGGAGCGCGACGGCATTCGCCCACAAGCGCAGGCCGACCTGGCCGACCTGCCACGCCCACCGCTGGCCGTAGCGGCCTGGGAGCAACTGCTGCCATGAGCCTGCCCACCCTGCACGACTTCCATCGCCCCTTGGGCAGCACCGGTTTCAAGGTTTCGCCACTAGGCCTGGGCACGGTCAAGCTGGGCCGCGACCAGGGCGTGAAGTACCCGACCGGTTTCACCATTCCCGGCGACGACGAAGCCCGCCTGCTGCTGGCCCAGGCCCGCGAGCTGGGCATCAACCTGATCGACACCGCCCCAGCCTACGGCCGCAGCGAAGAGCGCCTGGGCCCGCTGCTGCGCGGCCAGCGCGACGAATGGGTGATCGTCAGCAAGGTTGGCGAAGAATTCGACAACGGCCAATCGCACTTCGATTTCAGCGCCACTCATACCCGCCGCTCGGTGGAACGCAGCCTGCGACGCCTGGAAACCGACCGCATCGAGCTGGTGCTGGTACATTCCGACGGCAACGACCTGGCGATCCTGGAACAGCAGGAGGTCTACCAGACCCTTGCCGAGCTCAAGCAGGAGGGCAAGATCCTCGGCTTCGGCCTGTCCGGCAAGACCGTCGCTGGCGGCTTGAAGGCGCTGGAGCAAGGCGACTGCGCCATGGTCACCTACAACCTCAACGAACAAGCAGAACGCCCGGTACTGGACTACGCTGCCGAGCACGGCAAGGCCATCCTGGTAAAGAAAGCCCTGGCCAGTGGGCATATCTGCCTGGCCCCCGGCGTTGACCCGGTGCAAGCCAGCTTCGAGCTGTTATTCGCCCACCCGGGCGTCAGCAGTGCTATCGTCGGCACCATCAATCCGTTGCACCTGGCCCACAACGTGGCCACCGTCGCCCGTATCCTGGGCCAGCATTGAGTTGCCCCAGGCCCACGGGCCTGGACTGACCCGACGCAAGGAGGAGCCTCGTGGCGCGAACGCTGATCCGCAAGAACCCGAGCAACTTCAAGACACTGCCGCTGCATGTCGAGGCCACGCCCGAAGGGCTGATCTACCAGAGCATCGGCATGCCGCTGAACTTTGCCCAGACCCAACAGCGGCGCAAGGCCATCCAGTTGCCCGACGTGCAGCGCTTCGTGGTCGAACTGGCCAACCTGGGTGTGTCGGTACGGCTGACCCTGCATTGGCAGAACCGCGATTACTGGGTGCTGGTGCGTCAGCGCCGGCAAGATCGCGGCGATGTGGTGCTGAAACTGATTTCCGGCTATGTGCCAGCACAGGAACTGAACCTGCCATTGCACACGGCTGTGCAGGAAGTGGCCGAGGAATGCCTGCTGGAAACACCGGAAGGCTGGCTGGGCGGGCGCTTCAACGACACCTGGCTGCCGGTACCCTACGCTGCCGCCCTGCACTACCGCGAAACGCCGCACTTCGTGCTGACCCCGGAGTCCGGTGCCGCGCGCCCGGTGCACTGCGGCAAGCTGATGCTGCTGGAACGGCCACGGGCGTATGTGCACTTGCCCACCGCCTCGCTGCAACTGATCTACGACATGCGCCTGCAGGTACCCCGGGACGCCAAGAAGCTCAGCCTGTTCCATGTTGATGAACGGCTGGAGGGCGACCAACTGGTGGCACGGCTAAACCGCAAACGGCCAGATCTGTACCTGATGCCATTGAAAGACGGCCAGCCACTGGCTGAGCTGTATACCGTGAAGAAGGATGAACTGGTGCCGGCGAGCACGCGCGGGCTGTACCTGGCCGAGAGTTTTGCCCGACAGGAGGGCTGGGTGGTCACGGACGAGCGGGTGCGCTGGAAGGATTGGGTGAAACAGCAGGGGTTGGTGGAGAACAAGCCGGTGCGGGCGTCGCACCTGCAGCGGTTTGGCGACAAGGCGCGGGAACTGCTGGTGCGGGCGCGGACCTCATTGCACAAGTAAGACTCTGGGGCTGCTGCGCAGCCCGTCGCGACACAAGGCCGCTCCTACAGGGGACCGCGCAAGCCTTGAAGTTGAACGGCCTGGTGTAGGAGCGGCCTTGTGTCGCGATGGGCCGCAAAGCGGCCCCAGCTTTCTCAGTTCTTGCGAATCTTCTCGACGATCGCCGTGGTCGAGCTGTTCTCGACCAGCCCCAGCACCTTCACGGTACCGCCATAGGCCTTGACGATATCGGCACCCACCACCTGGTCGATGCCATAATCACCACCCTTGACCAGAACGTCCGGCTTGACTTGGCTCAGCAGGTTCTCCGGCGTGCCCTCGGGGAAGCTGATGACCCAGTCCACAGCCCCCAGCCCCGCCAGTACGGCCATACGCCGGTCGACGCTGTTGATCGGCCGGCCCGGCCCTTTCAGGCGGCTGACCGAGGCATCGTCGTTGACCGCGACGATCAGGCGATCGCCCTGGGCCCGCGCCTGCTCCAGGTAGGTCACATGCCCGGCATGCAGGATGTCGAAGCAGCCGTTGGTGAAAACGATCTTCTCTTTGTGTGCCCGAGCGTCATCAATGGCCAGCAGCAATTGCTCCAGGCCCAGCACACCGCGCTCGGAGCCTTCCTCGCGCTGGATCGCCCGGCGCAGCTCGGGGGCGCTGATCGCAGCCGTACCCAGCTTGCCGACCACGATGCCCGCTGCCAGGTTGGCCAGGGCCACTGCGTGGGGCAGGTCCTCGCCGGCAGCGATGGCCGCAGCGAGGGTGGAGATGACAGTATCGCCCGCACCGGTCACGTCAAACACTTCACGCGCCCGCGCCGGCAGGTGCAGCGCCGGCTGGCCGCTGCGCAGCAGGGTCATGCCGTGCTCGCCACGTGTCACCAGCAAGGCGCCCAGGTCCAGGTCCTGCAGCAGCTGCAGGCCCTTGGCGACCAGCTCGGCTTCATCGGCGCAACGGCCGACGATGGTCTCGAACTCGCTGAGGTTAGGGGTGATCAGGCTGGCACCACGGTAGATGGAAAAGTCCTTGCCCTTGGGGTCGGCCAGTACCGGAATGCCCTTGGCACGCGCCGCCTGGATCAGGCTCTGGTGGTTTTTCAGTGCGCCCTTGCCGTAGTCGGACAGGACCAGCACCTTGACGCCCTCGAGCAGGCTGTCGACCTCGGCACCCAGCGACAGCGGGTCGGTGGCGAACGGTTCTTCGAAATCGATGCGCAGCAACTGCTGGTGACGGCTCATGACCCGCAGCTTGACGATGGTCGGCTGATGCGCGATGCGCTGGAACACCGAGCGCACGCCTGCAGCCTGCAAGCTGTTGGCCAGGCTGTCGGCGGCCTCGTCCTGGCCGGTGACGCCAATCAGCGAAGCCGGTGCACCCAGCGCGGCGATGTTCAAGGCAACGTTGGCCGCGCCGCCGGGGCGATCCTCGATCTGATCGACCTTGACCACCGGGACTGGCGCTTCAGGCGAGATACGCGAAGTACCGCCATGCCAGTAGCGGTCGAGCATGACATCGCCGACCACCAGTACCGGGGCTTGATCGAAACGCGGCATGGACAACTTCATGGGCAACCCATATGAAAATAATGAACAGGGGCAGGATATTAGCACAGGGTAGACGACGGCTTTATGGCCAGATCACCCCAGGAAAATTCCCGTGACAATCGGGGCCGCGATGGCCCCGATCAACGAGGGTTCAGGTGATATCGGCCTTGGCCGGCTCATCCAGGCCCATGGCATGCAGGCGGGCATAATGGCCATTGGCCGCGAGCAGCTCGGCATGGGTGCCGCGTTCGACCAGGCGGCCCTGGTCCATGACCAGGATCTGGTCGGCCTTCTCGATGGTCGACAGGCGGTGGGCGATCACCAGCGTGGTACGGCCCTGCATCACATGGTCCAGTGCAGCCTGGATATGCCGCTCGGACTCGGTATCCAGCGCCGAGGTGGCTTCGTCGAGGATCAGCAGCGGTGCGTTCTTCAACAGTGCCCGGGCGATGGCTAGGCGCTGGCGCTGGCCGCCGGAGAGCAACACACCGTTTTCACCCACGTAGGTATCGAAGCCTTTTGGCAGCCGGTCGACGAACTCCTTGGCGTAGGCATCGGCCGCAGCGGCTTCGATGTCGGCGCGCGGGGCGCCGGCCAGGTCACCATAGGCGATGTTGTTGGCCACGGTATCGTTGAACAGGGTGACATGCTGGGTCACCTGCGAAACGTGGCGACGCAGGTTGCGCAGACGATAGTCCTCGATCTCCACGCCATCGAGCAGGATCTGCCCGTGATCGTGGTGATAGAAGCGCGGGATCAGCGCTGCCAGGGTCGACTTGCCACTGCCGGAACGGCCGACCAGTGCAATCATCTGCCCTGGCTCGGCGACGAAGCTGATATCGCTCAACACCTCACGCTCGGTACCTGGGTAGGTGAAGCTGAGGTTGCGCACTTCCAGGCGACCTTCCACCCGCTCCTTCTCGACGGTACCGCTGTCCACTTCAGGTGCTTCGTCCAGTTGTTCGAAGATGCTTTCGGCGCCGGCCAGGCCCTTCTGGATGGTGGAGCTGACTTCCGAAAGCTGACGAATCGGCTTGGGCAACAGACCGGCGGCGGTAATGTAAGCCACCAGGTCACCGGCAGTGGAATCACCGCGCAGGAACAGCACCAGGAACATCAGCGCGGCCATGGCGCTGTAGATCACCAGCTGCAGCATCGGCGTGTACAGCGAGCCGGTCTTGGTCATATGCAGCTGCTTGTCGGTATTGCTCTGGCTGGCCTTGCCGAACCGCTGCTGCTCGTAGGCCTCGCCGCCGAAGCTGCGCACCACGCGGTAGCCCTGGATGGTTTCCGAGGCGACATGGGTGACATCCCCCATGGCCACCTGGATCTTCTTGCTCTGCTTGCGGAATTTCTTGCTGGCGACGCTGACCATCACCGCGATCACCGGCAGGATGGCGACCATTACCAGGGTCAAGTGCCAGTTCATCCACAACAGGTAGCCGAACAGGAACACCACGGTCAGGCCTTCGCGGATCACCACCTTGATCGCATCGGTGGCAGCACCGGTTACCATTGTCACGTTGAAGGTAATGCGCGAGATCAAGTGCCCGGAGTTGTGGTTGTCGAAGTAGCGGTTAGGCAGCACCAGCAGCTTGTTGAACAGTTCCACACGCAGGTCGTGCACCAGACACAGGGAAACCTTGGCCAGGAAGTAGTTGCCAAGGAACGAGCCCAGCCCCTGCCACGCGGCGATCAGGATGATCAGCAGCGGCACCGCCTGCAGCAGTTGCAGGTCGCGCAGGTAGGGAACGTTGGGGAACAACACTGCTTCGGGGTTGCTCAGCCCATCGACGAAATACTTCAGGATCCCGGCCAGCATCGGCTGGGTCGAGGCAAAGATCACGAAACCGATGATGCTCAGCAGGAAAATGCCGACATAGGGTTTCACATAGCTCAGCAGCCGGAAGTAGATCTTCAGGCTGGAGGTGTGTTCCGCCGATCGCGGTGTTTCGGCCATTATCAAGCTCGCTGTTCAGGTTGAACCGGAAATTTTACCACAGGCGCCATTTTCGGCACTCCCCCATGGCAGCAACATGGCCAGGCCCACGGGCAGCCAGCTGATGAACCATTCGGCACGTGGCGTACCGGTGAGGCTGGCGGCATCGAACTGCATCGCCAGGGTGGAGTACACCCAGAAGCCGAGCAGGATCTTGCCGAACAGCGTGCCGCGTGCGCGTACGATTTCACCCAGGGTGTACAGCCACACCATGACCCACAGCAGCATGCCGGGCAGGCCCATCTCCACGGCGATGTGGGTGAACATGTTGTGGGTATGGTCGAAGTGCTTGCCCACAGCACTCACATCGTAGGCAGCACCCAGGCCAAGCCCGGTCCACGGGTGCGCGGCGATCATGTCAACCACAGCATGGAAGATTTCCGGCCGGTAGGACGAGCCGCGGTGGGCGATCACGTCGTACACAAGATAGAAGGCCAGGCCGGTGGCGATGGCCGCCAGCATGGCGAACACCCGGCTGTGGCGGTCACGGAACCACAGCGGCGCCAGGATCACGGTGAGTACCAAGGCCAGGATTGCCCCACGGCTCTGGCTGAGCATGGCAAACAGGCCCAGGCAAACCAGTGCCGCCAGCCACAACAACTGCAGGCCACGTTGCCGCGGCGGCTCGTAAAGCAGGAAAAGCACGGCCGCACCGATGACATAGGCGCCCAGGATCGGGTGCGATATCTCGCCGATGCCCTCCAGGCGTGCCAGCAAAGGCATGCCCAGCACACCATAGAAATGGATGACCGAAACCAGTGCGGCAACGGCCAGCAAGGCGCTGCCGGCCAGCAGCAGTTGACGAATGCGGGCCTGACCGAGCTGGCCCAGTAGCGGGAACGCCAGCAGGAATACCAGGATGTAGAGCAGGCGCTTGGCCTCGCGCCCCGGGTCTTCTGCAGCCGACCAGACCAGGCTGAGCCCGCTCCACGCGAGCAGCAACGACACACTCCCCCACAAGGCAGGCTGACGCCGCCAGGCCTGTACGATGACCTGCCTCGCGGACCACGCCATTACCAGCGTCGGTAACCACAGGAACAGCACCAGGCCTTGCTGATAGACCTTGTTGCTCGGTGCCAGGGCAATCGCTGCCAGGAACCAGACCAGACCAAACCCCAACCAGGCTTGCGCCCAGCTTTTTTGATACAACATCCTTCCCCCGATGAACCAAAGACACCATCCAATGGTGCTACAACATTATTTTCGGCATTATTGCCGGTCATTCTGTTCGCCCGACGACAAGGCTCTATTCATGCAATGCTCCCGGCTCCCCCAGGTCGACTTCGATCAGCTGACACAAGGCGCACAGGTGCTTGAGGCAGATAGCCATGGCGCCAAAGTCTACCTGCTCGCGGATGGTAATTTCCTCAAGGTTTTTCGTAGAAAGCGGTTGATTTCATCTGCACTGCTGCGCCCGTACTCGCAGCGCTTCGTCGACAACGCCGCACGCCTTGCACAACTGGGCATCCCCACACTGGAAGTAATCAGCCAGCACAAGCTCGACCTGCCAGGCCGCACCGCCGTGCTGTACCGCCCGCTGCCTGGGCGTACCTTACTGCAGATGTCGCGCGATGAAGGTTTCAGCTGGGACACCTACCTGCCGCGCCTGATCGAACTGATCCGTCAACTGCACCGCAGCGGCGTGTACTTCCGCTCGTTGCACCTGGGCAATGTGGTGGTCACTCCCGACCAGCACCTGGGGCTGATCGACGTGGCCGACATGCGCTTCCTGCGCCCGCCACTGTCGGCGCGCATGATTCGGCGCAACGTGCAGCATATGGTGCGATACATCGAGCGGGAGAACCTGGGCGACCGGTTCCCCCTTGCCGCCTTCGAGGCAGCCCTGCTGGCACGCTGAGCGTCAGCTGCGCAGCAGGCTTTGCGAGCCGTGGCAGAATGCTTGCCAGGCCTGCTCCGGCGCCAGCGCCTCACGCTGCCGGGCAGCTACCGCCGGGGCACCGAGCACCGAGCAACGTTCGATCGCCTCGGCCCAGGCATTTTCATTGGCTACAGGCAAATAGCCACCGGTGTCCTGCAGCTGCTCGCGGAACACCTGCAGGTCGCTGCACACCACCGGCACATCGGCCATGACCGCCTCCTGCACCACCAGCCCCAGGCCTTCGGAGCGCGAAGGCACCAATAGCCAGTCGAATGCCCGGTACAACTGCTGCAGGTCGTCGCGGTGACCGCTCAAGTGAACACGCCCGGCCAGGCCCAATGCGTCGATACGGGCTTGCAGCACCTCATGCTGAGGGCCTTCACCGATTATTGCCAACTGCAGGTTCGGCTGACGTACACAGGCCTTGGCGAACGCCTCGATCAGCATCTCGAAACCCTTGCTTTCCACCAGCCGCCCGACCGCACCCAGCATCACCCCGGTTACCGGTGGCAATTGCAGGGCTCGCCTGGCCGCCTCCCGGCTTAGCAACGGCTCGGCGAAAGCCAGCGGGTCAAGGGCCATGCGCAAAGTCTGCACCGGTCTGCCAAGGTCGTGTTCGAGCGATGTGGCAAGCGTCTGCGAAACGGCGGCGATGCTCAGCCGATCGGCAGGGAACATGCGCAGCAGGCGAATATCACTGGCATTCAGGCGCGTCTTGCCGTGGAACAGCACCTTGGCACGTACCTGCGGAACCTGCTGCAACAACGGCAACACCAACCGCGCCACACCGACACCGTCAAGGAGCACGACCTCAGCCTGGGCCTCGTTCAGCGCCTTGCGCAAGCGCATGCGCAACCATGGGCGCAACAGGCGCCAGAAGTGCCGCCCTTTCAGCGCTCGTGCGGGCATATGCCATTCCCGGGTCGAACCAAGCCCACAGCAGAGCCCGCTACCCAGCAACAGCCAGTTACTGATCCGGGCATCGGCACCCGCGTGCGACAGTACCTGCCGATGCACCTTGTGGATGGACATGTACGGCGTTCCACCCGCCCACATCATATTGACGATGTTCATGGGCCCTCTCCCGCTCATGTCAGGTGGGACAGCGACTTCATTGAACAAAAATGGTGATTCCCATGCCGATCACGGCACCCGCCACCAGCGTCAATGCCAGCTTTATCCGATCACGTCTACGACGTTTGGCCTTGCGCTTCACTTCGATGGGCAAGGTCACGTGATTACCAAATCCGGTGTGCAATACTGCATCACCCTCCAGGGTGACCGCTGTAAGGTTTAACTCAGCGTAGCGTCGGGAAAGTGCCTTCTCTCCAGCATAGGCGGCAAATGGCGCGCAACGCTGGTAATCGCTCAAACGACGCAGCCCCGGGTTGAGCGAAAACGCCTGCCACTCGGCCTTGTCGGACAGCAGCGGGTAGCATGGCACCCCGGCGATCACCTGGCGATCGCCCAGGCGGATGTACGGACTGTGGATGGCCAGGTCATGGGCATGGCTGCGCAGCCACACCTGCAACAGGTCGGGGCTGACCTCCAGGATGGCCCGTGAGTCTTCGACGAAGCCCTGGCGATAGAAGCGCCAGTCATCCTCGCAGTGAAAGATGTAGGGCGTCTTGACGTGGCTGTAGGCCAGGTCGATAGACGGCAGCTGGCCCAGCTTGGGCCGGTTGACGAACACCTTGCAGTGCGATTTCCAGTGTTCCGGCACAGCGGCATGCACGGCATCGTCACCGGAATCTTCGGTGATGAACACTTCGCGAATGGGCGCGGTGTTGTAGCGATCGAAACTCTCAAGCGTATCTTTGAGCAGATCGAACCGCCCACAACTGGTCACGACGAGCGTGACGTCACTCTCATTTGAAAAGCGCACCGGACTCCCTCCGCATTGCGACTATCGACTTTCAACGCCCGTTCCTTGGGCGCGAAAGTTCTTATGTTAGATGCCCAGCTTCAGGCGCAACCGCTGCCATGCAGATAACGGCGGATGGGGCCTGAGCGCCGGGCGCATATGGTCGACGATGCTACGTCCAACTGCGCCGAAACTGAAACGGGAAACCGCCAGATGGCGGCCATTTTCTGCAATCTGCCGGGCCAGCTCAGGGTCCGCACGCAAACGGTGGAGCTTTTCCTGGAGGGTCGGGATGCTGTCATAGAACACCACGTTGTGCATGTCCTGCAGGCCCAGCGCTCGGTTCTCTTCCTCGCCCTGGTCATACGCCAGCAGCACACAGCCACAGGCCATGGCTTCGAAGTTCTTGATCATGTATTCGCCCATGCCGACGTCGGCACTGACGAAGAAGCGGATCCGGTTGAGCGTGTTGCAATAGTCTTCACCCGACTTGGTACGAGTGACTACCAGGTTCTCGACCCGGCCCAGCTCGTCCAGCAAGGCCTTGCGGCCGCTGTAGGCCACGCTGTTGGTGCTGCCGACGAAGGCCAGCTCGATGTCGCGCTCACGCCCCTGGTCGGCAAGCAACTGCTCGTCGTAGCCCTTGGGCACGAACACGGCGTCGAAACCTTCCTGGCGCAGGCGCTCGCTGACCATGTAGCCGGAGCTGATTACCCGCGCCCAAGGCAACTTGCGGTAATGGGCGCTGAACTTGCCGGTGTATTTGCACGGGATGTAGTTCTGGTAAGCATCGTGCTCGAGGATGACCAGGTTCGGCACGGTACGGATGAATGCCACCTGACGGATTTCCTGCTTGAAACGCAGGAAGAAGACAATGCGGTCATAGCGCTCGACCTGCACTTCACGCTTGAAATAGCGGCGCAGGTTGCGCTGGTCTTCGCTGGTCAGCCAGCGCAGGTCGCACTCGCAGTTGGCCGCGACGCCATCGTACAGGCGGTCGAGAATCGCCCGCTGTTCCTTCTGCACCAGAAATAGGACTTTCATTGGGTTCCTTGGGCGCTCTGCGCCATCGCGGTCAACCATGGGGCGCGGCTACAGCTCACGCCGCCAGAACAGTTCATGTCGGCGCACGGCCTTGCGGAAAAATTCGTTCTCGCCGTAAGGCGACGGCCGCCGCCCGGCCAGCCAGCGCTGCAACAGGCGGCGCAGGCGACGCTTGAACGGCGCCGGCGGCTGCAGGTCGTGCATCATGCCCAGGGCCATGGCCTTGTCGCGCTGGGTCGCCAGGTCCAGAACCAGGCTGCAAGGGGCCCAGGCCTGGGCAACACTCAGCTGTGGCGGCAAGGCCACGCCATCACCACTGTCGCCCATTGGCCAACGGTCGTTGTCATGCAGGTGGTTGGCGTAGCACAGCAGGGTTTGCGGCTGCCAGGCCAGGCCTTGCAAGGCTTCCAGCACCGCTGCCTGGGCACAGATGTGGTCGGGGTGCGGGTCGAGCTGCGGGTGCGGCATCACCAGCACCTCTGGCTTGGCCATTTCCAGCAAGGCCCGCAGGTCGGCCAGCAGGTTGTGCCAGGTCGGCGCGCCATCACCGTCGGCCGGCAGCGGGAACGGGTTGAACTGGCGGAACACGCGAATATCGGCGAGGTCAGCCTCGCGGGAAGCGGCCGGCTGGTCTGGCGCGGCCTGCATGGCAGGCAGTTGCAGGCAGAAGTAGCCCAGCTGCACACAACGCGACTCCGCCACACCGGCCCAGCGTGGCACGGCAATACTGTCCCAGGCCCGCAGGCGGCCCTTCAGCCGCGCGGCCTCGGCCTTTGCCAGCCCCATCTGCTGATAGTGTTCGGCCTCGATCTCACCGGCGGTCAGGGTCACTACCCAGGTTTCGTCAGCCTGGCTGTATAGACCGTAAGCGGCCAGCTCGGCGTCATCGGCATGCGGCGCGATCACCATCACCCGGCGCCGTTGCAGCTCCACCGCCGGGGTTATCCACAAGCGCGGCTGGCCTGACAGCCGGCAATGCCGGCCACGCAGGCGCAACGCGCCAGCCTGCAGAGGTGCGGCGAGGCCGGTCAGGTTGAGAAAGCGCACGCCATCGACGCCGCGCTCGAAGGTTTGCCGGTCGGCCTGCTCGCCAGCCACCAGCTCGACCTGTGGGTCGAGGAAGCGTCCCAGCCAGCTGCTTTTCACCTGCAGCTCGAGAATCAGGGTTTCGTTGCCTTGCAATGCACAGTCAGCCTTGAGCAGGCCGCCGTTCAGGCTGGCAGGGGCTTCCCGCGTCTGCTCGCCGAAGTCGTAGGCGTAGTCCTCGCCTGGCGCGTAGAACAGGTGGTCGGCAAACCAGGCCTCATGGGCAGCCCACAGCAGCGGCAACAGCAGTAGTGGCAACCACCACCAGCTGAACACACCTACGGCCACCAGCGCGACCAGCCCCGCCAGCAAGCCCAGGCGCTTGCTGCGCCGGTGGCGCTTGAGCAACTGCTGCTTGCGACTCACGCCTGATACACCGGTACGGGGTTGCACCAGCGGTCCTTGTACTCGCGGTCGGCACGGCCGAACGAGAACCGCAGCGGCTTGTTGCGCGCACGGGCGTCTTCCCAGGCGGCCTGGGTATTGAGGAAGCTCAGCACGCTACCGGGGCTGAAGGCCTTGGTTTCAGGGTCGACACCGCCATTGATGTACTCGACGCTTATCCATTCCGGCGCTTCGACACGGTACACCAGCTGGATGGCGATCGGCTTGCCGTCCAACAGCAGCACCGAGCCAATCAGCAGCTCGCGCAGGCGTTCCAGCACCTCGGCCATGCGCTCGGCACCAGTAGCCGGGAAGCCCCAGCGGCGCTGGAACAGGTCGCAGTACATGCTGGCGATTTCCTTCGCGCTGAAGTCGCTGATCGGGCGCACCACGCCGCCCGCCTCTTCCAGCAGGCGCAGCTCGCGGCGCTGGTTGTAGCGGAACTTCTTCGACAGGTCTTCGTGGGCGCGGGCCATGGCCAGCTGTTCCTTCTGCGCCTTGAGGCCGCTGAAGCGGCCCTGGTTCAGTTCGGACAGGTAGCGCGCGGCATGGCGCAACGGTGCAGCGGCATCTGCCGCCGCCGGCAGGATGATCTCGGCGTTGCCCAGGTCGAACAGGGCCTTTTTACCTGCACGCTTGAGCACATCCTTGGACAGCGCAAGGTGGCGCCCCCAGGTGGGGATGGCGGCCTTCAGCTCGCCGGCCTGGTGCCAACCCAGGTAACGCACCGGGATCTGTGCCAGGTCCGCCAGTTGCTCGACTACCAGTGGATGGGTAGCGACACTTCCGCCAAAGCGGGCCCATGCCTCGGCGTAGGCCTTGGCGTCGATAACTTGCCAACCGCGCTCGCGGAAGGCCTGGATACGGTTGAGCATCAGGCCTGCCCCACCAGCGCACGAACTTGCGGCAGCTGCCAGAATGCTTCGCGCACCGCCTGGTCGGAAAAGCGTTCACGCAGGCGCTGCAGCATATGCTCGGCACATGTCTGGCGCTGCTGCCCATCGAGCACAGCCATGTGCTTCAGGCCTTGGGCCAGCTGCCCGGCATCGCCCAGCGGGAACAGCACGCCAACACCCTCGACCACTTCACGGGCGCCGCCACAGGCCGTGGCCAGTACCGGTACACCGGCGACCATGGCTTCGAGCAGGACCATGCCGAACGGCTCATGGTCGGAGCTCAGGGCGAACACATCAAACGCCTGGAAGTAACGCCGCGCATCCGGCACCTGGCCAAGGAAGTCCACTTGCCCGGCAATGCCCAGCTCAGCGGCCTGGGCCTTGAGCCTGGCTTCCAGGCGGCCCTTGCCAAGGATTGCCAGGCGGGCGCCGGCGGGCAGCCCCGGCAGCGCTTCGGCAAAGCCACGCAGCAGGGTGGCCTGGTCCTTGTCCGGGTGCAGGCGCCCGACGTTACCGACAATCCACGCTTGGGCGTCCAGGCCGAGGGCCTGGCGGGCCTCGGCGCGTGGTACCAGGGCCGCTTGCAGGGCGTCGATGTCGATGCGGTTGTACAGGGTCTGGATACGCTCTGCCGGCCACTGCGGCAGACAGCGGCGCATGTCGTCGCGTACTGCGTCCGACACGCCCAGCAAGCTCAGGCGCTTGCTGAACAGGTTGGCGAAGATGCGTCGCCCCTTGCGCTCGTAGTCACCGAAAGCATGGTGCACGCCGATCACCGGCAAGCCGGTGCCCAGCAACGCCACGTAGATCGGCTTGAAGCGATGGGCAATGCAGAAGGCGAAATTGCGCTCGGCCGCGATCCGCCGCAACGCACGGATGGCGCCGAGTTTCAGGCCGCGCACGGCCTTGGAGCTGAACTCCAGGAACAGCACCTCGTCCGACGCGCAGCCAGCCGCTACCTGCGGGTCGGCGGCGCCGGTGAGGAACACGGTGGTCACCTGGTAGCCATGCCCCTGGAACAGGCTGGCGTACTGACGGGCGCAGTCCAGGAACGGCCCGTCATAGCCATGGCAGAACTGCAGGATGCGCGGTTCAGAGCGGCTGGTCATACGGGGCCGCGCCGTCCTTCACAACCAGGATGTCTTCCATGATCAGGTACTGCAGGTCCGAGCCGAAGAACATGTTCAGGGCGTCGGTCGGCGAGCAGATCATCGGTTCACCACGGCGGTTCAGCGAGGTGTTCAGCGACACGCCGTTGCCTGTCAGGTCTTCCAGCGCCTTCATCATGTCGTAGTAGCGCGGGTTGTACTCGCGCTTGAGCACCTGGGCACGCGAAGTGCCGTCCTCGTGGACCACTTCCGGCACGCGGGTCTTCCACTCTTCAGCCACTTCGAAGGTGAAGGTCATGAACGGCGCCGGGTGGTCGACCTTGATCATTTGCGGGGCGACGGTGTCGAGCATCGACGGGCAGAAAGGTCTCCAGCGTTCGCGGAACTTGATCTGCTCGTTGATGCGGTTGGCCACGCCCGGCACGCTCGGGCAACCGATGATCGAACGGCCGCCCAGGGCACGGGGGCCGAACTCCATGCGGCCCTGGAACCAGGCCACAGGGTTGCCGTCGACCATGATTTTGGCGATGCGCTGCGGCATGTCGTCGAGCTTGCGCCACTTCGGCGCGTTCGGATGACGGGCGCAGGCAGCGATAACGTCTTCGTTGGAGTACGAAGGGCCGAGGTAGACGTGTTCCATCTTCTCGACCGGCACGCCACGGGCGTGGGAAACGTAGGCGGCAGCACCCACGGCGGTACCGGCGTCACCGGAAGCCGGCTGGACGAACAGCTCTTTCAGGTCTGGGCGGGCGATGATCTTCTGGTTGAGCTTGACGTTCAGCGCGCAACCGCCGGCAAAGGCCAGCTTGCCGGTTTCACGCAGAACGTCGCCCAGGTAGTGGTCGATCATCTGCAGGGCGATCTTCTCGAACAGCGCCTGCATGCTGGCCGCGTAATGGATGTACGGCTCGTCGGCGATGTCGCCTTCGCGCTTGGGGCCCAGCCATTCGATCAGCTTCGGCGAGAAGTAGAAGCCCTTGCCCTTCTCTTTATAGCGGCGCAGGCCGATGACGTTGGCGTATTCGGTGTTGATCACCAGTTCGCCGTTTTCGAAGCTGGCCAGACGAGAGAAGTCGTACTTGCTGGCGTCACCATATGGCGCCATGCCCATGACCTTGAACTCGCCATCGAGCATCTCGAAGCCGAGGAACTCGGTGATCGCGCCGTACAGGCCGCCCAGCGAGTCCGGGTCGAAGAACTCCTTGATCTTGTGGATCTTGCCGTTTTCACCATAGCCAAAGAAGGTGGTGGCGTATTCGCCTTTACCATCGATGCCGAGAATTGCGGTTTTTTCCTTGAAGCCCGAGCAGTGGTAGGCACTGGAGGCGTGGGCCAGGTGGTGCTCTACCGGCTCGATCTTGACCTTTTTCGGGTCGAAGCCCAGTTGCTCCAGGCACCAGACGATCTTCTTGCGGTAGCGCTTGTAGCGACGGTTGCCCATCAGGATGGCGTCAAGGGCGCGGTCCGGGGCGTACCAGTAGCGCTTGGCATAGTGCCAGCGCGCCTTGCCGAACAGGCTGATCGGGGCGAACGGGATGGCTACCACGTCGACGTCGGATGGCTTGATGCCTGCCTGCTCCAGGCAGAACTTCGCCGACTCGTAGGGCATGCGGTTCTTCGCATGCTTGTCACGCACGAAGCGCTCTTCTTCGGCGGCGGCAATCAGTTTGCCGTCAATGTACAAGGCCGCGGAAGGGTCATGGCTAAGGGCGCCGGACAGGCCAAGAATCGTCAATGCCAAGGGATTAGCCTCTTCATTCGGTAGAAATGCGCCACCGGCCTCTTGGGCGGGTGGCGGCTAAAGGGCGGGATTATAACGCAAAGCGCAGTACGCGCATGCCTCTGCGAGGGCTGCGCCCTCGATCGCGACACAAGGCCGCTCCCACAGGGATAGTGCAACCCTTGTGGGAGCGGCCTTGTGTCGCGAAAGGGCCGCACCGCGGCCCCAGGGATTTCAGCCACACCGCATGAGTTTCATGGGCCTGCGCTGTTCGCTTATTCAGCGATCAACCAGTCCATCCGGTAGCTACCGGCGGTCTGCGCCAGCTCTTTGGCCAGCCAGGGCAGCAGCTCCTTCAGTTCGTCTTCCAGCCCCCACGGCGGGTTGGCGATGGCCAGGCCGGAGCCGTTCAAGCCTTGCGGGCTGTCCTGGTGGTGCACATACAACTCGACCCGCAGCAGCTTCGGCGCACCGGTGCTGGTCAGATCCTGATAGAAGCGGGTCAGCGAGCGCTGGTCCTTGATCGGGTACCAGATTGCCGCGACGGTCTGGCGCATGCGGCCGATCGCTTCTTTCATGGCGGTAGTGCAGCGCTTGAGCTCATCAGCCTGTTCGAACGGCGGGTCGATCAGCATGATCGCGCGTTTTTCCTGAACCGGCAGCAAGGCCCGCGGCACATGCCAGCCTTCGCCCAGGTGCACGGTCACGCGCGGGTCTTTCTTCATGTTCTCCTTGAGCAGCGGCCCGTCCTCTGGGTGCTTCTCGTTGAGCAGGGCGCGGTCCTGCTGGCGCATCAGGCGGCGGGCCAGTTCAGGCGAGCCGGGGTAGTAGCGCAGCTCGCCATCGGCATTCAGGCGCTTGATGATGCGCAGGTAGTCGTCGGCCATGGCCGGCAGGTCATCGCGATTCCACAGACGGGCGACACCTTCCAGGTACTCGCCGGTGCGGGTTGCCTGGTCACCCTGCAGGTCATACAGGCCGAGCCCGGCATGGGTATCGATGTAGGCGAACGGCTGCTCCTTGCGCGACATCAGGGCGATGAGGCGGGTCAGCACGATGTGCTTGAGGACGTCGGCGTGGTTGCCGGCGTGGAAGGCGTGACGATAGTTCATGGCAACTCCTGCGGGGGTGGCAAGTTTACCTTGCCTTGCAGGCGGAGTCAGGCCTGGCTGCTGATCGGCGGGGGCTTCTTCGCGGGTAAACCCGCTCCCACAGGGGTTGCACAGAACTCGAAGCCTGCGAGGTACCTGTGGGAGCGGGTTCACCCGCGAAGCAGGCGCCGCCGATTCAACCGGTGTTACTTGTCAGCGTGATACGCCGCATCAGCAGTTTCGAAGCGCTTGACCATCGCCTGCGACGGGCTGCCCAGCTTGCTCACCACGATGATGGCGATGCTGGCGAACAGGAAGCCCGGGATGATTTCGTACAACCCGAGGGTGTCGAAGTTCTTCCACAGGATCACGGTCAGGGCGCCGACCACGATACCGGCCAGTGCGCCGTTACGGGTCATGCCTTTCCACAGCACAGAAATCAGCACCACCGGGCCGAAAGCAGCACCGAAGCCGGCCCAGGCGTAAGCCACCAGGCCCAGCACGCGGTTTTCCGGGTTGGCAGCCATGGCGATGGCGATCAGGGCGACGGCCAGCACCATCAGGCGCCCAACCCACACCAACTCGACCTGCGAAGCGTTCTTGCGCAGGAAAGACTTGTAGAAGTCTTCGGTCAGGGCGCTGGAGCACACCAACAGC
Organism: Pseudomonas inefficax; assembly: GCF_900277125.1. Taxonomy (GTDB): domain Bacteria; phylum Pseudomonadota; class Gammaproteobacteria; order Pseudomonadales; family Pseudomonadaceae; genus Aquipseudomonas; species Aquipseudomonas inefficax. The sequence goes on from NZ_OPYN01000224.1 coordinate 170,280, forward strand.
TGGCAGCTCAAGGTGCTCATCACCGCAGCCAGGATGGCCGACAGCAGCACACCGGCGACCCACGGGTTGAACAGGATCTTGGCCAGTTCGATGAACACACGCTCATGGTTCTCGGTGACCGGGCCCGCCAGTTCAGGGTGCGCAGAGAAGTAGGCGATGCCGAAGAAGCCCACCGCGCAGGTACCGCCCAGGCACAGGATCATCCAGGTCATGGAGATGCGACGGGCATTGGCGATCGACTTCACCGAGTCGGCAGCCATGAAGCGCGCCAGGATGTGCGGCTGGCCGAAGTAGCCCAGACCCCAGCCCATCAGCGAGATGATGCCGATGAAGGTGGCGCCCTTGAGCATGTCGAAGTTGGCCGGGTTCACCGCCTCGATGGCAGCGAAGGTGGTGTCGAAGCCGCCAGTGGAGATCAGCACGATCACCGGGGTGAGGATCAGCGCAAAGATCATCAGCGACGCCTGCACGGTATCGGTCCAGCTCACCGCCAGGAAACCACCGACGAAGGTGTAGGCGATGGTCGCTGCGGCGCCGGCCCACAGAGCGGTTTCGTACGACATGCCGAAGGTGCTTTCGAACAGGCGGGCACCGGCAACGATGCCGGAAGCGCAGTAGATGGTGAAGAACACCAGGATGACGATGGCCGAGATGATCCGCAGCAGGCCGCTATTGTCTTCGAAACGGCTGGAGAAGTAGTCCGGCAGGGTCAGCGCATCACCGTTGTGCTCGGTCTGCACGCGCAGACGGCCAGCGACGAACAGCCAGTTCAGGTAAGCGCCGACGGTGAGGCCGATGGCAATCCAGGCTTCGGACAAGCCGGAGAAGTAGATAGCGCCCGGCAGGCCCATCAGCAGCCAGCCACTCATGTCGGAAGCGCCGGCGGAAAGCGCGGTGACCACACTCCCCAGGCTGCGACCGCCGAGGATGTAGTCGGAAAGGTTGTTGGTGGAGCGATAGGCGGCGAAGCCGATCAGCACCATTGCGGCGATATAGATCACGAAAGTGATCGTTAGTGGATTGCCCATGCGTGTGCCCTGGCGTTTGTTTTTATGTCATGCACAACCGCAGCCATGGCGGTTGCACCCAGGCGGCGAATCGTATGCAACAACGCAAAGCGGGTGCAACCATTTTTCATTTGCAAGTTGCACCTGCTCGTGCATTTTCCGAAAAATCTGATTTTTTGCTCCTTTTTGGAGCAAAAAGCCTGCTTTCAAGAATAAAACGCACCAGAAACGACCCTTTTCAGAATATGAAAATGGCAGTCGGACGAGTTGCACCTTTTCCGTCAAAAATTCGGGTTGCACCTGGTTGCACCCGAATTGTCCTACAGCTACTCTTGGCGTCAGCTTAGGCCACAACCGTGGCAATAACGAGGATAAGAAATGGCGACGACCACCCTTGGGGTCAAACTCGATGACCCGACCCGTGAGCGACTCAAGGCAGCTGCGCAGTCGATTGACCGCACCCCGCACTGGTTGATCAAGCAAGCGATCTTCAATTACCTGGAGAAGCTCGAGGGTGGTGCCACCCTGACCGAACTCAACGGCCATGCCAGCAACCTGGCTGACGACGCCGGAGAGGTCCAGCCCGAACACAGCCACCAGTGCTTCCTCGAGTTCGCCGAGAGCATCCTGCCGCAGTCGGTACTGCGCTCGGCGATCACCGCCGCCTACCGCCGCCCCGAGCAGGAAGTGGTGCCGATGCTGCTGGAGCAGGCGCGCCTGAGCGCCCCGCTGGCCGAAGCGACCAACAAGATGGCCGCCGGCATCGCCGAAAAACTGCGTAACCAGAAGAGCGCTGGCGGTCGTGCCGGCATCGTCCAGGGCCTGCTGCAGGAGTTCTCGCTGTCGTCCCAGGAAGGCGTGGCACTGATGTGCCTGGCCGAAGCCTTGCTGCGCATCCCCGACAAGGGCACTCGTGACGCGCTGATCCGCGACAAGATCAGCACCGGCAACTGGCAGCCGCACCTGGGCAACAGCCCGTCGCTGTTCGTCAACGCCGCCACCTGGGGCCTGCTGCTGACCGGCAAGCTGGTGTCCACCCACAACGAATCCGGCCTCACCTCTTCGCTCACCCGCATTATCGGCAAGAGCGGCGAGCCGATGATCCGCAAGGGCGTCGACATGGCCATGCGCCTTATGGGCGAGCAGTTCGTTACCGGCGAAACCATCGCCGAAGCCCTGGCCAACGCCAGCCGCTTCGAGTCCAAGGGCTTCCGCTATTCCTACGACATGCTCGGCGAAGCCGCACTGACCGAGCACGACGCACAGAAGTACCTGGCGTCCTACGAGCAGGCCATCCACTCGATTGGCAAGGCCTCCCATGGCCGTGGCATCTATGAAGGCCCGGGCATCTCGATCAAGCTGTCGGCGCTGCACCCGCGCTACAGCCGCGCCCAGTACGAGCGCGTGATGGAAGAGCTGTACCCGCGCCTGCTGTCGCTGACCCTGCTGGCCAAGCAGTACGACATCGGCCTGAACATCGACGCCGAAGAAGCCGACCGCCTGGAGCTGTCGCTCGACCTGCTCGAGCGCCTGTGCTTCGAGCCTTCGCTGGCCGGCTGGAACGGTATCGGCTTCGTCATCCAGGCCTATCAGAAACGCTGCCCGTATGTGATCGACTATGTCATCGACCTGGCCAAGCGCAGCCGCCACCGCCTGATGATTCGCCTGGTGAAAGGCGCCTACTGGGACAGCGAAATCAAGCGCGCCCAGGTCGAAGGCCTGGAAGGCTACCCGGTCTACACCCGCAAGGTGTACACCGACGTGTCCTACGTCGCCTGCGCCCGCAAGCTGCTGGCAGTGCCAGAAGCCATCTACCCGCAGTTCGCCACCCACAACGCCCACACCCTGTCGGCCATCTACCACATTGCCGGTCAGAACTATTACCCGGGCCAGTACGAGTTCCAGTGCCTGCACGGCATGGGCGAGCCGCTTTACGAGCAGGTGGTCGGCAAGATTTCCGAAGGCAAGCTGAACCGCCCGTGCCGCGTCTATGCACCGGTCGGCACCCACGAAACATTGCTGGCCTACCTGGTGCGTCGCCTGCTGGAAAACGGCGCCAACACCTCGTTCGTCAACCGCATCGCCGACCACTCGATTTCCATCCAGGAACTGGTCGCCGACCCGGTCGCCAGCATCGAGCGCATGGGCACCCAGGAAGGCAGCATAGGCCTGCCGCACCCACGTATCCCGCTGCCGCGTGAACTGTATGGCAGCGAGCGGGCCAACTCGGCCGGCATCGACATGGCCAACGAACACCGCCTGGCATCGCTGTCCTGCGCCATGCTGGCCACCGCCCACAACGACTGGAAAGCCACGCCACTGCTGGCCTGCGCCGCCAGCGAGGGTGCAGTCGCACCGGTGCTGAACCCGGCGGACCACCGCGACGTGGTCGGCCATGTTCAGGAAGCCACTGTCGCCGACGTCGACAATGCCATCCAGTGCGCACTGAATGCAGCACCGATCTGGCAGGCCACCCCGCCGGCCGAGCGTGCCGCCATTCTGGAGCGCACCGCCGACCTGATGGAGGCCGAAATCCAGCCGCTGATGGGCCTGCTCATCCGCGAGGCCGGCAAGACCTTCGCCAACGCCATCGCCGAAGTGCGTGAAGCCGTGGATTTCCTGCGCTATTACGCGGTGCAGGCACGCAACGATTTCAGCAACGACGCCCACCGCCCGCTGGGCCCTGTGGTGTGCATCAGCCCGTGGAACTTCCCGCTGGCGATCTTCACCGGTCAGGTGGCCGCAGCGCTCGCCGCCGGCAACCCGGTCCTGGCCAAGCCGGCCGAGCAAACCCCGCTGATCGCTGCGCAGGCCGTGCGCCTGCTGCTGGAAGCCGGCATCCCTGAAGGCGTGCTGCAACTGCTGCCAGGCCGCGGTGAAACCGTCGGTGCCGGCCTGGTGGGTGACGAGCGCGTCAAAGGCGTGATGTTCACCGGTTCCACCGAAGTGGCCCGCCTGCTGCAGCGCAATGTTGCCGGCCGCCTGGACAACCAGGGCCGCCCGATCCCGCTGATCGCCGAAACGGGTGGCCAGAACGCGATGATCGTCGATTCCTCGGCACTGACCGAGCAGGTAGTGATCGATGTGGTGTCCTCGGCCTTCGACAGCGCCGGTCAGCGTTGCTCGGCACTGCGCGTGCTGTGCCTGCAGGAAGACTCCGCCGACCGCGTGATCGAAATGCTCAAGGGCGCCATGGCCGAAAGCCGCCTGGGCTGCCCGGACCGCCTGGCCGTGGACATCGGCCCGGTGATCGACGCCGAAGCCAAGGCCGGCATCGAGAAGCACATCCAGGGCATGCGTGAGAAAGGACGCTCGGTCTACCAGGTGGCGATTGCCGATGCTGCCGAGATCAAGCGCGGCACCTTCGTCATGCCGACCCTGATCGAGCTGGAAAGCTTCGACGAGCTCAAGCGTGAAATCTTCGGCCCGGTGCTGCACGTGGTGCGTTACAACCGTCGCAACCTGGACCAGCTGATCGAGCAGATCAACAACTCCGGCTACGGCCTGACCCTCGGCGTGCACACCCGCATCGACGAAACAATCGCCAAAGTGGTGGAAACCGCCAACGCCGGCAACATGTACGTCAACCGCAACATCGTCGGTGCGGTGGTGGGTGTTCAGCCGTTCGGTGGTGAAGGCCTGTCCGGCACCGGCCCGAAAGCTGGCGGCCCGCTGTACCTGTACCGCCTGCTGTCGACCCGCCCGGCCGACGCGATTGGCCGCCACTTCCAGCAGCAGGACGGCGAAGGCAAGCCTGACCGCGCCCTGCACGAACAGCTGATCAAGCCGCTGCATGGCCTGAAGTCCTGGGCCGAGAGCAACCAGCTGGCCGACCTGGTCGCGCTGTGCAGCCAGTTCGCCAGCCAGTCGCAGAGCGGCATCGCCCGCCTGTTGCCAGGCCCGACCGGCGAGCGCAACAGCTACACCATCCTGCCACGCGAGCACGTGCTGTGCCTGGCCGACAACGAAGCCGACCTGCTGGCGCAGTTCGCCGCAGTACTGGCCGTTGGCAGCTCGGCGGTATGGGCTGACGGCGAGCCAGGCAAGGCCCTGCGTGCCCGCCTGCCGCGAGAGCTGCAGGCCAAGGTCAAGCTGGTGGCAGACTGGAACAAGGATGAAGTGGCGTTCGACGCCGTGATCCACCATGGCGACTCGGACCAGCTGCGCGGCGTGTGCCAGCAGGTAGCCAAGCGTGCCGGGGCAATCGTTGGTGTACATGGGCTGTCCAGCGGGGATCACCAGATTGCGCTGGAGCGCTTGGTGATCGAACGTGCGGTGAGTGTGAACACTGCTGCTGCGGGTGGTAATGCCAGCCTGATGACCATTGGCTGAGAAAGCAGTCCGTTCATGATAAGGAGAGCTTCGGCTCTCCTTTTTTGTTTCCGTAGCTGCCCCTTGGCAAGACGCATATAACGCGCACTGCGAGCGCTCGCTCTTCAGCCACTTTCAATTCATCAACCTAGTAAGAATGCCAGTTTTATTGGCACACACGAAGAGAGATCATTTGCCTCGCACTCAATCCACTAGCAGCGAGAGAAAAATGAACAAAGAAATTGAAGTTAATGGCATCACGATCTTCGCCAAAGAAGAATATGAAGGTGAAATCTGGACCAACCTCTACCAGCCTAACGGACCGCTCCAGAGCTGTGTCGTGCGGGACATGAACGTGATTGACGCTCTTCACACCGCAAAGTCTGCGCTGCAACCCGGCAAGCCACTGAAGGTTTACGCCACGATCACAACCAGTGGCCATCCAATCCTGCTGGAAAAAGTCAGGATCGGTAATTTCTCGGAATAACCCCTTCACCCATCCGAGCTCGAAGTTGTTCGCCAGACTTTGCGCAAAGCCAACTTGATCTATAACAAGTTCAACAATCCAGAAGGAGCACCACCATGGCCGAATTCAACATTGATAAAATAAGCCTTTTTGCAGAACAAGGCAAAGTTTCAGCGAATCTTTATGTCGCCTCCGGCGGCTTTCGATCCTACGTCGTCGTGGACAAAACTGTCATCAAGGCATTACATACGGCTCTCGTAACAATCGCACACAACGATAGTTACCAGATCGTCGCCACTACCGATGAATCAGCTTCGCCATTTGTACTCACCGAGCTCCGAATCGACAACTAGCACTAAAAGCTTTTAGTTAACGCTGGACTCAAGACCTACATAAGAAAGGCTTTTATCTCCTTCGCTCCAAAGTAGGCACATGCAATATTTGCAGTAACTCACCTTGATGATCATTTCGATCAATCGTCCTTGTCGCCAGTGCTGATAATGTATCAGGCTACCCTTCCGTATCTAGGACTGCCGACATGGACGAGACTTTACTCAGCTCTCGCAACCTCGCCTTCGAACTCTACGAAGTCCTCGACGCCGAGGCCCTGATCCAGCGCCCACGCTTCGCCGAGCACAGCCGCGAAACCTTCGACGCTGCCCTGACCACCGCGCGCACCATCGCCGAAAAGTTCTTCGCCCCGCACAACCGCAAGGCCGACGAAAACGAGCCGCGCTACGTGGACGGCCGCGCCGAGCTGATCCCCGAGGTGAAACCCGCTGTCGAGGCCTTCCTCGAAGCCGGCTTCCTCAACGCCAACCGCGACTTCGAGGTCGGCGGCATGCAGCTGCCCAGCCTGGTCTCGCAAGCCTGCTTCGCCCACTTCCAGGCCGCCAACGCCGGCACCACGGCCTACCCGTTCCTGACCATGGGCGCGGCCAACCTGATCGAGAGCTTCGGCAGCGATGAACAGAAACGCCTGTTCCTGCAGCCGATGATCGAAGGCCGCTACTTCGGCACGATGGCCCTGACCGAACCTCACGCCGGCTCGTCACTGGCCGATATCCGCACCCGCGCCGAACCTGCCGGTGACGGCAGCTACCGGCTCAAGGGCAACAAGATCTTCATCTCCGGCGGTGATCACGAGCTGTCGGAAAACATCGTGCACATGGTGCTGGCCAAGCTGCCGGATGCACCGCCCGGCGTGAAGGGCATCTCACTGTTCATCGTGCCCAAGTACCTGGTCAACGAAGATGGCAGCCGTGGCCCGCGCAACGATGTGCTACTGGCCGGTCTGTTTCACAAGATGGGCTGGCGCGGCACCACCTCGACTGCACTTAACTTCGGTGACAATGGCCAGTGCGTCGGCTACCTGGTCGGCCAGCCGCATCGCGGCCTGGCGTGCATGTTCCAGATGATGAACGAGGCACGCATCGGCGTTGGCATGGGCGCAGTGATGCTCGGCTACGCCGGCTACTTGTATTCGCTGGAGTACGCCCGCCAGCGCCCGCAGGGGCGGTTGGCGGACAACAAAGATCCGCAAAGCCCGGCGGTGCCAATCATCGAACACACTGATGTGAAACGCATGCTGCTGACGCAGAAAGCCTACGTCGAAGGCGCCTTCGACCTCGGCCTGTACGCAGCGCGGCTGTTCGACGACACCCACACCGGCAGCGACGAAAATGCCCGCAACCAGGCGCAGGAGTTGCTCGACCTGCTGACCCCGATCGTAAAGTCCTGGCCCTCGACGTTCTGCCTGAAGGCCAACGAACTGGCGATCCAGGTTCTCGGCGGCCATGGCTACACCCGCGAATACCCGGTTGAACAGTATTACCGCGATAACCGCCTGAACCCGATCCACGAGGGTACCGAGGGCATCCAGTCGCTCGACCTGCTCGGCCGCAAGCTGGTACAGAACAATGGCGCCGGCCTCAAGCAACTGATCCGCCTGATCGCTGCCACCGGCGAGCGCGCCAGCCACCACCCGAACCTCGACCCACTGCGTCAGCCACTGGAGCAACTGGTCAACCGCCTGCAAGGTGTAACCCTGACCCTGCTGGGCGACCTGGCCCAGGGCAAAGTCGCCGGCGCCCTGGCCAACTCGGCCCTGTACCTAAAGGCCTTCGGCCACTGCGTGATCGGCTGGCGTTGGCTGGAACAGGCGATTCATGCCGAGCTTGGCCTGCTCAAGGGCAACCCCGCCGACCGCGAGTTCTACCTTGGCAAGCTCCAGGCCGCACGTTACTTCCTGACCTGGGAAGTACCTGGGTGCCACAATGAACTGGCCTTGCTCGAGGCGCGCGACGACACCTGTCTCGCCATGCAAGACGAGTGGTTCTAGACAGCCTTTGAAGTGCATCACTGAGCACACTTGGCGGGTGATGCCGAACTGCGGGGATTGCGAGCAATAGCGATTCCTGCAGCGACTACCGCAATGCCCAGGTACGTTGTCCAGTGGATCGCGTCGCCGAACATCAACGCAGCCCATAACAACGTCACCGGCGGTTCCAGATAAACCAGCGCCGACACACGCGTCGCCGTCAGCTTGGTCAGCAACATCCACAGGCTCAAATAAGCGATGAATGTCGAGAATAGCGTCAGCCAGGCGACAGCCACCCAGGCCTGGGTGCTGGCAGGCACTTCGATCAAGCCCAACGGCAAGCCTGTAGCGGTGAGCAGAACCAGCGTTGCGGTCGACTGCAGGAACAGAGGCGTCAACAAGCCGTCCTTGCTGTGGTTTGTCTCCATAACCGATTGCCGTCGCTGGTAGAGCGTGGCGATGGACAGGGTAACTGCAGCGATCAGCGGCAGGGCGTACAGCCAGAGCTCAAGCCGGGCCGTCGACAGGCGGTACTCCCCCAGAATGACCACGCTGACACCCGCAAATCCAAGTACAAGCCCCAGCCACTCCTGACGACCACTGCGCTCTCCGTGCCCCCTGCTGCTCATCGATGCCGTGATCAATGGCTGCAAGGCGCAAATGATGGCAGCAATCCCCGCCGGCAGGCCGCCCCGAATGGCAACGTAAACGCTTACCAGGTAGGCAAACTGGGCCAGAAAACCAATCACGGCGTTGTACCTTATCTGCGCCCACGACAGCACACGCAACCGGTGCAGGACAAAGGGCAACAGGCAGATGCAGACCAGCAAGAAACGCCAGAACAGCAGGTTTATGGCACCAGCGTCCTCCGTGCCCAGCCGAGCACCAATGAAGCCGGAACTCCAGGACAGGACAAAGATGACTTGCAGCAGGATCAGATACGGCGTGCTACTCGGCATGTTCACACCTCTCTCTGATACAAATCCTCGAAGGTGATCGGCTCGATGCCCGTGCATGCAAAGTGCCGAGCAGCCGATCGGTACAGAGCCCAACGCAGGCCCAGCCAATTGGGAATGGTCGCAGGTATGCCGTCGTCAGAGGCCAGGTGCCAGAAACGGTTGGAGTCGTCACTGAAGTAGGGGCAGTGGAAGGACAGCACCAGAGACATGCGGCGCCCGCTGAGCACTGGCCGCACACCGTGATACAAGCGGCTGCCATGGATGAACAGGGCATCGCCAGGCTCATCCAGCCTTGCGGTTTCGAAAGTACGGTAGTCCAGGGCATCGAAGTTATCGACAGTGCCATTGTGGAAAAGGAATTCGCCTCCGCTGTAGTCGCAAGGCGCTGACAGCACGATGTTCAGCACGTAATTGGTGCCGTCCGTGTGCCACATGCCCAGTTGTTGCTGCCGCTCGCCAGGCTTGGGGTAGTAATAGTTGATCTGCGAGCGTGCGTTGAGCATGGGGTACGGCACCAGCGGCACGCCGGCTATGCGCGAAACAGCCAGAAGGAATGCGCGACTGAACATCATGTCGTGGATGAACGACGACAGTGCCGTAACACCCCGCGTACGCCGGGAGATGATCCAGTCGCTATCCCCTGCCCCTTCCTCCAGGCGAGCGCAGATCTCCTGCAATACCGCGACACCCTCTGGAGTGAACAACCGATGCACGGTAGCTACGCCGGTGATGGCATCCACCGCGATCTTCGCGTGTGGGCTCTGGGTATAGCCGAGTTGCCCCAATGTCCGGGTGTCCGTGACAGTCGGCCCTGGTCGCCGAAGCAAATCGTCCCGCCAGGCTATCTGCTCTCCACGGCATAGCGACGAAGCACGCGGTGTGCGCTTCCACGTTGATTTGAGCGCGAGCTTCAAGCGGCCAACGCCGCGCTCGAACAAGGGTAACGTGTCTGAGTGGTTCATGATGTGCAGTCCCCGTTGGTCATCACTACTGGAGGTACTTTGCAATCTGGTAGCGCACCGTGCCGTCCCCACTGGCGAATTCGTCCACCACGCTGCAGTTGCAGTGCCGGGCTCGGATGCGACGGAATTGTTCAGGCGTGTATTTGAGGCAGATGTTGGTCAGCAGATAGCCATGTTGCTGCAGGCGCTGGACTGGCTGCAGCGTAACGGCCACATGGATCGTCTCATCGAGGATTCGCAAACGTACAAGGATGGCTTCATGCTCGCCCGATGGGTCGAAGCCTTGTTGAAGCGCGACCATCCGGGAAAACTGCAGCATGTGGGGGTTGCCATAGAAGGCGAGGATGGGCCGCTCAAGCCCCTCTTCGTAAACCTGCATTTCCGAAAGAATGTAGGTCATGCCACCCGCAAGGTTACGTATCAGTCTCCCCGTGCTCACGGGCAGCTCGTTACCCTCCTGGAAACCAAGCAAGGTGATCAGGGTGAGTTCTTCATCGTGGCGCAAAACATCATGGGTGACGGTGCGATAGTCGGCGGCGATGTAATTGAAGCTGCCATCGGCTTGCACGATGGGACGCACGGCATCGCTCATCGCGGGTTCCGAGGTCTGGTTGATATCGATGGCGGTGTAGCGGATGGAGCTTGAACTCTGGGCTATTCGCCTCAGCAAGCAGGTGCTCTTGATCGGCTCGGGGCCCAGCTCGACGTAGTGCAGTCGGCGCCCACTGCTCAACACCGCCAACCGCTCGGCAACATTGCCGATGACACTTTTCAGCGCACCCTGCCCCCGCGCGTCGGCACAAAGCCCGTCCTCGCCCACGCCTTGTTCATTCAAGGCACGCATGAGCAGAAATATCTCGTGGTTGAAATGATGCCCATCTTCAAGGTAGGGCTCAGGCTGCTCCAGGGTCGAGTACTTCTCATGGTTCTCGACAGTCCACAGCCGCGCATTCTGATACGAGGGGGTGCGCACAAGTGCATCTACAACGAAGTCGTTCAGGCTCATCCGTATCATTCCTTTGCAATTTCGGGGGTAGCTATGCCTTGCCCACACAGTAGGAGGGGGTATAAAGCCTGTACAGTTGATTAAATCGAAGCGCTGGTTCGATCCGGCCAAATCAGGTGGTTCAATGGGGAAAGGCCTCGACATCAACGTACTGAGAACCTTCCAGGCAGTAGCCCGGCTGGGGCGTTTCAAGGATGCCGCCGACTATGTCCATCGCAGCCCGTCGGCGGTGACCACGCAGATCCAGAAGCTGGAGGAGCAGATCGGCCAACAGCTGTTTGCTCGCAGCAACCAGTCCGTCGAGTTGACCCCGGCAGGTCGACACCTGCTGGTTGAGGCGACACGTTTTCTGATGGCCCATGACAGGTTGCTGGCTACGCTGTCGCCACAGCAAATGACCGGCAAGGTACGTCTTGGGGTACCAGACGGATATGCAGCCAGCCTCATGAGTGATTTCCTGCCAGTTTTCGTCGCCAGCAATCCGAAGCTGGAACTGGAAGCCGTAGCTCGGTCCAGCGCAGAACTCGTCGACCTGTTTGCGCGACAGCGCCTGGACTTGGCAGTGGCGGTCAGCAGCGAAGCATGGGAGCAAGGGGAGTGGCTTCGCTCGACCAGGCCTCGTTGGGCCGCAGCTCCAGGGTTCCAGCACGACCCTGATCGTCCCTTGCCACTGGCCCTGCAATTGAAGGGCTGCCCGTACCGAGAGGCGGCATTGCAGGCACTGAAGACGCATGGCATTGCGTACCGCATCCTGCTGGAGAGCGCCAACTGGCATGCGGTGCTGGCCTGCATGAGAAGCGGCTTGGCAGTTGGTATTGTCGAGGGGCTGGACAGTGGTGATACATCACTTGCGTACGTGGAAGGCATGGGCTTCCCCGAGCTCCCCGAGCACCACGTCTACCTGCTGACGGACACCTCTCACCATGTCGCGTCGCATCTGAACGATATCTTGAAAGCCGCCATTCAGAAGGATGGGCCTGCAACACCTGGCCCCTGCTGATCTCACTTTATTTCCTGACCCGGGAAGTGCCTGGCTGCCATAATGAGCTGGCATTGCTCGAGGCGCGCGACGATCCTGCCTCGCCATGCAGGATGGGTGGTTCTAGGGGGAGCCACCGTGTACACGGAGGCTTCCACATGTTCGATACCAGCGCCCTGCTGCGCCAGCGCTTTGCCGCACTGCGCAGTACGGCCGAGTTGTTTTCCCTGCGCCATGTGAAACAGTCGCACCAGGCGCTGTCGGTTCGCCGCAACGTCGCGGAACCACCCTTCTTCACCCAGGACGAGGGCGCCATACTCACCGTGCGGGTGAATGGCGTGGAAGCCTATGCCGCCACCGCCGACCTGTCCCAGGCCGGCCTGCAGCGCGCGCTGGAGCATGCCGAGGCACTGGCCCGGCAGATCGCCAGGTACAACCTGCTGGACCTGCGCGAGCAACCGGTGACCAGCGCACGCCACGACCACATCTCGCCCAACTTCGATCAGCCCGTGCCCAACCTCGCCGACTGCCTTGGCCTGCTCGCTGCCGAATCGGCCAGCGTGCCCAGGGACAGCCGCCTTGTGGACTGGCAGGCCAGCCTGGGCCTGAGCCTGGTCGAGCAGACCTACCTGAACTCGGCCGGCGCCGAGCTGCGCCATGCCCAGCGCTTCCTGTTCCCGGGCCTGAGCGTTACCGCCAGCGACGGCCAGGACAGCCAGAACCGCAGCCTGGGCCGCGACAACTTCGGCCAGCAGGGCGGCTTCGAGATCATCGAGCGCAGCGGCCTGGTCGGCGCTGCCCGCCGAGTGGCTGACGAGGCGCTGCAGCTGCTGCTGGCGCCGAACACCCCCAGCGGCCCACGCGACCTGCTGTTGATGCCGGACCAGATGATGCTGCAGATTCACGAATCCATCGGCCACCCGCTGGAGATGGACCGCATTCTCGGCGACGAGCGCAACTATGCCGGCACCAGCTTCGTCAAGGCCGATGACTTCGGCCACCTGCAATACGGCTCCGCGCTGCTCAACGTGACCTTCGACCCGACCATAGGCGAAGAGCTGGCCAGCTACAGCTTCGATGATGACGGCACCCCGGCCAGCAAGCAGTTCTTGATCCGCGATGGCCTGCTGCTGCGCCCGCTGGGGGGTGCGCTGTCGCAGTTCCGCTCCGGCCTGGACGGTGTGGCCAACAGCCGTGCCTGCGGTTGGAACCGTGCACCGATCGACCGCATGGCCAATCTCAACATCGAGCCGGGCGACCAGAGCCTGGATCAACTGGTGAAGGGCATCGAACACGGCATCCTGATGCGCACCAACCGCTCCTGGTCCATCGACGATGCGCGCAACAAGTTCCAGTTCGGCTGTGAATGGGGCCAGTTGATCGAAAACGGCGAGCTCAAGGGTATCGTCAAGAACCCCAACTACCGCGGCATTTCCGCGCAGTTCTGGCGCAACCTGGCGGCGGTCGGCGACAGCAGCACCTTCCAGGTGCTGGGCACGCCCAATTGCGGCAAGGGCGAACCCAACCAGGTGGTGCGGGTCGGCCACGCCTCACCGGCCTGCGTGTTCCGCCAGATCGACGTATTCGGAGGAGATGCCTGATGAAACACGCTTTCGAAACCCTGGTCGGGGATGTGCGCAAAGCCCTGCAGGCGGGCGAACAGTTCACCCTGGGCTACAGCGCCGAACAGTCGCAATTCGTGCGTTTCAACCATGCCAAGGTGCGCCAGGCCGGCACCGTGAACCAGGCCGGGGTGCAACTGCGGCTGATCCGCGCTGGCCGCCAGGCAGAGCAACAGGTGACCTTGAGTGGTGACACGCAACTGGATAGCCAGCGCCTGTTCACGGCCCTGGAGCAGCTGCGCCAGACCTTGCCACTGCTTGCGGTCGATCCGTACCTTCGCCTGGACGAAGGCGCCTGGCACAGCCACAGCCAGCAGGAGCAGCGGCTGCCCGAACTGAGCGATGTGCTGACGCTGCTCGAGCGCGAAGCCGGCGATCTGGACCTTGTTGGCATCTACGCCGCCGGCCCCATCTGCCGGGGCTTCGCCAGCTCGTTCGGGGCGTTCGGTTGGCACCAGGCCAACAGCTTCAACTTCGACTGGAGCCTGTTCCACGAAAACGGCGAGGCGGTGAAGGCCAATTATGCCGGGCAAGTGTGGAGCGCCGACGACTTCACCGCACGCCTGCGCCAGGCGCGGGAACAGCTGGGCTTCCTTGGCCGCCCGGCAGTCACCCTGAAGCCCGGCAGCTACCGCGCCTACCTGGCTCCGGCGGCCGTGGACGAAATAGCCGGCATGCTGTGCTGGGGCGGGTTTTCCGCACAGGCCCTGGCCACTGGCAACAGCGCCTTGCAGCGCCTGTACAACGGCGATGCACGGCTGAGCCCGCTGGTGAGTTTCACCGAACAGGTCAGCGGCTCGCTGAGCCCGGCGTTTTCCGATGAAGGCTCGCCGCGCCTGGATGTGGCATTGATCCAGCAAGGCGAGGCCCGGCAGCGATTGATCAGTGCGCGCAGTGCGGCCGAGTTCGAGTTGCTGGCCAATGGCGCCGATAGTTACGAGTCGCCGTGTGCGCTCAGCCTGGCGGCAGGTAGCCTGCCCAGCGAGCAGATCCTGGAGCGGCTCGGTACCGGGCTGTACATCAGCAACCTGTGGTACCTGAACTATTCCGACCTGCCGGCAGCACGCATGACCGGGCTGACCCGCTTCGCCACCTTCTGGGTGGAGGATGGGCAGATACAGGGCCCGGTGAGCACCATGCGCTTCGATGACAGCCTGTACAGTTTGCTCGGCAGCCAGCTGGAAGACCTGACCAAGGAGCGCGAGATGATTCTGTCGACCAGTACCTATGGACAGCGCAGTACCGGATCGAGTCATTTGCCAGGTGCACTGGTCAAAGGCCTGACCCTGACATTGTGACTGGACTCGCCGGCCCTTTCGCGGCTAAAGCCGCTCCCACAGGATCTCCACTGCCCTTGAATGTGGTGATATCCCTGTGGGAGCGGGTTCACCCGCGAAGAGGCCGGCACTGACAAACGAGGATGTCATGCCCGAACGCACCCCGCTGGACCCTGTCACCGCCCGCTGGATCCCCTGGGTGGTGGCCATCGCCTTCTTCATGCAGTCCCTTGACGGCACCATCCTCAACACTGCGCTGCCGGCCATGGCCCGCTCGCTGGCCGAAGACCCGCTGCGCATGCAGGGCGTGATCATTGCCTACATGCTCACCGTGGCCCTGCTGATCCCCGCCTCAGGCTGGATCGCCGACCGCTTCGGCACCAAGCGCATCTTCTTCAGCGCCATCCTGCTGTTCAGCTTCGGCTCGCTGCTGTGCGCCGCCGCCAACAGCCTCGGTTTCCTGATCTTCGCCCGCGTCGTACAGGGCTTGGGCGGGGCGCTGATGCTGCCGGTCGGGCGGCTGGTGGTCCTGCGGGCCTACCCGCGCACCGAGCTGGTGCGCATCATGAGCTTCATCACCATCCCCGGCCTGCTCGGGCCACTACTGGGCCCTACGGTTGGCGGCTGGCTGGTGGAAATTCTGAGCTGGCACTGGATCTTCCTGCTCAACCTGCCGGTCGGCCTGATCGGCTGCTACGCCGTGTGGAAGTTCATCCCCGACCTGCGCGGCGCCGAGCGCACCACGTTCGATGGCCCCGGGTTCCTGCTGTTTGGTGCAGCGATGGTATTGATCACCATCGCCATGGAAGGCCTGGGCGAACTGCACCTGCCGCACTTGCGGGTAATGTTGCTGCTGTTCGCCGGCATGGCCTGCCTGGCGGCCTACTGGCTGCGCGCCGGGCGCGACCCAGAGCCGCTGTTCTCGCCCAGCCTGTTTCGCGTACGCACCTTTGCCATCGGTATTCTAGGCAACTTGTTCGCCCGCCTGGGCAGCGGCGCCTTGCCGTTCCTGGTGCCGCTGCTGCTGCAAGTGGCGCTGGGCTACTCGCCGGCCCAGGCCGGCATGAGCATGATCCCGCTGGCGGCTGCGGCGATGCTGGCCAAGTCCATTGCCCGGCCGCTGATCGAACGCTTTGGCTACCGCATCATCCTCACCGGCAACACCCTACTGCTGGGTCTTCTGCTGGCCAGCCTGGGGCTGGTGGACGAGCAGACGCCCTATTGGCTGCTACTGGTACAACTCGGTCTACTGGGCGCGGTGAACTCCATGCAGTTCACCGCGATGAACACGGTGACCCTGATCGACCTCGACGACGCCAGCGCCAGCAGCGGCAACAGCTTGCTATCAGTGGTCGCGCAGCTGGCCCTGAGCCTGGGCGTGGCGTGTGCGGGTGCATTGCTCGGCGGCTTTACCGCAGCTGGCAGCGCAGACGGCGTGGAAACCACCTTGGGCGCATTCCAACTGACCTTCGTCACCATCGGTGTGATGGCCATGCTGGCCGCGGCGATCTTCCTGCAGCTGTCGCCGACAGACGGAAGGCGTGCCCGTCGTCCGGAACAACACATGGAGTCGTAGGGCGAATGGCCACGAGGCTGGTAGACTGTGCGGCATTTTTCGCTTCGCACCGCAGGCCCGCCTCGTGACCACCGAATCCACCGCCTTTGCCACCTTGCCGCTGTCCACTGCCATGCTGGCCAACCTGGACGCCCTCGGCTATGCCTCGATGACGCCGATCCAGGCCCAGAGCCTGCCGGTCATCCTCAAGGGGCAGGACCTGATCGCCCAGGCCAAGACCGGCAGCGGCAAGACCGCCGCCTTCGGCATCGGCCTGCTCAACCCGATCAACCCACGCTACTTCGGCTGCCAGGCGCTGGTGCTCTGCCCCACCCGCGAGCTCGCCGACCAAGTGGCCAAGGAGCTGCGCCGCCTGGCCCGCGCCGAGGACAACATCAAGATCCTGACCCTGTGCGGCGGCGTTTCGCTGGGCCCGCAGATCGCTTCGCTGGAGCACGGCGCGCACATCATCGTCGGCACCCCGGGGCGCATCCAGCAGCACCTGGACAAGGGCACCCTGGTGCTCGACGGGCTGAACACCCTGGTGCTGGACGAAGCCGACCGCATGCTCGACATGGGCTTCTTCGATGCCATCGCCAGCATCATCGGCAAGACCCCGTCGCGCCGCCAGACCCTGCTGTTCTCGGCCACCTACCCGGCCGGCATCAAGCAACTGGCCGCCGACTTCATGCGCAACCCGCAACAGGTCAAGGTCGAGAGCCTGCATGCCGACAACCAGATCGAGCAGCGCTTCATCGAGATCGACCCGCAACAGCGTCTCGAGGCCGTCACCCGCGTGCTCGGCCACTACCGCCCGCAGTCCTGCGTGGCGTTCTGCTTCACCAAGCAGCAGTGCGAGGATGTGGTCGCCCACCTGACCGCCAAGGGCATCGTTGCCCAGGCCCTGCACGGCGATCTGGAGCAGCGCGACCGCGACCAGGTGCTGACCATGTTCGCCAACCGCAGCAGCTCGGTGCTGGTAGCCACCGACGTGGCGGCGCGCGGCCTGGACATCGATGGTCTGGACATGGTCATCAACGTCGAACTGGCGCGTGATGCGGAAATTCATGTGCACCGTGTCGGCCGCACCGGCCGTGCCGGCGAAAAAGGCATTGCGGTCAGCCTGGTGGCGCCAGCCGAAGGCCACCGTGCCCAGGCCATCGAACAACTGCAGAAGAGCCCACTGCGCTGGGACCAGCTGGACAGCTTGAAGAGCAAAGGTGGCGAGCCGCTGCTGCCGGTGATGAGTACCCTGTGCATCGCTGCCGGGCGCAAGGACAAGCTGCGCCCGGGCGACATCCTCGGGGCGCTGACCGGTGATGCCGGGATCCCGGGCAAACAGGTGGGCAAGATTGCGATCTTCGATTTCCAAGCGTTCGTGGCCGTGGAGCGGGCGCTGGCCAAGCAGGCCATGCAGCGCCTAAACAGCGGCAAGATCAAGGGCCGCTCCCTGAAAGTCCGCATTATCTAAAGCCATGCAAGGTCCCTGTGGGAGCGGGTTTACCCGCGAATGCGATAGTGGGCTCACTGCCGCCTTCGCGGGTGAACCCGCTCCCACAGGGTTCTGTGTTTCTTTCTTATAAGGTTTACACCGTGCACTCCACCGACGTGATCATCCTCGGCGCCGGCGCCGCCGGCCTGATGTGCGCCCAACTCAGCGCCCGACGTGGCCGCCGGGTACTGGTGCTCGACCACGCCAACAAACCGGGCAAGAAGATCCTCATGTCCGGCGGCGGCCGCTGCAACTTCACCAACATGTATACCGAGCCGGGCAACTTCCTCTCGCAGAACGCACACTTCTGCAAGTCGGCCCTGGCGCGCTACACCCAGTGGGACTTCATCGAGTTGGTATGCAAGCATGGCGTGGCCTACCACGAGAAGAAGCTCGGCCAGCTGTTCTGCGACAACAAGGCCAGCGACATTCTCGACATGCTGCTGGCCGAATGCGATGAGGCCGGCGCCGAGATCCGCATGCACACCAACATCGAGCAGATCGAGAAGACCGAAGGCGGCTACCTGCTGCAGACCAGCGGCGGCCAATTCGCCTGTCAGTCGCTGGTGATCGCCACCGGCGGCTTGTCGATCCCGACCCTGGGTGCCACCGGCTTCGGCTACCAGGTGGCCCGCCAGTTCGGTCACACCCTGCTGCCAACACGCGCCGGGCTGGTGCCCTTCACCATCACCGAGCCCCAACTGAAGGCACTGTGCACCGAGCTTTCGGGCACCTCGCTGGACTGCACCGCCAGCTGCAACGGCACCAGCTTCCGCGAGAACCTGCTGTTTACCCACCGCGGCCTCAGCGGCCCGGCAATCTTGCAGATCTCCTCGTTCTGGGAAGCCGGTGACACCGTCGAGATCAACCTGCTGCCTGACCGTGATGCACTGACCTGGCTGCAACAGATGCAGGCCGAGCGCGCCAACGCCGAGCTGAAGACCGTGCTGGGCGAGGTGTTTACCCGCAAGCTGGCCAACCTGTTGGCGGAGCAGTGGTTCGAGTCCAGGCCGATGAAGCAGTACACCCCGGCGGAACTGTCACAGATCGCCGAGAAACTGGCGAACTGGCAGGTGATACCGGCCGGCACCGAGGGTTACCGCACTGCCGAAGTGACCCTGGGCGGCGTGGATACCCGCGAGGTGTCGTCCAAGACCATGGAATCGCTGAAGAGCCCCGGGTTGTATTTCATTGGTGAAGTGCTGGATGTGACCGGCCACCTGGGCGGTTTCAATTTCCAGTGGGCCTGGGCATCGGCCAACGCCGCAGCGCAGTTCGTGTAGAGTAGAATCCATTCAGCAGCACGGAACGCTTCTTGCTGGCCCGTGCTCAGTGTCGGAATCCGGGCCGCTTCGCGCCCCTTCGCGGGCACGCCCGCTCCCACAGAGTTCCGCGTATCCCCTGTGGGAGCGGGCGTGCCCGCGAAGGGGCGCGAAGCGGCCCCGGTAACCGTCTCTGAAAGGTATTTCTCTGATCACTGCCTAGCAGGCCATCATGTCATCGAGCTCGTTCCGTCAGTCACTGCGTCGCCTGTGGGGTCAAGACAAGTTCAGCTACAGCATCCGGGTCACCATCGCCCTCACCGGCAGCCTGGCCCTGTGCTGGTACCAGAACGAAATGGCCCTGCTGATTCCGCTGTTTCTCGGCATCATCGCCAGCGCACTGGCCGAAACCGATGACAGCTGGCAGGGCCGCCTCAGCGCCCTGGCCGTCACCCTGGTGTGTTTTGCCATCGCCGCGCTGGCCGTCGAACTGCTGTTCCCCTACCCGTGGGTATTCGTCATTGCCCTGGCCTTGGCGGCCTTCGGCCTGACCATGCTCGGTGCCCTGGGCGAGCGTTATGGCGCCATCGCTTCAGCGACCTTGATCACTGCGGTGTACACCATGATCGGCGTGGACCAGCGCGGCGGCCAGGTCACCGACTTCTGGCACGAACCGCTGTTGCTGGTGACGGGTGCAGCCTGGTACGGGCTGCTGTCGGTGCTGTGGCAGGCGCTGTTTTCCAACCAGCCGGTGCAGCAGAGCCTGGCCAAGCTGTTCTTCGAGCTAGGCAGCTACCTCAAGCTCAAGGCCAGCCTGTTCGAACCCATCCGCACCCTTGACGTCGAAGCCCGGCGCCTGGAACTGGCCCAGCAGAACGGCAGGGTGGTGGCGGCGCTCAACGCGGCCAAGGAAATCATCCTGCATCGGGTGGGCAACAGCCAGCCGAACTCCAAGGTCAGCCGCTACCTCAAGCTGTACTTCCTGGCCCAGGACATCCATGAACGGGTCAGTGCTTCGCACTATCCCTACAACGCGCTGACCGAGGCTTTTTTCCACAGCGACGTGATGTTCCGCTGCCAGCGCCTGCTGCGTAAACAGGGTTCTTCCTGCCAGGAACTGGCCCGCTCTATCCGTCTGCGCCAGCCGTTCGTGCTGGCCAGCGGTTACCCCGAAGCCCTCGAGGACCTTAACGCCTCGCTGGAACACCTGCGCATGCAGAACAACCCGGCCTGGCGCAGCCTGCTGCGCTCGCTGCGGGCGCTGGCCGTCAATCTGGCGACGCTGGACCGCCTGCTCAGCGCTGCCGGCAACCCGGACAGCCTGGCCGATGCCAGCGACAGCAGCCTGCTCGACCGCTCGCCGCGTTCGCTGAAGGATGTATGGAGCCGTCTGCGTACTCAGCTGACACCGACCTCGCTGCTGTTCCGCCATGCCCTGCGCCTGCCACTGGCGTTGTCGATCGGCTATGGCATGGTGCACCTGATCCACCCGACCCAGGGCTACTGGATAATCCTGACCACGTTGTTCGTATGCCAGCCCAACTACGGTGCGACCCGGCGCAAGCTGGTACAGCGCATAATCGGTACCGCCGTCGGCCTGACGGTGGGCTGGGCGTTGTTCGACCTGTTCCCCAACCCGATCATCCAGTCGCTGTTCGCCGTGGTCGCCGGGGTGGTGTTCTTCGTCAACCGTACCACCCGCTACACCTTGGCCACGGCCGCGATCACCCTGATGGTGCTGTTCTGCTTCAACCAGATCGGCGATGGCTATGGCCTGTTCCTGCCGCGCCTGTTCGACACCCTGGTCGGTAGCCTGATCGCCATCCTCGCGGTGTTCCTGTTCCTCCCCGACTGGCAGGGGCGACGGCTGAACAAGGCGCTGGCCAACACCCTGGCCTGCGCCAGCGTGTACCTGCGGCAGATCATGCAGCAGTATGCCCACGGCAAGCGCGACGACTTGGCCTACCGCCTTGCCCGACGCAACGCACACAACGCCGATGCGGCGCTGTCCACCACCCTGGCCAACATGCTGATGGAGCCGGGGCACTTCCGGAAGGAAGCCGACGTCGGCTTCCGCTTCCTGGTTTTGTCGCATACCTTGCTCAGCTACCTCTCGGGACTGGGCGCGCACCGCGACACGGCCCTGCCGGCGGAGGTGCAGGAGCAGTTGATCGAAGGTGCCGGGCAAAGCCTGGCCAGCAGCCTGGACGAGATAGCCAACGGCCTGGCCGCGCGGCTGCCGGTGGCGATTCACAGTGATGCCGAAGAGGCGCTGGCCAATGCCCTGGAGCAGATGCCGGAAGAGCTGGATGAGCATCAGCGGCTGGTGCAGACGCAGTTGGCGTTGATCTGCCGGCAGTTGGGGCCGCTGCGGACCTTGGCCGCGCATTTGATCAAGGAAGGTGCACCGGCCTGAATGCATTGTTACCTGCTCTGGCCTCTTCGCGGGTAAACCCGCTCCCACAGGAACCCTACAAGTTTCGGGATCTATGTAATACCTGTGGGAGCGGGTTTACCCGCGAAGAGGCCGGCACAGGCCGCAGCATCAAAAGCCATGCTGACGCATGAGCCGCGCATAGCTGCCATCCGCCTTCATCGCCGCGATCGCCTGCTCGAACCGCTCGACAATCCGCGCATGCTCCGGGTGCTTCAGGCTGACCAGGATATGCAAGGTGTTCTCTGCCAACGGCGGTTCCACCAGCATCACTCCATCGCGCACTTCCGGCAGCTCGCGCTGCAAGTTGTAACGGGCCACGTACTCGTCTTCCACCGCCAGGCCCACCCGCCCCGCCGCCAGCATGCGTACCGCAGAGGAAAAGTTGCGCACCGCCACCTTGTGCAGGCGGGTGTCGCGGTCGAACTCGGGTGAATAGGCGTAATCACGCACCACAGCAATACTGTAGGGGTACAAGTCAGACTGGCGCTTGTAGCTAAACGCCTCGTCCTTACGCTGCAGCAGGCGAATACGGTTGACCAGGTAGGCTTTGGAAAATTGCCCGATGCTGGCGCGCGAGTCGTTGTACCAGGCGTTGATCAACACGTCGTAACGCCCCTCGTTCACCCCCCGCAGGGCCCGCGCCCACGGTGCCTCTTCTACCCCACTGGTGTAGCCGGCCCGGGCCAGTGCCGCGGTGACGATACTGGTCGCCAGGCCACCGCCCGGCATGCTGGCATCGGTGAATGGCGGCCAGTTGTCGGCAACCAGGCGTAGCGTTTCGCGCCCCGGGGCGGGCGTTGCAAGCATCATTGCCAACAATCCCAGAACACAAAGCAGTGGCCGCATGCTCACGTCCTTTCGCAATGGAAGGCACACACTGCCGACGAGATTACACAAAGCAGTGGCCGAGGGCAGCGGCCAATAGTGTCATTTAGCCTCTATTTTGGCCGTGACACATACATCATGCGATGATCGACGGCTCACTCAAGGAGTTCGCGCCAATGTCAATCGACTGGCTCTGCAAGCACCACACCGATCTCAGCAAGGACCAGCTGTACGCCATTCTGCAATTACGCACTGAAGTGTTCGTGGTCGAGCAACGCTGCGCCTACCAGGAAGTCGATGGCCAGGACCTGACCGGCGATACCCTGCACTTGATGGGCTGGCAGGAGGACAAGCTGGTGGCCTACCTGCGCTTGCTTGACCCGCAATCCCAGGGTGGGGATGTGGTGATCGGGCGAGTGGTGACTTCAGCTGAGGCACGTGGGCTGAAGCTGGGGCACACCTTGCTGCTGAAGGGGCTGGAGGCAGCGGAGCATTGCTGGCCTGGGGTTCCGGTTTATCTGTCGGCGCAGGCGCATTTGCAGGGGTTCTATGCCCGGCATGGGTTCGAGGCGGTGGGCGAGGAATATCTGGAGGACGATATTCCGCATATCGGGATGCGCAAGGGCTGAGTTAACCGCTATCCCTGTGGGAGCGGGCTTGCCCGCGAATCAGGCACCGCGGTGGATGGCACGGGCTTCGCCCGTGTTCGCGGGCACGCCCGCTCCCACAGGGAATGCGTCAGCTTTTCGATTCAGGGATAACCCAGCACCTCGCGAACCTGCCGCAAGTGCCGGATGATCCACTGCTTGTCGATCGCTCCCCAGTCATGAATGCGGTAATGCCCGGCGTGGTTGCGCGCGCCTTCCTGCTGTTCGAACTCGCAGACGATATCCAGGTCGGCCAGCGCCGCAATGGTGTCCTGAGCGGTGCGCCGGGGCATGCCGGTGGCCTCCATCAGGGCCGGTACGCTGGTCGCGGTCTGGCTGTCGATCAGCCAGGCCACGTACAGGCGGCGGTAGAAGCTGCTCTTGGTCTTGCTCACTTCCATGCTGCGTGGTCCTTAACAGTTGCCCGGCAGCTCCCGATAGGTCAGGTAGACGCGCAGGTCGAATTCCAGTTGGTGGTAGTCCGGCTCCATATGCTGGCAGAGCTGGTAGAACGCCTTGTTGTGGTCGCGCTCGCGCAGGTGCGCCAGTTCGTGTACCACGATCATGCGCAAGAATTGCGGCGCAGCCTCCTTGAACAGCGAGGCGATGCGGATTTCCTTCTTCGCCTTGAGCTTGCCGCCCTGCACCCGCGATATCGCCGTATTCAGGCCCAGGGCCCGATGGGTCAGGTCGAGACGATTGTCGAACAGCACCTTGTCCAGGTTCGGCGCGCTGCGCAGGTATTGCTGGCGCAAATCCTGGGCATAGCCGTACAACGCCTTGTCGTTCTGCACGTCATGGCGGTCGGGGTAACGGCGCTGCAGGTACTCGCCCAGGCGGTCGCTGTCGATCATCTCCCGCACCTGCTGCTGCAGGTGCGGGGGGTAGGCTTGCAAGTATCGTAATACGGTCATGGCGCTGCATTCGGTGTAACGAATGCCGATTCTAGCCAATCATGGCCCCGGCCAGGAGAAAATCGCCGGGAAGCTGCTGGCATCCGTGGCGGTCATCGGGTAAGCCACCAGGAACCCCTGCACGTACTCACAACCATTGGCCTTGAGCCAGGCCGCCTGGGCCGGGGTTTCCACCCCCTCGGCGATCACCGTGATGCTGTAGTCGGCGCACAGGCTGACGACGCTTCGCACCAGCGCTGTATCCACCGCCGAATCGGGCAGGCGCGCCACCAGGTGGCGGTCGAGCTTGAGTGTATCTATCGGCAGGTCGCGCAACATGCGCAACGAACAGTCGCCGGCACCAAAATCATCCAGCGCTACCCGTACACCCAGCTCGCGCAAGCGGTGTATCTGTTTCACCGCCGCATCGATATTGTACATCAGCGAGGTTTCCGCCACTTCCACTTCCAGTTGCGCCGGGTCCAGCTGGTAAAGCTGGATGACCCGGTGCAGCTCGTCGACCAGGCTGGGCATTGCGAACTGTGCACGGCTCAGGCTGATACCCAGCACCAGGTCCGCCGGGAAACGCTGGCACCATGCCTGGCGCTGAGCCGCGCCCTGGCGGTAGATCCAGCTGGCCAGGCGGTTGATCAAACGCGCCTCTTCCAGCAACGGGATGAACAGCCCCGGCGGTACGTCGCCGACACTGGGATGCTGCCAGCGCAGCAAGGCCTCGAAGCCACGCAAGCGGCCATCGTGGAAGCCGACCTGTGGCTGGTAAACCAGTGTGAAGTCTTGCTGCTCCACGGCCGTGCGTACGCTGTCCTCGAGCATCAGCCGCGAACGCGCCCGGCCGTTGAGCTCCTGATCGTAGAAGCGATACTGCTGGCGCCCCGCCTGCTTGGCCGCGTACATCGCCGCATCGGCCGCGCGCAACAGGCCTTCGACATTGGCGCCGCAATCCGGATAGGTGGCGATACCGATGCTCACCCCAAGGCTCACATCCAGCCCTTCCACCTGATGGCTGATGGAAATGCGCTCCAGCAACCGCTCGGCATAGCGCCCGGCCTGCTCCGGGTAAGGCAGGCTGTCGAACAGTGCGGTGAACTCGTCCCCGCCCATGCGCGCCAGCAACGCTTCACTGCCCAGGCAATCCTTGAGCTGTTCGGCCACCCAGTGCAGTACCCGGTCGCCCGCGTCGTGGCCGAGCGAGTCGTTGATGCGCTTGAAACCATCCAGGTCCATGTACATCAGCGCCTGCGCCTTGTCCGAGCGCTCGTTGCGCAGCAGCACACCTTCGGCGGCCTGGTAGAACCCGCGGCGGTTGAGCAGGCCGGTAAGCGGGTCGGTGACGGCCTGGTACTCCAGCTGCTGGTGCAGGTTGCGCACCACTGACATGTCCAGCACGGTGACTACCATGCCCTGCTGTTCGGCCGGCAGTGGCGCACAGGACAACGCCACCGGCACCAGTTCGCCGCCAAGGGTACGCAGCTGGGCATCGTGCACGCGGAAGATGCGCCGCCCCAGGTAGGCCTGGTAGAAGTCCGATTCGTTCCACAAGCAGGCAGTGGCCAGGTGCACCAGTTCGAGCAGATGGGCGCCCTGCAACTGCTGCACAGGCGCTGACAACAAACGGGAAATGGCCGGGTTGGCAAAGCTGATGATGCCCTGGGCATCCACCACCAGAATGCCCTCGGCGGCGTTCTCCAGGATCGACGCGTTGAACGCCCTGGCCGCTTCCAGCTCTCGGGTCAGGCGCTGCAGCATGCGCCGGTTGCGCTGCTGGTCGAGCAGCGCCTGGACCTTGGGCTTGAGAATTTGCGGGTCGAACGGTTTGAACATGTAGTCCACGGCGCCACTGGCGTAGCCCTTGAGCACGGCCGCTTCGGACTGTTCGTTGGCGGTGAGGAAAATGATCGGGGTCAGCCGTGTGCGCTGGCTGCCGCGCATAAGCCGGGCGACTTCGAAGCCGTCCATCTCCGGCATCTGTACATCCAGCAGGACCAGGTCGACATCGTGCTCGAGCAACGCGCTCAGGGCTTCCATCCCCGAGTTTGCCGTCAACACCTGCCAATCCTGACGGGCCAGCAATGCCCGCATGCTGATGAGGTTTTCGGGGTAATCGTCTACCACCAGAAGAACCGAGTTGCCATCCACTAGCTGAGGTTGAGGGTGAGCGCCATCCATGCTGCTTCTCTGTTATGTGACCGACTTCAATATACGGTTGGATCCACTAGTACTCTAGACCTGAGCGGATAACACGCAATGCAATCAGAACGCTATCAGTGCCTCAACTCTACGGTAGCCGACTAACGGTCGCTTTGCAGGGAATATGTGCCGGCCTCTTCGCGGGCATGCCCGCTCCCACAGGTACTGCACGGTCTGGAGATTTGCATGCTCCCTGTGGGAGCGGGCGCGCCCGCGAAGAGGCCATCACCGATGCCAGGTTCTAACACCCAAAAATGAAAAAGCCCGCATCGCTGCGGGCTTTTTCATCAATGCCAGAAGATCAGTTGACCTTGGCGGCCAGCTCACCTTTCAGGTAGCGCTGGAACATGCCTTCCAGGGAGATCGGCTTGATCTTCGAGGCATTGCCAGCCGTGCCGAAGGCTTCGTAACGGGCGATACAAACGTCACGCATGGCCTTGACGGTTTCACCGAAGAACTTGCGCGGGTCGAACTCGCTCGGGTTCTGCGCCATCAGGCGGCGCATGGCACCGGTGGAGGCCAGACGCAGGTCGGTGTCGATGTTGACCTTGCGCACGCCGTGCTTGATACCTTCGACGATTTCCTCGACCGGTACACCGTAGGTTTCCTTGATGTCGCCGCCGTACTGGTTGATGATCGCCAGCCACTCTTGCGGTACCGAGGACGAACCGTGCATCACCAGGTGGGTATTGGGGATGCGCTTGTGGATTTCCTTGATGCGGTCGATGGCCAGCACGTCACCGGTTGGTGGCTTGGTGAACTTGTAGGCACCGTGGCTGGTACCGATGGCAATCGCCAGGGCGTCGACCTGGGTCTTCTTGACGAAGTCGGCGGCCTCTTCCGGGTCAGTCAGCATCTGGCTGTGGTCCAGCACGCCTTCGGCGCCAATACCGTCTTCTTCACCGGCCATGCCGGTTTCCAGCGAACCCAGGCAGCCCAGCTCGCCTTCTACCGAAACGCCGCAGGCGTGTGCCATGGCAACGGTCTGCTGGGTAACGCGGACGTTGTATTCGTAGTCGGTCGGGGTCTTGCCGTCTTCACCCAGCGAGCCGTCCATCATCACCGAGCTGAAACCCAGCTGGATCGAGCGCTGGCAGACGTCGGGGCTGGTGCCGTGGTCCTGGTGCATGCACACCGGGATATGCGGGAATTCTTCGATGGCTGCCAGGATCAAGTGACGCAGGAACGGCGCACCGGCGTATTTGCGGGCACCGGCCGAAGCCTGGACGATCACCGGGGAGTCGGTCTTGTCGGCCGCTTCCATGATGGCGCGCATCTGCTCGAGGTTGTTGACGTTGAAAGCTGGTACGCCGTAACCGAACTCGGCGGCGTGGTCCAGCATCTGGCGCATGCTAATGAGTGCCATTGTGTATCTCTCTCCCGACAAGCGTCGTTTGTTTCGTGCAAGCCTGCCGCAGGGGCGGTTGCTGTTCAAGTAGTGTGGGCCACCCTCGCGGCCCGGCCAGTCACGGTGCCTTGCAGCCCCGCCCAATCAGATCGTTGGTTGCCACCCAGTACACCAGGCCTTCTTCGCCCTTGGTATGGAAGGCCAGCATGCCATCGCTGTACAGCGCACCCGAGGCACCCGGCTCGGCCTTGAGCCGGTAGACCTGGTCGCCGCCACCAAGACGCACATCGACCTGGTCGCGCTGCGCATCGGCGAAGCGCCACAGCACTTCAGCCTGGGAGTCGCAGACCCAACGGGTCCATTCGTCTGCCGGGGCGGGTTGCGCCGGCTTCAGTAGCGAGCATCCTGCCAGTGTCGCCAGGGCCGTCACGGCCAAAAGCGCTTTCATTCAGTTTCCTCGATTGGGGGCTGCTGTGCAGCCCTTCGCGGGCTTGCCCGCTCCCACAGGTCAAGCGCTGTACCTGTGGGAGCGGGCAAGCCCGCGAAGGGCCGCACAGCGGCCCCTACCTCAAGACCACAAATCAGCCTTCAGGTTGCCTGTTACCCGATCAAGGGCAACCTGGCGCCTTGCGCTGGTGGTCTTCGTCGTACTTTTCCAGGCCTTCCGGGCCCACGCGCTTGCTGATGACCGGCACAGTCTCGGCCTGCCACTCGGACTGGTAGCAACCGCCCTTGGGCGACCGCGCCGGGTCGGCATCCGAGGCCGGGCTGCCGGCGCATGCGCTCAGCAAGCCAGCCAGCATCATCACAGGCAATTGCTTGACCATCTGGCCACTCCCTTTGCCAAGCGCCGACGTCATCAGGCCTTGGCCCGCTCTTCCAGAATCGCCACGGCCGGCAGGACCTTGCCCTCGACGAACTCGAGGAAGGCGCCACCACCGGTAGAAATGTAGGAGATATCGGCGCCAACGCCATATTTGTCGA
Organism: Pseudomonas inefficax; assembly: GCF_900277125.1. Taxonomy (GTDB): domain Bacteria; phylum Pseudomonadota; class Gammaproteobacteria; order Pseudomonadales; family Pseudomonadaceae; genus Aquipseudomonas; species Aquipseudomonas inefficax. The sequence continues at coordinate 198,840 of NZ_OPYN01000224.1, forward strand.
TGGCTGCCAGGGTGTCCCCGCCGCCGGCAATGGAGAACGCGGCGCTGTCGGCGATGGCCTTGGCCAGTACCTTGGTGCCGTTGCCGAACTGGTCGAACTCGAACACGCCGACCGGGCCGTTCCACAGGATGGTCTTCGACGACTTCAGCAGCTCGGCGAAATTGGCTGCGGTTTGCGGGCCGATGTCCAGGATCATGTCGTCGGCGGCAACGTCGGCAATGGCCTTGACGGTGGCTTCGGCGCTCTCGGCGAACTCTTTGGCAACCACCACGTCGACCGGCAGAGGCACGCTGACCTTGGCGGCGATGGCCTTGGCGGTGTCGACCAGGTCAGGCTCGTACAGCGACTTGCCTACCGGATGGCCGGCTGCGGCCAGGAAGGTGTTGGCAATGCCGCCACCGACGATCAGCTGGTCGCAGACCGAGCTCAGGCTGTTCAGCACGTCCAGCTTGGTGGAAACCTTGGAACCGGCAACGATGGCCGCCATCGGCTTGGCGGGGGCCTTCAGGGCCTTGCCCAGGGCGTCCAGCTCGGCAGCCAGCAGCGGGCCGGCAGCAGCGACCTTGGCGAACTTGGCAACGCCATGGGTAGAACCTTCGGCACGGTGGGCAGTACCGAATGCGTCCATGACGAACACGTCGCACAGGGCGGCGTATTTCTGCGCCAGTTCGTCGGCGTTCTTCTTCTCACCCTTGTTGAAGCGCACGTTCTCGAACAGCACCAGGTCACCAGCATTGACCTCGACACCGTCCAGGTAATCGGCAACCAGTGGCACGTCGCGGCCCAGGGCCTTGCTCAGGTAGTCTGCGACCGGCTTTAGGCTGTTCTCGGCAGAGAACTCACCCTCGGTCGGGCGGCCCAGGTGCGAGCAGACCATTACCGCCGCGCCCTTCTCCAGGGCCAGCTTGATGGTCGGCAGCGCTGCCAGGATACGCGCGTCGCTGGCTACCACACCGTCCTTCACAGGCACGTTGAGGTCTTCGCGGATCAGTACGCGCTTACCTTGCAGGTCGAGGTCGGTCATCTTCAACACGGTCATGAATGCAGTCCTTCAGGGCTGTTTGTTGCGGGTTGGGTGGACGACGTGCAGATAGTGTTCGGCAACGTCGAGCATACGGTTGGCGAACCCCCACTCGTTGTCGAACCAGGCCAGCAGGTTCACCAGGCGGGGGCCGGAAACACGGGTCTGGCTGGCATCGACGATCGCCGAATGCGGGTCATGGTTGAAATCACAGCTGGCGTGGGGCAACTCGGTATAGGCCAGCAAGCCTTTGAGCGGGCCTTCCAGCGCCGCCTCGCGCAGCACCCGGTTGACTTCGGCCGCGCTGGTATCGCGGGCGGTCTGCAGGGTGATGTCCAGACACGAGACGTTGACGGTTGGTACGCGTACCGCTTTGGCCTGGATTCGCCCGGCAAGTTCCGGAAGCAGGCGCTCGATACCACGTGCCAGACCAGTGGACACCGGGATCACCGACTGGAAGGCCGAACGCGTGCGGCGCAGGTCTTCATGGTGATAGGCGTCAATCACCGGCTGGTCGTTCATCGCCGAGTGGATGGTGGTGATCTGCACGTACTCGATGCCGAATGCCTGGTCCAGCACGCGCAGCAGCGGCACGCCGCAGTTGGTGGTGCACGATGCGTTGGACACCAGGCGCTCGTTGCCGGTCAGGCAAGCCTGATTGACGCCGTAGACCACCGTGGCATCGACGTCGGCCTCGCTGGCCATCGGCTGCGAGAACAGCACCCGCGGCGCCCCGGCGTCGAGGAAGCGCTGGCCATCGGCACGGGTGTGGTAGGCGCCGGAGCATTCCAGCACCAGGTCGATATCCAGGGCGGCCCAGTCGATGCCTTCGGGGGTGGCACTGCGCATCACCTTCACGCAGTCGCCATTGATATGCAGACAGTCGCCATCGACCTTCACCTCACCGGGGAAACGCCCGTGGGTGGAGTCGAAGCGTGTCAGGTATTCCAGGCTGGCCTGGTCGGCCAGGTCGTTCAGCGCGACGATCTCGAAACCGGCCTTTGCCCCCCGCTCGAACAGCGCGCGCAGGACACAGCGGCCGATACGGCCATAACCGTTGAGTGCAACTTTGTAGGGACGCAGGTGGGGCATAGGTAGCTCTTGAACTCCGGCAGTTGAACGGGGCCGCTGCGCAGCCCATTCGCGGCACAAGGCCGCTCCTACAAGGGACGGCGTACGCAATACCCTGTAGGAGCGGCCTTGTGCCGCGAACGAGGGCCAAAGGCCCTCGCCTTCCTTGTATCAGTCTTCCAGCAGCTCTTCGGCAGTACCGAGGATGTTCTCCACGGTGAAGCCGAACTCTTCGAACAGTGCCGAAGCCGGCGCCGACTCACCGTAGGTGGTCATGCCGATGACACGACCTTCCAGGCCGACGTACTTGTACCAGAAGTCGGCGTGTGCGGCTTCGATGGCGATACGCGCACCTACTTCCAGCGGCAGCACGGACTGCTTGTAGGCAGCGTCCTGGGCATCGAACACGCTGGTGCACGGCATGGAAACCACGCGCACCTTGCGGCCTTGTTCGGTCAGCTTGGCGTACGCCTGAACAGCCAGGCCCACTTCGGAACCGGTGGCGATCAGGATCAGCTCAGGCTCGCCGGCGCAGTCCTTGAGCACGTAGCCGCCGCGGCTGATGTCGGCGATCTGCTGGGCGTCGCGTTCCTGGTGCTGCAGGTTCTGGCGCGAGAAGATCAGCGCCGAAGGGCCGTCCTTGCGCTCCAGGGCGTTTTTCCAGGACACGGCGGATTCCACCGCGTCGGCTGGGCGCCAGGTGTCCAGGTTCGGCGTGCTGCGCAGGCTGGTCAGTTGCTCGATCGGCTGGTGAGTCGGGCCGTCTTCGCCCAGGCCGATGGAGTCGTGGGTGTAGACATGGATCACGCGCTGCTTCATCAGCGCCGACATGCGCACGGCGTTACGGGCGTATTCCATGAACATCAGGAAGGTCGCGCCGTAAGGCACCAGGCCACCGTGCAGGGCAACGCCGTTCATGATGGCGGTCATGCCGAACTCGCGCACGCCGTAGAACACGTAGTTGCCGCTGGCGTCGTTGGCTTCGACACCCTTGCAGCCCTTCCACAGGGTCAGGTTGGAACCGGCCAGGTCGGCCGAACCGCCGAGGAACTCTGGCAGCAGCGGGCCGAAGGCATTCAGGGCGTTCTGGCTGGCCTTGCGGCTGGCGATGGTTTCGCCCTTGGCAGCCACTTCGTTGATGTAGGCCTGGGCCTTCTCGCTGAAGTCGGCCGGCAGCTCGCCGCTGGCACGGCGCTTGAACTCGGCAGCCAGCTCCGGGTAGGCCTTGGCGTAGGCATCGAAGCGCTGGTTCCAGTCGGCTTCGGCCTTGGCACCAGCAGCCTTGGCGTCCCACTCGGCGTAGATCTCGGCCGGGATTTCGAATGGGCCGTGGTTCCAGTTCAATTCCTTGCGGGCCAGGGCGATTTCGTCGTTGCCCAGCGGTGCGCCGTGGCAGTCTTCCTTGCCCTGCTTGTTCGGCGAGCCGAAACCGATGATGGTCTTGCAGCAGATCAGGGTCGGGCGAGCGCTCTTGCGGGCGGTCTCGATGGCGGTCTTGATCTCGTCGGCGTCATGGCCGTCGACGTTGCGGATCACCTGCCAGTTGTACGCTTCGAAGCGCGCCGGGGTGTTGTCGGTGAACCAGCCGTGCACTTCGCCGTCGATGGAAATGCCGTTGTCGTCGTAGAAGGCGATCAGCTTGTTCAGGCCCAGGGTGCCGGCCAGCGAGGCGACTTCGTGGGAGATACCTTCCATCATGCAGCCGTCGCCGAGGAACACGTAGGTGTTGTGGTCGACGATGTTGTGGCCGTCACGGTTGAACTGGGCAGCGAGCACTTTTTCGGCCAGGGCGAAGCCCACGGCGTTGGCGATACCCTGGCCGAGCGGGCCGGTGGTGGTCTCGACGCCTGGGGTGTAGCCGTATTCCGGGTGGCCCGGGGTGCGGCTGTGCAGCTGGCGGAAGCCTTTGATGTCATCGATGGTGACGTCGTAGCCGGTCAGGTGCAGCAGCGAGTAGATCAGCATCGAACCGTGGCCGTTGGACAGTACGAAGCGGTCACGGTCGGCGAAACTCGGGTTGCTCGGGTTGTGCTTCAGATAGTCGCGCCAAAGCACTTCGGCGATATCCGCCATGCCCATGGGGGCACCTGGGTGGCCGCTGTTGGCCTTTTGCACGGCATCCATGCTGAGGGCACGAATGGCGTTGGCACGTTCACGACGGCTGGGCATCGCTGATCTCCTGAGGGGCTTGAATAGGTGGTGTCACGAAAAAAGGCGGCCATTTTCGCCCACTGGGGGGGCTTGGGGCAATGACGTATGGTCGCAGTCGGGGGATTTTCCTCTGATTGGCACTCATTTCGGGGCAAAATCTGGAAATCGATGCCGGCTTCTTCGCGGGTGAACCCGCTCCCACAGGGTCGCACCAAGCCTGAGGGCAGTACTGAACCTGTGGGAGCGGGTTCACCCGCGAAGAGGCCAGCAATGGCAGCCTCGCCCTCCGCCCATCATCCAATATCAAAACTTTTTGATATTGCCCTTGCTAGGGCAACGATGCCTGTCTAGACTGCCGCACCATGAACCTCCGTGCGCAATCGATCCCCGAGCAACGCGAAGCATTGGCAGCCCTGTGCAAAGCCAGTGGCGACGAGTTGCGCCTGAACGTATTGCGCGCCCTGGCCAACGACTCGTTCGGCGTGCTGGAACTGGCGCAGATCTTCGATGTGGGCCAGTCGGGCATGAGCCACCACCTGAAGGTGCTGGCCCAGGCCGAGCTGGTGGCAACCCGCCGCGAGGGCAACGCCATCTTCTACCGCCGCGCCCTGCCCGACAGCCTGCGCCTGGGCGGTCGGCTGCATGCGGCGTTGCTCGAAGAGGTGGATGACCTGACCCTGCCGCCTGACGTGCAGGCGCGCATCGCCCAGGTACAGCAGCGCCGCGCAGCCACCAGCCAGGACTTCTTCCTGCGCGTGGAAGAGAAGTTCCGCGCTCAGCAAGACCTGATCGCCGGCCTGCCGCAGTACCGCGAAAGCCTGCTGGCGTTGCTCGACAAACTGAATTTCGACCCGGCCGCCAGCGCCCTGGAGGTCGGCCCCGGCGACGGTGGCTTCCTGCCCGACCTGGCCCGGCGCTTCGCCCAGGTCACTGCCCTGGACAACAGCCCGACCATGCTCGAACTGGCGCGCCAGGTGTGCCAGCGCGAAGGGCTCGACAATGTGAACCTGCAGTTGGCCGATGCACTGGGTGCAACGGATGTGGCCGCCGACTGCGTTGTGCTGAACATGGTGCTGCACCATTTCAGCGACCCGGCCCTGGCCCTGCGCCAGCTGGCCAAAAGGGTGAAGGCAGGCGGCAGCCTGCTGGTAACCGAACTGTGCAGCCATGACCAGGGGTGGGCGCGCGAAGCCTGCGGCGACCTGTGGCTTGGCTTCGAGCAGGACGACCTGGCCCGTTGGGCCAACGCCGCCGGGCTGGCCCCCGGGGACAGCCTGTACGTGGGTTTGCGTAACGGTTTCCAGATCCAGGTCCGCCATTTCCAGCGGACGGCTGGCGACATACACCATCGGTAAATTTCAGGAACCTTCGAGATGAGCGAATACTCCCTTTTCACCTCCGAGTCCGTGTCCGAAGGGCATCCGGACAAGATCGCCGACCAGATTTCGGACGCCGTCCTTGATGCCATCATCGCCCAGGACAAGTACGCCCGCGTAGCCTGCGAAACCCTGGTCAAGACCGGTGTCGCCATCATCGCCGGCGAAGTCACCACATCGGCCTGGGTCGACCTGGAAGACCTGGTGCGCAAGGTCATCATCGACATCGGCTACAACAGCTCCGACGTCGGCTTCGACGGCGCCACCTGCGCCGTGATGAACATCATCGGCAAGCAGTCAGTGGACATTGCCCAGGGCGTCGACCGCTCCAAGCCGGAAGACCAGGGCGCCGGTGACCAGGGCCTGATGTTCGGCTATGCCAGCAACGAAACCGAAGTGCTGATGCCAGCGCCAATCTGCTTCTCGCACCGTCTAGTCGAGCGCCAGGCCGAAGCACGCAAGTCCGGCCTGCTGCCATGGCTGCGCCCGGACGCCAAGTCGCAAGTCACCTGCCGCTACGAAAACGGCAAGGTGGTCGGCATCGACGCCGTGGTGCTGTCGACCCAGCACAACCCTGAGGTTTCGCAGAAAGACCTGCAGGAAGCCGTGATGGAGTTGATCGTCAAGCACACCCTGCCTGCCGAACTGCTGCACAAGGGCACCCAGTACCACATCAACCCGACCGGCAACTTCATCATCGGCGGCCCGGTGGGTGACTGCGGCCTGACCGGGCGCAAGATCATCGTTGACTCCTACGGCGGCATGGCCCGCCACGGTGGTGGCGCGTTCTCCGGCAAGGACCCGTCCAAGGTCGACCGTTCGGCCGCCTATGCCGGCCGCTACGTGGCCAAGAACATCGTCGCCGCAGGCCTGGCCGAGCGTTGCGAGATCCAGGTGTCGTACGCCATTGGCGTGGCCCAGCCGACCTCCATCTCGATCAATACCTTCGGTACCGGCAAGGTCTCCGACGACAAGATCATCCAGCTGGTGCGCGAGTGCTTCGACCTGCGTCCTTACGCCATCACCACCATGCTCGACCTGCTGCACCCGATGTACCAGGAAACCGCTGCCTACGGCCACTTCGGCCGTACTCCGCAGCAGAAGACTGTCGGCGACGACACCTTCACCACCTTCACCTGGGAGCGCACCGACCGCGCCCAGTCGCTGCGTGACGCTGCCGGCCTGTAAATTTCCCATCGCGCTGGTCAAAAGCCCCTGCCGAGCAATCGGCAGGGGCTTTTTTGTGACATATGGGCTGACAAACGCTGCATGGCAACCCGCACGCAACCTGCCTAGGCTGAGGGCTCCCACCCGCCATGCAAGGATGCTGGCCATGCCGTTGATACTGCTGTTCACCCTGCTGTTGACACTGAGCTCCCCCCTGGCACGTGCCGCCCCATGCCCTACCTGGAACCCGCAACAAGTCGAGGCTGAAGTAAGCCGACTAAGTGCCACGCTCGCCCACTGGGACGACCACTACCACCGCCAGGGCGTTGCGCTCGTACCCGATGAACTCTACGACCAGAGCCGCCAGCGCCTGACGCACCTGCAGCAATGCTTTGGCATCGCGACCATCCAGTCTCCGCTGGCCAGCGCTGGCGGGCCGATCCCGCATCCGGTGCCGCATACCGGCGTCGACAAGCTGGCCGACCGCCTGGCTGTAGAACGCTGGCTGGCCGGCAAGACCGATGTCTGGGTGCAGCCAAAGGTCGATGGCGTAGCGGTCTCCCTCATTTACCGACAGGGCCGGCTGGAGCAGTTGATCAGCCGCGGGGACGGCGTGCAGGGGCACGACTGGAGCCGCCACATTCCCCAGCTCCACGCCATCAATCGGCAGTTGCCCCAGGCCATCGACCTGCAACTGCAGGGCGAACTGTACCTGCGTCTGGACGCGCACGTGCAAGCCCAGGCAGGCAGCGCCAACGCCCGAGGGACGGTAGCCGGGCTGCTGGCTCGCAAGCAGCTGGGTCGTGAGCAAGGCGAGCGCATTGGCCTGTTCGTGTGGGACTGGCCGCGCGGCCCCGAGCAGCAGGCCGAACGCCTCGCGCAGCTGGCGGAACTGGGCTTTGCGCACAGCCGGGATTACAGCGTCGCCATAAAAACAGTGGACGATGCGGCGCACTGGCGTGAGTACTGGTACCGCTCACCCCTGCCCTTCGCCACCGATGGCGTGGTGCTGCGCCAAGGCGTCCGGCCACCGGCCGAGCGCTGGCAGGCCAAGGCCCTCTATTGGATCGCAGCGTGGAAGCACCCGTACACACAGGCCTTGGCCGAAGTGCGCGAGGTCCGCTTCCGCATCGGCCGCACCGGTAGGGTCACACCGGTCTTGCAGGTGCTGCCGGTTACCCTGGATGACCGGCGAATCACCCAGGTGAGCCTGGGCTCGCTGGCACGTTGGCTCAAGCTCGACATCCGTCCCGGTGACCTGGTGGCCGTCAGCCTTGCCGGGCTGACCATCCCACGCCTGGAGCAAGTGGTGCACCGCTCCGCCGAGCGGCAACCGGCGACCGCACCAGCGCCCGGCCAACATCATGCCCACAGCTGCTGGCAGATCAGCGAAGGCTGCGAGGACCAGTTCATTGCCCGCCTCACCTGGCTCAGCGGCAAGCAGGGGCTGGCCCTGCCGCGTACCGGCCCTGGCACCTGGCGCCGATTGGTGGCCGCCGGGCTGGTGACCTCGATGACCGACTGGCTGCATCTGGACGCCGAGCGCCTGGGCCAGGTAACCGGTATCAGTGACGCAACGGCTGCGCAGTTGCTCGGCAGTTTCGACCAAGCCCGCTCACGGCCCTTTGCCCAATGGCTGCGCGGGCTGGGCGCGCCCACACCCACCGGCATGCAGGTGACAGGCGACTGGCTGGAGCTTGCTGCCCGCACCAACCTTGAATGGCAAGCCATGCCCGGTATCGGCGAAAAGCGCGGGCAACAGCTTGCAGGATTTTTTGCGGCCACCGAGGTGCAAGCCATTGCAACGCAGCTGGCCAAGGCAGGGATCGACGGCTTCCGGCCCGACAGGCAAAGCATCAAGCAATGATTGTTTACCAATTTACTCGTAGGAAAATCCTGAGATTAAGCCGGAAAAGCCCAACAAGGGTTTCTAAATGGGCAAAACCAAGGCAGGATTTCCCCCAACTTTTGCTGCCCCGCCCCGTCAAGGAGGCTTTTCATGAAACGTATTTCGACCCTTTTCCTGCTCGCGACACTGGGCCTGGCCGCTGCTGCCGCACAAGCCGCCCAGCCAGATGCCGGCCTGACCGGTTGCGCCGCCAAGCGCAGCGCCATCGAGAACCAGTTGAAGATTGCCCGAGACCACGGCAACAACGACCAGGCCGAAGGGCTCGAAGAGGCGCTGCGAGGAGTCGACAACTGCACCGATGCCGGCCTGCGCAAGGAACGTGAGCAAAAGGTGCTCGACGCCCGTCACGAAGTGGCGCAGCGGGAAAGGGACTTGAAGAAAGCCGAGAAGAAAGGCGATTCGGAGAAGATCAACAAGCGCAAGGACAAGCTGGCCGAGTCGCGCAAAGAACTGCAGGAAGCGGTAGAGGATCTCGACCGCTGAGGCTCCGACCGGGCGAACGCGATCATTGTAGGAGCGGCCTTGTGTCGCGATAGGGCTGCGCAGCGGCCCCAGGATTTCAGCTGATGCACAAATCGCCGGGGCCGCTTTGCGGCCCATCGCGACACAAGGCCGCTCCTACACAGAGCAATGCAGGCAATCAATGATTGCGGAATTCGGTATGACAGGCCTTGCAAGCTGCTTCGACCTTGTCCATCGGCGCCTTCAACTGCGCAGCGTCCAGCGGCTGGCCACGGGTGACATCGACCAGTTCGCCAGTGACGCCTTCCAGCTGCCGGGCCAGGTCATGAAAGCGCGTCTGCCGTTCCCATACCTCGGCCCGTGCGCTACTGTCGCCGCCATCACGCGCCTGTGGAAAGTGCTGCCAGGGCTGGTGCGAAAGGTTGTCCAGCTTCAGCGCACCGTCGGCAAACTTCACCCCGTCGAACGGCAACCGCCCACGCAACATGCCGCCCAGGTCTTCGCTGGTCTTGAGCATGTCCTTGAAGATTACCTTGCGCTTGCCCAGCGGGGAGTTCGGGTCAACCCGGTCGCAACCACCCAGGGCCAGTGCTGCCAGCAGAACAACGGTCAATCGCTTCAACATCACGGTCACTTCGGCCTACGCAAATGGGTGGCCAGTATCGCTGCCCAACGGCCAAAGACCAATAGCCACATAAAAAACAGGGGCGAATATCCGTATTCACCCATGACAGGAATGTATTCATGAAATCTGCCCTGCGCCACCTGGTCTGGACACTCCCGGCACTGGCCCTGCTGGCCGGCTGCAACGGTGGTGAAAGCGCCAAGCCCGAACCGCATGCCATCGCCACCTACGCCAATGCCACCTGGCAGGACCTGCCCAGCGTCAGCGACAGCGACCTGGTGGCGGGCTTCCAGGCCTGGCGCAACGGCTGTGAAAAGCTCAAGCGCGACACCGTCTGGGCCAGCACCTGTGAAGCAGCCGCCGACGTGCCCGACAATGCCTTGCAGGTGCGCGCCTTCCTGCAACAGAACCTGCAGGTATACGGCCTGCGTTCGGCCGAAAACAATGCCAACGGCCTCATCACCGGTTACTACGAACCGGTCTACCCTGGCAGCCTGAGCCAGTCGGCAACCAACCATGTGGCGGTTTACGGCATCCCTGACGACATGATCGTGGTCGACCTGGCCAGCGTGTATCCCGAACTCAAGGGCAAGCGCCTGCGCGGTCGCCTCGATGGCCGGGTGCTCAAGCCTTACGACACCGCCGAGGTGATCAACCGTGACGGCGTCAAGGCACCGGTGCTGGCCTGGCTGACCGACCCGATGGACCTGCAGTTCCTGCAGATCCAGGGCTCCGGCCGGGTACAACTGGAAGATGGCCGCCAGCTGCGCCTGGGTTACGCCGACCAGAACGGCCACCCCTACCGGCCGATCGGGCGCTGGCTGGTGGACCAGGGCCAGTTGAAGAAGGAAGAAGTAAGCATGGGTGCCATTCATGCCTGGGCCCAGGCCAACCCGCAGCGGGTACCGGAACTGCTCGCCAGCAACCCCAGCTACGTGTTCTTCAGCACCCGCCCGGACAGCAACGAAGGGCCGCGAGGTTCGCTGAACGTGCCGCTGACCGCTGGCTACAGCGTGGCCATCGACCGCAAGGTGATTCCGCTGGGCAGCTTGTTGTGGCTGTCCACCACTCGACCGGACGGTACACCGGTGGTACGCCCGGTGGGGGCTCAGGATACCGGCGGTGCAATTACTGGTGAAGTGCGGGCGGACTTGTTCTGGGGCACAGGGCCGGAAGCCGGGGAACTGGCCGGGAACATGAAGCAGCAGGGGCAGATCTGGATGCTGTGGCCCAAGGGCAAGCCGCTGCCTGAGGTGCCGAAAGTCCTCTGACGTTACGCTGCCCCTGTGGGAGCGGGTTTACCCGCGAAGAAGACTACGCGGTATATGGCACCGGCTTCGCCGGTGTTCGCGGCTAAAGCCGCTCCCACAGGAACCGCACCAGCTTTCAGATGGAAACCACAAAGAACGCCACGATAATCGCCATCCCGGCAAACCACACCAGCGATCGCAGCATGGCCCAGTCGGCCAGGTAACAGATGATGTAGAGCAGCCGGCTGGTGATGTACATCACACCCAGCACATCCTGGGTTACCTGCTCGGCATTGCCGACGATATCTGCCACCAGCACCGCCGCGGCAAATGCCGGGAAGGCTTCGAAACTGTTCTGCTGGGCAGCATGTGCGCGCCGCGGCAGCCCGGACAGGGTATCCAGGAAGGCGCGCGGGTCGTGGTTGTCGCGTAGGCGGAAGCGGCCACTACCGACTTTGGCGATCAACGCACACAGTGGTGGCAAGAACAGCGCGATCAGGATGCACCACAGGGCAACAGTCATGGACAGGACTCCTTGTTCAGTCTTCGGGTCAAAGCTTCATTACCAGCATGCCGGCCAACACCAGCCCGCAAGCTAGGAGTCTCGGCCCGCCAAAAGGTTCTTTCAGGTAGCGCATCCCCAACAGCACCACCAGGATCACGCTCAACTCGCGCAACGCGGCCGCCTCGGCTACCGACCCCAGGTGCATGGCCCACAGCACCAACGCGTAACTGAGCAATACACATAGCCCCACTGCCAGCCCCAGGCGCCACTGCAGGCGCCAGAACAATACGAACGGCGCACGCCGCGCCACGCTGGCCAGCAGCGGGAAGGGCCAGGCACTGAGCAAAGTCAGCCACACCAGGTAATCCCAGGGCTTACCCCACAGGCGCACGGCCTGGCCGTCGAACCAGGTGTAGCAACCAATACACAGGCCGATAAGGGCAACAACCGGCAGCATCGACCAAGGCAGCCGGTCACCGCCACCGCCCTGCCACAGCAGGCAGGCCATGCCACAGGGGATCAGCAGGATGCCGATGATCTGCTGCTGGCTCAGCGATTCCCCGGCAAAGGCCAGGGTCAGGCCCAGCACCACCAGCGGTGATAGCCCGCGCATCAGAGGATAGACCAGGCCCAGGTCGCCCACGCGATACGCCTGGATCAACAGAAAGCGGTACAGCTGCTCGGCCAGCGCCGAGGCCAGCAACCACGGCCAGATATTGGCTGGCGGCAGCTCGACGAAGGGCACTGCCAGCACCGCGAATGCCAACGCCACCGTGTCCATGCTGGCAATCACCAGCAAGCGTTCGCCGCTGAATTTGATCAGGGTATTCCAGGTCGCGTGCAGCAGGGCAGCGACCAGCACCAGGGATGTTGCCAACACGCCTTGTTGTCCTTATGGCTGTTTCTGGCTGGGACTATACAGCGCTCAAGGGGCCGTTGTGGGAGCGGGCACGCCCACGAAGCTGCGACTAGGTGTATGGCACCGGCTTTGCCGGTGTTCGCGGGCACGCCCGCTCCCACAGGGGACCTCGGTGAGGCGGGTTAACGGGAACGATTGGAACGAATCCGGTCAAACCTTGTGTCCCGAACCCCGCGCCAGGTCATCAAAGAACTGCCCGAGCCATTCGGGTTACGACTTGGAAGCCACTGTTACAGGATTCGGGATGCTTGAACTAGTTGCCGCGTTTATCTGCCTTACCACCCTCCTCACCTACGTAAATTACCGTTTCATCGGCCTGCCCCCCGCCATTGGCGTGATGGTAACGGCGCTGCTGTTTTCCCTGATGCTGCAGGGCCTGAGCCTGATCGGCTTCCCTGGCCTGGAAGCGCGCGTCGAAGGGCTGATGAACCAGATCGACTTCAACGACTTGCTGATGCACTGGATGCTGGCATTCCTGTTGTTCGCCGGCGCCTTGCACGTCAACCTTTCCGACCTGCGCAGCTACCGCTGGCCGATCGGCCTGCTGGCCACCGTCGGGGTGCTGATCGCCACCGTGGTCATCGGTTACCTGTCGCACTGGGTGTTTGCCCTGTTCGGCTGGCAGGTACCGCTGATCTATTGTCTGCTGTTCGGTGCGCTGATCTCGCCCACCGACCCGATTGCCGTACTGGGCGCGCTGCGTACCGCGAATGCCTCCAAACCCTTGAAAACCACCATCGTCGGCGAGTCGCTGTTCAATGACGGCACCGCCGTGGTGGTGTTCACCGTGTTGCTGGGCATCATCCAGCTGGGCGAAACGCCAAGCATGGCCGATACGGCCGTTCTGTTCGCCCGCTAGTCCATCGGCGGCGTAGTGTTCGGCGCGCTGATCTGCTACGCCACCTACCGCATGATCAAGAGTGTCGAGCAATACCAGTTGGAAGTGATGCTGACCCTGGCGCTTGTCATCGGCGGCTCG
>NZ_OPYN01000225.1 GCF_900277125.1 Pseudomonas inefficax
CTCGCTGTTCAGGTTGAACCGGAAATTTTACCACAGGCGCCATTTTCGGCACTCCCCCATGGCAGCAACATGGCCAGGCCCACGGGCAGCCAGCTGATGAACCATTCGGCACGTGGCGTACCGGTGAGGCTGGCGGCATCGAACTGCATCGCCAGGGTGGAGTACACCCAGAAGCCGAGCAGGATCTTGCCGAACAGTGTGCCGCGTGCGCGTACGATTTCGCCCAGGGTGTACAGCCACACCAATATCCACATCAGCATGCCAGGCAGGCCCATCTCCACGGCGACATGGGTGAACATGTTGTGAGTGTGGTCAAAATGCCTGTTCCCTACAGCCACGTCGTAGCTTGCACCCAGGCCAAGGCCGCTCCAGGGAGCCGCAGCAATCATGTCGACTACAGCATGGAAGATCTCCGGCCGGTAGGACGAACCGCGGTGGGCGATCAGATCGTAAACGAAATAGAAGGCCAGGCCGGTGGCAAGGGCGGCCAGGATGGCAAACACCCGGCTGTGACGGTCGCGGAACCAGAGCGGGCCCAGGATCACGGTGAACACCAAGGCCAGCACCGCCCCACGGCTCTGGCTAAGCATGACGAACACGCCCAGGCAAGCCAGCGCCACCAGCCATACCAATTGCAGGCCACGCTGCTGCGGCGGCTGGTAAATCAGGAAAAGCACGGCCGCGCCGATGACATAGGCGCCGAGAATAGGGTGCGATATCTCGCCGATGCCCTGCAGGCGGACCAACCAGAGCTTGCCCTCCATGCCGTAGAAATGAATGACCGAGATCAGCGCCGCCACCGCCAGCAAGGCACTACCGATCACCAGTAGTTGGCGGACACGGGCCAGGCCAAGCTGGGCCAGCAGTGGAAACGCCAAAAGGAACAACAGGATGTAGAGCAGGCGCTTGGCCTCGCGCCCAGGGTCTTCTGCGCTCGACCAGACCAGGCTGAGCCCGCTCCACGCAAGCAGCAACAGCACGCTCCCCCACAAGGCCGGCTGACGCCGCCAGGCCTGCACGATGATTTGTCTAGCGGACCACGCCATTACCAGCGTCGGCAACCACAGGAACAGCACCAGGCCTTGCTGATAGACCTTGTTGCTCGGTGCCAGGGCAATCGCTGCCAGGAACCAGATCAGACCAAACCCCAACCAGGCTCGCGCCCAGTTTTTCTGATACAACATCCTTTCCCCCGATCAACCAAAGACACCATCCAATGGTGCTACAACATTATTTTCGGCATTATTGCCGGTCATTCTGTTCGCCCGACGACAAGGCTCTATTCATGCAATGCTCCCGGCTCCCCCAGGTCGACTTCGATCAGCTGACACAAGGCGCACAGGTGCTTGAGGCAGATAGCCATGGCGCCAAAGTCTACCTGCTCACGGATGGTAATTTCCTCAAGGTTTTTCGCAGGAAGCGGCTGATTTCATCTGCACTGCTGCGCCCGTACTCGCAGCGCTTCGTCGACAACGCCGCACGCCTTGCACAACTGGGCATTCCCACGCTGGAAGTGATCAGCCAGCACAAGCTCGACCTTCCGGGCCGCACTGCCGTGCTGTACCGCCCGCTGCCGGGGCGTACCTTGCTGCAGATGTCGCGCGATGAAGGTTTCAGCTGGGACACCTATCTGCCGCGCCTGATCGAACTGATCCGCCAGTTGCATCACAGCGGCGTGTACTTCCGCTCGTTGCACCTGGGCAATGTTGTGGTCACTCCCGACGAGCACCTGGGGCTGATCGACGTGGCCGACATGCGCTTCCTGCGCCCGCCACTGTCGGCGCGCATGATTCGGCGTAATGTGCAGCATATGGTGCGCTATATCGAGCGGGAGAACCTGGGCGACCGGTTCCCTCTTGCCGCCTTCGAGGCAGCCCTGCTGGCGCGCTGAGCGTCAGCTGCGCAGCAGGCTTTGCGAGCCGTTGCAGAAGGCCTGCCAAGCCTGCTCCGGCGCCAGCGCCTGACGCTGCCGGGCGGCTACCGCCGGGGCACTGATCGCCGCACAACGCTCGATCGCCTCGGCCCAGGCATTTTCGTTGGCAACGGGCAGGTAGCCACCGGTGTCCTGCAACTGCTCGCGGAACACCTGCAGGTCGCTGCACACCACCGGCACATCGGCCATGACCGCCTCTTGTACCACCAGCCCCAGGCCTTCGGAGCGCGAAGGCACCAATAGCCAGTCGAATGCCTTGTACAACCGCTGAAGGTCGTCGCGGTGACCGCTCAGGTGAACACGCCCGACCAGGCCCAGCGCGTCGATACGGGCTTGCAGTACCTCACGCAGAGGGCCTTCGCCGATGATTGCCAATTGCAGCTCAGGCTGGTGCGAACTGGCCTTGGCGAACGCCTCGATCAGCATCTCGAAACCTTTGCTCTCCACCAACCGCCCGACCGCACCCAGCAGCAACCCGGTTACCTGCGGCAACATCAGGGCCTGCCTGGCCGCTTCCCGGCTTAACAAAGGCTCGGCGAAAGCCCGCGGGTCCAGGGCCATACGCAAGGTCTGCACCGGCCTGCCAAGGTCGTGTTCGAGTGATGTGGCAAGCGTCTGCGAAACGGCGGCGATGCTCAGCCGCTCGGCCGGGAACCTGCGCAGCAGGCGAACATCACTGGCACTCAGGCGCGTCTTGCCGTGAAAAAGGACTTTGGCACGTACCTGCGGAACCTGTTGCAACAACGGCAACACCAACCGCGCCACACCGACACCGTCGAGCAGCACTACTTCAGCCTGGGCCTCGTTCAGCGCCTTGCGCAAGCGCATGCGCAACCATGGGCGCAACAGGCGCCAGAAGTGCCGCCCTTTCAGTGCCCGTGAGGGCATATGCCATTCCCGGGTCGAACCAAGCCCACAGCAGAGCCCGCTACCCAGCAACAGCCAGTTACTGATCCGGGCATCGGCACCCGCGTGCGACAGTACCTGCCGATGCACCTTGTGGATGGACATGTACGGCGTTCCACCCGCCCACATCATATTGACGATGTTCATTGGCCCTTTCCCGCTCATGTCAGGTGGGACAGCGACTTCATTGAACAAAAATGGTGATTCCCATGCCAATCACGGCACCCGCCACCAGCGTCAATGCCAACTTTATCCGATCACGTCTACGACGCTTTACCTTGCGCTCCACTTCGATGGGCAAGGTCACGTGATTACCAAATCCAGTGTGCAATACTGCATCACCCTCCAAGGTGACCGCTGTCAGGTTTAACTCAGCGTAGCGTCGGGAAAGTGCCTTTTCTCCAGCATAGGCGGCAAATGGCGCGCAACGCTGATAATCGCTCAACCGACGCAGACCCGGGTTGAGCGAAAACGCCTGCCACTCGGCCTTGTCGGACAGCAGCGGGTAGCAAGGCACCCCGGCGATCACCTGGCGGTCGCCCAGGTGGATGTACGGGCTGTGGATGGCCAGGTCATGGGCATGACTGCGCAGCCACACCTGCAACACGTCGGGGCTGACCTCCAGAATGGCCCGGGAGTCTTCGACGAAGCCCTGGCGATAGAAGTGCCAGTCGTCCTCGCAATGAAAGATGTAGGGCGTCCTGACGTGGCTGTAGGCCAGGTCGATAGACGGCAACTGGCCCAGCTTTGGCCGGTTGACGAACACCTTGCAGTACGGTTTCCAGTGCTCAGGCACAGCGGCATGCACGGCATCGTCACCGGAATCTTCGGTGATGAACACTTCGCGAATGGGCGCGGTATTGTAGCGATCGAAACTCTCAAGGGTATCTTTGAGCAGATCGAACCGCCCACAACTGGTCACGACGAGCGTGACGTCACTCTCATTTGAAAAGCGCACCGGACTCCCTCCGCATTGCGACTATCGACTTTCAACGCCCGTTCCGCAGGCGCGAAAGTTCTTATGTTAGATGCCCAGCTTCAGGCGCAGCCGCTGCCATGCAGACAACGGCGGATGGGGCCTGAGCGCGGGGCGCATGTGGTCGACGATGCTACGTCCAACTGCGCCGAAACTGAAACGGGAAATCGCCAGATGGCGGCCATTTTCTGCAATCTGCCGGGCCAGCTCGGGCTCCGCACGCAAACGGCGGAGCTTTTCCTGGAGGGTCGGGATGCTGTCATAGAACACCACGTTGTGCATGTCCTGCAGGCCTAGCGCTCGGTTCTCTTCCTCGCCCTGGTCATATGCCAGCAACACACAGCCACAGGCCATGGCTTCGAAGTTCTTGATCATGTATTCGCCCATGCCGACGTCGGCACTGACGAAGAAGCGGATCCGGTTGAGCGTGTTGGAGTAGTCTTCACCCGACTTGGTACGGCTGACTATCAGGTTCTCGACCCGGCCCAGCTCGTCCAGCAAGGCCTTGCGGCCGCTGTAGGCCACGCTGTTGGTGCTGCCGACGAAGGCCAGCTCGATGTCGCGCTCACGCCCTTGGTCGGCAAGCAACTGCTCGTCGTAGCCCTTGGGCACGAACACGGCGTCGAAACCTTCCTGGCGCAGGCGCTCGCTGACCATGTAGCCGGAGCTGA
>NZ_OPYN01000226.1 GCF_900277125.1 Pseudomonas inefficax
CAGGCGCAACGCGCCAGCTTGCAGAGGTGCGGCGAGGCCGGTCAGGTTGAGGAAGCGCACGCCATCGACGCCGCGCTCGAAGGTTTGCCGGTCGGCCTGCTCGCCAGCCACCAGCTCGACCTGTGGGTCGAGGAAGCGTCCCAGCCAGCTGCTTTTCACCTGCAGCTCGAGAATCAGGGTTTCGTTGCCCTGCAATGCGCAGTCAGCCTCGAGCAGGCCGCCGTTCAGGCTGACAGGGGCTTCCCGCGTCTGCTCGCCGAAGTCGTAGGCGTAGTCCTCGGCTGGCGCATAGAACAGGTGGTCCGCAAACCAGGCTTCATGGGCAGCCCACAGCAGCGGCAACAGCAGCAGTGGCAACCACCACCAGCTGAACACACCTACTGCCACCAGCGCGACCAGACCTGCCAGCAGGCCCAGGCGTTTGTTGCGCCGGTGGCGCTTGAGCAACTGCTGCTTGCGACTCACGCCTGATACACCGGTACGGGGTTGCACCAGCGGTCCTTGTACTCGCGGTCGGCACGGCCGAACGAGAACCGCAGCGGCTTGTTGCGCGCACGAGCGTCTTCCCAGGCGGCCTGGGTATTGAGGAAGCTCAGCACGCTACCGGGGCTGAAGGCCTTGGTTTCAGGGTCGACACCGCCATTGATGTACTCGACGCTGATCCATTCCGGCGCTTCGACACGGTACACCAGCTGAATGGCAATCGGCTTGCCGTCCAACAGCAGCACCGAGCCAATAAGCAACTCGCGCAGGCGTTCCAGCACCTCGGCCATGCGCTCGGCACCGGTGGCAGGGAAGCCCCAGCGGCGCTGGAACAGGTCGCAGTACATGCTGGCGATTTCCTGCGCGCTGAAGTCGCTGATCGGGCGCACCACGCCGCCCGCCTCTTCCAGCAGGCGCAGCTCGCGGCGCTGGTTGTAGCGGAACTTCTTCGACAGGTCTTCGTGGGCGCGGGCCATGGCCAGCTGTTCTTTCTGCGCCTTGGGGCCGCTGAAGCGGCTCTTGTTGAGTTCGGACAGGTAGCGCGCGTCATGGTGCAGCGGTGCAGCGGCATTGACCGCCGCCTGAAGGATGATCTCGGCGTTGGCCAGGTCGAACAGGGC
>NZ_OPYN01000227.1 GCF_900277125.1 Pseudomonas inefficax
CTTCCGCCAAAGCGGGCCCATGCCTCGGCGTAGGCCTTGGCGTCGATAACTTGCCAACCGCGCTCGCGGAAGGCCTGGATACGGTTGAGCATCAGGCTTGCCCCACCAGCGCACGAACTTGCGGCAGCTGCCAGAATGCCTCGCGCACCGCCTGGTCGGAAAAGCGTTCGCGCAGGCGCTGCAGCATGTGCTCGGCACAAGCCTGGCGCTGCTGCCCATCGAGCACAGCCATGTGCTTCAGGCCCTGGGCCAGCTGCCCGGCATCGCCCAGCGGGAACAGCACGCCAACACCTTCGACCACTTCGCGGGCACCGCCACAGGCCGTGGCCAGTACCGGTACACCGGCAACCATGGCTTCGAGCAGGACCATGCCGAACGGCTCATGGTCGGAGCTCAGGGCGAATACATCGAACGCCTGGAAGTAACGGCGCGCATCCGGCACCTGGCCAAGGAAGTCCACTTGCCCGGCAATGCCCAGCTCAGCGGCCTGGGCCTTGAGCCTGGCCTCCAGGCGGCCCTTGCCAAGGATTGCCAGGCGGGCACCGGCCGGTAGCCCCGGCAGCGCTTCGGCAAAGCCACGCAGCAGGGTGGCCTGGTCCTTGTCCGGGTGCAGGCGCCCGACGTTACCGACAATCCACGCCTGCGCATCCAGGCCGAGGGCCTGGCGGGCCTCGGCGCGTGGCACCAGGGCCGCATGCAGGGCGTCGATGTCGATGCGGTTGTACAGGGTCTGGATACGCTCTGCCGGCCACTGTGGCAGACAGCGGCGCATGTCGTCGCGTACTGCGTCCGACACGCCCAGCAAGCTCAGGCGTTTGCTGAACAGGTTGGCGAAGATGCGTCGCCCCTTGCGCTCGTAGTCACCGAAGGCATGGTGCACGCCAATCACCGGCAAACCGGTAGCCAACAACGCCACATAGATCGGTTTGAAGCGATGGGCAATGCAGAAAGCGAAATCGCGCTCGGCCGCGATCCGCCGCAATGCAAGGATCGCCCCGAGTTTCAGGCCGCGCACGGCCTTGGAGCTGAATTCCAGGAACAGCACCTCGTCCGACGCGCAGCCAGCCGCGACCTGCGGGTCGGCGGCGCCGGTGAGGAACACCGTAGTCACCTGGTAGCCACGCCCCTGGAACAGGCTGGCGTACTGACGGGCGCAGTCCAGGAACGGCCCGTCATAGCCATGGCAGAACTGCAGGATGCGCGGTTCAGAGCGGCTGGTCATACGGGGCCGCGCCGTCCTTCACAACCAGGATGTCTTCCATGATCAGGTACTGCAGGTCCGA
>NZ_OPYN01000228.1 GCF_900277125.1 Pseudomonas inefficax
GCGCGACATCAGGGCGATGAGGCGGGTCAGCACGATGTGCTTGAGGACGTCGGCGTGGTTGCCGGCGTGGAAGGCGTGACGATAGTTCATGGCAACTCCTGCGGGGGTGGCAAGTTTACCTTGCCTTGCAGGCGGAGTCAGGCCTGGCTGTCGATCGGCGGGGGCTTCTTCGCGGGTTCACCCGCGAAGCAGGCGCCGCCGATTCAACCGGTGTTACTTGTCAGCGTGATACGCCGCATCAGCAGTTTCGAAGCGCTTGACCATCGCCTGCGACGGGCTGCCCAGCTTGCTCACCACGATGATGGCGATGCTGGCGAACAGGAAGCCCGGGATGATTTCGTACAGCCCGAGGGTGTCGAAGTTCTTCCACAGGATCACGGTCAGGGCACCGACCACGATACCGGCCAGTGCGCCGTTACGGGTCATGCCTTTCCACAGCACAGAAATCAACACCACCGGGCCGAAAGCAGCACCGAAGCCGGCCCAGGCGTAAGCCACCAGGCCCAGCACGCGGTTTTCCGGGTTGGCGGCCATGGCAATGGCGATCAGGGCGACGGCCAGCACCATCAGGCGACCGACCCATACCAGCTCGACCTGGGAAGCGTTCTTGCGCAGGAACGCCTTGTAGAAGTCTTCGGTCAGGGCGCTGGAGCACACCAGCAGCTGGCAGCTCAAGGTGCTCATCACCGCAGCCAGGATGGCCGACAGCAGCACACCGGCGACCCACGGGTTGAACAGGATCTTCGCCAGCTCGATGAACACGCGCTCGTGGTTCTCGGTGACCGGACCTGCCAGCTCAGGATGCGCAGAGAAGTAGGCGATGCCGAAGAAGCCCACGGCGCAGGTGCCGGCCAGGCACAGGATCATCCAGGTCATGGAGATGCGACGGGCCTTGGCGATCGATTTGACCGAGTCGGCAGCCATGAAGCGTGCCAGGATGTGCGGCTGGCCGAAGTAACCCAGGCCCCAGCCCATCAGCGAAATGATGCCGATGAAGGTGGCGCCCTTGAGCATGTCGAAGTTGGCCGGGTTCACAGCCTCGATGGCAGCGAAGGTGGTGTCGAAGCCGCCAGTGGAGATCAGCACGATCACCGGAGTTAGGATCAACGCGAAGATCATCAGCGAAGCCTGCACGGTATCGGTCCAGCTCACCGCCAGGAAACCACCGATGAAGGTGTAGGCGATGGTCGCTGCGGCGCCGGCCCACAGGGCGGTTTCGTACGACATGCCGAAGGTGCTCTCGAACAGACGGGCACCGGCAACGATGCCGGAAGCGCAATAGATGGTGAAGAACACCAGGATGACGATGGCCGAGATGATCCGCAGCAGGCCGCTATTGTCTTCGAAACGGCTGGAGAAGTAGTCCGGCAGGGTCAGTGCGTCGCCGTTGTGCTCGGTCTGCACGCGCAGACGGCCAGCGAC
>NZ_OPYN01000229.1 GCF_900277125.1 Pseudomonas inefficax
CGTGGACATCGGCCCGGTGATCGACGCCGAAGCCAAGGCCGGCATCGAGAAGCACATCCAGGGCATGCGTGAGAAAGGCCGCTCGGTCTACCAGGTGGCGATTGCCGATGCTGCCGAGATCAAGCGCGGCACCTTTGTCATGCCGACCCTGATCGAACTGGAAAGCTTTGACGAGCTCAAGCGTGAAATCTTCGGCCCGGTGCTGCACGTGGTGCGCTACAACCGTCGCAACCTGGACCAGCTGATCGAGCAGATCAACAACTCCGGCTACGGCCTGACTCTCGGCGTGCACACCCGCATCGACGAGACCATCGCCAAAGTGGTGGAAACCGCCAACGCCGGCAACATGTACGTCAACCGCAACATTGTTGGTGCAGTGGTGGGCGTGCAACCGTTCGGTGGTGAAGGCCTGTCCGGCACCGGCCCGAAAGCCGGCGGCCCGCTGTACCTGTACCGCCTGCTGTCGACCCGCCCGGCCGACGCGATTGGCCGCCACTTCCAGCAGCAGGACGGTGAAGGCAAGCCTGACCGCGCCCTGCACGAACAGCTGATCAAGCCACTGCATGGCCTGAAGGCCTGGGCCGAGAGCAACCAGCTGGCCGACCTGGCCGTGCTGTGCAGCCAGTTCGCCAGCCAGTCGCAGAGCGGCATCGCCCGCCTGTTGCCAGGCCCGACCGGCGAGCGCAACAGCTACACCATCCTGCCACGTGAGCACGTGCTGTGCCTGGCCGACAACGAAGCAGACCTGCTGGCGCAGTTCGCCGCAGTGCTGGCCGTTGGCAGCTCGGCGGTATGGGCGGACGGCGAGCCGGGCAAGGCCCTGCGTGCCCGCCTGCCGCGAGACCTGCAGGCCAAGGTCAAGCTGGTGCCGGACTGGAACAAGGATGAAGTGGCGTTCGACGCAGTGATCCACCATGGCGACTCCGATCAACTGCGCGGCGTGTGCCAGCAGGTGGCCAAGCGTGCCGGGGCAATCGTTGGTGTGCATGGGTTGTCCAGCGGGGATCACCAGATTGCGCTGGAGCGCTTGGTGATTGAGCGGGCGGTGAGTGTGAACACTGCTGCTGCGGGTGGTAATGCCAGCCTGATGACCATTGGCTGAGAAAGCAGTCCGTTCATGATAAGGAGAGCTTCGGCTCTCCTTTTTTGTTTCCGTAGCTGCCCCTTGGCAAGGCGCATATAACGCGCACTGCGAGCGCTCGCTCTTCAGCCTCTTCCAATTCATCAACCTAGTAAGAATGCCAGTTTTATTGGCACACACGAAGAGAGATCATTCGCCTCGCACTCAATCCACTAGCAGCGAGAGAAAAATGAACAAAGAAATTGAAGTTAATGGCATCGCGATCTTCGCCAAAGAAGAGTATGCAGGTGAAGTCTGGGCCAACCTCTACCAGCCTAACGGACCGTTCCAGAGCTGTGTCGTGCGGGACATGAACGTGATTGACGCTCTTCACACCGCAAAGTCTGCGCTGCAACCCGGCAAGCCACTGAAGGTTTACGCCACGATCACAACCAGTGGCCATCCAATCCTGCTGGAAAAAGTCAGGATCGGTAGTTTCTCGGAATAACCCCTTCACCCATCCGAGCTNNNGGCCGAATTCAATATTGATAAAATAAGCCTTTTTGCAGAACAAGGCAAAGTTTCAGCGAATCTTTACGTCGCCTCCGGCGGCTTTCGATCCTACGTCGTCGTGGACAAAACTGTCATCAAGGCATTACATACGGCTCTCGTAACAATCGCACACAACGATAGTTACCAGATCGTCGCCACTACCGATGAATCAACTTCGCCATTTGTACTCACCGAACTCCGAATCGACAACTAGTACTAAAATATTTTAATTAACGCTGGACTCAGACCTATATAAGGAAGGCTTTTATCTCCTTCGCTCCAAAGTAGGCACATGCAATATTTGCAGTAACTCACCTTGATGATCATTTCGATCAATCGTCCTTGTCGCCAGCACTGATACTGTATCAGGCTACCCTTCCGTATCTAGGACTGCCGACATGGACGAGACTTTACTCAGCCCCCGCAACCTCGCCTTCGAACTCTACGAAGTCCTCGACGCCGAGGCCCTGATCCAGCGCCCACGCTTCGCCGAGCACAGCCGCGAAACCTTTGATGCGGCGCTATCAACTGCCCGCACCATCGCCGAAAAGTTCTTCGCCCCGCACAACCGCAAGGCCGACGAAAACGAGCCGCGCTACGTGGACGGCCGCGCCGAGCTGATCCCCGAGGTGAAACCCGCTGTCGAGGCCTTCCTCGAAGCCGGCTTCCTCAACGCCAACCGCGACTTCGAGGTCGGCGGCATGCAGCTGCCCAGCCTGGTCTCGCAAGCCTGCTTCGCCCACTTCCAGGCCGCCAACGCCGGCACCACGGCCTACCCGTTCCTGACCATGGGCGCGGCCAACCTGATCGAGAGCTTCGGCAGCGATGAACAGAAACGCCTGTTCCTGAAGCCGATGATCGAAGGGCGCTACTTCGGCACGATGGCCCTGACCGAACCCCACGCCGGCTCGTCACTGGCCGATATCCGCACCCGCGCCGAACCTGCCGGTGACGGCAGCTACCGGCTCAAGGGCAACAAGATCTTCATCTCCGGCGGTGATCACGAGCTTTCGGAGAACATCGTGCACATGGTCCTGGCCAAGCTGCCCGATGCACCGCCCGGCGTGAAGGGCATCTCACTGTTCATCGTGCCCAAGTACCTGGTCAACGAAGATGGCAGCCGTGGCCCGCGCAACGATGTGCTACTGGCCGGGCTGTTTCACAAGATGGGCTGGCGCGGCACCACCTCGACTGCACTTAACTTCGGTGATAACGGCCAGTGCATCGGCTACCTGGTCGGCCAGCCGCACCGCGGCCTGGCGTGCATGTTCCAGATGATGAACGAGGCACGCATCGGCGTTGGCATGGGCGCAGTGATGCTCGGCTACGCCGGCTATTTGTATTCGCTGGAGTACGCCCGCCAGCGCCCGCAGGGGCGGTTGGCGGACAACAAGGACCCGCACAGCCCCGCGGTGCCAATCATCGAACACACTGATGTGAAACGCATGCTGCTGACGCAGAAAGCCTACGTCGAAGGCGCCTTCGACCTCGGCCTGTACGCAGCGCGGCTGTTCGACGACACCCACACCGGCAGCGACGAAAATACCCGCAACCAGGCGCAGGAGTTGCTCGACCTGCTGACTCCGATCGTCAAGTCCTGGCCCTCGACGTTCTGCCTGAAGGCCAACGAACTGGCAATCCAGGTTCTCGGCGGCCATGGCTACACCCGCGAATACCCGGTTGAACANTATTACCGCGATAACCGCCTGAACCCGATCCACGAGGGTACCGAGGGCATCCAGTCGCTCGACCTGCTTGGCCGCAAGCTAG
>NZ_OPYN01000230.1 GCF_900277125.1 Pseudomonas inefficax
GCCAACTGGCATGCGGTGCTGGCCTGCATGAGAAGCGGCCTGGCAGTGGGTATTGTCGAGGGACTGGACAGTGGTGATACATCACTTGCGTACGTGGAAGGCATGGGGTTCCCCGAGCTCCCCGAGCACCACGTCTATCTGCTGACGGACACCTCTCACCATGTTGCGTCGCATCTGAACGATATCTTGAAAGCCGCCATTCAGAAGGATGGGCCTGCAACACCTGGCCCTTGCTGATCTCACTTTATTTCCTGACCCGGGAAGTACCTGGCTGCCATAATGAGCTGGCATTGCTCGAGGCGCGCGACGACACTTGCCTCACCATGCAGGACGAGTGGTTCTAGGGGGAGCCACCGTGTACACGGAGGCTTCCACATGTTCGATACCAGCGCCCTGCTGCGCCAGCGCTTTGCCGCACTGCGCAGTACGGCCGAGTTGTTTTCCCTGCGCCATGTGAAACAGTCGCACCAGGCGCTGTCGGTTCGCCGCAACGTCGCGGAACCACCCTTCTTCACCCAGGACGAAGGCGCCATGCTCACCGTGCGGGTGAATGGTGTGGAAGCCTATGCGGCCACCGCAGACCTGTCCCAGGCAGGCCTGCAGCGCGCGCTGGAGCACGCCGAGGCGCTGGCCCGGCAGATCGCCAGGTACAACCTGCTGGACCTGCGCGAGCAACCGGTGACCAGCGCATGCCACGACCACATCTCGCCCAACTTCGATCAGCCCGTGCCCAACCTCGCCGACTGCCTTGGCCTGCTCGCTGCCGAGTCGGCCAGCGTGCCCAGGGACAGCCGCCTTGTGGACTGGCAGGCCAGCCTGGGCCTGAGCCTGGTCGAGCAGACCTACATGAACTCGGCCGGCGCCGAGCTGCGCCATGCCCAGCGCTTCCTGTTCCCGGGCCTGGGCGTGACCGCCAGCGATGGACAGGACAGCCAGAGCCGAAGCCTGGGCCGCGACAACTTCGGCCAGCAGGGCGGCTTCGAGATCATCGAGCGCTGCGGCCTGGTCGGCGCTGCCCGCCGAGTGGCTGACGAGGCGCTGCAGCTGCTGCTGGCGCCGAACACCCCCAGCGGCCCGCGCGACCTGCTGTTGATGCCGGACCAGATGATGCTGCAGATTCACGAATCCATCGGCCACCCGCTGGAGATGGACCGCATCCTCGGCGACGAGCGCAACTATGCCGGCACCAGCTTCGTCAAGGCCGGTGACTTCGGCCACCTGCAATACGGCTCCGCGCTGCTCAACGTGACCTTCGACCCGACCATCGGCGAAGAGCTGGCCAGCTACAGCTTCGATGATGACGGCACCCCGGCCAGCAAGCAGTTCCTGATCCGCGATGGCCTGCTGCTGCGACCGCTGGGGGGTGCGCTGTCGCAGTTCCGCTCCGGCCTGGACGGTGTGGCCAACAGCCGTGCCTGCGGCTGGAATCGTGCGCCGATCGACCGCATGGCCAACCTCAACATCGAGCCTGGCGACCAGAGCCTGGATCAACTGGTGAAGGGCATCGAACACGGCATCCTGATGCGCACCAACCGCTCCTGGTCCATCGACGATGCGCGCAACAAGTTCCAGTTCGGCTGTGAATGGGGCCAGTTGATCGAAAACGGCGAGCTCAAAGGTATCGTCAAGAACCCCAACTACCGCGGCATTTCCGCGCAGTTCTGGCGCAACCTGGCGGCGGTCGGCGACAGCAGCACCTTCCAGGTGCTGGGCACGCCCAATTGCGGCAAGGGCGAACCAAACCAGGTGGTGCGGGTTGGCCACGCCTCGCCGGCCTGCGTGTTCCGCCAGATCGACGTATTCGGAGGAGACGCCTGATGAAACATGCTTTCGAAACCCTGGTCGGGGATTTGAGCGCCGCGTTGCAAGCGGGCGAGCAGTTCACCCTCGGTTACAGCGCCGAACAATCGCAGTTCGTGCGTTTCAACCATGCCAAGGTGCGCCAGGCCGGTGAAGTGAGCCAGGCCAGCGCGCAACTGCGGCTGATCCGCGATGGCCGCCAGGCCGAGCAGCAAGTGACCTTGAGTGGCGATGCGCAACTGGATCGCCGACGCCTCGCGGATGCCCTGGAGCAGCTGCGCCAGACCCTGCCATTACTGGCCGTCGACCCTTACCTGCGCCTGGACGAAAGCGCCTGGCACAGCCATCGCCAGCAGGAGCAGCCGCTGCCCGAGCTGAGCGATGTGCTGACGCTGCTCGAGCGCGAAGCCGGCGATCTGGACCTTGTTGGCATCTACGCCGCCGGCCCCATCTGCCGGGGCTTCGCCAGCTCGTTCGGGGCCTTCGGTTGGCACCAGGCCAACAGCTTCAACTTCGACTGGAGCCTGTTCCACGAAAACGGCGAGGCGGTGAAGGCCAATTATGCCGGGCAAGTGTGGAGCGCTGACGACTTCACCGCACGCCGTCGCCAGGCTCGGGAACAGCTGTGCTTCCTTGGCCGCCCGGCAGTCACCCTGAAGCCCGGCAGCTACCGCGCCTACCTGGCTCCGGCGGCCGTGGACGAAATAGCCGGCATGCTGTGCTGGGGCGGGTTTTCCGCACAGGCCCTGGCCACTGGCAACAGCGCCTTGCAGCGCCTGTACAACGGCGATGCACGGCTGAGCCCGCTGGTGAGTTTCACCGA
>NZ_OPYN01000231.1 GCF_900277125.1 Pseudomonas inefficax
CGACAAGCTGGCCGACCGCCTGGCTGTAGAACGCTGGCTGGCCGGCAAGACCGATGTCTGGGTGCAGCCAAAGGTCGATGGCGTAGCGGTCTCCCTCATTTATCGACAGGGCCGGCTGGAGCAGTTGATCAGCCGGGGGGACGGCGTGCAGGGGCACGACTGGAGCCGCCACATTCCCCAGCTCCACGCCATCAATCGGCAGTTGCCCCAGGCCATCGACCTGCAACTGCAGGGCGAACTGTACCTGCGCCTGGACGCGCATGTGCAAGCCCAGGCAGGCAGCGCCAACGCCCGAGGAACAGTAGCAGGGCTGCTGGCTCGCAAGCAGCTGGGTCGTGAGCAAGGCGAGCGCATTGGCCTGTTCGTGTGGGGTTGGCCGCGCGGCCCCGAGCAGCAGGCCGAACGCCTCGCGCAGCTGGCGGAACTGGGTTTTGCGCACAGCCGGGATTACAGCGTCGCCATAGAAACAACGGACGATGCGGCGCACTGGCGTGATTACTGGTACCGCTCACCCCTGCCCTTCGCCACCGATGGCGTAGTGCTGCGCCAAGGCGTCCGGCCACCGGCCGAGCGCTGGCAGGCCAAGGCTCCCTATTGGATTGCGGCGTGGAAGCACCCGTACACACAGGCCTTGGCCGAAGTGCGCGAAGTACGCTTCCGCGTCGGCCGCACCGGTAGGGTCACACCGGTCTTGCACGTGCTGCCGGTTACCCTGGATGACCGGCGAATCACCCAGGTGAGCGTGGGCTCGCTGGCACGTTGGCTCAAGCTCGACATCCGTCCCGGTGACCAGGTGGCCGTCAGCCTTGCCGGGCTGACCATCCCACGCCTGGAACAAGTGGTACACCGCGCCGCCGAGCGCCAACCGGTGACCGCACCAGCGCCCGGCCAACATCATGCCCACAGTTGCTGGCAGATCAGCGAAGGCTGCGAGGACCAGTTCATTGCCCGCCTCACCTGGCTCAGCGGCAAGCAGGGGCTGGCCCTGCCGCGCACCGGCCCCGGCACCTGGCGCCGGCTGGTGGCTGCCGGGCTGGTGACTTCGATGACCGACTGGCTGCATCTGGACGCCGAGCGCCTAGGCCAGGTAACCGGTATCAGTGACGCAACGGCTGCGCAGTTGCTCGGCACTTTCGACCAAGCCCGCTCACGGCCCTTTGCCCAATGGCTGCGCGGGCTGGGCGCACCCACACCCACCGGCATGCAGGTGACAGGCGACTGGCTGGAGCTTGCTGCCCGCACCAACCTTGAATGGCAAGCCATGCCCGGTATCGGCGAAAAGCGCGGGCAACAGCTTGCAGGATTTTTTGCGGCCACCGAGGTGCAAGCCATTGCAACGCAGCTGGCCAAGGCAGGGATCGACGGCTTCCGGCCCGACAGGCAAAGCATCAAGCAATGATTGTTTACCAATTTACTCGTAGGAAAATCCTGAGATTAAGCCGGAAAAGCCCAACAAGGGTTTCTAAATGGGCAAAACCAAGGCAGGATTTCCCCCAACTTTTGCTGCCCCGCCCCGTCAAGGAGGCTTTTCATGAAACGTATTTCGACCCTTTTCCTGCTTGCGACACTAGGCCTGGCCGCTGGCGCCGCACAAGCCGCCCAGCCAGATGCCGGCCTGACCGGTTGCGCCGCCAAGCGCAGCGCCATCGAGAACCAGTTGAAGATTGCCCGTGACCACGGCAACAGCCACCAGGCCGCAGGGCTCGAAGAGGCACTGCGAGGGGTCGACAACTGCACCGATGCCGGCCTGCGCAAGGAACGCGAGCAGAAGGTGCTCGACGCTCGTCACGAAGTGGCGCAGCGGGAAAGGGACTTGAAGAAAGCCGAGAAGAAAGGCGATTCGGAGAAGATCAACAAGCGCAAGGACAAGCTGGCCGAGTCGCGCAAGGAGCTGCAGGAAGCGGTAGAGGATCTCGACCGCTGAAGCTCCGACCGGGCGAACGCGATCATTGTAGGAGCGGCCTTGTGTCGCGATAGGGCTGCGCAGCGGCCCCAGGATTTCAGCTGATGCACAAATCGCCGGGGCCGCTTTGCGGCCCATCGCGACACAAGGCCGCT
>NZ_OPYN01000232.1 GCF_900277125.1 Pseudomonas inefficax
TGGTTGTCGCGCAGGCGGAAGCGGCCACTACCGGCTTTGGCGATCAACGCACACAGTGGTGGCAAGAACAGCGCGATCAGGATGCACCACAGGGCAACAGTCATGGACAGGACTCCTTGTTCAGTCTTCGGGTCAAAGCTTCATTACCAGCATGCCGGCCAACACCAGCCCGCAAGCTAGGAGTCTCGGCCCGCCAAAAGGTTCTTTCAGGTAGCGCATGCCCAGCAGCACCACCAGGATCACGCTCAACTCGCGCAACGCCGCCGCTTCGGCCACCGACCCCAGGTGCATGGCCCACAGCACCAGCGCGTAACTGAGCAATACACACAGCCCCACTGCCAGCCCCAGGCGCCACTGCAGGCGCCAGAACAATACGAACGGCGCACGCCGCGCCACGCTGGCCAGCAGCGGGAAGGGCCAGGCACTGAGCAAAGTCAGCCACACCAGGTAGTCCCAAGGCTTGCCCCACAGGCGCACGGCCTGGCCGTCGAACCAGGTGTAGCAGCCAATACACAGGCCGATCAGGGCAACAACCGGCAGCATCGACCAGGGCAGCCGGTCCCCGCCACCGCCCTGCCACAGCAGGCAGGCCATGCCACAGGGGATCAGCAGGATGCCGATGATCTGCTGCTGGCTCAGCGATTCCCCGGCAAACGCCAGGGTCAGGCCCAGCACCACCAGCGGTGATAGCCCGCGCATCAGAGGATAGACCAGGCCCAGGTCACCCACGCGATACGCCTGGATCAACAGAAAGCGGTACAGCTGCTCGGCCAGCGCCGAGGCCAGCAACCACGGCCATATGCTGGCTGGCGGCAGCTCGACGAAGGGCACTGCCAGCACCGCGAAGGCCAGCGCCACCGTGTCCATGCTGGCAATCACCAGCAAGCGTTCGCCGCTGAATTTGATCAGGGTATTCCAGGTCGCATGCAGCAGGGCAGCGACCAGCACCAGGGATGTTGCCAACACGCCTTGTTGTCCTTATGGCTGTTTCTGGCTGGGACTATATAGCGTTCGGGGGCCGCTGTGCGGCCCAATCGCCGGCAAGCCAGCTCCCACCTCGACCGCGTTGCTTTCAAGGCTGATGCAGTACCTGTGGGAGCTGGCTTGCCGGCGATTGGGCTGCGCAGCAGCCCCCTTACATGGGAACGATTGGAACGAATCCGGTCAAACCTTGTGTCCCGAACCCCGCGCCAGGTCATCAAAGAACTGCCCGAGCCATTCGGGTTACGACTTGGAAGCCACTCTTACAGGATTCGGGATGCTTGAACTAGTTGCCGCGTTTATCTGCCTTACCACCCTCCTCACCTATGTAAATTACCGTTTCATCGGCCTGCCCCCCGCCATTGGCGTGATGGTAACGGCGCTGCTGTTTTCCCTGATGCTGCAGGGCCTGAGCCTGATCGGCTTCCCTGGCCTGGAAGCGCGCGTCGAAGGGCTGATGAACCAGATCGACTTCAACGACTTGCTGATGCACTGGATGCTGGCATTCCTGCTGTTCGCCGGCGCCTTGCACGTCAACCTCTCCGACCTGCGCAGCTACCGCTGGCCGATCGGCCTGCTGGCCACCGTCGGTGTGCTGATCGCCACGGTCGTCATCGGCTACCTGTCGCACTGGGTGTTCGCCCTGTTCGGCTGGCAGGTACCGCTGATCTATTGCCTGCTGTTCGGTGCGCTGATCTCGCCCACCGACCCGATTGCCGTACTGGGCGCGCTGCGTACCGCGAATGCCTCCAAACCCTTGAAAACCACCATCGTCGGCGAGTCGCTGTTCAATGACGGCACCGCCGTGGTGGTGTTCACCGTGTTGCTGGGCATCATCCAGCTGGGCGAAACGCCAAGCATGGCCGATACGGCCGTTCTGTTCGCCCGCGAGGCCATCGGCGGCGTAGTGTTCGGCGGGCTGATCGGCTACGCCACCTACCGCATGATCAAGAGTGTCGAGCAATACCAGGTGGAAGTGATGCTGACCCTGGCGCTGGTCATCGGCGGCTCGGCGATGTGCTACGAGCTGCACGTTTCGGCGCCGATCGCCATGGTGGTGGCCGGGCTGATCATCGGCAATCTGGGGCGCAACCTGGCGATGAACGACATGACCCGTCGCTACATGGATGGTTTCTGGGAACTGATCGACGACATGCTCAACGCCCTGCTGTTCGCGTTGATCGGCCTGGAACTGTTGCTGCTGCCATTCAACTGGATGCACCTGGCGGCCGGCAGCGTGCTGGCGCTGGCGGTGCTGCTGTCGCGGCTGCTGACGGTGGCCCCGGCGATCGTGCTGCTGCGACGCTGGCGCCCGGTGCCAAAAGGCACGGTGCGTGTGCTGACCTGGGGCGGCCTGCGCGGTGGGGTGTCGGTGGCCCTGGCGCTGTCGCTGCCATTGGGCGCGGAACGTGACCTGCTGCTGTCGATTACCTACATCGTGGTGCTGTCGTCGATCCTGGTGCAGGGGTTGAGCATCGGGCGGGTGGTGCGCAAGGTCAGCGCCCAGCCTTGAGAATGCAGGGGCCGCTTTGCGACCCATCGCGACACAAGGCCGCTCCTACAGGAGATTGCATTCCCCTGTAGGAGCGGCCTTGTGTCGCGATGGGCTGCAAAGCAGCCCCAGAATGTTCATTCCACTGCCGAATCGGGGAACTGGTCCTGAATGTACTTGATCTCGGTCCGCCCGTGGGGCGCCGGCAGGCCGTCTTCGCCAAGGTTGACGAAGACCATCTTGTCGACCGTGAGGATGGCCTTGCGGGTGATCTTGTTGCGCACTTCGCACTTGAGGGTGATCGAGGTGCGGCCAAACTCGGTGGCGGTGATACCCAGCTCGATGATGTCGCCTTGGCGCGAGGCACTGACGAAGTTGATTTCCGATATGTACTTGGTCACCACGCGCTGGTTGCCCAGCTGGACGATGGCGTAGATCGCTGCCTCTTCGTCGATCCAGCGCAGCAGGCTGCCACCGAACAAAGTGCCGTTTGGGTTGAGGTCTTCGGGTTTAACCCACTTGCGGGTATGAAAGTTCATCTGTACTCCTGACCTGCTTGGCTAACGTACAGCAATGATGGCAGAGCGGCCGCTGTCGCTCCATTGAACATCGACTATCGTCGCGATTAATCGACAGAAAACCTTGGGCAAGCCGCCGGGCGCGGCTATAATCTTCGCCGCTTCACATGGCCGCCCACAGCGGCGCCATGCCCGCCACCCATCCGAGGGGCGCTGCAGCAGGCTAGGCCTGTCAGGCTCGGATGGGGCGTTGCTCGCTCTCGCGGGCGCTTAACGCACAACGGCGCCCATTCGCACACTACGAATGGAGGCTCTCATGAGCGCTGCAAACATGCCTGCTGGTTTTACCGATTACAAAGTCGCCGACATCTCCCTGGCCGCCTGGGGTCGTCGCGAAACCATCATCGCCGAATCGGAAATGCCTGCACTGATGGGCCTGCGTCGCAAGTACCTGGCCGAGCAACCGCTCAAGGGTGCGAAGATCCTGGGCTGCATCCACATGACCATCCAGACCGCCGTGCTGATCGAAACCCTGGTCGCCCTGGGTGCCGAAGTGCGCTGGTCGTCCTGCAACATCTTTTCCACCCAGGACCAGGCCGCCGCGTCCATCGCCGCCGCCGGTATCCCGGTGTTCGCCTGGAAAGGTGAAACCGAGCAGGAGTACGAGTGGTGCCTGGAGCAGACCATCCTCAAGGATGGCCAGCCATGGGACGCCAACATGGTCCTCGACGACGGTGGCGACCTGACCGAGCTGCTGCACAAGAAATACCCGCAAGTGCTGGAGCGCGTGCACGGTGTGACCGAAGAGACCACCACCGGCGTGCACCGCCTGCTGGACATGCTGGCCAAGGGCGAGCTGAAAGTCCCGGCGATCAACGTCAACGACTCGGTTACCAAGAGCAAGAACGACAACAAGTACGGCTGCCGTCACAGCCTTAACGACGCCATCAAGCGTGGTACCGACCACCTGCTGTCGGGCAAGCAGGCCCTGGTGATCGGCTACGGTGATGTGGGCAAGGGCTCGGCCCAGTCGCTGCGTCAGGAAGGCATGATCGTCAAGGTCACCGAAGTCGACCCGATCTGCGCCATGCAGGCCTGCATGGACGGTTTCGAAGTGGTTTCGCCGTTCATCGACGGTATCAACAACGGCACCGAAGCCAGCATCGACAAGGCCCTGCTGGGCAAGATCGACCTGATCGTGACCACCACCGGTAACGTCAACGTCTGCGACGCCAACATGCTCAAGGCGCTGAAGAAGCGTGCCGTAGTGTGCAACATCGGCCACTTCGACAACGAGATCGACACCGCCTTCATGCGCAAGAACTGGGCCTGGGAAGAGGTCAAGCCGCAGGTGCACAAGATCCACCGCACCGGCGCTGGCAGCTTCGACCCGCAGAACGACGACTACCTGATCCTGCTGGCCGAAGGCCGCCTGGTCAACCTGGGTAACGCCACCGGCCACCCAAGCCGCATCATGGACGGTTCGTTCGCCAACCAGGTACTGGCGCAGATCTTCCTGTTCGAGCAGAAGTTCGCCGACCTGTCGGCCGAGAAGAAGGCCGAGCGCCTGACTGTTGAAGTACTGCCGAAGAAGCTCGACGAAGAAGTGGCCCTGGAAATGGTCCGCGGCTTCGGCGGCGTGGTCACCCAGCTGACCAAGCAGCAGGCCGACTACATTGGTGTGACCGTCGAAGGCCCGTTCAAGCCGCACGCCTACCGCTACTAAGCGGCAAGCTTGAAGGCTCAAGCGGCAATCAAAGGCAGACCGTGCCATTGCCGCTTGCAGCTCAAGCATCAAGGATCTTGAACGATGCCCAAGCCAGGCCGGCCATGACCGGTCTGGCTTTTACTTGCAGCCTGCCGCTTGAAGCTTGCTGCTAGAGGAACGCCTGATGTCCCAGGAACGCCGTTACAGTTTCGAGTTCTTCCCGACCAAGACCGATGCCGGTCACGAAAAGCTGATGGGCGTGGCCCGCCAGCTTGCCGCATACAACCCGGACTTCTTCTCCTGCACCTACGGTGCCGGTGGTTCGACCCGCGACCGCACGCTGAACACCGTGCTGCAGCTGGAAAGCGAAGTGAAGGTGCCTGCCGCGCCGCACCTTTCGTGCGTTGGCGACACCAAGGCCGAACTGCGTGCCCTGCTGGCCGAATACAAGGCTGCTGGTATCAAGCGCATCGTTGCCCTGCGTGGTGACCTGCCGTCAGGCATGGGCATGGCCAGTGGCGAACTGCGCTACGCCAGCGACCTGGTCGAATTCATCCGCCAGGAAACCGCCGATCATTTCCACCTGGAAGTGGCCGCCTACCCGGAAATGCACCCCCAGGCCCGCAACTTCGAGGCTGACCTGGCCAACTTCGTGCACAAGGTCAAGGCCGGTGCCGATAGCGCCATTACCCAGTACTTCTTCAACGCCGACAGCTACTTCTACTTCGTCGAGCGCGCGCAGAAGCTGGGCGTGGACATCCCGGTGGTGCCTGGCATCATGCCGATCACCAACTACAGCAAGCTGGCACGCTTCTCCGATGCCTGTGGCGCCGAGATCCCGCGCTGGATCCGCAAGCAGCTGGAAGCCTATGCCGACGACACCGCCAGCATCCAGGCGTTCGGCGAAGAAGTGATCACCCGCATGTGCGAACAGCTGCTGCAAGGCGGCGCACCGGGCCTGCACTTCTATACCTTGAACCAGGCCGAGCCGAGCCTGGCGATCTGGAACAACCTGAAGCTGCCGCGCTGAAATTTTTTGCAAAATCTGTTTAAGATTTGATTAAGGCTTTGGTCATAGACTAAAGCCTTATTCATTTTCCGGTTAAACAGGTCTTGCCTGCCATGCAGCACCCCCAGCCATCGCGTCCACAGCTCGTCTACCTGGCTTTTGGCCCGGCAACCTACCATCAGGAAGCCTGCTTCAGCATCGTCAGCGCCCTCGCCCATCTGGGTACGGCAGCAGGCGAAGCCATGGACATCCAGGTCTACACCGACAACCCGCAACCTTATGCCGGCCTGCCGGTCACCGTACACCAGCTGGACGAAGCCACGCGCCAGGCATGGAACGCCCCTCACGGTTACCACTTCCGCAGCAAGCATGTGCTGTTGCGTCAGGTGCTGCAGCAATACCCGCTGGCAGTGCTGATCGACACCGACACCTTCTTCCGCAAGTCGCCGCTGGAGCTGTTTGCCCGGGTAGCCCCCGGCCGCCTGCTGTGCAATGCCATCGGTGCGCGCTATGGCAGCAACCAGAAGTGCCTGCTGTACAAGAACCTGCTGGCCATTCTCGAGTCCAGGGGCCTGGCCGATTGCCAGATGCCACTGGTCAACTCCGGGGTGATCGGCCTCAACGCCGAAGACGCCGGCACCCTGGACCGCTCCATCGCCATGATGGACGAATTCCACCCCCTGGCTCGCGAGGCCTATACCCTCGAGGAGTTCTGCCTGGCGGTGGCGGCCTACCGCACGCTGGAGCTGGCCGAATGCACAGATGTCATCCATCACTACTGGAGCCGCAAGGCGCAGTTTCGCGCCAAGATCCAGGCCTGGCTGCGCAAGCATGGCCATGACCCGCTGAGCCACGCGGCGCTGGCCGACGTGTCCCTGGTCAATGACCAGCTGCCACGGCCGCCGGCCCTGCAACGCCTGGGTTACAAGGCGCTGAGCATGACCCTGCCCAGCCATGAGCGCCAATTCGCCCGCGAGCTGCTGTATGGCTGCTACCCCTACCCCAATGAGTTCGACCGCGCCTGCGCGCCAGCCTGGTGGGACAAGGCCCTGGAAAACCTCAATGCCCGCCATGGCCACATGGAGCCCGAGCAACTGCGCCAGTGCCTGCGCCACCCTGGGATGCGCCTGTCACTGGGCGAACGGCGCAAGGATATCGAGGCGCATCTGCTGAGGTCCTCCCACACTTGATGGAACAGTGGCGGCCTCTTCGCGGGTGAACCCGCTCCCACAACTACAGCACGAGCCTGCAAGCCAGCAGAGATCCTGTGGGAGCGGGTTCACCCGCGAAGAGGCCGGCACAGGAGACCATCACGCCCGCTGGCCTTGGACAGGCCGAGCGCGTAATCTCCGGCCATGCCACCCGTCGCCCGTCTGTTCTGGATCCTGTTTCTCGCCTGCCTGAGCCCGCTGGCCCTGGGCGAGCGGCTGCGCCTGGTGACCGACGACTGGGCACCCTATGTGTACCAGCACGACGGCCAGCCGCGCGGCATCGACTACGAAGTCACCACCCGCGTGTTCGAACGCCTTGGCGTCGAAGTGCAGTGGGAATTCCTGCCATGGAAGCGCTGCCTGGCAATGATCGAGCAGGGCCAGGCCGACGGCATCATGGACATCTTCCAGACCGAGTCGCGCCGGCCCTACCTGGTATACGCCCCCGAACCCATGTCGGAAGTGGAGTTCGTCCTGTTCCAGGCCAGCGCACGTCGCCATGCCGTCAAGGCTCTGGATGACCTTGCCGGCCTCACTGTCGGCACCTCGCCCGGCTACGCCTATGGTGCTACGTTCAACGAGGCCATACATTTCAGGCGCGAAGCCGCGCCTACCCACGAAGCCAACTTCGGCAAGCTGATGCTGGGCCGCATCGACCTGGCAATTACCGACCGCAGGGTCGGCCATTACCTGCTGCGCCATCTGGGCCTGCAACAGCAGGTCGAGGAGCTGCCACTCGTTATCAGCCGTCAGCCGCAATACCTGGGGCTGGTGCGCAAGCCGGGGCGGGAGGCACTGGCCCAGGCCTTCGCCATGGAACTGCAGCGCTTCAAGCGGGAACCGGCTTATGCAGCTATAAGTAACCGCTACACAGACGACATCGGAAACATTCTCAACGCCGTTGAGCAGCAGGAAAGCAGCACAGCGCGATAGCTCTGTTATACTCGGGCCTTCCCGCCCGGCTCACGCCCGGACGCTCGGCCTCGCAACAGGCATCCCGATCGGCATCGACGCGCCTTCGCGTCCACCCTCCGCTACCCGGATGTGCAGTGAAAGCCCAGCTGGACCGGACGCGATCGCATCCCACCGATGCCCGTCGCGCCAGGCAGAACATCCCAAACGGGCCCAGCCCACACGAGAACAGGATTGCCCATGTCCTTTGCTTCCCTCGGTCTCTCCGAGGCTCTTGTCCGCGCTATCGAGGCTGCGGGCTATACCCAGCCGACCCCCGTGCAACAGCGGGCGATTCCCGCCGTGTTGCAAGGCCGCGACCTGATGGTCGCCGCACAGACAGGTACTGGTAAAACCGGCGGTTTCGCCCTGCCGATCCTCGAGCGCCTGTTCCCGGCCGGCCACCCCGACAAGTCGCAGCGCCACGGCCCGCGCCAACCTCGCGTGCTGGTCCTGACCCCGACCCGCGAACTGGCAGCCCAGGTGCATGACAGCTTCAAGGTCTATGCCCGTGACCTTCCACTGGTCAGCGCCTGCATTTTCGGCGGCGTCGGCATGAACCCGCAGATCCAGGCCATTGCCAAGGGTGTGGACGTGCTGGTCGCCTGCCCCGGCCGCCTGCTAGACCTGGCCGGCCAAGGCAAGGTTGACCTGGCCCACGTGGAAATCCTGGTGCTGGACGAAGCCGACCGCATGCTCGACATGGGCTTCATCCATGACGTCAAGAAGGTCCTCGCCCGCCTGCCGGCCAAGCGCCAGAACCTGTTGTTCTCGGCCACCTTCTCCAAGGACATCACCGACCTCGCCGACAAGCTCCTGCACAACCCGGAGCGTATCGAGGTGACCCCGCCGAACACTACCGTCGAGCGTATCGAACAGCGCGTCTACCGCCTGCCGGCCAGCCACAAGCGCGCACTGCTGGCGCACCTGATCACCCAGGGCGCCTGGGAACAGGTGCTGGTGTTCACCCGCACCAAGCACGGCGCCAACCGCCTGGCCGAATACCTGGAAAAGCACGGCCTGACCGCCGCCGCGATCCACGGCAACAAGAGCCAGAACGCCCGCACCAAGGCGCTGGCCGACTTCAAGGCCAACAGCGTTCGCGTGCTGGTCGCCACCGACATCGCCGCCCGTGGGCTGGACATCGACCAGTTGCCGCACGTGGTCAACTTCGAGCTGCCGAATGTCGAGGAAGACTACGTCCACCGCATTGGCCGTACCGGCCGTGCCGGTCGTTCGGGCGAGGCCATTTCCATGGTTGCGCCGGATGAAGAGAAGCTGCTCAAGAGCATCGAGCGGGTAACCAGGCAGAAGATCCCGGACGGCGACCTGATGGGCTTCGACGCCAGCCAGGTAGAAGCCGAAAAGCCTGAAGTGCGCGAACGCCAGCAGAATAACGGCCGTGGTGGTCGCAACCAGCAGGCCCGTGGCGAAGGCGGCAAAGACGCCAACGGCGGCCGCAAGGACAAGGGCAAGGATAAAGGCAAGGCCAAGCAACAGGCTGCGGACAAGCCGGCCGACAAGGAAAAGAGCGGCGACAAGCAACAGCAGCAACGCAAGCCGCGTGACAAGAAGCCGCGCCAGCAGCAACAGCAAGCCAGCAACAGCAGCGTGCCGAAAGCGCCTGTCGACCGTGATCCGGAAGAATTCCTGGACGACGATATCGACAACTTCGGCAACCGTGCCGACTATGTCAGCCCGTACCAGGGCAAGAACCAGGGCCGCAATCGCCGCCCGGGTGGCAATGCCGGCCAAGGTCAGGGCCAGGGTAATGGCCAGCGCAGCAACGCCGGTGGCCAAGCTCGCAATAGCGGCCAGCCGCGCAGCGGCGGTGGCGGTGGCGGCGAGAAACGTCCACCCCGCGCCAACAACGGTGGCGGTGCCCGCCGTGAAGGTGGCGGCCGTGGCCGCCCGGCCCGTGACGATGCTGCCCGGCAAGAGCCGGCCGTGCGCAACCCGCGCCAGCCGGAAAAACAGCCCGTAATCATCCGCAAGGAGTCCAAGCTCGACCGTTACCCGACGCCCGAGCAGTTGGATGACCTGCCAAGCCGCCCGCGCGGTGAGCGCCCGGCGCTACTGACCCGCAAGGGCTGACAAAAAGTATGAGGGGGCCGCTTTGCGGCCCTTTCGCGACACAAGGCCGCTCCCACAGGTATTGCGCTGCAAGTGAAATCTGCGCAATACCTGTGGGAGCGGCCTTGTGTCGCGAAAGGGCTGCGAAGCAGCCCCCTCGGTATTTCAGCTAAAGCAAATTACTTCTGCTTTACACCTTCAACACTGATATCCAGGTCCAGGGTCTGCGAAGTAGCGCCCGGGCCCTTGATGCCGAAGTCGTTCAGGTTCAGCGTGGTGGTTGCGTTGAAACCAGCGCGCTCACCGCCCCATGGGTCCTTGCCTTCACCGTTGAAGGTAGCCTTGAAGGTAACCGGCTTGGTCACACCGTGCATGGTCAGGTCGCCAGTCACGTCAGCGGTCTTGTCGCCAGTCGACTTGACGCTGGTGGAGACGAACTTGGCTTCCGGGTACTTCTTCACATCGAGGAAGTCGGCGCTGGCAATGTGCTTGTCACGCTCGGCGTGGTTCGACCACAGGCTGGCGGTTTTCAGGTCGACGCTGATCTTGCTGGCCTCAGGCTTGGCACTGTCCCAGGTGAAGTTGCCGTCGAAGTCCTTGAAGGTACCGTGAATGAAGCTGTAGCCCAGGTGGCTGATCTTCCAGTCAACGAACGCGTGCTGGCCTTCCTTGTCGATCTTGTACTCGGCAGCCATGGCCTGGCCAGCGGAGAGCAGAGCGGTACCGAGCGCCAGAGCGGCAAAAGTCTTTTTCAACATCCTTACTTCCTTCCTATGCAATTGAGGTTGAGAGTCAAGCTTTGCGGCCCAGCATGCGGGTCAGGGTCGCGTCACGGTCGATGAAATGGTGCTTGAGCGCTGCCAGGCCATGCAGCACGGCAAAAATCACCAAGCCCCATGCCAGCCAGAGATGAATCACGCCAGCAAGGTCTGCCTGGTCGGGCAGGTCGCTGACCAGTGCTGGCACTTCGAACAGGCCGAACACCGGAATGCCGACACCGTCGGCGGTGGAAATCAGGTAACCGGCGATCATTACCGCGAACAGCCCCACGT
The DNA here is from genome assembly GCF_900277125.1 of Pseudomonas inefficax. Lineage (GTDB taxonomy): Bacteria > Pseudomonadota > Gammaproteobacteria > Pseudomonadales > Pseudomonadaceae > Aquipseudomonas > Aquipseudomonas inefficax. The sequence continues at coordinate 10,996 of NZ_OPYN01000232.1, forward strand.
ACAGGGCCAGGTGGCCCAACTTGGCTGCCAGGCGGGTGAATGCGCCGTGGTTGGCCGGTGCCGGTGGCGGCGGGCTGATGAAGCGCCAGACCACCCGCAGCAGCATCACCGCCAGCAGCACCAGGCCGATGCTCTTGTGCAGGTCCGGGCCGGCCTTGCGCCAAGGGCTGTAATAGTCGAGACCGACCATCCACAGGCCCAGGCCGAACAGGCCGAAGACTGCCAGAGCCACGCCCCAGTGCAGGACGATGCTGACCACGCCGTAGCGAGAAGGTGAATTGCGCAGTTGCATGTTGACGTGTTTCCCCGTGAAAGCTGTGCACAGACTAACGCGTAACGTATCGAAGAAAAGCGGAAAAAATTGCTTTGGATTATCGAGAAATCCGATATGTATTCTGTAACCTTGCCATTAAGGAAACATTAACGATAGACGGAGCGTTCGCGGTTGCCAGTGCCGGCCCTTTCGCGGGTAAACCCGCTCCCACAGGTCCGGCACAGGCATCAGGAACTGCGCCGACCCTGTGGGAGCGGGTTTACCCGCGAAAGGGCCGGCACTGTTAATAAATCAACCGGCCTTGGCTTGGGTATTGGCTACAGCTTTCTTGGCCGGTTCGGACTTGGCAGTCGCTTTCTTGGCCTCGGCAGGCTTGTGGGCCGGTTTGTGCGCCGGTGCATGCTTGCCAGATGCAGCCTTGGTCGCAGCAGGCTTGGCCGCCGCTTCCTTGACCACTGGTGCTGGCGCAACCGGGGCCGGCGCTGCTTGTGGCGCTGGCGCAGGTGCCGGCGCCACTTCTTCAGCCTTGGCGATCGGCTCGGCCTTCACCTCAGGCTTGTCCGCCCCGCCAAACAGGCGCTTGAAGAAGCCCGGCTTGTCCTGCCTGGCCTCCTCGTCCTTTTTCGGCTCGGCCTTGGCAGGGGCCTTGTCAGCCTTGTCGCCCTTGTCGTCAGAGCCGCCAAACATATTGGAGAAGAACCCACCCTTGCTCTCCTTGGCCGCCACGGCACCTGCAGCTGCTGCTGCCGCCACCGGTGCCGCCTTGGCCGGGTCGAACGACTTGCCGGCCAGCAAGTCCTGTACCTGGCTGGCCGCGCGCTGGCCGCTGCGCAGGGCGCCTTCCAGGGTGCCTGGGTAGAGGGCGTCGGTATGCTCACCGGCAAAGCTGATGCGCTGCACCGGGCGCTCCCACAGGCGCCAGTACTTGCTGATCTGGCCCGGGCCATAGGCCAGGTAGGCGCCGCCGGTACCGGCGTCGGTGCTGTAGCGCTTGACCTCGTAGCCGGTGAACGAGCCACGCGCCTGCGGGTAGAACGCATGCAGGCGAATCAGCACCTGGTCGACCATTTGCTTGTCGCCGAACGCCTGCAGCAGACGGGCGTTGTCACCCGACAGGTTGATCACCACGTTGGCGCCACCCTTGAGCGCAGGCTCGATCCACAGCATGCCCAAACCAGCGTTACTGAAGATTTCGCCCGACATGCGCGCACGGCTTTCCCACACCGGCTTCTTGAACTTGAGCATCAGCTGGTCGCGCCAGCCATAGTTGGTGCCTTTCAACGCCGCCAGGTGCTGGCTGTCCAGGCCCGGAGTCATCTGGATCTTGGCCAGGGCACGCAGAGGGACGGCCATGACCAGGTAATCCGCCTGATAGCCGACGCTGCCAACCTTGACCGTGACACCGTCCTTGTCCTGGACGATGGAGGTAACCGGCGAACTGGTCTTGATTGTCTTCAGTTGCTTGACGAATGCCTGGGCCAGTACCGGGCTGCCGCCGGGCAGGCGCGCGGCACGCAGGTCACGGTCGCTGACGCCGCGATATACGCGGTTCTGCTGGGCAAAGTACAACAGCGACAGACGCGATGGCTCATCGTAGCGGGTACGGATCTGCTGGTTGACCAGCTGACGGGCGGTGGACGGCAGTTGCAGCTTGTCCAGCCAGGTGGAGACGTTGATCTGGTCGAGGGCGAACAGCGTGCTGTTGGCTTGCGGGTTCAGCGGGTCGTCGATCGAACGGGCCAGGTCATCGAGGGTTTTCTCGTAACGCTTGAGCGCCTCGGCGGTGGCCGGCTGCTTGGTGGCCAGGTCGGTGGCACTGAAATATTCGCCGTCGATCAGGTAACCGGGGGTACGGACGAACTCCGGTGCCGGCAGTGTTTCAAGTTTGAAACGGTCGAGGTATTGGTTGAGCACCGGCTGCGCCTTCGCGTTGCCGATCCACTCGCTGGTGGCCAGGCCCGAGCGCCCGCCCATGCCTGGCTTGGCTTCCAGCAGCGTCACCTGCCAGCCTTTGCTCTGCAGCTCGTAGGCGGCCGTCAGGCCCGCCAGGCCGCCACCCACGACGATCGCCGAAGGTGTCTTGTCCTTTGCCAGCGCGGCGCCGCTGGACACACCAATCAATACCAACGCGCACAGGCGCACCCAAGCAGCAGCCATGTCGGCGAACTCCGAGTCAGGGGGTTACAGAAACGGGGAGAGGCAGGAATGCCCCGGGAGAGATGCGTTAAGAATACGTCAGGTCCGCCGACCCTGCCAGCGCAGTGACATCAAGTCCTTTTCGCCACTGACATTTTTACCTGCGGCGAATTCGAACGGTGGCAAGCGAAGCTGGCAACCCGATGAACAGCGGCGGTTGTCCTGCCCTGCGGCATTGCTTAGGCTTACGCGGTCGAACCAAGCCGCAAAGCCAGGAGAAGTGCCCATGGGCCTCAATGATCAGTGGATGCAACGCGACCTCAAGGTCCTGTGGCACCCCTGCACCCAGATGAAAGACCACGAGCAGCTGCCGCTGATCCCGATCAGGCGCGGCGAAGGCGTGTGGCTGGAAGACTTCGAAGGCAAGCGCTACCTGGATGCGGTGAGCAGCTGGTGGGTCAACGTGTTTGGCCACGCCAACCCGCGCATCAACCAGCGCATCAAGGACCAGGTCGACCAGCTGGAGCACGTGATCCTGGCCGGTTTCAGCCACCAGCCGGTGATCGAGCTGTCCGAACGTCTTGTAGCCATGACCCCCGCCGGCCTCGACAGGGTGTTCTATGCCGACAACGGTTCGTCGTGCATCGAAGTGGCGCTGAAGATGAGCTTCCACTACTGGCAGAACGTCGGCAAGCCAGGCAAGAAGCGCTTCGTCACCCTGACCAATAGCTACCACGGCGAAACCATCGCCGCCATGTCGGTCGGCGATGTGCCGCTGTTTACCGAAACCTACAAGGCACTGCTGCTCGACACCCTCAAGGTGCCCAGCCCCGACTGCTACCTGCGGCCCGAAGGCATGAGCTGGGAAGAGCACTCGCGCAACATGTTCCAGGCCATGGAGCAGACACTGGCCGAGCACCACGCCTCGATCAGTGCGGTGATCGTCGAGCCGCTGATCCAGGGGGCGGGCGGCATGCGCATGTACCATCCGGTGTACCTCAAGCTGCTGCGCGAGGCCTGCGACCGCTACGACGTGCACCTGATCCACGACGAGATCGCCGTGGGCTTCGGCCGCACCGGCACCATGTTCGCCTGCGAACAGGCCGGCATCCGCCCCGACTTCCTGTGCCTGTCCAAGGCCCTGACCGGCGGTTACCTGCCACTGGCCGCCTGCCTGACCACCGACAAGGTGTACCAGGCGTTCTACGACGACTACCCGACCCTGCGCGCGTTCCTCCACTCGCACAGCTACACCGGCAACCCGCTGGCCTGCGCCGCGGCGCTGGCAACCCTGGATATCTTCGAGCAGGACAACGTGATCGAGGCCAACAAGGCCCTGGCCACCCGCATGGCCACCGCCACCGCGCACCTGGCCGACCACGCGCATGTGGCCGAGATTCGCCAGACCGGCATGGCCCTGGCTATCGAGATGGTCCAGGACAAGGCCGGCAAGGTCGCCTACCCGTGGCAGGAGCGCCGTGGTCTGAAAGTGTTCGAGCATGCCCTGACTCGTGGCGCCCTGTTGCGGCCGCTGGGCAGCGTGGTGTACTTCCTGCCGCCTTATGTGATTACGCCAGAGCAGATCGACTTTTTGGCAGAAGTGGCCAGCGAAGGCATCGACATCGCCACCCGCGATAGCGTCAGCGTGGCCGTACCGGCCAACTTCCACCCCGACTTCCGTGACCCGGGCTAAGCCCGAAAGCCCGCCGCGTACTCTGTGGGAGCGGGTTCACCCGCGAATGCAATAGTGGAGTCACCGCCGCATTCGCGGGTGAACCCGCTCCCACAGGGACCACCTTCTCCCTTTAGCTTGAGCTCAACCATGAGACTGTCCCGCTTCTTCATCGACGCCCCCCTGAGCCTTGGCGAGCACGACCTGCCCGAAGCCCAGGCCCACTACATCGGCCGCGTACTGCGCATGGCCCCTGGCGATGCCGTGCAGCTGTTCGACGGCAGCGGCCAGGAATACCGCGGCCAGTTGCTCGAAGTGGGCAAGAAAACCGTCCGCGTCAACCTCGACCAGGCCCTCGCCGGCCAAGCCGACTCACCACTGCACGTGCACCTCGGCCAAGGCCTGTCCCGTGGTGAGCGCATGGACTGGGCGATCCAGAAAGCCACCGAGCTGGGCGCCAACGAAATCACCCCGATCGTCAGCGAACGCTGCGAAGTGCGGCTCAAGGACGAACGCGCCGACAAACGCCTGGTCCACTGGCGCCAGGTGGCCATCAGTGCCTGCGAACAATGCGGCCGCTCGACCTTGCCGGTCATCCACCCACCAGTGACCCTGGCCGAATGGCTGAAATGCGCCAAGGCCGACCTGAAACTGGTCCTGCACCCAGTGGCCGAACCGCTCACCAGCCATGCCAAGCCTGCCACCCTGGCCTTCCTGATCGGCCCCGAAGGCGGCCTGAGCGAAGCGGAGGTCGACCAGGCCAAGGCTGCCGGTTTTCACGCAGCACGCCTGGGCCCACGCGTGCTGCGCACCGAAACCGCACCGGTGGTGGCATTGTCGGTGGCACAGCAACTGTGGGGCGACTTTTAACTAGCGCACGTAGAACGACACCGCCACGAAGTGCATGAGGCTGCCTGCGATCACGAACAGGTGCCAGATGCCATGCCAGTGGCGGAAGCGGCTGTCGAAGGCGAAGAAGATGATACCGACGGTGTAGAACACCCCGCCGGCAGCCAGCCAGGCAAAGCCGGCGCTGCCGAGCGAGTGCAGCAATGGCTTGACCGCCACCAGCACGATCCAGCCCATCACTGCATAGATGATGATCGACAGGATGCGCGCCTCGGAGCGCGGCTTGATCTCCTGCAGCATGCCGATCACCGCCAGCCCCCAGACCACCCCGAACAGGCTCCAGCCCCAGGGCCCGCGCAGGCTGACCAGGCAGAACGGCGTGTAGCTGCCAGCGATCAGCAGGTAGATCGACAGGTGATCGAGCTTGCGCATGATCACCTTCGCCCGCCCGCGAGTGCTGTGGTACAGGGTAGAAATGCTGTACAGCAACAGCAAGGTGCTGCCGTAGATGGAGAAACTGACGATCTTCCAAGGGTCGCCCTGCAGGCCCGCGACCACGATCAGCCAGATGGCACCGATACAGGCCAGGACGGCACCGACCAGGTGGGTCCAGGCATTGAAGCGTTCACCGTAGTACATGCAAACACAGACCTCCTGAGGTGGGCTGGGTTCCTGATGTGATGCTGATGGCCTCGCTCTTTGTGGGAGCGGCCTTGTGTCGCGAAAGGGCTGCGGAGCAGCCCCAGCAATCAGGGCTGTGACAATGAGATCCTGGGGCCGCTTCGCGCCCCTTTCGCGACACAAGGCCGCTCCCACAACCAAACGATCAAGCCCTATGGCTTACATCCTACCCAAGCTCAGGTTGCAATTGCGCGTCACGCACCAGCCGCTCCAGCCCCACCAGGTCGGGCACCCGTGCCACCTGTTCACCCACCTGCACCGCCGCCAGCTCCAGGCGCCCCAGCGCCACATCCACGTAGTTCAGCTGGCTGTCGAGCTTGCACGAGCGCGGTATGTCCTGCAGCAACAACGCCAGGTAACGCAGCCCGGTATCACCCAAGGCATTGAGCACCACCACGCGAGCCCGCTCGCCGCAGGGTGTTTCTCCGCCACATGCGGCTTCGAAACCGATCAGCGGCAGGCGCTGTTGGCGCCAGTCGATCCAGCCCAGGTGCCAGGCCGGCTCGCCGCGCTGGCACACCAGGTTGCGCTGGCCACTCAGTTCAGCCACCGCCACGTTGGGCAACACCAGGGTACGGTCGCCCAACGGCAGCAAAAGCCCGGTCAGGCTGCTGCGCTGGCCAGCGATCAATTCAAGCATGGGTCTGGCTCCAATGAGCAATGCTCTGCAACAGGATCGACTCCTGGTACGGCTTGCCCAGGTATTCGTTGACGCCGATGGCCATGGCACGGTCGCGGTGCTTCTGCCCGGTGCGCGAGGTGATCATGATGATCGGCAGGTCTTTCAGCCGCTCGTCACGACGGATGCGTGTGGCCACCTCGAAGCCGTCCATGCGTGGCATCTCGATATCCAGCAACAACACGTCGGGGCGATGTTCTTCCAGCAGGGCCATGGCATCGACCCCGTCCTTGGCCGTCAGCACGCTCATGCCATGGCGTTCCAGCAGGCGGCTGGTGACTTTGCGCACGGTCACCGAATCATCCACCACCATTACCAGCAACGACCGCCGTGGCGCCGGGCCGAACACCTGGCGCCGGGCCGCGTCGCCGCCCGGCAGGCGCGCCAGGCGCCGCTGCTGGCCACGCAACTGGCCCAGCAGGTCGAGAATCAGCACCACCCGGCCATCGCCCAGCAACGTCGCCCCCGACAAACCTGCAACCGCGGCAAACTGCGGCCCCAGGCTTTTCACCACGATCTCGCGGCTGGGCGACAGGCTGTCGGCCTGGATGGCGAACGACTGCTCCTGGGAATGCACCAGCAGCACCGGCAGCGGAACGCTCTGCCCGAGCAATGCCGGGCGCGGCATACCCTGCAGCAGCTCACCCAGGTAGCGCAGCTCGTATTCGTGGCCAGCATACACATACCGCGGGGCGTCCAGCTGGTAGCACGCCGCCAGCTCGGCCGGCGGCACGCGGACGATACCCTCGATGGTGTTCAGCGGAATGGCGTACTGCTCTTCGCCCAGGTGCACCATCAGCGCACGGTTGACCGACACGGTGAACGGCAGGCGGATCAGGAAGCGCGCGCCCTTGCCTTGGGCCGACTCGATACTCATCGAGCCGCCCAGCTGCTTGACCTCCTCGTGTACCACATCCATGCCCAGGCCGCGCCCGGAAATCTGGGTGATCTTCTCGGCCGTGGAAAAGCCCGGGCGCAGGATGAACTGGAGGATCTCGTGATCGCTCAATTGCGCCTGCGGGTCCAGCAGGCCGCGCTTTATGGCCTTGCGGCGCACCGCTTCCAGTGGCACGCCGGCACCGTCGTCGGTCATTTCAATAACGATGTCGGCGCCTTCGTGCAACAGATTCAGGTGAATGGTGCCCTGCTCCGGCTTGCCGGCGGCCAGGCGCATTTCGCGGCTTTCCAGGCCATGGTCAACAGCGTTGCGCAGCATGTGCTCCAGCGGCGCCACCATACGTTCGAGCACGCTACGGTCCAGTTCGCCCTCGGCATTGCCGACCACCAGCTCCACCTGCTTGCCCAGCTCGCTGGCCACCTGCCGCACCACCCGCTGCAAGCGCGGTACCAGGCGCTCGAAGGGCACCATCAGGGTAGCGGTCAGGCCTTCCTGCAACTGGCTGTTCACCCGCGCCTGCTGCTGCAGCAGGCTGTAGGCCTCCTGGGCCCGCTGTGCCAGGGTTTCCTTGAGGTCGAGCAAGTCCGAGGCGGACTCGAACAGGGCCCGCGACAGCTGCTGCAGCTGCGAGTGGCGGTCCATTTCCAGCGGGTCGAAGTCGTCATAGGCATCGCCTTCGAACTGCTGTCGGCTGGAGATCCGCCCTTGGGTCTCGATGTCCAGGCGCAGCAACTGGTCGCGCATGCGCTCGAGGGTGGTTTCCATCTCGTTGAGGGTGAACTGCGCATCGTTGACCTGCTGCTCGATGCGCCCACGGATGACCGAGTGCTCACCGGCCAGGTTGCCCAGGTCGTCGAGCAACTCGGCATCGACCTTGACCATGTCGCCTGGCGCCCGCTCGGGAGCTGCCGCAGGCGCCTCACTGGTCGCGGCCTCGACCGGCCCCTGGCCGGCGGCGCTGTCGGCCAGGGCCGAGAAGCTGAAGTTGCGGATGTAGTCGATCAGCGCGGTGGCGGCATGCAGCGGTTGCCGCAGACGCACGGCATCGAGCATGTGCGCCAGGCGGTCATGGCAGTTCTGCAGCAAGGCGAACAGTGGTGCGCTCGGCGGCATACGGCCAGCGGCCAGCAGCTCGTAGAGGAACTCCAGTTCGTGGGCCAGGTCGCCGATCGGCGCAATTTCGACCATGCGCGCCACGCCCTTGAGGGTGTGCAGGTCGCGCATCAGGTTGTCCACCTCGACGCTGCTGCGCGGGTCGGCCTGCCAGCGCGCCAGGGCTGCGGCGGCACTCTCGACGATGTCCGAGCTTTCTTCGAGGAAGACGTCCAGCAGCTCTTCGCCCGGGCTTTCCGGCTCTTCGATCAGCGGTTCGGCCACAGGCGGAAGCAAAGGGTTGTGCGCCTGCCCCAGGCCAAGGGTATCGGCCAGGTCCATGTCCGGGTGCAGCGGCGTGACGGTGTCGATGCCCACCAGGCCAGTGGCCTCCGGTGCCAGGGCCTGACCTAGCAGGTTGCGCAGGCTGTCGACCAGCTCTGCCCTGGGCGGGATGTCCTGCCCAGCCGCCACTTCGTCGAGCATGTCGAGCAGGGCCTCATGGGCCCGCTGCACATGGGCGAAGAACCGTGCATCAGCGGGCAGACTGCCCTCCTCAACGGCGCCGTACAGGTCGAGCAAAGCCTCGCACACATCATCCATTTGCCACAGGTCGGCCAGGTGTGCGGCGTGGCCCAGGGATGTCAGTTCGTCGAGCAGGGTTTCCAGCGCATCGCGCTGGCCGGGCTGCTCCTGCCAGCGTGACAGCAACGACTCGGCTTCCAGCAGGATATCCATGGCCTGGGCCAGGAAACTGGCAGTCAATTGCGGGTCGCGCTTGCTACGCCGCGCATGCTGCGGGTCGCCATGCAAGCTGGCCAGGTGCCCGTCCACCGCCTGGCCGACCTGCTCGATCAGCTCTGCGGCGCCGGGGATGGCCGCCAGCGGTGTGCTGTCGAGTTGCGCCAGGCCCAAATGGAACAGCGAGCGCGCAGCTTCCAGCCATTCGATCTCGGCCATTTGCAGGGGCAGTTGGTGGCCCTTGTATTCACGTGCCAGGCGGTCGAAGGCGGTGGCCAGTTCGGCGACTGGCATCACCCCGGCCATGGCGGCACTGCCCTTGAGCGTGTGAAGGGCGCGCTGCAGGCCATCGCTGACCTGCGTATCGTGGCCGTCGGCGCCCTGCAGAAAAGCATCCAGGCTGGCCAGGTGGCCCTGCGCCTCGCTGCGAAAAATATCCAGCAATTGCGGGTCGAGGCCGTCGATGTCAGCCGCCACCGGGGCATCATTTTCGGCCAGGGCATGCAGGTGCCCGGCCAGTTGCTCGATTTCCGTCAGTTGCGGCAACTGGCCTGCGGCAAAATCGGCCAGCAGGTCGGGCAGGTGAACGAAGACCTGCTGCAGGGCCACTACGCCTTCCGGGCTGAGCACGCTGCGGCCCTCGAGTACCCGGTTCAACAGGTGCTCGGCGCCCCAGGCCAGCTCGGCCACCGCCTCGGCATGTACCATGCGCCCGCTGCCCTTGAGCGTATGCAAGGCGCGGCGCACTTCTGCCAGTGCCTCGCGCTGCTGGTTGTCGGCACGCCAGCGCAACCAATGGCGCTCGATTTCCGGCAGCAGTTCACCAGCCTCGTCGAGAAACACTTCACGCAGCTCGTCGTCGATGCCATCAGCGCTGCCATCGTGGCCTGCGGTGGCCTCGACCAGCGCGCAGTGCACACCCAGCGTCGCCAGGCTGGTACGCGCCATTTCGATGAAGGGCTGGCCATCCGCCAGTGGGTCCGCCACCCGCCATTGCAAGTAGCATTCGGCAGCGCTCAGGGCCTCGGCCAGGTGCGTCAGCTCGTCGGCTGGCGGTTCTACATCCAGATGTTGCAGCCAGCGCTGCACATAGCTGGCGCAACCGGCAAACAGCTCGGCCACCGCCGGTAGCATCAACATCGCCAGCGCACCGCGAATCTGCTGCAACAGCCCGGGCAAAGGCTGCAGGCGTTGCCGCGGCCAGTTGGACTCCAGGCAATCACCAATCAGGTCCTTGGCCTGCTGCAGCACGTTCAGCGATTCGTTCAACACCAGTTGGCGGATCTCGGCCAGGTCCGAGCCCGGCAGGCCGCCCTGGCCGTTTTCCTCCAGCGGGCCGACCATGCCATTGAGCGTGGCCTCCACATACAGCAGGGCCCCTGCTACATCCATCAACACCGCGTCGTCCACCGCCCGCTCGCCCTGGGCCAGAGCCTGCAGCGCCAGCACCTGGTCGATGATCACCCGGCGTGGCTGCTGGAAGCCCAGCACTGCCAGGGTGTCGGCCACGTGGCGCAAGGGTGCCAGCAGGGCATCGAGCTGCTCGCTGTGCTGGCGATCGCCGCGCACGAACTGGTCCAGGCGCTCCTTGATGCGCACCAGGTCGTCGCACAGCGCAGTCACCACCGAGCGCAGGGCATCGCGTCCGGGCCCTGCCTGCAGTTGCTCGCGCCAGTTGCCCAGCGACAGGTCGAGGTTGGCCAGGTCGTCGGCACCGGCAAAGCGTTGGGTGGCGCCGCTGATCAGGCTGGCCTGCGCCAGTGGCTCCTCGCCACGGCAAGCCCGCAGCTGGTTGAGCAGCGGCAGCATCACCAATGGCAGGTCGTGGCGGGCGCCGCGCAGGCGCTCCAGATACGACGGCAGTTGCTCCAGGCCGCGGAACAATGCGCCCAGGCAATCACCGCGGGGGCTGACCTGGCCATCGGCCAGGGCCTTGGCGAATAGCTCCAGTTCTTCGGCCAGGCGCGTGGCCCCGCGCAGTTCGAGCATGCGCAGGCAGCCGTGCACCTGGTGCAGGTTGTCGACCACGAATGCCAGCATCGACAGGTCGCCGGGCTCGCCGGCAAAGCGCTCCAGCGCCTGGCGCGCCTGGCCCAGGCAGTCGAGGATGGCGGCCTTGGTCCAGGCCAGCGCCACCGTGTCGTGGCGCTCGGGGCTTACAGCTGCTACAGCCATGGGCACTCCTAGGCGCGGCTTCTCAGTAGAGCTCATCAGCCGGGCTCTTCACTTGGGCTCTGCTGGTGGCGGCAGGGTGAACCCGGACACCGAACGGCGCATCTCGCTGGCCATGCGCGCCAGGTGGCGGATGCTGTCGGCAGTGGCGCTGGAGCCGGCGGAGGTCTGCGCGGTAATCTGCTGGATGACCGCCATGGTGTGGGAGATCTGCCCGGCAGACGAAGTCTGCAGTTGGGCGGCATCGGAGATGCTGTGGATAAGGTCGGCGAGGTTCTGCGATACGCCTTCGATCTCGGCCAGCGCCACCCCGGCATCCTGGGCCAGGCGGGCACCGCGTACTACCTCGGCGGTGGTCTGCTCCATGGAGATCACCGCCTCGTTGGTGTCGGCCTGGATGGTGCGCACCAGCGCCTCGATCTGCCGGGTGGCCGACGACGAACGTTCGGCCAGGCGCTGCACTTCGTCGGCGACCACGGCGAACCCACGGCCGGCCTCGCCAGCCAGCGAAGCCTGAATCGCCGCGTTGAGGGCCAGGATGTTGGTCTGGTCGGCAATGTCGTCGATCAGGCTGACGATATCGCCGATTTCCTGGGACGATTCACCGAGGCGCTTGATCCGTTTGGCAGTATCCTGGATCTGCTCGCGAATGTTGTCCATGCCGTTGATGGTGTTGTGCACCACCTCGTTGCCCTTGTTGGCGATTGCCACAGAGCGCTCGGCCACCTTGGCAGACTCATAGGCATGCGCTGAAACCCGGTCGATCGATTCGACCATGTCGCCGACCGCCTCGGATGCCTCGCTGATCTGTTCGGCCTGGTGCTCGGAGGCCTTCGCCAGCTGGCGTGCGGTGTTCTGTGTGTCCTGCACGGCAGCAGCGACCTGTACGGCGCTGTGGTTGATGGTGGCGACCAGGTCGCGCAACTGGTCCACGGAATAGTTGATCGAATCGGCAATGGCGCCGGTGAAGTCCTCGGTCACCGATACGGTCACGGTCAGGTCGCCGTCAGCCAGCTCTTCGATTTCGTCGAGCAGGCGCATGATCGCCTGCTGGTTGCGTTCGTTCTTTTCCGCCGTCTCGCGCAGCTGGCGGTTGGTGGTGCGTACCATGACCAGGCCGATGAGGATGATCGAAGCCAGCGCCAGAAGGCCCAGGGCATAACCGCCGACGGTGTCGAGCGTGCGCCCGCCGGCCAGGTTCTCGAAACCGTTGGCCAGGTGCGAGGCCTCATCGAGCAGGGTTTGCGACAGGCTGAAGATGTTGCCTGCTGCCTCCCGCACGCGGAACAGCTCTGGCGATGTTTCGAGGATTTCATCCACCGAGCCTGCAACGAACTGGAACAGCTCGGCAATTTCAGCCAGGCGCGCGCGGGCATCGGCGTCCTCTACGCGGGTCACCTGGATCGCCGCGTTGCCACTGAGCATGCCCTCGAGTACCTGGCCGAAGCGCCCGGCATCGCGGCCAAAGGCGTCGGCTGCCTGGGCCGCGGCATCGTCACCGGCCAGCACTGTGTTGACCGAGCCGAGAATGCGTTCGGCCAGCAGCAGCTGGCGCTGGGCTACCGCCACCTGGTTGGCCGGGGCACCGCTCTGCAGCAGGATCTCGACCACTTTCTCGTATTCCACCTGCAACTGCGGCACGGTCTCGGCCAGGGTCGCCGCCACCTGGTGCAGCGACAGCACGGTCTGCTCGCTGGCCAGGATGGTGTCGGTGTTCTTGCGCAGGTTTTCCCAGTCGCGGCGTACCGCTTCCATCTCGTCACGCACCGTGGGCGGCGCAGGTGGCAGGCCGGTGGACTTGTCACCTTCACGCAAGTAGCCCCAGCGCCGTTCGAAATCGTTGCGCGCGTCCGATAGCAGCTTGAAGGCCAGGGCCTTGCCGGTGGCGGCTTCGGTGGCGTTCTTGGCGATGCGCTGCGACAGCACCCGCAGTTCACCGGCGTGGCCGATGTACTGCTTGTCGTAGTTGGACTGGGTGTTCAGGTAGGCAAAGTTGGCGAACAGCAGGATGATCGACAGGATCAGGATCAGGAACAGCACGGTGATCTGCGCGATGCTGCGGGTACGTGGGGTCACGCTGGTGACGGGGGTGGCAGGCTTGTTCACGTTCGCAGGTCCTATAACGCCACATCGAGAAAGCCCGGCGCCTGGGCCAGGGCGAAGGGGCTAAAGATCGCCCAGTTGCGTTCACGCGGGAAGTGCCCCTGCACGAAGGGGGCAGCGGCGCGGATCAGAGGTTGTGGTGGCGACAGTTGCAGGCTGTCCAGGGCAAAGTGCTGCAGGCCCAGCACCTCGTCCACCAGCAGGCCGACGAACAGGTCCTCGCGGTCCAGCACCAGCACCCGCCGCTGCTTGCCAGGGGCGGCATGGCCCAGGCCGAAGAAGCTGCTCAGGTCCATCACCGGCAACAACCGGCCGCGCAGATTGGCTACCCCGCACACCCATGGCTGCACGCCGGGGACGCGGCTGCTGCGCGGTTCGCGCAGCACCTCGGCCACCTCGCCCATGGGCGCGACGAACCATTGCCCGGCAATGCGAAAGCCGATGCCGCTCCACTGTTGCAGGCGGATATCCTGCGGCGGCTGGTCGGCGACCAGCAGGCGGCAGCGCCGGTCGATGTCCAGCAACAACTCGAAGGCGGTCAGCGACGCGCCCTGCGGGCGGGTGGTCAAGCCCCAAGCACCTCTTTGAGCTTGGCGATCAGCGCGTCCTCTTCCACCGGTTTGGTCAGGAAGTCACGAGCGCCCTGGCGCGTGGCCCAGATACGGTCGGTTTCCTGGTCCTTGGTGGTGACCACGATCACTGGGATGGCGCTGGTTTCCGGGTCCTTGCTGAGCTGGCGGGTGGCCTGGAAGCCGTTCATGCCAGGCATGACGATATCCATCAGCACCGCGTCGGGCTTGTCCTGCCGGGCCAGGGCCACGCCATCGGCACCGTTGCTGGCCTTGAGCACCTGGTAGCCGTGCTTTTCCAGCCATTCGGTCAATCGGTACATCTCTGTCGGCGAGTCGTCGACAATCAGAACTCGGGCCATGCTGGTTCCCCATCAGGAAAGAAAGACCGTGCCATGGCGGGGCGCGGTCAGGGTGCGTGTTGTTGGGCTGCGGCAAAACCGGGCACGTGGGCGCGGATCGCGTCGAGCAGTTCTTCCTTGCTGAACGGTTTGGTCAGGAACTGGTCGGAACCGACCACCCGGCCGCGGGCCTTGTCGAACAGGCCGTCACGGGACGACAGCAGAATGACCGGGGTGTCCTTGAAGGCACTGTTGTGCTTGATCACCGCGCAGGTCTGGTAGCCGTCCAGGCGCGGCATCAGCACATCGACGAAGATGATGCTGGGCTGGTGGTCGACGATCTTGGCCAGGGCATCGAAGCCATCGCTGGCGGTGATCACCTCGCAGCCCGCTTCACCGAGCAACATCTGCGCGGTGCGGCGGATCGTGCGCGAATCGTCGATCACCATCACCTTCAGGGGTTGTTCCATCTCTTGGGCTACCATTTGCCGAAATTCTGGGGGCCGCTGCGCGCCCCTTTCGCGACACAAGGCCGCTCCCACAAAGATCGCGCGCCCCTCAGGGCCTGTCGTGCAGCCTCGTGACTGGCATTTTTAGCACACTCCGGGTGGCCGTTCCATCTGCGGCGCCCCTTGACCGGCGGCGTTCACGGCGCCACCCTGAGCCACTTTTCTTTCGATCCATCGCGGCCACCCGCCGCCAAGAGGAACCACCCCATGAGCGTTCGCCTCGGCATTGTCATGGACCCCATCGCGTCCATCTCCTACAAGAAGGACAGCTCGCTGGCCATGCTGCTGGCCGCCCAGGCACGCGGCTGGAGCCTGTTCTACATGGAGCAGCGCGATATGTACCTGGGCGCCGGCCAGGCCCGTGCGCAGATGCGCCCGCTGAAAGTGTTCGCCGACCCGGTCCGCTGGTTCGAGCTGGGCGAGGAGCAGGACAGCGCGCTGGCCGAGCTGGATGTGGTCCTGATGCGCAAGGACCCGCCCTTCGACATGGAGTTCGTCTACAGCACCTACCTGCTGGAGCAGGCCGAACGCGAAGGCGTGCTGGTGGTCAACCGCCCCCAGAGCCTGCGCGACTGCAACGAAAAACTGTTCGCCACCCAATTCCCGCAGTGCATGGCGCCGACCCTGGTCAGCCGCCGTGTCGACATCCTGCGCGAGTTCGCCAACAGCCGTGGTGACGTAATCCTCAAGCCGCTGGACGGCATGGGCGGCGCCTCGGTGTTCCGCCACCGCAAGGACGACCCGAACCTGTCGGTGATCCTGGAAACCCTGACTCAGCATGGCAACCAGCAGATCATGGCGCAGGAATACCTGCCGCAGATCGTCGACGGCGACAAGCGCATCCTGATGATCGACGGCGAACCGGTGGACTTTTGCCTGGCGCGTATCCCGGCCAGCGGCGAGACCCGTGGCAACCTGGCCGCCGGCGGCCGTGGCGAAGCACGCCCGCTGACCGACCGCGACCGCTGGATCGCCGCCCAGGTCGGCCCGACCCTGCGCGAGAAGGGCCTGATGTTCGTGGGTCTTGACGTGATCGGCGACTACCTCACCGAAATCAACGTCACCAGCCCCACCTGCATCCGCGAGATCGATGCCGCCTACAACACCGACATCGGCGGGCAATTGATGGATGCCATTGATCGCCAGCTGAAGGCGCGCTGACCGCCGAC
The DNA here is from genome assembly GCF_900277125.1 of Pseudomonas inefficax. Lineage (GTDB taxonomy): Bacteria > Pseudomonadota > Gammaproteobacteria > Pseudomonadales > Pseudomonadaceae > Aquipseudomonas > Aquipseudomonas inefficax. The sequence goes on from NZ_OPYN01000232.1 coordinate 26,881, forward strand.
GCACGGCTACAACCCAGAGTGGGGTATGATGCGGGTCCTTTTGGCCTGGCCTGCTACCCCGCCCTGCGGTTGCTGGAAACCCGATGACGCTGCCCGCTGACATCCCCGCCGACCTGCTGCCTCCCCGTGTTCGCCCGGTGGACCGGCTCGGCTTTACCCTGTTCCTGGCTGCCCTGGTGCACCTGGCGCTGATCCTCGGTGTCGGCTTCAGCGTGGTCAAGCCTGCCGAAATCCGCCACACCATGGACATCACCCTGGCCACCTTCAAGAGCGAGAAGGCGCCGGAGAAGGCCGACTTCCAGGCCCAGGACAACCAGCAGGGCAGCGGCACCCTGGACAAGAAAGCGGTGCCCAAGACCACCGAACTGGCACCGTTCCAGGACAGCAAGATCAACAAGATCACCCCGCCACCCGCGGCCAGGCCCGAGGTAACACCGCCGCCTACGCCCGAGAAGTCGGCAGTGGTGACCAAGGCGCCCAAGCCGCAGAAAGTCGAGCCCAAGCCGAAGGAAAGCAAGCCGCAGCCCAAGCCGGCAGCCCCGGCACCAGACTTCGACAGCTCGCAGTTGTCCAGCCAGATCGCCAGCCTGGAGGCGGAGCTGTCCAACGAGCAGCAGATGTACGCCAAACGCCCGCGCATCCACCGGCTCAACGCCGCCTCGACCATGCGCGACAAGGGTGCCTGGTACAAGGAAGAGTGGCGCAAGAAGGTCGAGCGGGTGGGCAACCTGAACTACCCCGACGAAGCGCGTCGGCAGCAGATCTACGGCAACTTGCGCATGATGGTGTCGATCAACCGCGATGGTTCGCTGTATGAGGTGCTGGTACTGGAGTCGTCCGGGCAGCCGGTGCTGGACCAGGCGGCGCAGCGCATCGTCCGGCTGGCGGCGCCGTTTGCGCCGTTTACCGGGGATTTGGCCGAGTTTGACCGGCTGGAGATCATCCGCACCTGGCGCTTTGCCCGTGGGGACCGTTTGTCCAGTAACTGACCTGCGGTAATACGCGGTCCCTGTGGGAGCGGGTTTACCCGCGAAAGCGTCCGACTGAGCGACATCATTGCCTGATCTGGCGCATTCGCGGGTAAACCCGCTCCCACAGGGAACGCGCAAGCCTCGTTACGCACCTTGTCAGCCTCGCCACCTGGCGCCACACTATCCCCATGAAAACCCTCACGCCGAGCTACCTCAAGCATCAGTTCCTGATCGCCATGCCGCACATGGCCGATCCGAACTTCGCCCAGACCCTCACGTACATCGTCGAGCACAACGCCCATGGCGCCATGGGCCTGGTGGTAAACCGGCCGCAGGAGCTGAACCTGGCCGACATCCTTGAGCAGCTGCGCCCGGACGAAATGCCACCGGCCAGCACCTTGCAGGTGCCGATCTACCAAGGTGGCCCGGTACAGACCGACCGTGGCTTCGTGCTGCACAGCAGCGAGTGCAGCTTCCAGGCCACCGTGGCGCTGGAAGGGCTGTCGCTGACCACGTCGCAGGATATTCTGTTGGCCATCGCCGCCGGAGTCGGCCCGAAACAGAGCCTGATCACCCTGGGCTATGCCGGCTGGGAAGCGGGACAACTGGAAGAGGAACTGGCCGACAACGCCTGGCTCAACTGCCCGTTCGACCCGGAAATCATCTTCGGCAAGGCCAGCGACCTGCGCCTGGAAGCCGCTGCCGCCAGCCTGGGCATCAACCTGAACCTGCTGACCAGCCAGGCGGGCCACGCCTGATGGCTGAATTGCACCCTGAACTACGCCTGCTGCTGGGCTTCGACTACGGCAGCAAACAGATTGGTGTGGCCGTCGGCCAGGTGGTCACCGGCCAGGCCCGCGAGCTGTGCACCCTGAAGGCCCAGAACGGCGCGCCGGACTGGGCCCAGGTGGAAAAGCTGATTGCCGAATGGAAGCCCGACGCCATCGTCGTGGGCCTGCCGCTCAACATGGACGGCACCCCCAGCGAAATGAGCGCCCGCGCGGAAAAGTTCGCCCGCCGCCTGAACGGCCGCTTCAACCTGCCTGTGCACACTCACGACGAACGCCTGACCACCTTCGAGGCCAAGGGTGAGCGCATGGCCCGTGGCGGCCAGCGCGGCAGCTACCGCGACAACCCGGTCGATGCCATCGCCGCCGCCCTGTTGCTGCAAGGCTGGCTGGAGGCCAATACCTGATCATCTTTGCCGCCGGGCGCGCCCGGCGCACCCTTCCGAGGAGCCCGCAATGAGCCTACCCAATCCCGCCGAGCTGATCCGGCAGATGGCTGACGACCTACGCGCCCACCTGGCCCGCCGGGCAATTACCGAGCCGCGCTACATCGGTATCCGCACCGGCGGCGTCTGGGTTGCCCAGGCCCTGCAGGAAGCCATGGGCGACACCAGCCCCATGGGCACCCTGGACGTCTCGTTCTACCGCGACGACTTCAGCCAGAACGGCCTGCACCCGCAAGTGCGCCCGTCCGAGCTGCCGTTCGAGGTCGAGGGCCAGCACCTGGTGCTGGTGGATGACGTGCTGATGAGCGGCCGCACGGTGCGTGCCGCGCTCAACGAACTGTTCGATTATGGCCGCCCGGCCAGCGTCACCCTGGTCTGCCTGCTGGACCTGGTTGCCGGCGAACTGCCAATCCGCCCGAATGTACTCGGCGCCACCCTGTCGCTGGCCGCCCATGAACGGGTAAAATTGACCGGACCCGCACCGCTCGCCCTCGAGCGCCAGGACCTCGCCTCCGCTTCCGCCCTTTAAGAGTCCCCCGCGATGACGCCAATCGACGCCAAGCGCCCGCTGCAGCTCAATGATCAGGGCCAGCTGCGCCACTTCCTCTCGCTCGACGGTTTGCCCCGCGAACTGCTCACCGAGATCCTCGACACCGCCGACTCCTTCCTGGAAGTCGGTGCCCGGGCCGTGAAGAAAGTCCCGTTGCTGCGCGGCAAGACCGTGTGCAACGTGTTCTTCGAGAACTCCACCCGCACCCGTACCACCTTCGAACTGGCGGCCCAGCGCCTGTCGGCCGACGTGATCAGCCTGAACGTGTCGACCTCCTCGACCAGCAAGGGCGAAACCCTGTTCGACACCCTGCGCAACCTCGAAGCCATGGCCGCCGACATGTTCGTGGTGCGCCACTCCGACTCCGGTGCCGCGCACTTCATCGCCGAACACGTGTGCCCGGAAGTAGCCGTGATCAACGGCGGTGACGGCCGCCATGCGCACCCGACCCAGGGTATGCTCGACATGCTGACCATCCGCCGCCACAAGGGCAGCTTCGAGAACCTGTCGGTGGCCATCGTCGGCGACATCCTGCACTCGCGCGTGGCGCGTTCCGACATGCTGGCGCTCAAAGCGCTGGGTTGCCCGGACATCCGCGTGATCGGCCCGAAAACCCTGATTCCGATCGGTATCGAGCAGTACGGCGTGAAGGTGTACACCGACCTCGCCGAAGGCCTCAAGGACGTCGATGTGGTGATCATGCTGCGCCTGCAGCGCGAGCGCATGGCCGGTGGCCTGCTGCCCAGCGAAGGCGAGTTCTACCGCCTGTTCGGCCTGACCACCGCGCGTCTGGCCGGTGCCAAGCCCGACGCCATCGTCATGCACCCGGGCCCGATCAACCGTGGCGTGGAAATCGAGTCGGCGGTGGCCGACGGCAAGCACTCGGTGATTCTCAACCAGGTCACCTACGGCATCGCCGTGCGCATGGCCGTGCTGTCCATGGCCATGAGCGGGCAGAACGCGCAACGTCAATTCGACCAGGAGAACGCCCAGTGACCATCAGTATTCTCGGCGCCCGGGTCATCGATCCCAACAGCGGCCTGGACCAGGTCACCGACCTGCACCTGGACGGCGGCCGCATCGCCGCCATCGGCGCCGCCCCGGCCGGGTTCAGCGCCAGCCGCACGATCCAGGCTGATGGCCTGGTCGCCGCGCCCGGCCTGGTAGACCTCGGCGTGTCGCTGCGCGAGCCGGGCTACAGCCGCAAAGGCAACATCGCCAGCGAAACCCGCGCCGCCGTCGCCGGCGGCGTCACCAGCCTGTGCTGCCCGCCGCAGACCAAGCCGGTGCTGGACACCTCGGCCGTGGCCGAATTGATCCTCGACCGCGCCCGCGAGGCTGCCAACAGCAAGGTCTACCCGATCGGCGCCCTGACCAAGGGCCTGGAAGGCGAGCAACTGGCCGAGCTGGTGGCCCTGCGCGACACCGGTTGCGTGGCCTTCGGCAATGGCCTGAAGGAAATCCCCAACAACCGTACCCTGGCCCGCGCCCTGGAGTACGCCGCCACCTTCGACCTGACCGTGGTGTTCCACTCCCAGGACCGCGACCTGGCCCAAGGTGGCCTGGCCCATGAAGGTGCCATGGCCAGCTTCCTCGGCCTGCCGGGCATTCCGGAAACCGCCGAGACCGTGGCCCTGGCGCGCAACCTGCTGCTGGTGGAACAGACCGGCGTGCGTGCGCACTTTACCCAGATTACCAGCGCCCGTGGCGCGCGGCTGATCGCCCAGGCCCAGGCCCTGGGCCTGCCGGTAACCGCCGATGTGGCGCTGTACCAGCTGATTCTCACCGACGAATCGCTGCGCGAGTTCTCCAGCCTGTACCACGTGCAGCCGCCGCTGCGCACCGCCGCTGACCGCGACGGCCTGCGCGAGGCCGTGAAGTCGGGGGTGATCCAGGCGATTTCCAGCCACCACCAGCCGCACGAGCGCGACGCCAAGCTGGCCCCGTTCGGCGCCACCGAGCCGGGCATCAGCAGCGTCGAACTGCTGCTGCCGCTGGCCATGACCCTGGTGCAGGACGGCCTGCTCGACCTGCCAACCTTGCTGGCCCGCCTGAGCAGCGGCCCGGCGGCGGCCCTGCGCCTGCCGGCCGGCGAGCTGAAAGTGGGTAGCGCGGCCGACCTGGTGCTGTTCGACCCGCAAGCCTCGACCGTGGCTGGCGAGCAGTGGTTCTCGCGCGGCGAAAACTGCCCGTTCATCGGCCACTGCCTGCCGGGTGCGGTGCGTTATACCTTGGTCGATGGGCATGTTTGCCACGAGGCCTGAGTAAAGCCATTCGCGGGTAAACCCGCTCCCACAGGGATCCCGCTGTTTTCAAGGACAGCGCAATACCTGTGGGAGCGGGTTTACCCGCGAATGACCCAACACAGATCTACCTGCCCGGCCCGACCATTCATCCCCCGCAGTTGAAATCCTTCCCCTCACCCCCATATGAGTCTGCATCAGGCACTTTCGCCCCGCTGCGTGGAGACTCTCCCCTTGACCACCATCGTTTCTGTCCGCCGTAACGGCAAAGTCGTCATGGGCGGCGACGGCCAGGTATCCCTCGGCAATACCGTGATGAAAGGCAACGCCAAGAAGGTGCGCCGCCTGTACCACGGCCAGGTCATCGCGGGCTTCGCCGGCGCCACCGCCGATGCGTTCACCCTGTTCGAGCGCTTTGAAGGCCAGCTCGAGAAACATCAGGGTCACCTGGTCCGTGCCGCCGTCGAGCTGGCCAAGGAATGGCGTACCGACCGTTCCCTGAGCCGCCTGGAGGCCATGCTGGCCGTGGCCAACAAAGACGCCTCCCTGATCATCACCGGCAACGGCGACGTGGTCGAACCCGAAGACGGCCTGATCGCCATGGGTTCCGGTGGTGCCTACGCCCAAGCCGCAGCCCGCGCCCTGCTGAACAAGACCGACCTCTCGGCCCGTGAAATCGCCGAAACCGCCTTGAACATCGCCGGCGACATCTGCGTGTTCACCAACCACAACCTGACCATCGAGGAGCAGGACCTGGCCGAGTGATTCAGCTGTTCTGGCGCCCCCGCCCGGTGCGGGGGCTTTTCCACGCTGACTCATCTGCCCCAGGACCCAATTGATCATGTCCATGACCCCCCGCGAGATCGTCCACGAACTCAACCGCCACATCATCGGCCAGGACGACGCCAAGCGCGCCGTCGCCATCGCCCTGCGTAACCGCTGGCGGCGCATGCAGCTCCCCGCCGAGCTGCGCGCCGAAGTAACCCCGAAGAACATCCTGATGATCGGCCCCACCGGCGTCGGCAAGACTGAAATCGCCCGCCGCCTGGCCAAGCTGGCCAATGCGCCGTTCCTCAAGGTCGAAGCCACCAAGTTCACCGAAGTGGGCTATGTGGGTCGCGACGTCGAGTCGATCATCCGTGACCTGGCCGATGCCGCGCTGAAAATGCTGCGTGAGCAAGAGATCATCCGCGTGCGCCACCGCGCCGAAGACGCCGCCGAAGACCGCATCCTCGATGCCCTGCTGCCACAGGCACGCGTGACCAGCTTCAGCGAAGAAGCCGCGCAGACCAGCAGCGACTCCAACACCCGTCAGCTGTTCCGCAAGCGCCTGCGCGAAGGCCAGCTGGACGACAAGGAAATCGAGATCGAAGTGGCCGATGCCGTGGGCGTCGAAATTGCCGCGCCGCCCGGCATGGAAGAAATGACCAACCAGCTGCAGAGCCTGTTCGCCAACATGGGCAAAGGCAAGCGCAAGGCGCGCAAGCTGAAGGTCAAAGAAGCGCTGAAGATGGTTCGTGATGAAGAAGCGAGCCGCTTGGTCAACGAGGAAGAGCTCAAGGCCAAGGCCCTGGAAGCGGTCGAGCAGCACGGCATCGTGTTCATCGACGAAATCGACAAGGTTGCCAAGCGTGGCAATGTTGGCGGTGCCGATGTGTCCCGTGAAGGCGTGCAACGCGACCTGCTGCCGCTGATCGAAGGCTGCACTGTCAACACCAAGCTGGGCATGGTCAAGACCGACCACATCCTGTTCATTGCCTCGGGCGCGTTCCACCTGAGCAAGCCGAGCGACCTGGTGCCCGAGCTGCAAGGCCGCCTGCCGATCCGCGTGGAGCTCAAGGCCCTGACTCCTGAAGACTTCGAGCGCATCCTGCAGGAGCCGCACGCGTCGTTGACCGAACAGTACCAGGCTCTGCTCAAGACCGAAGGCCTGAACATCGAGTTCCTCGCCGACGGTATCAAGCGCCTGGCCGAAATTGCCTACCAGGTCAACGAGAAGACCGAGAACATCGGTGCCCGCCGCCTGCACACCCTGCTCGAGCGTTTGCTCGAAGAGGTGTCGTTCAGCGCTGGCGACCTGGCCAGCACCCATGACGAAGCGCCGATCCAGATCGACGCGGCGTATGTGAACAGCCACCTGGGTGAGCTGGCGCAGAACGAAGACCTGTCGCGTTACATCCTGTAAGACTGGTTTCACCTTCTTCGCGGGTAAACCCGCTCCCACAGGGTCACCACAATTCCAAGGTATGTGATGACCCTGTGGGAGCGGGTTTACCCGCGAAAGGGCCCTTGAATCCCTCGCCCATAAGCTGGAAGCTGTGCTTCATCAGCTCCGGAGAGACTCTGCCCATGGCCCGCCTGCCCACCGCCATCAACCTGCACAAAGCCTCGAAAACCCTAAGCCTCACCTACGCCCCCGGCGAGGTCTACCACCTGCCCGCCGAGTTCCTGCGCGTGCATTCCCCCTCCGCCGAGGTCCAGGGCCACGGCAACCCCATCCTGCAGTTCGGCAAGATCAACGTCGGCCTCAGCGGCCTGGAACCTGCCGGCCAATATGCACTGAAACTGACCTTCGACGACGGCCATGACAGCGGCCTGTTCACCTGGGAATATCTCGAGCAGCTGTGCCTGCGCCAGGAACAGCTGTGGGCCGAGTACCTCGACGAACTGCACAAGGCCGGAAAATCCCGCGACCCCGCCGAGTCGGTGGTCAAACTGATGCTCTAGCGCAAGGCCTGAAAGGTTTAGAGCGCATTTTCTAGATTCATCTGTTTGAATGGCCTACAGACAGCCCAGTGAAGGGCTGTCTTGCGCATTACATGAAAGTCGGGTAACCAATGAGGCTGGCAAGCTCCCTGCATCCATTTGCAGGTAGACAGAACCCTCGCAGCACCGCTGTTCCTTATCACTGGTCACCCGAGTAGCAGTACCGGGCTCAGAACTGTGCACCTGTCACAGCAACCGGTACTCGTCTCAGGACAACGGAGCGTCTTAGATGAGTAACAAGAACAACGATGAGTTGCAGCGGCAAGCCTCGGAAAACACCCTGGGGCTGAACCCTGTCATCGGTATCCGGCGCAAGGACCTGTTGAGCTCGGCACGCACCGTGCTGCGCCAGGCCGTACGCCAACCGCTGCACAGCGCCAAGCATGTGGCGCACTTTGGCCTGGAGCTGAAGAACGTGCTGCTGGGCAAGTCCAGCCTTGCCCCGGAAAGCGACGACCGTCGCTTCAATGACCCGGCATGGAGCCACAACCCACTCTACCGCCGCTACCTGCAAACCTACCTGGCCTGGCGCAAGGAGCTGCAGGACTGGATCGGCAGCAGCGACTTGTCGCCCCAGGACATCAGCCGCGGCCAGTTCGTCATCAACCTGATGACCGAAGCCATGGCTCCGACCAACACCCTTTCCAACCCGGCGGCGGTCAAACGCTTCTTCGAAACCGGTGGCAAGAGCCTGCTCGACGGCCTGTCCAACCTTGCCAAGGACATGGTCAACAACGGCGGTATGCCCAGCCAGGTGAACATGGACGCCTTCGAGGTGGGCAAGAACCTGGGTACCAGCGACGGCGCCGTGGTCTACCGCAACGATGTGCTCGAGCTGATCCAGTACAGCCCTATCACCGAACAGGTTCACGCCCGGCCGTTGCTGGTGGTGCCGCCGCAGATCAACAAGTTCTACGTATTCGACCTGAGCCCGGAAAAGAGCCTGGCGCGCTACTGCCTGCGCTCGCAGCAACAGACTTTCATCATCAGCTGGCGCAACCCGACCAAAGCCCAGCGCGAATGGGGCCTGTCCACCTACATCGATGCGCTCAAGGAGGCGGTCGACGCGGTGCTGGCGATTACCGGCAGCAAAGACCTGAACATGCTCGGTGCCTGCTCCGGCGGCATCACCTGCACGGCATTGGTCGGCCACTATGCCGCCCTCGGCGAGAACAAGGTCAATGCCCTGACCCTGCTGGTGAGCGTGCTGGACACCACCCTGGACAACCAGGTCGCGCTGTTCGTCGACGAGCAGACCCTGGAAGCCGCCAAGCGCCATTCCTACCAGGCTGGCGTGCTGGAAGGCAGCGAGATGGCCAAGGTGTTCGCCTGGATGCGCCCCAACGACCTGATCTGGAACTACTGGGTCAACAACTACCTGCTCGGCAACGAGCCGCCGGTGTTCGACATCCTGTTCTGGAACAACGACACCACGCGCTTGCCGGCGGCTTTCCACGGCGACCTGATCGAGATGTTCAAGAGCAACCCACTGACACGCCCGGACGCCATGGAAGTGTGCGGTACCCCGATCGACCTGAAACAGGTCAAATGCGATATCTACAGCCTCGCCGGCACCAACGACCACATCACCCCCTGGCAGTCGTGCTACCGCTCGGCGCACCTGTTCGGCGGCAAGATCGAGTTCGTGCTGTCCAACAGCGGCCACATCCAGAGCATCCTCAACCCACCAGGCAACCCCAAGGCGCGCTTCATGACCGGTGCCGATCGCCCGGGTGATCCGGTGGCCTGGCAGGAAAACGCCACCAAGCATGCCGACTCCTGGTGGCTGCACTGGCAGAGCTGGCTGGCCGAGCGTGCCGGCGAGCTGAAGAAGGCGCCGACCCGCCTGGGCAACCGTGCCTACGCCGCTGGCGAAGCCGCCCCGGGCACCTACGTTCACGAACGTTGAGCAGCAGCGCCGTGGCCCCAGCGGGGAGCCACGGTGTTCATTTCACCCCATGAGTCACGTGCATGCCGCAACCCTATATCTTCAGGACCGTCGAGCTGGACAACCAGTCCATCCGCACCGCCGTCCGCCCGGGCAAACCGCACCTGACGCCCTTGCTGATCTTCAACGGCATCGGCGCCAACCTGGAGCTGGTGTTCCCGTTCATCGAAGCACTGGACCCGGACCTGGAAGTCATTGCCTTCGATGTGCCTGGGGTCGGCGGCTCGTCCACGCCGCGCCACCCGTACCGCTTCCCCGGCCTGGCCAAGCTGACGGCGCGCATGCTCGACTACCTCGATTACGGCCAGGTCAATGTCATCGGCGTGTCCTGGGGGGGCGCCCTGGCTCAGCAGTTCGCCCATGACTACCCCGAGCGCTGCAAGAAGCTGGTGCTGGCCGCCACTGCCGCCGGTGCAGTGATGGTACCGGGCAAGCCCAAGGTGCTGTGGATGATGGCCAGCCCACGGCGCTACGTGCAGCCCTCGCATGTCATCCGCATCGCGCCGCTGATCTACGGCGGCGGCTTCCGGCGGGACCCGGAGCTGGCCATGCAGCACGCCGCCAAGGTGCGCTCCGGCGGCAAGATGGGCTACTACTGGCAGCTGTTCGCCGGGCTTGGCTGGACCAGCATCCACTGGCTGCACAAGATCCAGCAGCCGACCCTGGTGCTTGCAGGCGACGACGACCCGCTGATCCCACTGATCAACATGCGTCTGCTGGCCTGGCGAATTCCCAATGCCCAGCTACACATTATCGACGACGGTCATCTGTTCCTGATCACCCGGGCCGAGGCCGTCGCCCCGATCATCATGAAGTTCCTTCAGCAAGAACGACAGCGCGCTGTCATGCATCCCCGCCCGGCTTCGGGTGTGTGAGGGCGATTTGGGGCCCTGTGGGAGCGGGTTCACCCGCGAAGAATCCAACTCGGTGCATGGCACCGGCTTCGCCGGTGTTCGCGGGTGAACCCGCTCCCACAGAGACCCTGCTAAATCAGCGAATATGTTTAGTCATGAAGCACCAGGTCAGGACGAGGGAGTGTTGCCATGAAAGACAAACCGGCCAAAGGAACGCCAACGCTTCCCGCCACCAGCATGAACGTGCAGAACGCCATCCTCGGCCTGCGTGGCCGTGACCTGATTTCCACGCTGCGCAATGTCAGCCGCCAAAGCTTGCGCCACCCGCTGCATACCGCGCATCACCTGTTGGCTCTGGGTGGCCAGTTGGGTCGGGTGATGCTGGGGGACACGCCGTTTCAGCCGAACCCGCGCGATGCGCGCTTCAACGATCCGACATGGAGCCAGAACCCGTTCTACCGGCGCGGCCTGCAGGCCTACCTGGCCTGGCAGAAGCAGACCCGCCTGTGGATCGAGGAAAGCCACCTGGACGACGATGACCGGGCCCGTGCGCACTTCCTGTTCAACCTGATCAACGATGCACTGGCACCAAGCAACTCGCTGCTCAACCCGCTGGCGGTCAAGGAACTGTTCAACAGCGGTGGCCTGAGCCTTGTACGCGGCGTGGCCCACCTGCTCGATGACCTGCGCAACAACGACGGCCTGCCACGCCAGGTCGACGAGCGCGCATTCGAAGTGGGCGGCAACCTGGCCGCGACCGCCGGCGCCGTGGTGTTTCGCAACGAACTGCTGGAGCTGATCCAGTACAAGCCGATGAGCGAAAAGCAGCACTCCCGGCCACTGCTGGTGGTGCCCCCGCAGATCAACAAGTTCTACATCTTCGACCTGAGCTCGACCAACAGCTTCGTCCAGTACATGCTCAAGAATGGCCTGCAGGTGTTCATGGTCAGCTGGCGCAACCCCGACCCGCGCCACCGCGAATGGGGCCTGTCCAGCTACGTGCAGGCCCTGGAAGAAGCGCTCAACGCTTGCCGCAGCATCAGCGGCAACCGCGACCCCAACCTGATGGGCGCCTGCGCAGGGGGCCTGACCATGGCCGCGCTGCAGGGCCACCTGCAGGCCAAGCACCAGCTACGCCGGGTACGCAGTGCCACCTACCTGGTCAGCCTGCTGGACAGCAAGTTCGAAAGCCCTGCAAGCCTGTTCGCCGACGAGCAGACCATCGAGGCCGCCAAGCGCCGCTCCTACCAGCGCGGGGTGCTGGATGGCGCCGAGGTGGCGCGGATCTTCGCCTGGATGCGGCCCAACGACCTGATATGGAACTACTGGGTCAACAACTACCTGCTCGGCAAGACACCACCAGCCTTCGACATCCTGTACTGGAACGCCGACAGCACGCGCCTGCCCGCCGCACTGCACGGCGACCTGCTGGACTTCTTCAAGCTCAACCCGCTTACCCACCCCGCCGGGCTGGAGGTATGCGGTACACCCATCGACCTGAAGAAAGTCGAGCTGGACAGCTTCACCGTTGCTGGCAGCAACGACCACATCACCCCGTGGGATGCAGTGTACCGCTCGACCTTGCTGCTGGGTGGCGACCGGCGCTTCGTACTGGCCAACAGCGGGCACATCCAGAGCATCATCAACCCGCCCGGCAACCCCAAGGCCTATTACCTGGCCAACCCCAAGCTGTCCAGCGACCCGCGTGCCTGGTTCCACGATGCCAAGCGCAGCGAAGGCAGCTGGTGGCCGTTGTGGCTGGAGTGGATCACCCCGCGCTCCGGCCCGCTCAAGGCACCGCGCAACGAGCTGGGCAATGCCACCTACCCACCGCTGGGCCCGGCGCCGGGCACCTATGTGCTGACCCGATGAGCATGCCGACTGGATGAAGACTCGCGACCGTATCCTCGAATGTGCCCTGCAACTGTTCAACCAGCAGGGCGAACCGAACGTGTCCACCCTGGAAATTGCCAACGAACTGGGCATCAGCCCCGGCAACCTCTACTACCACTTCCACGGCAAGGAGCCGTTGGTGCTGGGGCTGTTCGAGCGCTTTGAAGAAGCGCTGATGCCCCTGCTCGACCCGCCGTTGGAGGTACGCCTGGATGCCGAGGATTACTGGCTGTTCCTGCACCTGATCGTCGAACGCATGGCGCAGTACCGTTTCCTGTTCCAGGACCTGTCGAACCTGACCGGGCGCCTGCCCAAACTGGCGCGCGGCATGCGCAGCCTGATCAACGCGCTCAAGCGCACGCTGGCGGCGTTGCTGGCCAGCCTCAAGGGCCAGGGGCTGATAGAGAGCGAGACCCAGGCGCTGGGGCAACTGGTGGAGCAGATCACTTTGACACTGATGTTCTCGCTGGATTATCAGCGGGTACTGGGGCGCGAGGGGGATGTGGGGATAGTGGTGTACCAGGTGATGATGCTGGTGGCGCCGCATCTGCAGGCCCAGGCGCGGGGGGCGACGGAGCAGTTGGCGGTGCGGTATCTGGAGGGGTAAGCCTGACAGGAATGTATTGCAGCAACCGACGCATTCGCGGGTGAACCCGCTCCCACAAGGTCTGTAGTGTCCCTGTGGGAGCGGGTTCACCCGCGAATAAGGCAACGCGGAATCAGATCAGGGTCCCGGTACCGGTCGGTGCCGACGGCGTGCTGCTGGCCGGGGCGGCAGTTGGTGCCGGGGCTGCAGTCGCAGCTGGCGCAGCGTTAGCAGCCGGGGCCGCCGCCTTGGCCGGGGCTTTCTTCACTGCAGGCTTTTTCGCCACGGCCGGCTTGGCCGCTGCCGGTTTCGCCGCGGGTTTGGCCGCCGCAGTCTTGGCTGCAGGTTTAGCCGCTGCGGTCTTGGCTGCTGCTGGCTTGGCTGCTGGCTTGGCTGCCGCGGTTTTCGCCGCAGGCTTGGCCGCTGCCGTCTTGGCCAGTGGCTTGGCCGCCGCCTTGCTCGCAGCCGGTTTGGCCGCAGCGCGCGACGAAATTGGCGTAACCGAAGCGCCGGTGAGCTTTTCGATCTGCTTGGTCAGGCTGTCCACCTGCTGGTGCAGGGCCTTGATCTCATTGCGGCTAGGCACACCAAGGCGCGAAATGGCGCTGTTCAGGCGCTTGTCGAAAGCCTCCTCGAGTTCGCTCCACTTGCCCAGTGCACGGTCCTTCACGCCCGACACACGCGAAGTGGTCGACGACTTGGCCGTTTCAGCAACATCTTCGGCGGTCTTCTTCGCCTGCTTCTCGGCCTTCTCGCCATCCTTCACCAGCGAGTCGAACAGCTTCGGGCCGTCCTGGTCGATCTTCGAATAGATACCAAGCCCTGCCAGCCAGATCTTGCGGGAGTACTTCTCGATCCCCCCGACCCAGGAGCTGCCTTCTTTCTCGGAATTCTTCTTGCCAGCCATCCTGCTCTCCTTATGGTTTGTGCGCGACGCGCTCGAGCAGCTCATGCAGCTGTTCAAGCTTGATGGACAACGCCTCAACGTCATGTTTAGACGGAATGCCGAGGCGATTCAAGGCGCGCCCTACCCGCGCGTCGAAAGCTTTTTCAATCTTGTCGAGTTGAATTTCTACCCGGCCTGGCACACGGCTGACAGCCTGGGTGGCTTCATCGATCTGGTTATTGGCTGCTTCCAGCTCCTGATCGATGCGCTTCTTGCCACGTTTCTCGACGCCTTCGCCAGCCTTGACCAGCTCATTGAAGTAGTCCGAGCCCTCCTGCCCCACGCGTGCGTACGCGCCAATCCCGGCCAGCCAGATCTTGCGTGCGTAGCCGCGCACCTCGCCCAGGGTGCCCGGGGCGTCGTCCTTTTTCTTCACGTTCACTTTGGCCATGCTGTGTACCTCATGCTCATGAGTGGGAACAACCGCCCATGAAGGTTGGGCTTGAGCATACGGTAGGCAGGAAAATTAGAATCCTCACCCTAAGGTGCCACCGGCTTTAACCATCTACCGCATGTGCAGGGCAACCCCACGCTAGCGTCACGTCACTCACCTGTTCGGAGCTGACGCCATGACTGACACCCCTGACGCAACCTGGGAAACCTTCAAACAAAAAGTCGCAGACTGTTTCGCTGGACGACCCACGGTACGGGACGTGCTGTCCCATGAAGGGTTCCAGGTTCTCGTCGATCATTACCCGTGGGTGCGCAACAACCATCCACAGCTCACCTCGCTCGATGATTTCGTCATCCTGCCCACTGCGGGTGGTGCCGACCCGCACCGCTCGCTGCTGGATAAATTGCTTGAGCATTTTCTGACGGGTAAACATCTGCAGCTGAGCCCTGGCGATCGGCCAAGCATCGCACCGCCGCAGCCGTTTCAGGTACAGGTTGAGGGGATGGGCGGCAGCAAAAAGCCTGCGATCGCCCTGGACCTGAGCAGACTCAACGAGGACCTGGACCACGTGCTGGGGGCCCTGCTGGAGAAGTTTCAGCAGGCGCAGGTCGGTTTCTGGAATGGCATCGATCAAACCAGCCAGGTCTGCCGCATGCGCTGGCTCGAGCACACGATCAAGGCCGCGCTGATCAGCAACATGCACGATCAGGGCCTGGACAACGATGAAAAGGCTGCCCTGTACGCTCTGCTCGCCGAGGCCCATGAAGACCTGGTCATCAGCGCAGTGAGCGTAAGCCTGAAAACAGCAGGCGGGACGCTGCCGGTAACACTGGCTGGCCTGCTGCTGAGCATGACGCACGGCTCGCGGCGCCTGCTTCTGCATTGCAAGCCTGATGGCAGGGTGCGCAGCTTCACCGACCTTGCAGCCTTCGCCAGCGCACTGCAGGACGAGTTGGCCCGGGGCTATCGCTTCGAGCGGCTGTCATGGGCGCACACCCCCGTGATTGGCAGTCCATTCGCCTTTCAGGCCAGGCAAATGCTCAATGCCATGCTTGAAGACATCGAGCGCTTGCGCCTCGGCTCGTTGACCTCGGTGAGTGACCTGCAGAACCAGTTGCACCGGCTGACCGACCCAAGTGCGCACTTTCTGAACCAGGCCTGTCGGGTGCACGACTCGCCTGCTGTCAGCCTGCCGGCCTGGCTGACCGACGCCGAGGGCAGCGACCGTTACGCCTATCATGCGGCGCTGCTCGACCTGGCCGCTCAGCAAGGGCAGTCCAAAGGTTCCACCTCACTCAGCGATGTCGACGACCTTCAGCGCTACGCCAGACGCCGCCTGCGCGAGCAACTGCAAAGCAGCTACCCGCAGGTGGCACAGCACGACCCTGACGAGGTCATGATCGAGGTTTCACAAAGCATCGTCGGCAACACGATACAAGGCGGGCAATCGCTGCCCCTGCGCAGGGTAAGCTTGACTGAGCTGGCGATCGCTCGCCTGCGCCTGGGCGCTGGCGAGGTAATGACTGGCGTGACGCTTCCCACTGGCGGCAAGCCCGGCGGCTGGCTGAGCATCGAGCAGATCAACGCGCTGATTCATAAAGTGGACATTGGTGGCCAGTACCCTCGCTATCTGGACACTACAGTGGCCGAACAACCACGCAGGGCCGAGCGGATCCGGCAATACGCTCGGGAATGGCGTAGCCACTTGCTGTTCAGCACCCTCAAGGCCAGCATCCAGCAACAGCTGAGCGAACCCGCGCGCGTTGCGCTGCTGGCTTGTTGCCAAGGTAACGGCGATGGCCAGCCACTGCGCATCGGCCCCTTGGCGTTTCTTTGCGCGCCAGGCGCTGCGACCACAGACATCGCCCATGGCATGTTCCTGATCAAGCTACCCGCCACGCACGGCTGGGTCCTGTACCGACCGTTCTATGCCAGCCAGGCCCTGCTGGAGTTCGCTGAGCTGGATCAGCTGATGACCGCAATCCGCACTGAAGGTGAATTGCAACAAAGTATCCTCGACTGGCTGCACGAAGACGTACGCGCGGTATATGCAAACGACGGCTTCACGCGCCCTCACCTCCATCCCAGGCTGGAGCAACTGGCACATTTGCTGGGTGGGGACAGCCTGGTGGCGGACGAACTCGTGCAGCTGCTTCGACAACCGGTCGATTGCGTTTTCACCCCTTGGCTCGCCGACCTGGACACGCACCTGTTCGACGCCAGGATCAAAGCCATGCGTCTGGCCGCATCCACCAGCAGCATGTCCAACGCGCAGGAAAAATGGCAGCTGGTGCAACAAGCGGCCTGGTCGTTGTTCAACACCCTGACCGTGTTCTGGCGCGGCCCCTTGGCCGTCCTGACCTGGCTGGTGCAAGCGCTGTCGGCCACCCGGGATGATATATCGGTGCTGGCCAACGGTAGCGATGACGCGCGGATCGTGGCGACAGTCGACCTGCTGACCAACCTGGCCATGCTTCTGGCTCACCGTGATGCGCCCCTCCCCGCCAGCGGCTTGCCGCCTGCGAAGTTGCGATTCGCCGAGCCCGTCGAGCCGGACGGGCCCATGACTGAGGTCGCAGACAAACCGCATGAGCGCACTTGGGAAACACTGACCACCGAGCAGAAGGCCGTGCCAATGCGGCTCTCCAGCTGGCACGACAACCAGCGTGTGGGCAACCTGACGCAGCCCGAGCGCCAGGCGCTGGTCAAGCTTCGGGCAACCTTGTCGCTGGAGGGTCATGCACCGTTGGTAGAGGGCCGCCTGCGCGGGTTGTATAAAATCGCCGACCGCCACTATGTGGCACTGCAAGGGGCGGCGTACGAAGTACAGGAGACATGGGGCGGCATACAGATCGTCGGCCCGGACCCGAGCAGCAGTGAATGGCAATCACGATGGCAGGGCGCACCCGACGGTTACCACATCGTAGGCCGTGAACGCAGCAGAGGCCCTTGGCTGACACGCTGGAACGGAGAATGGGCACTCAACCTGAAATTGGCAGGTGGCATGCCCAGGACCAGCAGGTCCATCAACGCCGACAACCAGCAGCGCTACACACAACTGCGCGACGCTGCAAAGCGCAATGGCGACGCGCTGAACAAGCTGCGCCCTCTCATGGAGCGCAACAGCCAGCGCCTTGCCGATTATGACGAGCTCGCCGCAGCCTACAGCCGCGCGTCGCAAGCGTTGCCCGCGCATGAGCGCGCCAATCCACCAGAAGCACTGAATGCGCAGAAACAACAGCTGCTGGCCCTGCGTCGGCTGCATGCCGCCGAGCTCAAGGCCTCTGCGCTGTTCCTGGAGAAAAAGGGCGAGATACTGGAAGCGAACGTCAACACCTTCAGGGAGCTGAATGAACCGCGCTTTCTCAGGCTCGACGCCACCGGGACCAACGCCAGCAGATTCAGCAACTGGTTCGGGGCGGCCATCGAAAGCGACATGCTGTTATGCCGACGTCTGCTGGAACAAGTCGATCATGAACTGCTGGTGGAGCAGGGCAAGCGCATGGTGCGGCTGCCGCAGACCGACGAGCAGATTCAGAGTTATCTCAGCTACCGTGACAGCGTTCGCGACTCGCTGCAGGCCAGCCGCCGTCTGCTGGTGGTCAGCCAACGCCTGGATCGGGCCATACCTGAAGCGCTGGAAAACAGCAAAATCGACTTCGCCGACAAGGCCACCAGGATTGAAAACGCTATCAAACGGCGCACCTATTCAACGCTGGTGGTGCGCGCGCAATTAATCGGCGACCTGGCCTACCTGACACTGGACAAGACCAAGCTAACCGCCGAAGCAGCCGACAATCTGCTGCCGTTACGGGAGGTGCTCAGCAACAATGAACTGAGCCGTACGATCTGGAGCCATGACGGCCTCGCCACGGCCGACGGCTCTGCCGAAGACAAGGCCGACGTGCTGGAGGATGTGCTACGCCGGTATCGCGCGATACTCGACAAGGCCCACTACATGAGGTCGCTCAGCGACCCGGCCCTGGACGAGGCCATCCTCGATGAATATATCCAGGAAATGCAAGCGCTGGTACACACGACCGAAGCCCAGCTGGCCACGGCGTTGGCCAGCCTCGACAAAGGCATCGCCACGCCGCCGCAGCGCACAATCCAGCACCCGATGCCGGCCAGGCGCACGGTGATCCGCGTTGCACGCGGGCGCCCGGCGCTGGTGGAAGCGCAAGGCGACCGCGCGTTTCAACGCAACCCGCTGAACCAGCAACCCGCTGGCAACTACGAGCGACACGGCAATGAGTGGCATGAGCAAGTCGCCCAGCCGCGCGCCGCAGAGCCCGACCTGGGCCAGCTGCGCACGGAGGCCAGGCACCTGCTGGCAAAAATTGACGAAAAACTCGACTTTGCAGCCCGCTACGCAGACCAGCCCAATAGCCTGGCTGATTTCCTGGACTGGCCTATCGATGACATGAGCGCGCTGGCGCGACAACTGGAGCGGACCGACGACAATCTGGTCGACCAGCTGCGCCAGGCCATCGCCAGAGTCAGCGAGCGCAAGCAGCAGCTGCTCACCAATGCCTACCTGAACACCCGCCACCCAGACGCCACCGCCTTGCGCTACCTGGCAGGGCAGCAGCGCGTCTCGATCAGGCCAGGCATAGTGCGCAAGGCGCTGCGCCACGCCAACGACTACCTCGACACCTACCTGATCAGCGACGTCCAAGCGCCGCAAACGGTACTGTGGGAGGCCCACTTTCATTACCGTTCTGCGGATGCCCAGCCCCATGATTTCGTCAAAGGCCACCTGAAATTCCGCGAGCCCCGCGCTGTCGGCCGGGACGCCGAACTGGAGCTGGCCAGCAACCCGCGGGAGCGCATAGCGATTTACCGTGGCGACCTGCGCCTGGCACAGATTGCCGATCTCATCCCGTTTCCGCCCGCGTTACCGTAGCAGACCGCGCGCGCTGGGCCTCAGGCCAGGGCCTTGTCCAGTGCGCGCTCGATTTCGCCCTTGATGGTACCGCTCATCATCGACAGCATCATGCCCAGCTTCAGCTCCACGCGGATGCTGTCCTCACCGATGTGAACGCTGCCGTTGGCGCCGCTGCGCGCCACGTCGACCCGGTCACCGTTCCAGGTGGCCTTGAGGTCGTATTCGCGGGTCAGCCTGTCGACCAGCGCTTCGGCCTTGGCACGGGCGGCATCGCGGCCGAGGGAATGTTTGCGTTCGACGCTGATCTGAGTCATGCAGGTGTTCCTGAAGATGAAGACATAATGGGCATTATGCCCGCCCCTGCCCACTGGCACACCCCGCCAAGACAAATCCGCCCGTTCGCCCTAGAATGGCGGTAATTTTTTCCGGTGAAGCGATATGAACGACCAGCGCAAAGGCGACCACGCCGAACCCACCACCCATTTCGGTTACCAGGATGTCCCTGAAAGCCAGAAGGCGAAGAAAGTCGCCGAGGTGTTCCACTCGGTAGCGGCCAAGTACGACCTGATGAACGACGTGCTTTCCGGCGGCATGCACCGCCTGTGGAAGCGCTTCACCATCGAGCTGTCGGGCGTACGCGCCGGCAACCGTGTACTGGACATCGCCGGCGGTACCGGCGACCTGGCCGCCAAGTTCTCGCGGCTGGTCGGCCCGACCGGCCAGGTAGTGCTAGCCGACATCAACGAATCGATGCTCAAGGTCGGCCGTGACCGCCTGCTCGACCGTGGCGTGGCCGGCAACATCGAGTTCGTCCAGGCCGACGCCGAAAAGCTGCCATTCCCCGACAACCACTTCGACTGCGTGACCATTGCCTTCGGCCTGCGCAACGTTACCCACAAGGACGAAGCCATCCGCTCGATGCTGCGCGTGCTCAAGCCGGGCGGTCGCCTACTGGTGCTGGAGTTCTCCAAGCCGACCAACAAGCTCATGTCCAAGGCCTACGACGCCTACTCGTTCGCCTTCATGCCGCTGGCCGGCAAGCTGATCACCAACGACTCGGAGAGCTACCGTTACCTCGCTGAGTCGATCCGCATGCACCCGGATCAGGAAACGTTGAAGGCCATGATGGTCGAGGCCGGTTTCGACCGCGTCACCTACCACAACATGACCAGCGGCATCGTCGCCGTGCACCGGGGAATCAAACCCTGATGCTGCTGGCCGGGCTGCTCGCCAGCGTCGAACATGGCCTGAACCGCGTCCTGCGCATGGACAGCACGGCCCTGCCGCGGCTGGCCGCGCTGGAAGGCAAGGTCATCGAGATCGACTGCCGCCAACCGGCCCTGCAGGTGTTCATCCTGCCCGATGAAGAGGGCCTGATGCTCGCCGCCCACTGGCAAGGCGAGGTCGACTGCAGCCTGCGCGCCCCGGCCGGCAGCCTGGCACAACTGGCCGTGGCCAGGGACAAGACTGCCGTGCTGCACAGCCCGCAAGTCGAACTGCATGGCGACAGTGCCGTGCTGCTCGACCTGTTCGGTGTGCTGCAGGACCTGGAGCTGGACTGGGAGCACGAGCTGCAACGCTGGCTCGGCCCGGTCGCCACCGCGCTGCTGGCCGGCCACATTCGCCTGCGCGCACGCTGGACCCGCCAGGGCTTGGCGCGCTTCAGCCAGAACCTTTCCGAGTACCTGGCCGAAGAGTCCCGCACCCTGGTCGGCAAGCGCGAAGCCGAAGCCGCCTTCAGCGAGCTCGATGCCCTGAAGCTCGATACAGAACGCCTCGAGGCGCGCCTCAAGCGCCTCTCCCGATCCCTTGATATCAGCGATAACGCATGAAGCTGCTCGCCGTCCGCCGTCTCTTTCGCATCCAGCGTGTAGTCATTCGTTACCGGCTGGATGACCTGCTGTTCGACTACCCGCTGCCCTGGTGGCTGATGAGCCTGCGCCTGCTGATGCCGTGGCGTTGGCTCCCGCGCAAGCCGTCCGAGCTCAGCCGTGGCGCGCGCCTGCGCCTGGCACTGCAGGACCTTGGGCCGATTTTCATCAAGTTCGGTCAGCTGCTGTCTACCCGCCGCGACCTGCTGCCAACCGACATCGCCGATGAGCTGATGTTGCTGCAGGACCGCGTGCCGCCGTTCGACCCGCAAAAGGCCGTGGCGCTGATCGAAGAGCAGCTCGGCGCCCCGGTCAGCCAGGTGTTCAGCCGCTTCGACGTCGAGCCACTGGCCTCCGCCTCGGTGGCTCAGGTTCACGCTGCCCGCCTGAAAAGCGGCGAAGAGGTGGTGGTCAAGGTAGTCCGGCCAGGCCTCAAGCCGGTGATCGCCGCTGATATTGCCTGGCTGTTCCTGATCGCCAAAGGCGCCGAGCGTGTCTCTGCCGATGCTCGCCGCCTGCACCCGGTGGAAATCGTCGGCGATTACGAAAAAACCATCTACGACGAACTCGACCTGTTGCGCGAAGCGGCGAACGCCAGCCAGCTACGGCGCAATTTCGAAGATTCCGAGCTGATGTATGTGCCACAGGTGTACTGGGACTGGTGCCGGCCGAAAGTACTGGTGATGGAGCGCATCTATGGTGTGCCGGTGACCGACATGGCCACGCTCGCCGATCAGCGCACCGACATGAAGATGCTGGCCGAACGCGGCGTGGAAGTATTCTTCACCCAGGTGTTCCGCGACAGCTTCTTCCACGCCGACATGCACCCCGGCAACATCTTCGTCAGCACGGTACGCCCCTGGAGCCCGCAGTACATCGCCATCGACTGCGGCATCGTCGGCAGCCTGACGGACGAGGACCAGGATTACCTGGCGCGTAACCTGATCGCCTTCTTCAAGCGAGACTACCGCCGCGTCGCGCAACTGCACATCGACTCGGGCTGGGTACCGGTGCACACCAAGGTCAATGAATTCGAAGCAGCGATCCGTACCGTCTGTGAGCCGATCTTCGAAAAACCGTTAAAAGATATTTCCTTCGGCCAGGTGCTGATGCGTCTGTTCCAGACGGCACGGCGTTTCAACATGGAAGTCCAGCCGCAGCTGGTCCTGCTGCAGAAAACCCTGCTCAACATCGAAGGCCTGGGCCGTCAGTTGTACCCCGACCTGGATCTGTGGAGCACCGCCAAACCGTTCCTCGAACGCTGGATGCGTGACCGCATGAGCCCGAAAGCCGTGCTTGGCAACATCCACAGCCAGGTCGAGCAGCTGCCGCACCTGGCCGACATGGCCCGCGACGTCCTCGAGCGCCTGTCACAACCGCATCTGCACGACCCGCAACTGCCTGAACGCCGTCGCCAGGGCGACCGCTGGGCGCTGCGCCTGCTGGGTGCCGGCCTGTTGGGCGGTGGTGCGGTACTGGCTGCTGGTGCCGCCGAGGCCGCGAGCCTGGCCGCCCCTGCCGCCTGGCCGGCCTGGCTGATGCTGGCCGCCGGCCTTTACCTGATCGTGCGCCAATAGCCAGCCGCGCCCATGGCTGGCACACTAGCGCAAAGGGCCCGGCACAGGAGCGGGCCCGCTTTGGAGTCGACGATGAAAGACTGGCTGGACGAGATCAAGTGGAACAGCGAAGGCCTGGTACCGGCGATCGCCCAGGACCACAAGACCGGACGCGTGCTGATGATGGCCTGGATGAACCGCGAATCGCTGGCCCTGACCGCCGCCGAGCAACGCGCCATCTACTGGTCACGTTCGCGTGGCAAGCTGTGGCGCAAGGGCGAGGAATCCGGGCATGTGCAGAAGCTGCATGAAATGCGCCTGGACTGCGATGCCGACGTGATCATCCTGATGGTCGAGCAACTGGGCCATATCGCCTGCCATACCGGCCGTGAAAGCTGCTTCTACCGCGTCTTCGAAGACGGCCAGTGGAAAACCGTCGACCCGGTCCTGAAAGACCCGGATGCCATCTACAGCGCAGGACACTGACATGAGCGACACCCTCAACCGCCTGGCCGAAGTGCTTGAAGAACGCAAGCAAGCGGCCCCCGACAGCTCCTACGTTGCCAGCCTGTACCACAAGGGCCTGAACAAGATCCTCGAAAAGCTTGGCGAAGAGTCGGTCGAGACGATCATTGCCGCCAAGGACGCTGCGGTCAGCAAGGATTACAGCGATGTCATCTACGAAACCGCCGACCTGTGGTTTCATAGCCTGGTAATGCTCAGTGCGCTGGGCCAGCATCCGCAAGCCGTGCTCGATGAGCTGGAACGTCGCTTCGGTTTGTCCGGGCATGATGAGAAGGCCGCACGCCAGCCGTCGGCCTGATGTATTTTCCCCCTGTGGGAGCGGGTTCACCCGCGAAGAATGCAACGCGGTGGCACCGGCTTCGCCGGTGTTCGCGGGTAAACCCGCTCCCACAGGGACCGCGCTGCCGAAAAAATTCGCTGTACCTGTAAATTTCAGGAGTACGAAATGGGTATCTTTGACTGGAAACACTGGATCGTCCTGCTGGTCGTCGTGGTCCTGGTGTTCGGCACCAAGAAGCTGAAGAACTTCGGCAGCGACCTGGGCGAGTCGATCAAAGGCTTCCGCAAGGCCATGAGCGACGAAGAGAACAAGCCGGCCGAGCAGACTCCGCCGCCTGCCCAACCCGTTCCACCGGTGCAGAACACTGCCCAGCAGAACCAGGGCCACACCATCGAGGGGCAGGCCCAGCCGGTCCAAGAGCCGCAGCGGAAAGACTGACCCATGTTCGGCATCAGTTTCAGCGAGCTGCTGCTCGTCGGCCTGGTCGCCCTGCTGGTGCTCGGCCCCGAGCGCCTGCCCGGTGCCGCGCGCACGGCAGGCCTGTGGATCGGCCGGCTCAAGCGCAGTTTCAACAGCATCAAGATGGAAGTGGAGCGCGAGATCGGCGCCGACGAAATCCGCCGCCAGCTGCACAACGAGCACATCCTGCAGATGGAAGAGGAAGCCAAGCGCATCCTCAACCCGATGACGCCACCGGCGCAGCCGCCTGTCACCACCGCCACCGTGCAGCCGCCCGCCGGGCTCGAAGCCAGGCCGGTCGAGACCGCTGCCACCCCGGCCACGCCTTCTGAACCGCCTCAACCGCCGCGAGCCCCATGAGCGAAAATCCGGAACATGACCAGCCTATGCCGCTGGTTTCGCACCTGACTGAACTGCGCACCCGCCTGCTGCGCTGCGTTGCCGTCATTTTCCTGATCTTTGCCGGGCTGTTCTCCTTCGCCCAGCAGATCTACACCCTGGTCTCCGCACCGCTGCGCGAGCACTTGCCGGCCAACGCCACGATGATCGCCACCGATGTGGCATCACCGTTCCTCACGCCGTTCAAGCTGACCATGATCGTCTCGCTGTTCCTGGCGATCCCGTTCATCCTGCAGCAGATCTGGGGTTTCATCGCACCCGGGCTGTACCGTCACGAAAAGCGCATCGCCATTCCGCTACTGGTGTCGAGCATCTTCCTGTTCTACGCCGGCATGGCCTTTGCCTACTTCCTGGTGTTCCCGCTGATCTTCGGCTTCTTCGCCAGCGCCACGCCGGAAGGCGTGTCGATGATGACCGACATCGCCAGCTACCTCGACTTCGTGATGACGCTGTTCTTCGCCTTTGGCGTGGCCTTCGAAATCCCGGTGGCGGTGGTGCTGCTGGTATGGATCGGCGTGGTCGATGTGAAGTACCTCAAGAAGATTCGCCCCTACGTGATCATCGGCTGCTTCGTGGTCGGCATGGTCCTTACCCCACCGGACATCTTCTCCCAGACCCTGCTGGCCGTACCCATGTGGCTGCTGTTCGAGATCGGCGTGCTGTGCGGCAGCCTGATCCGCAAACGCAGCGAAGCCGACGATAACGCCGCCAACGACCACAACGACCAGCCACCAGCGACCCAACCGTGAACTTGTTGCTCCTTGAAGAGGCCGACTTCGTCTCGGCCGACCGCGTCGTTCTCGCAGACCGGCGTTTCACCCACATGCAGGACATCCACCGTGTGGCGGTGGGCGACAATTTGCGCGTGGGCCGTATCAACGGCCTGATGGGCAAGGCCACGGTGCTGCGCCTGGAAAAGCACGAAGCCGAACTGGAAGTCACCTTTGACCAGCAGCCACCGGCCAAACTGCCGCTGACCCTGGTGCTCGCCGTACCTCGGCCGAAAATGCTGCGCCGGCTGTTCCAGACCGTGGCCACCCTCGGCGTGCCGCGGCTGATCTTGCTGAACAGCTACAAGGTCGAGAAAAGCTTCTGGCAAACACCCTTCCTGCAACCGGAAAGCATTCGCGAAAACCTCATCCTTGGCTTGGAACAAGCGCGCGACACCGTGCTGCCCGAAGTAATCATCGAGAAGCGCTTCAAGCCGTTCGTCGAAGACCGCCTGCCGGCCATCGCCGCAGGCACCCTGGGCCTGGTCGGCCACCCCGGCCCCTACCCCGCCTGCCCGCGCGCCGTGGAGCAGCCCGTGACCCTGGCCATCGGCCCGGAGGGCGGCTGGATCCCCTACGAGGTGGACTTGCTGGGCAAGGCAGGCCTGGCTCCGGTCCAGCTGGGCGACCGCATCCTGCGGGTCGAGACCGCGGTGACAGCGCTGCTCTCGCGGATTTTCTGACACGCAAGTCAGCTTTTACCCATAAAGTTTCCCTTCCCCAGGCCGATTGTCTTGGCAACACAACAATTAATGGTGCTGCCAAGCCGCCGGGGAGTCGTACATGTATCAATGGTTCGCCCAATCATTGGGCAATGTGAGCGTAAATCGCAAACTGGGGCTGGGCTTCGGCCTGGTGCTGCTGCTGACCCTGGCCATCACCCTGGCCGGCTGGCACGGCATGGACAGCATCATCGACCGTGGCGACAAGCTGGGAAACATCTCTGTCATCCAGCAGTACACCCAGGAACTGCGCATCGCCCGCCAGCATTACCAGCGCCAGCCTGACGATGCTTCGGTGGCAGAGCTGGAAAAGGCCCTGGGCAACCTCGACAGCCAAGTGCAGCTTATGCTCGGGCAGATTGAGCAACCCGCTGACCGCCAGCGCCTGGAGCAGCAGCGTGAGGCCTTGCGTGGCTACCAGCAGGCATTCAACGAGCTGAAACAGGCCGGCCAGCGCCGCGAGGCCAGCCGCGCTGTGCTTGGCGACACTGCCGACAAGGCTGCGGAGCTGATTGGCCGGGTGCAACGCGGCCTGCTGCAGGGTGGCGATATAAGCCAATACCAGCACGCGGTGGAAGTCAGCGCCCTGTTGCAGCAGGCACGCTTCCAGGTACGCGGGTACACCTACAGCGGCAACGCCGACTACCAGCAAACGGCCCTCAAGGCGATCGACCAGGCCTTGGCCGAACTGCGCGCGCTACCGGCCAAAGTGCCAGCGGAGCACGCTGCCAGCCTGGAAGACGCCACCACTGCCATGGGGGGCTACCGCGACGCGGTCACCCAATACGGCAATGCACAGGTCGCCAGTGAGCAGGCCCTGCAGAGCATGGTCGAGCACGGCACGGTACTGCTGCAGACCAGCCAGGCCATGACCACCTCGCAAACCACCGTGCGCGATGCCGGTGCGGCCCAGGCCAAGACCGTGCTCGCCGTGGCCACCGTGCTGGCCCTGGCCCTCGGCCTGCTGGCGGCCTGGGTCATCACCCGGCAGATCATCATCCCGTTGCGCCAGACCTTGCGCGCCGCCGAACGCGTCGCCAGTGGCGACCTGTCCCTGGATCTGCAGGCACAACGCCGCGACGAACTGGGCCAGTTGCAAGCCAGCATGCACCGCATGACTCAGGGCCTGCGCGAACTGATCAGCGGCATCGGTGATGGTGTCACGCAGATCGCCAGCGCTGCCGAGGAGCTATCGGCGGTGACCGAGCAGACCAGTGCCGGGGTCAACAACCAGAAGGTCGAGACTGATCAGGTGGCGACCGCCATGAACCAGATGACCGCCACCGTGCATGAGGTGGCGCGCAATGCCGAGCAGGCCTCGGAAGCTGCATTGATGGCCGATCAGCAAGCCCGCGAAGGCGATCGTGTGGTCGGCGAGGCGGTGGCGCAGATCGAGCGCCTGGCCGGCGAAGTGGTCAACTCCAGCGAAGCGATGAACCAGCTCAAGGCCGAAAGCGACAAGATCGGCAGCGTGCTCGACGTGATCAAGTCGGTGGCTCAGCAAACCAACCTGTTGGCCCTCAACGCGGCGATCGAGGCGGCCCGTGCCGGCGAGGCCGGGCGTGGCTTTGCCGTGGTGGCTGATGAGGTGCGCAGCCTGGCGCAACGTACCCAGCAATCGACCGAAGAGATCGAAGAGCTGATTGCCGGCCTGCAGAGCGGCACCCAGCGCGTGGCCAGCGTTATGGATAGCAGCCGCCAGTTGACCGATAGCAGCGTCGAACTGACCCGCCGCGCCGGCAGCTCCCTGGAGACCATCACCCGGACCGTGTCGTCGATCCAGGCCATGAACCAGCAGATTGCCACCGCTGCGGAAGAGCAGACCGCAGTAGCTGAAGAGATCAACCGCAGCGTGATGAACGTGCGGGATATTTCTGACCAGACCTCGGCGGCCAGTGAAGAAACGGCCAGCTCCAGTGTGGAGCTGGCGCGGTTGGGTACCCACCTGCAAGGGTTGGTGGGGCGGTTCAGGCTCTGATCTGAAGAGTGGGCCGCCTTTGCCGGCCTCTTCGCGGGCTTGCCCGCTCCCACAGGTACCGCACAGTTCTCAATGTCTGTGCAGTACCTGTGGGAGCGGGTTTACCCGCGAAGAGGTCGGCGCAGGCGGAACATTCCTACCTATTGAAGTGAAATTTCCTACTTGATTATCAGGTCAAGTCCTACAACTCCGCTGCCGATTGGCAAAGGTGTGATGCCAGCAATGCGCCTGCATCCTCGCCCCCAATCGCACGGAGATTCCTCATGCTCGGCTACCTCAACCGCAAGCTCGGCAACATCAGTGTCGGCGCCAAGCTCGCCCTCGGCTTTGCCGTGGTCCTGCTGCTTACCCTGGCCACCACCGTCAGTGGTTGGCGTGCACTGGATGACGCCATTGTCCGTTCGCAGCAACTCAGCGAAATCGGCCTGATCAACGACCTGACCAAGGACTTGCGCGCAGAGCGCATCACCTACCGCGTCCTCAACGACAACGCCAGCAGAACGCGGATAGCCAACATTCTCGACCAGCTCAACAGCATGCTGACCACCTTGCAACAACGTAGCAGTGTGGATGAATCCCGGCAGATGCTGACCGAAAAGCTGACGTTGCTGCAGCGCTTGCGCGACGATTTCAGCGAGCTGGAGAATACTGTCGCCAAGCGTATCGCCCTGCGCCAGGCCATGCAGGCCCAGGAGCAGAAGCTCAGCGAAGTAATCGATGATCTCCAGACCCAGGCCTTGCTGCGGATGCCTGCCGACAGCCAGCAAAGCGGTGTGCTGGGGCTGATGGACACGCTGAGCCGACATGTCGACGGTGCCAACCAGCAGATTCTGGTTCCGGCCTATACCTTCTCCCCTGTGGAAAGCTTCGCCAAGGTCGGCGACAGCTCCCTGGATGCTGCCGACAGCAGCCTTGCGCAACTGCTCAAAGGCCTTGCGCCACTTGGCTTGCCCCGTTCACTCACCCAGCAGCCCGGGGAGCAGCTGGCCAAGTACCGCGCCAGCCTGGATGACTATCGCCGGGCTGCGGTGCGTGTCGAACAGCTGCAAGACAACATGGAGAACATGGGCAACGAGCTGCGCGCGGTAAGCCTGGAACTGGGCAAACGCAAGATCGAGCAGCGCGACAGGGAAGCCCTTGAGGCCCGCTCGGTGCTGACCACTGTAGCCCTGCTGGCCTTGGTCGTAGGCGTCGTGGCCGGTTGGCTGATCACCCTGCAGATTACCCAGCCTTTGCGCCAGACCCTGGCCGTGGCCGCACGCATTGCCAACGGCGACCTGAGCCAGGTCGAACCGGTGCTTCGCCGCGACGAGATGGGCCAGTTGCAAACCAGCATGCGCGAAATGACCTTGAGCCTGCGCGAGCTGATCGGTGGCATCGACCAGGGCGTCGGCAGCCTGTCACAGGCCGCCACGCAACTGGCGGCCAGCAGCGAAGACACCAAGCTGCGCATCAACCAGCAGCGCGAGGAAACCGACCAGGTGGCCACGGCCATGAACCAGATGAGCGCCACCGTGCAGGAAGTGGCGCAGAACGCTGAACAGGCCTCGCTGGCAGCGACCAACGCCGACCAGCAGGCCCAGGTCGGCGACCAGGTGGTGGCCGAAGCTATCGGCCGTATCGAACAGCTTGCCGGGCAGATGGACCATTGTCTGGCCGCCATGCAGCACCTGGCGGGCGAGAGCCAGCGCATTGGCAGCATCCTCGATGTGATCAAGTCAGTGTCCGAGCAGACCAACCTGCTGGCCCTGAACGCGGCGATCGAAGCGGCACGGGCGGGTGAAGCCGGGCGTGGCTTTGCCGTGGTGGCCGATGAGGTACGCGGTCTGGCCCAGCGCACCTCGACGGCGACCGAAGAAATTGGCCAGCTGATCGACAGCCTGCACAACGGCACCGACGAAGTGACCCGCCTGCTGGACAACAGCAAGAACCTGACCGAGCAAAGCGTGGAGCTTAGCCGCAAGGCCGGGCATGCGTTGAGCCAGATCGCCGACACGGTGTCCAGCATCCAGGGCATGAACCAGCAGATTGCGACCGCCAGCGAAGAACAGAGTGTGGTGGCCGAGCAGATAAACCGCAGTGTGCTGAATGTGCGCGATGTGTCGGATCAGACCAGTGCCGCCAGTGAGCAGACGGCGGCTTCGAGTGGGGAACTGGAGCAGCTGGGGCAGCAGTTGCGGGGGATGGTCGGGCGGTTCAACATCTGAGATTGTTGGGGCTGCTTTGCAGCCCATCGCGACACAAGGCCGCTCCTACAAGAGATTGCATTCCCCTGTAGGAGCGGCCTTGTGTCGCGAAAGGGGCGCAAAGCGCCCCCAGCGGCTACAGCACCTGGCGCAGGAATGCCTGTGCGCGCGGGTCCTTCGGCGAGGCGAAGAACGCGGCCGGCGCCGAATCTTCCAGCAACTTGCCATGATCGAAGAACAGCACGCGGTCCGCCACTTCGCGGGCAAAGCCCATTTCGTGGGTAACGCAGACCATGGTCATGCCTTCCTGAGCCAGGGTCTTCATCACGTCCAGCACCTCGCCGACCATTTCCGGGTCAAGCGCCGAGGTCGGTTCGTCGAACAGCATCACTTTCGGGTCCATGGCCAAGGCACGGGCGATCGCCACCCGCTGCTGCTGGCCACCAGACAGGCGCGATGGGTATTCGTTGGCCTTCTGCGCAATGCCCACCTTCTCCAGCAACGCCCGGGCCTTGGCCTCGCGGTCAGCCTTGTTGCGCTTGCGTACCACCTTTTGCGCCAGGCACAGGTTTTCCAGCACGGTCATGTGCGGGAACAGGTTGAAGTGCTGGAACACCATGCCGACTTCGCGGCGGTAGGCGTTGATATCGGTCTTCGGGTCGGCCAGTTGCAAGCCGTCGATGGCCACATGGCCTTCGTCGAAATGCTCCAGGCCGTTGAGGCAGCGCAGGAAGGTCGACTTGCCCGAGCCCGACGGGCCGAGCACCACCACCACCTCGCCCTTGGCGACCTGGGTGGTGACGTTATCCACGGCCCGTACCACGTGGCCACGGGTGTCGAAGACTTTCAGCAGGTCACGGACTTCAATCACTTTGCGCAAGCCTCCGCTCGAGCCGGCTGGCCAGGTGCGACAGCGGCAGGTTGATCAGCAGGTACAGGCCTGCCACGCAGAACCAGATCTCGAAGGTCGAGAACGATGTGGTAATGGCCTCGCGGCCGCTCTTGGTCAGTTCGGTGATGGCGATCACCGAGACCAGCGAGGTGTCCTTGACCAGGCTGATGAACTGGCCGGCCAAAGGCGGCAGCACACGCTTGAAGGCCTGCGGCAGGATCACGTGGCGCATCGACTGGCCCGCGTTCAGGCCAAGCGAGCGGGCCGCTTCGTTCTGGCCCTTGGCGATGGATTGCACGCCGGCACGAACGATTTCAGCCACATAGGCACCGGTGAACAGCGCCAGTGCAGCCACCCCGGCAAACTCGCGGGACAGGTTGAGCACGGTACCGATGAAGAAGTAGAAGATGAATATCTGCACCAGCAACGGTGTACCGCGCACCAGTTCGACATACACCGTCGACAGGTCATGCAGCGTAGGGTTGCTGGAGAGTCGGCAGAGACCGGCGAACAGGCCGATCAACAGGCCCAGGGCACCGGATACCACCGAAATCCAAAGCGTTGTCCACAGGCCCCAGGCCAGCGGGCCGGCCGCCCAGTGGCGGGTGACGCCAATCTGGTCGCCTTCGGAAACATCATCGCCACGGGACAGCTGCAGGCTGTCCTTGGCCACATCGAGCACCTGCTCGGCACCATTTTCATCTTTCAGCGTGACACGGGCATTGTCGCCAGAGATGACGATCTCCTGCACGGTGCCGTAACCGGCTGCGCGTTGTGCTTCCTCGGCCTT
Source organism: Pseudomonas inefficax (assembly GCF_900277125.1). GTDB lineage: Bacteria > Pseudomonadota > Gammaproteobacteria > Pseudomonadales > Pseudomonadaceae > Aquipseudomonas > Aquipseudomonas inefficax. Next base: position 58,582 of record NZ_OPYN01000232.1, read on the forward strand.
GTAGGCGAAGTACTGCGGTACGCGGTTCCAGCGCCACTCGTAGGAAATCATCGAGGTGGCCATGTACAGGCTGAACGCCAGGCCCACCAGGACCAGGGCAGTCAAACCGTGCCAGGGCCACTGGGCTTTCTTGTGTTTGATCACGTGGGGTACTTCCGTAAATGCGAACGCGCAGGGTTTGCCTGCGCGTCGAGGTCATAAAGCCGGGCTTGTGGCCTGGGCCTTATTCCATTTCCTTCAGCCAGTCCTTGTTCTTGAACCACTTGTCGTGAATACGATCGTAGGTCCCGTCATGCTTGATCTGGTGCAGGAAGTTGTTGATGAAGTTGATGCTGTCGTAGTCGCCTTTCTTCAGGCCAAAGGCCAGCGGCTCGTAGGTGAAGGGTTCTTCGAGGAACAACAGCTTGCCGGCACCGGCCTTGTCCACTGCCACCACGTTGTACGGCGCGTCATAGACGAAGGCGTCAGCCTTGCCGTTGACCACGTCCATCACCGCTTCCTGCTCGTTGTCGTAGCCGTGGTACTTGGCCTTGGCGATCAGCTTCTTGGAAACCATTTCGCCGGTGGTACCGAGCTTGGAGGTGATGCGGTACTTCTCGTTGTTCAGGTCCTTGTACGACTTGATCTCGCCCGCCAGTTCCTTGCGGATCAGCAGGGTCTGGCCAACCACGATGAAGGGTTCGCTGAAGTTCAGGCGCAGGTTGCGTTCCTGGGTGAGGGTCATGCCGCTGCCGATCATGTCGAACTTGTCGGTCAGCAGGGCCGGGATGATGCCGTCATAGGCCGTGGATACCGGCTCGAACTTGACGCCCATGGACTTGGCCATGGCTTTGAGGATATCGACTTCGAAGCCGATGATCTCGCCACGTTTGTTGGTCATCTGGAACGGCATGTAGGTCGGGTCCATGCCCACACGCAGGGTGCCGCGCTTGACCGCGTCATCGATCGCGCCCGCCTGGGCCGCCGTCACGGCGACCAGGGCGGTGACACCGACCAGCAGTCGCGAAAGGTATTTCTTGATCATCACCAAGTCCCCTAGCAAGAAAAGTAGCGAATCTTATTGTTGGCACGGCCGTGGCGGCCGATGCGTCATATCGGGGAGGGATGCTAACGCATGGCGGCTCGGGGACCTAGAGCCGGGGGGGACTTTGTTGGCCAAAATCTAGGCAAGGACCTAAAAGCTTCGCGGGTGAACCCGCTCCCACAAGGTACTGCACAGCCCCTGTGGGAGCGGGTTCACCCGCGAATTGGCCGGTTCAGGCGCCGACGAGTGCCGGTTGGCCTTCATTCTCCGGGTGCAACGGCAACAGCGGCGAATGCGGGTCGTTCTTGATCGATGCGCGCCACACGTTGATCCATTCCGCATTGTGCTCGGCCCAGACCTGCTCGTGCAGGCGGGTCAGCGCCACCGGGTCGCTGAGCAGGGCCAGGCGGGTATTGAGGTCCAGCCCTTGCGGCCCGACCTCCATCGCCTTGGCCACGCGCTCCACGCGCAGTGCCTCGATCGGTGCCGCCTGACCATGACGGGCAGTGGCCATGGCGCAGGCCAGGGCGTTCTGCCGCGGGTCGACCACAGCCCGCACGAAGCCGTCATGCAGGGCATGCCAGCGGTTTTCGTGGGTGTACTGGTCGGTAGCCAGCAGCTCTGGCGGAGTGGCGTATTCCTCGGGGATGAGGAACAGCTTCTCGTCCTTGGCCGCCAGGCCCAGGCGGGTGCGGCTGGAAATCACCGATACCGGGATCGACAGCACCAGCGAACCGACGATCGGCGCCAGCCACCACAGGAAGCTCGGGTTCAGCCAGGCCACCAGCGCCGCCCAGGCAAGGCCCAGCAGGGTCTGCGGGCCATGCCGGCGCACCGCTTCACCCCACGGCGTGGAGTCATCGTCACGCTGCGGCGAGTTCCAGGTCGCGGCCCAGCCGAGGAAGGCGGCCAGTACGAAACGGGTGTGGAAAATCATGCGCACCGGTGCCAGCAGCATGGAGAACAGCATTTCCATCAGCATCGACAGGGTGACCTTGATGCGCCCGCCAAACTCGGTCGCGCCCTTCGCCCAGATGAGGATGACGCTGAGCAGCTTGGGCAGGAACAGCAGCACGATGGTGGTGGAGAACAGCGCCACGGCTTTTTCCGGGTGCCACTGCGGCCACAGTGGGTAGAGCTGGTACGGCTCGATGAAATACTGCGGCTCCATCAGCGTGTTGGTCGCCAGCAGTGCGGTCGACAGCACCAGGAACAGGAACCACAGCGGCGCCGACAGGTACGACATGACCCCGGTGAGGAATACCGCGCGGTGCACCGGGTGCATGCCCTTGACCAGGAACAGGCGGAAGTTCATCAGGTTGCCATGGCACCAGCGGCGGTCGCGCTTGAGCTCGTCGAGCAGGTTCGGCGGCAGTTCTTCATAGCTGCCCGGCAGGTCGTAGGCGATCCACACGCCCCAGCCGGCACGGCGCATCAGCGCGGCTTCGACAAAGTCGTGCGACAGAATGGCACCGGCGAACGCACCCTTGCCCGGCAACGGCGCCAAGGCGCAGTGCTCGATGAACGGCTTCATGCGGATGATCGCGTTGTGGCCCCAGTAGTGCGACTCGCCCAGCTGCCAGAAGTGCAGGCCAGCGGTGAACAGCGGGCCGTACACGCGGGTGGCGAACTGCTGCATGCGCGCATACAAGGTATCCATGCCCGAGGCTTTCGGCCCGGTCTGGATGATGCCGGCGTCCGGGTTGGCCTCCATCAGGCGCACCAGGCTGCTCAGGCATTCGCCGCTCATGACGCTGTCGGCGTCGAGCACGACCATGTACTTGTACTCGCCGCCCCAGCGACGGCAGAAGTCGTCGAGGTTGCCGCTCTTGCGCTTCACCCGGCGCCGGCGGCGGCGGTAGAAGATGCGGCCGAAGCCTTTGGTTTCACGGCATACGTCCAGCCAGGCCTGTTGCTCGGCAACGGCGATGTCGGTGTCGTTGGTGTCGCTGAGCACGAAGAAGTCGAAGCGATCGAGGTTGCCGCTGGCGGCCACCGACTCGAACGTTGCGCGCAGGCCGGCGAACACCCGCGGTACGTCTTCGTTGCAGATAGGCATCACCAGCGCGGTACGCGCCTCGGGCGCGATCGGCTCGTTGCCCGCACTGCTACCCGAAATCTTGTACTTGTCGCGCCCGGTGAGCAGCTCGAGGAAGCCCATCAGTGCGGTCCAGAAGCCCGCCGATACCCAGCAGAACAGGATGCCGAAGAGGATCAGGATGGATGTCTGCAGGGCATACGGCCAAACCTGCACCACGGTGTCCCACAGCGGCTGGTTGACGACTTCGTCCAAGTCCACGAACGACCAGCCCTGGTAAGGCAGGATGCCCTTCATGTACCAGCCGGCAACGATGGTCTGGCCGATCATCAGCGCCAGCAGGATATAACGGCGGATCGAGCCGACCGTACGCCAGCGAGCTGGCGGCAACTCGCGCTTGGGCGGCTGCGGGGCGTTGGTGCGGCCGGTCATGCGCCGCCACATGCGGATAAGCACGTTGGTGCGCCACGGCTCGGGCACGACCTTGGTACGCTTGATCGGCGGGGCGATCTTCAGGCACAGGCGGCCGCTGCCGTCGACGCCGAGCATTTCGGCGTCTTCCAGCTCGGCGGCGCTGCCTACGGTCAGGCGTGGGCCCACCGAGGCCTGCACGGCCTCGGCAGAGCTGGCGGCCGGGTTGGCCGCCAGGCGTTGGTGCAGCTCACTGAATGACGTGCAGCTGGCGAGTTCCGCCCGTTGCTCGTCGCTCAGTGGTAGGTGGGCCAGGTACTCGCGAAGCGATTCCGGCCTTGCGCTTGAGTTACTCATCGGCAGGCAACTGATAGCTCCAGGTCTCGGTCAGCACCTTCTCGGTGGTGGCCGGGGTCCCGTTGGTGGGCGCCGCATCGGCGGCAGGTTGTTCGGCCTTGGCGGCTTTCTCGGCCTTGGCTTGCTTGGCAGCAGCCTTGTCCTGCTTGGCGTCCTTGGCAGGCTTGGCGGCTTCGACCGGCACATCACGCACCAGGGCGGCACGCATTTCGGTCGATTTGTTGGCTTCCTTCACCTTCAAACGCAGGGTCAGGCGCCAGCCCTTGGTCTCAGGGTTATAGCGCAGGTTGTTCTCGACCACCTCGGCGTTGTCGCCCACGCTGATCTGGCTGCGCACGGCGGAGTCTTCCGGCAGGGCGGCCAGTGCCGGGCCAGCGAAGTCGACCAGGAAGGCCACGCTGCCGTCTGGTTGGCGGATCAGGTTGGACTGCTTGACGTCGCCGGTGGAACGCAGGGTCTGCTTGACCCAGCCCAGCTCGGGAGCCTGGAACTTCGGCTCGTCGATGGTCCAGTGCAGGCGATAGGCGTACTCGAATGGCTTGCCTGGCTCAGGCAGCTTTTCCGGGCTCCAGAAGGCCACGATGTTGTCGTTGGTCTCGTCGGCAGTCGGGATTTCGACCAGGTCGACAGTGCCCTTGCCCCAGTCACCCTTCGGCTCGATCCAGGCGCTCGGGCGCTTCTGGTAGTTGTCATCGAGGTCTTCATAATCGCTGAAGGCACGCTGGCGCTGCATCAGGCCGAAACCTCGCGGGTTCTCGACGCTGAAATTGCTCACGGCCAGGTGTTTCGGGTTGTTCAGCGGGCGCCACAGCCACTCGCCGTTGCCGGCATGGATCGACAGGCCTTCGGAATCGTGCAGGGCCGGGCGGTAGTTGAGGACCTTGGACGGCTGGTTGGGGCCGAACAGGTACATGCTGGTCAGTGGGGCGATGCCCAGGCGGCTGACATGGTCACGCAGGAATACGCGGGACTGCACATCGACCACGGTGTCGTTGCCAGGGCGCAGGGTCAGCTTGTACGCGCCGGTGGAGCGCGGCGAGTCCAGCAGGGCGTAGATGACCAGATGCTTGTCGGCCGGCTTGGGCTTCTCGACCCAGAACTCGGTGAAGCGCGGGAATTCCTCGCCCGACGGCAGTGCGGTATCGATGGCCAGGCCACGGGCAGACAGGCCATATACATGGCCCTTGCCGACCACGCGGAAGTAGCTGGCGCCAAGCAGGGTCATGATCTCGTCCTGCTTGTCGGCCTTGTTGATCGGGTAAAGCACGCGGAAACCGGCGTAACCCAGGTTCTTGGTGGTTTCCGGGTCGTGCGGCACGTCACCGAACTCGAAACGGTTCGGGTCGTACTTGATTTCCTCGACCTTGGTGGCGGTGACCTGGTTGATCTTCACCGGCGTGTCGAAGTGCATGCCCTGGTGATAGAACGACAGCTTGAACGGGGTCTTGTCCTTGGCCCACTCGGCCTTTTCCTGCAGGAAGTGAATCTTCTGGTAGTCCGCGAACTTCATGTCGCGGAATACGGCCGGCAGGTTGCTTTTCGGTGCTTCGTACTTCTGGCCGGCCAGATCCTTTGCCTTGGCTGCAACATCGTCAAGATTGAATGCCCACAGCTGGCCCGCGCTCATCAGGCCGACCAGTGCCACACTGGCCATCAGGGCCTTGCGCAGCCCGGTACCGGGGATTCTTGATGCTTTTTGGGGACTAACAATCACGAGCAACCCTCGCCGAAAACAGATCATGAAACCAACGGCCAGCGACAAATGCCGGGTTGGCGAGCACTGTTCGGACCCCGTGAGGGCGTAATGATTCCCCAAACGGATCCAGACAATGCTCGAGTCAGAGTGAAACGAACCTGCGAACGCAGGTCCATGCAGCGCGCGATTATCCAGCAGGTCGCGTGACAACGCATCAGGCTGGAACAACTATTTATCGTACAAAACCCCTTGTTTTCCTGTGAACAAGGGGTTTTTTGCACTCACATTTGTAACATAAATGTTACGGGGCCATCATTGACCAGGTGCACCTGCATGTCTGCGCCGAATTGCCCGCTTGCCACATCGGCGTGTCGAGCCTTCGCCTGATGCAAAAGATAGTCGAACAACTCGGCACCGAGGGCCGGTGGCGCTGCCGTCGAGAAGCTGGGACGCATGCCGTTGCGGGTGTCCGCCGCCAGGGTGAACTGCGACACCAGCAACAGACCACCCCCGACATCCTTGAGCGACAGGTTCATCTTGCCCTGCTCGTCGCTGAACACCCGGTAGTTCAACAGCTTGTGCAACAGCTTGTCGGCCTGCTCGCGGGTATCTTCAGGCTCGACTGCCACCAGCACCAGCAAACCCTGATCTATTGCACCCACAACCTCCCCCGCTACCTCCACCCGCGCGCCACGCACGCGCTGCAGCAGGCCCCTCATGCTTCTTCCAGGGGCAGGTCCAGCAGGCGCCGGGCCATCTGGTCGGCGGCGCGCACCAGGGCATCGGTGATGCCCGGCTCGGAAGCCGCGTGGCCAGCGTCACGGATCACCTTCAGTTCGCTGTTCGGCCACGCCTGGTGCAGCGCCCAGGCGTTGTCCAGTGGGCAGATCACATCATAGCGGCCATGCACGATCACGGCTGGCAGGTGGGCGATCTTTGGCAGATCGCGGATCAGCTGGTCAGGTTCGAGGAACGCGTTGTTCATGAAGTAGTGGCATTCGATACGGGCGATCGAAAGTGCGCGCTGCGGCTCGGAGAAGCGGTCGACCACCAGGGGGTTGGGGCGCAGGGTGGCGGTACGGCCTTCCCAGGTGGACCAAGCCTTGGCCGCGTGCATCTGGGCGATCTGGTCGTTGCCGGTCAGGCGCTTGTGGAAAGCCGTGACCAGGTCACCACGCTCTTCCGGCGGGATCGGCGCGATGTAGTCCTGCCAGTAATCAGGGAACAGGCGGCTGGCGCCTTCCTGGTAGAACCACTGGATTTCCTGGGGCCTGCACAGGAAGATGCCGCGCAGGATCAGGCCATTCACCCGCTCGGGGTGGGTCTGGGCGTAGGCCAGGGCCAGGGTGGAGCCCCACGAGCCGCCGAACAGCACCCATTTGTCGATGCCCAGGTGCTCGCGGATACGCTCAAGGTCCTCGACCAGGTGCCAGGTGGTGTTGTTCTCCAGGCTCGCGTGCGGCGTGGAGCGGCCACAGCCGCGCTGGTCGAAGGTGATGATGCGATACAGGGTTGGGTCGAAGTAGCAGCGGCTCTGGGCATCGCAACCGGCGCCCGGGCCGCCGTGGATGAATACCACCGGCAGACCTTCTGGCGAGCCGCTTTCGTCGACATACAGCACATGCGGCGCTTCCACGGCCAGATCGTGCCGGGCGTAGGGTTTGATCTGCGGGTACAGGGTCTGCATTGCGCACTCCGTGTGAGGATTATTCGGCCGTGGGCCATCATAAACCTGAATTGCGCTTTGAGCACTGCCCGCGCTGATGCCGCCGCTCCTGAGGGCACATATATCTACCCCCCACAACCTGGACAGGCCAGTGATAGTCCCTTGCCCCATACCAAGCAAGGGCCTCGCCATGCCAACTGCAGTCACTGCCGTGCCTAATGTTCACTACTCCATCATCGAGCGCAAAATCCCCACCTGGCTCAAGCAGGCTCCGCCAGAAACCCACCGCGCGATGCGCAACTGGCTTCAACCCCCTGCCTGGCTGGCGACGGCACTCCAGCAACAACCGGAAGTCGCCAAGGCATGGCAGGAAGAGCATGCACGTCATCGCGAACACCAGGCACAGGTGCACAAGCTGTTCGAGCAGCTGCCAACCCTGGAAACCTACGCCACCAAAGCACTCTCCGAAGCCATCAAGCAGCGATTCGGCCTTGACCTGGATGTGCGTGACACCTACCTCGTCGATGCCCGCCTGATCGACACGACCAATGCCATCGACAGCCGCCAGGCCGTAGACCGGGCTACACGCTCGCTGCTGCATTGCGCCTTGCACAATTTCGACCAGGCCGCCACCGCTGAACATGGCATGGATGCGCCTGCCAACCTGCTCGAGAAGTCGGTCATCGTCGATCACCGGCGCTTCATGGGCACAGTGCCGATCACCAATGCACTGGACATCGCCGCCGAAGACTTTGCCGACTTGTGTCGCACGCTGGATATCGGCGGCAAGTACCATGAGCTGGTACATGCCATCTACTATCCGGCGGCCACGCCGCCACTCAGCGCCGACGAAACTGCACTTGCCGTTTATGAAACGCTGGGGCGTGCCGAGGTCTCGGCATTCCGGCAATCCCTGCATTTCGCCCGCCTCAAGGGCGATATCAGCGAAACGCTATATTCCGCCGCTCTTGCCACGCCACTAGACCAGGCGCCATCGTCCTCCTCCGCGGTGACGTTCAGCTTGCTCGACTTGTGGGAAGCTGAACTGACCGGCGTTGTGCTCCTCACCCTGCACACCGAAGGGCATCAGGCCGTGGCGCTGTATATCCCTGAAGACAGCACGACGCCCCTCAAGGAATTCACTAGCCAGAAGGCCTTGCACGACGAACTGCGCGACAGGCTCCAGGCCGATATCGGCTACCTGGACAGGCACCTTGCCGACCGCGACAAGGCACCGATAATCACCCGCCTCAAAGACCGGCTCACCCCCCTCGCCTGGAGTGTCCGCGGCCTGCAGGAACGTGTTCCGGACCCGCACGCCACCCTGTACCCGGTGAAAAGACCTTTCAGCCACGCATTTCAGGGCGTGATGGCCTTCCAGAAGGCCCAGCGTCATGAGAAGGATGTGCTGTACCACGCCACTCCGACCGAAATCGTCGACCGGCGCACCGCACAAGCCCACCGGGAACTGATTGCCGGCCGCGTACTGACAGGCTTGAACATCGCCGGCTTCTTCGTGCCAGGGCTGGGCGAGGCGATGCTTGCCGTGTGCCTGGCCCAGCTGGCCCATGAGGTATATGAAGGTATCGAAGCCTGGGAAAACGACGAGCGTGATACCGCCTATGGCTACATGGTCGATGTGATCGAGAACGTGGCGATCATGGCCGCCCTCGGCGCGGCAGCCAAAGCACTGAGCGGTGCACGAGGCAGCGAAGCCGGCACGGAGCTGGGAGGGCCGGAGATCGAAGAGCCAGCAGACAAGGTACCAGAGCTAGAACGTATTCCTGTGGAAACGCCTTCCTTCATCGAAGAACTGGAAGACGTGGAAACACCCGATGGCCAGACGCGCCTGTGGAAACCTGACCTCGCGCCCTACCAGAGCCCCGAGGTGCTGCCCGACGACCTGGTACCGGACGAACTGGGTCTACGGCATCACCAAGGGAAACGCTGGCTGGTATTGCAGGGCAATCAGTACCTCGTCACGCAAGCGCCAACGACCGGTGAGTATCGCCTGCAACACCCGGCAAATCCTCGTCGGTACCAACCGCCAGTGCGGCACAACGGTGCCGGGGCATGGTTGCACGTGACGGACAGGCCATTGAGTTGGTCGGGCACGGCACTGCTGCACCGCATCGGCCACTTGAGCGCACACTTCGACGGGCCGACGCTGCAACGGATTGTCGCCGTCAGCGGCATACGTGAAGACGAGCTGCGCCGTGCCCTGGCTGACAGCCAGCGGCTGCCGGCCTTGCTGGAGGACACCCTGCAACGCTTCAAGCTGGACGAAACGATCCGCCAACTGCCCGATGCCACCACACACCCGGCTGAGTTTTCCAATGCCTACGCCAGCCTTCCGCTCAGCCTGGCGCCGGGCGCCGAGGCCATAAAGCGGGTGTACCCGAAACTGCCGAAAGCAGTCGCCAACGAGTTGGCGCGCGGCGCCAGTGCCGACGAGCTGCAAATGCTCGACAACGGCAAGGTACCACTGCGCCTTGGCGAGGAGGCCCGCATCTACCAGCAACAAATCCGCCTTGCCCGCGCCTGTGAAGGGCTGTACCTGTCCAGCGTGCCAAACTGGGATAGCGACCGGTTGATCATGCATACGCTCGAACGCCTGCCAGGCTGGCCCGCAGAGACCAGGCTCCGGCTGCTCCAGCGCATGTCCTGGCCGCCTCAGGACCATGCCATAGGCCCACTGGACGACCACCCGTACAAGACCATCACGCATGCCCAGGCAGGGTATATCGTTCACGATGAAAACCTGTCGAGCGCGGTGGTCACAACACACCCAAGCCTTTACGCCGCCTTGTACGAGGCACTGCCAGCGGCCATGGCCCAAATTGATGTCGCCAACCACCAAGCGCTGCAGCACCTTGTACAGGAAAGCCCCCTGCTGCCCCGCCCAGCCCTGAGGGTACTGCTGGGCATGCAGCCCGTACGCCCAGGCTATCGCTCCCCCATGCGTCTGGCCGATGGCCGCCTGGGCTACCCGCTCAGTGGCGGCGGCCCGGCCACGCAAGGCGTCACCCGCCAGCGCCTGCTTGAAGCGGTCGAAGCCACAGGCCTCGCTGCACGTACCGGCCGCACCCCGGACCAGGTTCTGCTGGCACTTGCCGGTCACGGCCGTACACAACTGCAGATACTCGAACATTTGCAGACACTGCTGGAGCAGCGCATCGAGCTGCAAAGCAGGCTGGACGACTGGAGCGAAGCCATTTCGCCGGCAACCGACCAGGCAGCACAGGATTACGACAGCCTGCGTGACTCGATCATGCAACATTGGTACGACGCCGCACTGGACGAAAGCGCCGGGCCTGGCACGGAGCTTCGTATCGCCCGTGTGCCCCTGGCCGACATCCCCCTGACCTTGCCTGATTTCTTCAACAACCGGGTGCGCAGCCTGAGCCTGATCGACCTGCCTTCAGGAACTCTGGCAGGCTGGGCGCAAAACGAGCGCCTTCTGCAACGCCTGCTCCGGCAGATGCCGCAGATCGAATCGCTGGAAATCAGCCGGCCATTCGACCCCAGGGCAACACCCTCGTCCTTCCTGTTCTGCATTCCCACCATTACCGAACACTTGCCAGGGTTGCAACGGCTGGTGATCACCAACCAGAACATCGCGCTTTCCGAAAGTGACCTGAACCTGCTGGCAGGGCTTCGCCAGTTGAGATACCTGGACTTGAGTGGCAACCGACTGGCACAGGGCAACAGGCCAAGTTTCCATGAACTGACCTTGGACTACCTGGGCCTGGACCAGATGCAGCTGGCCCAGTGGCCAAGCGGGATTGGCAGCGACGCCTTGGCGCGTATTGCCCACCTGTCGTTGCGCCATAACAACCTCAGGTCGTTGCCCTCGTTCCTGCTTCATGAAACAGACACGCTGACAACCCCACCGGTGATCTCCCTGGAAGGCAACAGCATCAATGAATCCCACTTGCAGCGCTTGTGGCTGAATGAGCGTTTCGACACGTCGGGTATCACCACGGACCAGCCCGCAGCACTTTCCGAACAGCTCGCACGAATTCGCGATGAACGACAACAGATGCGTGAAGCGATCGATGGCTGGGCCCAGGCGTCCAGCTCAAGCAACCCATTGACCCAGGCCGCCCTGGCAGACAGGCAGCGCATCGCGTCGGCGATCAGCCAATTCTGGGAACAACAGGAGCAGGGCCAGTCATACCTTCGCTTGCAACTCGATGAGGTGGCCATCGAGCATTTCCCCAGGCGGCTTCCACCGTTCTTCGGTGCGCGCGTGAGTACACTCAGCCTGACGCGATTACAGGGCAGCGCCTCGCAGCTCGATGAACTGCTCAGGCGGTTCCCTAACATCACCCGATTGACCATCGATGAGCACCAGGCCGCCACCCCCGCGCTGGCATCGGCCCTGGCTCGCGTTCCCCAACTCACCTACCTGGAGTTTCGCAACATGGGGCTGGAAGTCGACCAGGCCATGCTGGACATCTTCGCAGGGCTGCAACACCTGACCTCGCTGGACCTGTCGGGCAACCGTGTGGGCAGCATCGACCGGGTACCCGCATCGCTGTCCGGCAGCCTGCAGTCACTCGCATTGACCAACATGAACCTGCAAACCTGGCCTAGTTGGTGTGACAGCTTGCTGCCGCTGGAGCTGCTGGACCTGAGCTCCAACAACATTACCCAGTTGCCCGAGCACATTCTCTCGAACCTGAACAATCCCATGCCGATCACGTCGATTGCCCTGTTCGACAACCCGCTGCCTCTTGAAACCATCCTGCGGGTGCGCGCGTTCTCGGACAGCAGCCAGCACAGCTATTCGTTTGCATTGGATATTCCGGACAACCTGATGCTCGCCGACTCTTCGAGCGAAGGGTCACTAGACCACCCTCACTTCCCCCTGCTGGGCGACGATACGCCCAGACTGGAGGACTGGATGCTGGGCAGCGAGGCGCAGAACGAGGCATTGCAGGACTGCTGGGAACGGCTTGAAGGCAGTGACCTGTTGCGTCTGGCGGGCCGTTTGCACAATGCCGCCCCATACGTTGACCCGAATACGCGAAACACTTTCTGCGAACGGGTACGCATGATGCTGGTGGTGGCTGCAAGCAACGAATCCGAACGACCGATCATGGAAAGCATTGCCGCCGCAGCATTGCCAGACCCGGACACCGGCTCGCAGACCTGTCATGACGGCGCGCTTCAGGAGTTCAACAACATTGAACTGTATCTGATGGGCCAGCGCCTGTTGATCGACGCCGGCGATACCCTGCAAGCCTTGCGACATCGCCTGTTGCAGCTTTTCCGGATCGAACAGCTGGAGCTGCTGGCCACCCAACGGACTGGCTCGGGTGACCGGGTCTCGGTACGCCTGGCCTACCGCCGGGAACTGGCCAGGGAATTGGACCTGCCGATCGCCGACAGCATGCGTTTTCGAGGTGCTGCGAACCTGGCGCGCGATGAGCTATCCAGCGTGCTGGAAAAGGTCCGCAAAAGTGAACTGAGCGATGCACTGGTCGACTACATGCTGGCGAATACGGACTGGACCACGCGCCTGCGCGCCGAGTGTGCCGACCGCTTCGCCGAAATAGACGCACGTTTCCGCCTGCGGGTGCTCGAGTTGGCCAGCAAGGACCACTCGCTTGAGGAGGAGTTGAACTTGCAGCAAGGCCTGCAAGATGACAAGGATCAGGAAGAGAAGGAGCTACTGCGCGAGCTTACCATCAAGCAGATCAACAACAACTGACCCATAGTGACTGGCGACGCGCATGACCTGCATCGCGTCGCCATTCTTACTGGCGAACTTCACCGCCCGTAATGTGCCTTGCTCCAGTCCAGCACTGCCTGCAGAAGCTGCTTCAACACCTCCTGTGTCGGCCGTGCCAGGTCTTCGCGGAAATTGAACGGCTCGGTCTCTTCCATATAGGTGCTCTGCGCCAGCTCCAGCTGCACCGCATGAATGTGGTTGGCCGGGTCGCCGTAATGCCGTGTGATATGCCCGCCCTTGAAGCGGCCATTGAGCACATGGCTGTAGCCCTGGGCCTGGGCGCATACCTTTTTCAGCCGTTCGGCCAGAGCCGGGTCGCAGCTGGCGCCGTTGAAGGTACCCAGGTTGAAATCCGGCAGCTTGCCGTCGAACAGGTGCGGGATCAGCGAACGGATCGAATGGGCGTCCCACAGCAGGGCGTAGCCGAACTGCTCGCGCAGCCGCGCCAGCTCGCGACGAATCGTGTCGTGGTAGGGGCGCCAGATCTGTTCCAGATACTGTTTGCGGTCCTCGCCTGTCGGCTCCAGCCCTTCCTTGAACAATGGCTCACCATCGAACAGCGTGGCTGGATACAGGCCAGTGGTGGCACCGGCGTACAGCGGCTTGTCGTCATCCGGCCGGTTCAGGTCAATAACGAAACGCGAATACTCCGCGGCCACCACACTGGCGCCCATTTCACGGGCAAAGTCATACAGCCGTGGAATGTGCCAGTCAGTGTCCGGCAGGCTGCGCGCCTGATCGACCAGGCCGTCTCGTACAGCCGGCGACAGGTTCAGGCCGGCATGGGGCATGCTGATCAGCAGCGGCAGGCGGCCCTGGTGGAAACTCAGTACCTTGTCCATCGTGCCTCACTCAGTTGGAAATCTCATTGCCCTTGCGCACCACGCGCTTGGGCAGGTCGCCGCCCAGCCAGTAGGCCAGGTCGGCGGGGCGTTCGATCTGCCAGGCGACGAAGTCGGCTACCTTGCCGGCCTCCAGCGAGCCGTGACTGTCGCCCAGGCCCAGCGCCGTGGCAGCGTGCACGGTGACACCGGCAAGGGCTTCTTCCGGGGTCATGCGGAAGCAGGTGCAGCCCATGTTCAGCATCAGCCGTAGCGACAGCCCTGGCGAGGTGCCGGGGTTGAGGTCGCTGGCCAGGGCAATCTTCACGCCGTGGCGGCGTAGCGCGTCCATTGGCGGCAGCTGGGTTTCACGCAGGAAGTAGAACGCGCCCGGCAGCAGCACGGCGACCGTGCCGGCTTCTGCCATGGCAATGGCGTCTTCCTCGGTCATGAATTCCAGATGATCGGCCGACAGCGCCTGGTAGCGCGCCGCCAGGCTGGAGCCGTGCAGCGACGACAACTGTTCGGCGTGCAGCTTGACCGGCAGACCCAACTCGCGCGCCTTGATGAACAGCCGCTCGACCTGGGCCGGGGAGAACGCCAGGTGTTCGCAGAAGGCGTCCACTGCGTCCACCAGGCCTTCGGCGGCCAGGGCCGGCAGCATTTCGTCGCAGATGTGCGCGATGTAGTCGTCAGCCCGGCCGACGTATTCCGGTGGCAAGGCATGGGCTGCCAGGCAGGTGGCGCGCACCGCCAGCGGCAACTCGTCGGCCAGGCGCCGGGCCACGCGCAGCATCTTGCGCTCATTGGCCAGGTCCAGGCCGTAGCCGGACTTGACCTCGATGGTTGTCACGCCATCGCGCATCAGCGCCTGGACCCGCTGGCGAGCACTGGCGAACAGCTCGTCCTCGCTGGCCGCGCGGGTGGCCCGCACAGTGCTGGCGATGCCACCGCCCTGTGCGGCGATTTCGGCATAGCTCACACCCTGCAGGCGCTGCTCGAACTCGCCGCTGCGGTTGCCACCGAACACCGCGTGGGTGTGGCAGTCGATCAGCCCAGGGGTGACCCAGGCGCCGCCCAGGTCCACCGTACGCTCGGCCTCGACCGCCGCCAGCTCGACGCGTGGGCCGATCCACTCGATCAGCCCGTCGTTGGTGACGATGGCCGCGTCCTCGATGGCCGAGTAACGGCCCTCGGCCATGGTTGCCACATGGCAGTGCTGCCAGACGGTTCTCATACATTGACTCCTGTACTTAGCGGTGCAACTCGGCCGGTTCCGCTACCGGCTTGCCCTGCCCTGCGCGCGGCTTGCACCACAGCAGGTAGGACGCCACCAGGAACACCACCCAGACCACGCCGACGAGCAGTGCCGCCTGGGTATCCGGGAAGTAACCGAGCACGCCAAAGATGAACACCATGAACGCAATGGCCATGGCCGGGCCGTAAGGCCAGAACGGTACCGGGAACTGTAGCTGGGCCACTTGTTCACGGCTCATGCTGCGGCGCATGGCTACCTGGGTGAGCAGGATCATCAGCCACACCCACACAGTGGCGAAGGTGGCGATCGAGGCGATCAGCAGGAACACGTTCTCCGGGATCAGGTAATTGAGCAGCACGCCGATCAGCAGCGCAGCGCCCATCACCACCACGGTCATCCACGGCACGCCATGCTTCGACAGTTTACTGAAGCCACGCGGTGCGTGGCCTTGCTGGGCCAGGCCGTACATCATGCGGCCAGCGCCGAAGATGTCGCTGTTGATGGCCGAGATCGCGGCGGAAATCACCACGATGTTCAGCACGGCGGCGGCAGAGCCAATGCCCAGGTTGCTGAAGATCTGCACGAACGGGCTGCCTTGGCTGCCGATCTGCGGCCATGGGAACAGGCACATCAGCACGAACAGGGTGAGCACGTAGAACAGCAGGATGCGCAGCGGCACGGCGTTGATCGCCTTGGGGATGACCCGCTGCGGGTCCTTGGCCTCACCGGCTGTGACGCCGATGATCTCGATGCCGCCGAATGCGAACATCACCACGGCAAAGGAGGCGATCAGGCCAGCCACGCCATTGGGCATGAAGCCGCCGTGGTCGAACAGGTTGCTGACGCCCACGGCATGCCCGTTGCCCACCTGGCTGAAGCCGAAGGCCATGATGCCGAGGCCGGCCAGGATCATCGCCACGATGGCGCCGACCTTGAGCAGCGACAGCCAGAATTCCATTTCGCCAAAGACCTTGACGTTGCACAGGTTGAGGCCGCCGATCAGGAACACGATGCCCAGCACCCAGATCCAGCGGGCGACTTCCGGGAACCAGAAGCCCATGTAGATACCGAAGGCGGTGACGTCGGCGATGGCGACGATGACCATCTCGAAGGCGTAGGTCCAGCCAAGGATGAAACCGGCCATGGGGCCGAGGTAGGTGCTGGCGTAGTGGCCGAACGAGCCGGCGACCGGGTTGTGTACAGCCATTTCGCCAAGGGCGCGCATGACCATGAACACGGCGGCACCGCCGATCAGGTAGGCCAGCAACACGGCCGGGCCGGCCATCTGGATGGCCGAGGCGGAGCCGTAGAACAGGCCGGTACCGATGGCGGAACCTAGGGCCATGAAACGGATGTGGCGGGCATTCAGCCCGCGCTTTAGACCTTGAGCTTGTTGCATGTCACGTCCTTAAATTGTTTTTGTGGTCGTGAGATCGAGGGGGGCTGCCTTGCAGCCCTTTCGCAGCACAAGGCTGCTCCTACAAGAGAGCGCGTCGCCTTTGTAGGAGCAGCCTTGTGCTGCGAATGGGCCGCACAGCGGCCCCTGAGGGCATTAAAGGCTTGGCAGCACACCAGCCGGCAGCAGGCCGGTCAGGCGACCTTTGGCCAACAACTCCACGGCCTTTTCGATGTCGGGCGCGAAGAAACGGTCACGGTCGTAGTGCGGCACTTCGCTGCGCAGCGCCTGGCGCGCCTGCTCCAGCTTGGCCGAGGTCTTCAGGCCCTTGCGCAGGTCCAGGCCCTGGCAGGCGCCCAGCCATTCGATGGCCAGCACGCCACGGGTGTTTTCGGCCATTTCCCACAGGCGCTTGCCAGCAGCCGGGGCCATCGACACATGGTCTTCCTGGTTGGCCGAGGTCGGCAGGCTGTCGACGCTGTGCGGGTGCGACAGGGCCTTGTTCTCGCTGGCCAGGGCAGCAGCGGTGACCTGGGCGATCATGAAGCCCGAGTTGACACCACCGTTTTCCACCAGGAACGGCGGCAGCTGGGACATGTGCTTGTCCATCATCAGCGAGATACGGCGCTCGCTGAGCGAACCGATTTCGGCAATGGCCAGGGCGATGTTGTCGGCGGCCATGGCCACCGGCTCGGCGTGGAAGTTACCGCCAGAAATCACGTCACCTTCGGCCGCGAACACCAGCGGGTTGTCCGACACGGCGTTGGCTTCGATGCCCAGTACCTCGGCAGCCTGGCGCAGCTGGGTCAGGCAAGCGCCCATGACCTGCGGCTGGCAGCGCAGCGAGTACGGGTCCTGGACCTTGTCGCAGTTCTTGTGCGACAGCGACACTTCGCTGGAATCGCCCAGCAGATCACGGAAGCAGGCAGCAGTGTCGATCTGGCCACGCTGGCCTCGCACTTCGTGGATACGCGCATCGAACGGCGAACGCGAGCCCAGTGCGGCTTCGACGCTCAGGCCGCCGCAGGCAATGGCGGCGGCGTACAGGTCTTCACCCTGGAACAGGCCACGCAGGGCATAGGCGGTGGACGCCTGGGTGCCGTTGAGAAGGGCCAGGCCCTCCTTGGCGGCCAGGGTCAGTGGCTCGAGGCCGGCCACGGCCAGGGCTTCGGTGGCTGGCAGCCATTGGCCCTTGTAGCGGGCCTTGCCTTCACCCAGCAGCACCAGCGACATGTGCGCCAGCGGGGCGAGGTCACCGGAAGCGCCCACCGAACCCTTCAGCGGGATGTGCGGATAGACTTCGGCGTTGACCAGGGTGATCAGCGCGTCGATGACTTTGCGACGGATACCGGAGAAGCCACGGCTGAGACTGTTGATCTTCAGCACCATGATCAGCCGCACCAGGTCGTCATCCAGCGGAGCGCCGACACCGGCGGCGTGGGACAGCACCAGCGAGCGCTGCAGGTTTTCCAGGTCATGGCTGGCGATGCGGGTCGAGGCCAGCAGGCCGAAACCGGTGTTGATGCCGTAGGCGGTACGGTCTTCGGCAATGATCTGCTCGACGCACGCAACGCTGGCGTCGATGGCCGGCGCAGCACTGGCATCCAGCTGCAGGCGCACGGGCGCGGCATGGATGGCGCGCAGCTGGGCCAGGGTCAGGGTGCCAGGCTTGAGGGTCAATTCGGTCACTTTACTACTCCAATCGCGTGGAGCCGCAGACCCGTTTGTAGGTGCCTGCGCGCTCCTTCTTGTTGTTCAGTATCACCCTTGTGGGGTGCGATCCAAAGCGTGGCGATCAGCCAGTGATCATCGGCAGGTCCAGGCCCTGCTCCTTGGCGCAGTCGATGGCGATGTCGTAACCGGCATCGGCGTGACGCATTACGCCAGTCCCTGGGTCGTTGGTCAGCACGCGAGCGATACGCGCGGCTGCTTCGTCGGTACCGTCGCAGACGATGACCATGCCCGAGTGCTGGGAGAAGCCCATGCCCACGCCGCCGCCGTGGTGCAGCGACACCCAGGTGGCGCCGCCTGCGGTGTTCAGCAGGGCGTTGAGCAGTGGCCAGTCGGAGACGGCATCGGAACCATCGCGCATGGCTTCGGTTTCACGGTTGGGGCTGGACACCGAGCCGGAGTCCAGGTGGTCACGACCGATCACGATCGGTGCCGACAGCTCGCCGCTGCGTACCATTTCGTTGAACGCCAGGCCCAGCTTGGCGCGCAGGCCCAGGCCAACCCAGCAGATACGTGCCGGCAGGCCCTGGAAGCTGATGCGCTCGCGGGCCATGTCCAGCCAGCGGTGCAGGTGGGCGTCGTCCGGGATCAGTTCCTTGACCTTGGCGTCGGTCTTGTAGATGTCTTCGGCATCACCGGACAGCGCCGCCCAGCGGAACGGACCGATACCACGGCAGAACAGTGGGCGGATGTAGGCCGGGACGAAGCCTGGGAAATCGAAGGCATTGGCCACGCCTTCTTCCTTGGCCATCTGGCGGATGTTGTTGCCGTAGTCGAAGGTCGGGACGCCCTGCTTCTGGAAGTCGAGCATGGCTTGCACGTGCACGGCCATCGACTGCTTGGCGGCCTTGACCACTGCAGCCGGTTCGGTCTGCGCGCGGTCGCGGTACTGTTCCCAGGTCCAGCCAGCTGGCAGGTAGCCGTTCAGCGGGTCGTGGGCGCTGGTCTGGTCGGTGACCATGTCCGGACGCACGCCACGCTTGACCAGCTCTGGCAGGATTTCGGCAGCGTTGCCGTGCAGGGCGATGGAGATGGCCTTGCCTTCAGCGGTGTACTTGGCGATGCGTGCCAAGGCGTCGTCGAGGTCGGTTGCCTGCTCGTCTACGTAACGGGTTTCCAGGCGGAAGTCGATGCGGCTCTGCTGGCATTCGATGTTCAGCGAGCAGGCACCGGCCAGGGTGGCGGCCAGTGGCTGGGCGCCGCCCATGCCGCCCAGGCCGGCGGTGAGCACCCACTTGCCTTTCAGGCTGCCGCCGTAATGCTGGCGACCGGCTTCGACGAAGGTTTCGTAGGTGCCCTGGACGATGCCCTGGCTGCCGATGTAGATCCAGCTGCCGGCGGTCATCTGGCCGTACATGGCCAGGCCCTTGGCGTCCAGCTCGTTGAAGTGTTCCCAGTTGGCCCAGTGCGGCACCAGGTTGGAGTTGGCGATCAGCACGCGCGGGGCGTTGCTGTGGGTCTTGAACACGCCGACCGGCTTGCCCGATTGCACCAGCAGGGTTTCGTCGTCTTCCAGGCGGGTCAGGGTTTCGACGATCTTGTCGTAGCACGCCCAGTTACGGGCAGCGCGGCCGATACCGCCGTACACCACCAGTTCTTTCGGGTTTTCCGCGACCTGTGGATCGAGGTTGTTCATCAGCATGCGCAGTGGCGCTTCGGTCAGCCAGCTTTTGGCGGTCAGCTTGTTGCCACGTGGGGCACGGATTTCAACGTCACGGTATTTGTTGTTGTCGGTCACGGGAAAGGTCCTCTGCGGTCGTCCGCGGGCGGGTATGTCGTGGTAGATATACAAACACACCTTTACTTGTATGTACAAGCATGGACAACCAAAATAATCGGACCTTTCCGCTGAATGGTTGGGAAAACAAAGGGGCCGCTGCGCGGCCCATTCGCAGCACAAGGCTGCTCCTACAAGGGTTTTGAGTTCCCCTGTAGGAGCAGCCTTGTGCTGCGAATGGGCTGCGCAGCAGCCCCTGGCTATCTCAACGTGAAACGAGTTCGATCAGGCAGAACCGCCCTTGCACATCCAACCCCAGCAACTGATCATTACCCTCCAGCCGCAGGCAGTCATACAACCCCAACCGCTGCGTCTCGCGCCCGGCAATACCCACCTCGACCTGGCTGCTGGCAGCAAACAGCAACAGCGTCGTCGCCGAACTGTACAAACGGCTGGTGCCATCGAACCACTGCAACCGTGCCCGGTAGCGCTGCGGTGCATAGATCAGGTTGAAATCGCGGATCGCGCCGCCCAGCAACTTGCAGCTGACCTGGCTCTCGCCGCTGAAGGCAAACGCATCGAACGGAAGCAACGGCCGGCTGACCTGGCCGTCGACCAGCAGGCGCATGCCGTCGCCCTGCAACACGGTGATGATCCGCTGATAGCCGGCGAAGGTGGAAAACCCACCGGACTCCTCGATATCGGCAATCGACAAGCGCCAGCCAAAGCCGTCCAGGCCCTCGCCATTGTCGCGGGTAATCTCTTCGGTGAAACCGCCACCGTTCTTCCACGGCATGCGCGGGTAGCCCTGCGCACGCAACAACTGCAGCTGACTCATTTGCTGAAACGTCCTTCCAGGCGATGACGGGAACCGGGGTGTATCAGCCGCGCGGCGGTCACCGGCTGGCGGCCGGACCAGGTGCGACGGCGGATCAGCAGGCAGGGCTCGCCCCGCTCGATTTGCAACAGCCGGCATTCTTCCGGCTCGGCGAGGATTGCCTCGACCACGTGTTCCCCCTCGGTCAGCGGCGCCACCTGCGACAGGTAGGCGTAAGGCGTCTGCCGGGTGAAGTCCTGCTTGAGGTAGTCGGGGGCAATCGCAGCATTGACGTAGCGGTCCTCGATCTGCACCGGCACGCCGTTCTCGAAATGCACGATCAGCGAGTGGAACACCCGCTGGCCTTCGCGCATGTCCAAGGCCAGGGCCCGCTCGGAACCGGCCGTTTCCTCGGTGAGGGTGATCACCTGGCAGCTATGCTGGTGGCCACGAGCGGCAATTTCATCGGCGATGTTGTTGACCTCGAACAGCGCCGAACGCCCCTTGGGCTCGGCCACGAAGGTACCGACCCCTTGCATGCGCACCAGAAGGCCTTCGGCGGTAAGTTCGCGCAGGGCGCGGTTGATGGTCATACGGCTGAAGCCCAGCTCGCTGACCAGTTCGCTCTCCGAGGGTACTCGGTGATGCGGTGGCCAGCTGCCGTTGTCGATCTGCTGGATGATCATCTGTTTGACCCGGGCGTACAGCGGCGCCGGGCCCTCGCCCATCTGGGCAACCAGCGCGGAGACAGGAGGTGTCGGCACGGCGTTGGATCCTTGTGCAAATGGAATGAGCGGTAGCTTGCCGCAGTTTACCCGGCAGGCAAACGCCTGTATATGTATATACAAGTTAACAATAACAGGATTTTCACCGATGTCCGCCTACTTCGCCGAACGCGCTCTGCTACCCACGGGCTGGGCCAGCAATGTCCGCATCGAGGTCACCTGCGATGGCCACGTGGCCCGCATCGAACCGGATGCTTCGGCCGAAGGCGCCGAGCTGCTGGCCGGCCCGCTGCTACCCGGCATGCCCAACCTGCACTCGCATGCCTTCCAACGCGCCATGGCAGGGCTGGCGGAAGTCGCCGGCAACCCCAACGACAGTTTCTGGACCTGGCGCGACCTGATGTACCGCCTGGTCGGGCAGATCAGTCCGGAGCAGCTGCAGGTCATTGCCCGCCAGCTCTATATCGAAATGCTCAAGGCCGGCTATACCTCGGTGGCCGAATTCCACTACGTGCACCACGACCAGGCCGGCAAGGCCTATGCCGATCCGGCCGAACTGTCCCGCCGCATCAGCGCGGCTGCAGCCGACAGCGGCATTGGTCTGACCTTGCTGCCGGTGCTGTACAGCCACGCAGGCTTCGGCGGCCAGGCCCCGAATGAAGGGCAACGCCGCTTCATCAACTCCACCGAGCAGTACCTGCAACTGCAAGCGCAGCTGGCCCCGCTGCTGGCGGCACAGCCAGCGCAGCAACTGGGCTTGTGCTTCCATTCACTGCGCGCGGTAACGCCTGGGCAGATCGCCGAAGTACTGGCAGCCAGCAACAAGCAGTGCCCGGTGCATATCCATATCGCCGAGCAGCAGAAGGAGGTCGACGACTGCCTGGCCTGGAGTGGCCTGCGACCATTGCAGTGGCTGTACGAGCATGTGGACGTGGACCCGCGCTGGTGCCTGGTGCACGCCACCCATGCCGAGCGGGATGAAGTCACCGCCATGGCCCGCAGCGGCGCAGTAGCCGGGCTGTGCCTGACCACCGAGGCCAACCTGGGCGACGGGATTTTCCCGGCAGTAGACTACCTGGCACAGGGCGGGCGCATGGGCATTGGTTCGGACAGCCATGTGTCGTTGAGTGTGGTGGAGGAACTGCGCTGGCTGGAATACGGCCAGCGGCTGCGCGACCAGCGGCGTAACCGCCTGTATCGCGGCGACCAGCCGATGGTCGGGCGCACCCTGTATGACGCTGCGCTGGCGGGTGGCGCGCAGGCGCTGGGGCAGGCGGTCGGGGAACTGGCCGTGGGCAAGCGCGCCGACTGGCTGGTGCTCGATGGGCAGGACCCTTACATCGCCATGGCCGATGGGGATGCGATTCTCAACCGCTGGCTGTTTGCCGGCGGCGATCGCCAGGTGCGGGATGTGATGGTGAATGGGCAGTGGGTGGTGCGCCAGGGGCAACATGCACAGCAAGAGGAAAGCGGGCGCGCGTTTGCCGAGGTGTTGCGCCAGCTTTTGGGCTGAGTTTTTGGGGCCGCTTTGCGGCCCATCGCGACACAAGGCCGCTCCTACAGGGATATGCGTTCCCCTGTAGGAGCGGCCTTGTGTCGCGATGGGTTGCAAAGCAACCCCCAGAAATTCAGTGCCTCTTGACGATCTGCTGGTCCGACGCACGCCAGATCAGCCGACTGGTGTCATACCCCTGCTGCCGGGCCCTGGACATCAGGTTTTCACGCTCCCAGGCCGGTAGCGTCGGCGTACGCGACAGGATCCACAAGTGCTTGCGGTCCGGGCTGCCGACCACCGCCGTGCGGTAGCGATCATCCACATACAGAATCCAGTACTCGCCCCTCGCCACGCCTGGCACCAGCTTGGTGAACCAGTTGTCGAACTCGACCCACAACTTGTCGGTGTGCCCCGGCTCCTGGATGTTCGCATGCCCTTCGGCGCGCAGCCATTCGTCACCCATGGTGCGGCAGCGGTTGAGCACGCCGAGGCTACCATCGAGCCTGAGGTTGTAGTGCGCTTCGGACTGCTCGCAGCCGGTCTGGTAGCGCATCGGCAGGCGCGCCAGCTCGTACCACTTGCCCTGGTAGCGCTTGAGGTCGATGTTGCCTGCGGTCTTCGGTGCCAGCGGGTCATGCACGGAGCCGGCGCAACCGCCCAGCAGCAACGCCAGGCACACCCCCATCAGCAGATACAGGTGCCTCATTTGAGACCCTGCCCTGAATACATGAGCACCTTGTCAGCCGCATACTGGACACTGATGAAGCTCTTCTCGTCCCCCCAGGTGCAGCTGCTCATCCCCAGCGCGCCAGAACACTCGGTCGGCGTGCCGAGCAACTGCTCGACCTCGGCCTTGTTCATTCCGGCCTTGATCTTGGAATAGTTTTCCTGATTGATCTTGCTGCAGGCAGTCAGAACGACGCACAGCGACAACAGGGCGAGGGAACGCAACGACATGAAGGACACTCCTGGACAGGGGATACAGGCGAGTGGCCTGCAGTGACCTTCGACGGTAAAAACCCTCCCAGGTTCCCTACCCTCCCTCCTCTATTCCTACGCCATTGGTCGGATGGCCACTACTGTGCGATTAATCACAAAGCATTAAACCGCCCAAACAAAAAAGGCCGCCCCTACGCACTGTAGGAGCAGCCTTGTGCTGCGAAAGGGCCGGCAAGGCCAACAGAGATGTAATGGGCAGCAAGGGCCTTTTCGCAGCACAAGGCTGCTCCTACAAAGCTCCCGCCAGCCCTGGAATCAGAACCTGGACCCAGGCTCCAGTAAAAAGTCCATCTCTTCGCTGGTGCTCGGCCGCTCCAGCACCAGGTTGCGGTGCGGGAAGCGCCCGAAACGGGCAATCACCCGCTGGTGCTGCTCGGCATAGTCGAGGAAGCCTTCGAACAACCGGCGGTTGGCCTCGGGCTGCTCCTCCAGCAGTAGCTGGTAGCGCTCGACGCACAGGTTCTGCCAGTCCAGTACCTCGGCGTGCTCCAGCACCAGCAGCACGAACACCCGCTGGATTGGCAGCAGCTGGTAATCCCAGTTCTTCTGCAACCCTTGCATCGCCACCACCTGCGCACGCCGATCGCCCTCGAAGGCGCGCGGCGTGTCGCGGTAGATCATGCGCGGCAGCTGGTCCAGCAGAATCAGCAGGCCCAGCCAGCCCTGCGGGCTTTGCTGCCACTCATCGAGCCCACCCGCCAGGGCATGCTCGACCAGGTCGCCAAACAGCGCACGGGCATCGGCATCATGATGCTTGCCGAACCACAGCGTGCTCTTCTCGTCAGCCACGGCCTGGGGACTGGTGCCCCAACCGAACCACCACTCCAGCAACGGCTGCCAAGGTGCGAGCATGACTTACTCCTTGTGGTAGGCGGTAACGCGCTCGACCTCTTCCTTCGAGCCGAGGATTACCGACACACGCTGGTGCAGGCTGTCTGGCTGGATGTCGAGGATGCGATCGTAACCGTTGGTGGAGGCGCCGCCGGCCTGTTCGATGATGAACGACATCGGGTTGGCTTCGTACATCAGGCGCAGCTTGCCCGGCTTGCTCGGCTCGCGGGCGTCACGCGGGTACATGAACAGGCCGCCACGGGTCAGGATGCGGTGTACGTCAGCCACCATCGAGGCGATCCAGCGCATGTTGTAGTTCTTTTTCAGCGGGCCGGTCTCGCCTGCCAGCAGTTCGCCCACGTAACGCTGAACCGGGGCTTCCCAGTGGCGCTGGTTGGACATGTTGATGGCGAACTCTGCAGTGGTTTCCGGCACGCGGATGTTTTCGTGGGTGAGGACGAAGCTGCCCAGTTCGCGGTCCAGGGTGAAGCCCTTGACGCCGTTGCCCAGGGTCAGGATCAGCATGGTCTGCGGGCCGTAGATGGCGTAACCGGCGGCGACCTGCTGGGTGCCTGGCTGCAGGAAAGCGTTTTCGTTCAGGGTTTCGTTCTGGCTCAGGTACTCGTTAGGGCAACGCAGTACCGAGAAGATGGTGCCGACCGAAACGTTGACGTCGATGTTGGACGAGCCGTCCAGCGGGTCGAAGACCAGCAGGTAGGCGCCTTTCGGGTACTTGCCCGGAATCTGGTAGGCGTTGTCCATTTCTTCGGAAGCCATGCCGGCCAGGTGGCCGCCCCACTCGTTGGCTTCCAGCAGGATATCGTTGGAAATCACGTCCAGTTTCTTCTGGACTTCGCCCTGCACGTTTTCAGTGCCCATGCTGCCCAGCACACCGCCGAGGGCGCCTTTGGACACGTGATGGCTGATTTCCTTGCACGCACGCGCCACCACCTCGATCAGGAAGCGCAGATCGGCAGGGGTATTGTTGCTGCGGGTCTGCTCAATCAGATAGCGACTCAGGGTAACGCGGGACATGTATGGCTCCGAAAGGATGGGGGGAATAAAAACCCCCGCAGTTTACAGGGAGAGTTGCGGGCTAGCGAGTGATGAGATTCGCCACGGCTCTCAGACGGCACAATAGGTCGGTAGTTCAGCGCGCGCCAGGCCGGTGGTCTGGTTGTGGGCCCATTCGCGGGCACGCCCGCTCCCACAGGGACTGCACAGATTTCCAAGGCTGTGCAATTCCTGTGGGAGCGGGCGTGCCCGCGAAGAGGCGGCACAGGCTTACCTCAATCCAAGGCCCTCCAGATCTCGCTGGCATACTCCCGAATGGTCCGGTCCGAAGAGAACCAGCCCATCCGCGCGGTGTTCAGCACCGCCATGCGCCACCATTCCTGCGGCTTGTGCCACAGGTCCTCGACCCGCCGCTGGGCATCCCAGTAGGCATCGAAGTCGGCACACACCAGGAAGCGGTCATAAGCCACCAACCCATCGATCAATGCGGTGTAGCGCGACGGGTCATCCGGCGAGAACACCCCGCTGCGAATGGCTTGCAGCACATCGTTCAGGCGACTGGATGCGGCAATCGCCGCCGTCGCACCGAAGTCCCCGGCGCGGCGCCGCGCTTCAACCTGCTGCGCGGTGAGGCCGAAGATGAACATGTTGTCGGCCCCGACCTGCTCGCTCATTTCCACGTTGGCACCATCCAGGGTGCCGATGGTCAGCGCGCCATTGAGGCCGAACTTCATGTTGCTGGTGCCGGAAGCTTCGTAACCGGCGGTGGAAATCTGCTCGGAAAGGTCCGCCGCCGGGATGATGCTTTCAGCCAGGCTGACGTTGTAGTTGGGCAGGAACACCACCTTCAGCAGGCCGCGTACGGTCGGGTCGTTGTTCACCACCCGGGCGATGTCGTTGGCCAACTTGATGATCAGCTTGGCCTGGTGATAGCTGGCCGCGGCCTTGCCGGCGAAGATCTTCACCCGTGGCACCCAGTCGGTACCGGGGTCGTTGCGCATGGCCTGGTACAGCGCCACCGTATGCAGCAGGTTGAGCAACTGGCGCTTGTATTCGTGGATGCGCTTGACCTGCACATCGAACAACGCTTCGGGGTTCACCGTAACGCCCAGGCGGTCCTGGATGATGCTGGCCAGGGCGCGCTTGCTGTGCAGGCGCTGCGCGGCGAACTGCTTGCGGAAGCCGCTCTTGTCGGCGAACGGCACCAGATTGGCCAGGCGCCCTTCGGGGTCGTCCAGCAGCTCGGGGCCCAGAGCCTCCACCAGCATCGCGGTCAGCTGCGGGTTGGACTGGTACAGCCAGCGGCGGAAGGTAATGCCGTTGGTCTTGTTGTTGATCCGCTGCGGGTAGAGCTTGTGCAGCTCGGCGAACACCGTGCTCTTCATCAGCTTGCTGTGCAGCGCCGATACACCGTTGACGCTGTGCGAACCGAGGAACGCCAGGTTGCCCATACGCACCCGACGGCCGTTGTCTTCCTCGATCAGCGACACGGCCCGCAACACATCGAAGTCGTGCAGGCCTTTCGCCCGCAGCGCGTCGATGTGGTAGGCGTTGATCAGGTAGATGATCTGCATGTGCCGCGGCAGCATGCGCTCCATCAGCGCTACCGGCCAGGTTTCCAGGGCTTCGGGCAGCAAGGTGTGGTTGGTGTAGGCCAGGGTGCCGACGGTGAGCTCCCAGGCGGTATCCCAAGGGATTTCATGCTGATCGACCAGCAGGCGCATCAGCTCGGCCACGGCGATCGACGGGTGGGTGTCATTAAGCTGGATGGCCGCCGCGTCCGGCAGGTTGAGCAGGTTGTCATGCATGTTCAGGTGGCGGCGCAGCAGGTCTTGCAACGAGGCCGAGACGAAGAAGTATTCCTGGCGCAGGCGCAGTTCCTGGCCTGCCTCGGTGCTGTCGGCCGGATACAGCACTCGCGAAATGCTTTCGGCCCGAGCCACTTCGGCCACCGCGCCCAGGTGGTCACCGGCATTGAAGCGTTCCAGGTGCAGCTCTTCCAGCGCCCGCGCACGCCACAGGCGCAGGGTATTGACGCTGGCCCCGCGCCAACCGACCACCGGCGTGTCATAGGCCACGGCCCGCACGGTCTCGCCCGGCCACCACACCTGGCGCTGCTGGCCGTGGGTGTCGTGCACCGTTTCGACGCTGCCGCCAAAGCTGATGGGGTAGATCACCTCGGCGCGCTCGAACTCCCATGGGTTGCCGAAGTCCAGCCAGTTCTCGGTCTGCTCCTGTTGCCAGCCATCGACCATGGCCTGGCGGAACAGCCCGTGCTCGTAGCGGATGCCATAGCCGTGGGCAGCGATGCCCAGGGTGGACATGCTCTCCATGAAGCACGCCGCCAGGCGGCCTAGGCCACCGTTGCCCAACGCGGCATCGGGCTCGAGCAGGCGGATGCGCTCCAGGTCCACGTCCAGCCCTTCCAGGGCGTCGCGGGCAATGTCGAGCAGGCCCAGGTTGCTCAGGCTGTCATACAGCAGGCGGCCGATGAGGAATTCGAGGGAAAGGTAATAGACCCGCTTCTGGCTGCGGCGATAAGCCTGGCGAGTGTGGTCCATCCAGTGATCGACCATGTGATCGCGCGCGGCCAGGGCGATGGCTTCGAACCAGTCGTGGTCGAAGGCGTGCTCCGGGTCCTTGCCGACCGCGTAGGTCAGCTTGTCCAGTACAGCGGCGCGAAATTCGGCCACCTCGGCGTCACGAGCTTTGGGTTCCTGGGACATGCGGCATCCTCGGGCAAGTTGACGAAAACGGAGGGAGACTGTTGAGCCTAGACCCTTCGACAGGGAGTGACAGTTACCGTTCGCAGTTTTCATGCCCACTTTGCGATTCCGGCAAAAGGTTGTTCATAAATTGAACAATTCCGGTATGATCGCGCGCCCCAAGACCGTGATACACCCCCATAACGATGAAAACGACCCTGATCGCCGCGGCCGAAGTCGACCGCCTGGAGACCTGGCAGCGCTATACCAGCAACATGTGCCATGGCTGCCATTCGACCTGCTGCACCCTGCCGGTGGAGGTGAAGATCAAGGATCTGATCCGTATCGGTGTGGTCGACGAGTTCGAGAAAGACGAACCGCCGAAGAACATCGCCAAGCGCCTGCAGAAGGACGGCATCATCGAGCGCTTCAACCAGAAGTCGGGGATCTTCACCCTGACCCGGATGAGCAATGATGACTGCCTGTACCTGGACCGTAAAAGCCGGCTGTGCACCATTTATGACAAGCGGCCGGATACCTGCCGCAACCACCCCAAGGTCGGGCCGCGACCGGGGTATTGTGCGTACAAGCCCAAGGTGGTCGGGCGCTGATCGCTAGCCTCAAAGGGCCTCTTCGCGGGCTTGCCCGCTCCCACAGGATCTCCACAACATTCACGACCTGTGCAGTACCTGTGGGAGCGGGCAAGCCCGCGAAAGGGCCGACACAAATCCTGAGGCAAAAAAAACGCCCCCGGCCTTTCGACCGGGGGCGTTTTCATTCAGCCTGAGCTAACTCAGTTCTTGGCTTTCTTGGCAGCGCGGGTACGCTCGCCTTCGTCCAGGATCTTCTTGCGCAGACGGATCGACTTAGGAGTCACTTCGCACAGCTCGTCGTCCTGGATGAATTCCAGGGCTTGTTCCAGGGTGTGGCGAACTGGCGGTACCAGGGCGATGACTTCGTCTTTGCCCGAAGCACGCATGTTGTCGAGCTTCTTGCCCTTGGTCGGGTTCACGCCCAGGTCGTTGTCACGGCTGTTCAGGCCGATGATCTGACCGTTGTAGATCTCCTGGCCGTGTTCAACGAACAGCTTGCCGCGAGCCTGCAGGGTTTCCAGCGAGTAGGTCAGCGCCTTGCCAGTTTCGACCGATACCAGAACGCCGTTCAGGCGGCCGGACATCTGGCCCGACTTCATGGTGTCGTAGCGATCGAAGATCGAGGTCAGGATGCCTGCACCGTTGGTCAGGGTCAGGAACTGGTTACGGAAACCGATCAGACCACGGGCTGGAATGTTGTATTCCAGGCGAACACGGCCTTTGCCATCCGGCACCATGTTGGTCAGGTCGCCCTTACGCAGGCCCATCTCTTCCATGACCTTGCCCTGGGATTCTTCAGGGATGTCGATGGTGACGTTCTCGAACGGCTCCTGCTTGACGCCGTCAACTTCGCGGATGATCACTTCAGGACGGCCTACAGCCATCTCGAAGCCTTCACGACGCATGGTTTCGATCAGTACCGACAGGTGCAGCTCACCACGGCCCGATACCTTGAACTTGTCAGGGGAATCGGTTTCCTGAACGCGCAGGGCTACGTTGTACAGCAGCTCTTTGTCCAGACGGTCCTTGATGTTACGGCTGGTGACGAACTTGCCTTCCTTGCCGCAGAACGGCGAGTCGTTGACCTGGAAGGTCATCGAAACGGTTGGCTCGTCGACGGTCAGCGGCTTCATCGCTTCTACCGCATCCGGTGCGCACAGGGTGTCGGAGATGAACAGCTCGTCGAAACCGCTGATGCAGACGATATCGCCGGCCTGGGCTTCTTCGACATCCACGCGGTGCAGGCCGTGGTGACCCATCAGCTTCAGGATACGACCGTTACGCTTCTTGCCGTTGGTGTCGATGGCGACAACCGGGGTGTTCGGCTTGACGCGACCACGGGCGATACGGCCAACGCCGATAACACCGAGGAAGCTGTTGTAGTCCAGTGCGGAGATCTGCATCTGGAACGGGCCGTCACGGTCAACGGACGGTGCTGGTACGTTGTCGACGATCGACTGGTACAGCGCGGTCATGTCTTCGCCCATTTCGGTGTGGTCCAGACCGGCAATGCCGTTCAGGGCCGAGGCGTAGACAACTTTGAAGTCCAGCTGCTCATCGGTGGCACCGAGGTTGTCGAACAGATCGAAGATCTGGTCCAGAACCCAGTCAGGACGCGCGCCCGGGCGGTCAACCTTGTTGATCACCACGATCGGCTTCAGGCCAGCTTCGAAAGCCTTCTTGGTCACGAAGCGGGTTTGCGGCATCGGGCCGTCCTGGGCGTCGACCAGCAGCAGCACGGAGTCGACCATCGACATTACACGCTCAACCTCGCCACCGAAGTCGGCGTGGCCGGGGGTGTCGACGATGTTGATGTGGTAGCCGTTCCAGTTGATGGCGGTGTTTTTCGCCAGAATGGTAATGCCGCGCTCTTTTTCCTGGTCGTTGGAGTCCATCACGCGCTCGTCGTTGAGCTCGTTACGCTCCAGGGTGCCGGACTGGCGCAGGAGTTTGTCGACCAGGGTGGTTTTACCATGGTCAACGTGGGCGATGATGGCGATGTTACGCAGATTTTCGATCACAACTGTATCTCGATCAGAGGATTCGGTTGCCGCCAGTGTAGGCGGCGAATATGTACGGTTTGAGGCTCAGCGGGCCCGATGGTCGGGAGGGCGATGGCGGATGCTGCCGCCATACAGCCCTGGCGTCTTATGTCGGACGATAAACACGCACATTGGCATGTCCCTCACTGAGCAGGTGGTGTGCGTGCAAACGGCTCATCACACCTTTGTCGCAATACAGCAAGTACTGGCGGTTGGCATCCAGCTGCTTGAACTTGCTGTTGATGGCATAAAACGGCATGGCCTGGACTTCGATACCGTCGAGCACCAGAGGTTCGTCTTCCTGGGCATCGGGGTGACGAATGTCGATGACGATCTGACCGGGCAGCGCCTCGGTCACTTCCTCGATTTCGATGTCCTTGCCCAGTTCGTCGATCACATGGTCGATGGAGATCAGCCGGGCGCGTTCCAGGGCACGCTCCAGCACGGCCATGTCGAACTGCTTCTCTTCATGCTCCATGCGGTGACGCTTGGCGTGGGTGGTCGGGTTTACCGAGATCACGCCGCAGTATTCTGGCATGTGCTTGGCGAAGTCGGCAGTGCCGATCGCGTTGGCCTGGTCGATGATGTCCTGCTTGTGGCTGGCCAGCAGCGGGCGCAGCACCAGCTTGTCGGTGGCCGAGTCGATGATCGACAGGTTCGGCAGGGTCTGGCTGGAAACCTGGGAAATCGCTTCGCCGGTGACCAGGGCGTCGATCTCCAGGCGGTCGGCCATGTGCGCGGCACCGCGCAGCATCATGCGCTTGAGGGTCACGCCCATGTAGCTGTTGTCGACCTTGTTGAGGATCTCGCCGACCACTTCCTCGAACGGCACGCTGATGAACAGCACGCGCTGGCTGCTGCCGAACTTCTTCCACAGGTAGTGGGCCACTTCCATCACGCCCAGCTCGTGGGCGCGGCCGCCGAGGTTGAAGAAGCAGAAGTGGGTCATCAGGCCACGGCGCATCATCTGGTAGGCCGCCACGGTGGAGTCGAAGCCGCCGGACATCAGTACCAGGGTCTGCTCCAGGGCGCCCAGCGGGTAGCCGCCAATGCCCTGGTGCTGGTTGTGGATCACGTACAGGCGCTGGTCGCGGATTTCGATGCGTACCAGCACTTCCGGGTTCTTCAGCTCGATGCCGGCGGCGCCGCACTGCTGGCGCAGCTGGCTGCCGACGTATCGGTCGACATCCATCGAGGTGAAATCGTGGTGGCCGCCGCGCTTGCAGCGTACGGCGAAGTGCTTGCCGGCCAGCAGGTGACCGAAGTGCTGCTTGCACTTGGCAACGATGTCGTCGAAGTCCCCGAGCGGGTATTCCTCTACCTGCAGGAAGTGGGTGATACCCGGCGTGCAGGTGAGGCGCTCGATCATCTCGCGCTGGACTTTTTCGTCTTCGACGCGGGTGACCACTTCGAGATTGTCCCAGACACCATCGACCACGAGCTCAGGGTCGAGGTCCTTGAGCACGTTGCGGATGTTCTTGCCGAGCTGGCGGATGAAGCGCTTGCGCACCGGCCGGCTCTTGATGGTGATTTCTGGGAAGACTTTGACGATAAGTTTCATTGGTTAACAGCGCGCGCAGGGCCTGCCGAAAATGAGGGGCGCGAATTATAGCGGAAATTGCTCAGGATTTGACCAACTTTTGATCAGAAGCTTTCAGATGAATACAGGGAGCGGGTTTTGCGCTGGCTGTGCCGACCCTTTCGCGGGTGAACCCGCTCCCACAAGAATGTCACAGCCTTCGAAATCTGTGCGGCCCCTGTGGGAGCGGGTTCTCCCGCGAAGAGGCCCTCAAAGAACGCACAAATCCAACCAGTGCACACTATTGGTGCACGACTACCGAAAATCGCATCGTAAGAGTGCACTTTTCGCCATTAACCCAACACCAGATGCTCGCAAACGCCCCCTTTTATCCCGCCCTCGCCATTTTCGGGCACTGGCATGCAATTTGCTCCCTTGTGAGGCAGGTAAGCTTGGCCGACTATCCGCGCCCGGCAACACCCTTTTTCCAGGGCAGCGGCCCACCGCGCTCTAGACCATCCGGAGGACAACATGTCGAAGTCGGTTCAACTCATCAAAGATCATGACGTCAAGTGGATTGATCTGCGTTTCACGGACACCAAAGGCATTCAGCACCACGTGACCATGCCGTCGCGTGATGCGCTGGAAGACGACTTCTTCGAAGTCGGCAAGATGTTCGACGGTTCCTCCATCGCTGGCTGGAAAGGCATCGAAGCTTCCGACATGATCCTGATGCCGGTCGACGAAACTGCCGTACTGGACCCGTTCACCGAAGAGCCGACCCTGATCATCACCTGCGACATCGTCGACCCGTCGAGCATGCAGGGCTACGATCGTGACCCTCGCGCCATCGCCAAGCGCGCCGAAGAGTACCTCAAGAGCACCGGCATCGGTGACACCGTATTCGCAGGCCCAGAGCCAGAGTTCTTCATCTTCGACGAAGTGAAGTTCCAGTCGGACATCTCCGGCTCGATGTTCAAGATCTTCTCCGAGCAAGGCTCGTGGATGACCGGCGCTGACGTGGAAGGCGGCAACAAAGGCCACCGCCCAGGCGTGAAAGGCGGCTACTTCCCGGTTCCGCCGTTCGACCACGACCACGAAATCCGTACTGCCATGTGCAACGCACTGGAAGAAATGGGCCAGACCGTCGAAGTTCACCACCACGAAGTGGCGACTGCCGGCCAGAACGAAATCGGCGTCAAGTTCAACACCCTGGTGAAGAAGGCTGACGAAGTACAGGCGCTGAAGTACGTCGTGCACAACGTTGCCGATGCCTACGGCCGCACCGCCACCTTCATGCCGAAGCCACTGTACGGCGACAACGGCTCGGGCATGCACGTGCACATGTCGATCTGGAAAGACGGCAAGAACACCTTCTCGGGTGAAGGCTATGCCGGCCTGTCCGACACCGCCCTGTACTTCATCGGCGGTATCATCAAGCACGGCAAGGCCCTGAACGGCTTCACCAACCCGTCGACCAACTCCTACAAGCGTCTGGTACCAGGCTTCGAAGCCCCGGTAATGCTGGCCTACTCGGCTCGCAACCGTTCCGCCTCGATCCGTATTCCTTACGTCGGCAGCCCGAAAGCACGCCGTATCGAAGCTCGCTTCCCGGACCCATCGGCCAACCCGTACCTGGCCTTCGCGGCCCTGCTGATGGCCGGCCTGGACGGTATCCAGAACAAGATCCACCCAGGCGATGCTGCCGACAAGAACCTGTACGACCTGCCGCCTGAAGAGGCCAAGGACATCCCACAGGTTTGCGGCAGCCTGAAGGAAGCCCTGGAAGAGCTGGACAAGGGCCGTGCGTTCCTGACCAAGGGCGGCGTGTTCTCCGACGACTTCATCGATGCCTTCATCGAGCTGAAGAGCGAAGAAGAAATCAAGGTCCGCACCTTCGTTCACCCGCTGGAATACGAGCTGTACTACAGCTGCTGATCTGATTGGCGCCCCGCGCCGATGACATGATCAGGACGGCCTCCTTCGGGAGGCCGTTTTCGTTTCTGCCGTTGCAATTTCGGACGACTCCTACCCAAAAAACGGGCTGGCACCTTCACACTCCAGGTTTCGCTCAATGGAGGTTTTGTCATGCGCCGTTTCCCCCTCGCCGTTTTTGCTGCATTTGCATTTACAGGCTGCACCGCAACCGCAGCACCCAACCCTGCGCTCGCCCCCTTGCTCGATACGATAGAGCGTCGGCTTGCACTGGCAGAAGCTGTCGCGCTGCACAAGTGGGACAAGAACCAGCCGGTCCAGGCCACCCTGCGGGAGCAACAAGTGCTGGCGAATGTACGTACCGCGTCACTCAGACAAGGCATGGAGCCACAACGCGCCGAAGCCTTCTTCGCCGACCAGATCGAAGCCAACAAGCTGGTGCAGTACACATTGCTTTCCCGCTGGCATCACAAGGGTTCTGCGCCGGACACGCAACGCAGAGACTTGCAACACGAGATACGTCCGCAACTGGATGAATTGCAGGTAGTGCTACTGCAACAACTGGCAACCTTCGATCAGCAGCCTACGCACACCTGCAGCGCCGACCTGGCCAATGAAGTGGCCCGTCGCCCGGTGCCGCCTCTGATACGGCAAGCCTTGGTTCGCGCTACGGGCCAACTGTGCGATAAGCCCTGAAAGTTCTATGCTCTAGTTTGGTGCATCTCACGGGACGACGCCCTTGAATGCACCCCAAATAAGGTCACAAGAAACGTTACACCAGAACATTCTGGTGCATATTTGCGCAAATTCAGTTCTTTATCGGCCAATTCCGCTTCTTTTCGGAGCCTTGGTTTGTTTCTTGCATTTCCTCGGGAATACCGGAATCGGCGGATCCACCGTGCGGCCACCCCTGCCCGCTCCCTGCCAGACAAGCGCCAAAAGAGGTCAACGACGCCTTATGACCATCAGCGATGCACAGCACCGTCTGCTTCTGGACAACCTGACCACCGCCACCCTGCTGCTCAACGCCGAGCTGCGCCTGGAGTACATGAACCCGGCCGCGGAAATGCTGCTGGCGGTCAGTGGCCAGCGCAGCCATGGGCAGTTCATCAGCGAACTGTTCACCGAGTCGACCGAAGCACTCAGCTCCCTGCGCCAGGCGGTCGAGCAGGCGCACCCGTTCACCAAGCGCGAAGCGCAGCTCACCTCGCTGACCGGGCAGACCATCACCGTCGACTACGCGGTAACGCCGATCCTGCACCAGGGCCAGACCCTGCTGCTGCTGGAGGTGCACCCGCGTGACCGGCTGCTGCGCATCACCAAGGAAGAGGCCCAGCTGAGCAAGCAGGAAACCACAAAGATGCTGGTGCGCGGCCTGGCCCACGAAATCAAGAACCCCCTCGGCGGCATCCGCGGCGCAGCCCAGCTGCTGGCTCGCGAGCTGCCTGAAGAAAGCCTGCGCGACTATACCAACGTGATCATCGAGGAAGCCGACCGCCTGCGTAATCTGGTCGACCGCATGCTCGGTTCGAACAAGCTGCCGTCGCTGGCCATGACCAATATCCACGAAGTATTGGAGCGGGTCTGCAGCCTGGTAGAGGCCGAAAGCCAAGGCTGCATCACTTTGGTGCGCGACTACGACCCCAGCCTGCCGGATGTGTTGATCGACCGCGAACAGATGATCCAGGCCGTGCTCAACATCGTGCGCAATGCCATGCAGGCGATCAGTTCGCAGAACGAATTGCGCCTGGGCCGCATCACCCTGCGCAGCCGCGCCCTGCGCCAGTTCACCATCGGCCACGTGCGCCATCGCCTGGTAGCGCGGGTGGAGATCATCGACAACGGCCCGGGCATCCCGCCGGAGCTGCAGGACACCCTCTTCTATCCCATGGTCAGCGGCCGCCCGGACGGTACCGGGCTGGGCCTGGCCATTACCCAGAACATCATCAGCCAGCACCAGGGCCTGATCGAGTGTGAAAGCCATGCAGGCCACACCGCCTTTTCGATCTACCTGCCCCTGGAACAAGGAGCCACCGCCTCATGAGCCGAAGTGAAACCGTATGGATCGTCGACGATGATCGCTCCATCCGCTGGGTCCTGGAAAAAGCCCTGCAACAGGAAGGCATGACCACCCAGAGCTTCGACAGCGCCGATGGCGTTATGGGCCGCCTGGCACGCCAGCAACCGGATGTGATCATTTCCGATATCCGCATGCCGGGCACCAGCGGCCTCGACCTGTTGGCACAGATACGTGAGCAGCACCCGCGCCTGCCGGTCATCATCATGACCGCCCATTCCGACCTGGACAGCGCCGTGGCGTCGTACCAGGGCGGTGCCTTCGAGTACCTGCCCAAGCCGTTCGATGTGGACGAGGCAGTCTCGCTGGTCAAGCGCGCCAACCAGCACGCCCAGGAGCAACAAGGGCTGGATGTGCCGCAGAGCCTGGCGCGCACCCCGGAAATCATCGGTGAAGCACCGGCGATGCAGGAAGTGTTTCGCGCCATCGGCCGCCTCAGCCACTCCAATATCACCGTGCTTATCAATGGCGAGTCCGGTACCGGCAAGGAACTGGTGGCCCACGCCCTGCACCGCCACAGCCCGCGTGCGGCGTCGCCGTTCATTGCCCTGAACATGGCCGCCATCCCCAAGGACCTGATGGAGTCCGAGCTGTTCGGCCACGAGAAAGGCGCCTTTACCGGCGCCGCCAACCTGCGCCGGGGTCGCTTCGAGCAGGCCGACGGCGGCACCCTGTTCCTCGACGAGATCGGTGACATGCCTGCCGACACCCAGACCCGTCTGCTGCGGGTACTGGCCGATGGCGAGTTCTATCGCGTGGGCGGGCACGTGCCGGTCAAGGTCGACGTGCGCATAATCGCCGCCACCCACCAGAACCTGGAGTCGCTGGTACAGGCCGGCAAGTTCCGCGAGGACTTGTTCCACCGCCTGAACGTGATTCGCATCCACATTCCACGGCTGGCCGACCGCCGCGAAGATATCCCCGCCCTCGCCCGCCACTTCCTCGCCCGCGCCGCGCAGGAACTGGCGGTCGAGCCGAAGATCCTCAAGCCGGAAACCGAGGAGTTCATTCGCAACCTGCCGTGGCCGGGCAACGTACGGCAGATGGAGAACACCTGCCGCTGGATCACCGTGATGGCCTCCAGCCGCGAAGTGCTGATCGGCGACCTGCCGCCCGAGCTGTTGAACCTGCCACAGGACGCGGCCCCGGTAACCAACTGGGAGCAGGCCCTGCGCCAGTGGGCCGACCAGGCGTTGGCGCGTGGGCAGACCAGCCTGCTGGACAGCGCAGTGCCGAGCTTCGAGCGGATCATGATCGAGACGGCGCTCAAGCACACCGCTGGCCGTCGGCGCGATGCGGCGCTGCTGCTCGGCTGGGGGCGAAATACCCTGACGCGCAAGATCAAGGAGCTGGGGATGAATGTGGCGGGTGGGGATGATGAGGAAGGTGACGAGCACTAACGTCCGGTAAACCTTCAAAGCCATTGGGGCTGCTGCGCAGCCCTTTCGCGACACAAGGCCGCTCCCACAGGTACGGCGCTATCTCTGAACCGAGCGGCGTCCTGTGGGAGCGGCCTTGTGTCGCGATAGGCCTGCGAAGCAGGCCCCGCCATTCCCACGCCCATGCACCGATCCTGTGCCCGATGCACCTCTCGAAGGCACTAATCCCCCGCAAAAACGGCCAATTCACCCTGAAAACCCATAATTCACAGGCTTTTCAAAACTGGCACGCCCCCTGCAATAGCTAATACATCCCAAGTTTCGGGGGCCCTGGTACAGGCAGGCCGGGTGAACCCCTCTTTTATTCGCAACATCGCCAGTTTTGGGGACCTCGGTACAGGCAGGCCGGGATATCCCCTCTTTTATTCGTGCAGTTTCACCAGCAATCGCCAGCGCCCAGCGTCCTCTGCACCGACCCACTCACCGTGCAGGGGGCGCGCGGCTACCACCGTCAGCAACAGCCCCTCCTTGCTCATTTGCACCCGCCAGCTCACCGGCTTGCCCTGCAGGCTCAGTTGCCCCTGCCGGGCCTTGCCTTGGGCCTGGAACAACAGCGCTACCGTACCTTCCACATTCTCGCCATGCAGCTGAGGCTCTTCGTTGAACCACAGCTCCAGGCCGTCCTGCACTACCTCCACCTGCTGCAGCTCGCGCTCCTCGGGCGTCGTCAGGCGCCCAATCATCAGCCCCACCATCAAGCCGACAATCGCCAGCGACAGCATCACCCGCGGGAACGCCTTCGAACGCATGTCCGGTTCGGGGGTAGAATGCCCGTCATCTTCACGCTTGGAGCCGTGCATGTTTCACGTCATCCTTTTTCAACCAGAAATTCCGCCGAATACCGGCAACATCATTCGCCTCTGCGCCAACAGCGGTTGCGACCTGCACCTGATCGAGCCCATCAGCTTCGAACTGGATGACAAGCGCCTGCGGCGCGCGGGGCTGGACTACCACGAGTATGCCACGCTCAAGCGCCACGAGAGCCTGGCCGGATGCCTGGAAAGCCTGGGCAACCCACGACTGTTCGCCTTCACCACCAAGGGCTCGCACCCGTTCCACGAAGTGGCGTACCAGCCGGGCGATGCGTTCCTGTTCGGGCCGGAAAGCCGAGGCTTGCCGACCGAAGTGCTGGAAAGCCTGCCTGCCGAACAACGCCTGCGCCTGCCGATGCGGCCGGGGTGCCGTAGCCTGAACCTGTCCAATACCGTGGCTGTGACGGTGTATGAGGCGTGGCGGCAGAATGGGTTTGCGGGGAGCTGAGTTATAGCCTGTGCCGGCCTCTTCGCGGGTAAACCCGCTCCCACAGGTGTTGCACTGGCTTTGAGTCTGTGCGGCCGCTGTGGGAGCGGGTTTACCCGCGAAGAGGCCGGCACAGGCAACAAAAAAGCGCCCCGAAAGGCGCTTTTCTGATACCGGCAGATATTACTGCACGGTCGGCGCTTCGCCAGCTTCCTGCATGCGCTGCATTTCCTGCGCGTACAGGGCGTCGAAGTTGACCGGCGACAGCATCAGGGCCGGGAACGAACCACGGGTCACCAGGCTGTCCAGGG
This sequence comes from Pseudomonas inefficax, assembly GCF_900277125.1. Taxonomy (GTDB): domain Bacteria; phylum Pseudomonadota; class Gammaproteobacteria; order Pseudomonadales; family Pseudomonadaceae; genus Aquipseudomonas; species Aquipseudomonas inefficax. The sequence continues at coordinate 98,178 of NZ_OPYN01000232.1, forward strand.
TCTCGCGGGCGTAAGGGAACAGGATGTTCGGGCAGAACGCGCCCAGGGTGTGGCTCATCGAAGCCGCGTCCAGGTTCTTGATCAGGAAGATACCGGCCTGCTGCACTTCAGCGATGAAAGCCACTTCGTCACCATTCTTGACGGTAACCGACAGGGTCAGTACCACCTCGTGGAAGTCACCTTCCAGGGCTTTCTGCTTGGTGTTCAGGTCCAGGGCAACGCTCGGCTCCCAGGTCTGGCGGAAGATCTGCGGGCTTTTCGGGGCTTCGAACGACAGGTCGCGCACATAGATGCGCTGCATGGAGAACTGAGGGCTGTTGTCTTCTGCAGCAGCGCCGTTGGTCTGTTGGTCAGTCATGGCAGATCCTTATCCTAATGTTTTTGAATGCAGTGCAAATCAGGCTGCCAGCAGCGCATCGAGCTTGCCGGCGCGCTCCAGCGCATAAAGGTCATCGCATCCACCGACGTGGGTGCTGCCGATCCAGATCTGCGGCACCGATGTACGGCCGGCCTTCTGGCTCATCTCGGCACGAACCTGGGGCTTGCCGTCGACCTTGATTTCCTCGAAGGCCACGCCCTTGCTCTCGAGCAGGTACTTGGCGCGCATGCAGTAGGGGCAGTAGTCGCTGGAATAGACGATGACGGGCTTCATATCACTTCACCAGGGGCAGGTTATCGGCTTTCCAGCTGGAAACGCCACCGCTCAGTTTGGCGGCGTTGTAACCAGCCTTGAGCAGCTCGCGGCAGATGGTGCCGGACTGCTGGCCCATAGAATCGACGACGATCAGGGTCTTGTCTTTGTGCTTGTCCAACTCGCTCATGCGGTTGACCAGCTTGTCCTGTGGGATGTTCACCGCACCGACGATGTGACCGGCGGAGTATTCCTTGGCCGGGCGGATGTCGATGACCAGGGCTTTCTCGGCATTGACCAGGGCAGTCAGCTGGCCGTTGCTCAGGCTCTGGCCGCCGCGACGGATTTCGTTGACCAGCAGCGCGACCAGCAAGACAACGAAGATCGCCACCAGGATGTAGTGGTTTGTCGCAAATTGAATCAGGTTAGCAACCATCTGGGGTGTTCCACGCGATTGAAAATGCCGGCCAGTATACACAGCCCCTTATTGCCACCAAAGCCCGACGGGCCGGCCGGAAAGGTACCTTCATGTTGCCACATCGGCCACGCTGGTCAGGGAACAGGACGAATATTCGCCGCCGGTGGCGCATTTGCCCTAAAATGCGTGTCTTTATCATCTTTGAACAACCGTGAGTTTGATTGATGACGAGTACGCCCAAACCCCTGGTCCTGATCATCCTGGATGGCTTCGGCCACAGCGAAAGCCCCGAATACAACGCCATCTATGCCGCCAACACACCGGTCTATGACCGCCTGCGCGCCAGCCAGCCGCATGGCCTCATTTCCGGCTCGGGCATGGATGTCGGCCTGCCGGACGGGCAGATGGGCAACTCCGAAGTCGGTCACATGAACCTCGGCGCCGGCCGCGTCGTGTACCAGGATTTCACCCGGGTGACCAAGGCCATCCGCGACGGCGATTTCTTCGAGAACCCGGTACTGACCGGTGCCGTGGACAAGGCAGCCAGTGCCGGCAAGGCCGTGCATATCCTGGGGCTGTTGTCCGATGGCGGCGTACACAGCCACCAGGACCACCTGGTGGCCATGGTCGAGCTTGCCGCGCAGCGCGGTGCGCAGAAGATCTACCTGCATGCCTTCCTCGATGGCCGCGACACGCCGCCACGCAGCGCGCAGTCGTCCATCGAACTGCTCGATGCCACCTTTGCCAAGCTGGGCAAGGGCCGCATCGCCAGCCTGATCGGTCGCTACTACGCCATGGACCGCGACAACCGCTGGGACCGCGTCAGCGCCGCCTACAACCTGATCGTCGACAGCGCTGCCGAATACACCGCCGACACCGCCCTGGCCGGCCTGGAAGCGGCCTACGCTCGCGACGAGAGCGACGAGTTCGTCAAGGCCACACGCGTGGGTGAAGCAGTCAAGGTCGAAGACGGCGACGCAGTGATCTTCATGAACTTCCGCGCCGACCGCGCCCGCGAACTGTCGCGCGTGTTCGTCGAGCCCGACTTCAATGAATTCCCCCGCGCCCGCCTGCCAAAACTGGCCGCCTACATTGGCCTGACCCAGTACTCGGCGAAGATCCCGGCCCCCGCCGCCTTCGCTCCGGCCAGCCTGAACAACGTGCTGGGCGAGTACCTGGCGAAGAACGGCAAGACCCAGCTGCGCATCGCCGAGACCGAGAAGTATGCACACGTCACCTTCTTCTTCTCCGGTGGCCGCGAAGAGCCGTTCGAAGGCGAAGAACGCATCCTGATCCCGTCGCCGAAGGTTGCCACCTACGACCTGCAGCCGGAAATGAGCGCGCCCGAGGTTACCGACCGCATCGTCGAAGCCATCGAGCAGCAGCGTTATGACGTGATCGTGGTCAACTACGCCAACGGCGACATGGTTGGCCATACCGGCGTGTTCGAAGCGGCGGTGAAGGCCGTCGAGGCCCTGGATGGTTGCGTCGGGCGCATCGTCGAAGCACTGGACAAGGTCGGCGGCGAAGCGCTGATCACCGCTGACCACGGCAACGTCGAGCAGATGGAAGACGAGTGCACCGGCCAAGCGCACACCGCGCACACCACCGAGCCGGTGCCGTTCATCTATGTGGGCAAGCGCAACGTCAAAGTGCGTGACGGCGGCGTGCTGGCGGATGTGGCGCCGACCATGCTGAAGCTGCTGGGGCTGGAAAAACCGGTGGAAATGACCGGTACATCCATCCTGGTCGATGCCTGATTTTGTGTAAGGGGGCCGCTTTGCGGCCCATTCGCAGCACAAGGCTGCTCCTACAAAAGGATCGCGTGATGCTTGTAGGAGCAGCCTTGTGCTGCGAAAGGGCTGCACAGCAGCCCCAATTACACATGAATTCCAGACAAACGCCCCTCTGCACCCGCAGCGAGGCGTTTTTTTTGCCCGCCCGCGCGGGCATACTAGGCCAGTCTCCATCCTTGGTACGCCAAACCCCATGCTTCGCGCCCTGATTCTCCTAGCCCTGTCTTGCCTGCTCAGCCCGGCCTTCGCCGATGAGCGTGCGCAGACCCAGCAGCAACTGGACGCCACCCGTCAGGACATTGCCGAGCTCAAGAAGACGCTGGGCAAGCTCCAGGAAGAAAAAGCCGGTGTGCAAAAGGACCTCAAAGCCACCGAGACCGATATCGGCAACCTCGAAAAGCAGGTGGAGGCCCTGCAGCAAGAACTAAAAAAGACCGAGGGCGAGCTGGAGCGCCTTGATACCGAGAAAAAAAAACTCCAGAGCGCCCGCGTTGAACAACAGCGACTGATCGCCATCCAGGCCCGTTCGGGCTACCAGAACGGCCGCGAGGAATACCTCAAGCTTCTGCTCAACCAGCAGAACCCCGAGAAGTTCGCCCGTACCCTCACTTACTACGACTACCTGAGCAAGGCGCGCCTGGAGCAACTGCGCACCTTCAACGAGACCCTGCGCCAACTGGCCAATGTCGAACAGGAAATAGCTACCCAGCAGCAACAGCTGCTGGCCCAGCGCGCCGACCTGGACACCCGCCGCCAGGCCCTGGAAACCGAGCGTGGCAAGCGCCAGCAGGTACTGGCCAAGCTCAATAGCGACATGAAGGACCGCGACCAGAAGCTGCAATCACGCCAGCAGGATCAGGCCGACCTGTCCAAAGTACTCAAGACCATCGAAGAAACCCTTGCCCGCCAGGCCCGCGAGGCCGAAGAAGCGCGCAAGAAGGCCTTGCTGGCCCAGCAGGAAGCGGAAAAACGCCGTCAGCAGGAAGCCTTGGCCGCCGCTGCCGCCCGCGAACAGGCCGGCGAACCGGTGGAACCACCGAAAAAGGCCCGCACCACCCTGGGCCCGATGGTTTCCAGCGATGGCGCGAGCTACGGCGGCGCATTTTCTGCCGCACGGGGAAAACTTCCATGGCCGGTCAATGGTCGATTGCTGGCACGTTTCGGTGATGCCCGCGGCAGCGATGCCCGTGCCAAGTGGGACGGGGTGATGATCAGCGCCAACCCGGGCACCCAGGTACGAGCCGTGCATGGCGGGCGCGTAGTGTTCGCCGACTGGTTGCGCGGCGCCGGGCTTCTGGTCATTCTCGACCATGGTAACGGTTACCTGAGCCTGTACGGCCATAACCAGAGCCTGCTCAAGAGCGCCGGTGATATCGTCAAGGCCGGCGAGGCCATTTCCACCGTTGGCGACAGCGGCGGCCAGGACGCTGCCGGCTTGTACTTCGCCATCCGCCAACAAGGTCGGCCTACCGATCCTTCGCAGTGGTGCCGGGGCTAGTCAAATTTCTACGGTGTAGCCCATGGGCTGTGCCGACGCTCCCCAGGGAGCGCTTACAGGATCAGGAGTTCGTTCGACATGCTGCACTCGCCTCGTCTCACCCAGCTGGCCCTGTCCATCGCCCTGGCGGTCGGCGCGCCCCTGGCCACTGCCGCAGAGCCGGCCAAGCCTGCCGCAGTACCGGCCACCGAGGTGACCGCCAAGGCGCCACTGCCGCTTGAAGAGCTGCGCACCTTCGCCGAGGTAATGGACCGCATCAAGGCGGCCTATGTGGAGCCGGTGGACGACAAGACCCTGCTGGAAAATGCCATCAAAGGCATGCTCAGCAACCTCGACCCGCACTCGGCCTACCTCGGCCCCGAGGACTTCCAGGAGTTGCAGGAAAGCACCAGCGGCGAGTTCGGCGGGCTGGGCATCGAAGTGGGCCAGGAAGACGGCTTCATCAAGGTGGTCTCGCCGATCGATGACACCCCGGCCTCGCGTGCCGGCGTGCAGGCCGGCGACCTGATCGTCAAGATCAACGGCGCCCCGACCCGTGGCCAGACCATGACCGAAGCGGTCGACAAGATGCGCGGCAAGGTCGGCGAGAAAATCACCCTGACCCTTGTGCGCGACGGCGGCACCCCCTTCGACGTGACCCTGGCCCGCGCTGTCATCCAGGTCAAGAGCGTGAAGAGCCAGTTGCTGGAGAACGACTACGGCTACATCCGCATCACCCAGTTCCAGGTCAAGACTGGCGACGAAGTGGGCAAGGCCTTGGCCAAGATGCGCAAGGACAACGGCAAGAAGCTGCGCGGCGTGGTGCTTGACCTGCGCAACAACCCAGGCGGCGTATTGCAGTCGGCGGTGGAAGTGGCCGACCACTTCCTGACCAAGGGCCTGATCGTCTACACCAAGGGTCGCATCGCCAACTCCGAGCTGCGCTTCTCGGCCGACCCGGCCGACGCCAGCGACGGCGTGCCACTGGTGGTGCTGATCAACGGCGGTAGCGCCTCGGCCTCGGAAATTGTCGCCGGCGCCCTGCAAGACCAGAAACGCGCCGTGCTGATGGGCACCGACAGCTTCGGCAAAGGCTCGGTGCAGACCGTGCTGCCACTGGCCAACGACCGGGCGCTGAAGCTCACCACGGCGCTGTACTTCACCCCCAACGGCCGCTCGATCCAGGCCCAGGGCATCGTCCCCGACATCGAAGTGCGCCCAGCCAAGCTCACTGCCGAAGCCGACACCGACAACTTCAAGGAAGCCGACCTGCAGGGCCATCTGGGCAATGGCAACGGCGGCGCCGACCGACCGACCGGCAGCGGCAAGCGCAAGGAGCGCCCGCAGGATGACGACTTCCAGCTGAGCCAGGCCCTGAGCCTGCTCAAGGGCCTGAACATCACCAAGGGCGAATGATCCAGCCCATGCGTTTTCTGTTGTGCGTGCTGTTTGGTCTGATGGCCAGTGCTGCGCAGGCGGCACCGGCCACCAAGGCCTACATGAGCATCATCATCGACGACCTGGGCCAGAGCAGCGAGCGCGACAGCCGTACCCTGGCCCTGCCCGGCCCGGTGACCATGGCGATCATGCCCGACACCCCACATGCCACAGATTTTGCCCGTCAGGCACACAAGGCTGGCAAGACGGTGATCCTGCACATGCCCATGGACCCTGCCACCGGGCCCTATGCCTGGCACCCAGGTGTGCCGATTGAAACGCTGGCCAAGCGGTTGGACATGGCGTTGAGCAAAGTCCCGTGCGCCGTTGGCGTCAATAACCACATGGGTAGCCGCATGACTGCCCAGGACGAGGCGATGGCCTGGTTGATGGCCGAACTGCAACGTCGTCACCTGTTTTTCGTAGACAGCCGCACCAGTGCTGCCACCGTGGCGGCGGCGCACGCACAGAAGATAGGCCTGGCCCACGTATCACGCGATGTATTTCTGGATAATGAGCGGTCGCTCGAGGCAATCGAGCACCAATTGCTCCAGGGTATCGTCCTTGCCCGCAGGCAGGGCTCGGCAGTGCTTATCGGCCACCCGTATCCGCAGACACTGGCAGTACTGGCGCGCGAGCTGCCCCGGCTGAAAAGCCAGGGCATCGAACTGATCAGCCTCGAGCAGATGATTGCCGAACGAGGCAACCAGACGATGCCTGCGCATCGCGGGCACCGTGCAGCTGCCCCAACTGGCCAGGTCAGCGGAACGGAATGATGCCCCTGGCCTGCTCAAGGGTCAGTTTGCCGCGATGCAACCGCTGACCTGCAATGGCAGCCAGGCGGCTACTTAGCCGACGCTGGCTCCAGGTCTTGAGATGGCCCACGGTAAAGTCCTCAGCGTTGGCATCATGTGTAGGCAAATGAAAATGCGCAGCCCAGAGGTTGCGTTTGCTTGGCAGGCGCACAATACGGTATTCATCAAAGACGCTACCATCCTGCATGGTCTGCCTTGCGGTGTATTCGACCCGGATCAAACCTTCGCCATGCAGGAAACGCAGCGCTTCAGCCGAAGGATATTTGGTATCGGTATACAGCGTTGTCAGTTGCAGCCTCTTCTCGTGGCGTAGGGTATCGGCGTCACGCTCAAGGCTTCTTATCAGCGCATCGTTTCCTCCGGCATCGCGCACCACATCAACCGCCTTGTCCAGTTTCTCCAGCTGCTGGTCAAACAACTGAGCAAGCAAGGTGCCTTTGATATCGTTCTCGACATAATCACTGGCCTTGGCTCGCACAGTGGTACTCTCATCCAGCAAAGCCTGGACCCACATCGGCAGGTCGCTCGGCGCGCTATCTTCGGTCAAGGATGGGCGCTTGCTGACACGCTGCACCCACTGGCCCTCCACCAGGTCAAAAGTCGCCAGCATCTCTTCACTGAACGCTTCGCGCACCTCGACGACAGGCTGGCCGTCGATCTCGACCTGCGTGCCGATCATCAGCTGGCCCTCGCGGTTGCGCACCACCCGCTGTTGCTCGGTGGAAACCAGATACGGTACACGTTTGCCCGCCGCTTCAACGGCTGGCTGCTGCAGCGCGGCGACCAGGCGCTGTCCCGCATCATGCTTCAATTGCTCGACATGCTGGCGGTACCGCTCAAGCATGGCAGGCTCTATCAGCTCGCCGCCATCACGCAGGATTCGAGCACTGTTGAGTAGTGCAGCAGAGTACTCATCCCATGCCTCCTGCAGGATCACCACCTGGTCTTCTGCCGAAAGATTGGCCAGGTCCAGCTCACCGTGCGCATCAGCCGCACTGCGCAGGGACAGCCCGACCAGTTCTTCCCGATAGGCAGCAACCGTCTGCTGGCCAGAAGCTGCGTCCAGGTGCAACGCCAGGTCCGCCAGGTTTTGAACCTGGTGGAAGCGCAGCTGGATCGTGGTGAATTTGCGCTCACGGATCAATTGCCCCACCGTTTGCTGGTGCTCGGGAATGACCGAGGGTATGACCAGCTCATCCGGCGAACTGGCCAGCAAATCATCCAGTACGATGCGCATGGCGAGCATGCGGTCCTGGTAATCAGCAACGATCGCTAAACGATCGCGAAGCGCGGCGTATTGTTCGCCAACTTCTGCCAAGGGCTTACCATCAAGGTTACTTTGCAGCACGCTCAGCTGAGGGTAGTCGGCCAGGATCTGGAACTCGTTGAAAACGAACTGGCTGTCGCGAATCAGGTCGACTCGGGTCGTGGTCTTATGCTCTTCAAGCACCGGGTCCCAGCTCCCCTTCCTGCGCTGGGTCGCATATTTGGCTTCTAGCATGGTCGATAACAGCTCTAGCCGATCCTGACCTTTGCGAACCGCTTCCTCCAGCGAAGTCGCCACCAGTTCCCGCGCTCGCACGATACGAGTCTTTAGCGTGGCAGTTTTTTCGTCATACTTGAGCGCCAGCGATTGCAAACCCGAGAGTTTCTCAGTCGGTGCCGAATCGATCTGCGACTGCAAACCACTGCGCAAGCGCTGTACGGTTTCAAGCTCGCGCCCAGCGGCGACAACATCAGAGCCTGCGCTTGCCACGTTCAACCTGACGTTTGCGATTTCAATGTCCAGGCGCGCAATTTGCGTATGCATGGCGTTGAACCGTGCGGCAATCCGAGCTGCGCCGCCCGGGGCGCCCCCGGCAAGGCGTAACCCGTTATCGATGCGCCAGACATCATTGATGAAGGTAAGCCAGGGCCCTGATGCGCCTGTGCCATCAACTACCCGAACACCCTGCGATAATACCTCCACGCGATAGACATCACCCGACATGGCGGCATAGTAGTTGCCATCGATGCGATACAACCCCGCGTTCACACCCTCAGGCAGGGGCCGCAAACCATCGATCGACACCTTCGAGCGCATGGCTTGCAACTGCTTGCGCTGTGCTGGCGGCAACCAGTTGAAGCCGTGCTGGCCGCGCCACGAAAAGTCTATCGCCTGGCCGACCAAGGGGATGAGTGCCTGCTCGACGGGTTTGACAGCCACTTCGCCGAACGCCCCTGTCTGCGCTCGGGAGCCTTCAAAGCTCAAGGTGCCAGGCAAGGCCTCGGGAGATACTTCAAGATTCGGTTGATGGGCGTGCAGCAATACCATCGAAAGGTTCAGCAACAGATCGGCAATGGCAGCAGGCCGGTCGAAATCGCTGCCCTGCTCCAGCGCCGTCAGGTCATGCTGCAACGACGTCAGCAGCTGCAAGAGCCAGGCTGCTGTAGCAACCGGGCCGCGCACCGCCAAGGTCACCACATCGAACAACAGCCAGGCCCCCTCAGTCAGGAGCGCCCAGCGGCTTTCGGCAGTGGAAACGGATTGCAGGTCTGCCAGCTCGATCAGCAAATCAGCATTGGCCTTGTAGAAACGTTCGTCGAGGTCGTTGAGCCAGTACTTGATGTCGAGCATCGCCGGGGCAGGACGCTCGGGCAACGCATACGGGTCGATGCCCAAGCTGACAATATGCGGCTCGGTGAAGCCACCTTGCTGGTAGATGCTCCTGGCGCCTGGCTCCATCCAGTCGAGGATGCTGGTTTGCAGCAACGACGACTCTTGCACGTGTTCAAGCAATGCGGCGAGGCTCGCATACTCGCGAACGGTGTCCTGCCGATACAACGGCCGGTACAACAACACCCTACGCGGCTCGGCACAGAACAGCACATACATGCCACGTACAGCGTCTTTGTGCGTAGAGGTGCTACTGCGCCTGAATGCCAGGGGGAAAATGGTCATTCTAGGCGTCTGCGGGTCCACATGGCCCGCGCAGAAATCAACCACGCACTGCAAACCGGTTTCGGACACCTTTTTGTCCAGCTTCCCAGCCAGGGCGCTCGCCAGTAATGCGCTTCGCCATTCCTTGCCAAAGCGCATCACACGCTCGGCCCGCCCGGTAGTATCGTTCAGTCGAGCAGCCACGTAGGTCGGATACTGGCCTCCGATATCGAGTTCAGTCACCAGCTGTGCAGCGGCCTTTGCAGTCAGCCAGGCCGGGCTTGCCTTGCCGTCCTTGCGACGAATCTGTTTGATGAAAGCACCCTTGAGCGAAGCAAGGTTGCCGATGGCGAACTGTGTCAGGGTCTTGCTGCCGACAAACACCAAGGGTTCACCACCACCTGCACCTGTCGCCGCCCCGCCCGGTACCCCGTTGGCGAGGTATAAATCCAGCAGCAGGTCATCGGGAGAGGTGTCATCGCCATGGTCCTCGGCGATCCGCTCACTCAACTTTTGGCGGGCGTACTCCGTTAATGGCGGGATGCCATCCAGCGCAGACACGCCATCGGCATCCATGTGGTGCAGCGCCAACTGCAGCAAAGCAGCACGCCATGCAAAACTGTCCTGCGGCGCACTGGCCGCAATTCCCGGGGGTGGTGCAACTGCTGCCGTCTCGTTCTCATAACGGAGGAACCAGGCGGCTGGATCGCTCAACCGGGCGTAGCACCGCTCAAGCTCGTCGATATCGGCAAAATTTTTGTGACGTAACAGGTCAAAGCGTTCGAACATGCCGTCGAGAAGCAGCGATACCTGTTGGGCAAACACGTTGCCCTCAACGCTGCAGCGGGTCCAGCTGAGACTGTCGAAGCTGTAGCGCTGGGCCAATTCGTCGCGCAAGCCTTCGCCGAACGCTGATAACGAGGCAAAACTACGGACAATGCCCGACGGGGCGCACCACAACACCATCTGACGGGCATCGGACTCGCCCATCACCAGCAGGTTGCTGAGCTTCTCCTGAAAATGCAGCGACCCACTTTCCAACTTGGCCTGCACAACAAACACCAAGGGCTGGTCCTTGCCACCGCTGATCAAGCCGCGCAAGCAAGCCTGCTCCTCTTTGTCCAGACCTTGTAACGGTAGACCGCGCAACAGGGCGGTGCGCAGCAGCAATTGCAACCAGCTGTCCCGGCTAACGTCAGCGCTCCCCTTGGCCCGCCAGTAGTCCAGCTGCGCTTCACAGAACCGCTGCGGCAACTGTTCAAGCAGTTCATTGAGCGGGGCCGACAAGCCGGCCAGTTGCCGCGTGGCAAATTCGCTGTCGGAGCCGGCGAAGCGGTAGTCTGCCGTCAAGCCCAGATTGTGATGACGCTCGCCGATTGGCTCCAGATCCAGCTCGCCAGGACCACGCAGGGCTTCGAGCACCCTGTCAAGTAAAGACTGTGTGGTCCAATAAGGCGTGTCAGGGTCTGGGCTATCAAGCATCAACGGGTCGGCATCCGACAGCGCTGGGGACACATAGGCAAGCCACGGTAGCTCAGCCAGCAAGACCTTTAATAATTGGCGACTGGCCACTTGACGTAACGTCGGACGGTCGGAGAACTGCCTGGCGGCTGCGTACTGGAAGTCGAAGGCGGGATGTTTCATGTAAAGCACCTCTGGGCAAAACCAGGAAGGTGCCTTGGCTGTATCAACCGCGCGGGTTACATAATGCTTGGGCAAAAAAAAGGCCTTGCATCCGGCAAGGCCCTTTGGATATAGCTGATCAGCTGTAGACACGCCCCAGCAACTGGCGGTGGCTCTCGAACTGATCCAGCACATCGCGCACAATCTGGTCCGGGGCAAAGCCCATCAGGTCGTACTCCTGGCTTCCATCGTGCAGGTACACCTCGGCGCGGTAGAAGCGCTGGCGCACTTCCGGCTCGCCCTCCACTGGTGCTTCGCTAGGCGCGGCCAGATAGCCGTCCAGGCTCACTTCATAGACGAACGGGTTGCCCTCTTCCATCATCACCCGCAGGCCCATCATGTTGCGCGATTGGCCGACACGGGTTTCCACCTCGAAGCCCAGGGTCTGCAGCTGCGCGGCCGCTTCCTTCAGCGCCGGGCTGACTTGCTTGTCCATGAAACGCTGCACCACGGCCTGGGTCGGCTGCAGTTCCAGCTGGGTCAAGCGCTCACTGAAGCCGCGACGGCCGCGGGCGGCCAGCTCGGCACGCTCCTGCTCGACCACCACATCCTGTTTCATGGCCTTGTACAGGCCGAACATGAACAGCACCAGCACGACCGAGAACGGCAGGCCCGCCAGAACCACCATGGTCTGCATGGCCTCGAAGTTACCGGCAAACAGCAAACCGATGGTGACCAGGGTGATGACCACCGACCAGAACACCACCATCCAGTGCGGGGCGTCTTCGTCTACCTTGCCGCCTTTGCACGACAGGTTGGCCATCATCACCGCGCCGGAGTCGGCCGGGGTCAGGAACAGCACGAAGCCGACGAACACCGCTACACCGATCACGATCTTGGCCGCCGGGAAGTATTCCAGCAGTTGGTAGATCGACATCGACGGTTGCTCCAGAGCGGTCTTGCCCAGCTCCACGGCGCCCTGGTTGATCACCAGGTCCAGCGCGGTGTTGCCGAAGATCGACAGCCAGGCCAGGGTGAAGCCCAGCGGGATCAACAGCACGCCGCTGACCAGTTGGCGAACGGTGCGGCCCTTGGAGATACGGGCAATGAACATGCCGACGAACGGACCCCAGGAGATCCACCAGGCCCAGTAGAACACGGTCCACAGGCCCAGCCAGCGCTCGGACTTGCCGGTTTCGCCTTCATAGACGTAGAGGTCGAAGGTTTTCAGCACGATGCCGTTGAGGTAGTCGCCGATGTTCTGCACGAAGCCGTTGAGCAGGTGCAGGGTTTCACCGCCCAGCAGGACGAAGATCAGCAGGCCGCTGAACAGCACGATGTTCAGGTTGGACAGGCGGCGAATGCCGTTTTCCACACCCGAGACCGCTGCCACGGTGGCAACGCCGGCCATGACCAGGATCACCACCAGCAGGTTGGTCTTGCTGTGGTCCATGCCGAACAGGTATTCCAGGCCGGAGGCCACCTGCATCGAACCGATGCCCAGGTTGGTCACCAGGCCCAGCAGGGTGACGAACATGCCGAAGATGTCCACGGCATTGCCGGCAGCGCCCTTGACCCAACGCTCACCGACCAGCGGGTACAGCGCCGAACGCAGGGCCAGCGGCTGGTTGTGGCGGTAGGCGAAGTAACCCACGGCAAGGCCGACCAAGGCGTAGATCGCCCAGCCATGCAGGCCCCAGTGCAGGAAGGTCAGCTGCAGGCCCTGGCGCGCTGCATCGAGGCTGGCAGAGGCGCCTTCCGGTGGGTTGAAGTAGTGGTCCAGCGACTCAGAGGCGCCGAAGTACAGCAGCGAAATGCCGATACCGGAGGAGAACAGCATGCCGGCCCAGGCGCCATAGCTGAAGTCGGGCTGGTCATCCTTGCCGCCAAGCTTGAGCTTGCCGTAGTCGGAGAAGGCCAGGTAGATGACGAACAGCAGGTAACCGCCGATTACCAGCATGTAGTACCAGCCGAAGGTGCGCGTCAGCCATTTCTGGGCCACGCCCAGCATTTGGCCGGCGGTTTCGGGTACAGCGATAAGCAAGGCAGTCAGAACGAGGATCATCAGCGCGGAGGTGAAGAACACCACGCGGTTGACCCGTACCCTCTCGGCCGGAGGGTTGGTAAGTGAGGCAGAACTCATTGCACGAATGCTCCGGGCAGTACGGCTGTGGAGGCTAATCAGTCTTTCCCGAGCAATTGGTGGAATATCCCCACTGCATCAGGTGTTATAAAAGCACCCTTGGAAACCGTGATCCCGAATCGATACGTTGCAAAAAAACAGACAGGTGGCCTGCTGAAAATGCCACGCCTCAGCCGAGGTGCGCGCATTCGTCACAGATCACCCCGCCCGCTCCAAGGGCCTGCCGCAGGGTCCATGACCGCACGGCAGAATCTGCATTTCGCATCGCTCATGCCCGTCAACGCCTTGTATTCCGGGGGTTACGCGATTTCCTGGGGTGTCAATCCGTGCCTTCTCGACCGCCTGAAAAACTGTCAATGGCACAAATTGTCGCAGAGCTTATTCTTTATTGATTGAACGTTCAATCAAAACAAAATAGACTGGCCTTCGCCGAGTCAGCCGCCCGTCGTCTGCTCGCAGGCCTGAGGAGATAGCAAGATGCCCAAGGTCGGTATGCAACCCATCCGCCGCCAGCAGTTGATCGAAGCCACGTTGCTGGCGGTCGATCAGGTCGGACTGGGTGACGCCAGCATTGCGCTGATTGCCCGTTTGGCCGGTGTGTCGAACGGCATCATCAGTCACTACTTTCGGGACAAGAACGGCCTGATCGCAGCGACGATGGGTTACATCATGAACATGCTCAACGAAGGCGTCAGAGCACGTCGCCAGGCCCTGACGGACGACAGCCCGCGCGCCCACCTGAAAGTGATCATCGAGGGCAACTTCGATGCCAGCCAGGTGAACGGCCCGGCGATGAAAACCTGGTTGGCCTTCTGGGCTTCCAGCATGCACCAGCCCGATTTGCACAGGTTGCAGCGGATCAACGACCACCGCTTGTATTCCAACCTGTGCTGTCAGTTCCGCCGCGCCCTGCCGCTCTACCATGCGCGCAAGGCAGCCCGCGGCCTGGCGGCTTTGATCGACGGCTTGTGGCTGCGTGGCGCCCTGTCGGGTGATGCATTCGACACCGACCAGGCGATACGGATTGCTTACGAATACATGGATCTACAACTGGCTAAACAGCACACCCTGGGTACAAACGACCAGGCCGCTGAACAAGCGCGCACGGCCCTAGCCAACCCGGCAGGAGCCTGACGCGCAAGCCAAACCACACACTGCACTTGCGAGGACACTATGGCCCGTTTCGGAACGCAAAAACTCTACATTGATGGCGCTTACGTCGACGCTGGTAGCGATGCCACCTTCGAAGCCATCAACCCGGCTACCGGCGAAGTCCTCGCCCACGTGCAACGTGCCACCGAGGCTGACGTCGAAAAGGCCGTCGAAAGCGCCGAGCGTGGCCAGAAAGTCTGGGCCGCGATGACCGCCATGCAGCGCTCGCGCATCCTGCGCCGCGCCGTCGAGATTCTGCGCGAGCGCAACGACGAGCTGGCCATGCTGGAAACCCTGGACACCGGCAAGTCGTACTCGGAAACCCGCTACGTCGACATCGTCACCGGCGCCGACGTGCTGGAATACTATGCTGGCCTGGTTCCGGCTATCGAAGGCGAGCAGATCCCGCTGCGTGAATCGTCCTTCGTCTACACCCGCCGCGAGCCGCTGGGCGTGACCGCCGGTATCGGCGCCTGGAACTACCCGATCCAGATCGCCCTGTGGAAATCCGCCCCGGCTCTGGCCGCCGGCAACGCGATGATCTTCAAGCCGTCGGAAGTCACCTCGCTGACCACCCTGAAACTGGCCGAGATCTACACCGAAGCCGGCCTGCCGAACGGCGTGTTCAACGTACTGACCGGCAGCGGCCGCGAAGTCGGCACCTGGCTGACCGAGCACCCACGCATCGAGAAAGTCTCCTTCACCGGCGGTACCACCACCGGCAAGAAGGTCATGGCCAGCGCCTCGAGCTCGTCGCTCAAGGAAGTCACCATGGAACTGGGCGGCAAGTCGCCACTGATCATCTGCGCCGACGCCGACCTGGACAAGGCCGCCGACATCGCCATGATGGCCAACTTCTACAGCTCGGGCCAGGTGTGCACCAACGGCACCCGCGTGTTCATCCCGGCTGAAATGAAGGCGGCCTTCGAGGCCAAGATCGTCGAGCGCGTTGCCCGCATCCGCGCTGGCAACCCGGAAGACGAAAACACCAACTTCGGCCCGCTGGTCAGCTTCCAGCACATGGAAAGCGTGCTTGGCTACATCGCCAAGGGCAAGGAAGAGGGTGCCCGCGTACTGTGCGGTGGCGAGCGTCTGACCGCCGGTGATTTCGCCAAGGGTGCGTTCGTGGCCCCGACCGTGTTCACCGACTGCACTGACGACATGACCATCGTCAAGGAAGAAATCTTCGGCCCGGTGATGAGCATCCTCACCTACGAAACCGAAGAAGAAGTCATCCGTCGTGCCAACGACACCGAGTACGGCCTGGCCGCCGGTGTCTGCACCAACGACATCACCCGCGCCCACCGCATCATCCACAAGCTGGAAGCCGGTATCTGCTGGATCAACGCCTGGGGCGAATCGCCGGCCGAAATGCCGGTCGGTGGCTACAAGCAGTCGGGCGTCGGCCGTGAGAACGGCATCAGCTCGCTGGCTCAATACACTCGCATCAAGTCGGTCCAGGTCGAGCTGGGCGGCTACAACTCGGTTTTCTAAACCCTGTCTAGCCACGCCCGTGCCGCTGCGCACGGGCGTTCCCGCTCCCTTATCACCGCCAACACGAGGGTACTTTCATGTCCCAAGAATTCGATTACATCATCGTCGGTGCCGGCTCGGCCGGTAACACCCTGGCGACCCGCCTGACCGAAGACGCCGGCGTCACCGTATTGCTGCTGGAAGCCGGTGGCCCCGACTACCGCTTCGACTTCCGCACCCAGATGCCAGCCGCCCTGGCCTTCCCGCTGCAGGGCCGCCGCTACAACTGGGCCTACGAGACCGACCCGGAACCGCACATGGACGGCCGCCGCATGGAGTGTGGCCGCGGCAAGGGCCTGGGCGGCTCGTCGCTGATCAACGGCATGTGCTACATCCGCGGTAACGCCATGGACTTCGACGGCTGGGCAGAACTGCCAGGCCTGGAAGACTGGACCTACCTGGACTGCCTGCCGTACTTCCGCAAGGCCGAAACCCGCGACATCGGCCCGAACGACTATCACGGCGGCGAAGGTCCGGTCAGCGTGACCACGCCAAAAGCTGGCAACAACCCGCTGTTCCACGCCATGGTCGAAGCCGGCGTGCAGGCCGGTTACCCGCGCACCGAAGACCTCAACGGCTACCAGCAGGAAGGCTTCGGTCCCATGGACCGTACCGTGACCAAGAACGGCCGCCGTTCCAGCACCGCTCGCGGCTACCTGGACCAGGCCAAGAAGCGCCCGAACCTGACCATCGTCACCCACGCCCTGACTGACCGCGTGCTGTTCGACGGCAAGCGCGCCATTGGCGTGACCTACCTGGTCGGCGACAGCGAAGAGCGCGTCGAAGCCCGTGCCCGCAAGGAAGTGATCGTCAGCTCCGGCGCAATCGCTTCGCCGCAATTGCTGCAGCGCTCCGGCGTTGGCCCGCGCGCCCTGCTGGAAAGCCTCGACATCCCTGTGGTGCACGACCTGCCGGGCGTTGGCGAAAACCTGCAGGACCACCTGGAACTGTACCTGCAGTACGCCTGCACCCAGCCGGTGTCGCTGTACCCGTCGCTGCTGTGGTGGAACCAGCCGGCCATCGGTGCCGAGTGGATGTTCAACGGCACCGGCATCGGCGCCAGCAACCAGTTCGAGGCCGGTGGTTTCATTCGTACCCGCCCTGAATTCAAGTGGCCGAACATCCAGTACCACTTCCTGCCGGTCGCGATTAACTACAACGGCTCCAACGGTGTGAAGGAACACGGCTTCCAGGCGCACATGGGCTCGATGCGCTCGCCAAGCCGTGGCCGTATCCAGGCCAAGTCGAAGGACCCGCGCCAGCACCCGAGCATCCTGTTCAACTACATGGCCACCGAGCAGGACTGGCAGGAATTCCGTGACGGCATCCGCCTGACCCGCGAAATCATGGCCCAGCCGGCGCTGGACCCGTACCGTGGTCGCGAGATCAGCCCGGGCGCGCACGTGCAGACCGACGAAGAACTGGACAAGTTCATCCGCGAGCACGCAGAAACCGCCTTCCACCCGTCGTGCTCGTGCAAGATGGGCACCGACGACATGGCGGTGGTCGATGGCGAAGGCCGCGTGCATGGCATGAAGGGCCTGCGTGTGGTCGATGCGTCGATCATGCCGATCATCATCACCGGCAACCTCAACGCCACCACGATCATGATCGCCGAGAAGATCTCGGACAAGATCCGTGGCCGCAAGCCGCTGCCGCGCAGCACCGCCAAGTACTACGTGGCGGGCGATGCACCGGTGAAGGGCAAGCCGATGCGTGAAGTGAAGCAGGCCTGATAAATCCCGGGGGCCGCTTTGCGGCCCATTCGCAGCGCAAGGCTGCTCCTACAGGAATACCCACTCCCCTGTAGGAGCAGCCTTGCGCTGCGAAGAGGCCCACCCAGGCAACACCAGAAAGGCACCCACCGCGGTGCCTTTTTTTCATCTGCAGAAACGCTTTACAGCCTGCCAATTCATCAGGTTAGAATCGATTGGCACGCGACTTGCCAGTCAAGTCCTCTTTCCGCAATACCCCGGAGTACCTGCCTTTGGATGCAAGCACCATCAACAGCCTGTTCCTGATCGGCGCATTGCTGGTGGGCGCAAGTATCCTGGTCAGTTCGCTGTCGTCGCGCCTGGGCATTCCTATCCTGGTCATCATCCTCGCCGTCGGCATGGTCGCCGGCGTCGATGGTGGCGGCATCATCTTCAACAACTACCCGACCGCCTACCTGGTGGGCAACCTGGCGCTGGCCGTGATCCTGCTCGACGGCGGCCTGCGCACGCGGGTGGCGAGCTTCCGCGTGGCACTGTGGCCGGCGCTGTCGCTGGCCACCATCGGCGTGATGATCACCACCGCCCTCACCGGCCTGGTCGCCGCCTGGCTGTTCGACCTGAGCCTGATCCAGGGCCTGCTGATCGGCGCCATCGTCGGCTCCACCGACGCCGCCGCGGTGTTCTCGCTGCTTGGCGGCAAAGGCCTGAACGAGCGGGTCACCGCCACCCTGGAGATCGAGTCGGGCAGCAACGACCCGATGGCGGTGTTCCTCACCGTTACCCTGATCGACATGATCGCCAGCGGCCAGACCGGCCTGCACTGGAGCCTGCTCACTCACCTGCTGCGCGAGTTCGGCATCGGCGGGCTGCTGGGCCTGGGCGGCGGCTGGCTGATGCTGCAACTGGTCAATCGCATCAAGCTGGCTGGTGGCCTGTACCCCATCCTGGTGATCGCCGGCGGCCTGGTGGTGTTCTCGTTGACCAACGCCCTGCACGGCAGCGGCTTCCTCGCCGTGTACCTGTGCGGCCTGGTGCTGGGCAACAAGCCGATCCGCAGCCGCCACGGTATCCTGCACATGCTCGACGGCATGGCCTGGCTGGCGCAGATCGGCATGTTCCTGGTGCTGGGGCTGCTGGTCACGCCCCACGACCTGCTGCCCATCGCCCTGCCGGCGCTGGGCCTGGCGCTGTGGATGATCCTGGTGGCGCGGCCGCTGTCGGTGGTCGCCGCGCTGCTGCCGTTCAAGGCTTTCCATGGCCGCGAAAAGGGCTTTATCTCCTGGGTCGGCCTGCGCGGTGCGGTACCGATCATCCTTGCGGTGTTCCCGTTGATGGCGGGTCTGCCGGACGCCCAGCTGTTCTTCAACCTGGCCTTCTTCATCGTGCTGGTGTCGCTGCTGGTGCAAGGCACCAGCCTGCCGTGGATGGCCAAACTGCTGAAAGTGACGGTTCCGCCAGACCCGGCACCAATCTCCCGTTCTGCCCTGGAAGTGCACATCACCAGCGAGTGGGAAATGTTCGTCTACCGACTGGGCGCCGAAAAATGGTGCATCGGCGCCGCCCTGCGCGAGTTGAAAATGCCCGAAGGCACGCGGATCGCCGCGCTGTTCCGGGGCGAACAGTTGCTGCACCCGTCGGGCAGCACCGTGCTGGAAGTGGGTGATATGCTCTGCGTGATCGGCCACGAGCACAACCTGCCGGCTCTGGGCAAACTGTTCAGCCAGGCGCCACAACGTGGCCTGGACCTGCGTTTCTTCGGCGACTTCGTGCTCGAAGGCGATGCCGAACTGGGTGCGGTGGCAGCTCTGTACGGCCTGAAACTCGACGGCCTGGATGCGAAAATGCCGCTGGCCCAGTTCATCCGACAGAAGGTCGGAGGCGCTCCAGTAGTAGGTGACCAGGTCGAATGGCATGGCACGATCTGGACCGTGGCCACCATGGACGGGAACAAGATCCAGAAAGTGGGCGTCAGATTCCCCGAAGGAACGCGACCCGGACCAGGATTGTTCCTCTAAACTTCGTTTCTGCCGGATCCACAAGTAATCTGCCTATGTCTCTGCGCGTGTACCTTCGCACAGCCCTCCTCGGGCTGTGTCTGTCTCTCTCTTTTGCAGCCACTGCAGCAGAAGCCCCGACCACCGCCAGCATCCAGAACAGCCTCGACAAGATCGCCGAGCGCAAGCTGCCCGAGGCCGAGCAGAAAGCCCTGCAGCAGGTGCTGGAGCAAACCCTCAGCCTGCTCGCCAGCAAGGAAGACAACGAGAAGAAACTCGCCGCGCTGAAGCAGCAGCTGGCCGGCGCGCCGAAAGAAACCAGCGACAGCCAGCGCGAACTGGCCAAGTTCAAGGAAAGCAAGCCTCAGCCGGTCGCCCAGCGTTACGCCACCCTGTCGGTGCCGCAACTGGAGCAGATGCTCAGCGAGCGCAGCACCCTGCAGGGTGAGCTGCAGAAGGCGTTGTCCGAAGCCAACAGCCTGATCATCAACTCGCAAACCCGCCCGGAACGCGCCCAGGCCGAAATCAGCAGCAGCCAGGCGCGTACCCAGCAGATCAACAACATCCTCAAGACTGGCAAGGACGCCGGCAAACCGATCAACGCCGACCAGCGTAATCAGTTGAATGCCGAACTGGCCTCGCTAAACGCGCTGACACTGCTGCGCCGCCAGGAGCTGGCCGGCAACAGCCTGCTGCAAGACCTGGGCAACGCCCGCCACGACCTGCTGATCGAGCGCGCCGCGCGCCTGGAGCAGGAAATCCAGGACCTGCAGACCCTGATCAACGACAAGCGCCTGGCCCAGTCCCAGGAAGCGGTCACCCAGCAGTCGATCGAAGCCCAGAAAGCCGGCGGCAGCAGCCTGCTGGCCACCGAAAGCGCGGTCAACCTCAAGCTCTCCGACTACCTGCTGAAAAGCACCGACCGCCTCAACGAACTGACCCAGCAGAACCTGCGCACCAAGCAGCAACTGGACAGCCTGACCCAGGCCGACCAGGCGCTGGACGAGCAGATCAACGTGCTCAAGGGCAGTCTGCTGCTGTCGAAAATCCTATACAAGCAGAAGCAGACCCTGCCGCACCTGAAGGTCGATCGCGACCTGGCCGACCAGATCGCCGACACCCGCCTGTACCAGTTCGAAGTCAACCAGCAACGCGAGCAGATGAGCAGCCCGGTCACCTACGTCGACAAACTGCTGGCTGCCCAACCACAGGAAGAGGTGACGCCACAGCTGCGCAAGGCCTTGCTGGAAGTGGCGATTACCCGCAGCGACCTGCTCGAGCGGCTGAACCGCGAGCTGTCGGCGCTGCTCAACGAATCGATCACCCTGCAGCTCAACCAGAAGCAGCTGCTGGACACCGCCCAGAGCCTGCGCACCACCCTCGACGAGCAGATGTTCTGGATCCCCAGCAACAAGCCGCTGGACTGGGACTGGCTGCGCTATGTGCCGGAGCGCCTGGCCGACCAGGTGGCCAACCTGCCGTGGGGCTCGGGCCTGAAGGAGCTGGGCGACGGCCTGAGCCAGCGCCCGTTGCTGTTCCTGCCGCTGCTGCTGGTGATCGGCGCCCTGCTGTGGCGGCGCAAATACCTGTACCAACGGCTGGGCAAGGTGCACCAGGACATCGGCCACTTCCGCCGTGACAGCCAGTGGCACACGCCCCAGGCGATCCTCATCAACATCCTTCTGGCGATGCCGGTCAGCCTGGGCCTGGCCCTGTGCAGCTACGCCCTGCAGATCGACGCCCGCGGGCAGAATGCCAACCTCGGCGCCGCCCTCTGGCAACTGGCCCAGGCCTGGCTGGTGTTCTACACCGCCTACCGCATCCTCGCCCCGGGCGGCGTGGCGGAAATCCACTTCCGCTGGCACAAGCCGCAGGTCGAGTTCCTGCGCGGCTGGGTGCGCCGCCTGGGCACCGTGGTACTGGCACTGGTCGGTGTGGTGGCGGTGGCCGAACATCAGCCTTCAGCCCTGGCCGATGATGTGCTGGGCATCGGCGTGGTGCTGACCTGCTACGCCCTGATGGCCTGGCTACTTAGCCGCCTGCTGCTCAGCAGCCCGGCACACCGCGACACCTCGCTGTTCCGCAAGGCCGTGGGCGTGGCCTTCACCGCCCTGCCCATCGCCCTGTTCGTGGCCGTGTGCTTCGGCTACTACTACACCGCGCTGAAACTTACCGACCGTCTGATCTATACCTTGTACCTGCTGCTGTTCTGGCTGGTGATCGAAGCCGCCTTCGTGCGTGGCCTGTCGGTGGCGGCACGGCGCCTGGCCTACCAGCGCGCACTGAGCAAACGTGCAGCGGCCAAGGAAGGGCTGGATGGCGAAGTCATCACCGAAGAACCAACGCTGGACATCGAACAGGTCAACCAACAGTCGCTGCGCCTGATCCGCCTGGCGCTGCTTGGCGGCTTCATCGCTGGCCTGTACTGGGTGTGGTCGGACCTGATCTCGGTGTTCGCCTACCTCAACAACTTCGTCCTCTACGAATACACCAGCGGCACCGGCGCCGCCGCCAGCATGGTGCCGATCAGCCTCGGCGACCTGCTGGGCGCACTGGTGATAGTCGGCATCACCTTTGCCCTGGCCGGCAACTTGCCGGGCCTGCTGGAAGTGCTGGTGCTGTCCCGCCTGAACCTCGCCCAGGGCAGTGCCTACGCCACCACCACGCTGTTGTCGTACACCATTGTCGGTATCGGCATCGTCAGCACCCTGTCGACCCTGGGGGTCAGCTGGGACAAGCTGCAATGGTTGGTGGCCGCGCTGTCGGTGGGCCTGGGCTTCGGCATGCAGGAGATCTTCGCCAACTTCATCTCCGGCATTATGATCCTGTTCGAGCGCCCGGTACGGATCGGCGACACCATCACCATCGGCAACCTGTCGGGCACGGTGAGCAAGATCCGCATCCGCGCCACCACCATCACCGATTTCGACCGCAAGGACATCATCGTACCCAACAAGACCTTCATCACCGGCCAGCTGATCAACTGGTCGCTGACCGACACGGTCACCCGGGTAACGCTGAAGCTGGGCATCGACTATGGCTCGGACCTGGACCTGGTGCGCGATCTGCTGCTCAAGGGCGCCCACGAAAACCCACGCGTGCTCAAGGACCCGGAGCCGATCGTGTACTTCCTCAACTTCGGCGAGAGCTCGCTGGACCACGAGCTGCGCATGCACGTACGCGACCTGGGCGATCGCAACCCGACGCTGGACGAGATCAACCGCTACATCAACCGCGAGTTCAAGGCCCACAACATCAAGATCTCGGTACGCCAGGTCGAGGTGTTCCTGATGGACTCGAAGGGCGGCAAGCAGCAGCTGATTCCAATGGAACAGCCGAAACCGGATGGCACTGCTTCGGCCTGAGTGGGCTCTAATACTTTATTCTGTGCAGAATCCCTGCGAGGGCTTCGCCCTCGTTCGCGGGCACGCCCGCTCCCACAAGGGCCGCGCCGCTCTCAGGCACTGCGCAATACCTGTGGGAGCGGGCTTGCCCGCGAAGGGCCGCAAAGCGGCCCCAGTCCATCAATCTCTGGAGCCGGCCCCGTGAAAGCCCTCGACCAACTCACCTTCGACAACCGCTTCGCCCGCCTGGGCGACGCGTTCTCCACCCAGGTCCTGCCCGAACCCATCGCAGACCCACGCCTGGTGGTAGCGAGCGAGTCGGCCATGGCGCTGCTCGACCTCGACCCGGCCCAGGCAGCACTGCCGGTTTTTGCCGAACTGTTCAGCGGCCACAAGCTATGGGAAGAGGCCGACCCGCGGGCGATGGTCTATTCCGGCCATCAGTTCGGCTCCTACAACCCGCGCCTGGGTGATGGCCGCGGTCTGCTGCTGGCCGAAGTGCTGAATGACCAGGGCGAGCACTGGGACCTGCACCTCAAGGGCGCCGGACAGACGCCCTACTCGCGCATGGGCGATGGCCGTGCTGTGCTGCGTTCCTCGATCCGCGAGTTCCTTGCCTCCGAGGCCCTGCACGCCCTCGGCATTCCCAGCAGCCGGGCACTGTGCGTGATCGGCTCGAGCACCCCGGTGTGGCGCGAAACCCGCGAGAGCGCGGCCATGCTCACCCGCCTGGCGCAGAGCCATGTGCGTTTCGGGCATTTCGAATACTTCTACTACACCAGGCAACCAGAACAACAGCGCGTGCTGATCGACCACGTACTGGAGCAGCACTACCCCGAATGCCGCGATGCCGAGCAGCCCTATCTGGCCATGTTCCGCACCATCGTCGAGCGCAATGCCGAGCTGATCGCCCGCTGGCAGGCCTATGGCTTCTGCCACGGGGTAATGAACACCGACAACATGTCGATCCTCGGTATCACCTTCGACTTCGGCCCATATGCCTTCCTCGACGACTTCGACGCCAACTTCATCTGCAACCACTCCGACGGCCGTGGCCGCTACAGCTACGCCAACCAGGTACCGATCGCCCACTGGAACCTCAGTGCACTGGCCCAGGCGCTGACCACGGTGATCGAAGTCGAACCGCTCAAGGAAGCGCTGGGCCTGTTCCTGCCGCTGTACCAGGCACACTACCTGGACCTGATGCGCCGGCGTCTGGGCCTGACCACCGCGGAAGACGACGACATGGCGTTGGTAGAGCGCCTGCTGCAGCGCATGCAGAGCGGTGGCGTGGACTACAACCTGTTCTTCCGCAAGCTGGGCGATCAGCCGGTGGCCGAGGCGCTGAAGGTGGTACGCGACAACTTCATCGACCTGGCCGGCTTCGACGCTTGGGGCACCGACTACCTGGCCCGCTGCGAGCGCGAAGCGGGCAATGCCGAGGGTCGGCGGGAACGGATGCACGCAGTGAACCCGCTGTATGTATTGCGCAACTATCTGGCACAGAAGGCCATCGAAGCGGCCGAAGCGGGGGATTACAGTGAAGTGCGACGGCTGCATGAGGTGCTGAGCAAGCCCTTCGAAGAGCAGCCAGGGATGCAGGCCTACGCCGAACGCCCGCCGGAATGGGGCAAGCACCTGGAAATCAGCTGCTCATCATGAATCCTGGGGCCGCTGCGCGGCCCATCGCGACACAAGGCCGCTCCTACATGGGTACGCGGACTCCTGTAGGAGCGGCCTTGTGTCGCGATGGGCTGCAAAGCAGCCCCAAAAATCTCAAGGAAACGACATGTCCGAACCACTGGTAATCCCCTGCCCCCACTGCAACGGCCTCAACCGCCTGCCCGCCGAGCGCCTGGGCGACGCGCCGAAATGCGGCCGCTGCAAACAGGATGTGCTGCTGAGCACCCCCTTCGAACTTACCGAAGCCAGCTACGCCAGCCAGATTAAAGGCGACCTGCCGCTACTGGTCGACATCTGGGCTGACTGGTGCGGCCCGTGCAAGTCCTTCGCCCCCACCTTCGAACAGGCCGCCCGCCAGCTGTCCGGCCGCTGCCGCCTGGCCAAGCTCGACAGCGAAGCCAACCGCAACCTGGCCGGGCAACTGGGCATTCGCTCGATCCCCAACCTGCTGCTGTTCAGGAATGGCCGTGAAGTCAGCCGCCAGGCCGGGGCGTTCCCACTCCAGTCGTTGCTGGATTGGTTGCGTAGCCAGGGGGTCTAAGCGTTCTCTTCGAGCAGCGAATGCAACTCGACAAACTGCTGGGTCAGCTTGTGCTTGGGCTCAAGGTGAATCAGCGGCAGGCTGGCATGGTGCGACTCACGCATTTTCACCGAGCTACCCAGGTACACCGGTAGCACCGGCAGGCCTTCTTCCAGCAGTTCGTCGAGCATCTGCTGCGGCAGGCTGGCGCGAGACTGGAACTGGTTGACCACGATGCCTTCGACCACCAGTTCTTCGTTGTGATCTTCCTTGAGCTCTTCGATCTCGGCCAGCAGGCCGTACAGTGCCTGGCGCGAGAAGCTATCGCAGTCGAAAGGGATCAATACACGATCGGCGGCGATCAGCGCGGAAACCGCGTAGAAGTTCAGTGCTGGCGGGGTATCGATATAGATCCGCTCGTAGTCCTCGTCCAGTTCGTCGAGGAGCTTACGCAGCTTGTTGATCTTGTGCTTGGCCTCCAGCTTGGGCTGCAGGTCGGCCAGTTCAGCCGTGGCGGTGACCACGTGCAAGTTGTCGAACGGGGTTTCATAGATATCGACCTTGTTCTTCTTGCTGAACGGCCCGCTGGACAGGCTCTGCTTGAAGAAATCGGCAATCCCCATGGGGATGTCCTCGCCGGTGAGGCCGGTGAGGTACTGGGTCGAGTTGGCCTGGGCATCCAGGTCGATCAGCAGTGTCCGGTAGCCTTCATTGGCACTGACCGCCGCCAGGTTGCAGGCAATGCTAGACTTGCCCACGCCACCTTTCTGATTGAACACCACGCGCCGCATGATTGACCTCCGTGTATCAACGAATGCCCGAGTATGTGGCGCCGCTGCGGCAATGGCCAGTGCCATTTGACCGGGAGCGACAGTCTTGCGCTGCCTGCCCTGGCCCATCGCCGGCAAGCCAGCTCCCACACCGACCGCGTTAGCCTTCAGCCATCTGCAGTCCCTGTGGGAGCTGGCTTGCCGGCGATGGGGCCAGATCAGCCAACTACACTACCCCGCCAGCCACCTGCCCCGTAAGCAACTCCGCAAATGCCTTGGCCATCACCGAATTGCCCCGCTCGCGCTGCACCAGCCACACCGCCGACATCGCCCCTTCATCCAGCAGCGTGCGATAAACCACCCCCTCGATGCGCATGCGCTGGAACGACGCCGGCAGCACCGATACCCCAAGCCCTGCCGACACCAGCCCGATGATGGTCATCGCCTCCCCCGCCTCCTGAGCAAAAT
This sequence comes from Pseudomonas inefficax, assembly GCF_900277125.1. Classification (GTDB taxonomy): domain Bacteria; phylum Pseudomonadota; class Gammaproteobacteria; order Pseudomonadales; family Pseudomonadaceae; genus Aquipseudomonas; species Aquipseudomonas inefficax. The sequence continues at coordinate 124,617 of NZ_OPYN01000232.1, forward strand.
GCGGGCTGAAACCCGCCTCGCGCGCCAGGCTCAGCAACTGTGCATGCAACCCGCTGCCATAGCTGCGCGGGAAGAATACGAACGGCTCATTGGCCAGGGCGGCCATGTGCACGCCATGCTCCGTGCCTTCGGCCAATGGATGCGAAGCATTGATCACCGCCACCAGCGGCTCGCGAAACAGCTCGGTGACCACCAGCCCTTCCGGCAGCGGCATCGGCCGCATCAGCCCGACCTCGATGGACTCGTCGAACACCCCTTCTGCAACGTCGCGACTGCTCATTTCCTTGAGGCTCAGGTGCACCGCCGGGAAACGCTGACGGAAAGCGTGGATGGCCTTGGGGATCTTCGAAGTGAACGGTGCCGAGGAGGTAAAGCCGATCTTCATCTCCCCCAGCTCCCCCAACTGCGCACGCCGGGCAACATCGGCAGCCTTTTCTACCTGCGCCAGCACCTGGCGGGCTTCCTCGAGGAACAACCGCCCTGCCTCGCTCAGCTCGACTCGACGGTTGGTACGCTCGAACAGCCGGGCCCCCAGCTCCTGCTCCAGCGCCTGGATCTGCTGGCTCAAGGGTGGCTGCGAAATACCCAACTGCTGGGCGGCGCGGCCAAAATGCAGCTCGTCGGCCACGGCGATGAAGTAACGCAGATGGCGCAGTTCCATGATCACCTCCGAACAGGTCGTCAAACCTATCAAATAGGTCGAACAATATATTGGATCTAATCATTAGCCAGCTATATGCTTTTTTCATTGCGCCAGAGGTACCCGCCCGTGAAAACTGCTGTAGCTCCCCTTTCCAACGAGCCCGAACCTGCCCCGCTGAACGAAATGTGGATCGAAAAAGGCACCCCCGCCTTCATGAAGACCGTGCTGGCGCTATTCAGCGGCGGCTTCGCCACCTTCGCCCTGCTGTACTGCGTGCAGCCGATGATGCCGTTGCTGTCGAAGGAATTTGCCATCAACGCGGCGCAGAGCAGCCTGGTGCTATCGGTGTCCACAGCCATGCTGGCGTTCGGCCTGCTGATCACCGGCCCTATCTCCGACCGCATCGGGCGCAAGCCGGTGATGGTGTTTGCCCTGGTTTGCGCCGCCCTCTCCACCCTGGCCAGCGCGGTGATGCCGAGCTGGGAGCTGGTACTGGCTACCCGCGCCCTGGTCGGCTTGTCGCTGAGCGGCCTGGCGGCTGTGGCGATGACCTACCTGAGCGAAGAAATCCACCCGCAGCACATCGGCCTGGCCATGGGCCTGTATATCGGCGGCAACGCCATTGGCGGCATGAGCGGGCGCCTGATCACCGGCGTGCTGATCGACTTCGTCAGCTGGCACACAGCGATGCTGACCATCGGCGGCCTGGCCCTGGTGGCGGCGCTGGTGTTCTGGAAGGTGCTGCCCGAATCGCGCAATTTCCGCCCGCAGGCGATGAACCCACGCAGCCTGCTGGATGGCTTCGTCATGCACTTCAGGGATGCCGGCCTGCCCTGGCTGTTCCTCGAAGCCTTCCTGCTGATGGGCGCTTTCGTCACCCTGTTCAACTACATCGGCTACCGCCTGCTGGCCGAGCCCTACCACATGAACCAGGCGCTGGTCGGCTTGCTGTCGGTGGTTTACCTGTCGGGCATCTACAGCTCGGCACAAGTCGGCGCGCTGGCCGACAAGCTGGGCCGGCGCAAGGTGTTCTGGGCCAGTATCGTGGTGATGGCTAGTGGCTTGCTGATGACGCTGGCCAGCCCGTTGGTGATGGTTATCATCGGCATGCTGGTATTCACCTTCGGCTTCTTTGGCGCGCACTCGGTGGCCAGCAGCTGGATTGGCCGGCGGGCTTTGAAGGCCAAGGGGCAGGCGTCGTCGCTGTACCTGTTCAGTTATTACGCAGGGTCGAGCGTGGCCGGGACGGCGGGCGGGGTGTTCTGGCACCAGTGGGGCTGGAATGGCATCGGGCTGTTCATCGGCAGCCTGCTGGCGGTGGCTCTGCTGGTGGCGTTGCACCTGAGCAAGTTGTCGCCTAAATCGAGCTGAACCTCGGGGGCCGCTTTGCGGCCCATCGCGACACAAGGCCGCTCCTACAGCGGAACGCGATTTCCCTGTAGGAGCGGCCTTGTGTCGCGATGGGCTGCAAAGCAGCCCCAAAATCTCGGATCAGTTGATGATCTCAACCATATCCACATCAACCTCCCGGCTCATCAGGTGTTTCTCCACCTCACCGGTCAGCTTGACCTTGGTCTTGTCATTGAACGGCGTCGGCGGCAGGTCCTCATCATCGATTTCCACGCTGATAGTGCCGGTGTTGTCCTTGAACTCGTATTTGTCGTCGTTGTTGATCTTCTTGGTCACGAACCCCTGCAGCACCACCGGGGTGTCATCAGCGGCATCGTTGGCAGCAGCAACAGTCGTCACCGACTGGGCACCAGGGCCGGTATAGCCGGCAGCCAGGGCGGCAGTGCTGAACAGTGGGGCGAGGATCAAGGCGAGGTAACGGTTTTTCATGGTGGCATGTCCTGATTCGGCTTCGATGGAAACAGCCTACTGCGGCAGGCTGAAGCCAACCTTAATCGGCGCTCGCTTCATCCAGCGCCAACCCCAACTGCGCCTGCAGCTGCTCGCCGACTTTTTGCAATTGCAGGTTGCGGACCTGGGCGCCGTCATGCTCCAGCGCATGCAACCAGCCCAGTAATGGTGCAGGCTCACCCTCCAGGCTGATATCCACCTGACCGGCCTTGGCCTGCAACCCGATAATCTGCAAACCGGCAGCCAGTGCGCGCTCGTTCAGCCCGGCAGGTGTCAGCACTGTCAGCGTTTCCCGAGCCATGGCCGGGCCTGTGGAAACACGTTGCAGTTGCCCGGCAAGCTGCAACTCATGCGCATAGGCAGCTTGCGCTTGTTGCAGGCGCTGCTGGCTTGATACCCAGACAAGCTGCCATAGCACGAGCAAGGCCGAGCCCCAGAGTGTTATCAGGATTGCACCCCGCCGACTGCCGGGTATCGATTGCCATTGGGCTAGCCAGGCTTGCTCAAACCAGCGCATTACCGAGCCTCCTTCCAGATCAGGGTCGCCCGCACCCCTTGCTCGGCCTGGCGGGCTTGGTCCATCAACACTGCAGGAGCTCGTTTACGCAGGCGCTCAAGGTCATCGAAGCCCTGTGCAACCACGTCCATGCGCCAACCTTCCGTGGGGCTGGACACGGCCCGTTCGACAGTGATGTTGCCGGTCTCCACCAAGTGCTCTGTCAGGGACACCAGCCCCTCGACGGTAGTCGTCGGCCTGGGGCGAAACGCCAGTGCACTTATCTGCGTGGCCAGGTCACCGGCGACCGCTTGCCCAGGCGCCCAGCGCTGAAAGGCCTGAATGTTCTCGGCGTGCAGCTGCGCCGTGCTTTGCGACAGCCGCTCCACCCGCAGATACTCCGCAAAGCCTATCATCGCGAAGGCCAGCAACGCCCCGCCCGCCAGGGGATGCCAGGGCACGGCCGGGCCACGTCGCCGGAATGGCCCCTGACGCAGGTTCAAAGCCAGTGCCCGCCCTTTGGCGAAGATGTGCAAGGCATCGTCGACGGTTTGGTGATTGAGCGCCTGCCCGGCATGCGCCGCCGGTTGGTCCTGCCACGCCACCGCCGGCAGCTGGCGCGCCAGCACCTCTGCCGCCTGAGGGCCAGCGACCAGCCATGGCCCAGCATGACCGCCTAGCAACCAGCGGCCCTCGAGCCACAGCGCGCAGGGCTGCTCGGCGCCCAGCAAGTTGGCGTCTACGTGAATGCCGAGCGGGTCGATACCATGGGTTTTCAACAAGCCGATCAGCTCAGCCATGACCTGGCGCTCTATCACCAGGGCCCGACGATGCCCCTGCGCATCTGCCGGGCCGAATACCAGATGCAACGTTTCCAGCGGCGCCGCCAATTGATCTTCGGCAGCATAAGCCAACGTTTCAGGCTTGGGTCGTTTGCCCGGTACAGGCCCGATTTCACAACTGCCCAGCATTTCCATAGGTACCACCACGACTGTGGGTTCGACAAGCGTTGAGGCCAGCTCCCCCAGCCGCCCTTTAGTCAGGTTGCCGTCCGCCGTACGCAGCCACACAGGCCACTGCGCATCGGCCGCCGCAGCCCCTTCGGGCAAAAGGTACAGCCAATTTTCACTCATCTGCTCTTCGCTCCCGCATCGCAGCAAATACACGCCGCACCACACGAACCTGGTGCGTGTTCAAATCGATTTCCAGGTCGCTGTACAGGTACACGCGCTTGCCGGCCCGCTCCGCCTGCACCTCCAGGCGGAACCAGCGGCTATTTACCGCCAGTCCACGTCTGTCCACACCCTGCCCCTCCAGCTCGGGCAGGGCCAGAAAACGCTCCACCGAGGGGTAACCCGCCTCGGGCTGCTTGCTCGCCAGGTCGGCCGCTGCCTCCGGCGACAGTTCGGCAACCGCCGCCAGCAAGCGCGCCGGTGCCGTGTTGATGTTGAGTCGCGCATTCCGAGGCAACACCACCACCCAAGGCTGTAAACGCGCCATTACCTCAGCGGTTACACCCGGTAGCATGCGTAACTGAAAGGGATCGAGCAGCGGCTGGCCAGCGAGGCTGTGCAGATCCGGCGGTTGCACCTGCAGCGACTGGCACAGGCGCTCCCAACGTTCGAGCATAAGCGGGTCGGGTGTCTTTCCGGCCATGAGTGCGCCGAGGTTGAAGCGCCCGGAGAGGTCTTCCAGCTGGAGACTCAGCTGCCCCTCCTCAAAAGTGAGCGAGCGCGGCTGAGCCCAGGGTTGTCGACGATGGGTGGCCTGCAATATCTCACCCACCTCGCGGCGCAGGTGCGCCAGGGCGTGCTGCTCGCCGGCCTGAGCCAAGCGCATCAGGCGCGCCCCTTCGACTTGATGGGTGACGCCGCCAAGCAGTAAATGATGGCTACGCAGCATGCCGGCTACGAGCAATGTGAGCAGCGCCATGATCAGCAGCACGGTGACCAGCGCAAGCCCCTCCTGACCTCGCCCCCTCATTGGCTGGCGCCTCCCAGCGGCAGGACCCGCCGAATCTGCGCAAGACGCCTGGTCGACAGGGTGATCTCCAATGCCTGCGGAGCCACCGGCCGACGCTGGGCCACGGGCCAGCGCGCCTGCCACCCGCTACCAGGCACATGCAGACGCCAATGGAGCTCGTTCACCCCTTCGAGCAATCGCTGCGGCCGAGCCTGACCTTGCCCCAGGGTGCGCCGTTGGCGCCACAAAGCGCCCTCCTCCAACCAATATTCGACAATCCTTGACTCACTGCGCTTGAGACCGTGGCTGTCTTGTTCGCTGGCGAGCCAATGGGCCCGCGTACCATCCAGCAAGATGCCGTAACCGCCCTTGCCCAAGCTCGCCGGCAAGTATCCCGACAACGCATCACGCTGGATCAGGCTCATGGCCCTGCCCAATGCTCGCAACTCATCGGCCTGTAGCTGGCGTGCGCTCTCGGCACGCATGAACACATCCAGCACGCGAGCGCTTCCCATCGCCAACAAGGCAAATATGCTGATCGCGATCAGCAGCTCGATCAAAGTGAAGCCGCGCTGGCGGTTACCCCTGCCTGGCCTAACGAGGCGCATCGCCCACCCCCAACCATCCCGTGGCCTCATGCAATACCTGGCGATCCGCGGCAAGCCCCACCCGTACATGCACTTCCAGCAGGCCAGGCTCCCCCAGCCGGCGACGGTTTTCGTCCAAGGTCCAGCGACGCTGGCCGAACATTACTTCTAGGTTTCGCTGGCCCGGAGCCGGCGCAGGCTGCAGGCGGAGTTCGGTCAGGTGGTTGTCGGCTATCCAGCTGGCCAGCAAGCGTTGCTCAAGCCCGTGTGACTGCACCAGTATCAGCTGGCTGGCCGTGGTCACCGCCACGGCGAGGACTGCGAAGACCGCCAGCGCCACCAAGACCTCCAGCAAGGTAAAACCGCGTTCAGCGCACGAACTGTGGATCATTGAGGCCATCGCTCGACAAAGAGACAAGGCGCGCACTGTCCGCCTCGAAATGCAGGGAAAACGGCGTGTACTCGTCATATGGGTAGATCACCAGCTGCGGCGCAAGGCCAGGCTGGGCGAGCGGCACCGGCACCCCTTCGATCTCCATGCGAATATCCAGGCCTGTCTCGCGCTGCTTGCCAGCTGCCTCCCAGCTGTGCTCGACGGTTTTGAGCAACTGGTAGCCTTGGGCATCGATACGAATACCCAGCGTGACGCCTTCCAGCACCGCCTGGTGCCGTGCGTGCTGTAGCAACTGGAGAAAGAGGCTGGCTTCCTGGTTGGCCACACGCTGGGGGTCACGCCCGAACGTGAACCCGGCCATGCCCATCACGATGCCGAGCACGACCATGACCAGAAGCAGCTCCAACAACGTGAAGCCGTTGCAGCGGCGCTTTTTCATTCAGACCAGTTACCGATATCGGCATCCATCCCTTCGCCGCCCGCCTGGCCGTCCGCTCCTAACGAGTAGAGGTCATATCCCGCGTTCGAACGCGTGCCCGGGCTCGCGTACTGGTAATGCGAGCCCCAAGGGTCGATTGGGTTGCTTTTGAGATAACCCTGGGTACTCCATTGACGAGGTAGTGGGGCCACGGTCGGGCGTTGCACCAAAGCCTGCAGACCTTGCGCAGTAGTCGGATAACGGCCGTTGTCCAGACGGTAGATTTCCAGCGCGGTGGAAATGGACTGAATATCGGTCCTGGCCGCTGTCAACTTGGCGTGGTCCGGGCGGCTCATCACGTTAGGTAGCACCAGCGCACCAAGCACACCCAGGATGATGACGACCACCATGATTTCGATAAGAGTAAAGCCACGTTGGGCGCGGCGTGATGAACGCATGGGCATGTCAGTTGACCAGTTGATTGAGGTTGAGGATTGGCAGCAGGATGGCGAGCACGATGAACAGCACGATGCCTCCCATCACCAGCAGCATCAGGGGCTCGCAGAGGCTTACCAGCAAGGAGATGCGGGCGGCCAGTTGCTTGGCCTGAAGGTCCGCAGCGCGTTCTAGCATGGTGTCCAGTTCGCCTGCGCGTTCGCCGCTGGCGATCATGTGCAGCATCAGCGGTGGCAGGGTTTCGCTGCGTGCCAGGCAGCTCGCCAGCGTAGTGCCCTCACCCAGCTCGCGGGCGGCCTGCAGCAGACGCTCGCGCAGAATCAGGTTGCCGATCACCGCCGCACCAATGTTCATTGCCTCTACCAGGACCACGCCGCTGCGCCCCAGGATGGCGAGGGTGCTGATGAAGCGGGCCGCCTCGCTGGCTCGCACGAACTCGCCATAACCCGGCAGGCGCAGTGAAAGGCCGTGCCATTGCCTACGCCGAGCGGGCTGGCGCAGGGTCCAGGCAACCAGTGCAACAGCCATTGCCATTAGCGCCAGCACTGCCAGGCCGTGACGGTTGGTAGCATCACTCAGGGCAATCAGTACCTGCGTTGCCAGCGGCAGCTGTGCGTGGTCGCGCGAAAAGGCTTGCACCACATCTGGCACCACATAGCCCAGCAGAAACCCCACCACCAGCAGCGAGACGAGCAGCAGGATCAGCGGATAAACCATGGCCAGCTGCACTTTCTGGCGCAGGGCCTGATGGTTCTCGCCATGCTCGGCCAAGCGCTCAAGCACGTTCGCCAAGTGCCCCGAGCGCTCGGCAGCGGCCACCGTGGCTCGATAAACCACGGGGAACGCCTGCGGGAAGTACGCCAAGGCTTGAGCCAGCGCATGGCCTTCGGCAACCCGCTCAGCCACCCCNCGCAACACCTGACGCACCTGGCGCCGGGCAGTCTGCTCGGCGACTGCCTGCAAAGCCTCGGTCAATGGCACCCCTGCATGTAGCAGCGTCGCTAGCTGGCGCGTCAGTAGCGAGCGCTGGGCCAGACTCAGGTTGTTGCGGGCAAACAAACGGGCCAAAGGCGACGCTCGCACAGGCGCCAAGCGCAGTACCAGCAGCCCTTGTTCACGCAGCGTTTGCCGGGCCTGACGCGCACTTGGCGCGTCCAGGGTGCCTCGCTGGCGTTCACCTTTCGCGTCCTGTGCCTGATAGCGAAACAGCGCCACCTCAGTCGTGCCCCGTCACGCGCAGCAATTCAGCCACGCTTGTCTGTCCTTGGCATACACGCTGGACGCCATGCTGGAACAGGCTTGGTGTGTCATCTCGGATCAATTCGAGCATCTCGCCCTGAGACACCCGAGCGTGAATCGCCTGGGCCAGCGCCGGCCTCACTTCCAGCATCTCGTGCAACGCCAGCCGCCCGCTGTACCCCAATTGGCATTGGCTACAGCCCAGCGCCTTGTAGACCTGCGCCGGCAGTTCGAGCGGGTGACCAAGGGCGCTGGCCGTGGCCTCGTCAACTTCATAGGGAATTTTGCAGTGGGGGCAAAGCCTGCGGACCAGGCGCTGGGCCATGACGCCAGCCAGCGAGGATGCGAGCAGACAGGTGTCAATGCCCATGTCGGCAAGTCGTGTGATTGCGCCAAGCGCGCTGTTGGTATGCAGGGTAGACAGCACCAGGTGGCCGGTCAGCGAGGCCTGCACCGCGATGTCGGCGGTCTCCCGATCGCGGATCTCGCCCACCATGACCACATCAGGGTCCTGCCGCAGGATGGCACGCAGACCACGGGCGAAAGTCATGTCGACCTTGGTGTTGACCTGAGTCTGGCCGATGCCGGGAAGGTAGTACTCGACCGGGTCTTCGACGGTGAGGATATTGCGCGACACCTGGTTGAGGTAGGAAAGTGCGCTGTATAGCGTCGTGGTCTTGCCGGAGCCGGTGGGCCCGGTGACCAGGAAAATACCGTGCGGTCTGTGCAACATGCGCATGAAGCCGGCACGCACCGAGTCGGACATCTGCATATGGTCGATGTCCAGGCGCATCGCCTGCTTGTCCAGCAAACGCAGCACCACCCGCTCGCCATGGGCGGCGGGCAAGGTCGACACCCGCACGTCCACTTCGTGGCCAGCCAGGCGCAGGCTGATCCGGCCATCCTGCGGCACGCGCTTCTCGGCTATGTCCAGGCGCGCCATGACCTTGATGCGCGAAACCAGCAGGGCCGAAAGCTCCCGCGGAGGCGTCAGCACTTCACGCATGACGCCATCGATACGCATGCGAACGCGCAACTGATGCTCGAAGGTTTCCAGGTGAACGTCCGAGGCCCTGGCTCTTACCGCCTCGCTGAACAAGGCATTGAGCAGCCGGATTATCGGCGCATCGTCTTGCTGCTCCAGCAGGTCGCAGGTTTGCGGCAAGGCTTCGGCCAGCCGCGACAAGTCGATTTCCTGGTCCAGGCCCTGTACAACCGTCTGCGCCGCGTCCTGGCCGGCACCGTAGCAACTGGCCAGGCGCTCGGCGAACTCTGCATCGGTCACGCGCCGCAGGTTCCAGGTGCTGCCGACCACGCGGCAGGCCTCGGCCATTGCGGCCAGCGAGGTGTCGTCGCGCATCAGCAAGGCAGGCTCAGCCGCGCCACGGTCGAGCAGGATGCCGTGACGTCGGGCGAAGCTGAACGGCAGCTCGACAGTCATGAACGTGGCCCTGGCGCGCTTGGCAGGCTGCGCGTCTCGAACATCCGCTGGGCATCTTCCGGCAGGCTCGAATCATCCCCGGCGCGCACCCCTTCATAGGCACGCCGGCCCGCCTCGATCAACTCGGCTTGGCTACGCAGGATGGTCGGCCTCAGGAAGACCATCAGGTTGGTTTTTTCTTCGGTGTCACTGCGCCAGCGGAACAAGCCGCCCACCCATGGAATACGGCTGAGCAACGGTACACCGCGCTCCACTTTGCGCACGCTGTCCTTGATCAGGCCGCCGATAACGATGATTTCGCCATCGGCGGCGAGGATGGTGCTCTTGAGCGTGCGCTTGTTGGTGATCAGATCGTTCTCGGCGGTACTTGGGGCAATCTCCGAGCTCTCCTGCTCGACCTCGAGGCGCAGGCTGCGCCCTTCATTGATGTGCGGGCGCACCTTGAGGCTTATACCGATGTCCTTGCGCTCGACGGTGGTGAAAGGGTTCTCCGAACCACTACCGGGGGTAACGTAGGAACCAGTCTTGAACGGCACGTTTTGCCCGACCAGGATCTGTGCCTCCTGGTTGTCCAAGGTCAGCAGGCTTGGCGTGGACAACAAGTTGCTGCGACTGTTACTGGCCAACGCCGAAACCAGCGCGGCAAACCGGTCCGAGCCAACGGCCAAGGCAGCGCCACCGGGCAGCTTGGCCTCCGTACCCAGCAGGTCGGCCAAGGTAGCGCCGCTTTCACTGAAGGTGACACCGCCCTTGAGCCCACCTTTGTCCAGGCCCCATTGCACACCCAACGCCTCATCGATGCTGCCAGTGACTTCGACGATTGCCGCATGAATAAGCACTTGCGCCCGAGGCTGGTCGAGTTGCTGGATGATCTGCTGCACGCTGCCCAGCGTCTGCGGCTCGCCCAGCAGCACCAGAGCGTTCTGGCTGGCATCGGCCTTGACCATGGCCTGGCCATCAAGAGCAGCGCCCAGCGCAGCGGTGCCAGGAGTGCCATCCAGGCGCTTGCCCACCTCGCCCAACACCTCGGCAAGCTGTTCGGCACTGCTGTGCTGCAGACGTACCACGCGCCAATTCTGCGAGGTAGCCGGCGCCGGTACATCCAGCGAGCGGGTCAGTTGCGCAAGGCGTTGCCGGGATTTGGCCGGGCCCAGAATCAGGAGGCGGTTACCGCCTGAGTCAGCCAGCACCCGAACGCCGCTGTCGGGGCCACCGGCTGCGGCTTCGACCACCGGGAACACGGTTTCAGCCTGGGCTTTGTGCAACGCCACCAGCTCATAGTCATGCCGCTGGCCACTGTCGAGCTGCCGCACCAGGTTCTCCAGGCGCTCCAGGTTGGCTGCAGAGTCGGTTACCACAAGCGCATTGGCCGAGCTGGATGGCCCAATGTAGCCATTGCTGGAGACCAATGGCCGTAACAAACCGGCCAGATCGGCAGCCACGCTGCCGGACAGGGTGAAAACCCTGGTGGTGAACGCAGCCGGTATGGATTCCACCTGCTGGTTCGCCCACGCCTTGGCTTCGCTCGCCGGCAGCACCAGCAAGCGGTCACCATCGTTCACGGCAGCGAAGCCTTGGGCGTTGAGCACCGAGTAGAACAGCCGGCGTATCCCCTCGCGATCGAGCGCTTGGCTGGAAAGGACGGTTATCCGCCCCTTCACGCGGGGGTCGAGGATGATCGTCTGGTCGAGGATGGCCCCTACCTCACGCACCACCTCGCGCACGTCGGCATCGCTCATCGCCAGTTGCCAGGTCGGTTCCTCCGCCAGCGCCTGCGAGCAGGCCAGGAAAAGACAGGCGCCGAACGAGGCGGCGCGCAGAGATCGCACGAAAGTCATTGCACCTCCCGCAACAGGCGGGGTGAGGGGTTGGAAACGTGGTGCGAGCGAGTAGCCGCACCCTTGGGTAGAAACACAGAGGGGACATTGCCGACCAACGACACTACTTCCTCGCGGCCGTCGATCCACAACACGATGGAATCCACGTTGATACGGCGCAGCACGCCGTGGCCTGGTAACCGATCGCCGACGCGGTAGATCACCTCGCCGCTTTGGCTTTTCACCAGTGCCCGGGCGTCGCCATCGCTGGACACGAAGCTGGCCTTGAGCGCGATATCTTCCCGCCTCGATGGGCGCCGGCCTGGTACCTCGAAACCGAACGCCAAAGCCAAGGTGGCCGCTGACAGGGGTTGTTCCGGCAGGGCAGCGGTCGCCATCGACGGTGCCTGGACGACCGGCCGAGCTGCGATGTGGCTAACACCAACGGGGCTGGCGCTCTCACGCCATACCAGCCCTCCAAGTGTTACCAGCGGCAACGCTAACCAGCTCAGTTGCAACAAGCGCTTCATGCCAATCAGGGCAGCATCCGCCGCAGCACACGCCGCCCGGATAGCTCGTGCAACACCACCGCAGCGATGTGCATCGACACACCCAGCGCTAGCAGCAGGCACGAAGCAATGTGAACCCTGAACCAGACCCGGTGCCAGAATGGGTCGCTCACCAATGGTGCGATGCTGAACCACCCGAACACGTCGATGGCCCGGTCCATCATCAGCACGCCGGACAGCAGCACGATAGCCGTGATCCAGTACAAACCCTCGTGGACCAAATGAGCAAGGCGCCGACCTTGAGGATCGTCATGCAGGCTGCGCGGCTTGCACTTGGTCAGGCGCACCAGCCAGCGCAACAGGAATACAGGGATGAAGAGCGTGGTCATCGCAACATTGATGAATGCGATCAAGTGATGCGTGTCCTGGGTGACCTCCAGGTACGCTACATAGAACCCACTGACCAAAACCCAAATGATGACCGTGGCAGAGATCCAGTGCAGGAGGACCTGCTGCCAGCAATATTTTTCTGCTTGCATTGAAACTACTCGAAGAGCCTGGCCCCCGGAGGGACCAGGCTGGAGACATTACTTCTTCTCGGTCCAGGCCATGTTCCAGTGGAGGCCAACGCCTGGCTCATACTGGTTGGAGCCTGTGGAGTACTGCACGCAGAAACCCGAATTCGGAAACGCCTTGCACTCGTAGACCTTGCCATTCTTTGGCTGCAGTACTTTGGTGCCTGCCTTGTAGCTGGAAATCGACTCGGGGAAGACGAATTTATAACCCTCATCGCCAGCCGTCTTGAGCTGAACCTTCCTCTCGTCCTGCAGCAGCACCCGCTCACGCTTGTCCACGCCCACGACCTTGAGGGTATGTTCGCCATCGGTACTTTCGACATTCAGCACGAATGGCTCGGTGCCGTTGGCGTTCTGGCGCGAGTAGGAAACTTGCTTGTTGTTGGCGTCAAACAGCCGCGCCGTCACGGTGAGGGCTTTGTTTGTCATGACGCTGAAGTCCACGCCACCCTTGCCATCGGTGAGCGTGTATTCTGGTTTGACATCGTGCAGATGCATGGTGGTCGGCTCACCAGCGGCGGCGTCAAAATGCAGTATGTAGTTGGTCAGACCACTTTCTTTTTTGGCAAATATGCTATTGGAGCCCTGCACAGGCTCGATATTGCCGTCCGCATCCATTTTACCGGCACGTACCAACGTCTTGGTGTCGTTGATCTGCTTGGCGAGTTTGTAGGCCCAGTTGGCGGCGATGGTCTCTTCTGGGCTATCAATGGTAATGCTTACATGGTCGGAAGTGCGCTCGCCATTGGCATCAAACGCACGGGCAGTAACTTTATCCCCTACTTCAAGATCACGGTTGGCACTGATTTCAGCCAGGCGCGGCCACTCCGGGACCGGGCCACCATCAAGCTGGATATCAACGTCAGCAACACTGTGGAACGCCTTGTCGGTGTCGCCCACCTTCCAGACGCCCAGAATCACGTGTTGCCCCGTACGGTCAGCGGGCAAGGTGCAGCTGTGCTTTGGATTGGTGCCGGTGCCCTGCGCTGGCATTTGGTTTTTGCCGTCTACAGAACAGAACGGGGTGGAATCGAACGAGGCACGGGTCAGGGCAGCGTTAGCGTCCCAATCCGCCTTGGTAATGAAGTATTCCCACGAGGCCGCCGGATGCGGGGCGTTATAATGCCAATCGAACTGCAAATTACGGTCGACAATCGGGGTCAAATGCCAGCGGTTGGCTGATTGCTCATCAAGTGCGCTGAAGTCGGTCCGGACTCCGCCACTGGCAATCTTTCCATCAACCGGACCTTCGCTTGGGAAGCGCCCTACTGCCTCACCGACCGACCACGGTTCGTACTGGGCAGACCCGCAATTAACATTGAGGTTTTTAGAGTTTTCGTGGCACAGCGCCGCCCGCGAAGGAGGGTCTGCCAGGTAGCCGTGTGCATTGGCAATTTGGGCGTGCAAGCCTGCTCCTGCGATTGCCATCCACACACTGGTGGCGACAACGCTTTTTCGCAGGGTCTTTGTTTTACTCATGACAAACTCCGTACGCATTGCTGGTTAAATGCGGAAAGGCACACTGATTGGAATGCAAAGCGCCTCAGCGCGAGTGTGCTCGGAGTTTATGGACAGACACTTTTATAATATGTAGGAAAAATCCTGCCAGAGCGCGGTATTTACCTGTGCTCTATTTAACGAAAAACTCCCGAGCACATAACTTGCGCTCGGGAGAGTCTTGAATCAAACGTGATACTGCGCCGACAGCTCATGCACCGCATTGATAAAGACACCAGCATGCTCCGGGTCAACTTCCGGGGTAATACCATGGCCCAGGTTGAACACGTGGCCAGAACCGTGGCCATAGCTGGCCAGGATGCGCGCCACTTCCTGGCGGATAGCCTCGGGTTTGGCGTACAGCACGGTTGGGTCCATGTTGCCTTGCAGGGCGACCTTGTCACCCACGCGGCGGCGGGCATCGCCGATTTCGCAGGTCCAGTCCAGGCCCAGTGCGTCGGCACCGGCTTCGGCGATGCTTTCCAGCCACAGGCCGCCGTTCTTTGTAAACAGAATCACCGGCACCTTGCGCCCTTCGTGCTCGCGGATCAGGCCGCTGACGATCTTGCGCATGTAGGCCAGGGAGAACTCCTGGTAAGCCGCCGCCGACAGGTTGCCGCCCCAGGTGTCGAAAATCTGCACGGCCTGGGCACCAGCGAGGATCTGGCCGTTGAGGTAGCTGGTGACCGACTGGGCCAGCTTGTCGAGCAGCAGGTGCAAGGCTTGCGGATTGTCGTAGGCCATGGCCTTGGTTTTGCGGAAGTCTTTCGACGAGCCGCCTTCGATCATGTAGGTGGCCAGGGTCCAAGGGCTGCCGGAGAAGCCGATCAGCGGCACGCGGCCGTTCAGTTCACGGCGGATGGTGCTGACCGCGTCCATCACGTAGCCGAGGTCTTTCTGCGGGTCGGGGATCGGCAGCGCTTCGATATCGGCCGGGGTGTTGATGACTTTCTTGAAACGCGGGCCTTCGCCGGTTTCGAAGTACAGGCCCAGGCCCATGGCATCGGGGATGGTAAGGATGTCCGAGAACAGGATCGCCGCGTCCAGCGGGTAGCGGTCCAGCGGCTGCAGGGTAACCTCGCAGGCGAACTGCGGGTTCATGCACAGGCTCATGAAGTCACCGGCCTTGGCGCGGCTGGCGCGGTACTCCGGCAGGTAGCGGCCGGCCTGGCGCATCATCCACACCGGGGTGACGTCTACGGGTTGCTTGAGCAGTGCACGCAGGAAACGATCGTTCTTCAGGGCAGTCATGTCGGCATCCGGAAAAAAAGTGCGGGCATTTTCTCAGACGCCAGCCCAAAAGGCACGGCCATGGCCATGCGTTTTGTCTATTGGATGCCATGGATCAAGGATTTTTGTATACAAAAATGCCTTTGGGGCTGCTTTGCAGCCCGTCGCGACACAAGGCCGCTCCTACAGGAAGTACGCGCCCCCCCTGTAGGAGCGGCCTTGTGTCGCGAAAGGGCCGCAAAGCGGCCCCGACGATGGATCAGACTTCAAGGTAGTCCAGGATACCCTCGGCAGCAGTACGCCCCTCGAAGATAGCCGTCACCACCAGGTCCGACCCACGCACCATGTCGCCACCGGCAAACACTTTCGGGTTGCTGGTCTGGTGCTTGAACTTGCCCTTCTCCGGTGCCACCACGCGGCCCTGGCTATCCAGTTGAATATCGTGCTGCTCGAACCACGGCGCCGGGCTCGGGCGGAAGCCGAAGGCGATGACCACGGCATCGGCCGGCAGGATTTCTTCGGACCCCGGGATCGGCTCGGGGCTGCGGCGGCCACGGGCATCCGGCTCACCGAGACGGGTCTCGACCACCTTCACGCCTTCGACCTTGTCCTCGCCGACGATGGCGATAGGCTGGCGGTTGTAGAGGAACTTCACGCCTTCTTCCTTGGCGTTCTTCACCTCTTTGCGCGAACCCGGCATGTTGGCCTCGTCACGGCGATAGGCACAGGTTACCGACTTGGCGCCCTGGCGGATCGAGGTGCGGTTGCAGTCCATCGCGGTGTCGCCACCACCCAGCACCACCACCTTCTTGCCCTGCATGTCGACGAAGTCTTCCGGCGACTTCTCGAAGCCCAGGTTGCGGTTGACGTTGGCGATCAGGAAATCCAGCGCGTCATGCACGCCAGGCAGGTCCTCGCCCGGGAAGCCGCCCTTCATGTAGGTGTAGGTACCCATGCCCATGAACACTGCGTCGTACTCGGCGAGCAGTTGTTCCATGGTCACGTCCTTGCCCACCTCGGTGTTCAGGCGGAACTCGATACCCATGCCGGTGAATACCTCACGGCGGTTGCTGAGCACGGTCTTTTCCAGCTTGAACTCGGGGATGCCGAAGGTCAGCAGGCCGCCGATTTCCGGGTTGCGGTCGAACACCACAGGGGTGACGCCGGCACGTACCAGCACGTCGGCACAGCCCAGCCCGGCCGGGCCGGCGCCGATGATGGCAACGCGCTTGCCGGTTGGCTTGACCTTGGACATGTCCGGGCGCCAGCCCATGGCGAAGGCGGTGTCGGTGATGTACTTCTCCACCGAGCCGATAGTCACCGCGCCGAAGCCGTCGTTCAGGGTGCAGGCACCTTCGCACAAGCGGTCTTGCGGGCATACGCGGCCGCATACTTCCGGCAGGGTGTTGGTCTGGTGCGACAGTTCCGCCGCGGCCAGGATGTTGCCTTCGGAGACCAGCTTCAACCAGTTGGGGATGAAGTTGTGTACCGGGCACTTCCACTCGCAATAGGGGTTACCGCAGCCCAGGCAGCGGTGCGCCTGCTCCACGGACTGCTGCGGCTTGAACGGCTCGTAGATTTCCACGAACTCCTTCTTGCGCTGGCGCAGCAGCTTTTTCTTCGGGTCCTTGCGGCCCACTTCGATGAACTGGAAGTCGTTGTTCAGACGTTCAGCCATTTTTCAAAACCTCTTTACCGCAGTTGCCAGCCTCAGGCTGCAAGCTGCAAGACGATCACTTGAGCACGACAGGCCCCGCGCACGGGGCCGTCACTTGCAGCTGTTGTTACTGCGGGTTGGCACGGGTGCTGGACAGCAGTTGCTTCAGGTTGGCTGCCTTCGGCTTGACCAGCCAGAAGCGCCGCACGTAGTCGTCCAGGTTCTCCGAGAGCTCACGCCCCCACTCGCTGCCAGTCTCTTCCACGTACTCGGCAAGGACCCGCGCCAGGTGGCTGCGATAGGCCTCCATCGCTTCACCACTGATACGCTGGATTTCCACCAGCTCATGGTTGAGCTTGTCGACGAAGGTATTGTCCATGTCGAGCACGTAGGCGAAGCCGCCAGTCATGCCAGAACCGAAGTTGTAACCGGTCTTGCCCAGCACGCAGACAAAGCCGCCGGTCATGTATTCACAGCAGTGATCGCCAGTGCCCTCGACAACAGCGTGGGCGCCGGAGTTACGCACAGCGAAGCGCTCGCCAGCAGTACCGGCGGCGAACAGCTTGCCGCCAGTGGCGCCGTACAGGCAGGTGTTGCCGACGATGGCGCTGTGCTGGGTTTCGAACGGGCTGCCGGCTGGCGGCACGATGGTGACCTTGCCACCGGTCATGCCCTTGCCGACGTAGTCGTTGGCATCGCCTTCCAGGTGCAGGTTCAGGCCACCGGCGTTCCACACGCCGAAGCTCTGGCCCGCAGTGCCCTTGAAGCGGAAGGTGATCGGCGCTGCGGCCATGCCCTGGTTGCCGTGCAGGCGGGCGATTTCGCCCGAAACGCGCGCACCGATGGAGCGGTCGCAGTTGCAGATGTCGAGGCTGAACTCGCCACCGGCCTGGTCACGGATGGCCGGCATGGCCATTTCCACCATCTTCTCGGCCAGCTCACCCTGGTCGAACGGCGGGTTCTTGTCGACCTCGCAGAACTGCGGCTTGTCAGCCGGGATGTGCGAGCTGCCCAGCAGCGGCGTCAGGTCCAGGTACTGCTGGCGCTCGGTGTCGCCTGGCAGCACATCGAGCAGGTCGGTACGGCCGATCAGTTCGCCGAGGCTGCGCACGCCCAGCTTGGCCAGCCACTCACGGGTCTCTTCGGCGACGAAGGTGAAGAAGTTGATCACCATGTCGACGGTGCCGATGTAGTGGTCCTTGCGCAGCTTGTCGTTCTGGGTAGCCACGCCGGTGGCGCAGTTGTTCAGGTGGCAGATGCGCAGGTACTTGCAGCCCAGGGCGATCATCGGCGCGGTACCGAAGCCGAAGCTTTCGGCACCGAGGATGGCCGCCTTGATCACGTCCAGGCCGGTCTTCAGGCCACCGTCGGTCTGTACCCGCACCTTGCCGCGCAGGTCGTTGCCGCGCAGGGTCTGGTGGGTCTCGGCCAGGCCCAGCTCCCATGGAGCGCCGGCGTACTTGATCGAGGTCAGCGGCGAAGCACCGGTACCACCGTCGTAGCCGGAAATGGTGATCAGGTCGGCATAGGCCTTGGCCACACCGGCGGCGATGGTGCCGACGCCGGCTTCTGCCACCAGCTTGACCGAAACCAGGGCCTGCGGGTTGACCTGCTTGAGGTCGTAGATCAGCTGGGCCAAGTCTTCGATCGAGTAGATGTCGTGGTGCGGAGGAGGCGAGATCAGGGTCACGCCAGGTACCGCGTAACGCAGCTTGGCGATCAGGCCGTTGACCTTGCCGCCTGGCAGCTGGCCGCCTTCACCGGGCTTGGCACCCTGGGCAACCTTGATCTGCAGCACTTCGGCGTTGACCAGGTATTCCGGGGTCACGCCAAAGCGGCCGGTGGCCACCTGCTTGATCTTCGAGCTCTTGATGGTGCCGTAGCGCGACGGGTCTTCACCGCCCTCGCCAGAGTTGGAACGCGCGCCCAGGCGGTTCATCGCCTCGGCCAGCGCTTCGTGAGCCTCCGGCGACAGTGCGCCCAGCGAGATACCGGCGGAGTCGAAGCGCTTGAGGATCGCCTCCAGCGGCTCGATCTGCTCCAGCGCCAGCGGCTGGTCGGCCACTTTCACCTTCAGCAGGTCGCGGATCATCGACACCGGACGCTGGTCCACCAGCGTGGTGTATTCCTTGAACTTGGCGTAGTCGCCCTGCTGCACGGCGGCCTGCAGGGTGTTGACCACGTCCGGGTTGTAGGCGTGGTATTCACCACCATGGACGAACTTCAGCAGGCCGCCTTGCTGGATCGGCTTGCGCGCGCTCCAGGCTTCGGCTGCCAGCAGCTTCTGGTCGCTCTCCAGGTCTGCGAAACGCGCACCCTTGATGCGGCTGGAAACGCCCTTGAAGCTCAGGCCGACCACTTCCTCGGCCAGGCCGATGGCTTCGAACAGCTGCGCACCACGGTACGAGGCGATGGTGGAGATACCCATCTTCGACAGGATCTTCAGCAGGCCCTTGGAGATGCCCTTGCGGTAGTACTTGAAGACTTCGTCCAGGTCGCCCAGCACTTCGCCGGTACGGATCAGGTCGGCCAGCACTTCATAAGCCAGGTACGGGTAGACGGCCGAGGCACCGAAGCCCAGCAGCACGGCGAAGTGGTGCGGGTCGCGAGCGGTGGCGGTTTCCACCAGGATGTTACTGTCGCAACGCAGGCCCTGTTCGGTCAGGCGGTGGTGCACCGCACCAACGGCCAGCGAGGCGTGCACCGGCAACTTGCCCGGGGCGATGTAGCGGTCGCTCAGCACCAGCTGGGTCTTGCCAGCGCGCACGGCCTCTTCAGCCTGGTCGGCGATGTTGCGAATGGCCGCTTCCAGGCCAACGCTCTGTTCATAGTTGAGGTCGATCAGCTGGCGGTCGAAGCCTTCGCGCTCCAGGTTCATCAGCGAACGCCACTTGGCGGGCGAGATGACCGGCGAGCTGAGGATTACCCGCGAAGCATGCTCCGGGGATTCCTGGAAGATGTTGCGCTCGGCACCCAGGCAGATTTCCAGGGACATGACGATCGCTTCACGCAGCGGGTCGATCGGCGGGTTGGTCACCTGGGCGAACTGCTGGCGGAAGAAGTCGTATGGCGAACGCACGCGCTGCGACAGCACGGCCATCGGCGTATCGTCGCCCATCGAGCCGACCGCTTCCTGGCCCTGCTCGCCGAGCGGGCGCAGCACCTGGTCACGCTCCTCGAAGGTGACCTGGAACATCTTCATGTACTGCTTGAGCTGGTCGGCGTCGTAGCTGGCCACGCCCTGATCGTCGGTCAGCGTCGCCTGTATGCGCGTGGCATGCTGACGCAGCCAGCGCTTGTACGGGTGGCGCGACTTCAGGCGGTTGTCGATGGCGTCGGTATCAAGGATCTGGCCGGTTTCGGTGTCCACGGCCAGGATCTGGCCCGGGCCGACACGGCCCTTGGCCAATACATCCTCAGGCTGGTAGCCCCATACGCCGATTTCCGAGGCGATGGTGATGTAGCCATTGGTGGTGGTAACCCAGCGCGCCGGGCGCAGGCCATTACGGTCGAGCAGGCACACCGCATGGCGGCCTTCGGTCATGACGATACCGGCCGGGCCATCCCACGGCTCCATGTGCATGGAGTTGTATTCGTAGAAGGCGCGCAGGTCGGCGTCCATGGTCTCGACGTTCTGCCAGGCTGGCGGTACCAGCATGCGCACGCCACGGAACAGGTCGATACCGCCAGTGACCATCAGCTCCAGCATGTTGTCCATGCTCGAGGAATCGGAACCGACGCGGTTGACCAGCGGGCCGAGCTCTTCGAGGTCGGGGATCAGGTCATTGGCAAACTTGGTGCGACGGGCCATGGCCCAGTTGCGGTTGCCGGTGATGGTGTTGATCTCGCCGTTGTGGGCGAGGAAGCGGAACGGCTGCGCCAGCGGCCATTTCGGCAGGGTATTGGTGGAGAAGCGCTGGTGGAACACGCAGATCGCGGTTTGCAGGCGCTCGTCACCCAGGTCCGGGTAGAAGGCCGCGAGATCGCGCGGCATCATCAGGCCTTTGTAGATGATGGTCTTGTGCGAGAAGCTGCAGATGTAGTGGTCGGCGTCGTGGGCGTTGGCCACGGAAGAACGGCGACGGGCACTGAACAGCTTGATGGCGAATTCCTGGTCGCTCAGGCCTTCACCGCCGATGAACACCTGCTCGATCTGTGGCAGGCGCTCGAGAGCCAGGCGGCCAAGCACGCTGGTGTCGATCGGCACCTTGCGCCAGCCGACCAGCTTCAGGCCAGCGGCAAGGATTTCGCGGTCCATGTTGGCGCGAGCGGCTTCGGCTTTGACCGGGTCCTGATTGAAAAACACCATGCCGACGGCGTACTGCTTGGGCAGTTCGACGGCGAAGTGCTCCTGGGCCACGGCACGCAGGAATTGATCGGGCTTCTGCATGAGCAGACCGCAACCGTCACCGGTCTTGCCGTCGGCGTTGATGCCGCCGCGGTGGGTCATGCAAGTCAGGGCCTGCATGGCGGTTTGCAGAAGGTGGTGGCTCGGTTCGCCCGTCATATGGGCGATCAGGCCAAAACCACAGTTGTCCTTGAATTCTTCGGGATGGTACAGACCTGTTTTCATAGACACATTCTCACCAGGTTCACCTCTCAACGGAGGTAAATCTCTTTTTTAACAACCACTTACCATCCACGCCGATCAAACGCCAGCTTTTTTGCGGTGGCCATGGAAAACCATTGTTGCACAGCGACAGCGATGCCCACAAATTTTCATGTCTCACCATTGAAAATTTATGTCGCAATTTTGAATGTTTTTGCGCCATGCGCCGTGATAGCGGCTTGGCTCGAGTCTGAAGCGTTTCAGCCATGACTGCAAGTAAGGCTTGTGGCCGGCAGTCTGGGACAGAAAAGCCTGCCGCGTGACAACGCAGCAGGCTAGTCGAAAGTCAGTAATCGCTCAGCAACTGGGCAGCGGGGTGTTGCCGCCCGGAAGGTATCAGCGGGCCGAGGCCAGCTCTTGTTGGACGCTGGCGACGGTACGTGGCCAAGGTTTACCAGCCTGGACCTTCGCTGGCAAGTTCTTGATTGCCGCAACCGCTGCGTCGCGGTTGGCAAAGTTGCCGTAAGTGACTACGTACAGCGGCTTGCCCTGCAGGTTTTTCTTGAAGTAGCGATAGTCGCCACCCTGGGCCTTGACGAATGCCTGGGCCGAAGCCTCGGAGCTGGTACCCAGGATTTGCACCACGTAATTGCCCGGTTTCTGACCGGCGTACCAGCCGCTGTTGCCGCTGCCACCGGCTGCCGGCTTCTCGACAGGCTTGGCGGCCGGCTTGGCCACGGCGACCTGAGTCGGTGCTGGCGCAGGCTTGGCAGGTGCAACCGGCTTGGCCGGCTGGGTTGCGACAGGCTTCGGTGCAGGCGCAACCGGCTGCGGTTGCGGCTGGGTCGGCGCCGAGGCTACTGGCTGGGCAGGCACCGGGGCCGGGCCCGCCGGCACACCTTGCGGTGGTGCGATGGTGGTCACGGTTGGCGGCGGGTTGCCTGGCTGCAGGGCGGTATCGCCGGCCGGGCTACCCTCTTCACCCTCGCCCATGCCCGCAGCCTGGGCCAGCGGCTCGCGCATCACCGGCTGCGACTGGCCAACCAGCGGCAATGGCATCGGCTGGGAAGAACCCGAGAACTCGATGGCCGGGTTGCCACCATTGGCCTGGCCTTCGCCAAGCGGCAGCTGGGCCTGGGCGACAGGCGCTTCGGCAGGCGCCTTGTCACCTTTCTTCGGCATCAACACCGCGGCCGCAACGGCGACCACAACCACAGCGGACAGCGCGAGCACATGTTTTTTAGGCATCTTGAACCCCATGGATGGTCGCTTGGCCGTCGAGCGGCTGGCGATCATGGCTTCGATCAAAGTGTCACGGGCGACCTGGTTGATGTTGCCAGGCCAGCCGTCGGAGTTTTCATGGATATCGACGATCTGTTCACGGCTGAACACCTCGATGCCCCGGCCAGCACCTTCCAGGCGCTGCTCCAGGTACTCGCGGGTTTCTTCTTCACTGTAGGGGGCGAGTTCGATGATGTGGAAGCGTTCTTCCTCGATATTGATCTCGTCCAGCCCGGCAATCAGCGACGGCTCACCGAACAGGAACACGTGCGGGCGCCCTTCCGGTACACCCGCCGCCAATTCCAGCAACGCTTGGAGTGCCGACTCGTCGAGTTGTTCCGCATCGTCCACCAGCAAATACACTTCCTGGCCAGTCAGTGCCAATTGCACCACCTTGGCCAGGATCGCCTGCATTTCGGCCTCGGCCACATCCAGGTTCTGCGCGACCTGGCCGAGTACGCTGGCGGCATCGCTGGCACCACGAGCGGAAACCACCACGCTCTGCACCGCCTGCTTGTTGGTACTGGCCACCAGGGCCTGGCGCAGCAGGGTCTTGCCACTGCCCAGCGGGCCGGTGACAACCAGCATCAGCTGGCTGTAGCGCGCCAGGTGGTGCAGTTGGCCGAGCACGGGCTTGCGCTGGGCCGGGAAGAACTTGAAACCGGGCACGCGGGGCGCGAACGGATCGTGGCTCAACTGGTAATGGTCGAGAAAGGCCTCATCGGCATGCAAACTGGTCATTGCGCTGTCACAACCTCAAAGCTGGGCCACGATCGCGCGGTAATCCGCCGACAACGTGGCCTGTAGAATCTCTTTCGGATAGTCGTCGGTCACCACGGCCTCGCCCATCTGGCGCAGCAGCACCAGACGCAGGCGGCCGTCGAGCACCTTCTTGTCGACCGCCATGTGCTCCATGAAATGCGCCGGGGTCATTTCCTGTGGTGGCACCACCGGCAAACCTGCGTCCTGCAACAGGCGGATTCCGCGATCGCGCTCGGCCTGGTCGATCCAGCCAAGGCGCATGGACATCTCCAGGGCCATCACCGTGCCCGCCGCCACGGCTTCGCCGTGCAGCCACACGCCATAACCCATGTGGGTCTCGATAGCATGCCCGAAGGTATGCCCCAGGTTCAGCGTGGCGCGCACGCCGGACTCGCGCTCGTCAGCACCCACCACCGCGGCCTTGGCCGCGCAGGAGCGGCTGATGGCTTCGGTCAGCGCCGCCGGGTCGAGGGCACGCAGCGCCTGCATATTGTCCTCGAGCCAGGCGAGGAACGGCTTGTCGCAGATCAGGCCGTACTTGATCACTTCGGCCAGACCGGCAGACAGCTCGCGCGCCGGCAGGGTCTTGAGGCTGGTGGTGTCGATCAGCACCGCATTGGGCTGGTAGAAGGCACCGACCATGTTCTTGCCCAGCGGGTGGTTGATGCCGGTCTTGCCGCCCACCGAGGAGTCGACCTGGGACAGCAGGGTGGTCGGCACCTGGATGAAGTCGACACCGCGCTGGTAGCAGGCGGCGGCGAAGCCGGCCATGTCACCGATCACACCGCCGCCCAAGGCGACCACGGTGGTGCGGCGGTCGTGCCGTGCAGTCAGCAGGCCATCGAAGATCAGCTGCAGGGTTTCCCAGTTCTTGTGGGCTTCGCCATCGGGCAATACCACCGGCAGCACCGAATAGGCACCCAGGGTCTTGCTCAGGCGTTCGAGATACAGGGGCGCGACGGTCTCGTTGGAAACGATGGCAACCTGCCGCCCGGCGATGTGCGGCGCCAGCAGTTCAGGCTGGTCCAGCAGGCCTTCGCCAATGTAGATCGGGTAGCTACGCTCGCCCAGGTCGACCTTTAGTGTCTGCATGTATCCCCACAATGTACTTGAGCGCTGCGCTGTTCGGGCGCCCGCGCGGTAACGTTGAACCTAGCCTCGGCGCTGGTGGCCGAGAATAGTCCCGGGCTAACGGGGCGGCAACTGCTGCAAGCGCTCGAGAATATCAATCACCACCATGCGAGGCGGCCGCTCGTCGGTTTCCACCACCAGGTCGGCGATCTCGCGATAGAGCGGGTCGCGGGTTTCCAGCAGGGCGCGCAAGGTCGCCTCGGGATTGGCGGTGCGCAGCAGGGGGCGATTGCGATCACGTGCGGTGCGGCCAACCTGCTGCTCCACCGAAGCATGCAGATAGATCACCCGGCCACCCTGGTGCAGGGCCTGGCGGTTGGCTTCCCGCATTACCGCGCCACCGCCGGTCGCCAGGACCACGCCGTCGAGTGCGCACAGCTCGGCGATCATCGCCTGCTCGCGGTCACGGAAACCCGGCTCGCCTTCCTTGTCGAAAATCCACGGTATGTTGGCGCCGCATCGCAGTTCGATTTCCTTGTCGGAATCCTTGAACAGCAGGCGCAGCTCTTTGGCCAATAGGCGTCCGATGGTGCTTTTACCAGCGCCCATGGGCCCCACAAGTATCAAATTTCGCACAGAATCAACGACTCACAGCAATCGCCTGGTCACTCATGATACGCGGAGTCAGGAAGACCAGCAGCTCGGATTTTTTCTCTTGTAATGCATCGCGTCGAAACAGCCGCCCAACATACGGCAGATCGCCAAAAAATGGCACCTTGTCGACCACATTGTTTTGCGAAGTCGAGTACACGCCACCGATCACGATCGTTTCACCGTCCGTCACGCGAACCTTGGCATTGACCTCGTTCTTGCGGATCGGCGGTACGTTGTTCAAGGCATTGACGTAATCCGGCTCGTCCTTGGTCACCCTGACGGTCATGATCACCTTGTTGTCGGGGGTGATCTGCGGAGTTACCTCCAGCGACAACGAGGCTTCGCGGAACGCTACCGAGGTGGCGCCGCTCTTGCTGGTTTCCTGGTACGGCACCTCGGTACCCTTGAGGATCCTGGCCGTTTCCTTGTCGGCCGTGACCACCTTGGGCTGCGAGATGATTTCGCCGTTGCCGCTCTTTTCCATGGCACTGAGTTCCAGGTCGAGCAACACGTCGCCACGCAACAGGCCCAGGCCAATGCTGCCACCCACCCGCTCAACCCCCAGGTCGACGAACAGATCCTTGCCCGGGCGCGGGCTCTCGACATACAGCGGCCCGCCCCAGCGCACCCCCAGGCTTTTCTCGTAATCGACGTTAGCCTCGACGATACGTGCCTCGATCGCCACCTGGCGCACCGGCACATCCAGCTGCGCTACCAATTGCCGAAGCTCGGCAAGGCGGTCGGCCGGCTGGTGCACCACCAGCGTATTGGTGCGTTCATCGACACTCAGGCTGCCCCGGCCGGTGAGCTCGCCGTCATCCGCCAGGCTCTCCAGCAGCAACTCCGCCAGCTCGGCAGCCTCGGCGTGATGGATGGGCAACAGTTCCCGGTGCAACGGCTGCAACTGCGCATCCAGCGCCTGGCCCACACGGGCATCGACAGATTGCGCGGCAAACTCGGCCGCGGGCGCCACCAGCAGCACATTGCCCTCCTGTCGCCGGGCCAGGCCCTTGCTGCGCAGCACCAGGTCCAGCGCCTGGTCCCATGGCACATCATCCAGGAGCAAGGTGACGCTACCCTGCACAGCATCGCTGGCGACCAGGTTGACACCGGCGTAGTCAGCCAGCACCTGCAGCACCGAGCGCACTTCCACATCCTGGAAGTTCAGCGACAGTGGTTCACCCTGATAAGGCATCGCCCATGCCAGCGGGACCGGCAGCAGGGCTGCCAGTACCCATTTCATCAATGTTTTCATCCTCGTCCCGGGCCTCCTTGCCCTGGTGCTTCGCGAGCGTGATGAACGCCATGCGTTCATGCCACACGCCCGCCATGAACAGCCGTTCGCGTACTTCGACCTGAGTTCGATCAACCCTCGCCACCACCCCCTGGTCACGCCCGACCCGGTCCCCAGGGCGCACGCGATAGAGCCTGCCGGCCGCCATCAGCAGTGCTTCGTGTTCCGCCCCACGCGACAGGCTGCCTACCATCTCCAGTTGCGCCAAAGGCACGCCGCCCAACCCGCTATCCGTCAACCGTGTCGCTCCGGGCGCAAACGGGTCGACTTGGGGCGCTGCCGTCACGCCCCTGGCCGGCATTCGCGCAAGCGTCACAGGCTCAGGCACTGGCACCAGCGCCTGATAGGCATCAACCCGCAACTGCAGGCGTAGCAGCCCAGGCTTGCCATCGGCCGGAGCCAGCTGCAAGTCACCGCTGCGCAGCACACGCGCCTGGCCCAACCAGTCGTCCAGCCACTGCCGCAGGGCCACGTATCGCCCTACCACTTGTAACTCCAACGGTACCTTGCGGAAACCGGCCTGCTGTTCGTCGTCATGTACGTCGAAGCGCTCGATCAGCAAACCATGTGCATGCCCCGATGCCGCCAGGCGCTCGAGCAGGTCACTCATGCCCTCCCCGGCCGCCAGGTGCCAGTACGCCTCCCGCAAGCGTTGCTCGGCAATGGTCACAGAGGCCTGGATTTGCTCCAGCTCGGCCAACTGCGCCGTGCTGGCTGACTGTTTTTCGTGCAACTCGGCGTAGCGGGCCTCCTCCTGCGTCTGTTGCTGCAACGCTGCAGGCAGACGTATGGCGCAGCCCAGGCCGAACAACGTCAAGGCCACCAGCACTGGCGCCAGTTGCCGGAAGCGGCTGGAGCGCTCGGCCATGGCCAGCCAGCCGAGCACCTGCGAAGCATTCACGACCAGAACGCCGAAACGCGCGCGCCCAGCACGAATTCATCGCCGCCCGGCAGGCCCCTGATGCGCTTGAGCTCCAGACCGATCAGCGCACTCGAACGGCTCAGGTCACGCATGAACTGCGCGACTACGGCACCGGATGTGGCCAGCCCAGTCATCTGCAGGCTGCCGTCTTCCAGGCTGAGTTCGAGCAGTTGCACACCCACTGGCAACGCCCGCTCGAGGTCAGCCAACACCCCGGCCAGCACATCCTGGTGGGCGCGCAGTCCTTCCAGCGCCGCCGCGCGTGCCAATAGCGCCTCATGCTGCGCACGCACTTCGGCCAGCGGCTGCAACTGCTCGCCCGCCACCTCCAGGGCAGCCTGGCGCTGAGTGTTGGCCAGCGCCTGCTGCTGCCCGCGCTGGCGGGCCAGCTGGTCGACCAACGTCACTCCACACAGGGCCAGCAGCGCACCGGCAATCAGTTGCCTGCGAAAACACCGCAACACGGCCTGGCGTTGCCGTTCGCGCCAGGGCAGAAGGTTCAGCCGCATCATCGACGCAACCCTCCGAGAGCAAGGGCGCATGCCAGGATCATCGCGCCATCGACGGGCTCCAGGCGCGCCACATCGGGCAGCAGGCGACACGGCAAGTTCAACCGGGAGCCGAGGCTCTGCATATGGCCCGTTTCGATCGGAGAACGGCCGGCGATCAACAGGCAATCGGGCAAAGGCTCACTGGCGAGCAGGGCCAGCAGGCGCTCCGGCAGTTCCCCCGTTATGGTCGACAGCCCCAGGCTCAGCTCACGCCTTTGCTGAGGCCGACCCGACTGCCAGCCATAAAGGGTGCTGCTGTGCGCCTCGATACGCAGCAGCGCCGAGCTCTGATGCCTGCCCCGCGGCAGCATGCGCCCCAAGGCAATGCTGTCGACCTCCACGGCATCCAGTTGCAACCCGGCCTCCTCGACGATGCCTTCAAGTGGCGCCAGTGCGCTCTGCCGACACGCCGCCACCATCACTTCGGCGCAGCCCGGCTGAACGCGAGAGCCTCCCAGGACCTGAAAATCCAGGGCCAGGTCTTCCAGCGGGAATGGGAACAGCCGTTCGGCGTCAGCCAGCAGTTGCGCCTCCATTTCTGCCCCGCCCTGTTCTGCCGGCAGGTGGCACAGCTTGCAGATCACCTGGTTGCCCGGCAGTGCCAGCGCGACCCGGCGCTGCCTGAGGCCGCTGCGTCGGTAGGCGCGCTTCAAGGCAGCCGCCACCGCGCCAGGCTCCGCTGCCCAATCACTGCCAGGCGGTGATTCGAACGGCTCTTGTACCGAGGCAAGCACCCGACAGCGCCGGTTACGCCGCTGCAGTTGCACAATCCGAATGGTGTCAGGGGCAATTTCCACCCCCACGAGTGAACCGGCATCCTTGCCGAAGCGTCCTAGCATCGTGGCATCCTTGTTGTCTGTCGCCGCCATCTGTCGCGGCTACCTGCCTCAACCCCGCGTCAACACTAGGCCGCGCCGGCCCATCGAGGCGACGGGCAGCCTGGCCGGTAACCCGGAGAGGCGAAAAAATGCTTATAATGCCCAGCGTTTTTTGGTCCGCCGGACCTGCGTGCAATCCACTCCCAACCTGGACACCGAAAAGCCTTGATACGTCTGCTGAAGTTCTTCTGGTGGTCTTCCGTCGCAGTCATCTGCGCGCTCGTACTCGGTGTGAGCGGTGCGTTTCTGTATCTTAGCCCCAGCCTGCCCTCGGTCGAGTCGCTCAGAAGCATCCAGTTGCAGATCCCCCTCAGGGTGTACAGCAGCGACGGCAAGCTGATTGCCGAGTTCGGCGAAATGCGCCGCTCGCCGATACGCTTCGCGGAAATTCCCCCACAATTCATCCAGGCGCTTCTGTCGGCCGAGGACGATAATTTCCTCAACCATTACGGTGTCGATCCCAGCAGCCTGATGCGTGCCGCGACCCAGCTGGTAAAAACCGGCCATATCCAGACCGGCGGCAGTACCATCACCATGCAGGTGGCGAAGAACTTCTTCCTCACCAGCGAACGCAGCTTCTCGCGCAAGACCAACGAGATCCTGCTGGCCCTGCAGATCGAACGTGAGCTGACCAAGGACGAGATCCTCGAGCTGTACGTGAACAAGATCTACCTGGGCAACCGCGCCTACGGTATCGATGCCGCCGCGCAGGTGTACTACGGCAAGTCGATCCGCGACGTGAGCCTGGCGCAGATGGCGATGATCGCCGGCCTGCCCAAGGCACCTTCGCGCTTCAACCCGCTGGCCAACCCGGTGCGCGCCAAGGAACGCCGCGACTGGATCCTCGGCCGCATGTACAAGCTGGGCAAGATCGACGAAGCCAGCTACCAGGCAGCCCTGGCCGAGCCGCTCAACGCCAGCTACCACGTGCCCACGCCTGAAGTGAATGCGCCTTACATCGCCGAAATGGCCCGCGCCGAAATGGTCGGCCGCTACGGCAGCGACGCCTACACCGAAGGCTTCCGCGTCACTACCACGGTGCCCAGCGACATGCAGGAAATGGCCAACAAAGCCATCCTCAACGGCCTCTCCGACTACGATGAGCGCCATGGTTACCGTGGCCCCGAAGCACGCTTCCCGGGCCGCACCCAGGCGGCCTGGCTGCAGGAGCTGGGCAAGCAGCGCAGCCTTGGCGGCCTGGAGCCGGCCATCGTAACCCAGGTCGAAAAAACCGGCCTCAAGGTGCTGACCCGCAGCGGCCAGGAAGAGCTGGTGGCCTGGGACACCATGAAATGGGCGCGCCCATTCATCAACAGCAACTCTCAGGGCCGTGCGCCGCAGTCGCCGGCAGATGTGGCGCAGGTCGGTGACCTGGTACGCCTGCAGCGCCTGGAAGATGGCAAGTTCAAGTTCAGCCAGGTACCTGGCGCGCAGAGTGCGCTGGTCACCCTCGACCCTTACAACGGCGCCATTCGCGCCCTGGTCGGCGGCTTCTCGTTCGAGCAGAGCAACTACAACCGCGCCATGCAAGCCAAGCGTCAGCCGGGCTCGAGCTTCAAACCGTTCATCTACAGTGCCGCCCTGGATAGTGGCTACACCGCATCCAGCCTGGTCAACGACGCACCGATCGTGTTCGTCGACGAGTACCTGGACAAGGTCTGGCGGCCAAAGAACGACACCAACACCTTCCTTGGCCCGATCCGCATGCGCGAAGCGCTGTACAAGTCGCGCAACCTGGTTTCGATCCGCCTGCTGCAGGCCATGGGCGTAGACCGCACCATCGACTACATCGCCAAGTTCGGCTTCAACAAGCAGGACCTGCCGCGCAACCTGTCGCTGGCACTGGGCACGGCCACCCTGACCCCAATGGAAATCGCCACAGGCTGGAGCACTTTTGCCAACGGCGGCTACAAGATCACCCCATACCTGATCGATCGCATCGAAAGCCGCAGCGGCGAGACGCTGTTCACCGCCAACCCGGCCCGGGTACCGCAAGGTGCCGAGGACCAAGCGGGCGTGGCCGCGCCCGAACAGCCGATCAGCACCGCTGCCATGCCGGGCGAGGCCCCCGCAGCCTTCAGCCAGGTGGCGTCTGCACCGCAGGCGCCGGCCGTGGCCGAGCAGATCATCGACGGGCGCACCACCTACATCCTCACCAGCATGCTGCAGGATGTGATCAAGCGCGGTACCGGCCGCC
Organism: Pseudomonas inefficax; assembly: GCF_900277125.1. Taxonomy (GTDB): domain Bacteria; phylum Pseudomonadota; class Gammaproteobacteria; order Pseudomonadales; family Pseudomonadaceae; genus Aquipseudomonas; species Aquipseudomonas inefficax. Next base: position 155,557 of record NZ_OPYN01000232.1, read on the forward strand.
GGGCGCTGGCCCTGGGCCGTACCGACCTGGCAGGCAAGACCGGTACCACCAACGAGTCCAAGGACGCCTGGTTCTCCGGCTACAACGCCGACTACGTGACCACCGTGTGGGTCGGTTTCGACCAGCCTGAAACCCTCGGGCGCCGCGAGTACGGCGGCACGGCGGCACTGCCGATCTGGATGAGTTTCATGGGAGCGGCGCTCAAGGACAAGCCTGCGCATGCGCCGGCAGAGCCGGAAGGCATCCTCAGCCTGCGCGTCGACCCGGTCAGCGGCCGTGCCGCTTCGCCGAGCACGCCGAATGCCTACTTCGAGCTTTTCAAGGCCGAGGACTCGCCGCCGTCGGTGGACGAGCTGGGCACTGGCGCAGCACCGGGCAGCCCGTTGCCGGCGGATGAAGCTGCGCCGATGGATCTGTTCTAAAGAACAGCGGCTAACGCCATTCGTGTAGGAGCGGCCTTGTGTCGCGAAAGGGCCGCAAAGCGGCCCCAGCAATGTCTGCTTGATGCATGAACTCCGGGGGCGCTTCGCACCCCTTTCGCGACACAAGGCCGCTCCTACAAGGGGACCGCGTCAGCCGGAACACCGGCAAACAAAAAGCCCCGGCTCATACGAGCCGGGGCTTTTTTGTGTCGCCAGGCAGCAATCAGCCGTTGAACACTTCATCCACGCTGGTCAGCGGGTAGTGCTTCGGATACGGCAGGGTAGCCACGCCGGATTCGATGGCAGCCTTGGCCACAGCGTCGGAAACGACGGTGATCAGGCGGGCGTCCAGCGGCTTCGGAATGATGTACTCACGGCCGAACTCCAGGCCTTCCACGCCGTAGGCCTCGCAGACTTCCTTCGGCACTGGCAGCTTGGCCAGGTCTTTCAGGGCGATGGCGGCAGCGATCTTCATTTCTTCGTTGATGCGCTTGGCGCGAACGTCCAAGGCACCACGGAAGATGAACGGGAAGCCCAGTACGTTGTTGACCTGGTTCGGGTAGTCGGAACGACCGGTAGCCATGATCACGTCGTTGCGAGTGGCGTGCGCCAGCTCTGGCGAGATTTCCGGGTCCGGGTTCGAGCAGGCGAACACGATCGGGTTGGCAGCCATCGACTTCAGGCCTTCGGCGCTCAGCAGGTTCGGGCCGGACAGGCCTACGAACACGTCGGCACCGTCGAGTGCATCAGCCAGGGTGCGCTTGTCGGTAGCGTGGGCGAACTGCGCCTTGTACTGGTTCAGGTCGTCACGGCCAGCGTGGATCACGCCGCTGCGGTCGATCATGTAGATGTTCTCGACCTTGGCGCCCATGCTCACCAGCAGCTTCATGCAGGAGATGGCGGCAGCGCCAGCACCCAGGCAGACGATCTTGGCGTCTTCCAGCTTCTTGCCGGCGATTTCCAGGGCGTTGATCATGCCGGCCGCAGTCACGATGGCGGTACCGTGCTGGTCATCGTGGAATACCGGGATGTCGCACTGTTCGATCAGGGTGCGCTCGATTTCGAAGCACTCAGGCGCCTTGATGTCTTCGAGGTTGATGCCACCGAAGGTGATCGAAATGCGGCGAACGGTGTCGATGAACGCCTGCGGGCTTTCCGATTCCACTTCGATGTCGAACACGTCGATACCGGCAAAACGCTTGAACAGAACACCCTTGCCTTCCATGACCGGCTTGGAAGCCAGTGGGCCGAGGTCACCCAGACCGAGGATGGCGGTGCCATCGGAAATCACCGCAACCAGGTTGCCTTTGCCGGTGTATTTGTAAGCCAGCTCTGGATCACGGCCGATTTCACGCACGGGCTCAGCAACACCTGGGCTGTAGGCCAGGGCGAGGTCACGGGCGGTGGCGGTGGGCTTGGAAAGTTCGACGCTCAGTTTCCCCGGACGAGGTTGAGCGTGATATTCGAGAGCGGCGGTTTTCAGGTCTGACATGGTGGGCATTCCGCTATTTACTGTTCTGACGGACCGCCGAGGATACGCAAAGAGCCGGGGAGCCACAAGACTGGTCGGTCACTTGTGTCAAGGCCTTTAGCCTACGACTTTACGCTATAACCCACGGGGCATACGGCTAACAGTGTGTACAATCTAGTAGCGAAATGTCTACATCTTTTAGCCTGAAATGCGCTCTAACATGCTCGGATCGGTCAATGGCAACACCCAGCGTCGCTGCCCGGGCCTGAGGCCGCCCTTGCGGGAACGATCCAGCACCCAACCACGCGCCTCGACCTGGCGTCCCTTGAGGTTATCGAAGAAGCTGGCGGGGAAGTTACGCTGCAGACGAGCGGGAACCTGCAGCACCACGGCACCGTTCAGGTTCAGCCAGATTCCGCCACGGTTGCGCTCCACGCTTTCGATGCGGCCCGCAATGACCGCGAAACCTGAGCGCCTCACATCCCCCGCACGCACCACCGGCGAACGGCGCCACAGGCCGGAGCCAGCCTTGCGCGCAGCCTGTTCGGCAAGCTGCTGGCAAGCACTGAGGCGCACGTTGGGGGCAACCGCGACGCGATAGCCCAGGCCCTCGCTGAGCAACTGTGCTTCGATATTGTCACCATTGCGGCCGTAGATATGCGCCAGCGTCCGGCCGTATTTGTCCTTGGCCTCGATACCTGGCTCCAGCCCTACACGCCCGTCGCTAGCCTTGACCAAGGCCTGCAAGCGCTGCCTGGCGGCCTCCGCATAGGGTTCGCTGGTGCGCCCGTTGCGGCCGATCTCCGGGGCGTTGATGCCGATCAGTCGCACGCTGCGGCCATCGACCAGGCGCAAGGTATCGCCATCAACCACCTGGCGCACCGCCACCTGCTGCGGGCTGTCCGGTAGCGGGCAGAACGCCAGGGCCGGGAAATGCCAGATGACGCCCATAAAAAAGGCGCCCACAAGGGGCGCCTTTTTTTGCAGCAATGCGAAACCCGAGGGGTTCGCCATGCGCATGATTACTTCTTGGTACCGAACATACCGAAGCGATCGGCGAACTTCTGTACGCGACCACCGGTGTCCAGGACTTTCTGCTTACCGGTGTAGAACGGGTGGCACAGGTTGCAAACGTCGATCGACAGGGTGCTGCCCAGGGTCGAACGGGTTTCAAACTTGTTGCCGCAGCTGCAGGTGACTGCAACTACTTCGTAGTTCGGATGAATATCTGCTTTCATGGTCACTTCCTCGAGCTGCGTGCCGCCACCCAACACCAATTGTTGAATACCGCACGTAATTAGGCGGCGAATAATACCAGAGCATCACGCCAACGCAAGTTGTCGCTTGCACCGACCGTCGTCTGCTAGGCTCGCCAGTCTTTGAAACGCCCTCCGAGACTTTCCGCGTGTCCGACGTCATCCTGCGCCTTGCCCTGCCCTCTCCGCTGCGTCGCCTGTTCGACTACAAGGCGCCGGCGAGCATGGCGCGCCAGGCCTTGACCCCGGGCATGCGTATTCGCGTGCCATTCGGTCGCCGCGAAATGATCGGCGTGCTGGTGGAGGTGTGCGAACAGAGCGAAGTGCCCGCCGACAAGCTCAAGCCGGCCAGCGCCCTGCTCGACCCGGTATCGCCGATTCCGCCAGCACTGTTCAAGTTGTGCCTGTGGACCGCCCAGTACTACCAGCACAGCCTGGGTGACACGCTGAGCTGGGCCCTGCCGACCTTGCTGCGCCAGGGCGAACCTGCCGAGATGCGCCAGGAGCGCTTCTGGCACGTCGCCCCCGGCGCCCGCCTGGAAGACCCGCGCATCGCCCGCGCACCGCGCCAGCGCGATGCCCTCAAGACTCTGGCCCAGCACCCGCACGGCGTCGCCCACAGCCTGCTGGCCAAGCTCAACCTGAACAAGGACAGCCTCGACCTGTTGCTGGCCAAGGACCTGGTGCAGATCGAGGTCCGCCGCCATCTGCCGGCGCTGCGCCATGAACACTGGCTGGCACAGCCGGAACTGCCGCTCAACGAAGAGCAACGCGACGCCTTCGACGCCGTGCGCGAAGGTTTTGGCGGCTTTGGTGCCTTCCTGCTGGCGGGTGTCACCGGCAGCGGCAAGACCGAGGTATACCTGCAGCTGATCCGCGAAACACTCGAAGCCGGTAAGCAGGCACTGGTGCTGATCCCGGAGATCAACCTCGGCCCACAGACCCTGGCCCGCTTCGAGCAACGCTTCAACGCCCGCATCGCCCTGCTGCACTCAGCGGTAAATGACCGCGAACGCCTGGATGCCTGGCTGGCAGCCCGGGATGGCGAGGCCGACATCATCATCGGCACCCGCTCGGCGCTGTTTACGCCGATGAAGAACCCCGGCCTGATCATCATCGACGAGGAGCACGATGGCTCCTATAAACAGCAGGAAGGCCTGCGCTACCACGCCCGCGACCTGGCGTTGGTACGTGCCCACCAGGAAAACATCCCGATCCTGCTCGGTTCCGCCACGCCATCACTGGAAACCCTGCACAACGCCCTGACCGGTCGCTACCGCCTGCTGCGCATGAACCAGCGCGCTGGCGGCGCCCGCCCGCCGCGCATGCTGCGCCTGGATGTGAAGAGCCTGCCGCTGGACAGCGGCATCAGTGGCCCACTGCAGCAGGCCATCCGCCTAACCCTGGAGGCAGGGCAGCAAGTGCTGGTGTTTCTCAACCGCCGCGGCTTCGCCCCGACCTTGCTGTGCCACGATTGCGGCTGGCTGTCCGAATGCCCGCGCTGCGATGCGCGCATGACCGTGCACCAGCGCTCCGGCGTGCTGCGCTGCCACCATTGCGGCTATGACGAGCGCCTGCCGCAACAGTGCCCGCAGTGCAACCACGTTGACCTGCGCCCGGTCGGCGCCGGCACCGAGCGCGCCGAGGAGCGCCTGAAAGTGCTGTTTCCCGACTACCCGATCCTGCGGGTGGACCGCGACAGCACGGCGCGCAAGGACGCCATGCACAACCTGTTCAGCACCATCCAGCGCGGCCAGCCAAGCATCCTCGTAGGTACCCAGATGCTCGCCAAGGGCCACCACTTCCCGCGGGTGACGCTGGTGGCCATCCTCGATGCCGATGGCGGGCTGTTCTCCGGCGACTTCCGCGCCAGCGAACGCATGGCACAGCTGATCGTGCAGGTTGCCGGGCGGGCCGGGCGGGCCGAGGAACCCGGCAAGGTCATCATCCAGACCCACCTGGCCGACCATCCGCTGCTGGTGCAGCTTACCGAGCAGGGCTACTTCGCCTTCGCCGAACAGGCCCTGGACGAACGCCGCGCCGCCGGGCTGCCGCCTTACTCACACCTGGCGCTGCTGCGCGCCGAAGCGCACAAGCCCGGGCAGGCCGAAGGTTTCCTCGACGAGGCCTGCGCCGCTGCCGAGCGCCTGGTGGCCGAACAGCGCCTGCAGGGCATCGAGCTGCTGGGCCCCGTGCCGGCACCGATGGAACGACGCGCCGGGCGCTTCCGCGCACAACTGTTGATACAGGCCAACACCCGGGCGCCCTTGCATCGACTGATCAGCGCCTGGTTGCTAGTGTTGGAGCAGATACCGAGCGGGCGCCAGGTGCGCTGGTCGCTGGATGTCGACCCGGTAGACCTGTACTGATTTTAGGGGCTGCTTTGCAGCCCATCGCGACACAAGGCCGCTCCTGCACAAGTACCTCCTGTAGGAGCGGCCTTGTGTCGCGATGGGCCGCAAAGCGGCCCCAAAGGTTGGCAACCCGCCTCCAGCCACGGATAATGCCCAGTTTTTCCACCTGCGCATCCAAGCGCTCCACCGCGCTTGCGGTCGAAAAGAGATCCCCATGAAAGACACCATTCGCCAGCTGATCCAGCAAGCCCTCACCCAACTCGTCACCGACGGTGTGCTGCCTGAAGGGCTGTCGCCGGCGATCCAGGTGGAAAACGCCCGGGACAAGACCCACGGCGACTTCGCCAGCAACATCGCCATGATGCTGGCCAAGCAGGCCGGCATGAAGCCGCGCGACCTGGCCGAGAAACTGATCAATGCCCTGCCGGCCAGCACCGACATCAGCAAGGTCGAGATAGCCGGCCCCGGCTTCCTCAACTTCTTCCAGAACACCGACGCCCTGGCCAACCGCCTGGATGCCGCACTGGCTGACGCCCACCTGGGCGCGCGCAAGGCCGGCCCTGCGCAGAAGGTGGTGATCGACATGTCGGCACCCAACCTGGCCAAGGAGATGCACGTCGGCCACCTGCGTTCGACCATCATCGGCGACAGCGTGGCGCGCGTGCTGGAGTTCCTCGGCGATGACGTGATCCGTCAGAACCACGTGGGCGACTGGGGCACCCAGTTCGGCATGCTGCTGGCCTACCTGGAAGAAAACCCGATCACCAGCGACGAGCTGTCCGACCTGGAAAACTTCTACCGCGCCGCCAAGAAGCGCTTCGACGAATCCGAAGAATTCGCCACCCGCGCCCGTGGCCTGGTGGTCAAGCTGCAGGCCGGCGACCCGGACTGCATGGCCCTGTGGACGCGCTTCAAGGACATTTCGCTGTCCCACTGCCAGAAGACCTACGAGCTGCTCAACGTCAAGCTGACCATGGCCGACGTGATGGGTGAAAGCGCCTACAACGACGACCTGGCCAACGTGGTCGCGGACCTCAAGGCCAAGGGCCTGCTGGTCGAAGACCAGGGCGCCCAGTGCGTGTTCCTCGACGAGTTCAAGAACAGCGAAGGCGAACCACTGCCGGTTATCGTGCAGAAGGCTGACGGCGGCTATCTGTATGCCACCACCGACCTGGCCGCCGTGCGCTACCGCAGCAACGTGCTCAAGGCGGACCGCGCACTGTACTTCGTCGACCAGCGCCAGGCCTTGCACTTCAACCAGGTGTTCGAAGTTGCACGCCGCGCAGGCTTTGTCGGCCACCCGATGCAGATGGAACACATGGGCTTCGGCACCATGAACGGCGCCGATGGCCGCCCGTTCAAGACCCGCGACGGCGGTACCGTGAAGCTGATCGACCTGCTCACCGAGGCCAAGGAGCGCGCCTACGCGCTGGTCAAGGAGAAGAACCCGAGCCTGGCCGACGAAGAACTGCGCCACATCGGCGAAGTGGTAGGCATCGGCGCGGTGAAGTACGCCGACCTGTCCAAGCACCGTACCAGCGACTACAGCTTCAACTTCGAGCTGATGCTCAACTTCGAAGGCAACACCGCGCCTTACCTGCTGTACGCCTACACCCGCGTGGCCGGCGTATTCCGCAAACTGGGCAAAGGCTTCGATGAAGTTGAAGGCAACATCGTGCTGCAGGCTGCCCACGAGCAGGACCTGGCCGCGCGCCTGGCGCAGTTTGGCGAAATCCTCAACAACGTTGCCGACAAGGGCACGCCGCACGTGCTGTGCAGCTACCTGTACGACCTGGCCGGCCTGTTCTCCAGCTTCTACGAGAACTGCCCGATTCTGGCCGCCGAAACCCCGCAGCAGCAGCAGAGCCGCCTGCGCCTGACGGCGCTGACCGGCCGCACCCTCAAGCAAGGTCTGGAACTGCTCGGCCTGGAAACCCTGGAGCGCATGTAAGTTGGCTGCCAAGAAAAAACCCGCACCCAAACGCGGCGCCAGCCGCCAGACGGCGCCGGCCAAGCAGCCGATTCCCGGTTGGGTATGGCTGGCGGTCGGCCTGACCGTAGGCGCGTTCATTGTGTTCCTGATGAAGCTCGAGCCCGGTGGCGAAGACATCAAGCGCACCAAGCCCGAGCAGCAGAAGGCGGAGAAAGTGGCCGAAGCCGGCAAGCCGGCACAGGCCACTGCGCAACAGCCGGTGAAGCCGAAGTATGACTTCTACACGCTGCTGCCGGAGTCCGAGGTAATCGTGCCACCGGAGGCCGTGCCAGAGAAGACGCCACCCGTCCCGGCCCAGCCGGTGACACCGGTGACGCCGGCCGAAGCGGCGAAGATCGACACGGCGCGAGCGCAGGCGGCGCTGATGGGGCAGACCCCGCCACCGGCACCGCCGGTGATCAAGCCGGCGGCAACCACCCAGTTCTTCCTGCAGGCTGGTTCGTTCCGCAAGCAGGCCGATGCCGACAAGGTGCGCGCGCAGATCATCCTGCTGGGCCAGTCGGTGAAGGTGGAGTCGGGCACGGTCAAGGACGAAACCTGGTACCGCGTGCTGGTCGGCCCGTTCAGCAACCGTGAACAGCTGACCGGGGCGCAGAAGCAGCTGGCCGGGGCAGGGTTCAGCAACCTGTTGCTGCAGCAGCGGCAGACCCGTCAGTAATTTTCATTCAGGGGCGCTTTGCGCCCCTATCGCGACACAAGGCCGCTCCTACACCGACCGCCAGTCAGGTTTACCCGGCCCCTGTAGGAGCGGCCTTGTGTCGCTAAAGGGCTGCAAAGCAGCCCCAGCACCTTCAACCTCGCCCGGCGTTGCGCTCTGAAACCTGGCTGTTCAGCGTCCAGAAGTCATACAGCACCCCCACCAAGAACAGCCCGCCGGTAAAGAAGTAGATGATCGCGGTGATCCACTTGCCCTGATACAACCGGTGCAGCCCAAACACGCCGAGGAAGGTCAGCAGGATCCAGGCGATGTTGTAGTCAATGCGCCCGGACTGGAACCTGAGGTCGGCTTCACGGTCCATGGACGGGATCAGGAACAGGTCAATCAGCCAGCCGATNCCCAGC
>NZ_OPYN01000233.1 GCF_900277125.1 Pseudomonas inefficax
CGCCACCACCCCATGGTCACGCCCGACCCGGTCCCCAGGGCGCACGCGATAGAGCCTGCCGGCCGCCATCAGCAGTGCTTCGTGTTCCGCCCCACGCGACAGGCTGCCTACCATCTCCAATTGCGCCAAAGGCACGCCGCCCAACCCGCTGTCCGTCAACCGTGTCGCTCCGGGCGCAAACGGGTCGACTTGGGGCGCTGCCATCACGCCCCTGGCCGGCATTCGCGCAAGCGTCGCAGGTTCAGGCACTGGCGCGAGCGCCTGATAGGCATCTACCCGCAACTGCAGGCGCAGCAGCCCAGGCTTGCCATCGGCCGGAACCATCTGCAAGTCACCGCTGCGCAGCACACGCGCCTGGCCCAACCAGTCGCCCAGCCACTGCCGCAGGGCCGCGTATCGCCCCACCACTTGTAGTTCCAGCGGTACCTTGCGGAAACCGGCCTGCTGTTCGTCGTCATGTACGTCGAAGCGCTCGATCAGCAAGCCATGTGCATGCCCCGATGCCGCCAGGCGTTCGAGCAGGTCACTCATGCCCTCCCCGGCCGCCAGGTGCCAGTACGCCTCCCGCAAGCGTTGCTCGGCAATGGTCACAGAGGCTTGGACTTGCTCCAGCTCGGCCAGCTGCACCGCGCTGGCTGCCTGCTTTTCGTGCAACTCGGCGTAGCGGGCCTCCTCCTGCGTCTGCTGCTGCAAAGCTGCGGGCAGACGCATGGCGCAACCCAGGCCGAACAACGTCAGGGCCAACAGCACTGGCGCCAGCTGCCTGAAGCGTTTGGAGCGCTCGGCCATGGCCAGCCAGCCGAGCACCTGTGCAGCATTCACGACCAGAACGCCGAAACGCGCGCGCCCAGCACGAATTCATCGCCGCCCGGCAGGCCCCTGATGCGCTTGAGCTCCAGGCCGACCAGCGCACTCGAACGGCTCAGGTCACGCATGAACTGCGCGACTACGGCACCGGACGTGGCCAGCCCAGTCACCTGCAGGCTGCCGTCTTCCAGGCTGAGTTCGAGCAGTTGCACCCCCACTGGCAACGCCCGCTCGAGGTCAGCCAACACCCCGGCCAGCACATCCTGATGGGTGCGCAGTCCTTCCAGCGCCGCCGCGCGTGCCAGTAGCGCCTCATGCTGCGCACGCACATCGGCCAGCGGCTGCAACTGCTCGCCCACCACTTTCAGGGCAGCCTGGCGCTGGGTATTGGCCAGCGCCTGCTGCTGCCCGCGCTGGCGGGCCAGCTGGTCGACCAACGTCACCCCACACAGGGCCAGCAGCGCACCGGCAACCAGTTGCCTGCGAAAACACCGCAACACGGCCTGGCGTTGCCGTTCGCGCCAGGGCAGAAGGTTCAGCCGCATCATCGACGCAACCCTCCGAGAGCAAGGGCGCACGCCAGGATCATCGCACCATCGATGGGTTCCAGGCGCGCCACATCGGGCAGCAGGCGACACGGCAAGCTCAACCGGGAGCCGAGGCTCTGCATATGGGCCGGTTCGATCGGAGAACGGCTGGCGATCAACAGGCAATCGGGCAAAGGCTCACTGGCGAGCAGGGCCAGCAGGCGCTCCGGCAGTTCCCCCGTTATGGTCGACAGCCCCAGGCTCAGCTCACGCCTTTGCTGAGGCCGACCCGACTGCCAGCCATAAAGGGTGCTGCTGTGCGCCT
>NZ_OPYN01000234.1 GCF_900277125.1 Pseudomonas inefficax
AGACGCCACCCGTCCCGGCCCAGCCGGTGNCACCGGTGACGCCGGCCGAAGCGGCGNAGATCGACACGGCGCGAGCGCAGGCGGCGCTGATGGGGCAGACCCCGCCACCGGCACCGCCGGTGATCAAGCCGGCGGCAACCACCCAGTTCTTCCTGCAGGCTGGTTCGTTCCGCAAGCAGGCCGATGCCGACAAGGTGCGCGCGCAGATCATCCTGCTGGGCCAGTCGGTGAAGGTGGAGTCGGGCACGGTCAAGGACGAAACCTGGTACCGCGTGCTGGTCGGGCCGTTCAGCAATCGTGAACAGCTGACCGGGGCACAGAAGCAGCTGGCCGGGGCAGGGTTCAGCAACCTGTTGCTGCAGCAGCGGCAGACCCGTCAGTAACAAACAAGGCCTTGCCGCTTCGGTGCGACAAGGCCTTTTTCATGGACGCTTCTGGCCTCTTCGCGGGTAAACCCGCTCCCACAGGCACCGGAAACCCTGTGGGAGCGGGTTTACCCGCGAAAAATTTCAACGCAAGGCATTCCTCTCGGACACCTGGCTGTTCAGCGTCCAGAAGTCATACAGCACCCCCACCAGGAACAGCCCGCCGGTAAAGAAGTAGATGATCGCGGTGATCCACTTGCCCTGATACAACCGGTGCAGCCCAAACACGCCGAGGAAGGTCAGCAGGATCCAGGCGATGTTGTAGTCAATGCGCCCGGATTGGAACCTGAGGTCGGCTTCACGGTCCATGGACGGGATCAGGAACAGGTCGATCAGCCAGCCGATGCCCAGCAGGCCCAGGGTGAAGAACCAGATGGTGCCGGTTACGGGCTTGCCGTAATAGAAACGATGCGACCCGGTAAAGCCGAAAATCCATAGCAGGTAGCCAATGGTCTTGCTGTGGGTGTCGTGAAACGGCACCCCTTGTTGATAACTGTTCATTCATAGCCCCCGTGGGTTATCCGAAAATTTTCTAAGAAAAAATGTGACTTTCTTGTCGCAGGCCGACGTACGGCACCAGGGCAATCGACCAACGGGCCAAAGATTGATCAAAAAGCTGTTATAAAGTTGCGCGCCCAACACATAACTATTCATAAGAGCTTCATCTATGCCGCCTTTACTCAAGACATGGCTGACCCTCTGCCTATTATTGCCCCTGGCCGCCCACGCCACCAATCGTGAGCAACGTCTTCCCAATGGTTTTACCGGCTACACCTCCAATGCCTCGGTAAGACACGCACCGGTCAAGCAGACCGCGCTGCGTAGCCGTCCAAGCAATGCCGCCAGCAGCCGCAGCGTGCCCGGCGTACCGGTCGCAGCCATGTCGCCGAAGCAGAGCAGCGACGTGCTCAGCCGTGCGGTGAATGTGCTCGGCACCCCTTATGTCTGGGGTGGCAGCAGCCCGAAGAAAGGCTTCGACTGCAGCGGGCTGGTCAAGTACGCCTTCAACGACGTCGCCGACGTCGACCTGCCGCGCACCTCCAATGCCATGGCCCAGGGCCACGGCGTCAAGGTGGCCAAGGGTGACCTGAAGCCAGGTGACCTGATCTTCTTCAACATCAAGAGCCGCCGGGTGAACCACGTTGCCATCTATCTGGGCAACGACCGCTTCATCCATGCACCACGCCGTGGCAAGCGGGTGAGCATCGACACTCTGAGCAAGCCTTACTGGCAAAAGCACTACGTGGTAGCCAAACGCGTGCTGCCGAAAGAACAGCAGCAGCTGAACCTGGCCAAGCGCTGATCTGATCGGCGCTCTCCTGTACTGGCCCCTTCGCGGGTAAACCCGCTCCCACAGGGATAACACTGCCTTCGAATGCTGTGGTGTACCTGTGGGAGCGGGTTTACCCGCGAAAGGGCCGGCACGGGCGCTACAAATCTCTGATCAGCCCTCGCTCCCTCAACCCCCGCATCGCCCCTTCCATCGTCCGCATCCCATCCCCACCACCCGCCTGCATCACCGAACACAACTGCGCCATCCGCCCTTCCCGAATCAGGTTACGCACCGCTGACGTCACCACCAGCACTTCCCGTGCAGCAACCCGACCACCGCCCGCGCGCCTGACCAGCACCTGAGCCACCACCAGCCGCAACGACTCGGCCAGCATCGTCCGCACCAGTGGCTTCTCTTCGGCAGCGAACACCTCCACCAGCCGGTCGATACTGTTCACCGCCGATCGCGTATGCACTGTGGCCAGTACCAGGTGCCCGGTCTCGGCCGCGCGCAAGGCCAAGCGAATGGTTTCCAAATCGCGCAGCTCACCGATCATGATCACATCCGGATCCTGGCGCAGGGCACTGCGCAGCCCTTGGGCGAACCCACCGCAATGGCGGCCGACCTCACGCTGGTTGACCAGGCTGCGTTGGCTGCTGTGGATAACTTCAACAGGATCTTCGAGGGTGATGATATGCAAAGCCCGGTCGCGGTTCAGACGGTCCAGCAGTGTCGCCAGGGTGCTGGTCTTGCCGCTGCCGGTCGGCCCACCCACGAGGATCAAGCCATCGCTGCACTGCGCAACAGCTTGAAACACATCCCCCAGGTCAAGCTCATCGAGCGTGGCGATATGCCCCGGGATCAGGCGAAAGGTGGCCGCAGGGCCATGCAACTGGCGAAACAGGTTCAGCCGAAAGCGCCCCAGCGCCGGCAATTCCAGCGCCAGGTCCAGCTCATCTCCCTGGGCCCACTGTCGGCGCTGGTCTTCTTCCAGCATCGGTGCCATGCCCTCGGTCAAGGCGGCCGGGCCCAAGGTCGGCAGGGCCATGCGCTGCAGCTCGCCATCCATGCGCAACATCGGTATCTGGCCCGCCGCGAGGTGCAGGTCGGAAGCCCCTGCGTCCACGGCCTGGGCCAACAGGTCGGTCACATCCATGAGACTCCCCAAAGGCCTTCAAGTAGGTAGAATGCGGCAAACCCCACAGCCGCCGGCATCAGTCCATGTCCACCCTAGCAGACAACCTTTCCGCTATTTCCGCCCGTATCGCCAGCGCTGCCCAGGCTGCCGGGCGTGATTCGGCCAGCGTCCAGTTGCTGGCCGTGAGCAAGACCAAGCCAGCCAGCGCCATCCGCGAGATCCACGCCGCCGGCGTGTGCGATGTCGGGGAAAATTACCTACAGGAAGCGCTGACAAAGCAGCAGGCACTCAGCGACCTGCCCTTGATCTGGCACTTCATCGGCCCCATTCAGTCGAACAAGACCAAAGCCATCGCCGAGCATTTCGACTGGGTACATTCCGTGGACCGCCTGAAAATCGCCCAACGCCTGTCGGAGCAGCGCCCGGCCGGGTTGGCGCCACTGAACATCTGCCTGCAGGTGAACGTCAGCGGCGAAGACAGCAAGTCTGGCTGCGCTCCTGCCGACCTGCCGGCCCTGGCCAAGGCGGTAGCCGCACTGCCCAACCTGCGCCTGCGCGGGCTGATGGCCATCCCCGAACCGACCGATGACCGCGCCGCCCAGGAAGCCGCCTTCGCCACCCTGCGCCAGTTGCAGGAAGGCCTTGACCTTGGCCTGGACACCCTGTCCATGGGCATGAGCCACGACCTGGAAGCTGCCATTGCACAGGGTGCGACCTGGGTGCGTATCGGTACCGCCCTGTTCGGCGCCCGCGACTACGGGCAGCCCTGATTCCATGCTTTACTCACTCTTTCCCACAAGGACCTGACATGAGCAAGACTCGTATTGCCTTTATCGGCGCCGGCAACATGGCCGCCAGCCTGATCGGTGGTCTGCGTGCCCAGGGCCTGGACGCCTCGCAGATCCGCGCCAGCGACCCGGGCGCCGAGACCCGCAGCCGCATCCAGGCCGAGCACGGCATCGAAACCTTCGAGAACAACGCCCAAGCCATCGATGGCGCCGACGTCATCGTCCTGGCGGTCAAGCCGCAGGTCATGAAAGCCGTGTGCCAGGCCCTGCAACCGAACCTGCAGGATGGCCAGCTGATCGTTTCCATTGCCGCCGGCATCACCTGCGCCAGCCTGCAGAGCTGGGTCGGCGCTCGCCCGGTGGTGCGCTGCATGCCCAACACCCCGGCACTGTTGCGCCAGGGCGTCAGCGGCCTGTATGCCACCGCGCAAGTATCCAGCGAACAACGCCAGCAGGCCGAGCAACTGCTGTCGGCCGTGGGCACCGCCCTGTGGCTGGAGCAGGAGCAGCAACTGGACGCCGTAACCGCCGTCTCCGGCAGCGGTCCGGCGTATTTCTTCTTGCTGATCGAAGCCATGACCGCGGCGGGCGAAAAGCTTGGCCTGCCACGTGAAACCGCCTCCCAGCTGACCCTGCAGACAGCCCTGGGCGCCGCACGCATGGCGGTTGCCAGCGATGTCGATGCCGCCGAACTGCGCCGCCGTGTCACCTCGCCTGCCGGCACCACCGAAGCGGCAATCAAGTCGTTCCAGGCCAGCGGCTTCGAAGCCATCGTCGAACAGGCGCTGCAAGCTGCGGCTACACGTTCCGCCGAGCTGGCCGAACAACTGGGCAAATAAGGAGCCTTAGATGAATGCACTGTCCGGCGCCGCGATCTTCGTGGTGCAAACCCTGGTCAGCCTGTACCTGGTGATCGTCCTGCTGCGCTTCGTCCTGCAGCTGGTCAAGGCCAACTTCTACAACCCGCTGTGCCAGTTCGCCGTGCGCGCAACACAGCCGCTGCTCAAGCCGATTCGCCGGGTCATCCCCAGCGTCGGTGGGCTGGATACCTCGTCACTGCTGTTGTCGGTGGTCATCCAGGCGCTGCTGATGGCTTTCGTGCTGATGGTCACCTACGGCACCTTCGGTGACATCCTGCACCTGCTGATGTGGGCCATCATCGGTATCACCTCGCTGTTCCTGAAGATTTTCTGGGTGGCGATGATCGTCATGGTGATCGTGTCCTGGGTTGCTCCCAACAGCCATAACCCGGCGGCCGAGCTGGCCTACCAGATCAGCGAACCAGTGCTGGCACCGTTCCGCCGCATCGTTCCCAACCTGGGCGGCATGGACATCTCGCCGATCTTCGCCTTCCTCGCGATCCAGGTAATCCAGTCGTTCGTCATGCCACCGCTGGCCGCCTACGCCGGCATGCCGCAAGAGCTGTGGCGGATGATCTGAGCCCCACCTGCCCCTGGTTGCTTCCAGCGACAAGCCTCTGCTTGCCGCTGGGGGTAGCGCTCTTTAGACTTACGCCTCCGTCAAGCGTGAGCAGGGTCGATGTCAACTGTCTTTCCCGAAGATTCCGTCGGTCTGGTAGTACCGCAAACCGCCCGGTTCGATGAACCGCTGGCACTGGCCTGTGGCCGCTCCCTGGCCAGTTACGAGCTGGTCTACGAGACCTATGGCACCCTGAACGCCAGCGCGAGCAACGCCGTGCTGATCTGCCATGCCCTCTCCGGCCACCACCATGCCGCTGGCTACCATGCCGCCACCGACCGCAAGCCGGGCTGGTGGGACAGCTGCATCGGCCCTGGCAAGCCGATCGACACCAACCGCTTCTTCGTGGTCAGCCTGAACAACCTGGGCGGCTGCAACGGCAGTACCGGCCCCAGCAGCGTCAACCCGGCCACCGGCAAGCCCTATGGCGCCGACTTCCCGGTGCTGACCGTGGAAGACTGGGTGCACAGCCAGGTGCGCCTGGCCGAGCGTCTGGGCATCCAGCAGTGGGCCGCAGTGGTCGGTGGCAGCCTGGGTGGCATGCAGGCGCTGCAGTGGACCATCAGCTATCCCGAGCGCGTGCGCCATTGCGTCGACATCGCCTCGGCGCCCAAGCTGTCGGCACAGAACATCGCGTTCAACGAAGTGGCACGCCAGGCCATTCTCACCGATCCGGAATTCCATGGTGGTTCGTTCCAGGACCAGGGCGTGATCCCCAAGCGCGGCCTGATGCTGGCGCGCATGGTCGGCCACATCACCTATCTGTCGGACGACTCGATGGGTGAAAAATTCGGCCGCGAGCTGAAGAGCGACAAGCTCAACTATGACTTCCACAGCGTCGAATTCCAGGTCGAGAGCTACCTGCGCTACCAAGGCGAGGAGTTTTCCGGGCGTTTCGACGCCAACACCTACCTGCTGATGACCAAGGCGCTGGACTACTTCGACCCCGCCGCTGCCCAGGGCGGCGACCTGGCGGCCACCCTGGCCCACGTCAAGGCGGATTACTGCATCATGTCGTTCACCACCGACTGGCGCTTCTCCCCGGCCCGTTCGCGCGAGATCGTCGACGCCCTGATGGCCGCGCGCAAGAACGTCTGCTACCTGGAGATCGACTCGCCTTACGGGCACGATGCCTTCCTGATCCCCACGCCTCGCTACATGCAGGGTTTCTCGAACTACATGAACCGCATTGCCATCTGAGGACAGCATGAGAGCCGATCTGGAAATCATCCACGACTGGATCCCCGCCGGCAGCCGGGTACTCGACCTGGGCTGCGGCAGCGGCGAACTGCTGGCCTCGCTGCGCGACCGCAAGCAGGTCACCGGCTATGGCCTGGAGATCGACGCCGACAACATCGCCGCCTGCGTGGCCAAGGGCGTCAACGTCATCGAGCAGGACCTGGACAAGGGCCTGGGCAACTTCGCCAGCAACAGTTTCGATGTGGTGATCATGACCCAGGCCCTGCAGGCCGTGGAGTACCCCGACCGCATCCTCGACGAGATGCTGCGTGTGGGCCGCCAGTGCATCATCACCTTCCCCAACTTCGGCCACTGGCGTTGCCGCTGGTACCTGGCGACCAAAGGCCGCATGCCGGTTTCGGACTTCATGCCGTACACCTGGTACAACACGCCTAACATCCACTTCTGCACCTTCGCCGACTTCGAAGAGCTATGCCACGAGCGCCGCGCCAAGGTGCTCGACCGCCTGGCTGTCGACCACTTGCACCGCAACGGGTGGGGTGGCCGGCTTTGGCCTAATCTTCTAGGTGAGATCGGCATCTACCGCGTCAGCAGCCCGGGCCTGCAAGAACATCAGCTCGCAGTCTGACGCCCAGCGGAGGAATCACCCCATGCGTCGCCTAGCCCTGTTCCTGATCAGCCTGTGCCTGGCCCTGCCGGTACTGGCTGCCGATGCTGCCCGCCCCGAGCGCAAGGAAGTGTTTGGCGACGTGACAGTGCACTACAGCGCGTTCACTTCCAGCATGCTGACACCGGAAGTGGCCGCAGCCACCGGCCTGGTGCGCAGCAAGAACCAGGGCGTACTCAACATTGCCGTGCTCAAGGCCAACAAGCCCGCCACGGCGGTGGTCAGCGGCACGGTCAAGGACCTGACCGGGCGCAGCAGCCCGCTCTCGTTCAAGCAGATCACCGATCAGGGCGCGGTGTACTACATCGCCCAGTTCAAGATCGACCAGCCAGAAACCGTCACCTTCGACCTGAATATCGAAACCGGCGGCATCAGCAACTCCCTCAGCTTCAATCAGGACGTTTTCCCAGGCGAATGATGAATTTCCAGCAACTCGTATTGGCCAGCCACAACGCCGGCAAACTCAAGGAACTCCAGGCTATGCTCGGCGCGTCCGTGCAACTGCGCTCGATCGGCGAGTTCAGCCAGGTCGAACCGGAAGAAACCGGCCTGTCGTTCGTCGAGAACGCCATCCTCAAGGCGCGCAACGCCGCACGCATTTCCGGCCTGCCGGCCCTGGCCGACGATTCGGGCCTGGCGGTGGACTTCCTCGGCGGCGCGCCGGGCATCTACTCGGCACGCTATGCCGATGGCAAGGGTGACGCGGCGAACAACGCCAAGCTGCTCGAAGCGCTGAAGGACGTGCCTGAAGCCGAGCGCGGTGCGCAGTTCGTCTGCGTCCTGGCACTGGTGCGCCATGCCGACGACCCGCTGCCGATTTTGTGCGAAGGCCTGTGGCACGGGCGCATCATGTTCGAGGCAAGTGGCGAACACGGCTTTGGCTACGACCCGCTGTTCTGGGTACCGGAGCGCAACTGCTCCAGCGCCGACCTGGCCCCTGTGGACAAGAACCAGCTTAGCCACCGCGCCCGCGCCATGGCCCTGCTCCGCCAACGTCTGGGCCTGGCATGATCGAAACGCTGTCCAACCCCGGCGCGACGGGCTTTACCAACCTGCCGCCGCTGGCGCTGTACATCCACATCCCGTGGTGTGTACGCAAATGCCCTTACTGCGACTTCAACTCCCACGCTGCCGGGCCTGAGCTGCCGGAAGATGCCTATGTCGCCGCCCTGCTGACCGACCTCGACCAGGAGCTGGCCGCAGTGCAAGGCCGGCCGATCAGCTCGATCTTCTTCGGCGGCGGCACCCCCAGCCTGTTCAGTGCCGACGCCCTTGGCCGATTGCTGCGTGGCGTGGAGCAACGCATCCCGTTTGCGCCGGACATCGAAATCACCCTGGAGGCCAACCCGGGTACGTTCGAGCAGGACAAGTTCAAGGCCTACCGGCAAACTGGCATCAACCGCCTGTCCATCGGTGTGCAGAGTTTCCAGCCAGCCAAACTGCAGGCGCTAGGGCGTATCCACAACGGTGATGAAGCAGTCCGCGCCGCCGGCATGGCGCGCGCCGCCGGCTTCGACAACTTCAACATGGACCTGATGCACGGCCTTCCCGACCAGTCGCTGGACGACGCGCTGGGCGACCTGCGCCAGGCCATCGACCTGGGGCCGACACACCTGTCGTGGTACCAGCTGACCGTGGAGCCGAACACGGTATTCTGGAACCAGCCTCCCGAGCTGCCCGAGGACGACATCCTCTGGGATATCCAGGAGGCCGGCCAGGCACTGATGGCCGAACACGGCTTCCGCCAGTACGAAGTCTCGGCTTATGCCCAGGCCGGGCGCGCCGCCCGGCACAATCTCAACTACTGGCGCTTTGGCGACTTCATCGGCATCGGCGCTGGTGCCCACGGCAAGCTGACCTTCGCCGACGGGCGCATCCTGCGCACCTGGAAGACCCGCCTGCCCAAGGACTACCTGAACCTTGCCAAGCCATTCAAGGCTGGCGAAAAGCTGCTGCCAGTCGACGAGCTGCCGTTCGAGTTCCTGATGAACGCCCTGCGCCTGACCGATGGGGTGGAAGCCGAACTGTTCACCCAACGCACCGGTTTGCCGCTGGCACAGCTGCGCGAGGCACGCCGCGCGGCCGAACAAAAAGGCCTTTTACAGGTCGAACCGGATCGACTGGTGGCCACGCCGAGGGGCCAGTTGTTCCTCAATGACCTGCTGCAGTATTTCTTGACCTAAGGATGACCCATGGATCTGGTACTTGATCTGCTCGCGACGGTTTCTCGCTGGAGCCGCAGTAACCTGTCGGAGATTTCACTGGCCTTGGTAGGCTGCCTGCTTGTGCTGTTCGGCACCGATATCAAGAGCTGGGTGGAACAGCGCCTGGGTGGCCTGGCGGGGGCGCTGCGCGTACCGTTCATGGCCTTGCTGGTGATGATCGGCAGCGGCGCGGCGCTGATCTATGCCACGCCTTGGGTGGTGAAGGGGCTGAGCCAGTTCAACAACTACGCGCTGGCGCCGGTCCTGCTGGTGGTGCTGGTGCTGATTGGCGTGGTGGCGGATCGTCGCGGCTGAGCCATGGCCTTGCACTGAACCCTTGTAGGAGCGGCCTTGTGTCGCGATGGGCCGCAAAGCGGCCCCATCAATTGCTGCCTCACCGCTGAGCCCTTGGGGCTTACGCAATCTTTGTGGGAGCGGGCATGCCCGCGAACACCGGCGAAGCCGGTGCCATCCACCGCGTCGCCTGTTTCGCGGGCACGCCCGCTCCCACAGAAGTCCCGAACGGTCTTGAGTACAGTCAAGATCCGGATGAACGTCCAAACGCGGCTCAGCGCATCAAGCAAACGCTTCATATGCCTTGGCCTCCGTGTTGGCGGGCCAATCTTCCAGCATCTAACCGGTACTTCGATGCCTTCGGAATACAGGCGAGTGTATCCAGTGAAGTGGCCAGGTTGATGGCCCTTCGAAGACTTCACCGGCACGGTTCTCAAGCCGTGTCGAAGGGGCCGGACAGCGAAATCTTCACCTCCCGGTCCCTGCACTGGATCCGCTCACATGCGAGCGCGTCAATCATATACGCTCCAGCCCCGCCTGATGACGTTCTTGTGAAGCCGAGGTAATACCGAATGTGACTGCTGGATTGACTCAGGTCGAGGTAGCCCTTAGTCTTTCTTTACGCGAGTGTATCCAGTGAAGTACCGCAGAGTAGTGGCTCTCAACCACGAACCTGCAATAAAAAACCGCCCTTCTCAAGGCGGTTTTTTTTCGCCTGCATTTCTGCAGGCATCGGCATATCGAAAGGCAGTATCAGCCGATCAATCCACCTTCTCGAACTTCAAATCCCAAACCCCATGCCCCAGCCGCTCGCCGCGGCGTTCGAACTTGGTGATCGGGCGCTCTTCCGGGCGTGGCACGTAGGTACCGTCAGCCGCACGGTTGCGATAGCCAGGGGCCGCGCTCATCACTTCCAGCATGTACTCGGC
>NZ_OPYN01000235.1 GCF_900277125.1 Pseudomonas inefficax
TCAAGCAGACCGCGCTGCGTAGCCGTCCAAGCAATGCCGCCAGCAGCCGCAGCGTGCCCGGCGTACCGGTCGCAGCCATGTCGCCGAAGCAGAGCAGCGACGTGCTCAGCCGTGCGGTGTATGTGCTCGGCCCCTCTTTTGTCTGGGGCGGCAGCAGCCCGAAGAAAGGCTTCGATTGCAGCGGGCTGGTCAAGTACGCCTTCAACGACGTCGCCGACGTCGACCTGCCGCGCACCTCCAATGCCATGGCCCAGGGCCACGGCGTCAAGGTGGCCAAGGGTGACCTGAAGCCAGGTGACCTGATCTTCTTCAATATCAAGAGCCGCCGGGTGAACCACGTTGCCATCTATCTGGGCAACGATCGCTTCATCCATGCTCCACGCCGTGGCAAGCGGGTGAGCATCGACACCCTGAGCAAGCCTTACTGGCAGAAGCATTACGTGGTAGCCAAGCGAGTGCTGCCGAAAGAACAGCAGCAGCTGAACCTGGCCAAGCGCTGATCTGATCGGCGCTCTCCTGTACTGGCCCCTTCGCGGGTAAACCCGCTCCCACAGGTACACCACAGCATTCGAAGGCAGTGTTATCCCTGTGGGAGCGGGTTTACCCGCGAAAGGGCCAGCACGGGCGCTACAAATCCTTGATAAGCCCTCGCTCCCTCAACCCCCGCATCGCTCCCTCCATCGTCCGCATCCCATCCGCACCACCCGCCTGCATCACCGAATACAGCTGCGCCATCCGTCCTTCCCGGACCAGATTACGCACTGCTGGCGTTACCACCAGCACTTCCCGTGCAGCAACCCGACCACCGCCCGCGCGCCTGACCAGCACCTGAGCCACCACCAACCGCAACGACTCGGCCAGCATCGTCCGCACCAGTGGCTTCTCTTCGGCAGCGAACACCTCCACCAGCCGGTCGATGCTGTTCACCGCCGAACGCGTATGCACTGTCGCCAGTACCAGGTGCCCGGTCTCGGCCGCGCGCAAGGCCAGGCGAATGGTTTCCAGGTCGCGCAGCTCACCGATCATGATCACATCCGGGTCCTGGCGCAGGGCACTGCGCAGCCCTTGGGCGAACCCGCAGCAATGGCGGCCAACCTCACGCTGGTTGATCAGGCTGCATTGGCTGCTGTGGATAACTTCGACAGGATCTTCGAGGGTGATGATATGCAAAGCCCGATCGCGGTTCAGCCGGTCGAGCAGTGCCGCCAAGGTGCTGGACTTGCCGCTGCCGGTCGGCCCACCCACGAGGATCAAGCCATCGCTGCACTGCGCAACAGCTTGAAACACATCCCCCAGATCGAGCTCATCGAGCGTGGCGATATGCCCCGGGATCAGGCGAAAGGTGGCCGCAGGGCCATGCAACTGGCGAAACAGGTTCAGCCGAAAGCGCCCCAGCGCCGGCAATTCCAGCGCCAGGTCCAGCTCATCTCCCTGGGCCCACTGTCGGCGCTGGTCTTCATCCAGCATCGGTGCCATGCCCTCGGTCAAGGCGGCCGGGCCCAAGGTCGGCAGGGCCATGCGCTGAAGCACGCCATCCAGGCGCAACATCGGTATCTGGCCCGCCGCCAGGTGCAGGTCGGAAGCCCCCGCATCCACGGCCCGGGCCAACAGGTCGGTCACATCCATGAGACTCCCCAAAGGCCTTCAAGTAGGTAGAATGCCGCAAACCCCACAGCCGCCGGCATCAGTCCATGTCCACCCTAGCAGACAACCTTTCCGCTATTTCCGCCCGTATCGCCAGCGCTGCCCAGGCTGCCGGGCGTGATCCGGCCAGCGTCCAGTTGCTGGCCGTGAGCAAGACCAAGCCAGCCAGCGCCATCCGCGAGATCCACGCCGCCGGCGTGAGCGATTTCGGTGAAAACTACCTACAGGAAGCGCTGACAAAGCAGCAGGCACTCGGCGACCTGCCCTTGATCTGGCCCTTCAGCGGCCC
>NZ_OPYN01000236.1 GCF_900277125.1 Pseudomonas inefficax
AGCCGGCAAGCGCTCAGGTGCGCTACCAACCCCTGGGCGTGGTCGGCGTCATCGTGCCGTGGAACTACCCGCTGTTCCTTGCAATCGGCCCGCTGACCTGTGCCCTGGCCGCCGGTAACCGAGTCATGCTCAAGCTCAGCGAAGCCACGCCCGCCACTGGCCAGGCGCTCAAGCAACTGCTGGAGCAGGTGTTCCCCACCGATCTGGTCAGCGTGGTGCTCGGCGAGGTAGAGGTAGGTCAGGCCTTTGCTCGCCTGCCGTTCGATCACCTGCTGTTCACCGGCGCCACCAGCGTGGGGCGCCAGGTAATGCTGGCTGCGGCGCACAACCTGACTCCCGTCACTCTCGAGCTGGGCGGCAAGTCGCCAGCCATAGTCTCGGCCGACGTACCGCTGGACACTGCCGCCGAGCGCATCGCCTTCGGCAAGACCCTCAACGCCGGGCAGACCTGCGTCGCCCCCGATTACGTACTGGTGCCGCGCGAGCGGCTGGAGGCCTTCAGCGACGCCTACCAGCGTGCCGTGCGCCGGCTGTACCCGCGCATCGCCGACAACCCCGACTACACCGCCGTCATCAACCAGCGCCAGCTGCAGCGCTTGCAACACCTGCTGGACGATGCCCGCGCCAAAGGTGCGCAGGTGCTCGACCTATACCCCGGTGAAACCCGCCAGGGCCGGCGCCTGCCACCCCACCTGCTACTGGGGGTGAACGACAGCATGCAGGTGATGCAGGACGAAATCTTCGGCCCGCTGCTGCCGCTGGTGCCCTACGACAGCCTTGAGCAGGCACTGGCCTTTATCAACCAGCGCCCGCGCCCTCTGGCGCTGTACTACTTCGGCTATGACCGCGCCGCTCAGGAGCAGGTGCTGCGCCATACCCACTCCGGCGGAGTGTGCCTGAACGACACCCTGCTGCACGTGGCTCAGGATGACTTGCCGTTCGGCGGCATCGGCCCTTCAGGCATGGGCCATTACCATGGCCATGACGGCTTCCTGACCTTCAGCAAGGCCAAGGCGGTGCTGGCCAAGCAACGCTTCAACGCTGCCCGGCTGATCTACCCGCCTTATGGCAAAGCCCTGCAGCGCCTGGTCTTCAAGCTTTTCATC
>NZ_OPYN01000237.1 GCF_900277125.1 Pseudomonas inefficax
TCGCGACGGTTTCTCGCTGGAGCCGCAGTAACCTGTCGGAGATTTCACTGGCCTTGGTAGGCTGCCTGCTTGTGCTGTTCGGCACCGATATCAAGAGCTGGGTGGAACAGCGCCTGGGTGGCCTGGCGGGGGCGCTGCGCGTACCGTTCATGGCCTTGTTGGTGATGATCGGCAGCGGCGCGGCGCTGATCTATGCCACGCCTTGGGTGGTGAAGGGGCTGAGCCAGTTCAACAACTACGCGCTGGCGCCGGTGCTGCTGGTAGTACTGGTGCTGATCGGGGTGGTGGCGGATCGACGAGGCTGAGCCACGGCCCTGCACTGAACCCTTGTAGGAGCAGCCTTGTGTCGCGATGGGCTGCAAAGCGGCCCCATCAATTGCTGCCTCACCGCTGAGCCCTTGGGGCTTACGCAATCTTTGTGGGAGCGGGCATGCCCGCGAACACCGGCGAAGCCGGTGCCATCCACCGCGTCGCCTGTTTCGCGGGCACGCCCGCTCCCACAGAAGTCCCGAACGGTCTTGAGCACAGTCAAGATCCGGATGAACGTCCAAACGCGGCTCAGCGCATCAAGCAAACGCTTCATATGCCTTGGCCTCCGTGTTGGCGGGCCAATCTTCCAGCATCTAACCGGTACTTCGATGCCTTCGAAAACTGTGTGGACGTTTTCGGTGAAGTGGCCAGGTTGATGGCCCTTCGAAATCAGATACCGGCATGGTTCTCAGGCCATGTCGAAGGGGCCGGAAAGCAGAATTCTTCTCCTACCCGGCCCATCACCGAATTCGTCCATACAGGAGCAGAGCGATGATAATTGGGATACGTGGCTAAAGCTGTTAACCGCCTTGACACACGTGATGCTGGATATTTCTGATCATTGACGGGCCTTTTCTGGCTGCCTATGATCCACTGACTGTGTGGATGTTTTCGGTGAGTCCCAGAGCGAAGGATACTCAGTCCTGTCGCTCACATAAAAAAACCGCCCTTCTCAAGGCGGTTTTTTTTTCGCCTGCATTTCTACAGGCATCGGCATATCGAAAGGCAGTATCAGCCGATCAATCCACCTTCTCGAACTTCAAATCCCAAACCCCATGCCCCAGCCGCTCGCCGCGGCGTTCGAACTTGGTGATCGGGCGCTCTTCCGGGCGTGGCACGTAGGTACCGTCAGCCGCACGGTTGCGATAGCCAGGGGCCGCGCTCATCACTTCCAGCATGTACTCGGCATACGGCTCCCAGTCGGTAGCCATGTGGAACACGCCACCCGGCTTGAGCTTGCGCCGTACCAGCTCGGCGAACTCCAGCTGGACGATGCGGCGCTTGTGGTGGCGCGCCTTGTGCCATGGGTCGGGGAAGAACAGCATGAGGCGGTCGAGGCTGTTGTCCGCCACGCAGCGGTTCAGCACTTCGATGGCATCGCAGTCATAGACCCGCAGGTTCTTCAGGCCTTGGGTCAAAACGCCGTTGAGCAGCGCGCCAACACCCGGGCGGTGCACTTCCACACCGATGAAGTCCTGCTCAGGCGCGGCAGCAGCCATTTCCAGCAGGGAATGGCCCATGCCGAAGCCGATCTCCAGGGTACGCGGCGCCGAACGGCCGAACACCTGGTCGTAGTCCACCGGGCTGTCGGCCAGCGGCAGGATGTACAGCGGGCCGCCCTGCTCCAGGCCACGTTGCTGGCCTTCGGTCATGCGCCCGGCGCGCATCACGAAACTCTTGATGCGGCGGTGCGGGCGGGCTTCGCCGTCGGGGGTGATCGGCGTATCGTGCGATTCAGTCATCAGGGGCTCTTACTTGATCAGACCATCCAGCGGCGAAGAGGCGCTGGCATAGAGTTTCTTCGGCATACGGCCGGCAAGGTAGGCCATGCGACCGGCGACGATGGCGTGCTTCATGGCCTCGGCCATCAGCACCGGCTGCTGGGCGTGGGCAATGGCCGAGTTCATCAGCACCGCTTCGCAGCCCATTTCCATGGCGATGGTGGCGTCGGACGCGGTACCCACACCGGCATCGACCAGCACCGGTACCTTGGACTCTTCCAGGATGATCTGCAGGTTGTAGGGGTTGCAGATACCCAGGCCGGTGCCGATCAGGCCTGCCAGCGGCATGACCGCGATGCAGCCGGCTTCGGCCAGCTGGCGGGCGATGATCGGATCGTCGCTGGTGTAGACCATCACATCGAAACCATCCTTGACCAACACTTCGGCAGCCTTGAGGGTTTCGATCACATTGGGGAACAGGGTTTTCTGGTCAGCCAGTACTTCCAGCTTGACCAGGTTGTGGCCATCCAGCAGTTCGCGGGCCAGGCGGCAGGTGCGCACGGCTTCGACCGCGTCGTAGCAGCCAGCGGTGTTCGGCAGGATGGTGTAGCGGTCCGGTGGCAGCACATCGAGCAGGTTCGGCTCGCCCGGGTTCTGGCCGATGTTGGTGCGGCGCACGGCAACGGTGACGATCTCGGCACCCGAGGCTTCGATGGCCAGGCGGGTTTCTTCCATGTCACGGTACTTGCCGGTACCGACCAGCAGGCGCGACTGGAAAGTACGCCCGGCCAGGGTGAAGGGCTTGTCGCTACGAACGTTGCTCATGGTTGTTCCTCGGGAAAAGGTTGCTGGGCTTGCAGGTGAATCGCCGGCCGGAATCAGCCGCCACCGATGGCGTGGACCACCTCGACCTGGTCGCCGTCGTTCAACAGCGTGCTGTCGTGCTGGCTACGCGGCACGATATCCAGGTTCAGTTCCACCGCGACGCGGCGCCCGGTCAGCTCCAGGCGGGCCAGCAGGGCCGCGACGCTTTCGCCAGCAGGCAATTCGTAAGGTTCACCGTTCAGTTGAATGCGCATGCGCACGGCCACCATTGTTCTTTGGGGCCCGCATTCTAGCGCTGAACCACCCTGCAACCCAAGGGCGCCGCACGCCATTAGTCGCGATTGTGGACCACTCGGTCAACCGAGCCGCCAGGCTGCCAGGCCCAGGCACAGCCAACCGGTGAGGAAGCACAGGCCACCAAGCGGGGTGATGATGCCGAGCTTGCCCAGGCCGCTGAGGGTCAGCAGGTACAGGCTCCCGGAGAACAGCACTATGCCCAGGGCAAACAGGCCGCCAGCCCAGCCGACCAGGCGCCCTGGCAGGTGCACCGAGAGCACGGCGACGGCGAAGATCGCCAGGGCATGCACCAACTGGTAGGTCACACCGGTCTGGAAGATCGCCAGGTAGTCGGCCGTCAGCCGGTTTTTCAGGCCGTGGGCGGCGAAAGCGCCCAGGGCGACACCGGTGAAGCCGAAAAAGGCGGCAAGCATCAGGAAGCTGCGAAGCATGGGACGACTCCTTGGATCGGGTCTGTATAATGGCCCCTTCCACCCGTACGGCCAAGCCATCGCCATGCTGCCAACCCTTCTCCGCCGCCTCTCCCGCGCCCTGCTCTGGTTCGCTGCCGGCAGCATCGTGCTGGTGCTGGTGTTCCGCTGGGTGCCACCACCCGGTACGGCGCTGATGGTCGAGCGCAAGGTACAGTCTTGGGTGAATGGCGAGCCGATCGACCTGCAGCGCGACTGGGAGCCGTGGGAAAACATCTCCGACGACCTCAAGGTCGCGGTTATCGCTGGCGAAGACCAGAAGTTCGCCAACCACTGGGGCTTCGACATCCCGGCCATCCAGGCGGCGCTGGCCTATAACGAGCGAGGCGGCAGCATTCGCGGTGCCAGCACCCTGACCCAGCAGGTGGCCAAGAACCTGTTCCTGTGGTCCGGGCGCAGCTGGTTCCGCAAAGGGCTGGAGGCCTGGTTCACCGCGTTGATCGAGTTGTTCTGGTCGAAGGAGCGGATTCTCGAGGTCTACCTGAACAGTGCCGAATGGGGCAAAGGTGTGTTTGGCGCCCAGGCGGCAGCGCGCTACCACTTTGGCGTCGATGCCAGCCGGCTTAGCCGCCAGCAGGCGGCGCAGCTGGCAGCGGTGCTGCCGAGCCCGATCAAGTGGAGTGCCAGCCGGCCCAGTGCCTACGTGGCCAGCCGGGCCGGCTGGATTCGTCGGCAGATGAGCCAGTTGGGTGGGCCCAGCTACCTGATGCAGCTCGACTCGTCTCGAAAGCTTTGAATGCTGTGCCGGCCTCTTCGCGGGTGAACCCGCTCCCACAGGTACTGCACTGCCCGTTAGACTTGTGCAATACCTGTGGGAGCGGGTTCACCCGCGAAGAGGTCAGAAAAGCCAACACAAATAAAAAAGCCGCTCACCCGATCAGGGGCCAGCGGCTTTTCTGTGCAACCAAGGCCTGATCAGGCCGCGATCAGCGCCTTGACCTTGTTCATCGCATTCTTCTCCAGCTGGCGAATACGCTCGGCCGAAACGCTGTACTTGTCCGCCAGCTCATGCAACGTGGCCTTCTCTTCCGCCAACCAGCGCTGGTAGAGAATGTCGCGGCTACGCTCGTCCAGCCCTTGCAGTGCTTCGTGCAGGTTGCTGGTGGAGTTGTCGCTCCAGTCTGCATCCTCCAGCTGCACCGCCGGGTCGTAACGGTGGTCTTCCAGGTAATGTGCAGGCGACTGGAAGGCACTGTCGTCGTCAGCTTCCGCTGCCGGATCGAAGGCCATGTCCTGGCCACTGAGGCGGCTTTCCATCTCGCGCACTTCACGCGGCTCCACGCCAAGGCTTTCCGCCACGCGGTGCACTTCGTCGTTGTTCAGCCAGGCCAGACGCTTCTTCTGGCTGCGCAGGTTGAAGAACAGCTTGCGCTGGGCCTTGGTGGTGGCCACCTTGACGATGCGCCAGTTGCGCAGGATGAACTCGTGGATCTCTGCCTTGATCCAGTGCACGGCGAACGAAACCAGGCGCACGCCCATTTCCGGGTTGAAGCGTTTGACGGCTTTCATCAACCCGACGTTGCCTTCCTGGATCAGGTCGGCCTGGGCCAGCCCGTAGCCGGCATAGCTACGGGCGATATGTACGACGAAACGCAGGTGGGCCATCACCATTTGACGAGCGGCCTCGACATCCTGCTCATAATAGAGACGCTCGCCCAGATCACGCTCCTGCTCGACAGTCAGCAGCGGGATGCTGTTGACCGTGTGCACGTAGGCTTCCAGGTTTGCACCGGGTACCAGGGCATAGGCAGGTTGCAACGATGTGGTCATTCAAGAACCTCCGACTTACAGAACTCACGCCTTGTGGGCGCTGCCAACATTGACCTGGAACGACGGTACAAGTTCCATAGTGAAGAATTTGTCAATGCTGGCACGTAAAAACTATCGCGGTGCCAGCTCGTTCAGATGGCGGGCCACTGCGATCCATGCACCGATATACCCCAACAGCACCGCTCCGATCAAGAGCGACAGACCATCGGACGCCGGCACTCCGCCCAGGGCGAAGTCGCTGCCGTACAGCCCGGAAAGCCCTACCACCGCCTCGTTCAGCCAGTTCAGGCCAAACGCCAGGATGCCCCACGCGATCACCCCTGCACCCAGGCCATAAAGCGCGCCCATGTACAGGAAAGGCCGGCGTACGTAGGCATCTGTACCACCTACCAGCTTGATCACTTCGATCTCGGTACGGCGGTTTTCAATGTGTAGACGAATTGTGTTACCGATTACTAACAGCAGGGCAGAAATCAGCATCACGGCCAGGCCGAAGACGAAGCGGTCACCCAACTTGAGGATGGCCGCCAAGCGCTCGACCCATACCAGATCAAGTTGCGCCACTTCCACCCGCGGCAGCTCCGACAGGCGCTGACGCAAGGCTTCCAGGGCTGGTTTATCGACTTCGGTAGGGGTCACCACTACCACGCCAGGCAGCGGGTTGTCTGGCAGTTCACGCAGAGCCTCGCCCAGGCCGGACTGCTGCTGGAACTCCTCCAGCGCCTCCTCACGG
Organism: Pseudomonas inefficax; assembly: GCF_900277125.1. Lineage (GTDB taxonomy): Bacteria > Pseudomonadota > Gammaproteobacteria > Pseudomonadales > Pseudomonadaceae > Aquipseudomonas > Aquipseudomonas inefficax. Next base: position 5,847 of record NZ_OPYN01000237.1, read on the forward strand.
CTGACATACTGCGCGTCGGCCACGCCGGGCATGCCCTTGATCTCGTCGCGCAGCGCCTCGCCTTCACGGCTGCCTGCATCGAGCTTGAGGTACAGAGAAATCTGCGCGGCGCGCTGCCACGAGCCGCCAAGCTTCTCGACGTTCTTCAGCAGCAACGACAGCCCCATGGGCATGCTCAGCGCCACCGCCATTACCAGGCAGGTGAAGAAGCTGCCGATCGGCTGCTTGCCCAGCCGGCGCAGGCTGTCGGCCATGCTGGCGCGGTGGCTTTCCAGCCAGGCATGCAGCAGCGTGCGGAAATCCGGGCCATCATCGTCGTCGTGCTTTTTCTTCGCCGGTTGCGGGTCGGCCGGTTTCGGCGCAACCCGCTCGGAAACTTTCGGCGTACGTGTAGTGCTCATTGCCCGGCCTCCCCATCGCCGATCAAGCGGCCGCGCTGCAAGGTCAGCATGCGGTGGCGCATGCGTGCAATCAGTGCCAGGTCGTGGCTGGCGATCAATACCGTGGTACCCAGGCGGTTGATGTCCTCGAATACCCCCATGATCTCTGCGGCCAGGCGCGGGTCGAGGTTACCGGTGGGTTCGTCGGCCAGCAGCAGGGCTGGCTGGTGGACGATGGCGCGGGCGATACCCACCCGTTGTTGCTGCCCGGTGGACAGGTCGGCCGGAAACAGCTCGCCCTTGTCGGCCAGCGACACTCGCTCCAGCGCCGAGTCCACGCGCTTGGCGACCTCGGCCTTGGACAGGCCGAGGATCTGCAGTGGCAAGGCAATGTTGTTGAACACCGTGCGGTCGAACAACAGCTGGTGGTTCTGGAACACCACGCCGATCTGCCGGCGCAGGAACGGGATCTGCGAATTGCTGATCTGGCCCAGGTCCTGCCCGGCCAGCATCAGCTTGCCGCTGGTCGGGCGCTCCATCGCCAGCAGCAGGCGCAGCAAGGTGCTCTTGCCCGCGCCCGAGTGGCCGGTGACGAACAGGAATTCGCCCCGGCGCGCCCGGAAACTCAGCTCATGCAAACCCACATGACCATTGGGATAGCGCTTGGCAACCTGTTCGAATCGGATCATGTTCAGTCTCGCTCGGCGAACAGAGCCTTGACGAACGGCTCGGCTTCGAAGGTACGCAGGTCGTCGATGCCTTCACCGACACCGATGAAGCGGATCGGCAGCTTGAACTGCTTGGCCAGGGCGAAGATCACCCCGCCCTTGGCAGTGCCATCCAGCTTGGTCAGGGCCAGGCCGGTCAGTTCGACACTCTGGTTGAAGTACTTGGCCTGGCTGATGGCGTTCTGGCCGGTGCCGGCATCCAGCACCAGCAGCACCTCGTGCGGCGCTTCGGCATCGAGCTTGCCGATGACCCGGCGGACCTTCTTCAGCTCTTCCATCAGGTTGTCTTTGGTGTGCAGGCGGCCAGCGGTGTCGGCGATCAGCACATCGACGCCACGGGCCTTGGCGGCCTGTACGGCATCGAAGATCACCGAAGCGGAGTCGGCGCCGGTGTGCTGGGCGATCACCGGGATCTGGTTACGCTCGCCCCACACCTGCAGCTGCTCGACCGCAGCGGCACGGAAGGTGTCGCCAGCAGCCAGCATCACTTTCTTGCCTTCGAGCTGCAGCTTCTTGGCCAGTTTGCCGATGGTAGTGGTCTTGCCGGCGCCGTTCACACCGACCACCAGGATCACGTAGGGCTTGTTCTGAGCCTGCACCACTAGCGGCTGCTCGACCGGGCGCAACAGCGCAGCCAGCTCTTCCTGCAGCGACTTGTACAGGGCATCGGCGTCGGCCAGCTGCTTGCGGGCAACCTTCTGGGTCAGGTTCTGGACGATGGTGGAAGTGGCTTCCACACCGACGTCGGCGGTCAGCAGGCGAGTTTCGATTTCGTCGAGCAGGTCGTCATCGATGACCTTCTTGCCCAGGAACAGGCTGGCCATGCCCTCGCCGATGCTGGCGCTGGTCTTCGACAGGCCCTGCTTGAGGCGGGCGAAGAAGCCGGGCTTGGCCTGCTCGGCCTGCGCGGCTACCGGGGCTTCAGCCTCGGGGGCAGCGGGCGCTGGTGCTGGTCGCTCCGGGATCGCGGGCGGCGCTTTCGGCTCCAGATCCGGCACCAGGGCCACGGGCTCTTCGGCAACCGGCAGCACCAGGCTGCTGACCGGCAGGGCCGGCTCGACGACCGGGGCCGCCTCGACAGGGGCTGGTTCGACCGGGGCCGCCTGCAAGGGCATGGACGCGACCGGCTGCGGTGCAGGTGCTACCAGCGGCTGGGACGCAACCGGCTCGGGTTCAGGGGCCTGCAACGGTTGGGAAGCAACCGGTTCGGGAACAGGGGCCTCGACCAACGGGGGCTGGACCGGTGCGGCGACCTGCTGCGGTTCGGTCAGCTGTGGGGCGGCAGGGGCCTGAACGGGCTCAGGGGCCTGTGGCGCTTCGGCGGTAGCCCCCTCGACCGGAGCGGCTGCAGGCTGCTCGACGGCTGGGGATTCATTCTCGGGCACGCCCGTTGCCACAGGTTGCTGCGGTTTCTTGCGAAACCAGCTGAACAGGCCTTTCTTCTCACCAGCCTCGGCCGGCGCTTTTTTGTCGTCGTTGGAACCAAACATGGAAGACGGCTATCTCAGGGTAGCGATGGGCCAGCTATGGCGCATCGGGAATTCTCTCTACGCAGAACAGACTATCTTGAAGCCGGCTGGTTCATGCGCAACGTTTTGTCTTAGTGTCCTGCAGGCCAGAACGGCGACAGGCATGGTCGCCAGGCAACCGGATCAGTATCCTAGCACCTCCTGGCCCGCCGACGCTAAACCAGCGGGCCGCCGAACAGGTTAAACACCGTATGAATGCTCTAGCCCGCCGCGCCGCTGGCCTGTTGCTCGGCACGCTCTGCCTGCCGCTCGCGGCTTTCGCCGCCGATGTGCAACCCACCCACGAATTCATCCTCGACAACGGTCTGAAAGTGGTCGTGCGCGAGGACCATCGCGCCCCGGTAGTGGTCTCGCAGATCTGGTACAAGGTTGGCTCCAGCTACGAAACCCCGGGCCAGACCGGCCTGTCCCACGCGCTGGAACACATGATGTTCAAGGGCAGCGCCAAGGTCGGCCCCGGCGAGGCCTCGCGCATCCTGCGTGACATCGGCGCCGAAGAAAACGCCTTCACCAGCGACGACTACACCGCCTATTACCAGGTGCTGGCCCGCGACCGCCTGCCGGTTGCCCTGGAGCTGGAGGCCGACCGCCTGGCCAGCCTGCGCCTGCCCGCCGACGAGTTCAGCCGCGAAATCGAGGTGATCAAGGAAGAACGCCGCCTGCGCACCGACGACCAGCCCAACGCCAAGGCATTCGAGCTGTTCCGCGCCATGGCCTACCCGGCCAGCGGCTACCACACCCCGACCATCGGCTGGATGGCCGACCTGGAGCGCATGAAGGTCGAGGAACTGCGCCACTGGTACGAATCCTGGTATGCCCCCAACAACGCTACCTTGGTGGTGGTCGGCGATGTCACCGTCGATGAGGTCAAGGGCCTGGCGCAGAAATACTTCGCCAGCATCCCCAAGCGCGCCGTACCGCCGGCCAAGCTGCCACTGGAACTGGCAGAACCGGGCCAGCGCCAGCTGACCCTGCACGTGCGCACCCAGCTGCCCAGCCTGATCTACGGCTTCAACGCTCCCGGCCTGGCCACTGCCAAGGACCCGCGCACGGTGCACGCCCTGCGCCTGATCTCGGCACTGCTCGACGGCGGCTACAGCGCCCGTATGCCGGCACGCCTGGAGCGTGGCCAGGAGCTGGTAGCCGGTGCCTCGTCCAGCTACAACGCCTTCACCCGCGGCGACAGCCTGTTCCTGATCTCGGCCACGCCAAACGTGCAGAAGCAGAAAACCCTCGCCGATGTCGAGAAGGGCATCTGGCAATTGCTGGACGAACTCAAGACCACCCCGCCCAGCGCCGAAGAGCTGGAGCGCGTACGCGCCCAGGTCATTGCCGGCCTGGTCTACGACCGCGACTCCATCAGCAGCCAGGCCACCACCATCGGCCAGCTGGAAACCGTCGGCCTGTCGTGGAAACTGATCGACAGTGAGCTGGACGAGCTCAAGCGCATCACCCCGCAGGACATCCAGAACGCCGCGCGCACCTACTTCACTCGCGAACGCCTGAGCGTTGCCCATGTACTGCCCGAGGAGTCCGCTCATGAGTGATCGCCGCACACCACGCCCAACCCTGCTGGCCACGGGAATCCGCGCCCTGGCCCTGGCAACAGTACTGGCCGCTCCGGCCATGGCCGACAACGCCACCAAGGCCGACAGCAGCGCGGCCCGCCCGGCCAATACCTTGCAGTCGCTAGCCGAGCTGGATGGCAAGGCACCCAGCCGGCGCCAGTTGAACATCCAGCACTGGAATACCGCCGAAGGTGCCCGGGTGCTGTTCGTCGAGGCCCGCGAACTGCCGATGTTCGACCTGCGCATCACCTTCGCCGCCGGCAGCAGCCAGGACGCCGGCACCCCGGGCCTCGCGGCCCTGACCAATGCCATGCTCAACGAGGGCGTAGCCGGCAAGGACGTGACCGCCATCGCCCAAGGCTTCGAAGGCCTGGGCGCGGACTTTGGCAACGGATCCTACCGTGACATGGCCGTGGCCTCGCTGCGCAGCCTCAGTGCCAAGGACAAACGCGAACCGGCGCTCAAGCTGTTCACCGAGGTTGCTGGCAAGCCGACCTTCCCGGAAGACGCTCTCAAGCGCATCAAGAACCAGATGCTGGCCGGCTTCGAATACGAAAAGCAGAACCCCGGCAAGATCGCCGGCAAGGCCTTGTTCGGCAAGCTCTATGGCGACCACCCCTACGCCCACCCGAGCGACGGCACTGCCGAAAGCATCAACGGCATCACCCTGGCGCAGCTGCGTGCCTTCCATGCCAAGGCCTACACCGGCGGCAATGCGGTCATCGCCCTGGTCGGCGATCTCAGCCGCGCCGAAGCCGAAGCTATCGCCGCCCAAGTGTCCGCCGGCCTGCCCAAGGGCCCGGCGCTGGCCGCACCAGCCCAACCCACTGACGCCAAGGCAGGGCTGACCCACATCGACTTCCCGTCCAAGCAGACGCACCTGATGCTGGCCGAGCTTGGCATCGACCGCCAGGACCCGGACTGGCCGGCCCTGTCACTGGGCAACCAGATTCTCGGCGGTGGTGCGTTCGGCACCCGGCTGATGAGCGAGGTGCGTGAAAAGCGCGGCCTGACCTACGGCGTGTACTCGGTGTTCAGCCCAATGCAGGTGCGTGGCCCGTTCATGATCAACCTGCAGACCCGTGCCGAGCTCAGCGAAGGCACGCTCGAGCTGGTGCAGGACATTCTCACCGACTACCTCAAGGCCGGCCCCACCCAGCAGGAACTGGACGATGCCAAGCGCGAACTGGCCGGCAGCTTCCCGCTGTCCAATGCCAGCAACGCCAGTATCGTCGGCCAGTTGGGCGCCATTGGCTTCTACAACCTGCCGCAGACCTGGCTGGAGGACTTCATGCAGCAATCCCAGGCCCTCACCGTCGAGCAGGTCAAGGCGGCCATGAACAAACACCTGTCAGCCGATAAACTGGTGATCGTCACCGTTGGCCCGAAAGTGCCACAAAAACCGCTGCCAGCACCCACTGACAAGCCCTCCGAGCAACCGCTCGGGGTACCGGAGCATTAATGCCAAGATCCACCCCACCCGCCCGTCCCCAATCGGGCCAAAGCAAGGGCCAGGGCCACCTGCGCATCATCGCCGGCGAGTGGCGCAGCCGCCGCCTGGCAGTGCCCGAAGGTGAAGGCCTGCGACCAACGCCTGACCGCGTGCGGGAAACCGTATTCAACTGGCTGGCACCATACATCGAGGGCGCCCGCGTGCTGGACGCCTTCACCGGCAGCGGCGCCCTGGTGCTCGAAGCCCTGTCCCGCGGGGCCGAAGACGCCGTGGCGCTGGACAGCAACCCTGCGGCAATCGCCAACCTGAAGAACAACCTCGAGATCCTGCGCTGCCCGCGCGGGCAAATCCTGCAAACCGACGCCCTGCGCTATTTGCAAGGCCCGGCCAAGCAGCAGTTCGACGTGGTGTTCCTTGACCCGCCGTTCCACCAGGACCTTCTGGCCGACACCTGCAACCTGCTGGAGCAGAACCAGTGGCTGCGCGAGCAGGCGTGGGTCTATACCGAAAGCGAAGCTGCGCCGTCGACCTTGCAACTACCGGGCAACTGGCGCCTGCATCGCGAGAAGAAGACCGGCCAAGTGCATTACGCACTTTGGCAACGGGGCTGACCCGCTAACCCAGGGTTGCCGTATTTAGTTACCACAAACCCGCCGCCCCCATGGCTGAAGCTGCTCCTTCCTTTCCTGCAGGAGCACTTCAACCATGACCGCGCGCCCATCCCCGCCTGCGCCAGCAAGTTCGGTACACGCCTTTACCCTTGCCAACGGCCTGCGGGTCTACCTGCGTGAAGACCATCGTGCGCCACTGGTCAGCGTACAGCTGTGGTACCACGTAGGCTCCAGCTACGAACCTGGAGGCCACACCGGCCTGTCCCATGCCCTGGAGCATCTGCTGTTCGAAGGCAGCAGCAAACTGGCCCCAGGCCAGTATGCAACCTCATGACCCACCTGGGCGGTGCCCCGAATGCCTTCACCTACGCCGATGCAACGGTCTTTCCGCTGACATTGCCTCGCAACCATGTGGAGATTGCGCTGGAGGCGATGGCCGACGTCATGGCCAGCGCCACTCTCAGCGATGCGCCCTTTGCCCGTGAACTGGCGGTGGTCATGGCCGAGCGACGCGAGGATGTCGACAACAGCCCCTTGGCACTGGCACTGGAACATCACCTGTCGCTGGCCTACGGCAACAGCGGCTATGGCACGCCCGTGATTGGCTACAAGACCGACCTGGGCCATATGACCCCGGCGGCGGCGCGCACCTGGTACCAGACCTGGTACCACCCCAACAACGCCACGCTCGCCGTGGCCGGCGACATTACTCTGGCACAGCTGCAAAAGCTGGTGACCCGCCATTTTGCGACGATCCCCGCCCGGCGCCTGCCACTCCGGCAAACACCCTCCAATCCCTCCGGGCAGGTTCGGCGCATCCAGACCCTGAACTGGCATGGTCTGAACACCGGCGTGATCGTCAGCTTCAACATTCCCAGCCAATGCACCGCCCGGTCTGCCACGCAAGCCTGTGCACTGCGCCTGTTGCCCGACATTCTTGCCGAAGGCCACGCCAGCACGCTGCAGCGCCTGTTGGTACAGGACACTCCGCTGCTACAGGGCTTGAGAGCGACCTATGAGCCATGGCAGCGCGGTGACAGCCTGCTGACCTTCTATGCGTTCTGCAGCCCGCAGGTTACGCCGGAGTCAGCAGCCGAAAGGCTGATGCTGGAAATCGAAGCGTTCCGCCAGTCAGCCCCCTCCAAGGAAGACCTTCAACGCGCCAAGGCTCGTCTGCTGGCCAGGCAACTGTTCGAAAGGGACGACATCGGGAGACAGGCAGAGGCCATTGGCAAACAGGCCGCCTGCGGTCTGGACCCTGTCGCCCTGGACGATGAGCGGCAAGCCATCGAAGCCGTGACAGCCGAGCAGTTAGGCCTGGTTGCCCTGGAGTTCCTGACTGAAGCCCGTGCGGCCATCACCTTCATGCACCACAAGGAAAGTACAGATGAATGACAAGATCGCGAGCATGCCGCAGCCGACTGGCGCCAACCGAGGTTTCGGTAGCCTGGTCTCGGCCCAAGGGGTTGACCTTGACCAGCTCGAACCCGTTCAGGTGCAGGTGCAGACGTGGACCACGGAAGCAGGCGCCGGCGTGAAATTCGTCGAAACACGCGGGCTGCCTATCGTCGACGTTGTCCTGCGGTTCAAGGCCGGCACGACCCAGGACACCGAGCAGCCCGGCCTGGCAGCCTTGACACTGTACATGCTCGACGAGGGCGGCCAGCGCTACACGGTTGCTCGGCAAGCTGCGGGCATGGAACGCCTGGGAGCAATCCTGGAAAAGCAGATACGCCTGGAACATTCAACGCTCAGTCTGCGCAGCGTGAGCACGAAAACGATACTCGAGCCGGCCTTGGACCTGTTTACCGACCTCGTGGCAAACCCGGCTTTCCCTGCACCCGCCCTGGAAAAGATCAAACTCCAGCTCGTGCAGCACAACGCTTCACGCGAACGGCGCCCCAGGCTCAGAGCACGCAGCGAGGCGTTTCGCCATTTGTTCCAGGGTCATCCCTATGGCAACCCGCTGGGCAGCACCATTCAAGGCGTGGACGCCGTCAGCCCTGAAGACCTGCGGGCATTCCACCAACGCGCCTACAGCGCCAGCAACCTGGAAATTGTGCTTGTCGGGGACCTGGCCCTGAGCGAAGCGCAAGCCATAGCGCAACAGATCAGCCAGGCCCTGCCGAAAGGCTGGTCCGCCGTTGACCTGCCAGCCGTCCCGGTAGCCACACATGCAACCATCAACGTCGAACAGCCCGGCACGAGCAGTACAGTGCTGCTGGCTCTGCCCATGAACGTTCCCGCCAATGACCCGGAATTCCCAGCCCTGGTGCTGGCCAGTGAAGTGTTGGGTTCAGGCCTCGAGTCGCGCCTGATGGTGGAACTGCGCCAACGTCGCGGGTTGACCTACGGCATCTACAGCCGTGCTTTGCCGTTGAGTGCTGGCGGGCTGTTCACCATAGAGTGGGAGATCGCGCCACCGTACGTGCAAAGCTCCCAGGAACTGGTAGCAGCCTTGCTGCGCGATTTCATGGAGGAAGGGCCAACCCAGGCCGAGCTCCAGCTGGCGCGCAAACAGCTGGCCGGGCAGTTGCTGCGTGGCGTGGCGCAGAACAACAGCCTGGCGGCATTGCTCACGGAGATGACCCAGCAACGTCAGCCCGCAGACTACCTGAACACTTACATCGAGCGCATCGGCAGGCTGAGCCCGGCGGATATCCGCGCGGTGATGCAGCGCCGGCTCGACCTGGACTATAAGGTGCAGGTCAGTGTCGGGCCACGTGTCGAACAGCAACCGCTGCCAGCCACCGACCAATAGCGCAGGTACAGTGGCGCTGTTTCATGGCACTCTAGGCAGGCACATCACGAGTCGCCCAGCATGCCCAGCCCCAGCGCCACATTCCGCCCGGCCATCGGCCTGTCCAACCCCCACCTGCAAACCCTATGGGGGCCACTGTGGCGAAAGTTGCCCGAACTGCAACGCAACCGCGAACGGTTATGGCTGGCCGATGGCGATTTCATAGACCTGGACTGGCACGGCCCGCACCAGCCGCATGCACCGTTGGTGCTTGTACTGCACGGGCTGACCGGTTCCTCCCACTCGCCCTATGTCAAAGGCTTGCAGCAAGCGCTGCAAGGCCGCGGCTGGGCCAGTGTGGCGGTGAACTGGCGCGGTTGCTCGGGCGAGCCCAACCTGCTGCCGCGCAGCTACCATTCCGGCGCCAGCGAAGACCTGGCCGAAATCGTCAGCCACCTGCGCGCCCAGCGCCCTCTGGCGCCGTTGTATGCGGTGGGTTATTCGCTGGGGGGCAATGTGCTGCTGAAGTACCTGGGCGAAAGCGGTGTCGCCAGCCAGTTGCAGGCTGCGGTGGCAGTGTCGGTGCCGTTTCGCCTGGACCACTGCGCCGACCGCATCGGCCAGGGCTTTTCAAAGGTGTACCAGGCGCATTTCATGCGTGAAATGCTGGCTTATGTGCAGCTCAAGCAGCGGTACTTCCACGACAAGGGCCAGCATGAACGGCTGGCGACGCTGCAAGGGCTGGGGCCGTTGGGCAACCTGCGCACGTTCTGGGATTTTGACGGCAAGGTCACCGCACCGCTGAACGGCTTTCGCGATGCACACGACTACTACCGCCGCTCATCCAGTCATTTTTTCCTCGGCCAGAACCGCACGCCGACGCTGATCATCCACTCCAGCGATGACCCTTTCGTCTCTGGCCACAGCCTGCCGACGGCCCGCGAACTGGCGCCGCAGACCCGCTTCGAACTGCACAGCCGCGGCGGCCATGTGGGCTTTGTCGACGGCAGCCTGCGCAACCCGGGGTATTACCTGGAACGGCGGATCCCGCAGTGGCTGGTGGAAGGCCAATAAAAGCCGCAGTTTTCATTGGCAGTACCGGCCTCATCGCCGGCAAGCCAGCTCCCACAGGGATGGCACAGGCCTGATGGGCAGTGGTGTACCTGTGGGAGCTGGCTTGCCGGCGATGAGGCCGAGCCTGCTTACTCCCCTGTGGCTACGCCATGAGCGGGATCATTGATCCACTCGCTCCACGACCCAGCATACAGCTTGCCCAGCGGATACCCCGCCAATGCCAGGGCAAACAGGTTATGGCACGCCGTCACCCCTGAACCGCAATACGCCACCAACTGCTCCGGCGCACGCCCGGCCAGCTTTTCGGCAAAGCGCTGTTTCAGCTGCTCCGGCGGCAGGAAACGCCCATCAGCCCCCAGGTTGTCGGTAAATGCCGCGCACTGCGCCCCGGGAATATGCCCCGCCACCGGATCGATCGGCTCCACTTCGCCACGGAAGCGCGGCAAGGCACGCGCATCGATCAACGTCAGGTCTGCATTACCCAAGCGCTTGGCCAGGTGCTCGGCATCGATCAGCAGCTTGCCGTCCGGCTCACCGTTGAAGGTGCCTTCCCGCTTGAGCGGCGGGTCCAGGCTGAGCGGCAAGTGCGCCGCATGCCAGGCCTTCAGGCCACCATCGAGGATCGCCACGCCGCTGCGCTTGCCCAGCCAGGCCAGCAGCCACCAGGCACGGGCAGCAAAAGCACCAGGGCCGTCGTCGTACAGCACCACCTCGCTGTCATCGTCCAGGCCCCACTCACGCAAGCGCTCGACCAGCCGGCGCGCATCCGGCAACGGATGGCGCCCGGTGCGCCCCTTGCTCACCGGCCCGCTGAGGTCACGCTCCAGGTCGGCAAAATGCGCCCCGGCAATATGCCCCTGGGCGTAGCTGCGTTGGCCATAGTCCACATCCTCGAGGGCAAAGCGGCAGTCGAGGATCACCAACTTGGGCGAGCCCAGACGCTCGGCCAACTGCTGCGGGGTGATCAATTGCGCAAGGGGCATGACAATCTCCTGATCGATGGCACTATCGATAGCACTAAGGCCCTGGGCTAGTGCTCCAGGGCCTGGTTGAACGGTACATGGAATTCTTGGCAAAGGGCGTCCACGGCATTGCGGGCGTTGTCGGTGACGAAGCCGAGCTCCAGCACCAGTACCTGGTAGACGCCGCGCTTGAAGGCTTCTTCACCCAGGTGCGCGGAATGCTCCCGCGTGGTGCTGAGAAAACGTACCCAGGACGTCAACACGATCCAGGCATTGATGGTCAGCGATTCGATCTGCGCTGGTGCCATGGCCAGGATGCCCGCCTCGACGAAGCCGCGGTAGATCGCCTGGCCCTGGCGCAGGCAGCGCTCGGAAAAGCGCCGATAACGGGCGGCCAGTTCCGGGTCGCTGTCCAGCAGGTGCTCCAGGTCGCGGTGCAGAAAACGGTAGTTCCACATCGCCGCCAGCAGGGCCTTGAGGTAGAAGCGCTTGTCCTCCACGGTCGCCGCGCGGCCTTGCGGCGGGCGCAGGAAGCTGTCCACCAGTTCTTCGTACTGGCTGAACAGCAAAGCGATGATCGCCTGCTTGTTGGGGAAGTGGTAATACAGGTTGCCGGGCGAAATTTCCATGTGCGCGGCAATGTGGTTGGTACTGACACTGCGTTCGCCCTGCTGGTTGAACAGCTCGAGGCTGTTCTGCACGATGCGCTCTCGGGTCTTCATGCGCGGGGCCATGCTCAGCTCCCAGTCTGCGGGCCTTCATCAAAGGGTCATCTTACGGCGTATTGGCGGTGGAATGCACCGCTCGACAACGCGTAAAAATTCGCACCATCGTACAAATTAGAGTATAGGCTCTAGGGAATCCCTGCCCGGACTCGAAGCCGCCATGAACTCGCCCAGTGCCTTGCCCCCTGTGCAATCCGACCTCGACCTTGCGGCGACGTTCGCCATCCAGCGCCAGGCCTTTGCCGGCAACCCCTTGCCAGCGGCGGCGCAGCGGCGCCAATGGCTGAAAAGCCTGCGGGAAGCCTTGCTGGCCGGCCAGGCCGAACTGATCGAGGCAATCGGCCAGGACTTTGAGGGGCGCAGCGCTGACGAGACCCTGCTGGCCGAGCTGCTGCCCTCGGTGCAAGGCCTGCGCCACGCCGAAAAGCACCTGCAGCGCTGGATGCGCGCCAGCCGGCGCAAGGTCGGCCTGGCCTTCCAGCCGGCCAGCGCTCAGGTGCGCTACCAACCCCTGGGCGTGGTCGGCATCATCGTGCCGTGGAACTACCCGCTGTTCCTCGCCATCGGCCCGCTGACCTGTGCCCTGGCCGCCGGCAACCGGGTCATGCTCAAGCTCAGCGAAGCCACGCCCGCCACTGGCCAGGCGCTCAAGCAACTACTGGAGCAGGTGTTCCCCACCGATCTGGTCAGCGTGGTGCTCGGCGAGGTAGAGGTAGGTCAGGCCTTTGCCCGCCTGCCGTTCGATCACCTGTTGTTCACCGGCGCCACCAGCGTGGGGCGCCAGGTAATGCTGGCTGCGGCGCACAACCTGACCCCCGTCACTCTGGAGCTGGGCGGCAAGTCGCCAGCCATAGTCTCGGCCGACGTACCGCTGGACACTGCCGCCGAGCGCATCGCCTTCGGCAAGACCCTCAACGCCGGGCAGACCTGCGTCGCCCCCGACTACGTGCTGGTGCCACGCGAGCGGCTGGAGGCCTTCAGCGACGCCTACCAGCGTGCCGTACACCGGCTGTACCCGCGCATCGCCGACAACCCCGACTACACCGCCATCATCAACACGCGCCAACTGCAGCGCTTGCAGCATCTGCTGGACGACGCCCATGCCAAAGGTGCGCAGGTGCTCGACCTGTACCCCGGTGAAACCCGCCAGGGCCGGCGCCTGCCACCACACCTGCTGCTGGAGGTGAACGACGGCATGCTGGTGATGCAGGACGAAATCTTCGGCCCGCTGCTGCCGCTGGTGCCCTACGACAGCCTCGAGCAGGCATTGGCCTATATCAACCAGCGCCCGCGCCCTCTGGCGCTGTACTACTTCGGCTATGACCGCGCCCCTCAGGAGCAGGTGTTGCGCCACACCCACTCCGGCGGGGTATGCCTGAACGACACCCTGCTGCACGTGGCTCAGGATGACTTGCCGTTCGGTGGCATCGGCCCTTCAGGCATGGGCCATTACCATGGCCATGACGGCTTCCTGACTTTCAGCAAGGCCAAGGCGGTGCTGGCCAAGCAACGCTTCAACGCTGCCCGGCTGATCTACCCGCCTTATGGCAAAGCCCTGCAGCGTCTGGTCTTCAAGCTTTTCATCCGCTGAGGGCCGGCCCATGCACCGCCGCGACCTGCTGCGTTTCAGCCTTGGCGCCAGCGTCTTTCTGGCCGGTACCAGCCTGGTCGGCTGCAGCGCACAGACAGCCGCGACGGGCTACCAGGTACTGCGCGACGACGACCTGCCGCTGCTGAACGCGCTGATCCCGGTGGTACTGGCCGGCACGCAGCCCGCCGAGACTCTGGTGCTGCACAGCCTCGACCACAAGTTGGCGGCGCTGTCGCCGGAAATGCTCAAGCTCACCCGGCAATTGTTCGACGTGCTCAACCTGCCGCTCACCCGTGGCCCACTGACCGGTGTCTGGGGCGCATGGGAATACGCCAGCGCCGCGCAGGTCACGGCCTTCCTGCAACGTTGGCAGCACAGCTCGCTGAACCTGCTGCGCATGGGCCACGCCTCGCTGCTGCAGTTGCTGCAGATGGCCTGGTACGAACGCCCTGAATCCTGGGCCAACTGCGGTTACCCGGGGCCACCGAAAATCTGAAATCGACAAGAGCAGCGCCAATGCCTGTACCCGACCCCTTTCGCCAAGGCCTGGAACGCGGCTGGATCACCCACGACGCGTCGCGCCTGGAGCACGACCTCACGCTGGAGGCCGACGTTGCCGTGATCGGCAGCGGCGCCGGTGGGGCTACCAGCGCACAGATGCTCAGCACTGCCGGCTTCAAGGTGCTGCTGATCGAAGAAGGCCCGCTGAAGACCAGCAGCGATTTCCACCTGCTGGAAAACGAAGCCTATGCCAGCCTGTACCAGGAAGGCCTGGGCCGCATGAGCAAGGACGGCGCCATCACCATCCTCCAGGGCCGTGCCGTGGGCGGCACCACGCTGGTCAACTGGACCTCGAGCTTTCGCACGCCGCCACAGACCCTGGCGCACTGGGCCGCGGCCCATGACGTGACCGGCCTGGGCGAAGAGCAAATGCGCCCCTGGTTCGAACGCATCGAGCAGGAACTGGGCATCACCCCATGGGCCCTGCCACCGAATGCCAACAATGACGTGCTGCGCCGTGGCTGCGAACAGCTGGGCTATCGCTGGGCAGTGATCCCACGCAACGTGCGCGGCTGCTGGAACCTGGGCTACTGCGGCATGGGTTGCCCGGTCAATGCCAAGCAATCGATGCTGGTAACGCGAATTCCCGCCACCCTGGAACAGGGCGGCGAGCTGTTGTACCTGGCTCGGGCCGAGCGCTTCGAACACAACGGCGAGCGCATCCAGGGCTTGTCATGCCAGGCCCTGGATAGCCAAGGCATACACGCCACAGGCCGTCAGGTCCGGGTGCGCGCGCGCCACTACATTCTTGCTGGTGGCGGCATCAACAGCCCGGCCCTGCTGCTGCGCTCCGACGCGCCCGACCCACATGGACGCCTTGGCAAACGCACCTTCCTGCACCTGGTCAACTTCAGCGCAGCACGCTTCAACGACCGTATCGACCCCTACTACGGCGCGCCGCAGTCCATTTACAGTGACCACTTCCAGTGGCAAGACGGCAGCGACGGCCCGGTTGGCTACAAGCTGGAAGTACCTCCGCTGCACCCGGCCCTGGCCAGCACGCTGCTGGGCGGACATGGCCACGAGAATGCTCGGCGCATGGCTGAACTGCCACATACCCACGTGATGCTGGCACTGCTCCGTGACGGCTTCCACCCGCAAAGCCAGGGCGGCGCCGTGGAGCTGCGCGGCGATGGCTCACCAGTGCTCGATTACCCGGTCACTGACTACCTGCGCGACGGTCTGCGCCGCGCCTATCGCAGCATGGCGCAAATCCAGTTCGCCGCCGGCGCCACCCAGGTCACCCCGGTGCACAGCGATGCCATGGCTGCATCCAGCCTGGAGCAGGCCTTGGCCATGATCGACAAATTGCACCTGGAGCCGTTCCGCACGCGCCTGGGCAGCGCTCACGTGATGGGTGGCTGCGCCCTCGGCGACGACCCGCGCCAAGCGGTGTGCGACAGCCTTGGCCGCCATCACCAGCTGGAAAACCTGTCGATTCACGACGGTTCGCTGTTCCCCACAAGCATCGGTGCCAACCCGCAACTGTCGGTGTATGCCATCAGCGCCAAGCTCACCGAAGCGCTGGTCGCCCGCCTGGCACACAGCGCATGACAAGCAACCGGGCCCCTGTCTATAGTGCCATCAGCCGGCCGCATGACTTGGCCGGGGCGCCGTCGCTGCGCTACCATCCGACTCCCCAACGCACTCCAGCCAGGATGACGCGATGAACCGAGTGTTGTACCCGGGTACTTTCGACCCCATTACCAAAGGCCATGGCGATCTGGTCGAGCGCGCCTCGCGGCTGTTCGACCACGTGATCATCGCGGTGGCGGCCAGCCCCAAAAAAAACCCGCTGTTCCCACTGGAACAACGGGTGGGTCTCGCCCGTGAGGTCACCAAGCACCTGCCCAATGTCGAAGTCATCGGCTTCTCCTCGCTGCTGGCGCATTTCGCCAAGGAACAGGGCGCCAATGTCTTCCTGCGCGGCCTGCGTGCGGTGTCCGACTTCGAGTACGAGTTCCAGCTGGCGAACATGAACCGGCAACTGGCCCCCGACGTCGAAAGCCTGTTCCTCACGCCTTCGGAGCGCTACTCGTTCATTTCCTCGACCCTGGTCCGGGAAATTGCCGCGCTGGGGGGGGATATCAGCAAGTTCGTCCACCCGGTGGTGGCAGATGCGCTGACCGAACGCTTCAAGAAGTAATCTTTAGCGGCTGATCATCGCGCCCGCGTGCACTGCGGGCGCGAATGCGGCACAATTGTGCCCACTGCGTTGAACATGCCCGGGCGCTGAGCCCCGGCCGGAGTCCCCATGTCCCTGATCATCACCGACGATTGCATCAACTGCGACGTCTGCGAACCCGAGTGCCCGAACGAGGCCATCTCCCAAGGCGAAGAGATCTACGTGATCGACCCTAACCTGTGCACCCAGTGCGTGGGTCATTACGACGAGCCGCAGTGCCAGCAGGTCTGCCCGGTCGACTGCATCCCGCTGGATGAAGCGCACCCGGAAACCGAAGAAGAGCTGATGGCCAAGTACCGCCGAATCACCGGCAAAGCCTGATCGCTGCCTGACCGCCTCCACGCGGTCCCTGTGTGGGAGCGGCCTTGCGTCGCGATGGGGCGCGAAGCGGCCCCAGGATTTCAGCTCCGCAGCAGAAACTGCCGGGGCCGCTGTGCGGCCCTTTCGCGACGCAAGGCCGCTCCCACAAGGGGTACCGCTTAACTGCTTCAGCGCTGACAGCGCGGGCAATACACACTCGCCCGTTGCCCCAACTTCACCTCGCGCAATTCCGTGCCACACACCTTGCACGGCTGCCCGCCCCGCCCGTACACGAACAATTCCTGCTGGAAGTACCCCGGCTGCCCGTCGCCACCGATGAAGTCGCGTAGCGTGGTGCCACCCTGCTCGATCGCCGCCGCCAGCACGCGCTTGATCTCGATCGCCAACTTCAGGTAGCGCGCCCGGGAAATCCCGCCCGCTTCTCGACGAGGGTCGATGCCGGCGGCAAACAGCGCCTCGGTGGCGTAGATGTTGCCCACACCCACCACTACCGCGTTGTCCATGATGAACGGCTTGACCGCCATCGACCGCCCGCGCGACAGCTGGAACAGCCGCTCACCGTCGAACAGGTCGGTCAGCGGCTCCGGCCCAAGGCGCAGCAACAGCTCGTGATTGAGCGGGTCCAGGCTCCACAGCATCGCGCCAAAGCGGCGCGGGTCGGTGTAGCGCAGCATCAACCCCGATTCCAGCTCGATATCCACATGCTCATGCTTGGCCGCGGGCAGGCCCAGCTCGACCAGGCGCAGGTTGCCCGACATGCCCAGGTGGCTGATCAGGGTGCCGACCTCGGCATTGATCAGCAGATACTTGGCGCGCCGCTCGACACTGACAATGCGCTGCCCCGACAGGCGCACATCCAGGTCTTCCGGAACCGGCCAGCGCAGTCGCCGGTCACGCACCACCACCCGGCTGACGCGCTGGCCTTCCAGATGGGGCGCAATACCGCGCCGGGTGGTTTCTACTTCTGGCAATTCCGGCATGTGTCAGTGCCCGCCCAACTCGCGAATGTTCTGCTTGAGGTTCTCGAAATCGTATTCCGACAAGCCAATGTAATCGAGCACCAGCGGGCCGACCACATTCCATTCGTGGTCCACGGTCTGGTTGCCCAGCACCCGGTACGATGCGCAGATGTGTTCGGCCATCTTCAGCACCGCCAGCAGGTTTTTCAGCTGGTTCTGGGTATTGCGCGAGCTCTCGTCGCGGAACACCGCCAGGGCGTTGTGGTGGTTGGCAATGGCCGCGCTGAGGTGCTCGGGCAGGCGCCAGGACTTGGCCGTGAAATAGCCGACCACCGAATGATTGGTGTTGAACGCGCGGTTTTCGGTATCGACCACGCGGGTTTCCTCGTCGGCCTTGGCATAGGCTTCTTCCAGCACCTCCATGTATTCGGGGAAGCGCTTGAGCATAAGCGGCACGCCACAGTCATGGAACAGGCCCAGGGTGTAGGCCTCGTCCGCCGCCTGGATGCCGGTGCGCTTGGCCAGGGTCAGGCAGGTCATCGCCACGTCCTGGGCGGTGTCCCAGAAGCGGTTGAGGGTAACGATAGTCTCGTCGGTCATCTCGCCCTTGATCGACTGGGCGTTGATCAGGTTGATGATCGAACGGCTGCCCAGCAGGTTCACCGCGCGCTGGATCGAACCGATCTTGTTGGAAAGGCCGAAATGCGGGGAGTTGACCAGCTTGAGCAAGGCGCCCGAGAGGCCCGGGTCCTGGGAAATCAGCTTGGCGATGGTTTCCAGGTCAGGGTCAGGCATGTACTGCTCGAACTGCAGGTCGACCATGATCTGCGGCTGCGGCGGGATGGTGATGCCTTGCAAGGCTTGCTGGATCTGTTCGGCGCTGAGTTCTTGGGACATACGTGCACACTCGTTTGGGACCGCCGATTCTAACCCTCCAGAGCGGAAAGGGACCAACCACTGAATCGTTGCGCCGGAACTTTACCTGAACCATCCGGGCCTCTTTCTCATATTCATCAAGGAAAGGAGCAAGGCCCATGAGTGCAGAACTGAACGGCAAGCGAGTGGCTTTCCTGGTCACCGACGGCTTCGAGCAAGTGGAACTGACAGGACCTCGCGAAGCCCTGGAACAGAGCGGCGCGGTGGTGGACATCCTCAGCGACAAGGAGGGAACGGTACGCGGCTGGAACCACGACCAGCCGGCCGATGAATTCGCCGTGGACGCAACCTTCGAAAGCGCCCACCTGGACCTCTACGACGCCCTGGTGTTGCCCGGCGGCGTGCAAAATTCTGACACGATTCGGTTGATCCCAGCTGCGCAGAAACTGGTGAAAAGCCACGATTCGGCTGGCAAGCCGCTGGCGGTGATCTGCCATGGTGGCTGGTTGCTAGTGTCGTGCGGGTTGGCCAAAGGCAAGCGGCTGACCAGCTACAAGACCTTGCAGGACGATATCCGCAATGCTGGCGGGGACTGGGTGGATGAAGAAGTGGTGGTCGATGGCAACCTGATCACCAGCCGCCAGCCCGATGACATTCCGGCGTTCAACCGGCAGCTGATCAAGGCATTGGCAGCCTGACTACTGCTTGACGACCTTACACGGTCACTGTGGGAGCGGCCCTGTGTCGCGATAGGGCCGCACGGCGGCCCCAGGGCACCAGCAACACCGCATTGTCTGATGGCCCTTTCGCGACACAAGGCCGCTCCTGCAACGGGCGCATGACCAGGCAACACGTTATAATCTCGCTCTTTTTTCCGGAGCGACGTCATGTCCCTGCCCAGCCTTCGCCTCAAAGCCAATGCCGACCGCCGCCTGCGCGCCGGCCACCTGTGGGTCTACAGCAACGAAGTCGACGTCAGCGCGACCCCGCTGCAAGGCTTCCAGGCCGGCCAGCAGGCTGTTCTCGAGGCAGCCAATGGCAAGCCGCTGGGCATCGTCGCGCTGAGCCCGAACAACCTGATCTGCGCGCGCCTGCTGTCGCGTGATATCAAGCTGCCGCTGGACAAATCGCTGTTGGTGCACCGCCTCAACGTCGCCCTGTCGCTGCGCGAGCGCCTGTTCGACCAGCCGTGCTACCGCCTGGTCTACGGCGACTCCGACTTGCTGCCAGGCCTGGTGGTCGACCGCTTCTTCGACATCCTCGTGGTGCAACTGGCCTCGGCCACCATGGAAGCGCACAAGGATGACGTGATTGCAGCGCTGGTTCAGGTGCTCAAGCCAAGCGGCATCCTGTTCAAGAACGACTCCGCCGCGCGTGACGCCGAAGGCCTGCAGCGCTACGTCGAGACCGTCTACGGTGAAGTCCCGGACTGGGTGCCGCTGGAAGAGAACGGCGTCAAATTCGAAGCCCCGGTACGCGAAGGCCAGAAGACCGGCTGGTTCTACGACCACCGCATGAACCGTGCACGCCTGGCGCCGTACGTGAAAGGCAAGCGCGTGCTCGACCTGTTCAGCTACATCGGTGGCTGGGGCGTGCAGGCCGGCGCCTTCGGCGCAAGCGAAGTTTTCTGTGTGGATGCCTCGGGCTTCGCCCTGGACGGCGTCGAGCGCAACGCCGCGCTGAACGGCATCAGCGAGAAGCTGACCTGCATCGAAGGTGATGTGTTCGAGGCCCTTCGCGAACTGAAGGCCGCCGAAGAGCGCTTCGACGTGATCATTGCCGACCCACCCGCCTTCATCAAGCGCAAGAAAGACCTGAAGAACGGCGAAGCAGCCTACCGCCGCCTCAACGAGCAGGCCATGCGCATGCTGACCAAGGACGGCATCCTGGTCAGCGCATCGTGCTCGATGCACCTGCCCGAGGACGACCTGCACAACATTCTGCTGACCAGCGCCCGCCATCTGGACCGCAATATGCAACTGCTCGAGCGCGGCGGCCAGGGCCCGGACCATCCGGTTCACCCGGCAATCGCCGAAACCCGCTACATCAAGAGCATCACCTGCCGGTTGTTGCCCAACAGCTGACCGATATCCAGACGGCCTGTGCCGGCCCCATCGCCGGCAAGCCAGCTCCCACAGGATCACCACAGCCCTCGAGACCTGTGCAGTACCTGTGGGAGCAACTGTCTTGAATATCTCTTCAAGCCAGCACTGGCCCTTGTAGGAGCGGCCTTGTGTCGCGATGGGGCGCGAAGCGGCCCTAGGTTTTCAGCTTCGCAGCAAAGATTGTCGGGGCCGCTGCGCGGCCCATCGCGACACAAGGCCGCTCCTACAGGTATTTGCACATGGCTTGAGGCCGGTGTGGTCGAGGTGGGAGCTGGCTTGCCGGCGATGAGGCCGGTGAAACCAGCACGAGACAGAGTCAGATCCCCAACACCTGCGTCGCAATCCCGAAATACACCAGCACCCCAGCCGCGTCGGCTATCGATGTGATCAGCGGCCCGCTGGCCGTGGCCGGGTCAAGCTTGAAGCGGCTAAGCAGGAACGGCAGGCTCATGCCGATCAGGCTGCCCACCAGCACGATCACCACCATGCTGCTGGCTACGATCAGGGCAATTTGCGGCCCGCCCCGCAGCACACCCAAAGATGCCACTGCAACGGCCATGGTTGCGCCCAACGCCAGCGCCACGCCAAATTCACGCCCCAGCATGCGCCACCAATCGCGCATGACCACCTCGCCTGTGGCCAACCCTCGAACCATCAGCGTTGCCGACTGGGCACCCGCGTTACCGCCGCTGTCCACCAGCAACGGCAGGAAAAACACCAGGGCAATGTGTGCAGCGATGGTCTCTTCGAAAGCGGCAATACCCGCTCCGGAAAACAGGTTGCCAAACACCAGCAACACCAGCCACAGCACGCGCTTGCGGTAAAGCAGCCCCAGGGTTGCATCGCGCAGGTTGCCAACGTGATTGGTGATCGATGCGCCTTTGTGGAAGTCCTCGGTGGCCTCGCGCCGTTGTGCCTCAAGGGCTGCATGGGCGTCTGGCCGAAGAGGTTTTTTATCAGTTTGATGTTGCATGAAGTTCTCCAGGCGCCGACCCAGGCGCCCACAGACCTCAGCCTCGCGGACTCAAGCCTTCGGCGGCCCTGGCGGCGGCGCGCTCAGTGCCAGATAGCAGGTTCGTGTGGAACCGGTAACTGGGAAGGTCCATTGAGGGATTTCTCGTGAAACCGCACATGCGGCGGCGGGATAATAGAGGCTCTCGATGTGCCGGTCAGCCCCATCACCAGCGATTCAGAAGCGTCCTACGAGCAACCGGCCATAAGGCCGAAGCCACCGCCCGGACACATCGCCATTCCCTCGCCGCGCCAGCGGTGTAGAATCGGCCTATTCATCGCCAGTCATCCCCGGCGGGTTTATGAGCTCTGGCCAAGCACGCGGCGATCCCGCGCGGTCTTCGGCCCCATCCGTGCCAGTGGCAACCGGCCTGCGGCGCAAAGGACATAGAGAAGCTCACTCCCCTTTTAGTGACCTGATTAAGCCGCCAGGAGTGTTTCATGCCTGATTATCGTTCCAAGACTTCCACCCAA
>NZ_OPYN01000238.1 GCF_900277125.1 Pseudomonas inefficax
TCATGCAGCTCGGCGATCGCCTGGCGACTGCTTTCCTTGACCGTGTCGGCCACCGCGAACAGCGCCAACGGGCCGGAGCGGTCGAGCAGCAGCACAACGGTCTTGCCCTGGCGCTCCAGCGCATCCAGCTGGGTCTCGAGCTCGGGCGAGCACAGTCCCAGCTCCTCGACCAGACGGTGGTTACCCAAGTGGTAAACCTCGCCCGCGATGGTACCGCGCACGCCGCGCCCGGCCAGGGCGGCGAAGTCATCGACCTCGCTCAAGGCCAGGCCTTGCTCCTTGCCGAACTGGGCAATGGCGCGGGAAACCGGGTGGTCCGAACGCTCGCCCAGGCTGGCGGCCAAGGCTTGCGCGCGGCCTTCGAACAGCGGCTCCAGTACCTTGGCGTCGGTCTGCACCGGCTTGCCATGGGTGATGGTGCCGGTCTTGTCCAGGGCCAGGAAGTCCAGCTGGCGCGCGCCTTCCAGGTACACCCCACCCTTGATCAGGATGCCCTTGCGCGCGGCGGCGGCCAGGCCGCTGACGATGGTCACCGGGGTCGAGATCACCAAAGCGCATGGGCAGGCCACCACCAATAGCACCAGGGCGCGATAGATCCAGTCGAACCAGGCACCAGCCATGAACAGCGGCGGTATCACCGCAACGGCAAGAGCGATAGCGAACACCACCGGGGTATAGATGCGCGAGAAGCGGTCGACGAAACGCTGGGTAGGCGCCCGCGCGCCTTGCGCTTTCTCGACGGCCTTGATGATACGCGCCAGGGTCGACTGACCGGCAGCAGCAGTAACGCGGAACTCCAGCGCCCCTGCCTGGTTGATGGTGCCGGCGAACAGTTTATCGCCTACGGCCTTTTCCACCGGCAGACTTTCGCCGGTGATCGGCGCCTGATCGACACTGGATTGCCCGCTAGTCACCTCACCGTCCAGGCCAATGCGTTCGCCGGGGCGTACCCGCACCAGGGCACCGATGGCCACCTCTCGCACCTCCACTTCCCGCCACTGGCCATCGGCCTGGCGCACGGTGGCCATGTCGGGGGTGAGCTGCATCAAGCCGCCGATGGCGTTGCGTGCGCGGTCCAGCGAGCGGGCTTCGATCAGCTCGGCGACGGTGAACAGCACCATCACCATGGCCGCTTCCGGCCATTGGCCGATCAGCACTGCGCCAGTCACGGCAATGCTCATCAGCGCGTTGATGTTGAGGTTGCGGTTTTTCAGGGCGATCCAGCCCTTCTTATAGGTACCCAGACCACAGCCGAGGATCGCTGCCAGCGCCAACATCGCCACCGCCCACTCCGGGGCCAGCGCGGCAAAATGTACGATTTCGGCGGCGACAGCGGCAATTCCCGACAGCGCCAGCGGCCACCAGCGGGCCTTGGCCACTTGTGGTGGGCTGGCGGCGCCTTCGTCTTCGGCGCCCAGCGGTTCGGCTTTCATGCCCAGGCTGTCGATGGCCTGCTCGATTTCAGCGGTGCCGTCCAGGGTATGGCGAACGCCAAGCACACGGTTGATCAGGTTGAATTCCAGCTGCTCGATACCGGCCAGCTTGCCCAGCTTGTCCTGGATCAGGGTCTGCTCGGTAGGGCAGTCCATGGCCTCGATGCGGAAACGGCTGAACTGGGCATGGCTGCTGGCCTTTCCGCTCAGTTGGACCAAGGCTGGCGCAGCAGAGCTGCCACAGCAGCCGTGGGCGTGGTGATCGTGCTTGTGTTCGTGGCTGACAGGCTGGTTCATGGGGTCATCCTTAATTTGAGCCTGTTGCCAAGTGAACACCCTGTAGCCACTATAGGGTCAAGCCACTTGCTGGAGAATTTGCTGATGAAGATCGGAGAGCTGGCCAAAGCCACCGACTGCGCCGT
>NZ_OPYN01000239.1 GCF_900277125.1 Pseudomonas inefficax
GCTGTAGCCCAGGTAGTCACGCTTGGTCATGCCAACACCATGCTCGGCGGAGATCGAGCCGTTGTAGCGCTCGACGATCTCGAACACCCACTTGTTGACCTTGGTGCACGAGGCGAAGAAGTCGTCCTTGCTCATGTGCTCGGGCTTGAGAATATTCAGGTGCAGGTTGCCGTCACCGATGTGGCCGTACCACACCACTTCGTAATCCGGGTAATGTTCAGCCACGATGGCGTCGATATCGCGCAGGAACGCCGGCACTTTCGACACAGTGACGGAAATGTCGTTCTTGTACGGGGTCCAGTGCGAGATGGTTTCCGACAGGTACTCGCGCAGTTTCCACAGGTTTTTCAGCTGGGTCTCGCTCTGGCTCATCACCCCGTCCAGCACCCAGCCCTGCTCGACGCAGTGCTCGAAGGTGGCCAAGGCTTCGTTCGCCACCTCTTCGGTGCTGGCCTCGAACTCCAGCAGCGCGTAGAACGGGCAGTCGGTCTCGAACGGCGCCGGCACGTCGCCACGCGCCAGTATCTTGGCCAGGCCCTTGTCGGAGAAGAACTCGAAGGCGGTCAGGTCCAGCTTGCCCTGGAAGGCATGCAGCACCGGCATGATCGAGTCGAAGTCCGGCGTACCCAGCACCATCGCGGTGAGGTTGCGCGGCGCACGGTCCAGACGCATGGTGGCCTCGACCACGAAACCCAGCGTACCTTCGGCACCGATGAAAAGCTGGCGCAGATCGTAGCCGGTGGCGTTCTTGATCAGGTCCTTGTTCAGTTCCAGCAGCTCGCCCTTGCCAGTGACCACTTTCAGCCCGGCCACCCAGTTGCGGGTCATGCCGTAGCGAATCACCTTGATCCCGCCGGCATTGGTGCCGACATTGCCGCCGATCTGGCTGGACCCGCTGGAGGCGAAGTCCACCGGGTAATACAGGCCCTGCTCTTCGGCATAGGTTTGCAACTGGCGGGTAATCACCCCTGGCTGGCAGACCACTGTGCGATCGAAGGCATTGAAGCCGAGTATCTGGTTCATGTAGTCGAAGGCGACCACCACTTCGCCATTGGCCGCCACGGCGCCTGCGGATAGCCCGGTACGCCCGCCAGACGGCACCAGCGCCACCTTGTGGGTATTGGCCCAGCGAACGATCGCCTGTACCTGCTCCACCGTCTTGGGGAAAACGATGGCGCTGGGCGCCGGTGGGTAATG
>NZ_OPYN01000240.1 GCF_900277125.1 Pseudomonas inefficax
GAAGCAGCCTACCGCCGCCTGAACGAGCAGGCCATGCGCATGCTGACCAAGGACGGCATCCTGGTCAGCGCATCGTGCTCGATGCACCTGCCCGAGGACGACCTGCATAACATCCTGCTGACCAGCGCCCGCCATCTGGACCGCAATATGCAACTGCTCGAGCGCGGCGGCCAGGGCCCGGACCATCCGGTTCACCCGGCAATCGCCGAAACCCGCTACATCAAGAGCATCACCTGCCGGTTGTTGCCCAACAGCTGACAGACCAGGCAACTCTGACCCTGTGGGAGCGGGTTTACCCGCGAATGCGATGGCGTGGCTACCGCCATCTTCGCGGGTGAACCCGCTCCCACAGAGTCCCCTCAGGCTTCAAAAGGGCCAACTATCCATATCTGCATTCCCTCGCCGCGCCAGCGGTGTAGAATCGGCCTATTCATCGCCAGTCATCCCCGGCGGGTTTATGAGCTCTGGCCAAGCACGCGGCGATCCCGCGCGGTCTTCGGCCCCATCCGTGCCAGTGGCAACCGGCCTGCGGCGCAAAGGACATAGAGAAGCTCACTCCCCTTTTAGTGACCTGATTAAGCCGCCAGGAGTGTTTCATGCCTGATTATCGTTCCAAGACTTCCACCCAAGGCCGCAACATGGCCGGCGCCCGTGCCCTGTGGCGCGCCACCGGGATGAAGGACGAAGACTTCAAGAAACCGATCATCGCCATCGCCAACTCGTTCACCCAGTTCGTCCCGGGCCATGTGCACCTGAAGGACCTGGGCCAGCTGGTCGCCCGCGAAATCGAACGCGCCGGTGGCGTGGCCAAGGAATTCAACACCATCGCGGTCGATGACGGCATCGCCATGGGCCACGACGGCATGCTCTATTCGCTGCCAAGCCGCGAGATCATCGCCGACGCCGTGGAGTACATGGTCAACGCCCACTGCGCCGACGCCATCGTGTGCATCTCCAACTGCGACAAGATCACCCCCGGTATGCTGATGGCCGCCCTGCGCCTGAACATCCCGGTAATTTTCGTGTCCGGCGGCCCGATGGAAGCCGGCAAGACCAAGCTGGCCAGCCACGGCCTGGACTTGGTCGACGCCATGGTCATTGCCGCCGACTCCTCGGCTTCCGACGAAAAAGTCGCCGAATACGAGCGCAGCGCCTGCCCGACCTGCGGTTCGTGCTCCGGCATGTTCACCGCCAACTCGATGAACTGCCTGACCGAAGCCCTGGGCCTCGCCCTGCCTGGCAACGGTTCGACCCTGGCCACCCACGCCGACCGCGAACAGCTGTTCCTCACCGCCGGCCGCACCATCGTCGAGCTGTGCAAGCGCTACTACGGCGAGAACGATGAGTCGGTACTGCCGCGCAACATCGCCAACTTCAAGGCGTTCGAGAACGCCATGATGCTCGACATCGCCATGGGTGGCTCGACCAACACCATCCTGCACCTGCTGGCTGCAGCCCAGGAAGCCGAGGTAGCGTTCGATCTGCGCGACATCGACCGCCTGTCGCGCAAGGTGCCGCAGCTGTGCAAGGTTGCGCCGAACATCCAGAAGTATCATATGGAAGACGTGCACCGTGCCGGCGGCATCTTCAGCATCCTCGGCTCGCTGGCCCGTGGCGGCCTGCTGCACACCGACCTGCCGACCGTGCACACCCGCAGCATGGAAGAAGCCATCGCCAAGTGGGACATCACCCAGACCGATGACGAAGCCGTGCATACCTTCTTCAAGGCCGGCCCTGCCGGCATCCCGACCCAGACCGCGTTCAGCCAGTCGACCCGCTGGCCGAGCCTGGACCTGGACCGTGCCGAAGGCTGCATCCGCAGTGTCGAGCACGCCTATTCGCAGGAAGGCGGCCTGGCCGTGCTGTACGGCAACATCGCCCTGGACGGCTGCGTGGTGAAAACCGCCGGCGTCGACGAGTCGATCCACGTATTCGAAGGCACCGCGAAGATCTTCGAAAGCCAGGACAGCGCCGTACGCGGCATCCTCGCTGACGAAGTGAAGGCTGGCGACATCGTGATCATCCGCTACGAAGGCCCGAAAGGTGGCCCGGGCATGCAGGAAATGCTGTACCCGACCTCGTACCTGAAGTCCAAGGGCCTGGGCAAGGCTTGCGCCCTGCTCACCGACGGCCGCTTCTCGGGCGGCACCTCGGGCCTGTCGATCGGCCACGCCTCGCCGGAAGCCGCCGCTGGCGGCGCCATCGGCCTGGTGCGTGACGGCGACAAGGTGCTGATCGACATCCCGAACCGTTCGATCAACCTGCAGGTCAGTGACGAAGAGCTGGCCGAGCGCCGAGTGGAGCAGGACAAGAAGGGCTGGAAACCGGCTGAAGTACGCCCACGCAAGGTGACCACCGCGTTGAAGGCCTATGCCCTGCTGGCGACCAGTGCCGACAAGGGTGCTGTGCGTAACAAGGCGATGCTCGAAGGGCTGTGAGGCTCTGACGGTGTGAAAGAAGAACCGGCGCCCTGAGCGCCGGTTTTTTTATGTCTGTACCGGCCTCTTCGCGGGCACGCCCGCTCCCACGGGTACGGTGCCTGGCTCAAAGGCTGTGAGGTCTCTGTGGGAGCGGGCGTGCCCGCGAAGAGGCCAGCACAGGCACCACATGGCTTACTGAATCTGCTCCGGCGTCACGATCACCCAGTTCTTGTCCGCCGTCACCGGCAACCCTTCCTTGGCCTGCGCCGCGGCATTCCTGGCAATCATCCCGTTCATCTGGTCCATGTACTTGGCCTTGCGGTTTATCCACAGGTGGATGCCGCCCTTGCTCACATCGACACCATGGAATTGCATGTAGCCATCGCTGGTCGGCGTATCGCCCCCCACCAGCACCGGCTTCTTCCACTCATCGATGTAGGTCAGGATCGCCGCCTGCTTTCCCGCCATCCAGGTGGCCGGGGTCCACAGGTACGGGGTCAGCTCCAGCCCCACGTTAGCCTTGGCATCATACTGCCCGGCGCTGATCTGCTTGCGCGCGGTGGTCAACTGGCCGCTGGCGCGGTCCTTCAGCAACAGGCTGACGCCAATCACGTTCTGCGGCTTCACGTTGTAGCCGTACTTGGGGTCCGACGCGACCATGCGCACCAGCTCCTCGGAAGCGGCGGAAATCACGTATACCTCGATACCGTTCTCCATCAGCTTGTTGTACAGCTCGGCCTGGCCCTTGAAGACCTTGGGCGGCTGTACCTCGATGGCCTTGACCTGGTCCCCTTCGTAATAGGTGGCAGGGATCGGCTTGCCGGAGGCCATCAGCTCATCCACCTGCACTTTCAGCTCCTGCAGGGTAAAGCCGGAGAATATCTGGGCCACCCACGGGTAGCAGACCATGTCATCGACTTCGCACAGCCGGTAGTAGTAGCTGAACAGGCTTTCCTTATGCTCGGCGGTGTCCTTGAACGGCATCAGCTTCAACGAGGGGTCGAGCTTGTCGCGGCTCAGCAGGCCTTTGTTTTCCATGAACGGCAGCAAGGCCTCTTCAAGGTCGTAGCGGTAGCTGGTGTTGTCCATGTCGAACACCGCGTAGTTACCCTTGTTGGCATTGGCGGCAATCATGCTGTCGAGCTGCCTGGCTGCCTCGGCGGGCCAGTGTTTGAGCTCGGTGGCGAAGGTTTCGATACTGAACAACAGGGACAGGCTGATGGCGACGGCTTTCGGAGCGAATTTCATGCATGAATCTCCTGAAATGACCCGGAAACGCTAGTGCAACAATCCCCTTCGACAGGCCACGATAACGACCCTCATGCAACTGCAAACGCCTTGTTCATTGCAATCCGCGACACGCCGTTATTCCATAAACGACTATGCACATTCTATTTAGATATAAATTCGTTTGTTTTCAGGCTGTTAGCATTTCCATTCGCAATCGCTCACAGAGGCGATGCCTCTTCTGCTTTTTTCCGCTGGAGCTTCAATGAATCTGCCGCTGTCCCTTAATCTGCTGGCGTTCCTGGCCCTGCTGCTGGGCCTGGCACAAACCCGCCGCACCGACTGGAGCCTGGCCAAGAAGGTATTGCTGGGCCTGGTGCTGGGCGTGGTGTTCGGCCTGGTCCTGCATACCATCTATGGCGCTGGCCACCCTGTGCTCAAGGCCACCATCACCTGGCTCGACCTGGTCGGCAACGGCTATGTCGGCCTGTTGCAGATGATCGTCATGCCGCTGATCTTCGCCTCGATCCTGAGTGCCGTGGCGCGCCTGCACAACGCCTCGTCGCTGGGCCGCATCAGCGTGCTGAGCATCGGCACCCTGCTGCTGACCACTGCCATCGCTGCGTTGATCGGCATCGTCCTGACCAATCTGTTCGGCCTCAGCGCCGAAGGCCTGGTGGCCGGCGCGCAGGAAAGCGCGCGCATGCAGGTTATCCACAGCGACTACGCTGGCAAGGTTGCCGACCTCAACATCCCGCAACTGCTGCTGTCGTTCATCCCCAGCAACCCGGTAGGTGACCTGGCACGGGCCAAGCCGACCTCGATCATCAGCGTGGTGATCTTTGCTGTGTTCCTCGGCCTGGCTGCGCTGCAGCTGATCAAGGACGATGCCGAGAAAGGCGAACGCGCGCTGATGGCCATCGACACCCTGCAGGCCTGGGTGATGCGCCTGGTGCGGGTGGTGATGAAGCTGACCCCGTATGGCGTTCTGGCGCTGATGACCAAGGTGGTGGCCAGCTCGAACATGGAAGACATCCTCAAGCTGGGCAGTTTCGTGGTGGTGTCCTATTTGGGCCTGGCGCTGATGTTCGTGGTGCACGGCGTTATCCTCGCCGCCACCGGCGTGAGCCCGCTGCGCTTCTTCCGCAAGGTGTGGCCTGTGCTGACCTTCGCCTTCACCAGCCGCTCCAGCGCCGCAAGCATTCCGCTGAACATCGAAGCGCAAACCCGCCGCCTGGGCGTACCGCAGTCGATTGCCAGCTTCAGTGCATCGTTCGGGACCACCATTGGCCAGAATGGCTGCGCCGGCCTCTATCCCGCCATGCTGGCAGTGATGGTGGCGCCGGCGGTGGGCATCGATACCTTCGACCCGCTGTGGATCGCCACCCTGGTGGCCATCGTCACACTGAGTTCGGCAGGTGTTGCCGGTGTGGGTGGCGGTGCTACTTTCGCCGCGCTGATCGTGCTGCCGGCCATGGGCTTGCCGGTGGAACTGGTGGCGTTGCTGATTTCGGTAGAGCCGCTGATCGACATGGGCCGCACAGCGTTGAACGTGAACGGTTCGATGACTGCAGGGGTAGTGACCAGCCAACTGCTGAAAGAGACCGACAAGGATGTGCTGGCTGGCGATGAACATGCCGAGCTGAGCCATACCTGACGGATTGCCGAGCCACTGTGGGAGCGGCTTTAGCCGCGAACACCGGCGAAGCCGGTGCCATGCACCGCGTTGGATTCTTCGCGGGTGAACCCGCTCCCACAGGGACCGCGCAGGCCTTGACCTCACGTGGTCCCTGAGCGGCCTTGTGTCGCGATGGGCTGCAAAGCAGCCCCAAAATCTCAAACCCTGTCCCAAACCTCAAAATGGTACGCAGGCTTGTCTTCCTCAGCCTGCGCCTCGCTCGACACCAGCTTCCACTGCCCCCGATCAAACTCCGGGAACCACGCATCCCCTTCCGGCGACAACTCGACCCGCGTCAGGTACATCCGGCTGACCAACCCCTTCTCCAGCG
The DNA here is from genome assembly GCF_900277125.1 of Pseudomonas inefficax. Taxonomy (GTDB): domain Bacteria; phylum Pseudomonadota; class Gammaproteobacteria; order Pseudomonadales; family Pseudomonadaceae; genus Aquipseudomonas; species Aquipseudomonas inefficax. The sequence goes on from NZ_OPYN01000240.1 coordinate 5,657, forward strand.
CCTGTGCATACAGCTGCGCCCCGCCAATCAGCATCAGCTCATCGACATCCTTCTCTCGCGCCCACTGGTCGGCCCGCAGCAACGCCTCTTCCAGCGATGCAAACACCTCGGCCCCCGCCAGTTCCAACCCCGCCTGGCGGCTGACGACGATATTCAATCGCCCCGGCAATGGCCTGCCCAGCGAGTCCCAGGTCTTGCGCCCCATGATGATCGGCTTGCCCAGGGTAGTGGCCTTGAAGTACTTGAAGTCCCCCGGCAGATGCCAGGGCATGGAGTTGTCGATGCCGATCACGCGGTTCTCGGCGTGAGCCGCGATCAGGCTGAGGGGGAGTGATGTATTCATGCCAGCGAGGATAGCACCGGGCGTGTGGGTTATGCTTCTGCCCTGACCTGTGCAATGGAAGACCTTGTGACCGCACCGACTTCACTGGACAAGCGCTGGCTCACCGAAGCGATACGCCTGCGCGAGGAACATGCCGGCCCCCTGGAGGACCAGGAAGCCAACCGCCGTGCCCGCCAGGCAGGCGGTGACCTGGCGGCCCGCATCGAAACCCGTGCCCTGTTCCTGGCCGAACGCGACGGCATCAGCACCGCCCTGCGCCACTGGAAACAGGGCGCACGCCTGGCGTTGCTGGCCTTGCTGGTGCTGGCCATGCTCAGCGGCGCAGGTTTGGCGCTGGCCGCCCTGGGCGACGGGCAGCGCCCGGTGAATGTGTTCTGGGCCCTGGGCAGCCTGCTCGGGCTGAACCTGCTGATGCTGCTGGGCTGGGCCATCGGCTTTGCCTTGAGCGGCGAGCATGGCGCGGGGCTGGGCCGCCTGTGGCTGTGGTTGAGCGAACGCTTTGCCCGTGACGCCAAGGCCGCGCACCTGGCACCGGCGCTGCTGGTGATGCTGCAACGCCAGCGCCTCAACCGCTGGCTGCTCGGCCTGCTGGTGCATGGCCTGTGGCTGCTGGCGATGATCACCGCGCTGGGCATGCTGCTGGCCTTGCTGGCGACCCGGCGCTATGGCTTTGTCTGGGAGACCACCCTGCTCGCCGCCGACCCGTTCATCCACCTGACCCGGGCCTTGGGCGCGCTGCCCTCGTTGCTGGGCTTCACGGTACCCGACGAGGCCATGATCCGCGCCAGCGGCGACAGCCAGCCGGCCCTGGACCTGGCGCGCCAGGCCTGGGCCAGCTGGCTGCTTGGCGTAGTGCTGGTGTACGGCCTGCTGCCGCGCCTGCTGTTGGCCGGACTGTGCCTGTGGCGCTGGCGCCAAGGCCGCCAACGCCTGGCGCCGGACCTGAGCCTGCCCGGCTACGCGCAATTGCGTGAAGCGCTGATGCCGCGCAGCGAACGCATCGGCGTCCAGGATGCCGCGCCCGATGCCTTGCCGCAGTTTGCCGCTGGCCAACTGGAAAGCGGCAGCAGTGGTGCCCTGCTGGTCGGCCTGGAGCTTGACGACCAGCACCCCTGGCCGCCCGCCCTACCGAAAAACGTGACCAGTGCTGGCGTGCTCGACAGCCGCGAATCGCGCAACCGCCTGCTCGAACAGCTCAGCCGTTTTCCACCGGCACGCCTGGCCATCGCTTGCGACCCACGCCGCTCGCCAGACCGTGGCAGCCTGGCGCTGCTCGCCGAGCTGGCACGCAACGCCGGTGCCACCCGTATCTGGCTACTGCAGGCCGCACCGGGCGAGGCCCTGGACGCCCAGCGCCTGGGCGACTGGCACGAAGCCCTCGACCGCCTTGGCCTGACGCATGCCGATACCTCGCCGCTGACCTGGCTGGAGCATGGCCATGACTGAGCCGCTGAAACTGGCCGTGGTCGGCCACACCAACGTCGGCAAGACCTCGCTGCTGCGCACCCTGACGCGCGATGTCGGCTTTGGCGAAGTCTCCCACCGCCCCAGCACCACCCGCCATGTGGAAGGTGCGCGGTTGTCAGTGGACGGCGAACCCTTGCTCGAGCTGTACGACACCCCGGGCCTGGAAGACGCCATCGCCCTGCTCGACTACCTCGAGCGCCTGGAGCGCCCGGGTGAGCGCCTGGATGGCCCTGCCCGCCTCGAACGCTTTCTGCAAGGCAGCGAGGCACGCCAGCGTTTCGAGCAGGAAGCCAAGGTGCTGCGCCAATTGCTGGCCAGCAATGCCGGCTTGTATGTAATCGACGCCCGCGAACCGGTGCTGGCCAAATACCGCGACGAACTGGAAGTGCTGGCCAGCTGCGGCAAGCCGCTGCTACCGGTGCTCAATTTCGTCGCCAGCCATCAGCACCGCGAGCCGCAATGGCGTGAAGCCCTTGCCAGGCTTGGGCTTCACGCGTTGGTGCGGTTCGACAGCGTGGCCCCGCCAGAGGATGGCGAGCGCCGTTTGTACGAAAGCCTGGCCCTGCTGCTGGAAGACGCCCGACCGGCCCTGCAGCGGCTGATCGATGACCAGCAGGCACAGCGCCTGGCGCGCCGGCATAGCGGCAAGCGCCTGATTGCCGAGCTGCTGCTGGACTGCGCCGCCTGCCGGCGAAGCGTCGAGGCCGACCCGGCTGCCGAAGCCCGGGCCATCGAGGCATTGCGGCAGGAGGTGCGCCAGCGCGAACAGCGCTGCGTCGAGGCACTGCTAAAGCTGTATGCCTTCCGCCGTGAGGACGCCCATGCCAGCGACTTGCCGCTGCTGGATGGCCGTTGGGGCGATGACCTGTTCAATCCTGAAACCTTGAAGCTGCTGGGCGTGCGCCTGGGCAGTGGTGTGGCCGCCGGTGCTGCGGCGGGTGCCGGGGTGGACCTGCTGGTCGGCGGCCTGACACTAGGGGCTGCCGCCCTGGCCGGGGCGATTGCCGGCGGCGCGCTGCAGACGGCGCGCAACTATGGTTCACGGTTGATGAGCAAGCTCAAGGGCAAGCGCGAGCTGACGGTGGACGATACGGTGTTGCGCTTGTTGGCCTTGCGTCAGCAGCAGTTGATGGTGGCGCTGGAAAACCGCGGGCATGCGGCGCAGGACAGCATTCGGCTGGGGGAACTGGATGAGAAGGCCTGGCGGGAGGGCAAATTGCCGGAGGCGCTGGGCAAGGCGCGGGCGCATCCGCAGTGGTCCACGCTGAATCCTGGGGCGAAGCTGAATCAGGCCGAGCGGCAGGAACAGCTGGAGGCGCTGGTTTCACAATTCTGAGTGGGCAGGTCTGGCCTCGGGCATGCCCGCTCCCACAGGTATCTCACATTCCTTGGGATGTGCACTATTCCTGTGGGAGCGGGCGTGCCCGCGAAGGGGCCGGTGCAGGTTACTGCTGGGCCACCTTCTCCGACTTGCCGTCATAGCGCTTGCGCCACTCGGTCAGGATCTGGTCACGGTTCTTCGACGCCCAGGCAAAGTCGTTCTTGATCAGGCGCTGTTCATAGTCCGCCGGCAGCTCGGTCTGCGGCTTGGCAATACCAGGGGCAGCCAGCACGGCAAAGTTCTCCTTGTACAGCTCCATGGCCGCCGGGCTTGCCGAGAAATCAGCCAGGCGCTTGGCCGCATCCGCTTTTGGCGAACCTTTGATCAGTGCAGTCGCCTCGATCTCCCAGCCCAGGCCTTCCTTCGGCAGCACGATATCCAGCGGCGCGCCCTGGCGCTTGAGCTGCACGGCCGGGTACTCGAACGAGATACCGATCGGGAACTCACCCGCTGCGGCAAGCTTGCACGGCTTGGAACCGGAATGAACGTACTGGCCGATGTTCTGGTGCAGCGCATCCATGTACGCCCAACCCTGCGGCTCGCCAAAAGTCTGCAACCAGGCACTGACATCGAGGAAGCCGGTGCCGGACGAGGCCGGGTTCGGCATGACGATCTTGCCCTTGTACTCAGGCTTGGTCAGGTCCTGCCAGCTCACCGGCTTGCTCAGGCCCTGCTTCTCGGCCTCGATGGTATTGAAGCAGATGGTGGCGGCCCACACGTCCATACCGACCCAGGCTGGCGGGTTGGCAGCATCGCGGTAGTTGGCGGCAATCTTGCCCAGGTCCTTCGGTGCATAGGCTTCGAGCATGCCGTTCTGGTCGAGGATGGCCAGGCTGGAAGCGGCCAGACCCCACACCGCGTCGGCTTGCGGGCGGTCTTTCTCGGCCAGCAGCTTGGCAGTGATGATGCCGGTGGAATCACGGACCCACTTGATCTCGATGTCCGGGTTGGCCTTCTCGAAGGCCTGCTTGTAGCTCTTCAGCTGTTCGGCTTCCAGGGCGGTGTAGACCGTCAGCTGGGTACCAGCGGCCGAAGCCTGCAGGCTGAACACGGCGGAAACGGCAGCGGCAAGTGCAAGGTGCTTGTACATGGGTAGGTTCCCTACAGGTCAGACAGTCGCGGCGCGTTGGCGCCAGGCTTGGGAGCGGCGCAGCAGGCCGCGTGAGGCTGCGGCCAGCAGCAGTGAAGCGCAGGCACTGGTCAGCAGAATCAGGGTGGACATGGCGGCGGCACCGCCGACGTTGCCGGCGTCGTCCATGTTCAGCACCGCGACGGCCGCCAGGATGGTGTCGGGGCTGTACAGGAAGATCGCCGCCGAGACGGTGGTCATCGCCGAGACGAACAGGTAGCGAATGATGTCCAGCAGCGCCGGCAGGCAGATCGGCACGGTCACCCGCAGAAAGTGCCTGTACAACGGCGCCTTCAACGACAGCGCGGCGGCCTCGAATTCGCCGTCTAGCTGGCGCAGGGCGGTGGTAGCGGTCATCTGCGCGGTGGTCAGGTAGTGGGCGATGGTGCACACCATCAGTAGCCCCATGCCGCCGTAGAACACATGCAGCGGGTTGCCGTTCAGGTTGAAGAAGAATACGTAGCCCAGGCCCAGCACCAGGCCCGGCACGGCCATGGGGATGAAGCTGAGCAGGCGCAGCGCCTGGTTGAGCAGGCGTTGGCCCTGGGTCTTCTCCATCAGGTAGGCGCCGGTGAAAATCACCATGCTGCCGATCAGCGCGGTACCGATGGCCATGGTCACGCTGTTGCGGTAGGCCAGCCAGCCGCCACCGGCGGTGTCCTCGAACATGTAGTGACGCAGCGACAGCGAGAGGTTGTAGGGCCAGAACGTGACCAGCGACGAGTACACCGCCATGCCGATCACCAGCAACAACACCGCGCATACCAGCAGCACGATCATCAGGAAGCAGGCATCACGGCCCCGCGACGGCTTGGGCTCGAACACCTGGGCACGGCCGCTCATGGCCTCGCCCTGGCGCCGGCGCAGCCAGGCATCGACGGTAAAGCTGAGCAGCGCCGGCACCAGCAGCACCATGCCGATCAGTGCACCACGGCCGAACTGTTGCTGGCCGACCACCGCCTTGTAGGCTTCCAGCGCGAGCACCTGATAATCGCCACCGACCACGACCGGCACACCGAAGTCGGTGATGGTAAGGGTAAATACCAGGCAGAACGCCGCGAACACTGCCTGGCGCGTGGCCGGCCAGGTAATGCTGGTGAACGCTCGCCAAGGGCCGGCACCCATGCTGGACGCTGCGTCGAACAGGCGTGCATCGGCCAGCGACAGCGCCGACAGCAGGATCATCAGGGCATGCGGGAAGGTGTAGATGGCCTCGCCCAACACAATGCCCCAGAAGCCGTAGATGTTGTCGCTGAGCAACCCGCGCAGCAGCCCCTGGTTACCGAACAGATAGACCAAGGCGATGGCCGGCAGCATTGACGGCGCCAACAGCGGCAGCAGCGAAATCCCCCGCCACAGGCCCTTGGCCGGAATCAGCGTGCGTTGCAAGGCATAGGCGAACAGGTAGGCCAGCGGCACCACGATGGCTGCCACCGTGAAGGCCACCGACAGGCTGTTGCCCAGCAGCCAGTGGAAGTTTTGACTGGCGAACAGCTCGCGGGCCGCCAGCAGGCCACCACCTTGGCCCGCTTCGGCACTGAAGCCGCGCCAGAAGATCGCCAGCAGCGGCATCAGCACCGCCAGCACCAGAAGAATCAGCAACAGGCTCTTGCCACCGACGACGAACAATCGGTCGCACAAGGCGACGCCCGCACGCGGCGCGGCCTTGGCCTGGCTCAACGGCAGGGACATTGGCGCGGCCATCTCAGGCAAAAACCTGCAGGCTCTGTGGCGGCAGCGCCACCCAGATGTCCTGTGAGCCCAGCCGCGGCATGGCCTCGGGGGCCAGCTCCGCCAGCAGTGCATGGCCAGGCAGCGCCTTGAGCTCAAAGCTCATGCGGCAGCGGTTACCGAGGAAGGTAATTTCACGGACCATGGCCGGGAACAGGTTTTCTTCGTGCACCGCCGGGTTGACCGTGATCGCCTCCGGGCGGCAGAACAGCCGGCCGCTGCCCGCCCGGGCGGAACCTGGTGCCAGGCGCATGTTCATGCCACCGACCTGGGCATGGCTGTCACTGCTGCGCTGGAACGGCAACCAGTTGCCCTGGCCGACGAACTCGGCAACGAACGGCGTGGTCGGCCGGTCGTAGATTTCCTGAGGGGTGGCGTACTGCTCGACCTGGCCGTTGTTCATCACCGCAATACGGTCGGCCATCAGCATGGCCTCGTCCTGGTTGTGGGTGACCATCAGCGTGGTGATACCCAGCTGGCGCTGCAGCTGGCGCAGTTCGGTGCACAGGTGCTCGCGCACCCGGGCGTCCAACGCCGACATCGGCTCGTCCAGCAGCAGCAACGATGGCGACGGTGCCAGCGCGCGGGCCAGGGCCACACGCTGCTGCTGGCCACCTGAAAGCTGACCGGGGTATTTCTTCTCGCTGCCGGCCAGGCCCACCAGTTCGAGCATTTCGGCCACGCGCTGGCGGGCCTGCTCGCGGCTACTGCCAGTCAGGCCATAGGCGATGTTGGCTTCGACGGTGAGGTTGGGGAACAGCGCATAGGACTGGAACAGGATGCCGTAGTCACGGGCCTGGGGTGGCAGCTCGGAGATATCGCGCTCGCCGATGTACAACGTACCGCGGTCCTGGCGCTCCAGGCCGGCGATGCAGCGCAACAGTGTGGTCTTGCCGCAGCCGGACGGGCCGAGCAGACACACCAGTTCGCCGGCGGCGATGTCCAGCGAGACATCATTCAGCGCCGTGAAGGCGCCGAAGCGCTTGTGGATGTTGCGCACTTTCATCTGTGCGCCGGGGGTGGTGTGGTTCATGGCAGGGCCTCATCGAAGAGATGGGGGCCATGCTAGGAAGGCTGTGCGAAGGTTCTGTGGCTTTAGGGCAAAAGCGGGTGATAGTGGTATAGGCAGATTTTGTAATGGCCTTCGCGGGCCTCTTCGCGGGTAAACCCGCTCCCACAGGGATCGCGTCGCATCTGAAGGCTGTGCAGTACCTGTGGGAGCGGGTTTACCCGCGAAGAGGCCAACACAGGTCTAGAACTGTGAACCGGCCACTTCTTGCGCCACCCCCAGGAACGCCGCCGGCAACCGGGCCTGGCGCCGCTCCTTCAGGCAATACAGGTACTCATGCATCACCGGCGCGTTATCCAGCGCCAGCACCCGCAATTCAGGGTTGTGCGGCACCTCATGCCGGGCAATCACGCTGATACCGATATTGCGCAGCACCGCCTCGCGGATCGACTCGCGGCTGCCAATCTCCAGCAATGCCGTGGCCTTCACCCCGGCCTCCTGCATCATCTGCTCGGTCAGCTTGCGCGTGGTCGAGCCTTTCTCGCGCATCAGCAGGCAATGCCCGGCCACTACGTCGATGGACACCGCCTGGCGGTGTGCCAACGGGTGGTTGCGATGCACCGCCACTACCAATGGATCAATCCCCAGCACCCGCCGCACCAGCCGCGAGTCTTCCAGTAGCTGCGACGAAGCGGCGATATCCACCCGGTAGTCCTCGAGCATCTCCAGCACCTGCTGCGAGTTGCCGATTTCCACCGCTACTTCCACCTGCGGCAGGCGTTCGCGGTAGATCTTCACCAGGTCGAGAATGTAGTAAGGCGCCGTGGCCGCAATGCGCAAGCTGCCCTGGGCCTGGCCGCTGTTGCGCAGCTCGAACTCGATGTCGGCCTCCTGCTGCAACAATGCCTTGACCATCGGTAGCAGACGCACGCCCTCCTCGCTCAGCACCAGGCGCCGCCCGCCGCGGTAGAACAGCTCAACCGCGTACTGGCTCTCCAGGTTGCGAATCTGCGTGGTCACCGTGGGCTGGCTGAGCCCGAGCTTCTTCGCCGCCAGGGTGATGCTGCCCAGACGGGCCACCATGTAGAAGGCTTTCAGCTCCGAACTCAGCATGCACGTCCTCTATTTGCGCAACAGGCGCAAGCCGTTGAATACCACCAACAGGCTCACGCCCATGTCGGCAAACACCGCCATCCACATGGTGGCCATGCCGGCAAAGGTGATCGCCAGGAATATCGCCTTGATGCCCAACGCCAGAACGATGTTCTGCATGAGGATCGCCGCACTTTGGCGCGACAGCCTGACGAAGGCCGGGATCTTCCGCAAGTCATCGTCCATCAGCGCCACATCGGCCGTCTCGATGGCAGTGTCGGTACCGGCCGCCGCCATGGCAAAACCGATCTCGGCGCGGGCCAGCGCCGGGGCGTCGTTGATGCCGTCACCGACCATGCCCACCCGATGGCCCTGGGCGTACAGGGCTTCGATGCTCTTGAGCTTGTCGGCTGGCAGCAGGTTGCCTTCGGCACGGTCGATACCCACCACAGTGGCGATGGCTTGGGCGGTATGCGGATTGTCACCGGTCAGCATGACAGTCTTGATGCCCAGTTCATGCAGCTCGGCGATCGCCTGGCGACTGCTTTCCTTGACCGTGTCGGCCACCGCGAACAGCGCCAACGGGCCGGAGCGGTCGAGCAGCAGCACAACGGTCTTGCCCTGGCGCTCCAGCGCATCCAGCTGGGTCTCGAGCTCGGGCGAGCACAGTCCCAGCTCCTCGACCAGACGGTGGTTACCCAGGTGGTAAACCTCACCCGCGATGGTACCGCGCACGCCGCGCCCGGCCAGGGCAGCAAAGTCATCGACCTCGCTCAAGGCCAGGCCTTGCTCCTTGCCGAACTGGGCAATGGCGCGGGAAACCGGGTGGTCCGAACGCTCGCCCAGGCTGGCGGCCAGGGCTTGCGCGCGGCCTTCGAACAGCGGCTCCAGCACCTTAGCGTCGGTCTGCACAGGTTTGCCATGGGTGATGGTGCCGGTCTTGTCCAGGGCCAGGAAGTCCAGCTGGCGCCCGCCTTCCAGGTACACCCCACCCTTGATCAGGATGCCCTTGCGAGCGGCGGCGGCCAGGCCGCTGACGATGGTCACCGGGGTCGAGATCACGAGGGCGCATGGGCAGGCCACCACCAGCAGCACCAGGGCCCGATAGACCCAGTCGAACCAGGCACCAGCCATGAACAGCGGCGGTATCACCGCAACGGCAAGAGCGATAGCGAACACCACCGGGGTATAGATGCGCGAGAAGCGGTCGACGAAACGCTGGGTAGGCGCCCGTGCGCCTTGCGCTTCCTCGACGGCCTTGATGATACGCGCCAGGGTCGACTGCCCGGCAGCAGCGGTAACGCGGAACTCCAGCGCCCCTGCCTGGTTGATGGTGCCGGCGAACAGTTTATCGCCCACGGCCTTTTCCACTGGCAGGCTTTCGCCGGTGATCGGTGCCTGATCGACGCTGGATTGCCCGCTGGTCACTTCACCGTCCAAGCCAATGCGCTCGCCTGGGCGTACCCGCACCAGGGCACCGATGGCCACCTCTCGCACCTCCACTTCCCGCCATTGGCCATCGGCCTGGCGCACGGTGGCCATGTCGGGGGTGAGCTGCATCAGGCCGCCGATGGCGTTGCGCGCGCGGTCCAGCGAGCGGGCTTCGATCAGCTCGGCGACGGTGAACAGCACCATCACCATGGCCGCTTCCGGCCATTGGCCGATCAGCACTGCGCCAGTCACGGCAATGCTCATCAGCGCGTTGATGTTGAGGTTGCGGTTTTTCAGGGCGATCCAGCCCTTCTTGTAGGTACCCAGACCACAGCCGAGGATCGCTGCCAGCGCCAACATCGCCACCGCCCACTCCGGGGCCAGCGCGGCAAAATGCACGATTTCGGCGGCGACAGCGGCAATACCCGACAGCGCCAGCGGCCACCAGCGGGTCTTGGCCACTTGTACTGCGCTGGCGGGGCCGTCGTCTTCGGCGCCAAGCGGCTCGGCTTTCATGCCCAGGCTATCGATGGCCTGCTCGATTTCAGCGGTGCCGCCCAGGGTATGGCGAACGCCAAGCACACGGTTGATCAGGTTGAATTCCAGCTGCTCGATACCGGCCAGCTTGCCCAGCTTGTCCTGGATCAAGGTCTGCTCGGTAGGGCAGTCCATGGCCTCGATGCGGAAACGGCTGAACTGGGCATGGCTGCTGGCCTTTTCGCTCAGTTGGACCAATGCTGGCGCAGCAGAGCTGCCACAGCAGGCATGGGCGTGGTGATCGTGCTTGTGTTCGTGGCTGACAGGCTGGTTCATGGGGTCATCCTTAATTTGAGCCTGTTGCCAAGTGAACACCCTGTAGCCACTATAGGGTCAAGCCACTTGCTGGAGAATTTGCTGATGAAGATCGGAGAGCTGGCCAAAGCCACCGACTGCGCGGTGGAAACCATCCGCTACTACGAGCGCGAACAGCTGCTGCCGGAGCCGGCGCGCAGCGACGGCAACTACCGGCTGTACACCCAGGCCCATGTCGAGCGGCTGACCTTCATCCGCAACTGCCGCACCCTGGACATGACCCTGGATGAGATCCGCAGCCTGCTACGCCTGCGCGACAGCCCCGATGATTCGTGCGGCAGCGTCAATGCGCTGATCGACGAGCATATCGAGCATGTGCAGGCACGGATCGATGGTCTGGTGGCGTTGCAGGAACAGCTGGTGGAGCTGCGGCGGCGCTGCAATGCGCAAGGGGCGGAATGCGCGATCTTGCAGCAATTGGAGACGAATGGGGCGGTATCGGTGCCGGAAACCGAGCATTCGCATGTGGGGCGAAGCCACGGGCATTGAGCCAAAAGCATTCGCGGCGGTTCGGCGCCCCGGCACGCCCGCTCCCACAGGCATTCCACAGGGCCAAGCCTTGTGCGATCCCTGTGGGAGCGGGCGTGCCCGCGAATAGGCCAGTTCAGGAGAAGGGGATCTGTCAGACCGCCATCGGCGCTGTCATCGGCGCATGATGCTCATACCCTTCCAGCCAGAAATCGCTCGGCTCGATCTTCTCCAGCCACTCCGGCTCGTACTTGCCCGTCTCGGCAAACGCCGGCACGCGGTCGCTGATCACCAGCTTCGGTGCCTCCAGCGGCTCACGCTTGAGCTGCTCGTTGAGCATGTCCAGGTGGTTTTCATACACATGGGCATCGCCAATGAAGTAGGTGAACCAGCGCGGGGTATAGCCGGTCAGACGGCCGAACAGCGACAGCAGCGCCGCGCCTTCGGTGAGGTTGAACGGCGTACCCAGGCCCAGGTCGTTTGAGCGGATGTAGAGGGTCAGGGAAATCTCCCTGGTCTCCACATTCGGGTGGAACTGGTACAGAAGGTGGCACGGCGGCAGGGCCATTTCGTCCAGCTGCGCACAGTTCCAGCCGTGGAACAGGATACGGCGGCTGCCCGGGTCATTGGCGATGGTGTCCAGGCACTGGCGCACCTGGTCGATGGCCTTGTACAGGATGACGAATGCGACACCGTCCTCCTCGTCCTGGGCGATGCGGCGGAAGCCTGCCTTCTCGGCCATCTGGATGGCCGCCGGGTTGCTCAGCGGAATGCGCTTGTAGCCCGGCCACTGGCGCCATTGCACGCCGTAGATCTCGCCCAGGTCGTCATGGCCCTGGCGGAACGGGTTGGCCAGCCACTGGGCGTTCTCGTTGGCGTTCTGGTCCCAGACCTTGCAGCCCAGCTCGCGGAATTCACCGGCGTTCTTCACGCCACGCAGGAAACCGACCATTTCGCCGATCGCCGACTTGAACGCCAGTTTGCGCGTGGTAATGGCCGGGAAGCCCTTCTGCAAGTCGAAACGCAGCATGGCGCCCGGCAGGCTGATGGTGCGGATGCCGGTGCGGTTGCCTTGCAGCGTGCCGTTGTCGATGACGTCGCGGACCAGGTCTAAATACTGTTTCATGGCTTACCTGTAACGAGAACGGCAGGGGGATCGCCCCTGCCGTGGAAATCAGACGGCGGCCTTGGCCGTCGGTTTACGGTTGTAGGCCCACCAGATCAGGAATATGCCGCCAACGATCATCGGCACACACAGCAACTGACCCATGGTCAACCAGCCGAAGGCTATGTAGCCGAGCTGGGCGTCGGGTACGCGCACGAATTCCACGATAAAGCGGAAAATGCCGTAGAACAGCGCGAACATGCCGGAAACGGCCATGGTCGGGCGCGGCTTGCGCGAGTACAGCCAGAGAATGACGAATAATGCCACACCTTCCAGCGCGAATTGGTACAGCTGCGACGGGTGACGCGGCAGCTGCGCCGGGTCGCTGAATGGCGGGAAGACCATCGCCCATGGCACATCGGTGGCCTTGCCCCACAGCTCGGCGTTGATGAAGTTGCCGATGCGCCCGGCCCCCAGGCCGATCGGCACCAGCGGGGCGACGAAGTCCATCAGCTCGAAGAACGACTTGTTGTTGCGCTTGCCGAACCACAAGGCCGCCAGCATCACGCCGATGAAACCGCCATGGAACGACATGCCACCCTTCCATACCTCGAAGATAAGCGTCGGGTTGGCCAGGTAGGCGTGCAGGTCGTAGAACAGCACGTAGCCCAGGCGGCCACCGACGATCACGCCCATCGACAGCCAGAACACCAGGTCGGAGAGCTTTTCGCGCGTCCAGGTGGGGTCGAAGCGGTTCAGTCGGCGCGAGGCGAGCAGCCAGGCACCGCCGATGCCGACCAGGTACATCAGGCCGTACCAATGGATTTTCAGCGGCCCGATGGCGAGGGCCACGGGGTCTATCTGCGGGTAAGGCAGCATGGAACTTCCTCTCGATTCAAATCAAAAAGCTGAGGCCGACACAGAACAACAGGGCTGCGAACAGGCGTTTCAACAAACGTGGCGACAGCTTGTGCGCCAGGCGCGCGCCGAAGCGGGCGAAAAACATGCTGGTCACGGCAATGCCGAGCAGCGCCGGCAGGTATACGTAACCCAGGCTGTGGGCCGGCAAGTGCTCCTCGTGCCAACCCAGCAGCATGAAACTGAAGGCACTGGCCAAGGCAATCGGCAGGCCACAGGCCGAAGATGTGGCCACTGCCTGCTGCATGGGCAGGCTGCGCCAGGTCAGGAACGGCACGGTCAGCGAACCGCCGCCGATGCCGAAAATGGCCGAAGCCCAGCCGATCACCCCACCTGCACCGATCAGCGCGGGCTTGCCGGGGATACCACGACTGGCCTTGGGCTTGAGGTCCAGGGCCATCTGCGCGGCGATGACCAGGGCGAACACCCCGATGATCTTTTGCAGCAGCGGCCCCTGGATCAGTGAGGCGGTCTTGGCCCCGACACCGGCCCCAAGGAGGATGCCGAGGGTCATCCAGGCAAAGATCGGCCATTGCACCGCGCCCTTGCGATGGTGCTCGAGCACGGCGTTGATCGAGGTGAAGACGATGGTTGCCAGCGAGGTACCGACCGCCAGGTGGGTCAGCACCGAGGCATCGAAACCTTGCAGCGTGAAGCTGAACACCAGCACCGGCACGATGATTATGCCGCCGCCTACGCCGAACAGGCCGGCCAGCACACCGGCACAGGCCCCCAACAGCAGATAGAGCACGAATTCCATTCGTCTTCCCCGAGAAAACAATGCGGCATGGTAACGGAAGCCGGGCCCGGGGCTCTAGTGAACAGTGTGTCAGGATGGATCCTCCCTGCCGCTGTGCGTACAGTGGCAAAAAACCCAGAGGCCTGACCGATGTGCCTGATCGTATTCGCTTGGCGGCCGGAACATGCCCTGCCGCTGATCGTGGCGGCCAACCGCGATGAGTTCTATGCCCGCCCCACCCAGGCCCTGGCGGCCTGGGAGGATGCGCCCGGGATATATGCCGGCCGCGACCTAGAGGCAGGTGGCACCTGGCTGGGCGTAGGCCCGCAGGGGCGGTTCGCGGCGCTGACCAATATTCGTGACCCGGCACAGGCACTGGGGCCGCGCTCGCGGGGCGAGTTGGTGGCCGCGTATCTGCAGGGTGAGTTGGGGGTCGAGGCCTATCTGGACCAGGTGGCCAGCCGCAGCGCTCAGTACTCCGGGTTCAACCTGCTGGTGGGCGATAGGCGGCAGCTGGGTTATCTGCATGCCCGGGACGCAGCGCCGCGCTTGCTGGAGGCAGGGGTTTACGGGCTTTCCAATGCCGGGCTGGATACGCCTTGGCCGAAGCTGGTGAAGGCGCGTAGTGGGCTGGAAGGGTTACTGGAAACGCCCGAGCCACAGCGCCTGCTGGCGTTGCTGGCCGATGCCGAACCGGCGCCGGAGGGCGAATTACCGGAGACGGGCGTTGGTTTGGCAACAGAGAAGCTGCTGTCGAGTGTGTTCATTGCCAGCCAGAACTACGGACACGGGCAAGTACGGTGCTGATTGTTGATGATCAGGGCAGAAGGCGGCTTATTGAGCGCAGTTTTGGGCCCTTTGGTGGACATCTTGGGGAAGTAGAGCTTTCAGTCTGATCCTTTGATGTTGGCTGTGCTGGCCTCTTCGCGGGCTTGCCCGCTCCCACAGGTACAGCGCAGCCTTCAGATGCGGCGCGATCCCTGTGGGAGCGGGCAAGCCCGCGAAGAGGCCAGTACAGGCACCATCACCCTCACAGGGTTTTATTGGCGCCAGGCCCGATCATCCGCGCCAACCCGAGGTTCTTCAGGGCCAGTTGCAGCGAGCTGTGGATAACCTGCGGGTTGTCATGGCTCAAGGCCTCCACCAGCAGCTCCTTGGCCTTGCTCATATTCACCTGGCGCAGCATCCACTTCACCTTCGGCAGGTTGGTGGCGTTCATCGACAGGCTATCGAAGCCCATGGCCATCAACAGGATCGCCGCTGCCGGGTCACCGGCCATCTCACCGCAAATACTCACCGGCTTGCCTTCGCCATGGGCGTCGCGCACTACCGTGTTCAGCGCCTGCAACACCGCCGGGTGCAGGTAGTCGTACAGGTCGGCGACCCGCGGGTTGTTGCGGTCCACCGCCAGCAGATACTGGGTCAGGTCGTTGGAGCCGACCGACAGGAAGTCCACCTGCCGCGCCAGCTCCTTGGTCTGGTACACCGCCGCAGGAATTTCCACCATCACGCCAACCGGCGGCATCGGCACATCGGTGCCTTCGTCACGCACCTCGCCCCAGGCGCGGTGGATCAGGTGCAGCGCTTCTTCCAGCTCATGGATGCCGGAAATCATCGGCAGCAGGATACGCAGGTTGTTCAGCCCCTCGCTGGCCTTGAGCATGGCGCGGGTCTGCACCAGGAAGATTTCCGGGTGGTCGAGGGTGACGCGAATGCCGCGCCAGCCAAGGAACGGGTTTTCTTCCTTGATCGGGAAGTACGACAGCGACTTGTCGCCGCCGATGTCGAGGGTACGCATGGTTACCGGCAGCGGGTGGAAGGCCGCCAGCTGCTCGCGGTAGATGGCCAGCTGCTCTTTCTCGCTGGGGAAGCGCTGGTTGATCATGAACGGCACTTCGGTGCGGTACAGCCCCACCCCTTCGGCGCCACGCTGCTGGGCACGGGCCACATCGGCGAGCAGGCCGGTATTGACCCACAGCGGCATGCGATGGCCGTCCGGGGTAACGCACGGCAGTTCGCGCAGAGCATCCAGGCCCTGGGCCAGCTGGCGCTCCTCCTCGACCACGTCGCTGTACTGCTTGCGCAGCACTTCGCTGGGGTTGGTGAACACCTCGCCCTTGTAGCCGTCGACGATCATCTCGATGCCGTCGACCTTGGAATAAGGCAAATCGACCAGGCCCATCACCGTGGGAATACCCATGGCACGGGCCAGGATGGCGACGTGGGAGTTGCCCGAGCCCAGTACCGAGACCAGGCCGACCAGCTTGCCTTCCGGCACTTCGCCGAGCATCGCCGGGGTCAGCTCTTCACTGACCAGGATGGTGTTGTCGGCATACACCAGCGACTGCGCGCGGGCTTCCTGCAGGTATGCAAGCAGGCGCCGGCCCAGGTCCTTGACGTCGGAGGCGCGCTCGCGCAGGTAGTCATCGTCCATCAGCTCGAAGCGGTTGACGTGCTCGCCCACCACCTGGCGCAGGGCGCCCTGGGCCCATTGGCCGGTCTTGATGACCTCGGTCACCTCACCGCCCAGGGCCGCATCTTCGAGCATCATCAGGTACACATCGAATAGTGCACGCTCCTCCGGGCGCAGCTGGGTGGCCAGTTTGGCCGACAGCTTGCGCATATCGTCGCGCACGCCTTCGAGGGCGTTCTGGAACAGCTTCAGTTCGGCGTCGATGTCGTCGACAGTCTTGTCCGGCACCACTTCCAGATCGGCTGGCGGCAGCATCACTACGGCGCGCCCCACGGCGGCGCCAGGCGAGCCCGGCACGCCGACGAAGCGCGCTTCCTGGATGCCCTTGCCCTGGCGGCCCAAGCCGCGGATCGAGCCGGTCGCTTCGGCGTGGGCGATAACCCCGGCGAGCTGGGCGCTCATGGTAACCAGGAAGGCTTCTTCGCCCTCGTCGAACTGGCGGCGCTCCTTTTGCTGGATGACCAATACCCCGACCACGCGGCGATGGTGGATGATCGGCGCACCAAGGAACGACGCGAATTTTTCTTCGCCGGTTTCGGCAAAGTAGCGGTAACGCGGGTGGTCGGCAGCGTTTTCCAGGTTCAGCGGCTCTTCCCGGGTACCGACCAGGCCGACCAGGCCTTCGTTGGGGGCCATGCTGACCTTGCCGATGGAACGCTTGTTCAGGCCTTCGGTGGCCATCAGCACGAAGCGGTTGGTTTCCGGGTCGAGCAGGTAGACCGAGCAGACCTGGCTGCCCATGGCCTCCTTGACACGCAAGACAATGATCCCCAACGCCGACTTGAGATCTTTGGCGGAGTTTACTTCCTGGACGATCTTGCGCAGCGTATTGAGCATGGCTCGGGGTCGAACTCCGTCGTCAGTCGCGCGTCAGCAGACGCGGTGCTAGCTCTTTCAGGGCGCGTCGGTAGACCTCGCGCTTGAATGTCACAACCTGGCCCAGCGGGTACCAATAGCTGACCCAGCGCCAACCATCGAATTCCGGCTTGCCGGTCAGGTCCATCCGCACCCGTTGTTCGTTGCTGACCAGGCGCAGGAGGAACCATTTCTGCTTCTGGCCGATGCACAGCGGCTGGCTATGCGTACGCACCAGTCGCTGGGGTAAACGATAACGCAACCAGCCACGGGTGCAGGCAAGAATTTCCACATCATCGCGTTCAAGGCCAACTTCTTCGTTCAGCTCGCGGTACAGGGCATCTTCCGGCGTCTCGTCAGGGTTGATGCCACCCTGGGGAAACTGCCAGGCATCCTGGTTGATCCGTCGAGCCCATAGCACCTGCCCGGCATCATTCGTGAGAATGATCCCGACGTTGGGGCGAAAACCATCCGGGTCGATCACGGCAGCAACCTCGCAAACGCATGTCACCGCATTGTTCCACAAAGCTTGCGAGCGCAGCAACGCGCCCGCCAAGCTTATGTGCAGCAGCGTGAAAACTCCGTATTCTGCGGGCCTACCCTGTGGCTGATGCGAGTGACCGCGATGCGCCTGGCTTTATTCGACCTGGACAATACCCTCCTCGGTGGCGACAGCGACCATGCCTGGGGTGACTACCTTTGCCAGCGCGGCATCCTCGACCCGATTGCCTACAAGCAACGCAACGATGGCTTCTATCAGGACTACCTGAACGGCACCCTGGACCTGCAGGCCTACCTGGCCTTTTCCATGGAAATCCTTGCGGCAACACCGCTAGCCCAGCTCGACGAATGGCACCGCGATTTCATGCGCGACTGCATCGAGCCGATCATCCTGCCCAAGGCGCTGAGCTTGCTGCAGCAGCACCGCGAGGCCGGCGACCAGCTGCTGATCATCACCGCCACCAACCGCTTCGTGACCGCACCGATTGCCCGGCGCCTTGGTGTTCGCGTGTTGCTGGCGACCGAATGCGAGATGCGTGATGGCCGCTATACCGGGCGTAGTACCGATATACCGTGTTTCCGTGAAGGCAAGGTGACGCGGCTGGAGCGCTGGATGCTGGAGAACGGCTTCGATCTTGAGGACAGCTATTTCTATAGCGACTCGATGAATGACCTGCCGTTGCTGCAGCGGGTGGCGCATGCGGTGGCGGTGGACCCCGACCCGAATCTGCGAGCGGAGGCCGAGAAGCGCGGGTGGCCGGTGGTTTCGCTGCGGGATTGAGGTTTTCCTGTGCCGGCCTCTTCGCGGGTAAACCCGCTCCCACAGGTACTGCACAGCCCTCAAGCCTTGCGCATAGCCTGTGGGAGCGGGTTTACCCGCGAAGAGGCCAGCACATACAGCACAAGGCTGTCAGACCGGCTTGGCCCCCATCAGCCCGGCGATAGACAGGAAGCAAACCCCACTGAACACCGCCAATGCCAAGGTCAAGCGCAACCCCACCACCTCGGCCTTGCGCAGCCGGTTCAGCCGCACCAGCAGCCACCACACGGCAAACGCGCCCAGCGTATAGATGACGCTGGAAGCCAGCACCCAGGTCTGCCCCAGCGGCCAGCCCACCAGGTGTACCAGCCACCAGCCGGTGAACGGCATGCTCACCAGGCACAGGCCCATCACCAGCCAGACGAACACCAGCGGCCGACGCAGCAGCTTGGCATAGGCCTCGGCGTCGCCCTGGCGGCGGGCGCGCACGGTCCAGAGCGCCAGGCCCAGAGCGCCCAGCAGCAGGAGCGCGGTGGCGATGATGTGCAGGGTCTTGAGGGTGGTCAGGTGTTCCATGTCTCGATTGTCCTTAAGCAGGCCATTTTGTGCAGGCTTCTTCGCGGGCTTGCCCGCCCCCACAGGGATATCACAGGCCCTGAAGCCTGCGCTGTACCTGTGGGAGCGGGCAAGCCCGCGAAAGGGCCATCAGCCCCAGCTTAGCCGCTCAGCCCAGGAACAGCTTGTAAGCCGGGTTGTCAGTCTCGTCCCAGTACGGGTAGCCGATCTTCGCCAGCGCCGCCGGCACCAGGTGGCGCTCGTCCTCCGGCACCTGCAACCCCGCCACCACGCGCCCGTCAGCGGCGCCATGGTTGCGGTAATGGAACATCGAGATATTCCAGCGCCCGCCCAGCTTGTTGAGGAAGTTGAACAGCGCCCCTGGCCGCTCGGGGAACTCGAAGCGCAGCACCATTTCGTCACTGGCACCGGCCGAATGGCCACCGACCATGTGGCGAATATGCAGCTTGGCCAGCTCGTTGTCGGTCAGGTCGGTAACCGGGAAGCCCTGCTCGGTCAGCTGCTGCACCAGCGCAGCCCGTGGGTCGTTTTCCGGGTGGGTCTGCACGCCTACGAAGATATGCGCCTCGTCGGAGGTGTGCTTGCGGTAGTTGAACTCGGTGATCTGGCGCTTGCCGATAGCCTCGCAGAAGGCCTTGAAGCTGCCCGGGCGCTCGGGAATGGTCACGGCGATGATCGCTTCGCGCTTTTCACCCAACTCGGCACGCTCGGCCACATGGCGCAGGCGGTCGAAGTTGACGTTGGCACCGGAGTCGATGGCCACCAGAGTCTGCCCGGTCACGCCGTACAACTCGACGTACTTCTTGATGCCCGCCACGCCCAGGGCACCGGCAGGTTCGGTGATCGAGCGGGTATCATCGTAGATATCCTTGATAGCCGCGCAGATCTCGTCGGTACTGACGGTGACCACTTCATCCACATGATGGCGGCAGATATCGAAGGTGTGCTGGCCGATCTGCGCCACCGCCACGCCGTCGGCGAACAGCCCGACCTGCGGCAGCACCACGCGCTCGCCGGCCGCCATGGCCGCCTGCAGGCAGTTGGAGTCGTCCGGCTCGACGCCTATCACCTTGATTTCCGGGCGCAGGTACTTCACGTAGGCAGCAATCCCGGCGATCAGGCCACCGCCACCCACCGGCACGAAGATCGCGTCCAGCTGGCCAGGGTGCTGACGCAGGATTTCCATGGCCACGGTGCCCTGCCCGGCGATAGTGTGCGGATCGTCGTAGGGGTGTACGTAGACGAAGCCCTTCTCATCGACCAGTTTCAGCGAATAGGCCAGCGCCTCGGGGAACGAGTCGCCATGCAGTACCACCTTGCCGCCCCGCGAACGCACGCCTTCGACCTTGATCTCAGGGGTGGTCTTGGGCATCACGATAGTGGCCTTGATGCCCATCTCGCGTGCGGCCAGGGCCAGGCCCTGGGCGTGGTTGCCGGCCGAGGCGGTGACCACGCCACGGGCCAGTTCTTCCGGGGTCAGTTGGGCCAGCTTGTTGTAGGCCCCGCGGATCTTGAACGAGAACACCGGCTGCAAGTCTTCGCGCTTGAGCAGAATCTGGTTGCCCAGGCGCTTGCTCAGCTGCCCCGCGCTCTGCAGCGGGGTTTCGACCGCAACGTCGTAGACGCGCGAGGTGAGGATCTTCTTGACGTACTGTTCGAGCATCGGGAAAGCATCACTGGGCCGCGGGACAAGGGCTGGGAGTCTACCCCAGCGCTACGTCGGGCGACCACAGCAAAGCCGCCCGAGCCGTTATACTAGGCTCTTTTCAAAACCGCCCTGCCCCTCTCGGAGCCCGCATGACCCAGGACCAACTCAAACAGGCCGTCGCCCAGGCCGCTGTCGACTTCATTCTGCCCAAGCTGGATGAAAAGAGCGTCGTCGGCGTCGGCACCGGTTCGACCGCCAACTTCTTCATCGACGCCCTGGCTCAGCACAAGACCGCCTTCGACGGCGCGGTCGCCAGCTCCGAAGCTACCGCCCAGCGTCTGAAGGGCCATGGTATCCCGGTCTACGAGCTGAACAGCGTCAGCGAACTGGAGTTCTACGTGGACGGCGCCGACGAGAGCGACGCGCACCTGAACCTGATCAAGGGCGGCGGTGCAGCCCTGACCCGCGAGAAGATCGTCGCTGCAGTGGCCAAGACCTTCATCTGCATCGCCGATGCCAGCAAGCTGGTACCGGTGCTGGGCGCCTTCCCGCTGCCAGTCGAAGTGATCCCTATGGCCCGCAGTCACGTGGCGCGTCAGTTGGTCAAGCTGGGTGGTGACCCGGTTTACCGTGAGGGCGTGGTTACCGACAACGGCAACGTGATCCTCGATGTGCACAACCTGCAGATCACCAACCCGGTGGAGCTGGAAGCGCAGATCAACGCCATTGTTGGCGTGGTGACCAACGGCCTGTTCGCGGCGCGGCCGGCGGATTTGCTGTTGCTGGGTACCTCTGAGGGTGTGAAGAGCCTCAAGGCCGAGTAACCTGCGGCGAGGGCTTCGCCCTCGTTTCGCGACACAAGGCCGCTCCTACAGGGGTACGCGATTTCCTGTAGGAGCGGCCTTGTGTCGCGATGGGCTGCAAAGCAGCCCCACCTGCTCACTCTGCTGGCTGTTTGAACACATAGAACAGGTTCGGCTCACTGACCAGATAGATGGTCCCCGCCTCGTCCATCGCAATCCCCTCCGCCTGCGGCACCGTCGCCTGCAACCCCTGAAACCCCTTGCGCAACGACATGGTACTCAGCGGCCGGCCCTCGACATCCAGCTCCAGCACCAGCCGCGACTCGTCCGACAGTGCCAGCAGGTGCCCGCTGCGCTCATCGAACTGCAAGCTCGACAGGTCCCGCACGAACAGCCGCGAATCGCGCTTGCGGTCCTGCACCACATGCACCGCATAAGGCTGCTCAGGTTTGTCGTGCGGGAAGCCATGCACCTCGTAGATCAGCATCGGGTCACGCTCCTTGGCAACGAACAGGCGCTTGCCCGCCGAATCGTAGGCCAGCCCCTCGAAGCCCTTGTTGCCGTTCAGGCCAATGCCCAGGGTCAGCTGCTCGGCATCGCCGGCATCAAGGAACATCGTGTCGTCTTCCAGGCGCACGCGAATCAGCCGCTGCTGACGCTCGTCGGTGATTACATAGCTGTTGGGCCCGACGTACTCCACGGCTTCGGGGTCGCCGAAGCCGGTCAGCGGTACCCGGCGCAGGATGCGGCCGTCCAGCGACAGCTCGATCAGCTCCGAGCGGGCATTGGTAACAGTAAACAGGGTCTTGCGATCGGGGTCGTAGGTCAGCGCCGATATGTCGTCATCCAGCCCTTCAACCGGCTGCGCCTCCACCACTACCTGGTAACGGTCCAGGCCGATGCTCTGCTCGGCGGGCTGCCACCAGGCCTTGAGGTTGAACCAGCCACGCTCGAACAGGCGAAACTCCTGCCCGGCCAAGCCGAGCAGGATCAGGCCGATGACAGCCAGAACAGGGAGCGGGCGAACAAAACGGCGCATGAGGGCAGACTCGACACAGGGGGTGGCGAATCTAACCATGAACAACTGAAATAAAGCTTAATGCCAGCATCCGAAAAGTCGGATATTGGGCTCAGTTCTTTCTGAAGCGATAGAACAGGGCCGGTTCGCTGACCATGTACAGGTTGCCCTTGTCATCCATGGCCACCCCTTCGGCACGCGGGATGGTGTCCTGCAGGCCGTTGAAACCGCCGAGCAAGGTCATGAAGCTGACTTGCTGGCCCTGCTCGTCCAGCTCCAGGAGCATGTTGGAATCGGCCGAAAGTACCAGCAGGTGGCCGGTACGCGGGTCGACGCCCAGCGCCGAGAGGTTGCGCAGGTCCAGTTCGTCACTGAGCAACGGCTGCTTTTCGCCCGTGAGCGGGCTACGGCCATCGGTGTTCCAGGTGTACAGCTTGGGCGGGCGCTCCTCGCCGATGACCAGGCGCTGACGCAGCGGGTCCCAGGCCACCGCCTCGAAGCCCTTGTTGCTCTTCACCGACTGGCCCAGGTCGTGGCTCTGGAAATCATCATGGTTCAACGAGGTGGTCTGCGCATCCACCTTGACCACGGTCAGGTCGTGCAGGCGCTCATCGGTGATTGCCAGGAAGCCGTCTTCCAGCACGGCAACGCCTTCGGGGTTGTTCCAACCGTTGAGGGGGATCTTGCGCAGAACATCGCCATCCAGGCTCAGTTCGACCAGGATCGGGTTCTTGCCCATGACTGCGAACAGCGTGCGGGTACGCGGGTTGAAGGCCACATCCGAAGCTTCATCATCGTCCATGCCAGGCAGCGGCTTGGCATCGATGTCGACCTGGTAGTCCGGCAGCCATACGCTTTCGCTGCGCTCGGCGGTGCTTTCGAAGCTTTCCTTGACCCACAGCGCGCCGCGGTCATCCCAGTGCATGGCCACGGCCACGCCGTAGCCGATTACCGCTGCCACGGCCAGGCCGAAGGGCCAGCGCAGGAAGAAACGACGCTTTGGGGTTGCCGGGGCGCTGGGTGATGGCATGCGGGGGTCCTGAGGAGAATGGGCGTAGGTTCGCGCATTATCCTGATCGGGTGTGAAAAATCGGTAAACAGGACCGGCCTCTTCGCGGGTGAACCCGCTCCCACAGGGGTCTCCACAGGCCTGAGGCTGGTGAAATTCCTGTGGGAGCGGGTTTACCCGCGAAGAAGGCGACGCGGTTTCGAGTCAGAGCACCCGGCTTTCGAAGCGGCTCACACCCGGCAGCTCGAGCACCACTTCGTCACCGACATTGAACGGCCCTACGCCAGCCGGGGTGCCGGTGAGGATCACATCCCCGGCCTGCAGCGAAAAATGCGCGGCCATGTGCTGGATCATCGGCACGATCGGGTTAAGCATCATCGCGCTGCTGCCATCCTGGCGAACTTCGCCGTTGACGGTCAGGCGCACCGGGATGTCGCGTACATCCTCGAAGCTGGCAGCCGACACGAACGGCGGCAGTACGCAGGCGCCGTCGAAGCACTTGGCCAGCTCCCAGGGCAGGCCCTTTTCCTTCAGCTTGGCTTGCACATCGCGCAGGGTCAGGTCCAGCGCCGGGGCGTAACCGGAAATGGCATCCAGCACCTCCTCCTCGCTCGGATGAGTCGACAGCGGCTTGCCCAGCAGCACGGCAATTTCCGCCTCATAGTGCACCGAGCCACGCTCGACCGGAATCTTGAAGCCTCCCTCGGCCGGCACCACGCAGCTGCCCGGCTTGATGAACAGCAGCGGTTCGGAGGGAATCGGGTTGTCCAGTTCCTTGGCATGCTCGGCATAGTTACGGCCGATGCACACCACCTTGCCCAACGGGAAGTGAATGCGTGTGCCGTCTACGTACTGGTGCTGGTAACTCATGGCCGACTCCTCTGGATGCTGCTTTCTATTCAGGTGCGAAGATCTTACCCGGATTCATGATGCCGTTAGGGTCGAACACGGCCTTTATTGCCTTCATGCAGGCGATTTCTTCGGGCGAGCGGCTGTAGCTCAGGTAGTCACGCTTGGTCATGCCCACACCATGCTCGGCGGAGATCGAGCCGTTGTAGCGCTCGACGATCTCGAACACCCACTTGTTGACCTTGGTGCACGAGGCGAAGAAGTCGTCCTTGCTCATGTGCTCGGGCTTGAGAATGTTCAGGTGCAGGTTGCCGTCACCGATGTGGCCGTACCACACCACTTCGTAATCCGGGTAATGCTCAGCGACGATGGCGTCGATATCGCGCAGAAACGCTGGCACTTTCGAGACCGTGACAGAAATGTCGTTCTTGTACGGGGTCCAGTGCGAGATGGTTTCCGACAGGTACTCGCGCAGTTTCCACAGGTTTTTCAGCTGGGTCTCGCTCTGGCTCATCACCCCGTCCAGCACCCAGCCCTGCTCGACGCAGTGCTCGAAGGTAGCCAAGGCTTCGTTGGCCACCTCCTCGGTGCTGGCCTCGAACTCCAGCAGCGCGTAGAACGGGCAGTCGGTCTCGAAAGGCGCCGGCACGTCACCACGCGCCAGGATCTTGGCCAGGCCCTTGTCGGAGAAGAACTCGAAGGCGGTCAGGTCCAGCTTGCCCTGGAAGGCATGCAGCACCGGCATGATCGAGTCGAAGTCCGGCGTACCCAGCACCATCGCGGTGAGGTTGCGCGGCGCACGGTCCAGACGCATGGTGGCCTCGACCACGAAGCCCAGGGTACCTTCGGCACCGATGAACAGCTGGCGCAGGTCGTAGCCGGTGGCGTTCTTGATCAGGTCCTTGTTCAGTTCCAGCAGCTCGCCCTTGCCAGTGACCACTTTCAGCCCGGCCACCCAGTTGCGAGTCATACCGTAGCGAATCACCTTGATCCCGCCGGCATTGGTGCCGATATTGCCGCCGATCTGGCTGGATCCGCTGGAGGCGAAGTCCACCGGGTAATACAGGCCCTGTTCTTCGGCGAAGGTTTGCAGCTGGCGGGTAATCACCCCTGGCTGGCAGACCACTGTGCGATCGAAGGCATTGAAGCCGAGTATCTGGTTCATGTAGTCGAAAGCGACCACCACTTCGCCATTGGCCGCCACGGCGCCTGCGGATAGCCCAGTACGCCCGCCAGACGGCACCAGCGCCACCTTGTGCGTATTGGCCCAGCGAACGATCGCCTGTACCTGCTCCACCGTTTTGGGGAAAACGATGGCGCTGGGCGCCGGTGGGTAATGCTTGGTCCAATCCTTGCCATAGGCTTCCAGGGAGGCTGCGTCGGTCAGGACCTTGCCAGGGTCGACAAGGGTCATCAGTTCATCAATTACAGCGGGGTGGGTCATCGCTGGAACTCTCGACTTATTCATAGTCACCCTGAGCACTCTTCACCTGTCGGGATAAGCTCAGATTGTGTCGCGTATGCTAGCATAGCCCTCCCGCTGTTCATGCTAAGGCTGCCTTTGCGCCTGGCATCACCCTCGCCATTTTTTCTCCGGGATACAGGTTTACGCAGATGAGCAAGACTTCTCTCGACAAGAGCAAGATCCGGTTCCTTCTTCTTGAAGGTGTGCACCAGAACGCGGTCGATACCCTCAAGGCCGCCGGCTACACCAACATCGAATACCTCACTGGTTCGCTGCCGGAAGCCGAGCTGAAGGAAAAGATCGCCGATGCCCACTTCATCGGCATCCGTTCGCGCACTCAGCTGACCGAAGAGATCTTCGACTGCGCCAAGAAACTGGTTGCTGTTGGCTGCTTCTGCATCGGCACCAACCAGGTCGACCTGGAAGCTGCCCGCGAGCGCGGTATCGCCGTGTTCAACGCGCCATACTCCAACACGCGTTCGGTAGCCGAACTGGTACTGGCCGAAGCCATCCTGCTGTTGCGCGGCATCCCCGAGAAGAACGCTTCCTGCCACCGTGGCGGCTGGATCAAGAGCGCGGCCAACTCCTTCGAAATCCGCGGCAAGAAGCTGGGTATCGTCGGTTATGGCTCGATCGGCACCCAGCTGTCGGTCCTGGCCGAGAACATGGGCATGCAGGTGTATTTCTACGACCCGCTGACCAAGCTGCCACTGGGCAATGCCGTGCAGGTCACCAGCCTGCACGAGCTGCTGGGCCTGGCCGACATCGTTTCGCTGCACGTACCTGAGCTGCCGTCCACCCAGTGGATGATCGGCGAGAAGGAAATCCGCTCGATGAAGAAGGGCGCGATCCTGATCAACGCTGCCCGTGGCACCGTGGTCGAGCTGGACCACCTGGCCGCCGCTATCAAGGACCAACACCTGATCGGTGCCGCCATCGACGTGTTCCCGGTCGAACCACGCTCCAACGACGAGCAGTTCGAAAGCCCGCTGCGTGGCCTGGACAACGTGATCCTGACCCCGCACATCGGTGGTTCCACTGCCGAAGCCCAGGCCAACATCGGCCTGGAAGTTGCCGAGAAGCTGGTCAAGTACAGCGACAACGGTACCTCGGTATCCTCGGTCAACTTCCCGGAAGTGGCCCTGCCGGCGCACCCGGGCAAGCACCGCCTGCTGCACATCCACGAAAACATCCCAGGCGTGCTCAGCGAGATCAACAAGGTCTTCGCCGAGAACGGCATCAACATCTCCGGTCAGTTCCTGCAGACCAACGAGAAAGTCGGTTACGTGGTGATCGATGTTGACGCCGAGTATTCCGACCTGGCGCAAGAGAAGCTGCAACAGGTCAAAGGCACCATCCGTTCCCGCGTCCTGTTCTAAGTTTGCTGGCGGCATGAAAAAAGGGAGGCCCTGGTGGCCTCCCTTTTTTATGCTTGTGACATTGGTGTCGCCTGCTTCGCGGGCTTGCCCGCTCCCACAGGGCCCCCACAAGCCTCGAAGCCAGTGGTGATCCTGTGGGAGCGGGTTTACCCGCGAAGAATCCAACACCTATTTCACGTCGACAGTAATCTTCTGCGACACGACGCTCGGCTTGAACGGCACGTGATACTGGTCACCCAGCACCAGTTGCAGGGTGTGCTTGCCCGGGGTCAGGGTAATGCTGGTTTCGGTCTGCGCCTTGCCGAAGTGCAGCACTTGCGGGCCATCCGGCAATGCGGTGCCGGCCTGTGGCATCAGGCTGGTCGGCAGCGCCATGTCGGCTACCGGCTCTTTATCCACGTCCACCAGCAGGTGGTGGTGCCCGGTGTGCGGGGTGCTGTCACCCGCAGGCTTGAGCGCCATGCCCTCGATGCCGAACTTGACGGTGAAGGTCCTGTCGACCGTGGCGCCATCGGCGGGGGAAACGATGAAGACCTTGGCCTCCTTGGGCGGCTCCTGGCTTTTCAGGGCGTCTGCGGCACTGGCGAACATTGACGCTCCCATCAACAGACCAGCAACGGCAGCACGCGAAAATAGGCTGTTCATTCACTTCTCCTGTGATTCACTTATTGACCGCCGCCAGTATTCCAGTGGCGGCGGTGGTTCACCTTAGTTGATATGTATGCCCAGATGTTCACATCGTCGGGCAGAAATATTTCAATCAGGGTTAAACAATGCCGAGGCTTCAAGGTCATAGGCTGCGCTCGACCATGGCGAGGAAGAAAGCCGTGGCGAAGGTTATTCATCTGCCAAAGAGGGGCTTTTCATGCGTACGACCATTGGGGTAATGCTGGCGGTACTGATCACGCCATTGGCTCAGGCCGAGCTGATTGATGATATTGCCGACCGGGGTGAACTGCGCATTGCCGTGCAGGCCGACAACTCGCCGTACGCATTCAAGGAAAACGACCACCTGAGCGGCTTCGAGATCGACTTCGGCCAGGCGCTGGCCAAGGAACTGGACCTGCGCGCCGAATTCATCGAAGCCCCTGCCGCTGAGGTGCTGCCGGGTGTCGAGGCTGGCAAGTACGACATAGCACTGACCCCGTCGAGCGAATCGCCCAAGGGTGACGGCCCGCTCGATGTGAGCCTGCCATTCGGCGAGAAGCAGTTGGTGATCCCGTTCCAGAAGGACAACCCGGCATTCGAGAGCGCGGTGAACAATGCACTGCAGCGGCTCAAGGACAACGGGCGAACTGCCGAGCTTGAGCAGAAGTGGTTCAAGGGTGTGCCTGAGACTGCGTCCGGGCAATAGGATTTTTGAGGATTTTTGCTGCCTGTACCGGCCTCTTCGCGGGTGAACCCGCTCCCACAGGGACATCACAAGCCTTGAGGGCTGTGGAGAACCTGTGGGAGCGGGTTCACCCGCGAAAGGGCCGGTACAGGATTACTCCAAGGCCCGCTGTGCCTGCTCCAGCTCCAGCTCGCTGAACACCTGCACCCCCGCCCGCCGCAGCAACGCCGTGGTCACCCCTTCCCCGGCCACCTTCACACCACTGAACGTGCCGTCGTAGGTCAGCCGGTTGCCACACGAAGGGCTACCCGCCTTCAGCACCGCCACACGAATACCATGCCGGCGCACCAGTTCAAGCGCCCGCTGCGCCCCGGCCAGAAACTCGGCGCTGACATCCTCGCCCGTCACCGTAAGCACTTGCGCGCCGCCGTCGAGCACCTCAGCGCCCTGCCCGCCCGGTATCTCTGCAGGCGGCCGTGGGGTCGGCAAGCCACCCGCCACTTCCGGGCACAAAGGCACCACGCGCCCTTCGGCCTGCCAGCGCTGCAACAGGTCGGGGTGGCCACTGGCGCGGCCGTCATAGCGCACTGGCTGCCCCAGCAGGCAGGCGCTGACCAGCACCTTGGGCAAATCAGAACGGGTCATTGCCACGGCGCCGGAACCAGCCGGTCAACGAAAGCCGCTCACGCCCAGCCGGCAGCACCTCATGAGGCACCTCGCCCGAGAGGAAAACCACCAGGCAGCCCGCCACGGGCTCGACATCATGCTCGACGCCGTCCGCCAGGAACATGCGCAACTGGCCACCGTCCTGCGGCTGCCAGCCTTCATTCAGGTACAGGACTGCCGACACCATGCGCCGGTCATCGTCGCGGAAGCGGTCAAGATGCCGGCGATAGAATGCCCCCGGCGGGTACAGCGCAAAATGGCACTCGAAGTCCTCCAGGCCGAGGAACAGGCCCTGGTTGATGGCCTGGCGCAGCTGGTCCATGGCGCCAAGGTACTGGTCGCAGGCCTCGGCCTGGCCAGGGTCGATCCACTGGATCTGGTCGCCGCGAATGGCCTCGCGCACCTCCTGGGCAGCCCCGCGCCCAACCCCTGCCGGGTTGAGTTCGCCTTCGGCATCACGGCGCCGGCACTCGGCCGCAAGCGCGCGCACCAGGTCGGCAGGCAGAAAAAGCGCCTGCTGGGACCAGCCATGGGTGGCCAGATCGTCGACGACGGCCGCAAGCATCGGGTGTTCAGGGGAGGTGTGCATGGCGCGCATCATATCCATTAGCCATGCCGGCGCACAGCGCCACTTGGCCGAGAAGCATGCGGATATCTCGACAAACCGGCGCCCGGCCACGGACAATAGCCACCTGCCGACAGGAGTCCTGAATGCGCCGTCTGTTTTCCCTGATTCTGCTGATGATCTGCACCGTGCCTGTCTGGGCAGACAACCTGGATCAACTGTACAAGGCCGCCGGCTGGCCCGACCAGCGCGCCCATTTCAATGATGCCCTGACCGCCGCCCAGGAGCGCTACCGCAACAGTTTGCCACCTGCCGTGTACCAGGCACTGGTAAACAACAGCAACCAGCGCTTCCAGGCCCAGGCGGTGGACCGTCGCGCCCAGGCGCAGCTGCGCGCAACCTTGGCCAACCCGGCACCGGCGCTGGCCTTCTTCCGCTCGCCGCTGGGGCGCAAGGTGGTGGCTGCCGAGCTCAAGGCCACACGCAAGGACGAGCTGGCCAGGAATGCCAAGGGCTTGCCGAAGATCCAGGCCAGCGATGATCGCCTGCTGATAATCGGGCACCTGGCCCAGGCCCTGCCGGCGCGCGAAGCCGGCGCCGAAGTGAGCCTGGCCATCGCTGGCGTGGCCGCCGACAGCCTCAGCTCGATGATCCCCGGCCTGTTCGGCGGCGGTCAGGCCCAGGGTCTGCTCGATGGTCAGCGCCAGCGTCTGATGAGCCAGATCGGCGAAGACCTCAACAACACGTTGCTGTATGTCTACCGTGACCTGTCCGATGCCGAGCTGGAAGAGTTCGCCACCTTTGCCGAGTCGCCCGACGGCAAGGCTTACTACCAGGCCGCCCTGGCCGCCGTTCGTGCAGGCCTGGCGGTTGGCCAGAGCAGCAGCGACCTGAAGTGATCAGCCCAGGCGCTGGTCGATGAAGTCGAAGTAGCGCTGGCGAATGCCCGGCAGCTCGTTGGCCAAGTGGTGACGGGCCTCGGGCAGCATCAGAATCTGCGGTTCGGCGAATTTGGCCTTGAGTACTTCGAGGTTGTACGGCCAGTCCACCGTGCCATCCGCTTCTCCTTGCACGATCAATGGCCGCCGCGTGCTGCGCGGCGCAGCCTCGATGCGTTTGACCCAGGCAATCAAGGCGCCCACCCAGGCTGTAGGCAGGCGGCGCGGTTGCAGCGGATCGGCTTCGAGGAACGGCAGGAAGGTCGGGTCATTGGTGTTCTCGCTGAAGCGCCGTTCGATGCCATTCACGAAATGACGCAACACGCGATAGCTCAGCTTCGACCAGCGCCAGGCACAGGGCCGCACCAGCGGCGCCAACAGGATGACCTGGCCATCGATGGGGCTGCGCGCGCCCTGGTGCAGCAGGTGGTCCACGGCGATGGCGCCACCGGTGCTTTGCCCGCAGAGATGCCAGGGACGCGGCATTTGCAGCGTGCGCGCTTGTTCGAACAAAGCCGCCAGCACTTGCTGGTAAATCGCAAAATCACTGATGCTCGCCCGCTCGCCGCTGGACAGGCCATGACCGGGCAGGTCGCAACTGATCACGGCGAAACCCTGATTGAGCGCCCAATCGATTACATGCCGGTAAAGGCCCATATGGTCGTAGTAGCCGTGCAGCAGGAACAGCGTCGCCGTGGGTTGCTCGGGTAACCAGACCTGCCCGACCAAGTCGAACCCCGCGGCCTGGAAGCCGCCCAGCCAGCTCTGTGCCGGCAGGTTCAGGCCATAGAAGCGCTGGTAGTCGTGCGCCTGTGCCGACAACGGCTGGCGAGCGGTCAGCGGCGCCAGGCTGGTGCGCAGGAGGTCAGGGTGAAAGGCAGCGGGCATCTAGTACATCCACAGTGAAGCAAGTATTGATCTGGGATACTCAGCTCTGGCCGGCGTCGTGGCAAGCTTGCTCACCTTCGAACCACCAGCACCGCCCCCTTGTAGGAGCGGCCTTGTGTCGCGACAGGGCCGCAATGCGGCCCCAGCGATATCAGCTTGATGCACAAATACCGGGGGCGCTTCGCACCCCTTTCGCGACACAAGGCCGCTCCTACAGGGGCCGCGGGAAATTCATGAAGACTCGGATCATCAAACAGCTGTGCACGGCAATCGCCCTCCTGGTCGGCGCCGTCACCCTCTGGCAGGCCTACTCCACCTTCCAGGCCCGCTACCTGCGCCCGTTCGACAACCAAGCCACGCTGTTCGACGGCAGCCAGCTGCAGTTACCCGCCGAACTGGCCGGCCCCGGCCCGATCCGGGTAGTGCACTTCTGGGACCCGGCCTGCCCGTGCAACGTCGGCAACCAGCAGCACCTGGGCGACCTGGCCAACCAGTTCGCCAGCCAGGGTGTGAGCTTCCACGTGCTGCAAAAGCCCGACAGCCACGGCCAGCTGCCCGCCAACCTCACCGCCCTCAAGCCACTCGCCAGCATGCCCGGCAGCGAACACCTGCCCGCCTCCCCGGCAGTGGCCATCTGGGACCGGCAAGGCCACCTGGCCTACTTCGGCCCCTATAGCGAAGGCGCGGTGTGCAACGCCAGCAACAGCTTCATCGAGCCGATCCTCAAGGCACTACTCGATGGCCGCCAGGTGAATGCCTCCAATACCCTGGCGGTGGGCTGTTACTGCCCCTGGGCCGGCTGACGCACCCGTGCAGGGTTGCCCACCACCACCGCGCCTGCCGGCACATCACGGGTGACCACACTGCCAGCCCCCACCACGGCGTTATCGCCAATTGTCACCCCCGGCAGAATGATCGCCGCACCGCCGATCCACACGTTGTTGCCGATGGTCACCGGCCGACCGCTCTCCAGCCCTGTGCGGCGCACCTCGGGGTCGAGCGGGTGGTCGGCGGTATAGATCTGCACGTTGGGGCCGATCTGGCAGTCATCACCGATACGCACCGGCAGCACATCGAGGATCACGCAGTTGAAGTTCATGAAGGTGTTGCGGCCGACGCTGATGTTATAGCCATAGTCGCAATAGAACGGCGGGCGGATCACCGCGCCTTCGCCGACCTGGCCAAAGTGCTCGACCAGAAGCCCATGACGTGCGTCGTTGAGCAATTCGACACTGCTGTTGTAGCGGTGCATCCAGTGCTTGTTGGCGATCTGCTCGGCCTGCAGCTCGGGGCAGCCAGCGTGATAGAGCTGGCCTGCAAGCATTTTCTGTTTTTCGCTGAGGGACATGGAAACTCCTTCGTGGGGCTATGCTCTGTTCGCGAATCCGCCGATCATCGGACCACATTTTTCGCTTGAACGCACAAGGAGCCTGCATGAAGCGCAGCCTGACCCTGTTGGCCGTGGTGGTTGCCGTGGCCGCCGGCGCCGGATACTGGTATGTGCAGGGCAAGCTGCCGCAACGCGAGGGCGAGATGGCCATCGCCGGCCTGCAGGCGCCGGTCAGTGTGCGCTACGACGCCCGTGGCGTGCCGCACCTGCAGGCGCAGAGCGAGCCGGACCTGTACCGTGCCCTCGGTTACGTGCATGCCCAGGACCGGCTGTTCCAGATGGAAATCCTGCGCCGCCTGGCCCGTGGCGAGCTGGCCGAGGTGCTGGGCGACAAGTTGGTGCCCACCGACACCCTGTTCCGCAGCCTGCGCATTCGCGAACAGGCAGCACTGATGGCCAAGCGTCAGGACCGCCAGTCACCCGCCTGGCAAGCCCTGCAGGCCTACCTCGACGGAGTGAACAGCTGGCAAGCCAGCCACCCCAAGCCCATCGAATTCGACGTGCTCGGCATTGCCCCTCGCCCATTCACCGCCGAAGACACCCTGAGCATCGCCGGCTACCTGGCCTACAGCTTTGCCGCCGCGTTTCGCACCGAGCCCGCGCTCACCTACATCCGCGACCAGCTCGGCCCTGAATACCTGAACATCTTCGATCTCGCCTGGCAGCCCGAGGGCGCCCTCGTTACTCCGTTGGCCGCTGCCGACTGGCAAAGCCTGGAGGCCCTCGCGCGCCTCAGCCAGGATGCACTGGGCGATGCTGGCATCCCGCAATTCGAAGGCAGCAACGCCTGGGCTGTGGCCGGCAACCGCACCCGCAGCGGCAGGCCGTTGCTGGCCGGCGATCCACACATCGGTTTTGCGGTGCCGGCGGTGTGGTACGAGGCCGAGCTGTCGGCGCCGGGCTTCAACCTGTATGGCTACTTCCAGGCGCTCAACCCGTTCGCCCTGCTCGGTCACAACCGCGATTTCGGCTGGAGCCTGACCATGTTCCAGAACGACGACGTCGACCTGATCGCCGAGCGCACCAACCCGGCCGATGCCAACCAGGTGATGGTCGATGGCAAATGGCAGGCGCTGGAAAAGTCCGAGCAGCAGATCGCCGTCAAAGGTGAGGCGCCAGTCACCCTCAGCCTGCGCCGCTCGCCCCACGGCCCGATCGTCAACGACGTGCTGGGCGCCACTGCCGGCCCTACGCCAATCGCCATGTGGTGGGCGTTCCTGGAAACTGAAAACCCGATTCTCGACGGCTTCTACCAGCTCAACCGCGCCGATACCCTGGGCAAGATGCGCGAGGCCGCAAGCAAGGTACATGCGCCGGGGCTGAACCTGGTCTGGGCCAATGCCCGTGGCGATATCGGCTGGTGGGCGGCGGCGCAGCTGCCGATGCGCCCCGATGGCGTCGATCCAGCGTTCATCCTCGACGGTGCCAGTGCGCAGGCGGACAAGCTCGGTTTCTATCCCTTCAGTGTCAACCCGCAGCAGGAGAACCCGGCGAGCGGCTACATCGTCTCTGCCAATTACCAGCCTCCAGCGGCGGTGCCGATACCCGGTTACTACAACCTGCCGGACCGAGGCCGCCAGCTCGACCGCCACCTGGCCAACCCCGATGTGAAGTGGGATACCCAGAACAGCCAGGCGCTGCAGCTGGACACTGCCAGCGACCATGGCCCGCGCACCCTTGCACCGCTGCTGGCAACACTGCGCGCAGTGGCCGAAGGTGATGAAGAGAAGGAACTGGTCGAGCAACTGGCAGCCTGGGGCGGCGACTACCCCATCGACTCGACCAGCGCCACGCTGTTCAACCAGTTCCTCTACGAGCTGGCGTTCGCCGCCCTGCATGACGAACTGGGCGACACCTGGTTCCCGGTGCTGATCAGCACCCGCGCCATCGACGCCGCCCTGCCGCGCCTGGCGGCGGATGCCGATTCGCCCTGGTGGAACACCCGCGGTAGCAACCAGCGTACCGATCGCACTGCGGTCGTGCGCACGGCGTGGCGGAACAGCCTGAAGCATCTGCGGGAGACCCTGGGCGATGATCCGGCCAGCTGGCAATGGGGCAAGGCCCACACCCTGACCCACAACCACCCGCTTGGGGTGAAAAAGCCACTGAACCTGTTGTTCAACGTCGGGCCGTTCGCTGCGCCCGGCACCCATGAAGTGCCGAACAACCTGTCAGCGAAGATCGGCCCGGCACCGTGGCCGGTAACCTACGGGCCGTCGACGCGGCGGCTGATCGATTTTGCCGATGCCGGGCAGGCGCTGACCAGCAACCCGGTCGGGCAGAGTGGCGTGCCGTTCGACAGGCATTATGCGGATCAGGCCGAAGGGTATGTGCAGGGGCGTTACCAGAAGGCGCAGATGGGGGTGATTCCGGCGCAGAGTACCTTGCGCCTGGTGCCGGCTCAGTAAAGGGGCTGCCATGCAGCCCATTCGCAGCACAAGGCTGCTCCTACAAGAGACCGCGATCCCTGTAGGAGCAGCCTTGTGCTGCGAATGGGCCGCAAAGCGGCCCCCTTACTCGATTATCCCTGCCACTTGCCCCCTTCGACGATCACGCTTTCCGGCTTGGTGTCATCGCTCAGTTCCTTACGCACATACTGGTCATACAGCTTCAGCAGAAACTTCTCTTCCCCCAGTTTGGCCAACTCGGCATTCACCCAGTCACGCAGCTCGGTATTGCCCTTTTTCACCGCCGGTGCAATTGGGGCCTCGTCACCCAGCAGCTCAGGCAGCACGCGGTACCCCGGGTTCTGCTTGGCCCAGCTGAACAGAATCAGGTTGTCCTGGGCATAGGCATCACCACGCCCGGTGGCCAGCGCCTGCAGCGACTCGCTGTTCTTCTCGAACTTGAGCAGTTTCCAGTCCGGGTGGTTCTTGGTCAGCCAGATATCAGCGGTAGTGCCGGTGGTGACGATGATGGTCTTGTCA
Source organism: Pseudomonas inefficax (assembly GCF_900277125.1). Taxonomy (GTDB): domain Bacteria; phylum Pseudomonadota; class Gammaproteobacteria; order Pseudomonadales; family Pseudomonadaceae; genus Aquipseudomonas; species Aquipseudomonas inefficax. The sequence goes on from NZ_OPYN01000240.1 coordinate 41,365, forward strand.
GCCAGGTCGTCGAGCTTCTGCACCGGGCTACCATCCGCAACGATGGCCTGCACGGCAACGCGCAGGTTGGGGTTGGTGAAGTCCACCGCTTCCTTGCGCTCCGGGGTCACGGTCATGTTGGCGAGAATCAGGTCGACCTTGTCGCTCTGCAGGAACGGGATACGGCTGGCCGGCTCCACGGCAACGAACTCGATCTTGTTTTCATCACCCAACAGGTCCTTGGCCAGGCGCCGGCCAATGTCGGTGTCAAAACCCACATAGCGGCCCTGCTCATCGACGAAACCGAACGGTGGCTTGTCGGTGAACACCCCGACAATCAGCTTGTCGCGAGCCTTGATGGTTTCCAGATAGCTGGTGGCCGGCGAGGCCGCCGCGGGCTTGGGTGGTTCTTCAGCCTTGTTGCAGCCGGCCAGCAGGGCCAGGCCGAACAACGGCGCCAGCAGTTTGGTGAGGTTGGCAGTTTTCATGACAGTTCCTTGTGCAGTGTTTTCGGCAGGCTTTCTACGAAGGAGAATTTCTCCAGGAACTGCTGCGCGCGTGCGGTCCGCGGTCGGGTGAAGAAGCTCTCGGGGTCGCCCTGTTCAAGGATCCTGCCGGCCTCCATGAACACGATGCGGTCGGCCACCGCGCGAGCGAAGGCCATTTCGTGGGTAACGATGAGCAAGGTCATGCCGTCGCGGGCCAGACCCTGAATGACCTGCAACACTTCCTTGACCATTTCCGGGTCAAGGGCTGCGGTAACTTCGTCGAACAGCATCACCTCGGGGTTCATGCACAGCGACCGCACGATGGCGATGCGCTGCTGCTGGCCTCCGGATAACTGCCGGGGAAAGACATCGCGCTTGTCCAGCAGACCGACCCGCGCCAGCAGCGCCTCGGCCTGGGCCTGCGCTTCGGCGCGCTCGCGCTTTTGCACCTTGAGCGGGCCAAGCAGCAGGTTGTCGATCACGCTCATGTGACCGAACAGGTGATAGCTCTGGAACACCATGCCGACCCGCTGGCGGATTTCGCGCCAATCGGTGCGCGGGTCGAGCAGCTCCTGCCCGGCCAGACGCAGGTGGCCGCCGTGGGCCTGCTCCAGGCCGTTGAGGCAGCGCAACAGCGTGCTCTTGCCACAGCCGCTGGGGCCGAGGATGACCACCACCTCACCGGCCGCCACCTGAAGGTCGACATCCTTGAGCACCTGATGCTCGCCAAAGAACTTGTTGAAGCCGTGGAATTCGATCAATGCGCTCATGAGTGTGCCCAGCGGCGTTCCAGCGCGCGCGAAGCGGCGGACAGCGGATAACAGACGATGAAGAAGAACAGGAACAAGACGCCGTAGATCAGCACCGATTCGTAGGTACGCTCGATGATCTGCTGGCCGGCCTTGATGACCTCGACCACGCCGATCAGCACCGCCAGCGAACTGGTCTTGATGATCCGGGTGTAAATGTTGATGGTCGGCGGGGTCATGCGCTTGAGCGCCTGTGGCAACAGCACGTAGCCATACAGCTGCCAGCCGGCCAGGCCGATCGACAGCCCCGCCTCGCGCTGGCCGCGCGGCAGCGAACGCAGCGCGCCACGCACCACCTCGCCCACCTCGCTGGCACCCCACAGGCCCAGCACCAGCACCGCGCACCAGAAGCTGGGGATGCTCAAGGCAAGGAAAATCGGCAGGCCGAAGAACACTAGGTACAGCCAGACCAGCACCGGGATGGCACGGAACAGCTCCAGGTACACCTGCAAGGCAATGTTCAAGGCCCGGTTGCCCAAGGTTGCCAGCACACCATAGAGCACACCGCCCAGCGTCGCGAAGAGGATGCCCAGCGCTGAGATGGCCAAGGTCTGCGCCGCACCGCCAGCCAGCTGCGGCGATGCCTGCAGCAGCAGTTCAGACGCCGAACTGGCCATGTTGCAGCCTCCTTTCGACATAGCGCAGCAACAACGACAGCGGCAGGAACAGCAGCACGCAGAGCAGGGTCAGCACGGTGAGCATTTCATAGGTCTTGTAGTACAGCGCGATGTAGTTCTTGGTGGTGTAGAGGATTTCCGGCACGGCCACCGCCGACACCACGGTGGTTTCCTTGAGCAGGAAGATGAAGTTGGCGAACAGCGCCGGCAGGCTGAGGATGCCGGCCTGGGGCAGCACCACGTGGCGCAGCAGCTGGCCTTCGGAAAGGCCGATGGAACGCCCGGATTCCAACTGGGCACGGGGCACGGCTTCGATGCCGGCACGCAGCACCTCGGTAAGGTAGGCACCGCCCATGAAGGTCATGGTGATGATCGCGGCGGCAAAACCGGAAATCTTCAGGCCCAGGCTGGGCAAGGCAAAGTAGACGAAGAACAGCTGGATCAGCAGTGGAGTGTTGCGGGCCAGTTCCACGTAGGCTTTCACCAGGCGCCACAGGTATGGGGTGCGCAATACCAGCAGTGTGGCATTGACCACGGCGACCAGCAGCGAGGTGGCGATGGCGATCAGGCCGACCTGCAGGGTCACGCCCACGGCCTTGAGGAAGGCGGGCAGTGTGCCGAGGATGAATGCGATGTCGAGGGTCATGGTTAAGCAGATCTGCCGAGTGCGCGTGGGCACGGTAGCTAGACTCTAATGATCTAAAAACTTTTTAATAAATATCTTTATTGCATATACATATCACTGAGAGTTCCGCGCTGGTGACACATATTGGCGGCGCACGCAGGACATTGTGGGAGCGGGTTCACCCGCGAAGCAGGCAACGCGGTGGATGGCACGGACTTCGCCCGTGTTCGCGGGTAAACCCGCTCCCACAGGTAACTGTGCCCCCGAAACAAAAACGCCGACACAAGGGTGTCGGCGTCGGGTCATGCCAGGTAATGCAAGCGCATCAGAACGCCGGCAGCACCGCACCTTGGTACTTCTTGGCGATGAATTCCTTCACTTCAGGGCTGGTCAGGGCCTTGGCCAGTTTCTGAATAGCTTCGCTGTCCTTGTTGTCCGGGCGGGCGACCAGGAAGTTCACGTACGGCGAGTCGCTGCCTTCGATCACCAGCGCATCCTTGGCCGGGTTCAGGCCGGCTTCGAGGGCGTAGTTGGTGTTGATCATGTCCAGGTCGACTTGGTCCAGCACGCGCGGCAGCATGGCCGACTCAAGCTCGCGGAACTTCAGCTTCTTCGGGTTCTCGGCAATGTCCTTGGGGGTGGCCAGGGCGTTCTTCGGATCCTTCAGGGTGATCAGGCCAGCCTTCTGCAACAGCAGCAGGGCGCGGCCGCTGTTGCTGCCCTCGTTAGGGATGGCAACGGTAGCGCCTTCTTTCAGTTCGCTCAGGCTCTTGACCTTCTTCGAGTAACCACCGAAGGGTTCGACGTGCACGCCGATCACGGTATCCAGGTGGGTGCCCTTGCCTTCGTTGAAGTTCTGCAGGTACGGCAGGGTCTGGAAGTAGTTGGCGTCCAGACGCTTCTGGTCAACCTGCACGTTCGGCTGCACGTAGTCGGTGAAGACCTTGATCTGCAGGTCCACACCTTCCTTGGCCAGGGTCGGCTTGATCAGTTCGAGGATTTCGGCGTGCGGTACCGGCGTGGCGGCGACAACCAGTTTCTCGGCGGCGGCAGCTAGGCCGGCGAACGACAGGGCAGCGGCCAGGGCAGTGGTCAGCAGGGTCTTCTTCATGGTGGTCCTTGTTCTGGTTCTGGGCCATCGACGATGGCGAATCGGGTGCCCAACCGGTTCACCAGCGGGCATGAGGCGGACAATACCCAGTTTTTTTATTCCGGAACAATATCTTTTGCTTAGCTGCTTATTCCAAAAACAAACTGCCATCAGCCTCTTTGCTTATGAGCGGTGTCTAGCGCGCGGGGCCTGGCAGGTCGAGGTCCTCAGCCAGGATCTCTTCGCCGTCATTCACCAGCAAGGCGAAGTGGATGACGTTCTCCAGCTCACGGGTATTGCCGGGCCAGGGGTGTGCTTCCAGCACCTGCTGCGCCGCCTCGCTCACTAGCGGCACAGGCCGTTGCAGGCGCACGCTGTAGATGCCGACGAAGTACTCGGCCAACGGCAGGATATCGCCCGGCCGCTCGCGCAGCGGCGGCAGCTCCAGCGCCCCCTCGCGCAGGTACTGGTACAGGCGCTCGTTGAAGCGCCCTGCACGCACCACACGCGCCAGGTCGATGCTGGTAGCGGCCACCAGGCGCACATCCACCGGTTGCGGCTGCTGCGCCCCAACCCGGGTAACCTCGCGGTTTTCCAAGGCGGCCAGCAGCTTGCCCTGGATGGCCAGCGGCAAATCGGCGATCTCATCCAGGTACAACGTGCCGCCGTTGGCCGAACCGAACCAGCCGGCGCGGCTGCTGGCTGTGCCACCCTGGCTGCCGGCACTGTAGCCGAACAGCTCGGCATCGGCGTAGGTGGGGCTGATGGCCGCGCAGTTGACCGACACGAACAACCCGCTGCGATCGCTGGCACGGTGGATCTGCCGGGCCAGTAGCTCCTTGCCGGTGCCGGTTTCGCCACGGATCAGCACTGGCAAGGGTTGCGGCGCCAGCCGCTCTAGCTCTTCGCGCAGCTGCTGCGAACGTGGGTCGATGAACACCAGCGCCTTGGCGCGGATGCTCAGCGGGCTCTTGTCCAGCTCAGGGAAGGTCAGCAACGGCTGGCCAAAGGGGTTTTGAAAAGTCATGACGAACTCCCGCCCCAGGCCTGCAATGGCCGGGCGTCAGGCAAACGGTAAACAGTAAGGGCGATCAGGCGCGGCGCAGTGCGCGCTGCTCGACCCGGCTCTGCAAGCGATACAGGTAGGCGAAACCTTGTTCCCAGCGCTCATGGCCGGACTTGACGTTGATGTGCCCGGCGTTGGTCAGCAGCCCTGCTTCGGCACCCCAGGCCTGGGCCAGGTACAGCGCCCTCGGCACGCTCACGGCCGGGTCGTTGTCCGAGCTGACCACCTGGCTGGGGAATGGCAGTGCTTCGGTCGGGATCGGCGCGAAGTTGCGCAGCGCCGGCGCGCAGGTCGGCCGCTCTACGTCAGCGGGTGCCACCAGCAGCGCGCCACGTACCCGCCGCAGCAGCGCCGGGCTGGCTTGCGCGGCCCAATGCGCGACGGTTATGCAGCCCAGGCTATGGGCAATCAGAATCACCGGCGAGCGCTCGGCGACAATCGCCTGCTCCAGTGCCTGCACCCAGTCCTGGCGTTGCGGGGTCAGCCAGTCGTGCTGCTCGACCCTGGCACTGTTGGGCAGGGTGCGCTGCCAGTGACTTTGCCAATGGTTGTCTGGCGATCCTTGCCAGCCCGGCACAATCAGGTAACGAATTGACTCATTGCGCATGGGGACGCCTCCAGTGAGTTTGCGTGCTTGGAGACAAGTATAGGGGTGGAGTTATATCAGTAAAGGAATAAGAAGCTATTTGTTAATAACCGAAAATGACACATGATGCGATCCCTGTGGGAGCGGGCATGCCCGCGAATCAGGCACCGCGGTGGAAGGCACGGGCTTCGCCCGTGTTCGCGGGCACGCCCGCTCCCACAGGGATCTGCATAGCCGCTTTTGCATCTTGCGGGCAAAAAAAAGGGCCATCCCCTGCCAAGAGATATGGCCCATAAGCACTTGCCTGAAGAGGGTTGACGGGTTCAGCGCGCGGTAATCACCGCCAGCTTGCTGATCCCCGCACGTTCGATGGCCGCCATGGCCCGCGCCACTTCGCCGTAGTTCACACCGTCGTCGGCCTGCAGCTGCACGCGCACGTCCGCGTCCTTGACCTTGGCGGCCTTGAGGCTGGTTTCCAGCAGGTCGGGCTGGATCTCGTCCTTGTTGATGAACAACTTGCCGTCACCATCGATGCTGACCACCAGCGGGTCCTTCTGCTCCACCGGGGCCACGGCCTCGGTCTTGGGCAGGTTGATGGGGATGGCGTTGGTCAACAGCGGTGCGGTGACGATGAACACCACCAGCAGCACCAGCATGACGTCCACCAACGGCGTAACGTTGATTTCACTGAGGACTTCGTCGCTGTCCTGGGTCGAAAAGGCCATGTCAGGACGCCTCCTTCACCGGCTGGGTGAAGCCGGCCTGAGGCCTGTGCACGGCCGGGTGCACCAGCACGCGGAAGGCACTCTTCTGCGCCAGGCTGTAGAAGTCGTGGGCAAAGTCATCAAGGTCAGCGGCGGTGAGCTTGAGGCGGCGCAGGAAGTAGTTGTAGACCAGCACTGCCGGCACCGCGACGGCGATACCCACGCCAGTGGCCACCAGTGCCGCGCCAATCGGCCCGGCCACGGTTTCCAGGCTGGCGGAGCCGGCCGCGCTGATGCCTTTGAGCGCTTCCATGATGCCCCAGACAGTACCGAACAGGCCGATGAAGGGCGAGGTGCTGCCGATACTGGCGACCACTGCCAAGCCGGTTTCCAGCGAGCGGCGCTCACGCACGATCTGCTGGCGCAGTGCGCGTTCCAACCTGTCCTGGTGATTGATGGCGTGGCTCAGGTCATTGGCCTGGCTGTCACCGACGGCGATGGCGGCGTAACCGGCCTGGGCAACGCGGGCGGCCGGGCCAGGCAGTTCGTGGCTGGGCTCGGCAGCCGAGTCCAGGCTCGAGGCGGCCCAGAATTGCTGGTGGAAGCGCTTGTCCTGGTTCTTCAGCCGCACGAACTGCACGACCTTGACCAGGGCCAGGCCCCAGGTGACGACAGAAAAACCGACCAGCAGCCAGATGACTGCGCTTTCAACGGATTCGAGAGGGGATGCCAGCAGGCTCATGATGATGTCTTCCTTTGTTCTGCGAAAAAGTTAGCGAAGCTTGAAATCGATCGGCACGCTTACCCAGCCGGTCTGGGCCACATCGCCCTGCTTGGCGGGAACGAAACTCCAGCGCTTGACCGCGGCCAGTGCCGCAGCGTCGAGGGCATCACGGCCGCTGCTCTTCTGAATCTGGATCTGCCCGGGCTTGCCGCTGGGCAGCACCTCGACGCGCAGCAGCACGGTGCCTTCCCAACCGCGGCGCTGGGCCATCTGCGGGTACTCCGGCGCCGGGTTCTTCAGGTACGCCGCGTTGGCCGATGCCGGAGTGACCGGGGCCGGCGCGGGTGGCGCAGGCGGGGCTGGGGCGGCCACAGGAGCTGGCGGCGGGGCTTCGACCGGCTTGGGCTGGGGTTTGGGCTGTTGCTTGACCACCGGCTTGGGCACGGGCTTTGGCTTGGGTTTGGGCTTGGCGGCCAGTTCGTCGACCACCGGCGGTGGTGGCGGCTGGACCACCGGCGGTGCCGGGGCTGGGGGCGGTGGTTCGACCACAGGCGGTGCCGGTGCAGCGAACTCGATGGTCATCGGCGGTACTTGCGGTGGCACCACCGGCAGCTCGGGTGTTGGTGCCTGGCTGACCCAGTACGCTGCAGCGCCATGCAGGGCCAGCACCAACAGGCCCAACACCAGCTTGTCGCGGCGCTTGAGCCCGCTGACAGGCGTGCGTTGCAGGCGCAGCTGGCCAAGCGGGAGGCGAAGCGTGCGTCCAAGGTCGACCAGGTCGCCCGGGGCTGGGCGCCATGGCTGGTCGTAGGCCCTGACGGCCGACTGGACATTACCCATTGATCAAACTCCTGGGGTCTCGATTCAGGTGTGTGGCTGAATCATCGGGGCCAGAGGCTTATCTCTTAAAGTAATGTTTGAAATTATGGTTAGAACTTTAATGAATATTCTTTTTGAGGGATTGTGGCAAGGCCGCGGAATTCGCGGGCTGTGGCCGGGTGGGTTTACAATCATGCATTGCCGGCATGCGAAATATTCGCGCAAGGCATGGGATTGCCGCGAGGGCTACGCCCTCGATCGCGACGCAAGTCCGCTCCTACATGGACCGCGCAAGCCCAGGCATTACGCGATCCCCTGTAGGAGCGGCCTTGTGTCGCGATGGGCTGCAAAGCAGCCCCGGCAATCCATCAGGAAAAAAAAGCCCGGGATCAACCCCGGGCTTTTTCATCATCAAAGGCGACTCAGATATCCGCCACCTTCTGCCAAACCTTCGGCCGGAAGAACAATGTCTCTCCCCGCGCCAACCCGGTCAGGCTGTCATGGTCCTTGACCACCTCGGCCTCGATCAGCTCGCTCTGCCCTTCCACCTTCAAGGTCACCCGCGTAGTCGCGCCCAACGGCCGGATGTCCCGCACCTCGGCCGCATGGTGCCCTTCGGTCTCGTGCCGCGACAGCGACACTTCGTGTGGGCGGAACAGCACATGATGCCCTTCGCTCAGGGCCAGGCGGTTGGAATCACCGAGGAAGTGGTAGACGAAATCGTTGGCCGGGTGCTCGTACACCTCGCCCGGCGAGCCGATCTGCTCGATCACACCCTTGTTCATCACCACGATGCGGTCAGCCACCTCCATGGCCTCTTCCTGGTCGTGGGTAACGAACACCGACGTCAGGTTGATGTCCTCGTGCAGGCGCGCCAACCAGCGTCGCAGTTCCTTGCGCACCTTGGCATCCAGTGCACCGAAAGGCTCATCCAGCAGCAGCACCTTGGGCTCCACCGCCAGCGCACGGGCCAGGGCGATACGCTGGCGCTGGCCGCCGGACAACTGCTCGGGGTAGCGGTCGGACAGCCAGTCCAGCTGCACCATGTTCAGTAGCTCATGCACCTTCTCGGCAATCTTGCTCTCGCCCGGGCGCTCGCCCTTGGGCTTCATGCGCAGGCCGAATGCGACGTTGTCGAACACACTCATGTGGCGGAACAACGCGTAGTGCTGGAACACGAAACCGACGTTGCGGTCACGCACGTCATGGCCGGACACGTCTTCGCCATGGAACACGATGCTGCCCTGGTCCGGGGTTTCCAGGCCGGCAATGATGCGCAGCAACGTGGTCTTGCCGCAGCCGGACGGGCCGAGCAGGGCCACCAGCTCGCCGCTGTTGATGTCCAGGTTGATGTTGTCCAGGGCCTGGAAGCTGTTGAAGCGCTTGCTGACGTTACGAACTTCGATCGACATGAATCATTCCTCCGCGGCGCTGTGGCGCAGGCGGTTAATACGGTTCTCGCTCCACTGCTTGAGCAGCAGGATGAAGAGCGCCAGGATCAGCAGCAGGCTGGCCACGCTGAAGGCCGCCACGTGGTTGTACTCGTTGTAGAGGATCTCCACGTGCAGCGGCAAGGTATTGGTCACGCCGCGAATATGGCCCGACACCACCGATACCGCGCCAAACTCGCCCATGGCTCGCGCGGTGCACAGCACCACGCCGTAGATCAGGCCCCACTTGATGTTCGGCAGCGTCACGTGCCAGAACATCTGCCATCCGTTGGCACCGAGCAGGCGCGCAGCCTCCTCTTCCTGCGTGCCCTGCTCCTGCATCAGCGGGATCAGCTCACGGGCCACGAACGGTACGGTGACGAATATGGTGGCCAGGACGATGCCCGGCAGGGCGAACACGATCTGGATATCGTGGTCCTGCAGCCACGGCCCGAACAGGCCTTGCGCACCGAACATCAGCACGTAGACCAGGCCGGCGATCACCGGCGACACCGAGAACGGCAGGTCGATCAGAGTGACCAGGATACTCTTGCCACGGAAGGTGTACTTGCTCACGCACCAGGCGGCGCTGACGCCGAACACCAGGTTCAGCGGCACCGAAATGACCACGGCGAGCAGGGTCAGCTTCAGCGCCGACAACGCGTCAGGCTCGAAGATCGCCTCGAAGAAGGTGCCAAAGCCATTCTTCAGCGCCTGCGATACCACGATTACCAGTGGCAGCAGCAGGAACAGTGCGAACACCAGCCAGCCAAGGCCGATCAGGATACGCCGCGAAGTGGCGCTGCCCCGGCGGGCGGCGTTGGCGGCGGCGGTTGCATTCAGGGATGAACTGGACATGCCGGCCTCCTTCAAGGGGTTTCGATGCGGCGCTGCAGCAGGTTGATCAGCAGCAGCAGGATGAAGGAAACCACCAGCATCAGCACGCCGATGGCGGTCGCGCCGGTGTAGTCGTACTGGTCGAGCTTGACCATGATCAACAGTGGCAGGATCTCGGTCTTCATCGGCATGTTGCCGGCAATGAAGATCACCGAACCATACTCGCCCACGCCACGGGCGAAGGCCAGGGCAAAGCCTGTCAGCCAGGCAGGCAGCAGCGCTGGCGCCAGCACGTGGCGGAACACCTGCAGCGGCTTGGCCCCCAGGCAGGCGGCGGCCTCTTCCACTTCACGCGGAATATCGGCCAGTACCGGCTGTACCGTGCGCACCACGAACGGCAGGGTGACAAAGGTCAGCGCCAGGGTAATGCCCAGCGGGGTGTAGGCGATCTTGAAGCCCAGGTCGGTGGCGAACTGGCCGACCCAGCCCGAGGGCGCGTACAGGGCGGTCAGGGCGATACCGGCTACGGCCGTGGGCAGGGCGAACGGCAGGTCGATCATCGCATCGATGATCTTGCGCCCGGGGAAGGTGTAGCGCACCAGCACCCAGGCCAGCAGGGTGCCGATCACACCGTTGATGATGGCGGCGAACAGGGCGGTGCCGAAACTCAGCTTGAGCGCGGCGATCACCCGCGGCGCACTGATGACGTTCCAGAACTGCTCCCAGGTAAGCTGCGCGGCATGCACGAACATGGCGGCCAGCGGTATCAGCACGATCAGGCTGAGGTACACCAAGGTGTAGCCCAGCGTCAGCCCGAAGCCGGGTATGACGGGGGAAATGCGACGTGACATAAATATCCCTGGTTGAACGCACTTGGCCCGGGAACGATCCCGGGCCGGTGCTAGCTTCTGAATCCTGGGGCTGCTGCGCAGCCCATTCGCGGCACAAGGCCGCTCCTACATGGATCGCAATTTCCTGTAGGAGCAGCCTTGTGCTGCGAATGGGCCGCAGCGCGGCCCCGCTTTTCCTTGGCGTTTACTGTGCCTGATAGATCTGGTCGAACACACCGCCATCGTTGAAGAATTTAGGTTGTGCAGTTTTCCAGCCACCGAAGTCCTTGTCGATGGTTACCAGGTCCAGTTTCGGGAACTGCTTGCCAAACTCGGCAGCGACCTTCGCGTCACGAGGGCGGTAGAAGTTCTCGGCGGCAATCTTCTGCCCGGCCGGGCTGTACAGGTGCTTGAGGTATTCGCCGGCAATCTCGGTATTGCCCTTCTTCTCGGCGTTCTTGTCCACAACGGCCACCGGCGGCTCGGCGAGGATCGACAGCGACGGCACGACGATCTCGAACTTGTCGGCACCACCGTCTTCCTTCAGCGCCAGGAAGGCTTCGTTTTCCCAGGCCAGCAGCACATCGCCCTGGCCGTTGTTGACGAAGGTGATGGTCGAACCACGGGCGCCGGTATCCAGCACCGGTACGTGCTTGAACAGCTCCTGCACGTATGCTTTGGCCTTGTCTTCGCTACCCCCGGTTTTCAGGCCGTAGGCCCAGGCAGCCAAGAAGTTCCAACGGGCGCCGCCGGAGGTTTTCGGGTTGGGGGTGATGACCGATACGTCCTTCTTGATCAGGTCGCCCCAGTCCTTGATGCCTTTCGGGTTGCCCTTGCGTACCAGGAACACGATGGTCGAGGTGTACGGGGTGCTGGCATCCGGCAGGCGGGTCTGCCAGTTGTCCGGCAGGGTCTTGCCGAGCTTGGCGACTTCATCGATGTCGCCGGCCAAGGCCAGGGTCACCACGTCGGCACGCAGGCCGTCGATCACCGCACGAGCCTGCTTGCCCGAGCCGCCATGAGATTGCTGGATCTTCACCTTGTCGCCCGGGTGGGCCTGCTGCCAGTGCTTGATGAACTCGGCATTGTACTGCTGGTACAGCTCGCGGGTCGGGTCGTAGGACACGTTCAGCAGTTCGTAGTCCTTGGCGATGGCGGAACCGGCAAAAACAGCACTGGCCAGGGCGGCGAGCGCATAACGGCGGATGGACATGGTGAAGCTCCCGATTGGCATTTTTCTAGTTTTGGATGGGTGGTGCGATCAGCCGGTCTTGTTGCCGGGCTGCTGCAGGCGGAACTTCTCCTTGCGCTCGATCTGCACGACCTGAGCGTTGTGCACGGTGATCTCCACCGCACCGAATCGCAGGTCGCGCAGGGCGCTCTGGATTTCACGCAGAATGGTGGCTTCGTCCTGACCGTCGATGCTACGCAGAGATGCACTCATGCTCGTTCTCCTTGGAGTGAGGGTGCCGGGCTGAGGTTTGAAGGGGATTTGCGCCTGGCTTGAGGGCAATAGTAGTGAGGCGGGGTTATTCTTAAAAATACTGTTTAAGAATGTTTATATAACCGAAATCAAAAGACCAATTTGAACGCGACAGAAGGCCCTGTGGGAGCGGGTTCACCCGCGAATGCGGCGGTGGCTCCACCATCGCATTCGCGGGTAAACCCGCTCCCACAGGGTCCGTGCCAGGGCTTCAGTTGTGTTTCTGCGGCTCGCGGATCTTGTACCAGGCCACATACAGCGCCGGCAGGAACAGCAGCGTCAGCAGGGTCGCCACGATGATCCCGCCAATCATGGCGTAGGCCATCGGCCCCCAGAACACTTCGCGGGCAATCGGGATCATGCCCAGGCTCGCCGCAGCCGCGGTCAGCAGAATCGGCCGGCGCCGGTGGTTGGTGGCCTCCACCACCGCATCCCACGGCGAGTAGCCCTGTGCTTCGAACTCGTCTATCTGGGTCACCAGGATCACCGAGTTACGAATGATGATGCCCGCCAGCGCGAGAATGCCGAGAATCGCCACGAAGCCCATGGGCGTACCTGTGGGCACCAGCGCAATGATCACGCCAATCAACCCCAGCGGCGCCACGCTGACCACCAGGAACAGCTTCTGCACGCTGTGCAGCTGGATCATCAAGAACGTCGCCATCAGGAACAGCATCAGCGGGATGACCTTGCGGATCGGCCCCTGCGCCTTGGCGCTCTCCTCCACCGTACCACCGGTGGCCACTTCGAAGCCCACCGGCAACTTGCTGGCGAACTCGTCGATCTTCGGCTTCAGCTGGGCCACCAGGTCGGTGGGCTGGATGTCGCCGTTGACCGAGGCCTTGATGGTGATGGTCGGCTTGCGGTCACGACGCCACACCAGCGGCTGCTCCAGCTCGTAGCGCACAGTGGCGAAAGCCAGCAGCGGGATCGAGGTGCCGTTGGGCGTCAGGATCTGCAGGTTCTGCAGAGTATCAGGCGAACCACGCTCGCTGTCCTCGGCACGGGCGACCACGTCGACCAGGTAGATGTTGTCGTTGACCTGGGTGATCTGCACACCGCTGACGATGCTGTTCATCACATTGGCCACGTCCTCCGACGACAGGCCCAGCTGGCGCGCCTTGTCCTGGGCAATCTCCACACGCAGCACCTTACCCGGCTCGTTCCAGTCGTAGATCATCTCGCCGATGTGCTCGTTCTGGTCGAGCAAGGTGGCCAGCTCGATGGCGTGCTTGCGTACCTCGTCGATATTGGCACCGCTGACCCGATACTGGATGGGTCGGCCCACTGGCGGGCCCATTTCCAGCGATTGCACGTTGGTGCCGATGCCAACGAACTCTTCATGCAGGATCTTCTGCAGGCGGTCCATCATGCCCTGGCGTTCCTCGAAGCCCTTGCTGACAATCACCAGCTGCGCGTAGTACGGGTTCTGCAGCTGCTGGTCGAGGGGCAGGTAGAAGCGGATCGCGCCCTGGCCGATATAGGTACTCCAGTGCACCAGGTCCGGGTCGTCCTTGATCCGCGCTTCGAAGCGGTCGACCACCTTGCGCGTTTCCTCAATCGAAGCGTTCTGCGGCAAGTTGAGGTCGACGAGGATTTCCGGGCGGTCCGAGGACGGGAAGAACTGGTTCTGCACGAAGCGCTCGCAGAAGATCGCCAGGGCGAACAGCACCACGGTGCCGATGATGGTCAGCCAGCGGTTGCGCATGCACCACAGCAAGCCATGCTCGAAGGCCCGGCCGACACGGCCCGGCTCGGCTTCATGGGCCTTGAGCTTGGCGCTGCTGAGAATGTGCACGCCAAGCACCGGGGCGAAGAACACCGCCACCACCCACGACACCATCAGCGCCACGGCAATTACCGCAAACAGGGTGTAGGTGTACTCACCCGCCGAACTGGCGTTGAGGCCGATCGGCACGAAGCCGGCCACCGTCACCAGGGTGCCGGTGAGCATGGGGAAGGCTGTGGAGGTATAGGCAAAAGTCGCCGCCTGTTCCTTGCTTTCGCCCATTTCCAGCCGGGTGACCATTACCTCCACGGTGATCATCGCATCGTCCACCAACAGGCCCAGGGCGATGATCAGCGCCCCCAGCGAAATCCGCTGCATGGTGATGCCGCTGTATTCCATGAACACGAACACCATGGCCAGCACCAGCGGGATCGAGCAGGCCACCACCAGCCCGGCACGCACGCCGAGGCTGACGAAGCTCACCGCCAGCACGATCACCACCGCCTCGAACAGCGCACTGGTGAAGCCGCCGACCGCTTGCTTGACCACCACGGCCTGGTCGGAAACGGTATGCACCCCGACGCCCACCGGCAAGTCCTCGACCACTCGGTCCATGCGTTTCTTCAGCGCTGCACCGAACACCTGGATATTGCCGCCAGCCTTCATACCGATGGCCAGGCCCAACGCCGTCTGGCCGTTGTAGCGGAACATCGGCGAAGGGGGATCGACATAGCCGCGCTCGATATCGGCGATGTCGGCCAGGCGGAAGAAGCGGTCGTTGATCTTCAGGTTGACAGTTTGCAGGTCCTTTTCCGAGGTGAACTGCCCGGAGGTACGCACCGAGATACGTTCCGGCCCTGCCTCGATAACGCCGGCAGGGGTCACGGCGTTTTGCGTTTGCAGGGCCTGCATGACCTGGCGCTGGTCGATGCCAAGGGCTGCCAGCTTGCGGGTGGAGAAGTTCAGGTACAGCACTTCGTCCTGGGTGCCGATCAGCTCGATCTTGCCGATGTTGGGCACATCACGCACTTCGGCCCGCGCCTGTTCCACGTAGTCGCGCAGCTGGCGCAGGGTCAGGCCGTCGGCGGTGAAGGCATAGATGGAACCGAACACATCGCCGAACTCATCATTGAACCCGGGCCCCTGGATGCCCGCAGGGAATTCACCGCGAATGTCCTGGATCTTCTTGCGCACCTGATACCAGATGTCCGGAATGTCCTTGGCCTTGGTGGTGTCGCGCAGGTACACGTAGACCGTGGATTCGCCGGGGCGGGTGTAGCTTTTGGTGTAGTCGAGGGAATCGAGTTCCTCGAGCTTCTTCTCGATGCGGTCGGTGACTTGGTACAGGGTTTCGTCCTGGGTCGCGCCGGGCCAGCGGGTCTGGATGACCATGGTCTTGATGGTGAATGACGGGTCTTCCTCACGGCCCAGGTTGAAGTAGGAGAAGATCCCCATCAGCAGGCCAACGAACATCAGGTACCAGACGAACGATTGATGCTTGAGTGCCCAGTCGGACAGGTTGAAGCTTCCTTTCATTGCGCATCCTCGTCGAAGGTGACCTTCTGGCCAGGCTTGAGGCTGTTCACGCCGGCAGTCACCACCCGCTCGCCAGGCTGCACGCCCGAGGTCAGGACAATGCTGTCGGCGGTGCGACCGATCAGGGCCACGTCACGAGTAGCCACGGTCTTCTGCTGCGTATCGATCACCCATACCTGGGTCTTGCCGTCGCGCTCGAGCAAAGCACTCAAGGGCAGTTCGCTGCGCGGCGATACCTCCGAACTCAGGGTCACGCTGATGGCGGTGCCCAGGTGGAAGGCCGCCGGGGTGCTGGCCAGGGTCAGGCGCGCGCGGCGGGTACGAGTGGTGGCGTCCGCCTGGGGTTCCAATTCCCGCAGGCTGGCGGTGGTGTTGATGGTCGGGTCCAGCTGCGAAGCAACGGTGAAGGTCAGGCCTTTGCTCAACTGCTCGGCCAGGCCTATCGGCAGGTCGATTACCGCTTCTTTCACATCCGGCCTGGCCAGGGTTACCACGGCCTGGCCGGCGGTGACGGTTTGCCCGGCTTCGGCCTGCCAGGCAGTGATTACCGCCGCGTGGTCGGAGCGCAGGGTGCTGTAGTCGAGCTGATCACGGGCCTGGCTGACGGCCGAGCGCGCCTGCTCCAGTGCCGCGCTGGTGGTTTTCAGGTTGGTCTGGGCGATATCCAGCTGGGCCTGGGCGCCTACGCCACGGTCGTACAGCTGTTGCTGGCGGCGGGCATCGGCCTGGGCGTTGATCCACTGCGCCTGCACCTTGGCCAGGTCGCCTTCGGCGGCACGCAGCTGGTTCTGCTGGTCGGTCGGGTCGAGGGTGGCCAGGGTGTCACCCGGCTTCACCTGAGCGCCCACATCCAGCCAGCGTCGGGCAATACGCCCGGAAACCCGGAAGCCCAGTGTGCTTTCGAAGCGTGCCTGGATACTGCCGGCAAAACGGCCCAGCTGCGACTGCACCTGGGGTTCGACCTTGACCGACAATACCGGCCGGATCGGCTCTGGTGCCTCGTCCTCGCTATTGCAACCGGCCAGCAGCACACCGGCCGACAGCATCAGCAGCAGGCGCTTCATAGCTCACCCCCTTGGGCCCTGGCGTCGACTTTCTGCACCTGCATGCCGGGGTGCAGCAACTGCCCGCCATTGACCACCACGGTCTCGCCACCTTTCAGGCCACTGGCGACCACGATCCTGCCGGTGAGATAGCGGCTGACTTCGACCTTGCGCAGTTCTACCTTGTCGCCCTCGCCCACTACCCAGACGGCAGGTTCGTGCAGAGCCTTGGTCAGCGCCGACCATGGCAGCTCGACGCTAGGCCGGCCCTGGGCGTTGGTGGTGGCGGTGACCGGCGCGCCCAGTTGCATCCCGGGCGGCACATCCTTGAGCCCTACCTTGACCTGCACCGTGCCGCTTTGCTCCGACACGGTCGGGGTGATTTCGCGTACGAAGCCATGGGCCTGAACCTTGGGGTCGTCGAGCAGGCTGACGATCACCCCGGCATCGCTGGGCGGTGCTACCAGCAGCGATTCGTATACGTTGAATACCGCGTCACGGTCGCCATCGGTGGCCAGGCTGAAGATCGGCATGGTCGCCTGCACCACCTGGCCGACCTCGGCCTGGCGCTCGGTGATCACGCCATCGGCTTCGGATACCAGTGCGGTGTAGCTCAACTGCTCGTTGGCGTTGGCCAGTTGCGCCTGGGCCGCCTTGAGGGCGCTCTGGTTGCTGCGCAGGGCGGCTTCGGCGGCGTCGTATTCGCTCTGGCTGGTGTAGCCTTTGGGCAGCAGTTTCTGCTGGCGGACGAAGGCCGCGCTGGTCTGGGTGACCCGCGCTTGCGCTGCGAACACCTCGGCCTTGGCCGAGTCGACATTGTTCTGCAGGTCTTTCGGGTCCAGGCGCGCCAGCACCTGGTTGGCCTTGACGTGATCGCCGACATCGACGCTGCGCGAAATGATCTTGCCGCCCACACGGAACGACAGGTCGGTCTGCACCCGCGCCTGCACATCACCGGTCAGGGTGACCCTGGCAGCGAAGTCGGTCGGCTGCACCTGTTGCACGCCTACGCGTGGCAGTGTTTCGGTGGTTTCTTCCTTGCTACAGCCTGACAGCAGGGTACCCAGCCCCAGGCAAACGACCAACAGCGGACGCATCAACGTCATGCAGGCTCCTTGCTTGCGCGCAAATGATTCGTGGGATGCGACTGTCAGCGTAGTTCAGGGTTCGATAAACATCACTGACCGCGATCAAGCTGGCACTTTCGGCGCCTGCGCGGGCCTCTTCGCGGGTGAACCCGCTCCCACAGGATTGCGCAAGCCCTGAGGCTGCCCATGACCCTGTGGGAGCGGGTTTACCCGCGAAAGGGCCGGTACAAGTCAGAGCTGAACTGAAGCCCTGTTCAGCCCCAGCTCAATGTCATCGATCAGTGCTTTGGCAAAGCCACTGAGAATTCTCGCGGCACTGCCGGCCAGCCGGTCATTCTCCATCTCGGCTTCGGTCGTCAGGTGATTGATGCAGCCGAGCATTACGGAGAGTTCGGAAAAGGCGTGGTTGAAGGGGATATTGGCCTGGACGCGGAAGAGGTCCATGCAGGTTTCTTTACCGACGGTGCTGCTGTTTGTTGGGTGATTCGGGACGTGCGTCGTCATGGTTGGAATCCAATGTCGTTTATGGAACCGCCAGCTCATCTTTCTCACGGATAAGGGGTGGCAGCCGTACGTGGGGTGAGAAAACCGAGGACATTGAACCCGGCCAGACCGAAGCCTGCCCACGCAAGGCCGCCATGACAGGAAGCCTGTTCAACATCGAGCGGGTTCTCACACCCGGTCACCATGAATGGCGACGCAACGACGTTATCCCTGGGGCATTTCCCCTACAACGGAGCAGCTTCCACATGGCTCGTAGGATAATTCCCAAGCTGATTTGACTGAAGCACTGAGTTTGAGTTGATGAAAATTCGTACACCTTGCGGGCCTCTTCGCGGGTGAACCCGCTCCCACAGGGGGGAGCGCCAGAATTCAAGGTGTGCACCATATCTGTGGGAGCGGGTTCACCCGCGAAAGGGCCGGTACTGCCACCAAAGTGTCTGCCATATCCAGAAACCATGATCCACAAAGCACCTGCATTCCAGCCGCTACCTTTGAGAGCTCACCTGCTTTTCAAGGAAGAAAACAATGTCGCGAGCCCAGTCTTACCTACTTCGTCGTGGTCGCTATTCAGAGCATGGCAGGCTCTATCTACTAACCACCGTCACCCACCAGCGCAAGCCGCTGTTCCATGACTTTCAGCATGCCCGGTTGGTGATTCACCAATTGCGCCAGTCAGATGAGGAGCACGCCTGTCGGTCACTGGCCTGGGTATTGATGCCGGACCATCTGCATTGGCTGATCGAGTTGAAAGGCACGACCCTAGGGACCTTGATGCGGAGATTCAAATCCAGGTCCAGTCTGGTGTTGCATCGGGCAGGGGTTGAGCATGATCCGGTTTGGCAACCCGGGTATCAGGACCGGGCACTAAGAAGGGAAGAAAGCATGGTGCATTTCGCCAGATATATCGTTGCCAATCCGTTGCGTGCTGGTCTGGTCAGCAGTGTCAGGGACTATCCACATTGGGATGCAGTCTGGCTTTGAATCAGAGTTGAGGCATTCGCGGGTGAACCCGCTCCCACAGGGATTACCACAGGCCCGAGGCAGTGATATTCCTGTGGGAGCGGGTTCACCCGCGAATAGGCCGGGTCAGGCCGAAGCAGCCACCTGCACCGGGCGCTTGACCTGAGGCTGCGAAGCATTCGCCGCCGCACCCTCTTCGATCGCCTGCTGAATCGCCTTGCGACGACGCTCTTCGGCCTGGCGGCTGAAGTACCAGACGAAGAAGGTCACCAGCGACACCGACAACAGGATCAGGCTGGCCACGGCGTTGATCTCCGGTTTCACGCCCAGGCGCACCGCCGAGAACACTTCCATCGGCAAGGTGGTCGAACCCGGGCCCGACACGAAGCTGGCCAGTACCAGGTCATCCAGCGACAGGGCGAACGACATCATGCCGCCCGCCGCCAGCGACGGCGCGATCATCGGGATGGTGATCAGGAAGAACACCTTCCACGGCTTGGCACCCAGGTCCATCGCCGCTTCCTCGATCGAAAGGTCCAGCTCACGCAGGCGCGCCGACACCACTACCGCCACATACGCCGCACAGAACGTGGTATGGGCGATCCAGATGGTGACGATGCCGCGCTCCTGCGGCCAGCCGATCATCTGCGCCATGGCCACGAACAGCAGCAACAGCGACAGGCCGGTGATCACCTCGGGCATTACCAGCGGCGCAGTGACTAGGCCACCGAACAGCGTGCGGCCCTTGAAGCGGGTGACCCGGGTCAGCACGAATGCCGCCAGGGTACCCAGCGCCACCGCCGCCACCGCCGTGTAGCAGGCGATTTCCAGCGAGCGCATGACCGAACCCATCAGTTGCGTGTTGTCGAGCAGGCCGACGTACCACTTGACCGACCAACCACCCCATACCGTCACCAGCTTGGAGGCGTTGAACGAGTAGATCACCAGGATCAGCATCGGCAGGTAGATGAACAGCAAGCCGAGCACCAGCATCAGCTTGGAGAAACCGAAGCGCTTCATGCCCTGCCCTCCATTTCTTTGGCCTGGCTGCGGTTGAACAGCAGGATCGGCACGATCAGGATCGCCAGCATCACTACCGCCAGCGCAGAGGCCACCGGCCAGTCACGGTTGTTGAAGAACTCTTGCCACAGCACCTTGCCGATCATCAGGGTTTCCGGGCCGCCAAGCAGTTCAGGAATCACGAACTCGCCCACCACCGGGATGAACACCAGCATGCAGCCGGCGATGATGCCGTTCTTCGACAGCGGCACGGTGATCTTCCAGAAGCTGTTGAAGGTACTCGAACCCAGGTCCGAAGCGGCCTCGAGCAGGCTCGCGTCGTGCTTCACCAGGTTGGCGAACAGCGGCAGGATCATGAACGGCAGGTACGAATAGACCACGCCGATGTACACCGCCAGGTTGGTGTTGAGGATTTGCAGCGGCTGGTCGATCAAGCCGATCCACAGCAGGAAGCCGTTGAGCAGGCCGTTGTTGCTGAGAATGCCCATCCAGGCATAGACGCGGATCAGGATCGCGGTCCAGGTCGGCATCATGATCAGCAACAGCAGGACCGTCTGCGTCTCCTTCTTGGCGTTGGCAATGGCATAGGCCATCGGGTAGCCGATCAGCAGGCACAGCAAGGTGCTGAAGAAGGCCATCTTCAGCGAGCCCAGGTAGGCCGAGATGTATAGCTCATCCTCGGTCAGCAGGCCGTAGTTGGCCAGGTTGAGCACCAGCTGGATCTTGTCTTCGACGTAGCTGTAGATCTCGGTATACGGCGGGATCGCCACATCGGCTTCGGCGAAGCTGATCTTCAGCACGATGAAGAACGGCAGCATGAAGAACAGGAACAGCCAGATGAACGGCACGCCGATCACCAGGTGCCGCCCCTCCGGGGTGATGCGCTGGAAGGCTCGCTTGAGCTTGCGCAGTTTCATGACCGCAGTACCACGCCGCTGTCGTCTTCCCACCACACGTACACTTCATCGCCCCAGGTTGGGCGGGTGCCCTGGCGCTCGGCGTTGGCAACGAACGACTGGACGATCTTGCCGCTCGGCAGCTCGACATAGAATACCGAGTGGCCGCCCAGGTAGGCGATGTCGTGGACCTTGCCGCGCGACCAGTTGTGCTCGCAGGTAGGTTGCTGGGTGGTGACCAGCATCTTTTCCGGGCGCAGGGCGTAGGTGATGTGCTTGTCTTCCACCGAGGTGGTGATGCCGTGGCCGACGTAGATCTTGCGCTCCAGCTCCGGGCTGGCAATGATCGCGTGGCCTTCGGCGTCGTCGACCACTTCACCTTCGAACAGGTTGACGTTACCGATGAACTCGCACACCAGGCGGCTGGTAGGCGTCTCGTAAATGTCCACCGGCGAACCGATCTGGGCGATCCAGCCCAGGTGCATGATGGCGATGCGCTGGGCCATGGTCATGGCCTCTTCCTGGTCGTGGGTCACCATCACGCAGGTCACGCCGACGCGCTCGATGATCTCCACCAGTTCCAGCTGCATCTGCGAGCGCAGCTTCTTGTCCAGTGCGCCCATCGGCTCGTCGAGCAGCAGCAGCTTGGGGCGCTTGGCCAGCGAGCGGGCCAGGGCCACGCGCTGACGCTGGCCACCGGACAGCTGGTGCGGCTTGCGCTTGGCGTACTGGGTCATGTGCACCAGCTTGAGCATCTCGGCCACGCGGGCGTCGATCTCGGCCTTGGGCATCTTGTCCTGCTGCAGGCCGAAGGCGATGTTCTGCGCCACGGTCATGTGCGGGAACAGCGCGTAGGACTGGAACATCATGTTGATCGGCCGCTCGTAAGGCGGCATGTCGGTGATGTCGACGCCATCGAGGAAGATCCGCCCTTCGGTCGGGCGCTCGAAACCGGCCAGCATGCGCAGCAAGGTGGACTTGCCGGAACCGGAGCCACCCAGCAGGGCGAAGATCTCGCCCTTGCGGATTTCCAGGGACACATCGTCCACAGCTACCGTTTCGTCGAACTTTTTCGTGACCCGGTCGATCTTGACCAGCACCTGCTTGGGTTGCTGGCCACCCTCGAGGGCTTTTTTATAGGCACCGGAGGCAACTGCCATGAGTGAAACTCCCAACAAGATTTTTGTGCCCGCGAGCCCTGTTCTACAGGTACCGCCACGGGCCTGGATTTTTACTTGCCCGACTTGACCTTGGTCCAGCTACGGGTCATCAGCCGTTGCACCTTGGGTGGCAACTCTGAATTCACGAACATCTTGTTCAGCACTTCCTGCGGTGGGTAAACCGCGGCGTCAGTCCTCACGGCCTGGTCCATCAGGTCGCCAGCCTTGGGGTTCGGGTTGGCGTAACCGACGTAATCACTGACCTGGGCGATAACCTCAGGCTTCAGCAAATAGTTGATGAAGGCATGCGCCTCTTTGACGTTCTTGGCGTCCTTGGGGATCGCCAGCACGTCGAACCAGAGGTTGCCGCCTTCCTTGGGAATGGCGTAGGCCAGGTTCACGCCCTTCTTCGCTTCTTCGGCGCGGGTCTTGGCCTGGAACACATCACCCGAGAAGCCTGCCGCGACGCAGATGTCGCCGTTGGCCAGGTCGGTGATGTACTTGGACGAGTGGAAGTAGGTCACGTACGGGCGCACTGCCAGCAGTTTCTTTTCGGCGGCCTGGTAGTCCTTGGCGTTGGTGCTGTTGGGGTCCAGCCCCATGTAGTTGAGCACCGCCGGCAGCATTTCGTCCGCCGAGTCGAGGAAGGCCACGCCACACTTGGCGAGCTTCTTCATGTTTTCGGGCTCGAACAGCACCGCCCAGGAGTCGATGGTGTCCACGCCCAGCGCAGCCTTCACCTTGTCGACGTTGTAACCGATACCGTTGGTGCCCCACAGGTAAGGCACGGCGTACTGGTTGCCCGGGTCGTTCCTTTCCAGGCGCTTCATCAGCGCCGGGTCCAGGTTGGAATAATTGGGCAGCAGACTCTTGTCGAGCTTCTGGAACGCGCCCGCCTTGATCTGCTTGCCGAGGAAATGGTTGGAGGGCACTACCACGTCATAGCCGGTATTGCCGGCCAGCAGCTTGCCTTCCAGGGTTTCGTTTGAGTCGAACACGTCTTGCACGGGCTTGATGCCCGTGGCTTTCTCGAAGTCCGCGAGTGTGGTCGGGCCGACATAGTCGGACCAGTTGTAGAAGTGCACCGTAGGCGCCGCTTGGACGCTGCATGCCAGCGTCAGGCCCGCTCCAGCCATCAAGGCTTTGCGGAATACAGAAATGGACAAGTGGGTGGTCCTCACAATCAGTGCCTGG
The DNA here is from genome assembly GCF_900277125.1 of Pseudomonas inefficax. Lineage (GTDB taxonomy): Bacteria > Pseudomonadota > Gammaproteobacteria > Pseudomonadales > Pseudomonadaceae > Aquipseudomonas > Aquipseudomonas inefficax. The sequence continues at coordinate 64,582 of NZ_OPYN01000240.1, forward strand.
GTAGCGACAATGCTGCCGCACACGCAAAACCGGCGCGCAACTTACCTTCGCAGCTTCGATGCCGCAATCATCAATTGCCTTTCACTGGCTCTGGGCCGGGAATCCCCGGCCCAGAGGTGCCGCATCGGGGTTATTTGCCCGACTTGATCTTGGTCCAGCTGCGGGTGATGTCACGCTGGGCCTTCGCTTCAGGTGCAGCGATGGCATACAGCTGTTTCTTCACTTCGGCTGGTGGATAGATGCTTGGGTCGCTGGTGATTTCCTTGTCCACGAACTGGGTGGCGGCTGCGTTGCCGTTCGGGAAGCGCACGGCGTTGGTGATTTCAGCCATGATTTCCGGCTGCATCAGGAAGTTCATGAACTGGTAGGCAGCGTCTTTGTGCTCGGCATCCTTGGGGATGGCGACCATGTCGTAGAAGGTACCAGCACCTTCCTTCGGAATGACGTAGTCGACCTTGACCTTGTCGCCGGCTTCGTGGGCACGGGCCTTGGACTGCTCCAGGTCACCCGAGTAACCGACGGCTACGCAGATGTTGCCGTTGGCCATGTCGCCGATGTACTTGGACGAGTGGAAGTAGGTGATCGAAGGACGGATCTTGAGGAACAGGTCCTCGGCGGCCTTCAGGTCTTCCTTCTTGGTGCTGTCGGTCGGCTTGCCGAGGTAGTGCAGCGCAGCCGGGAGCATTTCGGTCGGCGCGTCGAGGAAGCTCACGCCGCAGCTTTTGAGCTTGGCGATGTTCTCTGGCTTGAACACCACGTCCCACGAGTCGATCTTGTCCACGCCCAGCGCGGCCTTGACCTTCTCCGGGTTGTAGCCGATGCCGATCGAGCCCCACATGTACGGGAAGGCGTGCTTGTTGTCCTTGTCGCTGGCATCGCCAACGGCCTTGAGCAGGTCAGGGTCGAGGTTCTTCCAGTTCGGCAGCTTGGAACGGTCCAGTTCCTCGTACACGCCAGCCTTGATCTGCTTGGCCAGGAAGTTGTTGGACGGCACCACGATGTCGTAGCCAGACTTGCCGGCCAGCAGCTTGGCTTCGAGGGTTTCGTTGCTGTCGAACACGTCGTACTTGACCTTGATACCGGTCTGCTTCTCGAACTTGGCGATGGTGTCCGGAGCGATGTAGTCCGACCAGTTGTAGACGTTCAACACCTTGTCTTCAGCCTGAACAGCGGTAGCCATGGCACCCATCAGGGCGGCGGCCAGCAACGTCTTGCCCATTTTATTCATGCGTAATGCTCCAGAATTTTTTATTTAGCCATCTGTTCAGCAGCCAGGACCTACGGTGCAGAGCGCGCGGCGACTGAAACAGTCGCTAGTCTGGCAAGTTACAAGGCTCTGTATCAAGGAAAGCAGGGCCTTGTAACCACTTAATGTCACACCGCTAGCCTAGCAAACGCCTAGCGAATCGCTTCCAGGGTCAGATCGAGGCACTTGCGTGCCTTTTCCACCAGCTCATCGATCTCTGCATGGCTGATCACCAGCGGCGGCGCAATGATCATGGTGTCACCCACCGCGCGCATGATCAGGCCGTTGTCGAAGCAGAAGGTGCGGCAGATCATGCCCACGCCCTTGCCTTCGTAACGGCTGCGGGTGGCCTTGTCCTTGACCAGCTCGATCGCGCCGAGCAGGCCCAGGCCGCGTACCTCGCCCACCAGAGGGTGGTCCTGCAGTTCACGCAAACGCTTTTGCAAATACGGTGCCGCTTCGGTACGGGCCTTCTCGACGATTTTCTCGTCGCGCAGGATGCGCAGGTTTTCCAGGCCTACCGCCGCCGCTACCGGGTGGCCGGAGTAGGTGAAGCCGTGGTTGAAGTCGCCGCCTTGGCTGAGTACCTGGGCCACGGTGTCACGCACGATCACACCGCCCATGGGGATGTAACCGGAAGTCAGCCCCTTGGCGATGGTCATCAGGTCGGGCTTGAGGTCGTAGTAGTCGGAGCCGAACCACTCGCCGGTACGGCCAAAACCGCAGATCACTTCGTCGGCGACGAACAGGATGTCGTACTTGGCGAGGATCTCCTTCACCTTCGGCCAGTAGGTTTCCGGCGGGATGATCACGCCGCCGGCGCCCTGGATTGGCTCGGCGATGAAGGCGGCGACGTTGTCTTCGCCGACTTCGAGGATTTTCTGCTCCAGCTGCTCGGCTGCCCACACCCCGAACTCATCCGGGGTCATGTCGCCACCTTCGCCGAACCAGTAAGGCTGCGGGATATGCACGATGCCAGGGATCGGCAGGCCGCCTTGTTCGTGCATGCCGCTCATGCCGCCCAGGCTGGCGCCAGCCACGGTGGAGCCGTGGTAGCCGTTGATGCGGCCGATGATGGTCTGCTTCTGTGGCTTGCCTTTCAGCGCCCAGTAGTGGCGGACCATGCGCAGCACGGTGTCGTTGCCTTCGGAGCCGGAACCGGTGAAGAACACATGGGTCATGCCCTGTGGCGCCACGTCGGAGATTGCCTTGGCCAGCTCCAGCGCAGGCGGGTGGGCAGTCTGGAAGAACAAGTTGTAGTACGGCAGCTCACGCATCTGCTTTTCTGCCGCCTGCACCAGCTCCTCACGGCCATAGCCCACAGCCACGCACCACAGGCCAGCCATGCCGTCGAGGATCTTGTGCCCCTCGCTATCCCACAAATGCACACCCTGGGCCTTGGTGATGATACGCGGCCCCTTCTCCTTCAACTGCTTGTAGTCACTGAAGGGTGCGAGGTGATGCTCCCCGCTCAGGGCTTGCCATTCACGGGTTTGCGGGTTGTTGACGCTCATGTGCTTCTCCGTTGTTCGACAGCCGCTTCCTGCGGCACCAAGTTTGATCAGACAGCAAACAGCAGGAACTCACGCTCCCAGGAACTGATGACTCGCTTGAAGTTCTCGTGCTCGGCGCGCTTGGTGGCGACGTAGCCGGTGATGAACTTCTTGCCCAGGTACTGCACCAGTGCACGGCTGTTTTCCATGCGTTCCAAGGCATCTTCGATGGTCAGTGGCAGGCGCAGGTTGCGGCGTTCGTAGCCACGGCCCTGCACCGGCGCGCTGGCGTCGATGCCTTCGACCATGCCGATGTAGCCACACAGCAGGCTGGCGGCAATGGCCAGGTAAGGGTTGGCGTCGGCGCCTGGCAGGCGGTTCTCGACCCGGCGGCTTTGCGGGCCGGCGTCCGGCACGCGCAGGCCGACGGTACGGTTTTCCTCGCCCCACTCCACGTTAACCGGCGCCGAGGTGTCGGGCAGGAAGCGGCGGAACGAGTTGACGTTCGGGGCGAACAGCGGCAACGCCTCAGGGATGAACTTCTGCAGGCCACCGATGTGGTGCAGGAACAGTTCGCTCATGCTGCCGTCGTCGTTGCTGAAGATGTTCTTGCCGGTGGCCACGTCGACCACGCTCTGGTGCAGGTGCATGGCACTGCCTGGCTCGCCGGTCATGGGCTTGGCCATGAAGGTGGCGGCGACGTTGTGCTTGAGCGCGGCCTCGCGCATGGTGCGCTTGAACACCAGGATCTGGTCGGCCAGGTGCAGGGCATCGCCATGACGGAAGTTGATCTCCATCTGCGCCGTGCCGTCTTCATGGATCAGCGTGTCGAGGTCCAGCTGCTGCAGTTCGCACCAGTCGTAGACGTCTTCGAACAACGGGTCGAATTCGTTGGCGGCTTCGATCGAGAACGACTGACGACCGGTTTCCGGGCGGCCCGAACGGCCTACCGGAGGCTGCAGCGGGAAGTCAGGGTCTTCGCTGCGCTTGGTCAGGTAGAACTCCATCTCCGGCGCGACGATCGGCTGCCAGCCCTTGTCGGCGTATAGCTTGAGGACTTTCTTCAGCACGTTGCGCGGCGACAGTTCGACCGGGTTGCCTTTCTTGTCGTAGGTGTCGTGGATTACCTGGGCGGTCGGCTCGATGGCCCACGGCACCAGGAACACGGCGTTCTCGTCGGGGCGGCAGATCATGTCGATGTCCGCCGGGTCCAGCAGTTCGTAATAGATGTCGTCGTCGACATAGTCGCCGGTCACGGTCTGCAGCAGCACGCTCTCGGGCAGGCGCATGCCTTTTTCGGCGATGAACTTGTTGGTAGGCGAAATCTTGCCGCGCGTGATGCCGGTCAGGTCACTGATCATGCATTCGACTTCGGTGATCTTGTGCTCTTTCAACCAATCGGTGAGCTGGTCGAGGTTGTTACTCATAAATACCTCAGGAGGTAAGGTGGTCCGCGCACTGATTCTGGATGGAGTACATTGCTAAAGCAAAAACCCCCGCGCAGAGCCACAGTGGATACACTGAAAACAGGTGCGTCCGTAATGAGTTCGAAAGGCAGGAAGACGAAACGAAGGGCGGCAAGCCGCTATGAGGGCAGGTCCGTGAGCGCCAAACGTCAATTATTGCGGCCAGGGTGGCCACGCCATCGACGAAGCTTGCAAAAATGACGGATGTACCCGATGGCACTGCGCAGGCAGTGCTTTCAGGTCTCGGCAAGCGGACCATGTGACCCTCGTATTATTGTGTTCTGGGTTGAGACCGAGCTTAGCCTTGTTCATTTTTTTACACAACCACTCCGTAAAAAATAAAACACGGTTGGTCGGAGATAGCCCTTTGCGCGGGAAATAGCGGATAATGGTTTGCCCCGAGATGCAGCAAATCTGCCGTTGATGTGCCATTTCAGGGCATCATGGGGTTGGCTTGACATCAGTTTGTCTTTTCGATTGACTGGTCTTGCAAGCCCCCCTTGATTGATATTTTTAACAACAAAGGTGTTGCATCATGTCGGTACCCCCGCGTGCCGTTCAGCTTAACGAAGCGAACGCGTTCCTTAAGGAACATCCTGAGGTTCTCTACGTTGACCTTCTGATTGCAGATATGAATGGTGTGGTGCGTGGCAAGCGCATAGAGCGCACCAGCCTCCACAAGGTTTACGAGAAAGGCATCAACCTGCCTGCCTCCCTCTTCGCCCTGGACATCAACGGTTCCACCGTTGAAAGTACCGGGCTGGGCCTGGACATCGGCGATGCTGACCGCATCTGCTATCCAATCCCTGACACCCTCTGTAACGAGCCGTGGCAAAAGCGCCCTACCGCTCAGCTGCTGATGACCATGCACGAGCTCGAAGGCGAGCCGTTCTTCGCCGACCCGCGTGAAGTGCTGCGTCAGGTGGTGAGCAAGTTCGACGAACTGGGCCTGACCATCTGCGCCGCGTTCGAGCTGGAGTTCTACCTGATCGACCAGGAGAACGTGAACGGCCGCCCGCAGCCGCCGCGCTCGCCAATTTCGGGCAAGCGCCCGCAGTCGACCCAGGTGTACCTGATCGACGACCTGGACGAATATGCCGACTGCTTGCAGGACATCCTGGAAGGCGCGAAAGAGCAAGGCATCCCGGCCGACGCCATCGTCAAGGAAAGCGCCCCGGCGCAGTTCGAAGTCAACCTGCACCACGTGGCCGACCCGCTCAAGGCCTGCGACTACGCGGTACTGCTCAAGCGGTTGATCAAGAACATCGCCTACGACCATGAAATGGACACCACCTTCATGGCCAAGCCCTACCCGGGCCAGGCAGGCAACGGCCTGCATGTACACATTTCCGTGCTGGACAAAGATGGCAACAACATCTTCACCAGCGAGGATCCCGAGCAGAACGCCGCGCTACGTCACGCTGTCGGCGGTGTGCTCGAGACCCTGCCCGCGTCCATGGCGTTCCTTTGCCCGAACGTCAACTCGTACCGCCGCTTCGGCGCGCAGTTCTATGTGCCGAACGCGCCAAGCTGGGGCCTGGACAACCGTACCGTGGCCCTGCGCGTGCCGACCGGCTCGCCGGACGCCGTGCGCCTGGAGCACCGCGTGGCCGGTGCCGACGCCAACCCGTACCTGATGATGGCCGCCGTACTGGCCGGCGTGCACCATGGCCTGACCAACAAGGTCGAGCCGGGTGCGCCGATCGAAGGCAACTCGTACGAGCAACTGGAGCAGAGCCTGCCGAACAACCTGCGCGATGCCCTGCGCGAGCTGGACGACAGCGAGATCCTGAACAAGTACATCGATCCGAAGTACATCGACATCTTTGTCGCGTGCAAGGAGAGCGAGCTGGAGGAGTTCGAGCACTCGATCTCCGACCTCGAGTACAACTGGTATCTGCATACCGTGTAAACGAAAACGCCGCCCCCAAGGGCGGCGTTTTTGTTCGAGATCGGTGTCGCCTGCTTCGCGGGCTTGCCCGCTCCCACAGGTACGCCACAGGCTTCAGGCCTTGTGAGCACCCTGTGGGAGCGGGCAAGCCCGCGAAGAGGCCAGTACAGGCTTACAAAGGCTTCTCGAAAATCTTCGAATTGCGCTGGTAGTTGTACAGCGAAGCCCGCGCCGCCGGCAGCCGCTCCACCCCACTCGGCGCAAACCCGCGTTCGCGGAACCAGTGCGCGGTTCGCGTCGTCAGCACGAACAGGGTGTTCAGCCCCAACTGCCGCGCTCGGCTTTCGATACGCTCCAGCAGTTCGTCACCACGCCCGCCATGGCGGTACTCCGGGTTCACCGCCAAGCACGCCAGTTCGCCGGCGTCGGAGTCGGCAATCGGGTACAACGCCGCACAGGCGATGATCATGCCTTCGCGCTCGACCACGCTGAACTGCTCGATCTCCCGCTCCAGCACCTCACGCGAACGGCGCACCAGGATGCCCTGCTCTTCCAGCGGGCTGATCAGTTCCAGCAAACCGCCCACGTCCTCGATGGTTGCCTCGCGCACCACTTCGAACTGCTCCTGCGACACCAGCGTGCCGCCACCGCCACGGGTGAACAGCTCAGTCAGCAAGGCGCCATCCTCGGCATAGCTGACGATATGACTGCGCGCCACGCCGCCTTTGCAGGCTTCGGCCGCGGCATCCAGCAATTCGCCCTGGTAATCGCTGCCCAGGCGCTGCAAATGCGGCGCAACCTGCTGCGGGCGCAGTTCGCGCACCAGCTTGCCATCTGCATCCAGCAGGCCCGGCTCGGCACCGAACAGCAATAGCTTGTCGGCACCCAGTTCGATGGCAGCGCGGGTGGCCACATCTTCGCAGGCCAGGTTGAAGATTTCGCCCGTGGGCGAATAGCCCAGCGGTGACAACAACACGATGGAGCGCTCGTCGAGCAGGCGGCTGATGCCCTTGCGGTCGACCCGGCGCACTTCGCCGGTGTGGTGGTAGTCCACGCCTTCGAGCACGCCGATCGGCCGCGCCGTGACCAGGTTGCCGGACGCCACGCGCAGGCGCGAGCCCTGCATCGGCGAAGCGGCGATGTCCATCGACAGGCGTGCCTCGATGGCCAGGCGCAGGGCGCCGACAGCATCAATCACGCAATCCAGGGTGGCGGCATCGGTGATGCGCAGGCCACGGTGGTAGTGCGGGGTCAGGCCGCGCTCGGCCAGGCGGCTTTCGATCTGCGGGCGCGAGCCATGTACCAGCACCAGGCGCACGCCAAGACTGTGCAGCAGCACCAGGTCATGGACGATGTTGCCGAAATTAGGGTGTTCCACGCCATCGCCAGGGAGCATGACCACGAAGGTGCAGTCGCGATGGGCATTGATATACGGGGAGGCATGACGCAGCCAGTTGACGTAGTCGGGCATGACAGGGCCTGTGGATAAGTGGACGGAGAACGGCGATACAGGGGGCGTTCAGGATCATCGTCGGAACAGGCTTGCGGTCACGCGCGGTCTCCTCTAGGCAGGAACGAATCAGTTCGATTGACGTTTAGTCCAGGCAATAATGCCGGATCAGGTCACGCAATAGACGCACGGTAGGCTCGATTCGTGACATTTCAAGATATTCGCCGGGCTGGTGGGCACAGGCGATGTCGCCGGGGCCCAGCACGATGGTCTGGCAACCCAGCTGCTGAAGATAAGGCGCTTCGGTGCCGAACGCCACCGCTTCGGCGCGATGGCCGGTCAGGCGCTCCGCCACCTGCACCAGTTCGGTGTCGGCGGCCTGCTCGAATGGCGGCACCTCCGGGAATAGCGGCGCATGGTCGATGCGCACCTCGAAGCGCTCTGCCACCGGCACCAGCTTGGCACGGATGGCCGCGCGCAGTTGCTCCACATCCATGCCTGGCAGCGGGCGCAGGTCGAATTCCAGGGCGCACTGGCCGCAGATCCGGTTCGGGTTGTCACCACCATGGATGCAGCCGAAGTTCATGGTGGGGGTCGGCACGGTGAATTGCGGGTTGCGGTAGGTTTGCTGCCATTGCTGGCGCAGCCCCATCAACTCGCCCATCACCGCATGCATGGCTTCCATGGCGCTGCGGCCCAGGCTTGGGTCCGAGGAGTGGCCGCTGCGCCCGAGGATATCGATGCGGTCCATGAGGATGCCCTTGTGCATGCGAACCGGCCGCAGCCCGGTGGGCTCGCCGATCACTGCCGCACGGCCGAGTGGCTGCCCGGCCTCGGCCAGGGCGCGGGCGCCGGACATCGAGCTTTCTTCGTCACAGGTGGCGAGGATCAGCAGCGGCTGCTTGAAATCGTGCTCCAGCAGCGGGATGACCGCCTCGATGGCCAGGGCGAAGAAGCCCTTCATGTCGCAGCTGCCCAGGCCGACCCAACGGCCGTCGGTTTCGGTCAGCTTCAGCGGGTCACTGGCCCACAGCTGTTCGTCATAGGGTACGGTGTCGCTGTGCCCCGCCAGCACCAGGCCGCCCGGGCCAGTGCCACGGCTGGCCAGCAGGTTGAACTTGCCGGGGCTGACCTGCTGGATGTCGCACTTGAAACCCAGGTCTCCCAGCCAGCCGGCCAGCAGGTCGATGACCTGGCGGTTGGACTGGTCCAGCGCAGGCTGGGTGCAACTGACCGAAGGCGCGGCGATCAGGGCGGCGAACTGGTCTTTCAGCGTCAGCAACGGCATGCGCGTACTCCTCGGAAGCGTTGCCCATCATAGCAATGCCCTTCAACCGTGTGGGCTTCTTCGCGGGCCTGCCCGCTCCCACAGGGATTGCACCGCCCTTGAAAGCGATGCTGTACCTGTGGGAGCGGGCAAGCCCGCGAAGAAGCCCACCACGATCCAACAGACCACAGCCGACTCCTGTAGACTGCTGGGCAACCACGCCCTCTCCTTCGAGCCTGTGATGCACAAAGAAACCGAACTCAAGCTCCGCGCCAGCCGCGAGACCCTTGCCGCCCTGCGCGAGCACCCTCTGCTGAAAAAGCGCAACAAGTCCGGCTGGCAGACCCGCGAACTGCTCAACCAGTACTTCGACACCCCCGAGCGCGAGCTCTCCGCTGCCCGTGTAGCCCTGCGCCTGCGCCGCGATGGCGAGGCCATCATCCAGACCCTCAAGTGCCGCGGCACTAGCGTGGCGGGCCTGTCCGAACGCAACGAGCACGAATGGCAGCTGGACAAGGTCAAGCTCGACCTGAAGAAGCTCGACGACAGCTGCTGGCCCGCGCAACTGGCCAACCTGGACAAAAAGACCATCAAGCCGCTGTTCACCACCGACTTCACCCGTGAATACGCCGAAATCGCCTGGGGCCGTGGCAAGAGCAAGGTGGTGATCGAGGCCGCGCTGGACCAGGGTTTCGTGATCGCCGGCAAGCGCAAGGAAGAAATCTGCGAGCTGGAACTGGAACTGCGTGAAGGCGAGCCGCAGGCTCTGTTGGAACTGGCCGCCGAGCTGGCCGCCAGCCTGCCACTGATGCCATGCGACATCAGCAAGGCCGAGCGTGGCTACCGCCTGCTGGAGCCGGACAGCTACGAGCTGGGCCTGCCGCAAACCGAGCTGGAAGGCGAAATGGCCGTGGACGACGCCTACGCCGCACTGGCCTGGCAACTGCTGGGCAGCAGCCAGCGCCTGGCCGAGCAATACCGCCACAACGGCCACTGGCGCCTGTTGCAGGACTGGGTCGAGTGCCTGAGCGAGCTGCGTGCCATGACCGCCAGCCTGGGCCAGGCCGCGCCGCGCGCCACCACCCGTGACCTGCGCAGCAGCCTCGACGCCCTGCTCGAAGACTGGCGCCCGCTGGTGCAGGCCGGCAATGAAGACGAAGATATCCGCCGCGCCGCCCCCGAGCAGTTCGCCGAAGAGCTGGAAGACGTGCGCTGGGGCCAGTTCTCGCTGGAAACCTCGCGCTGGCTGCTGGCACGCGCCTGGACCGTGGAGCGCAAAGGCCGCGGCGAGCGCCAGGGCAAGGCGCAGCTGGCCAGCTGGCTGGCGCACCTGCTGGGCGAAGAAGGCCGAGCGTTGAAACTGCCGCTGTACACCCAGCGGCCGGAAGACCTGGCCGAGCAGTTGCCGCGCATCGAACAGCTACTGGCCTGGCTGCACCATGCCCGCCAGGTGCTGGAAGCGCCACAGATGGACCGCCTGTATGGCGACCTGAAGAAGCTGCATGAGCTGGCTGAACAGCCGATCAGCGATGAAGTGCTGGAAGCGCGTATCGAACAGGCCCGGGCGGTGGATCAGAGCCGCGGCTGGAAGCACCTGCTCAAGGCTTGACCCTTCTGAAGGCTGACGCAGCCATGTAGGAGCGGCCTTGTGTCGCGAAAGGGCCGCACAGCGGCCCCGGCAGTATCGGCTTGGTGCACAAGTCCTGGGGGCGCTTCGCGCCCCTTTCGCGACACAAGGCCGCTCCTACAGGGACCGCGTCAGCGGGTCTGAAACGGTCTTACCGTGACAGTGGCAGGCTGGTGGTGGACTTGATCTCCGATAGCGCCACGATCGAGTTCACTTCCTGTATCCCCGGCACGTTCGACAGCTTTTCGAAGAAGAACCGCTCATAAGCCTCGATATCCGGGGTGACAATGCGCAACAGAAAGTCCACCGACCCCATCAGCACATAACACTCCAGCACCTCCGGAAACCCGCGGATCGCGTCAGTGAACTCGGTGAAGTTGGAGCGCCCGTGGGCGTTCAGTTTCACCTCGGCGAAGATCTGTGTGTTCAGGCCGACCTTCTTGCGGTCCAGCAAGGTCACCTGCCCGCGAATCACGCCCTCCTCCTTCAACCGCTGGATACGCCGCCAGCACGGCGATTGCGACAACCCCACACGTTCGGCGATCTGTGCGCTGGACAGCGAGGTGTCCTCCTGCAGCAGTTCGAGAATACGGCGGTCGTAGGCGTCCAGCTCGCTGTGCATCAATAATTCTCCTGAACAGCACTTTATGAATAGAGCAATTCGCCAATACAGCGAAATTACCAAATCATAGCGAAAAAATACCGCCCCCAACGTGCAAGAATTTCTCCCACATTCGCGGAGACCAGCATGAACGCACAGCCCCGTACCGACGCCTGGGCCGCCAGCAGCGCCCACAGCACCGTGCATTATCGCCTGCAGGCCGAGGCCGAGCCTGACAGCCTGTGCCGGGTGCTCAACCTGTTTGCCCTGCAGTTCCTGACCCCGCACAGCGTGCAGGTCAGCCAGCAGGATGACTGGCTGGATATCGAGGTCGGCATCGGCGGCCTGAGCTGGCACCGGGCCGAGGTGATTGCGCAGAAACTGCGTAACCTGGTGTGTGTGGGTGAAGTGAGCCTGAGCAACCTGCAGCGGGTGGAACTGGCGGTGGTCTGAGCGATCAGCTGTACCTGTGCTGGCCTCTTCGCGGGTAAACCCGCTCCCACAGGGACCGCACAGTTCTTGAATGCTGTGCAATACCTGTGGGAGCGGGTTCACCCGCGAAGAGGCCAGCACAGGCACTGCAAGATCCCGAAACCCTTCATCCCCATCAACCCAACCCCGCCCGTCTAGCCTTGATCAGCACTCCCCTATCAGGCACGGACGCCAACCATGCACACCCCCGACAACCCGGCACTCGACCTCAAGCGCGTGCTCCAGGCCCTGCTCGCCGACCAGCATCTACACGCCAACGACACCCTGCAGGTACTCGAGCACGCCGCCACTCACCCCACCGCTCACCCGCTGGAACAGCTCGCCGCCTGCGCCCTGGAAGACCGCCGACACCCTGGCCAGCCCCTGGATCTGGACCGCCTCTGCCAATGGCTGGCCAACAAGGTCGGCCAGCCCTACCTGCGCATCGACCCGCTGCAACTGGACCTGCCCCAGGTCACCGGCCTGATATCCCCTGCATTCGCCCAGCGCCACGGCATCCTCATCGTCGCCGCCGACGCCTCCGGCGTCACCGTCGCCAGCGCCCAGCCCTACCAGGACGACTGGCTGGCCGACCTCACCCGCAGCCTTGGCCGGCCGGTCCGTCGCGTGCTGGCCAACCCGCAGCAGGTTCGCCAGGCAGGGCAGTCGTTCCATCGGCTGGCCCAATCGGTAAAGGGCGCGCAACACCAGCAGTCAGCCAGCCTGGGTGAACTCGAGCAGTTGCTGGAGCTGGGCAAGCGCCAGGCCGAGGCCAGTGCGGACGACGCGCACATCGTGCATATCGTCGACTGGCTGCTGCAGTACGCCATCGAGCAACGCGCCAGCGATATCCACCTGGAACCACGCCGCGAGCAGGGCCAGTTGCGATACCGCATCGACGGCCTGCTGCACAACGTCTATGCCTTCCCCGCCGGAGTGACCCTGGCGCTGGTCAGCCGCCTGAAACACCTGGGGCGCATGGACGTCGCGGAAAAGCGCCGGCCGCAGGATGGCCGGCTGCAAAGCCGCCTGCCTGGCGGCGGCGAGGTGGAGTTACGGCTGTCGACCCTGCCGACCCCGTTCGGCGAAAAGCTGGTGCTGCGCCTGTTCGACCCGCAACAGTTGCAAGAAGGCTTCGACCGACTCGGCCTGGATGGGCCACAACTGGAACAGTGGCAAAGCCTGCTGCGCCAGCGCCAGGGCATCATCCTGGTCACCGGCCCCACCGGGTCCGGCAAGACCAGCACGTTGTACGCCAGCCTCAAGCTGCTGGCCACGCCGCAGGTCAACCTGTGCACCATCGAAGACCCGATCGAGCGCCTGGACCCCGCATTCAACCAGCTGCAGGTGCAGCCTGCGCTGGACCTGGGTTTCGCCAACGGTGTGCGGGCCATGCTGCGCCAGGATCCGGACATCATCATGATCGGTGAGATCCGTGACCGCGAGACCGCCCTGGTGGCGGTGCAGGCGGCCTTGACCGGGCACCTGGTGCTGTCGACCCTGCATACCAACGACGCCTGTGGCGCGATCACCCGCCTGCAGGAGCTGGGTGTGGCCGACTACCTGATCAAGGCAACGCTGGTGGGGGTCATGGCCCAGCGGTTGGTTCGCACGCTGTGCGCGGATTGCCGAGGTGGTGCAGCGCTGCCCGAAGGCCAACCGTGCCGTACCTGTCGTGGCACCGGGTTCCATGGCCGCACAGGGTTGTTCGAGCTGCTGGTGCCCAGCGACAGCCTGCGCGCCCTGATAGGCCCGGGCAGCGATCTGGCCCGTTTGCGGCGTCAGGCCGTGGCCGATGGATTGCTCGATCTGCGCCGCTGCGGCGAAGCCAAAGTAGCCTGCGGGCAGACCCGCCAAGAGGAAGTGCTTCGGGCCTGTTCCTGAGCAAAAATCCTTTGTATTCAAGGAACTTGCACCCCCGTGACAGGATCAAACCGCGCATCTTCAACCCTCACCCTTCGAGGTGTTTCAACATGCGTTTCAAAACCGCCATCGCTGCCGCTGCCTTGCTTTCGCTGCCTATCGGCTCGGCCATGGCCGATACCTTCTGGCGTAACGTGATGACTACCGGTGCTACCACGGCATCGAGCTACCTGACTTCCGGGGATCACAAGCTGGTGATGGCGGCGCAGGATGACGCTGGCAGCTTCGTGGCCAGCGAAGGCGCGATCCGCGGGCCGTTCCTTGAAGCGGCGATTCGCCAGGCCCGTGCGGAGAACCCGGGGATGCAGGCTTCCGACATGGAACTGGCCAATGCCATCCTGGCCAAGAATGCGGTAGCCGAATAACCGCGTCGCCTGCTTCGCGGGTGAACCCGCTCCCACAGGTACTACACAACATTCAAACCTTGTGCGGTCCCTGTGGGAGCGGGCGAGCCCGCGAAGAATCCAACACCGATCTCAGCGATAAGCCTCCACCGGCACACAAGCACAGAACAGATTCCTGTCCCCATACACGTTGTCGACCCGGTTCACCGCTGGCCAGTACTTGTGCTGGCGCACGTGAGCACTGGGCGCCACCGCCTGCTCCAGGCTGTAGGGCCTGTCCCACACCGCCAGCACATCGGCCAGGGTATGCGGCGCATGCTTGAGCGGGTTGTTCTCCGCCGGCCAGTTGCCCTCCTGCACTTCGCCAATTTCCGCCCGAATCGCCAGCATCGCCTCGACGAAACGGTCCAGTTCGGCCTTCGACTCACTCTCGGTCGGCTCGACCATCAACGTGCCCGGCACCGGGAACGACATGGTCGGCGCGTGGAAGCCATAGTCCATCAGGCGCTTGGCCACATCCTCTTCGCTGACGCCGGTCAGCGCCTTCAGCGGCCGCAGGTCCAGGATGCATTCATGCGCCACCCGCTGGTTGCGCCCGCGGTAGAGCACCGGGAAAGCGCCACCCAGCTGGCTGGCCAGGTAATTGGCCGAGAGGATCGCCACCTCGCTGGCATCGGCCAGCTGCGGCCCCATCATGGCTATGTACATCCAGCTGATCGGCAGGATGCTCGCACTGCCCCAGGGCGCGGCGCTGACTGCGCTGTTGTTCGGGTCCAGGCCGGGTACCGGCACCACCGGGTGGCTGGCGACGAACGGCTTGAGGTGCGCGCGAATGCCGATCGGGCCCATACCCGGGCCACCACCACCGTGGGGGATGCAGAAGGTCTTGTGCAGGTTCATGTGTGAAACGTCGGCGCCGATATCCGCCGGCCGCGCCAGGCCCACCTGGGCATTGAGGTTGGCGCCGTCCATGTAGACCTGGCCTCCGTGCTGGTGGACCACCTCGCAGATTTCGCGAATTCCCTCTTCGTACACACCGTGGGTCGACGGGTAAGTGATCATCAGGCACGACAACCGCTCCCCGGCTGCGTGGGCCTTGGCCTTGAGGTCGCCCAGGTCGACGTTGCCATCGTCGTCGCAATCGACGATCACCACCTCCATGCCGGCCATTTGCGCCGATGCCGGGTTGGTGCCGTGGGCCGACGACGGGATCAGGCACAGCGTACGTTGCGGCTGATGGCGGCTGCGGTGGTAGCGGGTAATGGCCATCAGGCCGGCGTACTCGCCCTGGGCGCCGGAGTTGGGCTGCATGCAGATGGCATCGAACCCAGTAATGGCGCACAGCCAGCTTTCCAGTTCGTCGATCATCGCCTTGTAGCCGGTAGCCTGCGCCGCCGGGGCAAACGGGTGCAGCTGGGCAAAGCCAGGCCAGGTGATGGGGATCATCTCGCTGGTGGCGTTGAGTTTCATCGTGCACGAACCCAGCGGAATCATCGACTGGTTCAGCGCCAGGTCCTTGTTCTCCAGCTGCTTGAGGTAACGCAGCATCTCGGTTTCGCTGTGGTGCAGGTTGAACACCGGGTGGGCGAGGAACGGCGTGCGCCGCACCAGGCTGGCGGGGATGCCTTCAGGCAGTGCCAGCTGGTCGAGTGTGGCGATGTCGAGGCCATGGTCCACCCCCAGGAAAATGTCGAACAGGCGCAGCACCGTGTGCTCCGAGCAGGTCTCGTCCAGGCTCACGCCCAAGTGCCCGCGGCCGAGGATGCGCAAGTTGATCTGCGCGGCTTCGGCGCTTTCGATGATGGCCGCCTGGGCACCGCCGACATCCAGGGTGAGGGTGTCGAAGAAGTGCTGGTTGAGGCGCTTGATGCCCTTGGCTTCGAGGCCGGCGGCGAGGATGAAGGTCAGACGGTGCACACGCTGGGCAATGCGCTGCAGGCCTTCCGGGCCGTGGTACACCGCGTAGAAGCCGGCGATGTTGGCCAGCAGCACCTGGGCCGTGCAGATGTTGGAGTTGGCCTTCTCGCGGCGGATATGCTGCTCGCGGGTTTGCAGCGCCATGCGCAGCGCGGTGTTGCCACGGGCATCGCGCGACACGCCGATGATGCGCCCCGGCATGGCTCGCTTGTAGTCATCGCGGCAGGCGAAATAGGCCGCGTGGGGGCCGCCATAGCCCATCGGTACGCCAAAGCGCTGGGTAGAGCCCAGCACCACATCGGCACCCAGCTCCCCGGGCGGTGCCAGCACCACCAGGCTGAGCAGGTCTGCAGCTACGCAGGCCAGGGCATGGTGGCTGTGCAAATGATCGATTTGCGGACGCAGGTCGCGGACCTCGCCGTGGGTATCCGGGTACTGCAGCAAGGCCCCGAAAACCGCGTGCTTGCCAAGGTTATCCACAGAGTCGACGATCAGCTCGAAGCCGAAGCCCTCGGCACGGGTCTTGAGTACCGACAGGGTCTGCGGGTGACAGTGCTCGTCGGCGAAGAAGGCATTGCTCTTGTTGCGCGCCACCCGCTTGGCCAGGGCCATGGCCTCGGCGGCGGCAGTGGCTTCGTCGAGCAGTGAGGCATTGGCCAGGGCAAGCCCGGTGAGGTCGATGACCATCTGTTGGAAGTTCAGCAGCGCCTCCAGCCGGCCTTGGGCAATCTCGGGCTGATAGGGCGTATACGCGGTATACCAGCCCGGGTTCTCCAGCACGTTGCGCAGGATGACCGTGGGGGTGATGGTGCCGTGGTAGCCCATGCCGATCAGGCTGGTCCAGACCTGGTTCTGCCCTGCGTACCCGGCGAGCTTGGCCAGGGCGGCCTGTTCGTCCAGTGCCGGCGGCAGCTCGAGGGGGCGATTGAGGCGGATGTCTGGCGGTACGGTCTGCTCGATCAGCTCACTGCGGCTGGCGACACCCAGCGCATCAAGCATGGCCTGCTGCTCCGTGGCATCCGGGCCCAGGTGACGACGCAGAAAAGGGTTGAGCTCTTGCAGTTGATGCAGGGATGGCGACTGGGACATGACGACGCTCTCTTCCTGGAACAGCTCTCATGGAGACTTACAAGTCTAGGAAGGGATTGCCGATTGTGCGGGGAAAGTTGCTTGCAGGCCCGGCCTCTTCGCGGGCATGCCCGCTCCCACAGGTCAGCCACAAGCCCTGAGGCTGGCGCTATCCCTGTGGGAGCGGGCGTGCCCGCGAAGAAGGCGACGCGATCTTACTCGCCGATCGCGGCCTTGTAGCCAGCAGCATCCAGCAGCTTGTCCAGCTCGGCCGGGTTGCTTGGCTTGAGCTTGAAGATCCACGACTCGTAAGGCTGTTCGTTGAGCAGCTCCGGGCTGTCGGCCAGTTCTTCGTTGACCGCGATCACTTCACCAGCGACCGGGGCATAGATGTCCGAAGCGGCCTTGACCGACTCGACCACACCGGCAGCGTCGCCAGCGCCAAATACCTTGCCGACTTCGGCCAGCTCGACGAACACCACGTCACCCAGGGCTTCCTGGGCGTGGTCGCTGATACCCACGGTCACGGTGCCGTCGGCTTCCAGGCGAGCCCACTCGTGGCTTTCGGCAAAACGCAGGTCGGCGGGGATATTGCTCATGTCTTGAATTCCTCGATTGGCTCAGCGGTACGCCCGCCGGTTGAAAATTGTTCAGATCAGGATCTTGCCGTGGCGCACGAAGGTCGGTTTGACCACCCGCACCGGGTACCACTTGCCGCGGATTTCCACCTCGGCCCGGTCGCCGGTGGCCATGGGCACGCGTGCAAGGGCAATGGACTTGCTCAGCGTAGGCGAGAAACTACCACTGGTGATCTCCCCTTCGCCAATCCCGGCTACACGCACCACCTGGTGGGCACGCAGCACGCCACGCTCTTCCAGCACCAGACCGACCAGTTTTTCCTGCACGCCGTGCTCGATTTCCGCCAGCAGCCCGGCGCGGCCGATGAAATCGCGCTCGGCCGGCTCCCAGGCGATGCTCCAGCCGAGGTTTGAGGTGAGCGGGGTGTGGGCTTCGTCGATGTCCTGGCCGTACAGGTTCATGCCGGCTTCCAGGCGCAGGGTATCGCGGGCACCCAGGCCGCTGGGGGCGATGCCGGCACCGACCAGGTCGTTGAAGAAGGCCACGGCCTGCTCGCCCGGGAGCATGATCTCCAGGCCGTCTTCACCGGTATAGCCGGTGCGGGCAATGAACCAGTCGCCTTCGGCAACGCCTTCGAACGGGCGCAGTTCGCGGATCAGCGAGGCACGCGCGGGGCTGAGCAGGGCCGCAACCTTTTCTCGGGCATGCGGGCCCTGGATGGCAAGGATGGCAAGGTCCGGGCGGGCCTTGAAGTCCACGGCAAAACCGTCACGCTGCAGTTGCAGCCAGTCGAGCACCTTGGCGCGGGTGGCGGCGTTGGTGACCAGGCGGTAGCCGTATTCCGTACGGTACACGATCAGGTCGTCGATCACCCCGCCCTGCGCCTGCAGCAGCGGGCTGTACAGCGCCTTGCCGGTGTCGTCGAGGCGGGCCACATCGTTGGCCAGCAGACGCTGCAACCAGGCAGTGGCGTCGCTACCATCGACATCGATCACGGTCATGTGGGAAACATCGAACACCCCGCAATCGCTGCGCACCTGATGGTGCTCCTCGACCTGCGAGCCATAGTGCAGGGGCATGTCCCAGCCACCGAAATCGACCGTCTTGGCGCCAAGCGCCAGGTGCAGGTCATACAAAAGCGTGCGCTGTCCCATGGGTTTCTCCTTCCGGGCGTGGCGAAGCGGCGGCGGTCGATGACGTCGGGTCGTCAGCTCTTCTTGTGTAGGACCCGCCGCGCGAATGCCGCGCATTGTAGCCGCAAGGGCGCGGGCTGGCACCCTCAGTGACTGTGACCGGGTCGACGTGCCGAACGGCGGATCAGGCCGATGACCGGCAGCAGGCCCACCAGCACCAGAGTCAGTGCCGGCAGCGATGCACGCGCCCACTCGCCCTCGCTGGTCATCTCGAACACCCGTACCGCCAAGGTGTCCCAGCCGAACGGGCGCATCAGCAAGGTGGCCGGCATTTCCTTGAGCACGTCGACGAACACCAGCAGGGCAGCGCTGAGCGCGCCAGGCACCAGCAGCGGCAGATACACCTTGAAAAACAATCTCGCGCCGCCGACGCCCAGGCTGCGGGATGCCTCGGGCAGTGATGGACGGATGCGCTCCAGGCTGCTCTCCAGCGGCCCGTAGGCCACCGCGATGAAGCGCACCAGGTAGGCCAGCAGCAACGCCGCCAGGCTGCCCAGCAGCAGCGGCTTGCCGGCACCGCCCAGCCAGCTGGACAGCGGGATGACCAGATGGTTGTCGAGGTAACTGAAGGCCAGCATGATCGACACCGCCAGCACCGAGCCGGGCAAGGCATAGCCCAGGTTGGCCAGGCCTACCCCGGCGCGGATACCACCCGTCGGCGCCTGGCGCCGGGCAAAGGCCAGCAGCAACGCTACGCACACAGTGACCAGCGCCGCCATGCCGCCCAGGTACAGGGTGTGCAGCACCAGGCCGACATAGCGCTCGTCCAGGTCATGCCGGCCGCGCTGCCAGAACCACGCCAGCAGTTGCAGCAGCGGGATGACGAAGGCGCAGGCGAACACCAGCAGGCACCAGCCACTGGCCAACAACGCCTTGAACCCGCGCAGGTGGTACAGCGCCTGCCCGCGCGGCCGCTCGTTGCCGCTGCGGCTGGCGCCCCTGGCACGGCGCTCGCCATACAGCACCAGCATCACTGCCAGCAGCAACAGGCTGGCCAGCTGGGCCGCGCTGGACAGGCTGAAGAAGCCGTACCAGGTCTTGTAGATGGCCGTGGTGAAGGTGTCGAAGTTGAATACTGCCACCGCGCCAAAGTCGGCCAGGGTTTCCATCAGGGCCAGGGCAATACCGGCGCCGATCGCCGGTCGTGCCATTGGCAGGGCCACACGCCAGAACGCTTGCAGCGGGGACAGCCCCAGCACCCGTGCCGCTTCCATCAGGCCCTTGCCCTGGGCAAGGAATGCGGTACGCGCCAGCAGGTAGACATAGGGGTAGAACACCAGCACCAGGACGACGATCACCCCGCCAGTGGAACGCACCCGCGGCAGGCGCATCGGCCCGAAGACCTCGCGCAAGGCGCTCTGCACCGGGCCGGCGAAGTCCAGCAGGCCGACAAAGACGAACGCCAGCACATAGGCCGGGATGGCGAACGGTAGCATCAGCGCCCAGTCCAGCCAGCGTCGGCCAGGGAACTCGCAGAGGCTGGTCAGCCAGGCCAGGCTGACGCCCAGCACGGTGACGCCGATGCCCACACCCACCACCAGCGTCAGGGTATTGCCCAGCAGGCGAGTCATCTGGGTGTCGAGCAGGTGCGACCAGATCTGCAGGTCGATCGACTGCCAGGACAACAGCAGAACGCTCAGGGGCAGGAGCACCAGGGCGGCGACCAGGGTGACCGGGAGGTACCAGCGGCGTTGGGGGGTGTGGGGCAAGTTGAATGTCTCTGTGGCTGATGTGCGACCGCTATGCGGTCGTTCGCGGGCACGCCCGCTCCCACAGGGATCGAGTAATCCTATGGGAGCGGGCATGCCCGCGAAGAGGCCCTGAAAGGCCCCGGAAGGATAAAGCCTGGCGCTTAGTTCCAGCCAGCCCGATCCATCAAGCGAATCGCTTCAGCCTGGCGCTTGCCAGCGATTTCCACCGGAATGCTGTCAGCCTTGAAGCTGCCCCACGCCGCCACTTCTTCCGATGGCTTGACCTTCGGGTTGGCCGGGAACTCCTGGTTGATGTCGGCGAACAGCTTCTGCGCCTCTTCACCGGTCATCCATTCCACCAGCTTCTTCGCTGCCTCCGGGTGTGGCGCGTGCTTGGTCAGGCCGATGCCCGACAGATTCACGTGCACGCCACGGTCACCCTGGTTGGGCCAGAAGATCTTCACCGGCAGTTTCGGGTTCTGGTTGTGCAGGCGGCCGTAGTAGTAGGTGTTGACCACACCCACGTCGCACTGGCCGGCCTCGATGGCCTGGATCACGGCGTTGTCGTCGGAGAACACATCGGTGGACAGGTTGTTGACCCAGCCTTTGACGATTTGCTCGGTCTTCGCCTCGCCGTGGGTCTCGATCAGGGTGGCGGTCAGCGACTGGTTGTACACCTTCTTCGCCGTGCGCAGGCACAGGCGGCCTTCCCACTGCTTGTCGGCCAGGGCTTCGTAGGTGCTCAGCTCCTGCGGCTTGACCCGCTCGGTGGAGTAGATGATGGTGCGGGCGCGCAGGCTCAGGCCGGTCCAGTCGTGGGACGAGGCGCGGTACTGCGGCGGAATGTTCTGGTCGATGATGTCGGACTTGATCGGCTGCAGGATGCCCATCTGCTCGGCCTGCCACAGGTTGCCGGCATCGACGGTCAGCAGCAGGTCGGCCACGCCATTTTCGCCCTCGGCCTTGATGCGCTGCATCAGCGGGGCTTCCTTGTCGGTGATGAACTTGATCTTGACCCCGGTCTTGGCGGTATAGGCATCGAAAACCGGCTTGATCAGCTCGTCGATGCGCGAGGAGTACACCACCACTTCGTCCGCTGCCTGGGCGGTGCCGCCGAACAGGGTCAGGGCCAGGGCGGCCAGTAGGGGCTTGCGTGGCAACATGGAAAGCACTCCTCGGATCGTATGAGAGGCGCAAATGGTAGTGAATCCCATTTTCCGACTCATCTACATAGCCGTTACCGGATGTTGCAAGAGCTTGCGCCGCCCTTTGTAGGAGCAGCCTTGTGCTGCGAAAGGGCCGGCAGCTCAACCTGAATGATTGGCTGGATTCACTGGCCACTTCGCAGCACAAGGCTGCTCCTACAAGGACTCGCGCACGGCCTTCAGGTTTTGGCCAGATCCGGCAGGTCGCCGCTCAAACCCAGCGCCTGCCGCACGAACATCGCCTTGGCCTCCGGCATCTGCTCCACCAGCTTCAACCCGCTGTTACGCAACCAGCGCAACGGCAACGGGTTGGCCTGGAACAGGCGCTCGAAGCCCTCCATCGCCGCCATCAGCGCCAGGTTGTGCGGCATGCGCCGCCGCTCGTAACGGCTCAGCACCTTAACATCAGCCAGCCGCTCGCCACGCTCGCAGGCATTGACCAGCACCTCGGCCAGTACCGCTGCATCGAGGAAGCCCAGATTGACGCCCTGCCCGGCCAGCGGGTGAATGGTGTGCGCGGCATCGCCGATCAACGCCAGGCCTTCATCCACATAGCGCTTGGCGTGGCGCTGGCGCAACGGTACGCACACCCTAGGGTCGGCTTGCAGCACATTACCCAGGCGCCCCTCGAAAGCCCGCTCAAGGGCCTTCAGGAAGGCAGCTTCATCCAGCGCCAGCAATTGCTCGGCATGCTCCGGGGTGGTCGACCACACGATCGAGCACCAGTCCTGCTGGCCATCGCGGGTCAGCGGCAGGAACGCCAATGGCCCTTCATCGGTGAAGCGCTGCCAGGCCGTAGCCTGGTGCCCGGCGCTGCAACGCACGCTGGTGACGATGGCATGGTGCAGGTAATCCCACTCGCGGGTTTCGCAACCGGCCAGGCGCCGCACTGCCGAGTTGGCGCCATCGGCCGCGATCACCAGCGGCGCACGCAGTTGCCGGCCATCTGCCAGGGTCAGTAGCCATTCATCGCCAGAGCGGCGTAGCTGCTCCAGCCGCGCATTCGCCAACAGGCCGATGTCGCTGTCATGCAGGCGCTCCAGCAGGCCGTCCTGCACCACCCGGTTCTCGACGATATGGCCGAGCGTCTGGGCGTGCACGCTGGCAGCCGAAAAGTGAATCTGCCCGGTGCCGCTGCCATCCCACACATGCATGTCCGAGTATGGCGTGGCACGCCGCCGGGCAATGCCATCCCAGGCGCCAAGGCGCTCCAGAATGCGCTGGCTGGCCGCCGACAGTGCGCTGACACGTGGCTCGAACGGCGCCTGGGCATCGAACGGCTTGACCGTGAGCGGGCCGCCGTCGAGCAAGAGGATTTGCAGGCCACTGTGGCGTAACGCCAGGGCCAAGGCGCTGCCGACCATACCAGCACCGACAATCAACAGATCTGCGCGCATTTCCATGCCTTACGCCAGCCTCGCTTGCGGCTTGAGCCGCACATATAGGGTTTTATCGACCCGCGCCACCAGCTCGCCGGCGCCGTCGCGGATGTCGACCTGCAAACGCGGCAGGCACTTCTTGCCGGTGGCGGTCTGCTGGCGGATGTCTTCCAGCAGCGCGTCATCGACGTGGAGTTCGGCATACACCGGGCCTTTGCCCGGCGCAATGAAATCGATGCTGGCTGCCTTGTCCCAGACGATGTAGTCACGCCCCAGCTGCTCGATCAGCAACAGCATGTAGAACGGGTCGACCATCGAATACAGGCTGCCGCCAAACTGAGTACCGACATAGTTGCGGTTCCAGCGGGTCAGCTTCATCGCCACCTTGGCGCTGCGCAGGTCCGGGCTGATGTGCTGCACGCGGATACCGGCCCCCAGATACGGCGGGTAGAGGTTCAACCGCCAGCGCAACAGGCGTGCCCGGCGCGCCAGCCGGCGCGCGTCGTCGCTCATGCCTGCCCCCGCGGGTCGGGGCGGGTGCCAAGGCCCATGGCCTGCCTGGCGAACCAGCTTTTCGCCGGTGGCAACAGGTCCAGCCCGAGCAGGCCAAGGTTGCGCCCGGCGGCCAGCAACGGCTGGCTGCTGCCGAACAGGCGGGTGACCTGGTCGGAAAAACCGATGGTCATGGCCTGGTCCATGCGCTGGCGCTGATGGTAGGCCTGCAACGTGGTCAGGTCGCCAGGCTGCTGCGGGCCGGCCAGCAGTGCCTCGGCCAGCGCCTGCACGTCACGCAGCGACAGATTGAAGCCCTGGCCGGCAATGGGGTGCAGGCTGTGCGCGGCGTTGCCCAGCACCACCAGATGCGGCCGCACCTGCTCCTGGGCCTCGATCAGCGACAGTGGGTAGAGGTGCCGCGCGCCGACCTGACGCAAGGCGCCCAGACGATAGCCGAACACACCCTGGAGCTCGCGCAGGAAATTGCGCTCATCGATGTCGGCCAGGCGCCGCGCGTCCATACCCTGGCGGGTCCAGACCAGCGCACAGCGGTTATCCGGCAGCGGCAACAGGGCCATGGGGCCTTCTTCGGTGAAACGCTCGAAGGCCTGGCCGCCGTGGGCCTCGCCCGGGGTGATATTGGCGATCAACGCGCTCTGCTGGTAGGGCGTGTGGCGCACGTGGATGCCCAGCTGTTCGCGCAGGCCGGAGCGGCCACCGTCGGCCAGTACCGCCAGGTCGCATTCCAACTGGGTGTCGTCGTTCAGTTGCAAGCGGTAGCCACCTTCGATGGCCTGCATCGCGGTCACTTCCGCCGGGCAGCGCCAGCTCACCACCTCGCTGTCCAGCCCTTGCCACAGGCACTGGCCCAACCAGGCGTTTTCCACCACGTAGCCCAGCGCCGGTACGCCCTCTTCCTGGGCATCCAGGCGGGTGGCGCCGAAGCGGCCACGGTCGGACACGTGAATTTGTCGAATCGGCTCCGCGCGGTGCTCGATGGCCTGCCACAGGCCCAGCTGCTGGTAGATCTGCCGGGTACCGAACGACAGTGCCGACGAACGCGCATCGTAGCTGGGTTGAAAGCTGTCACCCGGGGCGAACGGCTCGATCAGCAGAATCTTCCAGCCTCGCGCCTTGGCCCCCGCCTGTAGCGCCAGGGCAAGGCTCGCGCCCACCAGGCCGCCACCGATGATCGCCAGGTTTACCCGGTTCATGCCGCGTCCTTGCGGGCGGCCTGCATCAACGCCTCGATCTCGGCGACCGTGCGCGGCACGCCCGAAGTCAGGATTTCACAGCCTTGCCTGGTCACTACCACGTCGTCCTCGATCCTTACACCAATGCCGCGCCATTTCTTCGCCACGGCCTGATTGTCGGCGCCTATGTAGATGCCCGGTTCGACGGTAAGCGCCATGCCGGGTTCAAGCACCCGCCACTCGCCACCCACCTTGTACTCGCCCACATCGTGTACATCCATGCCCAGCCAGTGCCCGGCGCGGTGCATGTAGAAGGCACGATAGGCCTCGCTGTCGATCAGCGCCTGCACCTCGCCCTTCAGCAGGCCCAGTTCCACCAGGCCCTCGGTGATGACCCGCACGGTGGCCTCATGGGCATGGTTCCAGTGCTTGCCGGGGGCGATTTCGGCAAACGCTGCGGCCTGGGCCTTGAGCACCAGCTCGTAGATGGCCTTCTGCTCCGGCGAAAAGCGCCCGCTGACCGGGAAGGTACGGGTGATGTCGCTGGCGTAGCAGTCGATCTCGCAACCGGCATCGATCAGCACCAGGTCGCCATCCTTCAGCGGGGCGTCGTTCTGCTGATAGTGCAGGATGCAGCCATTGCGCCCGGCCGCGACGATAGAACCGTAAGCCGGCATCTTCGCCCCACCCTTGCGGAACTCGTAGTCCAGCTCGGCTTCCAGGCTGTATTCGTGCAGCCCGGCCCGGCAGGCCTGCATGACCCGCACGTGGGCCCGCGCCGAGATATCTGCGGCAGCGCGCATTACCTTCACTTCCGCCGCCGATTTATACAGGCGCATGTCGTGCAGCAGATGATCCAGCGCAACGAACTCGTTCGGCGGCTGGGCGCCCAGGCGGGCCTTGGAGCGGATCACGTTGATCCAGTCCATCAGCCGGCGATCGAACTCGGGGTTGCTGCCCATGGCGCTGTACACCCGCTCACGGCCTTCGATCAGGCCCGGCAGAATCTCGTCGATGTCGGTGATGGGGAAGGCATCGTCTGCGCCAAAATCGCGCACCGCACCTTCCTGGCCGGCCCGCAGGCCATCCCACAGCTCGCGCTCGGGGTTGCGTTCACGGCAGAACAGCACGTATTCGCCATGCTCGCGCCCGGGGATCAGCGCAATCACCGCTTCCGGCTCGGGGAAACCACTGAGGTACTGGAAGTCGCTGTCCTGGCGGTAGACGTGCTCGACGTCGCGGTTGCGGATGGCAACCGCGGCGGCGGGCAGGATGGCGATGCTGTTGGGTACCATCTGCGCCATCAGCGCCTTGCGCCGACGGGCATACTCGGCCTTCGGAATGTGGCTCATGGGCAGACTACCCCCCGGTTGATCAGTGCAGCGATGGCTTGGGTGCAGGGGCGGCCGGCTTGGCCAGCTCGGAGAACAGCAGCAACGGCGCCACGCGCAGGTATTCCATGACTTCCATGTAGTCGCTCTCGCCATCCTCGGACTCCTCGAGGGCTTCCTGAACCTGGGAAATGGCCACCAGGTCCTGCAGCACTTCCTTGGCCTCGTCGGACAGGTCCTTGCCACCGGCGTTCAGGCCGAAACCGGTAATGAAACCTTGGCACCACTGGCCCAGCGCGGTGGCGCGGTCGCCAAGGGCGGCGTCGTCGGAAGGCAGCAGCAGGACGATCGCCATGTCGTCGCTGGTGAGCTCGCCCTTGACCATTTCCTGCAGGCCGACCAGGGCGTTGCGCACGGAGTCACCGGGCTCGGTTTCCAGCAGTTGGGCCGCATCGGCCAGCCAGCCGTCGGCGTCGAAGCCGGCACCGGCGCAGCTGCGGCCGATCAGCAGGCCGTGCAGTTCGGCCGGGGTGACAGGATGGCCATTGCTGGACAGCAGCATGGCGAAGGCGATGTAGGGCGATTGGGTATTAGGCATGGGCAGCTAGGCGCCAGACGGCGCAATGACTAGAATGGAGACCTTGTATCCTAGCACCGGCAGGCGCGCCAAGACCATCGGCACTGGCCGCAGCCGTCCAGGGAGAGGCATCATCGCCAGGTGACTCAACGACGGAGCGAATCGAGTGCAACCCACGCAAGAGAACGACCTGCAGGCACTGATGAGCCGATTCGAGCTGCTGATCGAACGTGTCGAGCAACTAAAACGGCAAAATGCACTCCTAGTAGCTCAGGAAAAATCCTGGCGCGAAGAGCGCGCCCACCTCATCGAAAAGAACGAGATCGCCAAGCGCAAGGTCGAGTCGATGATTTTACGTCTCAAGGCTCTGGAGCAAGACTCATGAGTTCAAGCAATAGCGTCACCGTGCAGATCCTCGACAAGGAATATTCGATCATCTGCCCGCCGGAAGAGCGCAACAACCTGGTCAGCGCCGCGCGCTACCTGGACGGCAAGATGCGCGAGATCCGCAGCAGCGGCAAGGTGATCGGCGCCGACCGCATCGCGGTCATGGCAGCGTTGAACATCACCCACGAAATGCTGCACCGCCAGGAAGACCGCAACGATGCCCCGGCAGGCGGCACCACCCGCGAACAGGTGCGCGACCTGCTGGAACGGGTCGACCAGGCACTGTCCGACGACGCGGATACCAAAATCGGCTGAGATTGGTATACTGGCGCCACTCCCTGGGGGATGCGCCAGTCGGTTATGTCCCTGAGCCGATACGCACAACCACGGGGGTTGCACGCTGGGGCCGGTGTGCATGTCCGCCCGACGGAAAGCCTTAACGCCCCCTGCAATCTCCACCTTGAACTTTCGGGTTCAAGGGCTACACCGATAGCGGTCTTATCGGGGAGCCTGAATTCTCTTGCCCGCCCCCTCCGGCGGGCAATTCGTTTTGGCCGAGCGCTCGGCCAGCACACCTGGGATCGCCCGTGCCATGACCGACACCGCGCAGCTCACCCGCCCCCAGCTTCGTCGCCTGCTTCGCAATGCCCGCCGCGCCCTTACCCCTGCCCAGCAACGCCAGGCCGCCCTTGGGCTGTATCGCCAGCTGGCGCAACACCCGCTGTTCCGCCGCGCCCGGCACATTGCCCTGTACTTGCCCAACGACGGTGAGATCGACCCATACCTGCTGATGCGCGAAGCCCAGCGCCGCGGCAAGCGCACCTACCTGCCGGTGCTGCACGCCTGGCCGCGCACGCGCATGGTGTTCCAGCGCTTCGAGCAAGGTGAAAAGCTCAAGCCCAACCGCTTTCGCATTCCGGAACCCGTTACCGACCGCAAGCGCCAGCGGCCGATCTGGGCGTTGGACCTGATCCTGCTGCCGCTGGTCGGCTTCGACGAAGTAGGGGGGCGGCTGGGAATGGGCGGTGGTTTCTATGATCGCAGCCTGGCCTACCAGGCGCGTCGCCAGACCTGGAAAAAACCGTTGCTGTTGGGACTGGCACATGAATGCCAGAAGGTCGAGCGGCTGGCTCAGGCCAGTTGGGATGTGCCGCTGCAGGGGACGGTCTCGGACCGTGGCTGGTACCTGGCGCCGCGTTGAGCGGCGCAGGCGGGGGCATCAACGTTGTGGCTGGCTGGCGTCGACCGGCATCTGATAGGCGTTGTCCAGCTTGCGCTCCCAGAACCCTTGCGCATAACCGGTAGTGACCACACCCAGGCCAAAAATGAACACCAGAATCCACAGCAGATCCGGCTTTTTACGTTGATTCATCGAAGATTGCCCCCCAAGCAAACTGTTCAGGCTCGGCGGTTTTCTGGGAACCACCGGAGCATCGCGCTTTAAACGGGGCGCATTTTCCGACAACCTGCGTCTGCAAGCAAACCTTGACGTCAACCGGCTGTCGGTTTCGTGCAACAGGTTATTTCAAACCTTTTCAGGAGCAGCACCCATGGCCTACTGGCTGATGAAATCCGAGCCTGACGAGCTCTCCATCGAAGCCCTCGGCCGCCTCGGCGAAGCGCGCTGGGACGGCGTGCGCAACTACCAGGCGCGCAATTTCCTGCGGGCCATGTGCGTTGGCGACGAGTTCTTTTTCTACCACTCCAGCTGCCCGCAGCCGGGCATCGCCGGCATCGCAAGGATCACCCGCGCTGCCTACCCGGACCCGACCGCGCTGGACCCGCAAAGCCATTACTATGATGCCAAGGCCACGGTCGACAAGAACCCGTGGAGCGCTGTGGATGTGGCTCATGTGCAAACCCTGCCACGGGTGCTGGAGCTGGGCTGGCTGAAACAGCAGACAGGCCTGGCCGAACTGCCCCTGGTGCAAAAGGGTAGCCGCCTGTCGGTGATGCCCGTAACGCCGGAGCAATGGGCGGTGATTGTCGCTTTGCGCTGAAACTGCGGCTAAGGTCAGTCTTTGCACAGTTACTCGGTAATTGTGGGAGCGGCCTTGCGTCGCGAAAGGGCTGCGAAGCAGCCCCAGTAATTTATGCAGGGACGCGAAGAACCTGGGGCCGCATCGCGGCCCTTTCGCGACGCAAGGCCGCTCCCACAGGCACCGCATAAGGACTTTGACTGGTATCAACACGCCACGCATGGCCGCAGGCCATGATGCAGTGTGCATGACCGCAAGGATGCAGAACGATGAACCGATACGCCCCCAGGATCTTCGCCATCGCGCTGATCGCCCTACTCGCAGCAGCCGGCGGGCTGGGATACTGGAAATCGCTCCACGACCAGTTGCCCGAAGGCCTGAGCATGGGCAACGGCCGCCTCGAAGCCACCGAAGTGCAGATCGCCAGCAAAATCCCCGGCCGCCTGGCCGAAGTGCTGGTCGACGAAGGTGACAAGGTCACTCGCGGCCAGCTGCTAGCGCGTATCGACACCCGCACCATGGAAGCCCAACGCAGCCAGGCCGAAGCTGAAGTGCTGCGCGCCCGGGAAAACTACGCCGCCGCCCAGGCCAGTGTGCAGCTGCGCCAGAGCGAACTGCTGCTGGCCAGCCAGGAGCTCAAGCGCGTGCGCGAGATCTTCCAGCGCAAGTACGCCAGCCAGCAGTTGCTCGACCAACAGCAGGCACGCTTCGACACGGCCAACGCCGCCGTGGTCGCCGCCCGCGCCCAGCTGGCGGCGATCAAGGCCGCCATCGGCGCCGCCGAGGCTCAGGTGGCGCAACTCACCAGCGAAATCGACGACAGCAGCTTGCGCGCACCGATCGACGGCATCATCCAGCTGCGCCTGGCCGAGCCGGGTGAAGTGCTGGGTGCCGGTGGCCGTGTGCTGATGTTGATCGACCCCAGCGACCAGTACATGAACCTTTACCTGCCGGCCTCCACCAGCGGTCGGCTGACCGTCGGCGACCAGGCGCGAATCGTGCTCGATGCCCTGCCCGAGCAGGCGCTACCGGCGAAGGTGGTCTTTGTCGCGGCCAAGGCCCAGTTCACCCCCAAGCAGGTGGAAACCCGCGACGAGCGACAGAAGCTGGTGTTCCGCGTCAAGCTGCGCCTGAGCGACCCCGGTGCTGTGCCGCAGGCCAAGCCAGGCATGCCAGGCGCCGGCTATGTACGCACGGCTGAAGTGGACTGGCCGGCCAACCTGCAATGAACGCCCCGGCATTGCTGGCCGAGGGCATCAGCCATCGCTATGGCGACTTGGTAGCTCTGCACCCCCTTGGGTTCAGCCTGCCGGCGGGCACCCGCTGCGCGCTGATCGGCCCTGACGGGGCTGGCAAATCGACCCTGCTGGGGCTGATCGCCGGCGTCAAGCGCCTGCAACAGGGCGAACTGCAGGTGCTGGGCGGCTCGATTCGCCAACGCCGCCATCGCGCGGCGCTGTACCCGAAAGTGGCTTTCATGCCGCAGGGGCTGGGTAACAACCTGTATCCGGAACTGTCGATCCGCGAAAACATCCGCTTTTTCGCCACCCTGTTCGGCCTCGGCCGCCGCGAATGCGAACAGCGCATGGCCAACCTGCTGCAGGCCACCGACCTGCAGCGCTTCGCCGAGCGCCCGGCGGGCAAGCTGTCGGGCGGCATGAAGCAGAAGCTGGGGCTGTGCTGCGCGCTTATCCACGAACCGGACCTGCTGATCCTCGACGAACCGACCACCGGTGTCGACCCGCTGTCACGGCGGCGCTTCTGGGAGCTGGTCGAACAGGTGCGCGCGCAACGCCCGCAACTGACCCTGCTGGTGGCCACCGCCTACATGGAGGAAGCCGAACAATTCGAGCATTGCCTGATGCTCGACGGCGGCCGCCTGCTGGCCGCAGGCCCCAGCCATGAACTGGCCGCAGTCACCCCCAGCGGCAAGCTGGACGACGCCTTCACCCACTACCAGGGCGCGGGCAAGGCATACCATCAACCCCTGACCATCCCGCCGCGCCCTGCCATGGACGGCCCGGTCGCCATCGAGGCGCACGACCTGACCCTGCGCTTTGGTGACTTCACAGCGGTCAACAAGGTCAGTTTCGCCATTGGCCGCGGGGAGATCTTCGGCTTTCTCGGCTCCAACGGCTGTGGCAAGACCACCACCATGAAAGTGCTCACCGGCCTGATGCCGGCCAGCGAGGGCAGCGCCAGCCTGCTCGGCCGCCCGGTGGATGCCAGCGACCTGGCCACGCGCAAACGGGTCGGTTTCATGTCGCAGAGTTTTTCGCTGTATGGCGAGCTCAGCACCCGGCAGAACCTGGCCCTGCATGCCCGCCTGTTCGACCTGCCCAAGGCCGAAACCGCCCAGCGCATCGATGAGCTGATCGAACGCTTCGACCTGAGCGCCATCGCCGACCAGCCGTCCGGCGCCCTGCCCCTCGGCCTGCGCCAGCGCCTGTCACTGGCGGTGGCGGTGCTGCATCGCCCGGAGGTGCTGATCCTCGACGAACCCACCTCCGGCGTCGACCCGGCCGCCCGCGACGATTTCTGGCGCCTGCTGGTGGAGCTGTCACGCGAGCAGGGCGTGACCATTTTCCTCTCCACCCACTTCATGAACGAAGCCCAGCGCTGCGACCGCATCTCGCTGATGCATGCCGGCCGGGTGCTGGCCTGCGACACGCCCGACGCCTTGCAGCACCAGTACCAGGGCGACACCCTGGAAGACGCGTTCGTACGTTGCCTGGAACAGGCCCAGGAACTGGCCCCGCAGGCCACCGACAATACCGTGCTGGAGCAGGCAGCCTCGCCTGCACCGGCGCTGCGCCAAGGCTTCAGCCTGCGCCGCCTGCTGACCGTGGCCAGCCGTGAGGGCAAGGAGTTGCTGCGCGACAAGGTACGCCTGGCCTTCGCCCTGCTGGGCGCGATGTTCATGATGGTGATCTTCGGCTATGGCATTTCCCTGGATGTGGAAAACCTCGCCTTTGCCGTGCACGATCAGGACCAAAGCCCGCAAAGCCGGGCCTACCTCGAAGCCTTTCGTGGTTCACGCTATTTCGCCGAGCAGGCGCCCATCCGTGATACCCGCGAAATGCACCAGCGCCTGCAGCGCTCGGAAATCAAACTGGCGCTGGAAATTCCGCCCGGCTTTGGCCGCGACCTGTACGCCGGACGCCAACCGGTGGTGGCCGCCTGGCTCGACGGCGGCATGCCGTTCCGCGCGGAAACCAGCCGCAACTACGTGGAGGCCGTGCACCAGGCCAACCTCGAGCAACTGGCCAAGGCCAGCCCCCTGCCGCAGCCGCGCCAGGACCTGGTGCGCCTGGAAACCCGTTTTCGCTACAACCAGGATGTGGTCAGCGTGAACGCCATCGGCCCGGGGGTGATGGCGCTGATCCTGGCCTTCATCCCGGCCATGCTCACCGCGCTGGGCATCGTCCGCGAGAAAGAGCTCGGCTCCATCACCAACTTCTACGCCACGCCCCTCACCCGCCTGGAGTTCCTGCTCGGCAAGCAGGTACCCTATCTGGTCGTGAGCCTGGTCAACCTCGCTTTGCTGGTGGCGATGAACCGCTGGCTGTTCGCCGTGCCGCTCAAGGGCAGCGTGCTGGCCCTGGCCTGCGGCGGCGTTGCCTACCTGCTGGCGACCACCAGCCTGGGCCTGCTGATTTCGGCGTTCACCCGCACCCAGATCGCCGCCATTCTCGGCACCATGATCATCACCAGCCTGCCGACCATCCAGTTTTCCGGGCTGATCGTGCCACGTTCGTCACTGGACGGCGCGGCAGCAGTCATGGGCCAACTGTTCCCGGCGGGCTACTTCCTCGACATCGCGGTCGGCACCTTCACCAAGGCGCTGGGCCTGCGCGAACTGTGGCCGCAGTGCCTGATCCTGCTGAGCTTCTTTGCCGTGTTCACCGGCCTGAGCCTGGCGATGCTGAAGAAGCAGGAGGCCTGAGATGTCGCGCCTGAACCACACCCTGCGCCTGGGCCTTAAAGAGCTGACCAGCCTGCGCCATGACAGCGTACTGCTGTTGTTCCTGCTGTATGCCTTCAGCGTGGCCATCTACATGCCGGCGGCGGGCTCGGTAATCGGCGTGCACAACGCCAGTGTCGCGATAGTGGACGAAGACCACAGCCTGCTCTCGCGCAAACTCGGCGAAGCCTTGCAACCGCCCGAGTTCCAGCCCGCCGCGCCGCTGGCAGCAGAGCGCCTGGACCAGGCCATGGACAGCGGCCAGTACACCTTCGTGATCAACGTGCCGGTGAATTTCCAGAGCGACCTGCTAGCCGGGCGCTCGCCGGAGCTGCAGATCAATGTCGACGCCACGGCCATGAGCCAGGCCTTCATGGGGGCGGGCTACATCGGCCGCATCTTCGAACGCGAGTTGCTCGACTACAGCCAGCGCAGCAACACGCAGAGCCCGGTGGTGATCAACGCCAAGGCCCTGTTCAACCCCAACCTGGAGGGTGGCTGGTTCCTCGCGGTGATCCAGATCGTCAACAACATCACCATCCTGGCGATCATCCTCACCGGCACCGCGCTGCTGCGCGAACGCGAGCACGGCACCCTCGACCACCTGCTGGTGCTACCGCTGACCGCGCTGGAAATCATGCTGGCGAAAATCGCCAGCAACGCGCTGGTGGTGGTGATCTGCACCTGGATTTCGCTGGTGGTTGTGGTCAAGGGTGCGCTTGGCGTGCCGTTGGTCGGCTCGATGGGGCTGTTCCTGGCAGTGACCGCGCTGTACCTGTTCGCCAGTACCGCACTAGGGATATTCCTCGCCACCCTGGCACGCTCGACGCCGCAGTTCGGCCTGCTGGCGATCCCGGTGATCATCCCGATGCTGTTGCTGTCAGGCGGTAGCACACCGCTGGACAGCATGCCGCAGTGGTTGCAGTGGGTGATGCAAGGGTCGCCGTCGACTCACTTCGTCAGCCTTGGCGCCGCAATCCTGTTCCGTGATGCCGGGTGGACGGTGGTGTGGCCCGACATCCTGGCGCTGGCCGTGATCGGCCTGGTGTTCTTCAGCGTGGCGCTGGCACGATTTCGCCGTAGCCTGGCGTCCTGATCCGCGCACTCCCGGCTCAAACTCTGAAAGATTGCGCGATTCCTGTGGGAGCGGGTTTACCCGCGAACACCGGCGCAGCCGGTGCCATGCACCGCGTTGGATTCTTCGCGGCTAAAGCCGCTCCCACAGGGATCGCGCCACAGTGCGGATTGCGCTGCTCCTGAGAGAGCCGGCTTGCCGGTCACTGCACGATCAGGTTGTTGAACAGCAGGTCCTCAACAATCGGCTTGCCCTCTTCTGCTTCCATCACCTGCTGCACCTGCTTCAGCGCTTCCTGGCGAAGATGCTCCTTGGCTTCGACGTTGCTCATGCTGTCCACCGACTGCTGGGTGAACAGCGCCACCAGCTGGTTGCGGATCAGCGGCTCGTGGTGCTTCACCGCCTTCGCGGCTTCGTCGCCGGTCACGCGCAGGGCCACGTCGGCCTTGTACACGCGCAACCGCGGGCTGCCGTCGAGCGCATAGTTGCCGACAAAGGGCGGGCTCAGGCTGATGTAGGCGACCTTGGGCGCCCCTTCCTTGGCTTCCTCGGCCATGGCCGCAGCCGGCAGCAGCAGCGCCAGCACCATCAAGATCCACGCTTTCACAAATTCGCTCCTCAATACAGTTGGCGCCAGCTTACCCAGCATGCCCTTCAAACCCAAGCCCGGGCTAGTGCCGCCACTTATGCCCACACATCAGGGCGGGCCATGCTCGTTGACCCGGCAGACGGCCTTCCTACACTTATCGGCCACGACCCGCAAAGGAATAGCCCCGATGAAAGCTGTGTTGTGCAAAACCCTGGGCCCGGCGCGCAACCTGGTGCTGGAAGAAGTACCCAGCCCGGTGCCGAAGAAAAACGAAATCCTGCTGGATGTGCATGCCGCCGGGGTCAACTTCCCCGATACCCTGATCATCGAAGGCAAGTACCAGTTCCAGCCACCGTTGCCGTTCTCCCCGGGCGGCGAGGCGGCGGGCGTGGTGGCCGCAGTCGGG
The DNA here is from genome assembly GCF_900277125.1 of Pseudomonas inefficax. Lineage (GTDB taxonomy): Bacteria > Pseudomonadota > Gammaproteobacteria > Pseudomonadales > Pseudomonadaceae > Aquipseudomonas > Aquipseudomonas inefficax. Next base: position 99,389 of record NZ_OPYN01000240.1, read on the forward strand.
GAAAAAGCCGGCGCGTTCAAGGTCGGCGACCGGGTCATGGCGCTGACCGGCTGGGGTGCGTTCGCCGAGCAGGTGGCGGTGCCGTTCTACAATGTGCTGCCGATCCCCCCGAGCATGGACTTCACCACCGCTGCAGCGTTCGGCATGACCTACGGCACCTCCATGCACGCCCTGCGCCAGCGCGGCCAGTTGCAGGCGGGCGAGACCCTGCTCGTGCTGGGCGCGTCCGGTGGGGTCGGGCTGGCGGCGGTGGAGATCGGCAAGGCGCTGGGCGCGCGGGTAATCGCGGCGGCCAGCAGTGCGGAGAAACTGGCCGTGGCCAAGGCAGCCGGGGCAGATGAACTGATCGACTACAGCCAGGCCAGCCTGCGTGAGGAGATCAAGCGCTTGACGGGTGGCCAGGGCGTCGACGTGGTCTACGACCCGGTCGGTGGCGAGTTGTTCGAGCAGGCGGTGCGCGGGCTGGCCTGGAATGGCCGGTTGCTGGTGGTGGGCTTTGCCAGCGGGACCATCCCGCAGTTGGCGGCCAACTTGGTGTTGCTCAAGGGTGCAGCGGTGCTCGGGGTGTTCTGGGGGGCATTTGCCCAGCGCCAGCCAGAGGACAATGCGGCCAACTTCCGGCAGCTGTTTGCCTGGCATGCCGAAGGCAAGTTGAAGCCGCTGGTGTCGCAGACTTATCCACTGGCGGAGGCAGGAGCTGCCATCGAAAAGTTGGGGCAGCGGCAGGCTGTGGGTAAGTTGGTGGTGCTGGCCAGGTAAGACAGTTCCGGCCTTTTCGCGGGCACGCCCGCTCCCACAGGAATACCATGCCGTTCGAGGCTGTGGTGATCCTGTGGGAGCGGGCGTGCCCGCGAAGAGGCCGGTGCAGGAAAATCAAACTTCGCGCAGGTTATGGCAGCGCCTGAACCGCGCCTCCAGGTTGCGATCGGGCATCTGGTGGCTGCGCAGGGCATTCAAGGTCTGTTCGACGTAATCACGCGTGGTGCCATAGCGCCCCTTGGCACTGGCCAGGATCTGGCTGAGCAGGGTATCCGGGAGGTTCCCGGCGTAGCAGGGCAAATGCCGCTCCAGCACGAAGCCCAGAGCCTGCACCTTGCTGCCATCACCCAAACGGCAACTGAGCCAGTGCGGCCGGTACGCCGGGTATGGCATCTCGCGCTGCCACAGGGCCATTAGCGAATCGTCCAGGGTACTTTCATCCAGCCGGTAGGCAAAACCACTGCAGGAGCCACCACGGTCCAGGCCGAACACCAGGCCGGGGGTTTCCGGAGTGCCGCGGTGTTCGTGCGACCACAGGTACAAGCCACGGTGGTAACCATGCACTCGAGCGCGTTGGCGTTCCACCGAGTTGCACTCCGGCCGCCAGATCAACGAACCATAGGCGAACAGCCACACCGGCCCACCCTGATGGCGAGACATGGTTGTCTTCATGGAACTGAACAACTGTTCGCGAGTATGTTGCTGACCGAAGTCGAGTGTCGGTGGATATGGAACTTCCCAGGACATACTTTCAAGTGCCGACATAAGCTGCCGCCATTATCCCTGTGAACTACGGATGTAGCGAGATTCGATTACGATGCACCCCAAAGCCTCTGTACCAGGGGCGCTTGCAGTAACCATAGGACAGAAGTGCAGGAATACTCAAGCCCTCGCGCCAGAGTTTCATCCGCGCTCCCGACGACTGGAAAGTACTGTTTCGGCAACTGCGAAAGTTATTGGCCAAGGCGGTAACAATTACCGCCTTATACCCATACTTTCAAACTTCGGTTATTAGCCGCGTGGCGCGTAGGCAAACACATCTGCGCGCATGCGATGCGCATCCATGCCGGCTTCGACCAAGGCGTCGAGAGTGGCATAGATCATGTTCGGCGAGCCGCTGGCATATACATGCACGTTGTTGAGGTCGGCGATGTCCTCGCAGACAGCCTCATGCAGCATGCCGCAACGGCCTTCCCAGCCGCACAGGTCGCTGACCACCTGGTGCAGGAACAGATTGGGCAGGCGCTGCCATTCGTCCCAATGCTCGATCTGGTAGAAGTCCTCGGGCCGGCGCACGCCCCAGTACAGGTGAACCGGGTGCTTGAACCCCTTGGCCCGGCAATGCTCGACCAGGCTGTGCATCTGGCCCATGCCGGTGCCAGCAGCGATCAGCACCAGCGGCCCGTCAGGCAACTCGGCCAGGTGGGTGTCGCCGAACGGCATTTCGATGCGCGCCAGACCGTCGCGCTTGAGCTGCTCGATAAGTTGCACCGCACTGGGCTCGCGTGCCAGCACATGCAGCTCCAGCTCGCGCCCGGCATGGGGTGCGGAAGCCAGCGAAAACGCCGCCTGCTTGCCGCCTTCGCGCTCGATCATCAGGTACTGCCCCGCGTGGTAGCGCGGCGGCCTGCCAGCCGGCGCGCGCAACCGCACGCGCCAGACGTCGCCACCGACCTCGACGCACTCACTGACACTGCACGCCAGTTTGCGCACCGGCAGCTCGCCCAGGGCGAGCACACCATCCCAGAGCAACACGCAATCCTCCAGCGGTTCGGCAATGCAGGTGAACAGCTCGCCATGGTCGCGGACTTCGCCGTCCTGGCGTACCCGGCCTTCGACCAACAACGCGGCGCAGACATGGCAATTGCCATTGCGGCAGCTGTTCGGGCAGTCATAGCCCAGCCGCCGCGCTCCATCCAGGATCCGTTCCCCGGGTTCGAGCGCCAGCACCGCCCCGGACGGCTGCAACGTTACCTGCATCAATCTATTCCCAACTGATCCCACAGCTCATCGATACGGCGGGTGACGGCCTCGTCCTTGACGATGACCCGTCCCCATTCGCGTGTAGTCTCGCCCGGCCACTTGTGCGTGGCGTCCAGGCCCATCTTCGACCCCAGCCCGGACACCGGCGACGCAAAGTCCAGGTAGTCGATCGGGGTGTTGTCGATCATCACCGTATCACGCTTGGGGTCCATGCGCGTGGTGATAGCCCAGATCACATCATTCCAGTCACGGGCATTGATATCGTCATCGGTGACAATAACGAACTTGGTGTACATGAACTGTCGCAGGAACGACCATACACCCAGCATCACGCGCTTGGCGTGGCCCGGGTACTGCTTTTTCATGGTCACCACCGCCATGCGGTACGAGCAGCCTTCCGGCGGCAGGTAGAAATCGACGATTTCCGGGAACTGCTTCTGCAGAATCGGCACGAACACTTCGTTCAGCGCCACGCCAAGGATCGCCGGCTCGTCTGGTGGGCGACCGGTGTAGGTGCTGTGGTAGATCGGTTTCTGCCGATGGGTGATGCGCTCCACGGTGAACACCGGGAAGCTGTCCACTTCGTTGTAGTAGCCGGTGTGGTCGCCGTATGGGCCTTCCGGGGCCATTTCCCCCGGGTGGATCACACCCTCCAGGATGATTTCGGCGGTGGCCGGCACCTGCAGGTTGCTGCCCCGACACTTGACCAGTTCGGTGCGGTTGCCGCGCAGCAGGCCGGCGAAGGCGTACTCGGAGAGGGTGTCCGGCACCGGGGTCACGGCGCCGAGGATAGTGGCCGGGTCAGCGCCCAGGGCCACGGCGACCGGGAACGGCTGGCCAGGGTTCTTCTCGCACCATTCGCGGTAGTCCAGGGCGCCGCCACGGTGGCTGAGCCAGCGCATGATGACTTTGTTGCGGCCGATCACCTGCTGGCGGTAGATGCCCAGGTTCTGGCGGTCCTTGTTCGGGCCGCGGGTGACTGTGAGCCCCCAGGTGATCAGCGGTGCCACGTCGCCCGGCCAGCAGTGCTGGATCGGCAGTGCGCCGAGGTCGACATCGTCCCCCTCGACCACCACTTCCTGGCACACCGCGTCCTTCACCACTTTCGGCGCCATCGACACGACTTTCTTGAAGATCGGCAGCTTGGACCAGGCATCCTTCAAGCCCTTCGGCGGCTCGGGCTCCTTGAGGAAGGCCAGCAGCTTGCCGATCTCGCGCAGTTCATCGACCGACTCGGCGCCCATGCCCATGGCCACGCGCTCCGGAGTGCCAAACAGGTTGCCCAGCACCGGAATGTCGAAGCCGGTGGGTTTTTCGAACAGCAATGCCGGGCCCTTGGCACGCAGGGTGCGGTCGCAGACCTCGGTCATTTCCAGGACGGGGGAGATCGGAACCTGGATGCGCTTGAGCTCGCCGCGCTGTTCCAGGCCACGGATGAAGTCGCGCAAGTCGCGATACTGCATGCAGGAGCCTCGTGTTGGCCGTATCGGTCGGGGGTGCAGAGTGTAGCGCCGTTCGGGCTTTGTTTGGGGGCAAAAATGCATTGGGGCCGCTTCGCGACCCATCGCGACACAAGGCCGCTCCTACAGGGAATACGTAACCTGTAGGAGCGGCCTTGTGTCGCGATGGGCTGCAAAGCAGCCCCAATCAATCCCGAATTGAAACGCTTACTTGCGCTTCATCGACAGGAAGAACTCATCGTTGGTCTTGGTCTGCTTGAGCTTGTCGACCAGGAACTCGATGGCGGCGATTTCGTCCATCGGGTGCAGCAGCTTGCGCAGGATCCACATGCGCTGCAGTTCGTCGTCGGCGGTCAGCAACTCTTCGCGGCGAGTGCCGGAGCGGTTGATGTTGATGGCCGGGAACACGCGCTTCTCGGCGATGCGGCGATCCAGCGGCAGCTCCATGTTGCCGGTACCCTTGAACTCTTCGTAGATCACTTCGTCCATCTTCGAGCCGGTTTCGACCAGCGCGGTGGCGATGATGGTCAGCGAACCGCCTTCCTCGATGTTACGCGCGGCACCGAAGAAGCGCTTCGGCTTCTCCAGGGCGTGGGCATCGACACCACCGGTCAGTACCTTGCCGGAGCTCGGGATCACGGTGTTGTAGGCACGCGCCAGACGAGTAATGGAGTCCAGCAGGATGACCACGTCCTTCTTGTGCTCGACCAGGCGCTTGGCCTTCTCGATCACCATTTCGGCAACCTGCACGTGGCGGGTTGGCGGCTCGTCGAAGGTGGAGGCAACCACTTCGCCGCGCACGGTGCGCTGCATTTCGGTCACTTCTTCCGGGCGCTCGTCGATCAGCAGGACGATCAGATGGCATTCAGGGTTGTTACGGGTGATGTTGGCCGCGATGTTCTGCAGCATGATCGTCTTGCCCGCTTTCGGCGGGGCAACGATCAGGCCACGCTGGCCTTTGCCGATCGGGGCGCACAGGTCGATGACGCGGCCGGTCAGGTCTTCGGTGGAGCCGTTACCGGCTTCCATCTTCAGGCGCTTGTTCGGGAACAGCGGCGTCAGGTTTTCGAACAGGATCTTGTTCTTCGCGTTTTCCGGGCGGTCGAAGTTGATGGTGTCGACCTTCAGCAGGGCGAAGTAACGCTCCCCTTCCTTCGGCGGGCGGATCTTGCCGACGATGGTGTCGCCGGTACGCAGGTTGAAACGGCGGATCTGGCTGGGCGAGACGTAGATATCGTCAGGGCCGGCCAGGTAGGACGCATCAGCCGAACGCAGGAAACCGAAACCATCCTGGAGGATCTCCAGCACGCCGTCACCCGAGATCTCTTCGCCGCTTTTCGCGTGCTTCTTCAGCAGGGCGAAAATCACGTCCTGTTTGCGCGAACGGGCCATGTTTTCGATGCCCATCTGTTCGGCCATTTCCAAAAGATCGGTAATCGGCTTTTGCTTGAGTTCAGTCAGGTTCATAAGGGGAGTGACGTAATCATGTAAGAAGGGAGAATTAAGCTTCTGGCTTAATGAGGCCGCGCCGCTAGATGGCGACAGGATCGCGTACTGATTCGAATTAGGGATGCTTCGGCGACGGCATGTAGAGGGCACTGGAGAAGCAGTGCGAGGCCGAATGTAACACTTGCTTTTTTCTGCGTCTAGTGGTTTTGCCCTGCCATTTTCAGCTGCAACACACCTGTCTGTAGGAGCAGCCTTGTGCTGCGAAGAGGCCATCAGCCGCAGCGACAACGTCAGCCTTACCGGCCCTTTCGCAGCACAAGGCTGCTCCTACATGGGCAAGCCTGCCTTTGCAGAGGCAAAAAAAACCCCGCATCTGCGGGGCCTTTTCAAATCACAGGTGAGCGTCGAGGAACGCGGCCAGCTGCGATTTGGACAGGGCGCCGACCTTGGTGGCTTCGACGTTGCCGTTCTTGAACAGCATCAGCGTCGGGATACCACGCACGCCGTGCTTGGCCGGGGTTTCCTGGTTGTCGTCGATGTTCAGCTTGGCGACAGTCAGTTTGCCCTCGTAGGTGGAGGCGATGTCGTCCAGAACCGGAGCGATCATCTTGCATGGACCGCACCATTCAGCCCAGTAGTCGACCAGCACCGGGCCTTGAGCCTGCAGGACTTCGGCTTCGAAGGTGGCGTCGGTGACGTGTTTGATCAGATCGCTGCTCATGGATATCTCCAGGGTCGTAAGCAAAAAAACGTGGCCCATGATAGCCGTACCCAGGCCCTACAGGAAGTCACGGTCGATTGAGTGTAACTATAGTTGTGCAAGACGCCACGAATCGAAACTGTCACACAAACGTCATAGCATCGAATGGCACATTGCCTTGCATCAAGGCCAGCTCAACGGCTTTGTACCACGCGTTGGCGACAGCCTGCTATCGTGGCACGATTGCCGGGTTAACGACCGAGAACAACCAGATCATGCCGCATACCATCGCGAAGAACCTGTCCCTGATCGCCGCCATCGACCTTGGCTCCAACAGTTTCCACATGGTCGTGGCCAAGGCCCACCATACCGAAATCCGCATTCTCGAGCGGCTCGGCGAGAAGGTTCAGTTGGCGGCCGGCATCGACGAAGACCGCAAGCTCAGTGAAGAGGCAATGGAACGAGGCCTGGATTGCCTCAAGCGCTTTTCCCAACTGATCAACGGCATGCCGGCAGGCTCCGTGCGCATCGTCGGTACCAACGCCTTGCGCGAAGCGCGCAACCGCAACGAATTCATCCAGCGCGCCGAAGCCATCCTTGGCCACCCGGTCGAGGTGATTTCCGGCCGTGAAGAAGCGCGCCTGATCTACCTGGGCGTGTCGCACACCCTGGCCGATACCCCCGGCAAGCGCCTGGTGGCCGATATCGGCGGCGGCAGTACCGAATTCATCATCGGCCAGCGCTTCGAACCGCTGCTGCGCGAAAGCCTGCAGATGGGCTGCGTCAGCTTCACCCAGCGCTACTTCCGCGATGGCAAGATCACCCCGGCCCGCTACGCCCAGGCCTACACCGCCGCGCGCCTCGAGCTGATGAGCATCGAGAATGCCCTGCACCGCCTGACCTGGGACGAGGCCATCGGCTCGTCCGGTACCATTCGTGCCATCGGCGCTGCCATCAAGGCAGGCGGCCTGGGCAATGGCGAGGTCAACGCCGAGGGGCTGGCCTGGGTCAAGCGCAAGCTGTTCAAGCTGGGTGAGGTCGACAAGATCGACTTCGAAGGCGTCAAGCCGGACCGCCGCACCATCTTCCCTGCCGGCCTGGCAATTCTCGAAGCGATCTTCGATGCCCTGGAACTGCAGCGCATGGACCACTGCGACGGCGCCCTGCGCGAAGGCGTGCTGTTCGACCTACTGGGTCGCCACCACCACGAAGATGTGCGCGAACGCACCCTGAACTCGCTGATGGAGCGCTACCACGTGGACCAGGGCCAGGCCGCGCGCGTCGAGCGCAAGGCGCTGCACGCTTTCGACCAGGTAGCGGCCTCGTGGGACCTGAAAGACGGAAACTGGCGCGATCTGCTTGGCTGGGCAGCGAAAGTGCACGAAATCGGCTTGGATATCGCCCACTATCACTACCACAAGCACGGCGCCTACCTGATCGAGCACTCCGACCTGTCAGGCTTCTCCCGCGAGGACCAACAGATGATGGCCTTGCTGGTGCGCGGCCACCGCCGCAACATTCCCAAGGACAAGATCGCCGAACTGGGCGAAGAAGGGGTCAAGCTGCTGCGCCTGTGCGTGCTGCTGCGCTTCGCCATCCTGTTCCATCACATCCGTGGCAACCAGCAGATGCCCAAGGTAGAGCTGAAGGCTGGCAATAACAGCCTGGATGTGGTGTTCCCCGCCGGCTGGCTGGAACAGAACCAGCTGACCCAGGCCGACTTCGCCAATGAGGCGGAGTGGCTGGCCCGGGTCGGCTTCGTCCTCAGCGTACGTTGAGGACCGGGTTGCTCAGGCGCTCCAGCAGGGTCGCCTGGGCACTGCGCGGGTTCTGGTTGCCGGTTGGCGTGCTGCGCACGTAGCGCCCGTCCGGCTGCAGGGTCCAGGCGTGGGTGTTGTCGGTCAGGTAGCCTTCCAGCTCCTTCTTCACCCGCAGCAACAGCTTCTTGCCTTCCACCGGGAAGCAGGTCTCGACGCGCTTGTCGAGGTTGCGCTCCATCCAGTCGGCACTGGACAGGTAGATCTGCTCTTCGCCGCCATTGAGGAAGTAGAACACCCGCGTGTGCTCGAGGAAGCGGCCGATGATGGAGCGCACCTGGATGTTGTGCGAAACCCCCGGAATGCCTGGGCGCAGGCAGCACATGCCACGCACCACCAGATCGATCTTCACGCCCGACTGGCTGGCCTTGTACAGCGCCTTGATGACCTTGGCGTCGGTCAGCGAGTTGAACTTGGCGATGATATGCGCCGGCTTGCCTTCGAGGGCGAACTGGGTTTCGCGCGCGATCATGTCGAGCATGCCCTTCTTCAGGGTGAACGGCGCGTGCAGCAGTTTCTTCATGCGCAGGGTCTTGCCCATGCCGATCAGCTGGCTGAACAACTTGCCGACGTCCTCGGTGAGGGCGTCGTCGGAGGTCAGCAGGCTGTAGTCGGTGTACAGGCGGGCGTTGCCGGCGTGGTAGTTACCGGTGCCCAGGTGCGCATAACGCACGATCTCACCCTGCTCGCGGCGCAGGATCAGCATCATCTTGGCGTGGGTCTTGAAACCGACCACGCCGTAGATCACCACCGCACCGGCCGCTTGCAGGCGGCTGGCCATCTGCAGGTTGGACTCTTCGTCGAAGCGCGCCCGCAACTCGATCACCGCGGTGACCTCCTTGCCGTTACGCGCCGCGTCCACCAGCGCGTCAACGATTTCCGAGTTGGCCCCGGAACGGTAAAGGGTCTGGCGCACGGCAAGCACGTGAGGGTCCTTGGCGGCCTGGCGCAGCAGGTCGATCACCGGGGTGAAGGACTCGAACGGGTGCATCAGCAGGATGTCCTGCTTGCCGATCACGCTGAAGATGTTGTCGGCGTTCTGCAGCAGCTTAGGGATCGCCGGGGTGAACGGCGTGTACTGCAGCTCGGGGTGACTGTCCAGGCCGGTGATGCTGAACAGGCGGGTAAGGTTGACCGGGCCGTTGACCTGGTACAGCTCGCTTTCGCTGAGGCTGAACTGCTTGAGCAGGTAATCCGACAGGTGTTTGGGGCAGGTGTCGGCCACCTCCAGGCGCACGGCGTCACCGTAGCGGCGCGAGAACAGCTCGCCGCGCAACGCGCGGGCCAGGTCGTCGACCTCTTCGGAGTCCAGCGCCAGGTCGGCGTTACGGGTCAGGCGGAACTGGTAGCAGCCCTTTACCTTCATGCCCTGGAACAGGTCGTCGGCGTGCGCGTGGATCATCGACGACAGGAACACGTAGTTGGCGCCCGGACCACCCACATCTTCCGGCACCCGGATAACCCGCGGTAACAGGCGTGGAGCCGGGATGATCGCCAGGCCCGAATCGCGGCCGAAGGCATCGACACCCTCGAGCTCGACGATGAAGTTGAGGCTCTTGTTCACCAGCAGCGGGAACGGGTGAGTCGGGTCGAGGCCGATCGGGGTGATGATCGGTGCGATCTCGTCACGGAAGTAGCGGCGCACCCAGGTCTTGAGCTTGGGTGTCCAGTAACGGCGGCGGATGAAGCGGATATGGTGCTTTTCCAGCTCCGGCAGCAGCACGTCGTTGAGAATCGCGTACTGGCGCTCCACTTCGCTGTGCACAAGGTCGCTGATGCGCGCCAGCGCCTGGTGCGGCTGCAGGCCATCGGCACCGGCCTGTTCACGGGCAAAGTTGATCTGCTTCTTCAGGCCGGCGACGCGGATCTCGAAGAACTCGTCGAGGTTGCTGGAGAAGATCAACAGGAACTTGAGGCGTTCGAGCAGCGGGTAGCTCTCGTCCAGCGCCTGCTCCAGCACACGGATATTGAACTGCAGCTGCGAGAGTTCGCGATGAATGTACAGGCTGCTGTCGTCCAGGCCCGGGATGACGATCGCCGGGGCCGGTGCAGGGGCCGGGGCTGCAGTCTCTGCCACCGGTTCCACGGCAGGCTGAGGGGCCGCCGGCAGGTCTGGCGGGGTCTGCACCATCTCTTCGGGGAGTTCCTGAGCATCCTTGATCGCGACAGGGGTTAGCACTTCATTATTCATCTGGCGTTCCTGAGGACGTTAACGCCCTATCATCTATTGAGCGGCAAGATAAGCGCCCATTATGACGCCTGTGTTACACGCCAGGGCAAGCCATGACGCATGGCTTCTGGCATTCTCCGAGCGGGAATTGTTCATGTCGAGACACATTTGGACACTTTCACGAACGCGCGCGAAGGGGTAGGCTTCGCGTTCATTTCGCCAGCACCTCAGAAAATGCTTCAACAATTCCTGCAGGATTTCGGCTACTTCGCCCTTTTTCTAGGCACCTTCTTCGAAGGCGAGACCATCCTGGTGCTTGCGGGATTCCTTGCGTTCCGCGGTTACATGGACATCAACCTGGTGTGCCTGGTGGCGTTTTTCGGCAGCTATGCCGGCGACCAGCTGTGGTACTTCATGGGCCGCCGCCACGGGCGCAGGATCCTGGCACGCAAACCGCGCTGGCAGGCGATGGGTGACCGAGCGCTGGACCACATCCGTCGCCACCCCGACATCTGGGTACTGAGTTTCCGTTTCGTCTATGGCTTGCGCACGGTCATGCCGGTGGCCATTGGCCTGTCCGGCTACCCACCACGCCGCTACCTGCTGCTGAACGGTATCGGCGCGGCCATCTGGGCAGTGGCCCTTGGCGCGGCCGCGTATCACTTCGGCGCCATCCTCGAAGGCCTGCTGGGCAACGTGAAGCGCTACGAGCTATGGGTGCTCGGTGGCCTGTTGGCGCTGGGCGGCCTGCTGTGGCTGCGCCGGCGCTTCCGCACGTTGCGCGCGGAGCGCAAGGCGGCGAGCAAGGCCCAGGCCCCAGAGGCTGAGCAGGCTGTAAGCCACGAGCAGCAACCAGGCCAGCGGCACGACCACCGCTAGGCCCAGTGCGCCGGCCAGGTACAGCGCCGGCGCATTCGCCAGCAACCGTACCAGCTCCAGGCGCACGGCCCATGGCCGGTTCTCCAGCAGCGCACCAAGCACGAACAAGCCAAACGCCATCAGCCCCCAGCCGAGCCACAGGGCGGCGGTTGGCACTCGCTCGGCTACCTCCATCAGATAGCTGCCCAGCGCCACGTAAACCACGAATTGCGCCGCTACATAGGCCTGCTGCGCGCGGCCCAGGGCAACCTCGAACTTGCGGAACAACGCCAGGTCCTGCTTGGCCTGTGGGTAGCGTGCGGCCACATCGGCCGGGCGCCAGCCGGTGGGCATGAACCAGATCCGCAGCTTGTCCCACAGGCTGTCGGCGCGCCGGGCGTCGTGCCAGAGCTGGGCATAGAACTGCAGGTTGGCCCACAGCGGGTTCCAGCTGGCCAGCGGCGTGGTCACCCCGAACACCACCGGCTCGGCCGGGTCCTCCTCTTTGAAGGTGCCGAACAGACGATCCCAGAGAATGAACACGCCACCGTAATTGCGATCCAAGTAAGCAGGATTTTGCGCATGGTGGACGCGATGGTTGGATGGCGTGATCAACACCCACTCGAGCCAGCCCAGCTTGGGAATGTGCCGGGTATGCACCCAGAACTGGTAAAGCAGGTTGAGCGACGCCACCGTGATGAATACCAACGGCGGCACACCGAGCAACGCCAGCGGCAGGTAGAACAGCCACGAGAAGATGAACCCGCTGCTGGTCTGGCGCAGCGCCGTGGTGAGGTTGTACTCCTCGCTCTGATGATGCACCGAGTGCGCAGCCCACAGCACGTTGCGCTCATGGCCAAGACGGTGCAGCCAGTAGTAGCAGAAGTCGTACAGGACGAAGGCCAGCAGCCACACCCACCAGGCCTGCGGCGGCAGCTGCAGCAACGCCATGTGCTCGAACACCACGGCATAGGTCAGCAGCCCCACCCCTTTGGTCAGCAACCCGGTACTGGTCGACAGCGCGCCAGTGCTGAGGCTGTTGATCGAGTCGGCCAGGGTGAAGTTGCGCTGGCCACGCACACGGTCGGCCAGCAGCTCGACGGCGATCAGCACGAAGAAGAACGGCACGGCCAGCAGGATCAGGTCCATGGGTACGACCTCAGACGTTATCCGCCAAGATTAGGCCGCGCTTGCGGGAATCCCTATGGCTACATCTGCCAAACTAGAGGACATTTAGCGCCTCGACACTGGAGTAAAAAGCATGACAAAAAAAGTAGCGGTGATTCTTTCCGGCTGTGGCGTTTATGACGGCGCCGAAATCCACGAAAGCGTGATCACCCTGCTGCGCCTCGACCAGCGTGGTGCGCAGGTGCAGTGCTTCGCGCCGAACATTGCGCAGATGCATGTGATCAACCACCTGACCGGCGAGGAAATGCCCGAGTCGCGCAATGTGCTGGTGGAGTCGGCGCGCATTGCCCGCGGCGAGGTCAAGGACATCCGCGAAGCCAAGGCCGAAGACTTCGACGCGCTGATCGTGCCGGGCGGTTTCGGGGCGGCGAAAAACCTGTCCAACTTTGCCGTGGAAGGTGCCAACTGCAGCGTCCACCCGGATGTGCTGGCCCTGGCCGAAGCCTTCGCAGCGGCGTGCAAGCCGGTTGGCCTGATCTGCATCTCGCCGGCGCTGGCGGCGAAGATCTACGGGCCAGGCGTGGTCTGCACCATCGGTAGCGACGCGGGCACTGCGGCGACCGTGACGAAGATGGGTGCTACCCATGAAGAATGCGATGTGCACGACATTGTCGAAGACACCCAGCGCAAGCTGGTCACCACCCCGGCGTACATGGAGGCCAAGTCGATCAGCGAGGCGGCTGGCGGCATCTACAAGCTGGTGGATCGGGTGCTGGAGCTGACGCACGAGGGTGACCAGTAAATCCTTGGGCCCGCTGCGCAGGCCATCGCCGGCAAGCCAGCTCCCACAGGAATAACGCATGGCTTGAGGCCGATGCGATCGAGGTGGGGGCAACTGTCTTGAATATCTCTTCAAGCCAGCACTGGCCCTTGTAGGAGCGGCCTTGTGTCGCGATGGGCCGCGCAGCGGCCCAGGCAATCTTTGCTGCGAAGCTGAAAACCTGGGGCCGCTTCGCGCCCCATCGCGACACAAGGCCGCTCCTACAGGTATTTGCACATGGCTTGAGACCGGGGTGGTCGATGGGCTGCAAAGCAGCCCCTGCATCAGGTCTTACTCAGTCTTGCGATGATCCGGTCCAGCGCATTGGCAAAAGCCTGCTTCTCACGCTCGCCATAAGGCGCTTGCCCTCCCCCCACCTGGCCCTGCTCGCGCAGTTCGGTGAACAGGTTGCGCGCCGCCAGCCGATCACCCATGTTGCGCTCGTCGAACTCGCGGCCGCGCGGGTCCAGTGCCGCCACGCCCTTTTTCACCAGGCGGTCAGCCAACGGCACGTCACTGCAGATCACCAGCTCGCCGGGCACGGCGTACTCCACCAGGTAATCGTCGGCTGCGTCCATGCCGCTGGGCACCACGATCAAACGCACGATCGCGAACGCCGGCTTGGCCACGGCCTGGCCCGCCACCATCACTACCTCGAACTTGCGCTTGAGGGCGAACTTGACGATCAGATCCTTGGCCGCCTTGGGGCAGGCGTCGGCATCGATCCACACACGCATCGGAAAACCTCGCAATCAGCTTGAGGCCCCCATCATGCCTCAAGCGCAACGAAAGCTGGAGCAGCGGCCACGAGCGCTGGGAAAATGGCGCCAATATTTCAATTGCCGCTTATCCGACCTCGCCACTCAGGCTACACTCGCCACAGCTCCGCTGGCCTGCCCCGAGTGCGCAATGAACCACCCCCACGAAATCCGCCCTGACCTGGACGAAGGCATCGACCGCAAGGTCCTGGCGACATTGCGTGCACGCTTTCTGCGGCTCAACCAGGGCCGGCTGCAGCGGGCACTGGAGGGCCTGTCGACGCGCCAGCAACAGGTGCTGACGCTGCTGCCACTGCTGTTTCATGTAAACCACCCGTTGCTGCCGGGCTATGTCTCCGGCAGCACTCCCGCCGGCGTATCGGGCTACGAGCCCAGCGCCGACCTGGTAGTCGAGGCCCAGCGCCTTGCCCGCTCGTTCATCTACAAGGCCCGCCATGGCAATCCGCCGCGGCCGATCCACGGCCTGTTCCTGATGGGCAGCCTGGGCTCGCTGGCCCAGGCCGAGCACAGCGACATGGACCTGTGGGTATGCCACGCGCCCGGCCTGGCCAACGAGCAGCTGGGCGAACTGCGCCGCAAATGCCAGCTGCTGGAAGCATGGGCGGCAAGCCTGGGTGCCGAGGCGCACTTCTTCCTGATCGACACGCAAGGTTTCGCCCAGGGCCAACGCGACGGGCAACTCGGTTCCGACGATTGCGGCACCACCCAGCACTACCTGCTGCTGGACGAGTTCTACCGCACCACTATCTGGCTGGCTGGTCGTACGCCACTGTGGTGGCTGGTGCCGGTCTACCAGGAACACGATTACCACGCCTACACCCAGACCCTGCTGTCCAAGCGCTTTATCCGCAGCCAGGACGCCCTCGACCTCGGCAACCTGGCGCACATACCGCCCGGCGAATTCGTCGGCGCCGGCTTGTGGCAGCTGTTCAAAGGCATCGACTCGCCCTACAAGTCACTGCTCAAGCTGCTGCTGACCGAGGCCTATGCCAGCGAGCACCCCGCCGTACGCTGCCTGAGCCTGGACTACAAGCAGGCAGTGTTCGCCAACCAGCTCGACCTCGACGAGCTGGACCCTTACGTGATGGTGTACCGGCGCATCGAGCGCTACCTGTTGCAGCGCGGCGAACACGCGCGCCTGGAGCTGGTGCGGCGCAGCCTGTACCTGAAGGTGAATAAGAAGCTCAGCGACCCGGCCCGGGCCAATGGCTGGCAACGCCGGCTGTTACAGCGCCTGGCCGACGAGTGGGGCTGGGACCAGCGCCAGCTGGCCCTGCTGGACAGTCGCAACCAATGGAAAGTACAGCAGGTTGCCGTCGAGCGCCGTGAACTGGTGGCCGAACTGAACCACAGCTACCGCTTCCTCAGCCAGTTCGCCCGCACCCAGAACGCCAGCAGCCGCGCCGACCAGCGCGATCTCAACGTGCTGGGCCGGCGCCTTTACGCAGCCTTCGAGCGCCGCGCCGGCAAGGTCGAAGTGATCAACCCCGGTATCGCCCCGGACCTGGCCGAAGGCACCCTGACGCTGGTCCAGGCGCCTAACCGCAAGGAGCCTGGCAGCTACCACTGGGAGCTGTACACCGGCAATCTGAGCCCCCATGAGGTGGACCACTTCAGCCCGCTAAAACGCTGCCGCGAGCTGCTCGAACTGCTGACCTGGGCCCATCGCAACGGAGTGATCGACAGCAGCACGCGCCTGGCGCTGCACCCAGGTGTCAGCGACCTGAGCGAATTCGAACTCTTCAACCTGGTCGGCTGCCTGCAGCAGAGCATCCCCCTGCCCTTGCCGACCGTCAGCGAAGTACGCCTGCTGCAGCCCAGCGTGGCCGACGAGGTGCTGCTGCTGGTCAACGTCGCCATCGACCCACTGCGCCACCACCGCGACCTGAACATCCTGATGACCACCGAGCGCACCGACTCGCTGAGCTATGCAGGCGTGCGCGAAAACCTGGTCCTGACCCTGGACCAGGTCACCCTCAACAGCTGGAACGAGGTATTGGTCCAGCGCTATGACGGCGAGCATGCGCTGGTGCGCTGCCTGCGCGACTTCCTCAACAGCCCCGTGCTGCGCGGCCACCGCCCGAGGGTGCGGGTGCGCTGCTTCTGCCACAGCCGCGCGCAGGCCATTGGCCAGCGCGTGGAGGAAATCTTCGACACCGTGCAGCTGCTGCTGGACCAGGGCCTGAACCACCGCTACCTGCTGCAGGTGGCCCAGCACACCCATGTGCTGGAGCTGCTGGCCGGACATGTCGGCCTTACCACCTTGGCTGAACATGAGGCGCTGCTGGACCACCTGGGCCAAGAGCGTAGTGCCTACAGCCCGTTGTACCTGGACGCCAACGCCCTGCAGGATCACGACCTGCACCTGGTGCTGGAGCAGGGTCGGCCAGCCTGCATCCAGGTGTTCTACCGCCTGCAGGGTGGCTGGGCCGAGCTGTACGTGCTGGATGAATATAACGCCCTGTGGCAGCAACGCCTGCCGCTGCACGACGAAGCCCACCTGCTGTTGCCGCTGCAGCGCTTCCTGCGCTCTGTGGTGATGCGCCGGGATGCCCGTCTGCCGTTGGACACTCAGCGCGCGGCCTCACTGGACATCCACTACGCGCAACTTTTGCCTTCCGGGCCAGGCAAGGCGCGCAGCATCGAGCCGCGCCAGGCCCCGTTCGAGGGTAGCGACCAGCCTTACTACGAGGTGCAGGCAATCATCCAGGGCGGGGTGGCGGGTACGGCGCACGTGACGCTGTATTGCGACCAGCAGGAGTTTTCCGAACTGGAGCATGGTGAGCAGCTGTATGCGGTGGTGGCCCGGCAGATCATCGGGCAGCGACGGGGTGCAGGGCAGTACCGCTGCTACATCACTGACTTGGACTTGTCCGAGTTGCTGGATGACCAGCTGGGGTCGACGCAGCTGTACCTGCGCTACAAGCGGGAGCTGGAGCAGGCTTTGAACGAGGGGTTGGAGCAGGTCCTGGGCGAATGACCCAATGCAGTACCTGTGGGAGCGGGTTCACCCGCGAACACCGGCAAAGCCGGTGCCATACACCGCGTCGCCTGCGTCGCGGGTGAACCCGCTCCCACAGGGTCCGTCATGGACCTGTGAATGCCTTCGTGAATCTACAGGTCGAAATCGCCCGCCGCTTCCGGCTGGTATTCCACCTCCAGCAGCTTCAGCTTGAGAGTCTTGCCCCCCGGTGCCGGCCAGTCGATCTGCTCGCCCACCGACAACCCGAGCAAGGCACAACCGATCGGCGCCAGGATCGAGACCTTGCCTTCCGGCCCGGCATCCTTCGGGTAAACCAGGGTCAGGTGGTAGTCCTTGCCGCTGGCCTCCTCGCGGCAGTGCACGCGAGAGTTCATGGTCACTACGCCTGCCGGAACTTCCTCGTGACCGACCACCTGCTCGGCGCGGTCCAACTCGTCCTGCAGGGCGAGCACACCCGGCGTACTCTCGTCGAGGCTGTCGATCAGACGCTCCAGACGCTGTACGTCCAATCGGGTGAGGATGAGGGAAGGCTTGGTGCTCATGATCCAGTCAGACTCCTTGAACGGGCGGTTTTCATCGTGCAGATAAAGCAAAACCCCGCCCAAGGGCGGGGTTTGTGAAGGCTTTGGCGTAAACGACGCAGAACCCGACGTTACCACAGCCGGGTAAATACTCAAGCCCCTGCGATCAGTGTGCCTTAGCCTGCTCGCGCAGGGCCTGGGCTTCGCGGCAAATCTGCCGGCGCCGTTCGTCATCGGCCGAACGCCATTCCCGGATGTGCTCCACATGCCGGTGGCAGCCCGTGCAGACCCGCTGTTCGTCCAGGCGACAAACGCTGATGCACGGCGACGGCACAGCGGGGCTGACGTTGCTGTAGAGCGGCTTGGGTGGCCGGGCCTGGGGGCTGCTCATGTTCAGATCTCGTCGAAGTCCAGCTTCTCGCCGGCCCGCTCCCAGACGATGCGCTCGAGCATTTCGCCCAGCAGCTCTTCGCTCTTCTCGCATACCCACTTGCCGCTGTCTTCGTCGTAGTCGAAGTGGAAACCGCCGGAACGGTCGGCCAGCCACAGCTGGCGCAGCGGCTCCTGGCGGCTGAAGATCAGCGTGCTGCCGTTGTCGAACTTGACGGTCAGGACGCCAGCGGAGTTCTCCATGTCCAGGTCCAGGCCGCTCTCATCGAACAGGTCCTCCAGGGCCTGTTGGGTAGCGTCGACCAGATCATGGAAACGCGCTTCACTCAAACTCATTGCAGGAACCTCGAAATTGGCTGCGTTACAGGCAAGCCCGGCAAGATACGGGCGCTTGCCACCGAATGCAAAGTTTTAGCCGCTACGTTCACTGGCATGAACTCGAAGTCAGTGCAGTACCTGTGGGAGCGGGCGTGCCCGCGAAGCAGGCTCCGCGATAGTTGGCACGGGCTCCGCCCGTGTTCGCGGGCACGCCCGCTCCCACAGGTACCACGAAAGGGCCTTGCAGGCGGTAAGAATAGCCCGCCCGGCGGGCCGGCCCTTGCATAGGCAAGCCGCCGGTCGCTCGGTATACTCGGGCGCAATACTGCATTTTTCTAAGGATTTCACCCATGAAGCGCCTGATTTCCTCCTTCGCGGCGCTGGTCGCTGTTGCCTGCCTCGTTTCGGCCTGCGGCCAGAAAGGCCCGCTGTATCTGCCTGAAGACGGCGATAACGGCAAAGCGCACAAGTCGCACCAGCACCAGCCAAAAGCCAAGCCGGCCCCGGTAGAGGAGCAGCAGCCCGAGCTGCAGCCCGAGCCCGAGCAGTCGCCAGCGCAGTAAGGAAACCAGATGAACGCTTTCAACTACCGCGACGGCGAGCTGTTCGCGGAAGGCGTGGGCCTGTCGGCCATCGCCGAACGCTATGGCACTCCGACCTACGTGTATTCGCGCGCCCACATCGAGGCCCAGTACCGCAGCTACGCCGACGCCCTGCAAGGCACCGAGCACCTGGTGTGCTTCGCGGTAAAGGCCAACTCCAACCTCGGCGTGCTGAACGTGCTGGCGCGCCTGGGCGCAGGCTTCGACATCGTTTCCGGCGGTGAGCTGGAGCGTGTGCTGGCCGCTGGCGGCCGTGCCGACCGCGTGGTGTTCTCCGGCGTCGGCAAGACCCGCGACGACATGCGCCGTGCCCTGGAGGTCGGCGTGCACTGCTTCAACGTCGAATCCACCGACGAACTGGAGCGCCTGCAAGTGGTGGCCGCCGAGATGGGCAAGGTTGCCCCGGTCTCGCTGCGGGTCAACCCGGATGTCGACGCCGGCACCCATCCGTACATCTCCACCGGCCTGAAAGAGAACAAGTTCGGCATCGCCATCGCCGATGCCGAGGCTATCTACGTGCGCGCCGCGCAGCTGCCGAACCTGGAAGTGGTCGGTGTCGACTGCCACATCGGTTCGCAACTGACCACTGTGGAGCCTTTCCTCGATGCCCTCGACCGCCTGCTGGTGCTGGTCGACCGCCTGGCCGAGTGCGGCATCCACCTGCGCCACCTGGACCTGGGTGGCGGTGTCGGCGTGCGTTACCGCGATGAGGAGCCGCCGCTGGTGGCCGACTACATCAAGGCAATCCGCGAGCGCGTCGGCGACCGCGACCTGGCCCTGGTGTTCGAGCCGGGCCGCTACATCGTGGCCAACGCCGGCGTCCTGCTCACCCGCGTGGAATACCTCAAGCACACCGAGCACAAGGACTTCGCCATCATCGATGCGGCGATGAACGACCTGATCCGCCCGGCCCTGTACCAGGCCTGGATGGGCGTCAGCGCAGTCAAGCCACGCACGGGCGAAGGCCGTGCCTATGACCTGGTCGGCCCGATCTGCGAGACTGGCGACTTCCTCGCCAAGGACCGCGTCCTGAACCTGGCCGAAGGTGACCTGCTGGCTGTACAGTCCGCGGGCGCCTATGGTTTTGTCATGAGCTCCAACTACAACACCCGTGGCCGTTGCGCTGAAATCCTGGTCGACGGCGACCAGGCCTTCGAAGTACGCCGCCGCGAGACCATCGCCGAATTGTACGCTGGCGAAAGCCTGCTGCCGGAGTAAGCCCATGCTGCTGCGTTTTACCAAGATGCATGGGCTGGGCAACGACTTCATGGTCCTCGACCTGGTCAGCCAGCACGCGCACATCCAGCCCAAGCACGCCAAGCAATGGGGTGACCGCCACACCGGTATCGGCTTCGACCAGTTGCTGATCGTCGAGGCACCGAACAACCCGGAAGTGGACTTCCGCTACCGCATCTTCAATGCCGACGGCTCCGAGGTCGAGCAGTGCGGCAACGGTGCGCGCTGCTTCGCCCGATTCGTGCTGGACAAGCGCCTGACCGCGAAAAAGCGCATCCGCGTGGAAACCAAGGGCGGCATCATCGAACTGGATGTGCAGAACGACGGCCAGATCAGTGTCGACATGGGCCCACCGCGCTTCATCCCTGCCGAAATCCCTTTCGTCGCCGACGAGCAGGCGCTGAACTACCCACTGGAAGTCGACGGCCAGGTGCATTCTATTGCCGCCCTGTCCATGGGTAACCCGCATGCCGTGCTGCGTGTCGATGACGTGCGCACCGCCCCTGTACACCAGCTGGGCCCGAAGATCGAAAACCACCCACGCTTCCCGCAGCGGGTGAATGCCGGCTTCCTGCAGGTAATCGACCGCCACCGCGCCAACCTGCGCGTGTGGGAACGTGGTGCTGGCGAAACCCAGGCCTGCGGCACCGGCGCCTGCGCCGCCGCCGTAGCGGCGATCAGCCAGGGCTGGATGGACTCCCCGGTGTCCCTCGACCTGCCCGGTGGCCGCCTGCACATCGAATGGGCCGGCCCCGGCAAGCCCGTGCTGATGACCGGCCCAGCCGTACGCGTCTACGAAGGACAGGTTCGTCTCTAAGCGAGTAACCGCCATGACCGATCAGCCCCAGGTTGTACCCCAGCAGTCCGCCGAGCTCGATGCCGAAGCGGTGGTCGCCTATCTGCGCGCCCACCCCACCTTCTTCGCCGAGCACGACGAGTTGCTGATCGAACAGCGTATCCCTCACCAGCGTGGCGACAGCGTGTCGCTGGTCGAGCGCCAGCTCAAGTTGCTGCGCGACCGTAACATCGAGATGCGCCACCGACTGTCGCAACTGATGGACGTGGCCCGCGACAACGACCGGCTGTTCGACAAGACTCGCCGGCTGATCCTGGACCTGCTCGATGCCGGTAGCCTGGAAGAAGTGGTAATGGCGGTCGAAGACAGTCTGCGCCAGGAATTCCAGGTGCCCTTCGTCAGCCTGATCCTGTTCGGCGAAAATGTCGCGCCGGTCGGGCGCTGGGTAAGCAACGCCGAAGCGCAGCAGGCCATCGGTGCCCTGCTGGGCGGCGGCAAGACGGTCAGTGGCAACTTGCGCGAGCACGAGCTGGCGTTCCTGTTCGGTGAAGAACAGCGCCGGGAAGTGGGCTCCAGCGCCGTGGCAGCCTTGGAATACCAAGGCCTGCACGGGGTGCTGGCGATCGGCAGCCGCGACCCGCAACACTACAAGAGCAGCGTCGGCACGCTGTTCCTTGGCTATATTGCCGAGGTGCTTGGCCGCGTTGTGCCTCGCGTTACCCAGACCCTGCGCCCGGTACGCTGATGGAACGCCAGCTGGAGGCTTATTGCGCACACCTGCGCAACGAGCGCCAGGTGTCCGAGCACACCCTGCTGGGCTACCGCCGCGACCTGGACAAGGTGGTCGCCTACTGCAAGGAACATGGCATTGCCGGTTGGCAGGCGCTGCAGATCCAGCAGCTACGCCAGCTGATCGCCCGTCAGCACCACCACGGTCAGTCCTCGCGCAGCCTGGCCCGGCTGCTGTCGGCGGTACGTGGCCTGTACCGCTACCTGAACCGCGAAGGCCTGTGCCAGCACGACCCGGCCAGCGGCCTGAGCGCGCCCAAGGGCGAACACCGGCTGCCCAAGGTGCTGGACACCGACCGCGCCCTGCAGTTGCTCGATGGCGGTGTCGACGATGACTTCATCGCCCGTCGCGACCAGGCCATCCTCGAACTGTTCTATTCGTCGGGCCTGCGCCTGTCCGAGCTGACCAATCTCGACCTCGATCACCTCGACCTTGCCGCCGGCCTGGTGCAGGTGCTGGGCAAGGGCGGCAAGGCCCGCGTGCTGCCGGTCGGGCGCAAGGCCCGCGAGGCATTGCAGGCCTGGTACCGCCTGCGCGGCATCGGCAACCCGCGCGACCGAGCAGTGTTCATCACCCGCCAGGGCAACCGCATCAGCCCACGGGCCGTTCAGCAACGGGTGAAGGCGGCCGGTGAGCGCGAACTGGGCCAGCACCTGCACCCGCACA
This sequence comes from Pseudomonas inefficax, assembly GCF_900277125.1. Classification (GTDB taxonomy): domain Bacteria; phylum Pseudomonadota; class Gammaproteobacteria; order Pseudomonadales; family Pseudomonadaceae; genus Aquipseudomonas; species Aquipseudomonas inefficax. Next base: position 121,614 of record NZ_OPYN01000240.1, read on the forward strand.
TGCTTCGCCATTCCTTCGCCAGCCATGTGCTGGAATCGTCCCAGGACCTGCGCGCGGTGCAGGAGATGCTCGGCCACGCCGACATCGGCACCACGCAGATCTACACCCACCTGGACTTCCAGCACCTGGCCGCGGTGTACGACAGCGCCCACCCTCGGGCCAAACGCAGCAAAGGCACAGACTCATGAGCATCAAGCTGATCACCTTCGACCTCGACGACACCCTGTGGGATACCGCGCCGGTAATTGCCAGCGCGGAAGTCGTGCTGCGCGATTGGCTCGAAGCCAACGCCCCAATCCTCGGCGGCGTGCCGGTGGAGCACCTGTTCGCCATTCGCGAGCGCCTGGTGCAAGCCGAACCCGGCCTGAAGCACCGCATCAGCGCCCTGCGCCGACGAGTGCTGTTCCATGCCCTGGAAGAAGTCGGCTACAGCGAAAAGCATGCGCAGGAACTGGCCAACGAAGGCTTCGAAGTATTCCTGCATGCCCGCCACCAGGTGGAGATTTTCCCGGAGGTGCAGCCGGTGCTGGAGATCTTGCGCCACCACTACACCTTGGGCGTGGTTACCAACGGCAATGCCGACGTGAGCCGCCTGGGGCTGGCGGACTATTTTCGCTTTGCCCTGTGTGCCGAGGACCTCGGCATCGGCAAGCCGGACCCGGCGCCGTTCCTCGAAGCCCTGCGCCGCGGTGACGTGGACGCCAGCGCAGCAGTGCACATCGGTGACCACCCGGGCGATGACATCGCCGGCGCCCAGCGTGCCGGGCTGCGCGCGGTATGGTTCAACCCTCAGGGCAAGGCGTGGGTAGGCGAACAGGCGCCTGATGCCGAGATCCAGCGCCTGTCGCAGTTACCCGACATCCTCGCGCGCTGGCGCTGACAGGGGCCGCTTCGCGGCCCATTCGCGGGCACGCCCGCTCCCACAGGTTCACCACCGCTCTCAGGTCCTGCGCCGACTCTGTGGGAGCGGGCGTGCCCGCGAAGAGGCCGGCACAGGCAACCCAAAACCCGCAGGCACAAAAAAGCCCGCAGCGACGGCGGGCTTTTTTTCGATCAGCCACTCAGATAGGGCGGCTGCCGTACTTGTTGTCCGGCTTCTTGGGCGGGTCGGCGACCACGTTGGCCTCAACTTCCTGAACCTTGCCGCCGCGAGCGAGGAACTCTTCCATGGCCCTGGCCAGGGCGTCACGCTCCTTCTGCTTGGCTTCCATGCTCGGCATCTCGTCTACCGCGACTGCGGCCTTGGATTTGCCCTTGGCAGCAGGTGCCGGGCTGCTGTCGTCATCGCCAGCATCTTCGGCGCCGTCATCAGCTGCCGCTTCGAGGCCTTCATCACCCTCGTCTTCGTCGCCTACTTCGAGGTCATCATTTTCCAGATCGTCGTCGCTCATGTTCTACCTCATGACTTGCGAAAAGCAGGTTAGTTATAGACCAGTGCAGCCGTAGACCGGCAGCCACCAGTGAAAATTCAACTGGCCGTGGGTTAGGCCACTGCCCTAGGGTCGGCGCTCCTGATGGGAGGCGGCACCCAGCAGGCCCTGCTCCTGGCAGGACCTGACAAATTCTTTAGCCCCTGCTGGCCACACGCTATTGGCAAGCCTAGCAAAGGCTGGCGAAGCGTGTGGACTACTCGTCAAACACCCTTCGGCGCGCATTCTAGCGCGCCAGCAGAAAAAGCAAAGCACCATCAATGCTCTGCGTTTTGTAAGATTTCCGCCTACGTCGCGAACGTGTTGAATAAACCGTTTGCCGTGCGGGAAATGCTAAAAATCTGGCAAAAAAAATGCCCGGCAAGCCGGGCAAGTTTTTACCGCGTCGCAGTTACAGGTTGTAGCCGCGCTCGTTGTGTTGAGCCAGGTCGAGGCCGACCGACTCTTCTTCTTCGCTGACCCGCAGGCCCATCACCACATCCAGCACCTTGAGGATCACGTAGGTGACGATGGCGGTGTAGACCACGGTGAAGATCACGCCCTTGGCCTGGATCCAGACCTGCATGCCGATGTCGGTGACGGCACCGAAGCCGCCCAGCGCCGGGGCTGCGAACACGCCAGTGAGGATGGCGCCGACGATACCGCCGATGCCGTGCACGCCGAAGGCGTCCAGCGAGTCGTCATAGCCGAGCTTGCGCTTGAGGCTGGTGGCGCAGAAGTAACAGACCACACCCGAGACCAGGCCGATCACCAGGGCCCCCATGGGGCCTACGGTACCGGCAGCCGGGGTGATGGCGACTAGGCCGGCGACTACACCCGAAGCGATGCCCAGGGCGCTCGGTTTACCGTGGCCGATCCATTCGGCGAACATCCAGCCCAGGGCCGCAGCGGCGGTGGCGATCTGGGTCACCAGCATGGCCATGCCGGCGGTGCCGTTGGCGGCAGCGGCAGAGCCTGCGTTGAAGCCGAACCAGCCGATCCACAACATGGCCGCGCCCATCAGGGTGTAGCCCAGGTTGTGGGGGGCCATCGGGGTGGTCGGGTAGCCCTTGCGCTTGCCCAGCACCAGGCAGCAGACCAGGCCAGCGATACCGGCGTTGATGTGCACCACGGTGCCGCCAGCGAAGTCCAGCACGCCCCAGTCCCACATCAGTGCGCCGTCACCGCTCCAGACCATGTGCGCGATCGGCGCGTAGACCAGGGTGAACCAGATGCCCATGAACACCAGCATCGCGGAGAACTTCATGCGTTCGGCAAAGGCACCCACGATCAGCGCCGGGGTGATGATGGCGAAGGTCATCTGGAAGGTGATGAATACCGCTTCAGGGAACAGCGCGGCAGCCGAGGTCAGGTTCGAGGGCGTGACGCCGCTGAGGAAAGCCTTGGAGAAGCCGCCGACGAAGGAATTGAAGTTGAGCACGCCCTTTTCCATACCGGTGGTATCGAAGGCCATGCTGTAGCCGTAGACGACCCAGAGAATGCTCATCAGGCCAGTGATTGCAAAGCACTGCATCATCACCGACAGCACGTTCTTGGAACGCACCATGCCGCCATAGAACAGGGCCAGGCCCGGAATGGTCATGAACAGCACCAGCGCCGTTGCGGTCAGCATCCAGGCGGTGTCGCCGGAGTTCAGCGCTGGGGCAGCTTCCTCTGCCAGGGCAAGCCCGGGCATTACGAGGGACAATAGGGCTCCTAGCCCTGCGATCTTACGCAGAGTCATGTTGTTTTCTCCTGGGGCGTTGGGTTTGGTGAGGCTTTGTTGCTGCTTAGATCGCGTCGGTATCGGTTTCGCCGGTACGGATACGGATCGCCTGCTCCAGATTCACCACGAAAATCTTGCCGTCACCGATCTTGCCGGTGTTGGCTGCCTTGGTGATGGCTTCGATTACCCGATCAAGGTCCTTGTCATCGATGGCGACATCGATCTTCACCTTGGGCAGGAAATCGACCACATATTCAGCACCGCGATACAGCTCGGTGTGGCCCTTCTGCCGACCGAAGCCTTTGACTTCAGTGACGGTGATGCCCTGCACGCCGATTTCCGACAGCGACTCGCGCACGTCGTCCAGCTTGAACGGCTTGATGATGGCTGTGACTAGCTTCATGAAACTCTCTCCCGATTTGGTGGACTTGCCCCAGGAAAACAAACCCGTCTCAAGTCTAAGCGCAGCGGTTGGCTTTGTAACGCGTCGTCGGCATCCGGCTCCGCGTGCGCACTGCCTGGTCACAAGGAACTGCATCAGTGCATGGCTCGCAGTGGTCTTTGCAGAAACCTTGCCAGTTCCGTCAAAGCGCGGGAAAACAGTGAGTTATGTGAAACAGTCGGGATTGGCCAGTCGCCAGCATGTGAAACATGCACAATGTCGGTGCATCCCGACCTGTGGCGCTGCTCGAAAAATGTGCAACTGCATGGCGAGCGCGAATGATTTTTGTGGGAGCGGCCTTGTGTCGCGAAAGGGGCGCGCAGCGGCCCCGGCAATACATGCTGCACAACCGATATCCGGGGCTGCTGCGCAGCCCTTTCGCGACACAAGGCCGCTCCCACAAGGGACCAATGTGCAATTAAGGGCCAGGTTCGCCCGTGCTACACTGCCGGCCATTTCCCAGTATCAATGGACAGCCCCATGCTCGCGCCCAAAGCCCTTCTCGACGCCCTGAGCGACCAGGCCTCGCGCCTGTTCAGCAGCGATACCGCCCAGCCCCGCGCCGAACTGGAAAGCCAGTTCAAGGTGCTGATGCAAGGTGCCTTCAGCAAGCTCGACCTGGTCAGCCGCGAAGAGTTCGACAGCCAGATGGTCGTGCTGGCGCGCACCCGCGCACGCCTCGAAGCCCTGGAAAAACAGGTAGCCGAGCTGGAAGCACGGCTGAACCCAGCCCCACAGGATGAATGAGCGCGCAAGGGCATGAAAATACAGGGTAACGCCCTAGCCTGAAAAACCACGACGCACACTTGTTGCTCCGGCCCGGGCTGCGCTCGCTATGCTTGCCAAGCCGCAGGAAGCGGCCCTTTTCAGCGACAACGGAGCGTCCATGTCCCTAGCCCTCGTCCACAGCCGCGCCCAGGTGGGCGTGCAGGCACCGGCGGTCAGCGTCGAAACCCACCTGGCCAACGGTTTGCCCCATCTCACTCTGGTCGGCCTGCCGGAAACCACGGTCAAAGAGAGCAAGGACCGGGTACGCAGCGCCATCGTCAACTCCGGTTTGAACTACCCGCAGCGGCGCATCACCCAGAACCTCGCCCCCGCCGACCTGCCCAAGGATGGCGGGCGCTATGACCTGGCCATTGCTCTGGGCATCCTCGCCGCCGATGGCCAAGTGCCCGCAGCCACCCTTGCCGAGGTCGAATGCCTGGGAGAACTGGCGCTGTCTGGCAAATTGCGCCCGGTGCAGGGCGTGCTGCCCGCGGCACTGGCAGCACGCGAAGCAGGCCGGGCGCTGGTGGTGCCACGGGAGAATGCCGAGGAGGCCAGCCTGGCAGGCGGGCTGGTGGTGTATGCGGTGGGGCACCTGCTGGAACTGGTCGCCCACCTGAACGGCCAGGTGCCGTTGCCGCCGTATGCCGCCAACGGCCTGATCCTGCAGCAACGCCCGTACCCGGACCTGAGCGAGGTGCAGGGCCAACTGGCGGCCAAGCGTGCACTGCTGCTAGCGGCGGCCGGGGCGCACAACCTGTTGTTCACCGGGCCTCCCGGTACCGGCAAGACCTTGCTCGCCAGCCGCCTGCCGGGGCTGCTGCCACCGCTGGACGAGCACGAGGCGCTGGAAGTGGCAGCGATCCAGTCGGTCAGCGGCCATACGCCTCTGAACAGCTGGCCGCAGCGGCCATTTCGCCATCCGCACCACTCCGCCTCCGGCCCGGCACTGGTCGGCGGCAGCAGCCGGCCGCAACCGGGCGAAATCACCCTCGCCCACCATGGCGTGCTGTTTCTGGATGAACTGCCGGAATTCGAGCGGCGCGTGCTGGAAGTGTTACGCGAGCCGCTGGAGTCGGGCGAGATCGTGATTGCCCGGGCCCGCGACAAGGTGCGCTTCCCGGCACGTTTCCAGCTGGTGGCAGCAATGAACCCCTGCCCTTGCGGCTATCTGGGCGACCCAACAGGTCGCTGCCGCTGCAGCACCGAGCAGATCGCGCGGTATCGCAACAAGCTGTCCGGGCCATTGCTGGACCGTATCGACCTGCACCTGACCGTGGCCCGGGAGAGCACCACGCTGAACAACCAGCCCTGCGGCGAGACCAGTGCCGATGTGGCGGCCAAGGTGGCCGAGGCACGGGAGGTACAGCAACGGCGGCAAGGATGTGCGAATGCGTTTCTCGACCTTGAGGGGTTGCGCCGGCATTGTGGGTTGGCGGCGGCGGACCAGGCCTGGCTGGAGGGGGCCTGTGAGCGACTGACCCTATCGTTGCGCGCGGCACATCGGTTGTTGAAGGTGGCGCGGACGCTGGCGGATCTGGAAGGTAGCCAGGCAATTGGCCGAGCGCATCTGGCCGAGGCCCTGCAGTACCGGCCGGGGAGCAGTTAGATTGCCGGGGCTGCTTTGCAGCCCATCGCGACACAAGGCCGCTCCCACAAGAGACACCACAGTTTCAAGGGTTGTGGAGATCCATGTGGGAGCGGGCAAGCCCGCGAAAGGGCCGGCACAGGCGAAACATCACTGGCTGCCCACCAAAGCCTCTTCAACCACCTTCAGCAGCACCTCTTCGGAAAATGGCTTGCCCAGGCAGACCAGCGCACCAAGCGCCATCGCAGCCCGCACCGCCCCTTCATCCCAATGCGCCGACATGCAGATCACCGGCAAACGCCACTCCTGCCGGGCCAGTTCGCGCTGCACCGCCAGCCCGCCCATCCCGGGCATCCTCAGGTCGAGCAGCACACACCCCGCCTGCCGCGCCAGTGCCGAGGCCAGGAACAGGTCCCCTGCAGCAAACGACAAGGTCTCGAAACCTGCCGAACGCAACAGGTTTGCCAGGCTTTTGCGCACCGACGCATCGTCGTCGACGATGCACACCGCTCTGCTCATGCGCCGCCCAGGCCCTCAGGCTGCGCCCCGATGACGTTGTGCATGGCCACCAGCTCCAGCAGCGAGCGGGACTGCATCTTGCTCATGATGTTCTTCTTGTGCACCTTGGTCGTCACCTCGCTGGTGCCGATCTGCTTGGCGATCTGCTTGTGCGACAGGCCTCCAACCACCAGCGAGAACACCTGGCGCTCGCGCTGGGTCAGGCGCTGGTACTTTTCCTCGACCTGCCGCGCATGATGCCACCTGCGCCCTTCGGCCACGGCACGCCTGCGCAGCGCCTGCAGCAGTGTCAGCAGCTGGTCTTCGTCGAACGGTTTGGTCAGGAACTCCACGGCCCCGGCACGCATGGCCTGGACGGTCATCGGGATGGTGCCGAAGCCGGTCATGAACACGATCGGCCAGGGCAGCGCCAGTCGACGCAGCGCGTCTTGAACCTCCAGGCCGCTGGTATCGGGCAGGTGCATGTCCAGCAACAGGCAGGCATAGGGGGTTTCCAGGCGGGCCTCGAACAACGCCTCGGCACTGGCGAACAAATGATGCGGAATGTCATGCGAGCGCAGCAGACGGCTCAATGCCGCACGCACCGACGGGTCGTCATCCACCACCAGCACCGGCACGTTCATGCGTTCATCGAACAGCTCGACAGCGTCGGCCACGTCGCATAGCGGCGATTTGCCCAATGCCTCGCCAGCCATCTCGAGGCTGATCTCGGCCGCCAGACGGTAGCCCCGGCGCGGCACGGTCTGGATCAGGCCACGGTCGCCAAAGGCCTTGCGCAGCAAGGACACCTGCACCTGAAGGTTGTTGTCCTCGACCACCGTGCCGGCCCACACCTGGCTGAACAGCTCATCCTTGCCGACCACCCGGCCCTTGGCCTTGATCAGCGTCGCCAGCACCTCGAAGGCACGCCCGCCCAACAGGATCGGCTTGCCATCAACAAAGGCTTCGCGCCGCTCCAGCGACACCTGGGCATTACCTATTCGGATCATGGCTTCCTCGCGCGGGCATGGGCGTTTCCCAGCCCCGGGCAGCCTAGGCCAGCGTAGGCCGTCAGACAATTATCCCGAGGGATAGGTTGGCCTGAGGACTATACAAAAGCCCGTCAGCCCCCAGGGGACGATAACGGACAACAGCGTTCCCGTTCCTGCCAAGGAGTCTGCAGCCCGCATCCGTGCTGGGTCCGCTGCGTATACTCGCGCGTCAGGATGTCGCTAGCAGGGGTGCCTTATGCTCGATGAACGCCTTGCCCACAGGCCCATCGATTACGACCAGTCCATCGACGAGGGCTGGCTGAACCGGTGCGACATCAGCGCGCTGGGCCAGGAAGGTGAGCTCAGCTACTTCCGCCTGCGCGACCCTGCCACCCATCAGGCCTGGATCGCCGTGCGTGCCCCGCGCGAGGCCCCCGCCGCCTGCCAGCGCCTGGAACGTGACTACCGCCTGCAACTTGACCCGCAGTGGGCGGTGATCCCCTCTGCGTTCGTGCGTTCGGCCGAAGGCCCGCTCCTGGTGTACCCGGCCGGCCGCTCCATCGCCGACCTTATCGCAGAAGGCCCTGCGGCCCTGGCGCCGTTTCTCGATATTGCGGTGAATGCGGCCACTGCCTTGGCCCAGGCCCACGAACGCAATGTGCTGCACGGCGCGCTGCGGCCCGAGCATGTGTGTCTGCATGCCAACCAGCGAGTGCGGCTGGGCTGCTTTCGCGCCGAGCCGACGGGGCTCAGCGAACAGGGTACCCCGCTCGGCAACTGGGCGTACCTGGCGCCGGAACAGGTCTGCCCGCACGGCAGCAGTAGCGACCGACGCACCGACATCTATGCCCTGGGCGCCATCCTCTACCAGCTACTGGTGGGCGAATTGCCGCTGGCCGGGCGCGATACCCAGCACTGGCGCCAGTTGCATGCCGGCGTGCAGCCAAGAGCAGCCTGCGAAGTGGACCGCAATGTGCCGCAACCTCTCAGCCGGATCCTGGCCAAGGCCTTGGCCAAAGAACCGGACGCCCGCTACCAGACTGCCCGCGCCCTGGCGGTGGACCTGGCCCATTGCCAGCGGCAGTGGGCCGCCAGCAAGTCCATGGAGGCCTTCGAACCCGGCTGTGCCGACCCGGTCACGCCCGACCGCGCACGCCTGTATGGCCGCTGCGCCGAGCAGAAGGCCATCGCCCTGTTGCTCAAGGCCCTGCGTCGTGAAAGCCAGCCACAAGCCCTGTTCATCAATGGGGCTACCGGCATGGGCAAGTCGAGCCTGGTCGAGGCAGCACTCAAGGCCAACGCCCAGGGTTACTGGGCCACCGGCAAATGCAATGGCGTTGCCCAGGCCGTGCCCTACGCGCCCTGGGTCGAAATTCTCGGCACGCTGACCACCCAGTTGCTGGCCAAGAACAGCCAGGACCTCGACACCCTGCGCCGCGAGATCCTGCGCCGCATCAAAGGCCACGGCCGGCTGCTCGGCAAGCTGGCGCCAGACCTGCAGCTAGTCCTCGGCCCCTTGCCGGAGTTACCGGCCAAGCCCACGCGCCTGGCGCTACAGAAGGAGCTGCGGGCGATCGTCGAATTTCTGCAGGTGTTCGGCCGCCCCGGCCAGCCGCTGGTGCTGTTTTTCGATGACCTGCAGTGGGTCGACGACGCCAGCCAGCAACTGCTGGCGCAACTGCTGGCTCACGCGCCCGGGAACCTGTTGCTGATCTTCGCCCGGCGCAATGATGCGCCAGCCAGCAGTACTCCCCTTGCCCTGCCCACAGCGGTGCGCAGCACCACGCTGAACCTGCGGCCCCTGGCCGTGGGCGCGGTGGCCGAGCTGATCGGCGAGCGCTACCATGTCGGCCCCGAGGACGCATTGCAGGTGGCCGAGCTGGTGCACGAAAAGACGGCGGGCAACCCGTTCTTCATCAATCAGATTCTCCGGGCCCTGGTCGAGGACCAGCTGTTCACCTTCGACACCCAGGCTATGCGCTGGTCATGGTGCCTGAAGGCCGTGGCCCGCCACCGCTATTCCGACAATGTCGCCGACCTGATGATCCACCGCCTGGCGCGCCTGCCAGAGCCGCAGCGCGACCTGCTGCGGGTGGCCAGCGCGGCGGGCAGCCGCTGTGATGAACGCCTGCTTCAGCAGGTGCTCTCTCAAGTGCCCGGCGAACCGTTGAAAGCCTTGATTGGCGCGGGTTTCCTGCAATCGGGCCAAAACGGCCTGGGCTTCGCCCACGAGCGGGTAATGGAAGCCGCCTACACTCTCACGCCCGCGCGCGAGCGTGCCCAGCTGCATGCACGTATTGCCCAGGCCATGCGCCAGGCCGGGCCGGGCCGCCTGCAAGAGGCACTGTTCGAGCTTGCCAACCAGCTGCAACGCGCCAGCCCATGCGGCTTTTCAGCAGATGACTGCGAAGCGTTCCTGCAACTTTTACACGAGGCAGCGGCACGTGCACGCGACGGTGGCGCTCTCGAACAGGCAGCTGGTTACCTGCACACGGCCGAGCAGTTGCTGCACCGCGGCACAACGCTGGAAAGCCGCGCCACGCATGGCTTTGCCATAGCCTGCATGGCCACCGAGTGCGACATGCAACTGTCGCGAATGACCGCGGCCGAGGCCCGCATCAGCGAATGCCGCCAGCGCGCACGCTCGGCGTTGGACCAGGCGCGGGTGTGCCGCCTGCAGGCACTGCTGTACACCTTGCGCGGCGACTATCAAGCGGCCATCGACAGCGCCATATCCGGCCTGGACTTGCTGGGTATAAGCCCGGTGCGGGGTATCGACTGGCAACAAGTCGAAGCCAGTCATGCCAATGTACAGGCCTTGGTGGAGCAGAAAGGCCGCCACTGCCTGGAGTCGCTGCAGCGCACCGATTCGGAGGAAGTGACAGTTGCCATCAGCCTGCTGGCCACCCTGTCGTCATCATTTTTCGTAAAGGACGACATCTGCTTCCTGCACCTGGCCAAGCTCATGGAGCTGTCGCTGTTGCACGGCGTCGCCCCGGGCAGCACCTACGGCATGGCCTGGTACGGGGTGATGATTGCCGAGCGCTTCGGCGCCTACCATGATGGCCATGCTTGCTGCCTGGCTGCGCTCAAGCTGATAGAGCGGCACGGTTTCGACGCTGACCTGACCAGCGCGCTACTGGCCCTGGACCAGGTCAGCGCCTGGACTTCGCCCATGGAGTTCGCCCGCCGTACCGCAATGGATGCAGTCGACTCCGGGCGCCTGAGCGGGGACCTGGCGATGAGCTGCTATGCCTGCAACCACCTGGTTTCCGATTCGCTGTTCATGGGCCGCTACCTGCCGGACGTGATCGAGGAGCTGGCGCAAGGCCTGGCCACGGTGCGCCGCTACGGTTATCGCGACGTCGAGCAGATCCTGCAGGCCCAGCAAGCGTTCGTCGCCAAATTGAGCGGCACGCCCTGCCCGGCCATGGCCGCAGCCTCGAAATCGCCCACCACACGGTTCTTTCAGTACCTGCTGGCCGGCATGTGCGACTTCTACCTGGGCAACATCCCGCAGGCCATGCGCAACCTGACACTGGCCGGCGACAACGCCTGGGCGGTACCGGCACACATCAACCTGGCCGACTATCACCTGTTCCGCGGCCTGGCCCTGGGCAGCCCCGAAGCCGTTGGCAGCCTTGCCGACAAGCTGCGCGAGCTTCACGCCCTGCGCGAACGCTTCGGCCGCTGGGCCGGCTTCAACCCGGCCACCTTCCGCAACAAGCTGCTGCTGATCGAAGGCGTGATCGCCAAGCTCGAAGGCGACGGCCTGGCCGCGATCCGCTGCTTCGACCAGGCACAGATCGCAGCCACCGCCGCCGGTTTCATCCATGAACAAGCGCTGGCCCACGAACAGCTGGCCGAGGTCTGTATCCCCAGCGGCCTGATATCCGGCGCCAACCTGCACCTGCGCATCGCCCGCGACTGTTTCCATATCTGGGGCGCGACCGGCAAGGTGCACCAGCTGGAGGCTTTGCACCCGTTCCTGCGCACCCAGCCGATCCAGGAAAACCACCGCGCCACCCACCAGGCCAAGCTCGACCTGGAAGCCGGCATCGAGGCAGCACGGGCGCTGTCCGAGGAAGTGCTGCTTGAGGGCCTGATCGAAACCCTGATGGGCCAGCTGACCCAGCATTCCGGCGCCGACCATGGTGCACTGCTGATCGTCAGCGGTGCCGAATTCCAGATGGCTGCACTCGCCTACATCGACGCCGCCGGGTTGCACGTGAGCATGGACGACTGCCAGAAGTTCATGACCCAGGCGCCGCTGTCAATTATCAACGCCACCATGCGTACCAAGAAGCCGCTGGTGCTCAACGACGCCCTCAGCGATTGCCCGGAGGCTTTCCGCCAGGAGCTGCAAGCGCGCAACGCCCGTTCGGTGCTGTGCCTGCCGCTGGTGATCCAGGGCGTGCTGATCGGCCTGGTGTACCTGGAAAACCGCCTGGTGCCGAACCTGTTCGGCAGCCAGCGCCTGGCCATGCTGGAAATCCTCGCCTCGCAGGCGGCGGTGTCGCTGCAGACCGCCAAGTTCTATACACGCCTGGCCGAAGACAACCAGACCCGTGCGCAGATGGAGGCCGAGTTGCGCCGCTCCCGCGCGGAGCTGTCGCGCACGGCGCATCTGCAAGTGATGAACGAACTGTCGGCGTCCATCGCCCACGAGATCAGCCAGCCGCTGCTGGGCATCGCTTCCAACGCGGCTGCCAGCCTGCGCTGGCTGAAGCGCGCCAAACCCGACCTGGAAGAGGCGATTGCCGGCCTGGAAGACATCCGCAACGACAGCGAACGGGCCGCCAACATCGTGCGTGCGCTGCGCTCGCTGGCCAAGCAGTCGCCGATGCAGCTCAAGGTGGTGAAGCTGGACGAGCTGATCCGCGAAGTGGTGCGCCTGACCTCGGCCGATGCCGCCAAGGGCAAGGTGGATGTGCAGACGCGCTTGCAGGCGGGGGTGGGCGTGATGGCCGACCCGGTGCAATTGCAGCAGTTGGTGTTCAACCTGATTACCAATGGCCTGGAGGCGCTGACGGGGTATCGCAGTGATGGGGTGCTGCGGATTGCATCGGCGATGGTCGGGGATGGGGTGGAAATCTGGGTGGACGACAACGGGCCGGGGATTGCAGCGGATGAGCGCGAGCGAGTGTTCGAGGCGTTTCATACCACCAAGATCGGCGGCATGGGGATGGGCTTGGCGATCTGCAACTCGGTGGTGCAGGCCCATGGTGGGCAGTTGCAGGCGCTGGTGTCGGAGCTGGGGGGGTGCCGGATTCGCTTCACTTTGCCTGTTAATCATTCTTAGCCTGTACCGGCCCTTTCGCGGGTGAACCCGCTCCCACAGGGGAACTGCATAGCCTGAGGACTGCACGGTTCCTGTGGGAGCGGGTTTACCCGCGAAGGGGCCGGTACAGGTTTACATCAACGGGCGCTCAAGGCCGCATAGCTGTTCATCAGGTTGCGGTAGTTGGGAATGCGCTGCGACAGCAGGTTGCCCAGCCCTTCGATGTCGTTGCGCCAGTCGCGGTGCAGCTCACAGGCCACCGAGAACCAGTTCATCATCTGCGCGCCCGCCTGGGTCATGCGCACCCAGGCCGCCTGCTGCACGGTTTCGTTGAAGGTGCCCGAAGCATCGGTCACCACGAACACTTCAAAACCTTCCGCCAGCGCCGACAGGGTCGGGAACGCTACGCACACATCGGTCACCACGCCAGCGATGATCAGCTGCTTGCGGCCAGTAGCCTTGATCGCCTTGACGAAATCTTCGTTGTCCCAGGCGTTGATCTGGCCTGGGCGGGCAATGTACGGCGCATCCGGGAACATCTCTTTCAGCTCGGGCACCAGCGGGCCGTTCGGGCCTTGCTCGAAGCTGGTGGTGAGAATAGTCGGCAGGCCGAAGAACTTGGCCAGGTCGCCCAGGGCCAGCACGTTGTTCTTGAACTCGTTGGGCGAGAAGTCCTGCACCAGCGAAATCAGGCCGGTCTGGTGATCCACCAGCAGCACCACGGCGTCGTCTTTGTTCAGGCGCTTGTAATCGGGTTGGCTCATCGGGGTGACTCCTTGGGTTGGAAAAACGGGCCGGCACTGTCCACAAGGGGCTATACCGGCGGATAGGTTCGGCTTAAGGATGGGCCTGGGCCTGGCGCCAGGCCTTGGGCGGCTGGCCGACCAGGCGGCTGAAGGCACGGGTGAAATGGGCCTGGTCGCAAAAGCCGCATTCCAGGCTCACATGGGTAATCGGCGCCTCGGTGGCCAGCAGGCGCTTGGCCTTTTCCATGCGTGCGAGCAGGCGCCAGGCCTGTGGCGAGAGGCCGGTGTTGACCTTGAATGCACGGGAGAAGTGGCTGCGGGTGAGGTTGCAAACGCTGGCGATCTCGATGATCGACAACGGGCTGTGCAACATCAGTTCCTTGGCCCGGCGCAACCGCGCAGGCGTCAGCGCGCCGGGCGGTTGCAGCGGCGCTTGGGGCGTCCCGAGGTGCATGGCGACTCTCCTGTTCAATGCAGAAAGTCTCGCCCTCGGCACATGACAAAGTCCTGAGGCAAACCTGAATTGTTCTTAATTGTGTGCGGCTGGATACCTTAAGATGCATGACATATTCAGCTATAGAGCCAAGATGCATGCAGCAGAACGCCCACCGCACCGTGGCCATGGTGCTGTTCAACGATGTGTTGTTGCTGGATGTCACGGGGCCCATGGATGCGTTCGCCATCGCCAACCGGTTCTTGCCTGCCGAGCGGCAATACCGATTGCTGACGCTGGCCGAGGGGCAAACGGCGGTGCGCGGCTCATGCGGGCTGAAAGTGATCGCCGACCTGCGTCTGGAGGATTTGCCGGAGGCCGTCGACCTATTGCTGGTACCAGGCGGCCCAGGGGCCTATGACATCGCCCTGCCAGGCATCGAACGCTGGCTGCCCCAAGCCGTGCGCCGGGCCAAACGCTTCGGCGCCATCTGCACCGGGGTATTCCTGCTGGGCCGTGCCGGGCTGCTGAATGGCTATCGCTGCACCACCCACTGGAACTACGTGGAGCGCCTGGCACAGGCGTTTCCCGAGGCCAAGGTCGAGACCGAGCAGATCTATGTGATCGACCGTTGCCTGATTACCTCGGGCGGCATCACTGCGGGCATCGACCTGGCACTGGCGGTAGTGGCCGAGGACCATGGCAAGGCGCTGGCGCTGGAAGTGGCCAAGGTGCTGCTGGTCGCCCGCCACCGCCAGGGCGGGCAAACACCCTACGGGCCGCTGCTGGCGGCTGTACCGCGGGATGATTCGCCGATTGCCCGGGTGCAGGCGTACATCGTCGACCATATCGAGCAAACCTTCACCGTGCAGAAAATGGCCGACCTGGTGGCCATGAGCGGGCGCAACTTTGCCCGGACGTTTCTGCGCGAGGTAGGGATCACGCCGCTGCAGTACCTGCAAAATGCGCGGATCGACCGGGCGCGCAAGCTGCTCGAGTGCGGCGACCTGCCGTTGAAGGTAGTGGCGGCGCAGTGCGGGTTTGGTAGTGACCGGCATTTGCGCAAGGTGTTCTGCGAGCGGATTGGCATGACGCCGGCGCAGTATCGGGCGCAGTTTGGTGGCAGCTGAGTATGTAGATTTCCTGTGCCGGCCTCTTCGCGGGTGAACCCGCTCCCACAGGGGATGCGCAAGCTTGAAGGCACCGCTGTTCCTGTGGGAGCGGGTTCACCCGCGAAGAAGCCAGCACGACTGTCACCTTGTTCAGGACAATGTGTCTTCTCCACAGCAGATTGTCTGGCACCCACCAATTCCCCAGAATTGTCCGCCAAACTGATCTAACGCTGCCCCGGCAGCTCATGGAGTACGAGCCAATGCCACACGAAGGCAGCCTTCTGCAAACCGCGGTGATCTTCCTGCTTGCCGCTGTCCTCGCCGTCCCGCTGGCCAAGCGCCTGCAACTGGGGGCCGTGCTCGGTTACCTGCTCGCCGGTGTGATCATTGGCCCGCAGGCGCTGGGCCTGATCCGCGACACCGAAAGCGTGGCGCATATTTCTGAGCTGGGCGTGGTCCTGCTGCTGTTCATCATTGGCCTGGAACTGTCGCCCAAGCGTCTGTGGCTGATGCGCAAGGCCGTGTTCGGCGTCGGCACCGCCCAGGTGCTGCTGACCGGTGCGCTGATCGGCGCCATTGCCCTGTTCGGCTTCAGCCAGACGCTACCGGCGGCCATCGTGCTCGGCCTGGGCCTGGCGCTGTCGTCCACCGCCCTTGGCCTGCAGAGCCTGGCCGAGAGCAAGCAGCTGAACGCCCCGCACGGCCGACTGGCGTTCGCCATCCTGCTGTTCCAGGACATCGCCGCCATCCCGCTGATCGCCCTGGTACCACTGCTGGCCGCCAGTGGCCCGGACACCAGCCACGGCGACAGCCTGGAGCACGGCCTGAAGGTGTTCGCCAGCATCGCCGTGGTCATCGTCGGTGGCCGCTACCTGCTGCGTCCGGTGTTCCGCACCGTGGCTCGCACCGGCCTGCCGGAAGTGTCCACCGCCACCGCGCTGCTGGTGGTGATCGGCACTGCCTGGCTGATGGAAGAAGCCGGCATTTCCATGGCCCTGGGTGCCTTCCTCGCCGGCCTGCTGCTGGCCGATTCGGAATACCGCCACGAGCTGGAATCGCAGATCGAACCGTTCAAGGGTCTGCTGCTGGGGCTGTTCTTCATCAGCGTCGGCATGGGCGCCAACCTGCACCTGCTGCTGGAAATGCCGCTGGTGGTGCTGGGCCTGACCCTGCTGCTGGTGGCCGTGAAGCTGGTGTTGCTGATCGGCGTCGGGCGCCTGGCCGGTGGCCTGAACAGCGCCAGCGCCCTGCGCCTGGGCATGGTGCTGGCTGCCGGTGGCGAGTTTGCCTTCGTGGTGTTCAAGCTGGGCAAGGACCAGGGCCTGTTCGATACCCAGACCTATGACCTGCTGCTGATGACCATCACCCTGTCGATGGCCATCACCCCGCTGCTGATGATTGGCTGTGCCCGCGCCCTCAAGCGCCCGCAACCGGCGCGTGAGGTGCCGGAGCATTACAAGCAGATCCAGACTGACACGCCACGGGTGGTGATTGTCGGCATGGGCCGCATGGGCCAGATCGTCGCGCGCATCCTGCGGGCACAGAAGATTCCGTTCATTGCCCTGGAAACCTCGGTGGACACCATCGAGATGACCCGCATGTTCGAACAGGTACCGGTGTTCTACGGCGACCCGCTGCGCCCCGAGGTGCTGCATGCTGCCAAGGTGGGCGAGGCGGAGTATTTCATCATCACCATCGATGACCCAGAAGCTGCCATTCACACGGCGGAACGGGTGAAGCGCCTGTACCCGCACCTGAAAGTGCTGGCCCGCGCGCGTAACCGCCAGCATGTGCACAAGTTGGCGGATGTCGGTGCCGAGCCGATTCGCGAGACGTTCTACTCCAGCCTGGAGATGACCCGCCGGGCATTGGTGGGGCTGGGGTTGAGCGAAGAGCAGGCGGCGGACCGGATTGCGCGGTTTACCCAGCATGACGAAGAGGTGCTGGTGGCCCAGGGGCAGGTGCGGGATGACCGGGCCAAGGTTATGCAGACAGCCAAGGAGGCCCGGGCGGAGTTGGAGCGGTTGTTTGATTCGGATGCGGATTGAGGGTTGGCGCATCGATTCAGGAAGAGGGCTCAGGCCCTCTTTTGTATTTTTAGATTGAGATTGTCTGGGTCCGCTACGCGGCCCTTCGCGGGCATGCCCGCTCCCACAGGTACTGCACCGCTTGCCAGGCTTGCGCTATTCCTGTGGGAGCGGGCGTGCCCGCGAAGGGCCGCGCAGCGGACCCAGTGCACAAAAATATCAGCAGCATCCTACTTCGTTGCGAGCCATTTCCTACTCAGCCATACCATCTGACGAATTATCCTACGCACCGTGTCGAAGCCCGTCTGATTGTCCGGGGAAAGCCTGCTCTCTAGGCTTGCCGGGTCGCTGTCGGTTCAGCGATCGGGTGTGGAAACCCGGCAGGTAAATCGGAATAGCTGTTGTCATGGCAGCTGCGCGCGGGAGGCCGAATGGCCTGCCGGGGTTCCGATAGCCTGGCTTTCCACCCCGCGTGCAGCCGCCACCCTTCGCGTGGAAACGGATGGTGCCGGCCAACCTCTATCGGAGTTTGGCTATGAAAAAAATTGTTCCCAATCCACCTCTTCCCGACACCAAAGAGCGCGCTTTCAGCCGCTGCGATGCCGGCCATCCACCTTTGTTCACAGTAAACCCGGGCGTCTCCGCCCACGACGCCTTGGTGCATGTCGCCCAGTACCTGCGCGGCGCCTACGACTGCGGCTACAAAGCCCTGGAACACCTGGATGAAACCGGCAAGAGCCTGTTCTGGAGCAACCTGAATGCGCTCGAAATGGCGGAAGGGTTGGTTGAGGCATTGCTGGATGGGATTGAATCGCAGCCCATGAAGTGATGCTGTCCTTGCTGGCCTCTTCGCGGGTGAACTGAACTGGCCTAATGATCCCGGACACCTCTTAAGGGCGATATGATTCGCCCAATCAGGAGGTTTCATGCAAGAACGAAAGACCTACACCCGCGAGTTCAAGCAACGTGCCGCCAGCATGGTTCTAGATGACCACTGCTCGATTCCCGACGTCTGCGCTTCAATGGACGTCGGCCCTACAGCCCTGCGCCGCTGGGTTGATCAGGTACGTAAAGAGCGACAGAAGGGCCAGCCAGTAGCCGGTACCAAAGCGATCAGCGACGAANAGCGAGAGCTCCAGCAACTGCGAGCCAAGATCAAGCGCCTGGAGACCGAGGCTGAAATCTTAAAAAAGGCTACGGCTCTCTTGATGTCGGATCCCGATCGTTTTTCCTGATCGAGGAACTGAGAGAGTCAGGNTCGTATCCGACCAGCCTCCTTTGCAGTGCGCTGAGCGTGTCCCGTAGCGCGT
>NZ_OPYN01000241.1 GCF_900277125.1 Pseudomonas inefficax
GAAATCCGCTGCATGGTGATACCGCTGTATTCCATGAACACGAACACCATGGCCAGCACCAGCGGGATCGAGCAGGCCACCACCAGCCCGGCACGCACGCCGAGGCTGACGAAACTCACCGCCAGCACGATCACCACCGCCTCGAACAGCGCACTGGTGAAGCCGCCGACCGCTTGCTTTACCACCACGGCCTGGTCGGAAACGGTATGCACCCCGACGCCCACGGGCAGGTCTTCGACCACTTGGTCCATGCGCTTCTTCAGCGCTGCACCGAACACCTGGATATTGCCGCCAGCCTTCATGCCGATGGCCAGGCCTAACGCCGTCTGGCCGTTGTAGCGGAACATCGGTGAAGGGGGATCGACGTAGCCGCGCTCGATATCGGCGATGTCGGCCAGGCGGAAGAAGCGGTCGTTGATCTTCAAATTGACGGTTTGCAGGTCCTTTTCCGAGGTGAACTGCCCGGAGGTACGCACCGAGATACGTTCCGGCCCAGCCTCGATCACGCCGGCAGGGGTCACGGCGTTTTGCGATTGCAGGGCCTGCATGACCTGACGCTGGTCGATGCCAAGGGCTGCCAGCTTGCGGGTGGAGAAGTTCAGGTACAGCACTTCGTCCTGGGTGCCGATCAGCTCGATCTTGCCGATGTTGGGCACATCACGCACCTCGGCCCGCGCCTGTTCCACGTAGTCGCGCAGCTGGCGCAGGGTCAGACCGTCGGCGGTGAAGGCGTAGATGGAACCAAACACATCGCCGAATTCATCGTTGAACCCGGGCCCCTGGATACCCGCAGGGAATTCACCGCGAATGTCCTGGATCTTCTTGCGCACCTGGTACCAGATATCCGGAATGTCCTTGGCCTTGGTGGTGTCGCGCAGGTACACGTAGACCGTGGATTCGCCGGGGCGGGTGTAGCTTTTGGTGTAGTCGAGGGAATCGAGTTCCTCGAGCTTCTTCTCGATGCGGTCGGTGACTTGGTACAGGGTTTCGTCCTGGGTCGCGCCGGGCCAGCGGGTCTGGATGACCATGGTCTTGATGGTGAATGACGGGTCTTCCTCACGGCCCAGGTTGAAGTAGGAGAAGATCCCCATCAGCAGGCCAACGAACATCAGGTACCAGACGAACGATTGATGCTTGAGTGCCCAGTCGG
>NZ_OPYN01000242.1 GCF_900277125.1 Pseudomonas inefficax
CTGCTGGGCGAAGAAGGCCGTGCGTTGAAACTGCCGTTGTACACCCAGCGCCCGGAAGACCTGGCCGAGCAGTTGCCGCGTATCGAACAGCTACTGGCCTGGCTGCATCATGCCCGCCAGGTGCTGGAAGCGCCACAGATGGACCGCCTGTATGGCGACCTGAAGAAGCTGCATGAGCTGGCTGAACAGCCGATCAGCGATGAAGTGCTGGAAGCGCGTATCGAACAGGCCCGGGCGGTGGATCAGAGCCGCGGCTGGAAGCACCTGCTCAAGGCGTGAACCCTTCTGAAGGCTGACGCAGCCTTTGTAGGAGCGGCCTTGTGTCGCGAAAGGGCCGCACAGCGGCCCCGGCAATATCTGCTTGGTGCACAAAGCCTGGGGGCGCTTAGCGCCCCTTTCGCGACACAAGGCCGCTCCTACAGGGACCGCGTCAGCGGGTCTGAAACGGTCTTATCGCGACAGTGGCAGGCTGGTTGTGGACTTGATCTCCGACAGCGCCACGATCGAGTTCACCTCCTGTATCCCCGGCACGTTCGACAGTTTTTCGAAGAAGAACCGCTCATAAGCCTCGATATCCGGGGTGACAATGCGCAACAGAAAGTCTACCGAACCCATCAGCACATAACACTCCAGCACCTCCGGAAACCCACGTATCGCGTCCGTGAACTCGGTGAAGTTGGAGCGCCCGTGGGCGTTCAGTTTTACCTCGGCGAAGATCTGCGTGTTCAGGCCGACCTTCTTGCGGTCCAGCAAGGTCACCTGCCCGCGAATCACGCCCTCCTCCTTCAACCGCTGGATACGCCGCCAGCACGGCGATTGCGACAACCCCACGCGTTCGGCGATCTGTGCGCTGGACAGCGAGGCGTCCTCCTGCAGCAGTTCGAGAATACGGCGGTCGTAGGCGTCCAGCTCGCTGTGCATCAACAATTCTCCTGAACAGCACTTTATGAATAGAACAATTCGCCAAGACAGCGAAATTATCAAATCATAGCGAAAAAATACCGCCGCCAACGTGCAAGAATTTCTCCCACATTCGCGGAGACCAGCATGAACGCACAGCCCCGTAACGACGCCTGGGCCGCCAGCAACGCCCAAAGCACCGTGCACTATCGCCTGCAGGCCGAGGCCGAACCTGACAGCCTGTGCCGGGTGCTCAACCTGTTTGCCCTGCAGTTCCTGACCCCGCACAGCGTGCAGGTCAGCCAGCAGGATGACTGGCTGGATATCGAGGTCGGCATCGGCGGCCTGAGCTGGCACCGGGCCGAGGTGATTGCGCAAAAACTGCGCAATCTGGTGTGTGTGGGTGAGGTGAGCCTGAGCAACCTGCAGCGGGTGGAGCTGGCGGTTGTGTAAGCATTTACCGGTCCTATCGCCGGCAAGCCGGCTCCCACAGGTACAGCGCAATCTTCGAGCCTGTGGTGATCCTGTGGGAGCTGGCTTGCCGGCGATAGGGCCAGTACAGGCACAGTAAATTCCCGAAACTTTTCACTTCCGTTAACCTTCCGCCGTCCGGCTAGCCTTGATTAGCACTCCCCTATCAGGCACGGACGCCAACCATGCACACCCCCGACAACCCGGCACTCGACCTCAAGCGCGTGCTCCAGGCCCTGCTCGCCGACCAGCATCTACACGCCAACGACACCCTGCAGGTACTCGAGCACGCCGCCACTCACCCCACCGCTCACCCGCTGGAACAGATCGCCGCCTGCGCCCTGGAAGACCGCCGACACCCTGGCCAGCCCCTGGACCTGGACCGCCTCTGCCAATGGCTGGCCAACAAGGTCGGCCAGCCCTACCTGCG
>NZ_OPYN01000243.1 GCF_900277125.1 Pseudomonas inefficax
CGTCGATGTCCTGGCCGTACAGGTTCATGCCGGCTTCCAGGCGCAGGGTATCGCGGGCACCCAGGCCGCTGGGGGCGATGCCGGCACCGACCAGGTCGTTGAAGAAGGCCACGGCCTGCTCGCCCGGGAGCATGATCTCCAGGCCGTCTTCACCGGTATAGCCGGTGCGGGCAATGAACCAGTCGCCTTCGGCAACGCCTTCGAACGGGCGCAGTTCGCGGATCAGCGAGGCACGCGCGGGGCTGAGCAAGGCAGCCACCTTCTCGCGTGCATGCGGACCCTGGATGGCAAGGATGGCAAGGTCCGGGCGGACCTTGAAGTCCACGTCAAAACCGGCACGCTGCTGCTGCAGCCAGTCGAGTACCTTGGCACGGGTGGCGGCGTTGGTGACCAGACGATAGCCATCTTCCGTGCGGTAGACGATCAGGTCATCGATCACCCCGCCCTGCGCCTGCAGCAGCGGGCTGTAAAGCGCCTTGCCGGTGTCGTCGAGGCGGGCCACGTCGTTGGCCAGCAGACGCTGCAACCAGGCAGTGGCGTCGCTGCCGTCGACATCGATCACGGTCATATGGGACACATCGAACACCCCGCAATCGCTGCGCACCTGATGGTGCTCCTCGACCTGCGAGCCATAGTGCAGGGGCATGTCCCAGCCACCGAAATCGACCGTCTTGGCGCCAAGCGCCAGGTGCAGGTCATACAAAAGCGTGCGCTGTCCCATGGGTTTCTCCTTCCGGGCGTGGCGAAGCGGCGGCGGTCGATGACGTCGGGTCGTCAGCTCTTCTTGTGTAGGACCCGCCGCGCGAATGCCGCGCATTGTAGCCGCAAGGGCGCGGGCTGGCACCCTCAGTGACTGTGACCGGGTCGACGTGCCGAACGGCGGATCAGGCCGATGACCGGCAGCAGGCCCACCAGCACAAGGGTCAGTGCCGGCAACGATGCTCGCGCCCACTCACCTTCGCTGGTCATCTCGAATACCCTTACCGCCAAGGTGTCCCAGCCGAACGGGCGCATCAGCAAGGTGGCCGGCATTTCCTTGAGCACATCGACAAACACCAGCAGGGCGGCGCTGAGCGCGCCAGGTACCAGCAGCGGCAGATACACCTTGAAAAACAATCTCGCGCCGCCGACGCCAAGGCTGCGGGATGCCTCGGGCAGTGACGGGCGGATCCGCTCCAGGCTGCTCTCCAGCGGCCCGTAGGCCACCGCGATGAAGCGCACCAGGTAGGCCAGCAGCAACGCCGCCAGGCTGCCCAGCAGCAGCGGCTTGCCGGCACCGCCCAGCCAGCTGGACAGCGGGATGACCAGGTGGTTGTCGAGGTAACTGAAGGCCAGCATGATCGACACCGCCAGCACCGAGCCGGGCAAGGCATAGCCCAGGTTGGCCAGGCCTACCCCGGCGCGGATACCACCCGTCGGCGCCTGGCGCCGGGCAAAGGCCAGCAGCAACGCCACGCACACCGTGACCAGCGCCGCCATACCGCCCAGGTACAGGGTATGCAGCACCAGGCCGACATAGCGCTCGTCCAAGTCCTGCCGGCCGCGCTGCCAGAACCACGCCAGCAGTTGCAGCAGCGGGATGACGAAGGCGCAGGCGAACACCAGCAGACACCAGCCACTGGCCAGCAACGCCTTGAACCCGCGCAGGTGATAGAGCGCCTGCCCACGCGGCCGCTCGTTGCCGCTGCGGCTGGCGCCCCTGGCACGGCGCTCGCCATACAGCACCAGCATCACTGCCAACAGCAACAGGCTGGCCAGCTGGGCCGCGCTGGACAGGCTGAAGAAGCCGTACCAGGTCTTGTAGATGG
>NZ_OPYN01000244.1 GCF_900277125.1 Pseudomonas inefficax
CCTGGCCTTCACCTTCGCCGCCAAGCGCAAGCAGTACGGTGAAATCATCGACTGCACGCCCAGCCGGTTCCTCGACGAACTGCCACCGGACGACCTGGCCTGGGAAGGCCTGGACGATGCGCCGGTCGAGGTGAAGGCCGCACGGGGCAACAATGCCCTGGCCGATATCCGGGCAATGCTCAAACGCTGATCAACCATTACTCTTAAACTTTGCCGCTAATTGCGGCAACCTTTGTTACATCGAGGAATACCACAGTGGAAGCACTGCATCAGAAGATTCGCGAAGAAGGCATCGTGCTTTCCGATCAGGTTCTCAAAGTCGATGCGTTTCTCAACCACCAGATCGACCCTGCGCTGATGCAGCTGATCGGTGACGAGTTCGCCCGCCTGTTCGCCGACGCGGGCGTTACCAAGATCGTCACCATCGAAGCCTCGGGCATTGCCCCGGCGGTGATGACAGGCCTGAAGCTGGGCGTGCCGGTGATCTTCGCGCGCAAGCACCAGTCGCTGACCCTGACCGAGAACCTGCTGACCGCCTCGGTGTACTCCTTCACCAAGCAGACCGAAAACACTGTTGCCATCTCGCCGCGCCACCTCAACAGCAGCGACCGCGTGCTGGTGATCGATGACTTTCTGGCCAACGGCAAGGCGTCGCAGGCACTCATCTCGATCATCAAGCAGGCCGGCGCCACCGTCGCCGGCCTGGGTATCGTGATCGAGAAGTCGTTCCAGGGCGGCCGTGCCGAGCTGGACAGCCAAGGCTACCGCGTTGAATCGCTGGCCCGGGTGAAGTCGCTGGAAGGTGGCGTGGTTACCTTCATCGAGTAATCGCGGCGCCTGCTTCGCGGGCACGCCCGCTCCCACAGGTACACCACAGGTTTCAAGATCTGTGTTGGCCCTGTGGGAGCGGGCATGCCCGCGAATGGCCTCAACACTCTCTATCTGGCAGCCGCCAATCCCGCCAGCAACAACCGCTGATAAAGCTCTTCCTTCAGCCCCTGCGGCTGATCCAGCCCCATCCGCGCCAGATGCCGCTCATACCCCTCCGGCCCCGGCGCATCCAGCGCTGCCTTGCCCAGCTCCAGCACCTCGCTCAGCTTGAACTTGCCCTTCAACCAGTTAAGCGCCCGCAGCAAATCCCGCTCTTCAACTGTAAAGTCCGTGCCCAGCGGATACTCCGGGAACAACCGCGAGTGACGCGCCCTGATCGC
>NZ_OPYN01000245.1 GCF_900277125.1 Pseudomonas inefficax
GTTGCGCGAGAAAGCCCTGGAACGGGTCAAACAGCATTGCACCAAGCTCGACCTCGAACTGCTCGACGATGCGGTCGCACTCAAGCGCATCGCCTTTGTCCGTGACGCCAACGGCCGCAAGCGCCTGGCGCGCGTCTATGCCTTCGAGTTCACCGTCACGGGCGAACAGCGCCACCCCGGTACCGTGACGCAGTTCGGCGCCCACAGTGTGCAGATCGAACTTGCGCCCTACCCGTTCGAGATCAAGACCCCACCGCGCGCCGACAATGTCATCGAGATGCAGCAGTGGCGCCAGGAGCACAACCGCTGGCGCAACTGATCAACTGATACGACATTCGCTCAACCCGGCCTGAAGCGCGGATTGCGATTGTGGCTGGTCGAAAATCAGTTCGATGCGCGTATCCCTGCGCCAGTCGCTGGACTGCCAGGCGGGCATGTCCCCATTCAGGCCATTGAATGATTGCCAGCCCTCCACGCTGTGGATAACCCCCTTGGCGCGTCGCCACGGCCAAGCCCGCAAGAACGCCTGCAGCCGCTGTGGATAAAATTGCTGGCCAGGGTGCCAGCGCCAGCCAATGCTCCAACCTCCTTCTCCCTGCTGGGCAAGACAAATCGGCTGGCCAGGGTCCGTCCATAGCGCCGCCGTTGGATTTCCAGGATTGTCGACAATACCGTTATCCACAAACGGGCTGTCTACAATGCCAATGGGTGCGGCCGGAAGGTTTGACAAGGGCAGCTTACCTTGAACGGTCCAGAACAGTCTTTTCCCAATTAATTTGTTTTTTATCAACAGCTTGTGTTTTTCATCCACAGCCTCTGATTTGTTCAATACGATGTTTTCAGCAGCCTCGAGCGCCTGCTGTTGAGCCTCCGGAAGCTGTTCGTTCCGGACCATCGACTGCGCATCCACCACCGTCAGCAATGGCTGTATTGTCAGCACTCCGGCCCAAGGGGCTCTTTTCAACTGAGCGAGCAACTGCAAGGGATGACCCAGCCCGGACGGCTCGATGAACAGCCGGTCAGGGCGGGATTTGCGCAGCAGTCGGCCCAAGCCCACCTGGAACGGCATGCCATTGACGCAGCACAGGCATCCACCTGCGACCTCGCCAATGGCAATGCCGTCTTCGTCACGGCTGAGCAAGGCAGCATCCAAACCAACCAGGCCAAATTCGTTTATCAATACAGCCCAGCGCTCATTGGCCGGGCGCTGGGCCAGCAAATGACGGATCAGGGTGGTCTTGCCGGCCCCCAGCGGGCCGGCAATCACGTGGGTAGGAATGTTCTGCAGCATGGGGCGGCTTCGGGCGATGGTGAGGCCTCACTATGCGCCGTCAGGCGAGCCAGTCAAGGCTGAGTAGTAGGCGCCCCTGCGGCCCCGAGGGCGAACGATGCACCAGCCCCGCGCCTTCATTGCCTTGCCACTTCTCACCTTTGAGCACCGCCACATCGCCGGCTTGCAGGTGTTGGATGTTATCCACCGGGGGTACCGCTGTGTGTAAGTCCCCACGAGGGCTAGCCTCCTCTTTTAACCACTCGCTACCTGCGCCAGCGTAGGTGGTGAGCAGCCGCAGCGGAACGTTATCCACATGGAAGCGCGGGCACATGGGGCCTGTCAGTACCCGCAGGCGCAAGCCGACCCGCTGCGCACCCACCAGGCAGGTATAGGCAGCCACCAACCAGGTCACATCCGCCACGAACGACTCGTAGCCGTGCAAGTCCGCCGCTTCGCGCAATAATTCGGTCAGTACCGGCATATGCTGCTCGTCCACGTCGATGACGCGCTGGTCTGCCAAGGGCTGGCCGAGGTTGACCACCAGCGCGGCAAAATCCTCAAGCTGCGCCGGCAAACGCCGGCGCCATACCGCCAGGTTCACGCCATCCTGCAGCACCTCGGTCAACACCTGCGGTGATTCGCCAAATACCTGAAAGATATCCACAGGCTTGCGCATGGGGTTCATGCTGCGGCCTCCTCATTCCATGGACCGAACGGATCCGGCAGGCGCAACCAGCCCATGGGCCCCAAGTCCATTTCCTGCTCGGTCAACAGGCATGCTTCGAGTGCTGTGGATAATTTTCCGAAGTCGATATTCTGCCCTATGAACACCAGTTCCTGGCGGCAGTCACCACTCTCGGCAACCCAGTTCTTCAAGATCGCGACAGTGTTATCCACATCCTGTGGCCACTGCTCGCGCGGCACGAAGCGCCACCAGCGTCCCGCCAGGCCATGGCGCATCATGCCTCCTGCCTGCGACCAGCTTCCGGCCTCCTGGTACTTGCTGGCCAGCCAGAAAAAGCCTTTCGAACGCAACAGCCGCCCATTACTCCAGGGCGTGTGGATAAAGTCGAAAAAGCGCTGTGGATGAAGCGGGCGCCGGGCCTGCCAGGTGGTGGCGGCAATGCCGTACTCTTCGGTTTCCGGCACATGCTCGCCGCGCAACTCCTGCAGCCAGCCAGGGGCCTGGGCAGCCTGGTC
>NZ_OPYN01000246.1 GCF_900277125.1 Pseudomonas inefficax
TCCATATGTCGCGGCTTTATCTGGCGCTGGAGTCGTTGGAGCATCAGCCCCTGACGCCTCTCACTATCCGGCAACTGCTGGCTGACTTCCTCAGCAGCCATGAAGGCCTTTCTTCCGCAGCCTATCTGCGTCTGCGCTTTGAGCATCTGCTTAAAAGGCCTGCTTTGATCAGCCCGCTGGAGGGATGGAAAAGCTATGCCGTGGCAGTCGATGCAAGGATTGAAAATGAAATGTTCCACGTGGAACTATCCGTCTCCGTCCCATACTCTTCGACCTGCCCCTGCTCGGCTGCACTTGCCCGCCAGCTGATTCAGCAGCAGTTCCAGGCCCACTTCAGCGCTGAACAGATCGACAAATCGGCAGTGCTGCAGTGGCTTGGCAGCGCCGAAGGCATCGTAGCGACGCCCCATAGCCAACGCAGTAGCGCCCAAATCCAGGTAAAGCTGCACAGCAAGCAACAGGTTTTGCCAATCACCGAGCTGATCGACCGCATAGAAGCCAGCCTGGGGACAGCGGTGCAGACCGCGGTAAAGCGCGCAGACGAACAAGCCTTTGCCTTGGCCAATGGCCAGAACCTCATGTTCTGCGAAGACGCCGCACGACGCCTGCACAAGGCGCTACGGCAAATAGAATGGAGCACGGCCTTCAAGCTGCGCGTGGAACATGCAGAAAGCCTGCATGCCCACGACGCTGTCGCTACCAGCCAGTGGCAATGGGATGTCAGCTGCGCGGCTTGACCGAACCGCAATCATTGCCCAACCACACGGCGCGGGTGTTCATGCTGCCTTGCTGCTGTACACCCGAGGCGTTGAAAGTACCATTGACCTGGGTGGTGAACTCCCGGTCACTGAGGAAAGTCGCCTGGCCACTGCCCTGCGCTTTAGGGCAGCTGAACTGAAATTTCCACACATTGCCGGTGCGGTCGGTAATCTTCTGGGTGCACCCTGACTTCGGGTCCTGCAGCGGGATATCGTTGGTGGCGACCTGTTCTGGCGTCAGGCACGAGCGCACCCCCTTACCGCCAACAGTCACCCCCTGCTTGGCCAGCACCCCTTCCATCATCGCGCGCTGCTCCGGCGGCAGGTTCTTCAACTGGCCGAGCATGAACTCCATGTCGGGTAACGGCTTGCCATCGACCTGCATGTTGCTGGTGGTCAGCTCCCACAAACCCGGCTGTAGCATCTGAGCATGCACCAGCGGGCTGCTCACGCCTAGGGCCAACGCCAACAGTGGCAGACGAATCTTCATGGACGAACGCTCCTGGAAAAAGCCGGCCAAGCGGGCCGGGCTGAGCCTTAGACGCCAAATCCACCTGCAGGTTGCAACGCGGACCGGGAACGTGTTCTGTTACTCAAGTGTACTCGGCCAGCAGGATGCATATGGACTATCACAGCCCCTACTTCTTCGGTTACCTACTCGGCCTGGTTCACCTGCTGGGTATCGTCGCTGCACTGCACGCGCTGCTCACCGTGCGTACTGCCCAGGGCGCAATCGCCTGGGCCATGCCGTTGTTCTTCATCCCCTACCTCACCCTGATCCCTTACCTGGTCTTCGGCGCACGCTCGTTCTATGCCTACATCAAGGCTCGACGTCATGCAAACCAGGAAATGGATGTGGCCATGGCCAACCTCAACTGGCGGCCCTGGGTAGAAGAAGCCCTCACCGCCCGCGAGTCGGAAAGCTATGCGGCGTTGCGCGCCATGCCCAAGCTCGGGCGCATGCCCTCCCTTGCCAATAACGAGGTGAACCTGCTGATCGCTGGCAAGGCGACATTCGAAGCGATCTTCGACGCTATTGAAACTGCACGCGACGTGGTGCTGGTGCAGTTCTTCATCATCCATGACGACCNCCTTGGCAAAACACTGCAGCAACTGCTTCAGCGCAAGGCTGCCGAAGGAGTGAAGGTGTTCGTGCTTTATGACCGCGTAGTCAGCCATGCCTTGCCGTCCATCTACAGCCAGCTACTGCTCGACGGTGACGTACAGGTTCATGCCTTCGCAACGCGTCGTGGCTGGTTCAACCGCTTCCAGGTGAACTTCCGCAACCACCGCAAGATCGTGGTGGTGGACGGCCTGCTCGGTTTCATCGGCGGGCCCAACGTGGGCGATGAATACCTCGGTGACCACCCGCAGCTCTCACCC
>NZ_OPYN01000247.1 GCF_900277125.1 Pseudomonas inefficax
CGTGCCACCTTGGGCGGCACTTGCCTGAACGTGGGCTGCATGCCCTCCAAGGCGTTGTTGCATGCTTCAGAGCTTTACGAAGCCGCCAGCGGTGACGAGTTCGCCCACCTCGGTATCGAAGTCAAACCTAACCTCAACCTCGCCCAGATGATGAAACAGAAGGACGAGAGCGTGACCGGCCTGACCAAGGGCATCGAGTACCTGTTCCGCAAGAACAAGGTCGACTGGATCAAGGGCTGGGGCCGCCTGGATGGTGTCGGCAAGGTCGTGGTCAAGGCCGAGGACGGCAGCGAAACCACACTGCAGGCCAAAGACATCGTCATTGCCACCGGCTCCGAACCTACCCCCCTGCCGGGCGTGACCATCGACAACCAGCGCATCATCGACTCGACCGGCGCGCTGTCGCTGCCACAGGTGCCGAAGCACCTGGTCGTCATCGGTGCCGGCGTGATCGGCCTCGAACTGGGTTCGGTATGGCGCCGCCTGGGCAGCCAAGTGACGGTCATCGAATACCTAGACCGAATCTGCCCGGGTACTGATGAAGAAACCGCCAAGGCCCTGCAGAAGGCCTTGGCCAAGCAAGGCATGGTGTTCAAGCTGGGCAGCAAGGTGACCCAGGCCAGCGCCAGCGCCGATGGCGTGAACCTGACCCTGGAGCCGGCCGCCGGCGGCACTGCAGAATCGCTACAGGCCGATTACGTACTGGTCGCCATCGGTCGCCGCCCCTATACCAAAGGGCTGAACCTGGAAAGCGTGGGCCTGGAGACCGACAAGCGCGGCATGCTCGGCAACGACCACCACCGCACTTCCGTGCCGGGTATCTGGGTGATTGGTGACGTCACCTCCGGCCCGATGCTGGCGCATAAAGCCGAAGACGAAGCGGTGGCCTGCATCGAACGCATCGCCGGCAAGCCCCACGAGGTCAATTACAACCTTATCCCTGGCGTGATCTATACCCGTCCGGAGCTTGCCACCGTGGGCAAGACCGAAGAGCAGCTCAAGGCCGAAGGGCGTGCCTATAAAGTCGGCAAATTCCCGTTCACGGCCAACAGCCGCGCCAAGATCAACCACGAGACTGAAGGCTTCGCCAAGGTCATCGCCGATGCTGAAACCGATGAAGTGCTGGGTGTGCACCTGGTAGGCCCAAGTGTCAGCGAGATGATTGGTGAATTCTGCGTGGCCATGGAGTTCTCGGCATCGGCAGAAGACATCGCCCTCACTTGCCACCCCCACCCCACCCGCTCCGAGGCCTTGCGCCAGGCGGCGATGAATGTGGACGGGATGGCGATGCAGATCTGATGCAAGATCGGCGGGGCTGCTTTGCAGCCCATCGCGACACAAGGCCGCTCCTACAGGAGAACGCAATTTCCTGTAGGAGCGGCCTTGTGTCGCGACGGGGCGCAAAGCGCCCCTGGCTTCTGGCTTACTCGACCGTAACCGACTTGGCCAGGTTACGCGGCTGGTCCACATCGGTGCCCTTGAGCACGGCCACGTAGTAAGACAGCAGCTGCAGCGGGATGGTGTACAGGATCGGCGCCAGGGCGTCGGCGATGTGCGGCACCTTGATCACGTGGGTACCCTCGCCATTGGTCATGCCGGCCTGCTCGTCGGCAAAAACAACCAGCTCGCCACCACGGGCGCGCACTTCCTGCAGGTTCGACTTCAGCTTCTCCAGCAACTCGTTGTTCGGTGCAACGGTTACCACGGGCATGTCGTTGTCCACCAGCGCCAGCGGGCCGTGCTTCAGCTCGCCTGCCGGGTAGGCTTCGGCGTGGATGTAGGAGATTTCCTTGAGCTTTAGCGCACCTTCCATCGCCACCGGGTACTGCGCACCACGGCCGAGGAACAGGGTATGGTGCTTGTCGGCGAACAGTTCGGCGATTTTCTCGACAGTGGCATCCATGGCCAAGGCTTCGCCCAGGCGGGCCGGCAGGCGGCGCAGCTCTTCTACCAGCTCGGCTTCGACACCGGCTTCCAGGGTACCGCGCACCTGGCCCAGAGCCAAGGTCAGCAGCATCAGGGAAACCAGCTGGGTGGTGAAGGCTTTGGTCGAGGCCACGCCGATTTCCGGACCGGCCAGGGTCAGCAGGGTCAGGTCCGACTCACGCACCAGCGAGCTGATACCGACGTTGCAGATCGCCAGGCTGCCGAGGAAGCCCAGCTCCTTGGCGTTGCGCAGCGCGGCCAAAGTATCGGCGGTTTCGCCAGACTGCGAGATGGAGACGAACAGGGTGTCCGGCTGCACT
>NZ_OPYN01000248.1 GCF_900277125.1 Pseudomonas inefficax
CCAGGGTAATCAGGTCGTCGACCAGTACGCCGATGTACGCCTCGTCGCGGCGCGGGCACCAGCTATCACGGCCCTGCGCACGCAGTGCGGCGTTGGTCCCGGCCAGCAAGCCCTGGGCGCCGGCTTCTTCGTAACCGGTGGTGCCGTTGATTTGCCCGGCAAAGAACAGGCCGCCGATGACTTTGGTCTCGAGGCTGTACTTGAGGTCGCGCGGGTCGAAGTAGTCGTACTCGATGGCGTAGCCCGGGCGCACGATGTGAGCGTTTTCCATGCCTCGGATCGACCGCACCAGCTCCAGCTGCACGTCGAACGGCAGCGAAGTGGAAATACCGTTGGGGTACAGCTCATGGGTGGTCAGGCCTTCCGGCTCGATGAACACCTGGTGGCTTTCCTTGTCGGCGAAGCGATGGATCTTGTCTTCGATCGACGGGCAGTAGCGCGGGCCGACACCTTCGATCACACCCGAGTACATCGGCGAACGGTCTAGGTTCGAGGCAATGATCTCGTGGGTGCGTGCATTGGTGTGGGTGATCCAGCAGCTCACCTGGCGCGGGTGCATCTGGGCATTGCCCATGAACGACATCACCGGAATCGGCGTATCGCCTGGCTGCTCGGTCATCACCGAAAAGTCCACCGAACGACCATCGATGCGAGGCGGGGTACCGGTTTTCAGGCGGCCGACGCGCAGCGGCAATTCACGCATGCGGTGGGCCAGGGCGATCGAAGGCGGATCGCCGGCGCGACCACCGGAATGGTTTTGCAAACCAATGTGGATAAGGCCGCCGAGGAAGGTACCGGTGGTCAGTACCACCGATTCGGAGAAGAAACGCAGGCCCATCTGGGTCACCACGCCTTTCACCTGGTCCTGCTCGACGATCAGGTCGTCGCAGGATTGCTGGAATATCCACAGGTTCGGCTGGTTTTCCAGGATTTCCCGTACCACTGCCTTGTAGATGGCGCGGTCGGCCTGTGCACGGGTGGCGCGTACCGCCGGCCCCTTGCGGTTGTTCAGAACGCGGAACTGGATGCCGCTCTTGTCGGTTGCCAGCGCCATGGCGCCACCGAGGGCATCGATCTCTTTGACCAGATGGCTTTTGCCAATACCGCCGATGGCGGGGTTGCAGCTCATGTGACCGAGGGTTTCCACGTTATGGGTCAGCAGCAGGGTTTTCACACCCATGCGTGCAGACGCAAGCGCAGCCTCGGTACCGGCATGGCCGCCGCCGATGACGATCACTTCAAAACGGGAAGGGAAATCCACCACGCACCTCGTGCCTGTTTTGCGAATAGAGAAGGTAAGCGGACAAGTATAGGGACTTAACCCCCTTTAAAGAAACCTTCTGAGCAAAATTTGACCAGCCTGTGGATGAGTGGCAGGTAACAGAAATCAAAGAGGAGAAATTTAAAAAAGCTTTGTTTTTATGTTTATTCTTATGCACAAGCTGTTCTGTGGATAAGGTTACAGAGGCCTCTGTTCATGCAGGATAGAGAAAAATTAAACCCTGTGGCTGGAGTGCCATGAGGGCTATGGATAACACGATTTAGCCTGTGGATTAAATGACTCTTTACCCACAGGCGGGTTTGTCCTCAGAAAAAAAGCCTGCTTATCAACGGAGCTGAAGGCGAGTTTTCCACAGGGCTCCTGAGCTTGGATTCGAGCCTGTGAATGGAAAAAACATGGAGGTAGGGCTGGATACGGACAAGGTAGGAGCGGGCAACCCCGCGAAAGCGTTGGTACAGCCACGGAGATTCAGGGCTTGTAAGGGCCTCCTCGCACAGGTACCCGGTTATCTCCTGTAACGAATTACCGGCAAAAAAAAGCCGCTCCCGAAGGAGCGGCTCTTGGCCATGCCTGGCTGTGGATTACTTGCCGATGCAGAAACTGGAGAAAATCCTCCCCAGCAGGTCGTCTGAGCTGAATGCCCCGGTAATTTCCCCCAAGGCGTGCTGTGCCTGTCGCAGGTCTTCTGCCAGCAGCTCACCCGCGCCAGCCAGGGTCAGTTGCGCACGGCCGTGTTCCAGGTGCTCACTGGCCTGGCGCAGGGCATCCAGATGGCGCCGGCGGGCGCTGAAACCACTCTCGGCCGTCTGTTCATAACCCATGCACGCTTTCAGGTGGTCACGCAGCAGCTGCAGCCCTGCGTCGTCCCCTTTGGCACTGAGGGTGATCGTCACATGGCCGTCATCGCACTGTTCCAGCGCGACCCGCTCACCACTCAGGTCGGCCTTGTTGCGAATCAGCGTGCCCTTGCCTGGGTCTGGCCGCTGGTCGAGAAATTCCGGCCACAGAGCGAATGGGTCGCTGGCCTC